>QCGK01000001.1 GCA_003279945.1 Prochlorococcus sp. AG-388-A01
TGCAAAAAACTTTTTAAAAATTCTCAATTTATTAAGAGAAAAATATCTATATCATCCTTTGGCAAAAAGTATCAACAAGCTCCAATGGAACATCTAACAAAGAAGCTGTCAATTCCTCTCTACTTTCTGCCTGCTCATCAGTTCCAGAAGAATAAAAAGTATAATATCTCGCGCAAATCTCTTTATATCTTAGTAACTTTACATTTTCATTTAAAATATTTCTATTTTCTTTAAGAGTACTTGAAATAGAATATGAATTGATAGCTACAATAGCCATAAAAATATTTAATGAATATTTTCTTAAAAAGTTTATTGTTTTTGTTTTATAAATATTTAATTTGTTCATATGAAATCAGCTAAATAAGGCGTCAATATTTAGTCGATAAATTTAAAGTAAGTTACGAAAATTAAGAGGTAATTAATTTAAAAATAAATTTGTTTAAAGAAAGTCAAGACGCTTAAAAATTTAAAGAAGCTATTAATTTTAAGGTCAATATAAATTAATAGTTGAAAATATTAAGATTTCTCGATTCGAACGACTTATCAAAATGAGTAAATTTACTAACTGACAAATTAATTTTTTTGCTTATTATTAAAATTAACTTAAGAAAAATTTAAGTAAAGGTTAACATTGTGGCAAAATCAAAAGCAAAGAGAAAAAAAGCTATTTTATCTCTAAAAACTCCAACTATTCTGGCAGATGGAGTTATCCAGTTCAGTACAATAGTAACTTCTATAACACTTGTTTTTTTAACAGTTGGATTTTATTCAGCTTCTAATCAAGCTAATAATTTAAATAAAAACTTAGAAAGAATTACTTCACAAAATTCAGTAAATATGAGTGCTGGAAATTATTGCGATTTAGCTCTTTGATAATTAAACTTTAGTGCTTAATGCCTTAAAAATTTATATCAAAAAATTTACTTTTGCTATGCCAGAATCAGAGAGATAAAACAATAAAGAAATGCATTAACTCTGCAAGGAAATTAAAAAAAAGAAAAAATCATCATTTGTTTATATTTTGAGGAACCAATAACTAAATTTAAACTTGATATCTTATGGAATTTTTTATGCGTAAAATTACAAAATTCATTTTCATCTGAATAGTTAATTAAATCAACTGAATTAATATTTGAATCAAACCACAGGTCATATTCTATGTAATTTGGCTCTGCAAAATAAGTCATACCAAATTTATTTCAAAAAGAAAAAGCTTCTCTATTTCGTGTGAGGATAATATAGAAGCTAATTTCAGTTTAAAAGATTTAATGAACTCTTCTTTAAGAATTAAATAAGGTACGAATAAGAAAAAATAAAATATTTTTTTAATTTAAAAAAAATGATTAGTTTACTTTTGCATACTATAAAAAATTGCATCCAAGGCCACTGCTTTGCTTTAGAAGAATTGAATGCATAATTAGAATCACATTTTAAAGTTATAAACAAGTTATGAATTGTTTAAAAGAAAAAAAACAAAAAGAAAGGAATTTTTGAAAGTTATATTTTTAATAAAAAGTAATTATCTAATTTGTGTTTTTGCTTCTAAACCTATTAATTTCATAAGGACTTTTGCATTACTTGCAACTGCAGAATATTGTTTTTCTTGCATTGCTTTATGCATAGCAGTTTCTAGAGTACATACTAATTTCGCTGTCATTTCAGGGCGATTTAAGTCCCCTTCCTCAATATCATCTTTCAGCAAAAGATAAGCATTAGAAGTGATCTGTCTGGCTCTTCTTCTTGAGATTCCATATTTTGCGGCAACAAAGGAAGTAATAGATGAATAGGCTTGTCCTTCAGCAACTAATTCAGCAGCATGTGCAACTCTTAATTCGGTTTCTTGTTTAGTTGCTCTTTTAGTCATTACTACTTGGTTTGCCTATCCTTGCATCTAGCTCTTGCTCAAAAACAGACATAAAGTAGGTTTAACTATTGTATTTATAGCATTAAATATTATAGATTTGTAGAATAAATTCAGTTCTAACAAGGGGTTATAGCTTAGCTTACCCTAATCTTAATTAACATTTTATGTTCGTCTGAATGTAATTAAAGATTAGGGTAGAACTATTTATACAACTAGAAACTAGCCCTTCCCTTGAGGGGATTATTCTCTTCGCACTAGTTATCGCACTAATTAGTTAACGCTTAGTAATATTTACCCCTAAACTTCAGTTATACCAATAGTTTTGAAATACTTTTGATTCCCTTGGTAAGGGAGAGGTCTCGGGTTCAAGTCCCGACGAGGGCACTCGCGGGATAGCTTGGTATCAGTCAGATTACCAATATCGCACGAAGAAATTATTCAGAAGTGGACGTCCGTCTTGAATTTATAAGAATATATCTATTTCGGAATCAGCAATTTAATTTGGGAACTATATCTGAATGTACCTTTTCATATGGTTTTAAAAAATGAAAAAAACATTATTTTCTATTTGTCTATTTCTTGGATTATCCCTTCTAGTACCAACTGCAGCAATGGCAGGACGAGGTTATCAAATTGTTTCCTGGACAAATCCAGATTTATTAAATTGCTATCAGATGGGAACAACGAGGTTAGGTGTACCAGTTTGGCAATGTTTTGATCCTTACTAAGAAGGATTAAAAACCCTTTGGGGGGAATAAATAGTTGATAAGTCGTATTAAAGGGAGAGAAGAATTTTTACCAAATTAAAACTAATTTAATCAATTGATCTTATCTATTATTATAATTTCTTAATTTCTTATAATTCAAAAAATAAAATAACTAATATAAAGAGCAATACTTTGCCTCCTTGATGAAGCTAATTTTAGCAATATTTATTTTAATTTTTCCTTATGAAGCAAAAGCTTCCAACATCCCAGATTTAATTGAAAAAACAACAGTTTATTTAATTAAGACATGGAATGATGATGAGAATCTGAAGAATTGGTTTCCTCCTCAGGTAATTACGGTACCAAGTGGAACGAGATTATATGGTGGAGGATGTAAAGGAACTAATGAGGGTTTTGATGTCGCCGGTTCGTATTATTGTCCTCCCGATCACACAATAGTTCTTGACCCCGTTCAACTTAAAACTTTTATAAAGGCGTTCGGAAACTCAAGCGTTGCATATGTAGTTGCCCATGAATTCGCCCATGCCTTGCAAAATGCTCTGGAGATAAGATTACAGGCTCCCAATCATGAACTTCAGGCTGATTGTCTTGCAGGTTATTTTATTCAGCAAGGAAATAAAGAATTAGAAATCACCCGAGAAAATATTCTGGAAATGTCATCTGTTGCTTATTCAATAGGAGATAAAACTCATGGAACGGGAGCTCAAAGAACCTATGCACTTTTATCAGGGATGGGGAGAGTTGATGCTGATTGTTCTTACGCTTCCATAGAAAAATTAGTTAAGGGAGATATAGATGATCCTCTTTATAAAGCATTCACAAGAACAAGGGGGTCTGGTAAATCAGTCGATCTCGAATCCTCACCATACAAAAAAGATGCTTCGGGACTTTTAGGCATAAATTTAAAAACTTCAAAAGTTGATTCAAAGTTCAGATTCTGAAATAAATGATTAAGTATCTTTTATTATTATTTTTATTCTTTTCCAGTCCTGCAAATATTTTCAGTTTTAAAGCTCTTGAAGCGGAAACCAAGGAATCTTTTTTTGAAAGCGGCAGAGAAAATATCTCTAAGAAAAAATATTCAGATGCTTTGGATGACTTTAATAACTATATAAAATCAAATCCAGATAACTGGAGAGGATATCACAACAGGGCAATAGCTAAAGATTTTCTTGGGGACTTTTTAGGAGCTATTTCAGATTATTCAAAAGCAATTGAATTAAATCCAAATCCCTGGGAAAAATCTTTTTTATATAGAGGTTATCTTCATGAAAAAAATGAAAATTACGAAAGGGCGATTTCAGATTATTCATCTGCAATAAAAATAGATCCCGAATATGAAGAAGCTTATTTCTCAAGAGGATATTTAAGATATATATTGGAAGATTATGAAGGATCTATTGAAGACTATTCTAAAGTTATAGAACTTAATCCAAATAATGAAGATGCGTATTCAGGTAGAGGTGTATCTAAAAATCAATTAAAGGATTTTGATTCCGCAATTAAAGATTTCACAGAAGCAATTAATATCAATCCAAATAGTTATTTCCTAAATTGGAGAGCCTATTTAAAACTTCAGATAGATGATATAAAAGGATCAATAATGGATAATACAAATGCAATAAAGCTTGACCCAACTGATACAAGAAGCTATTTAGACAGAGCGTTCGGTAAATATCAACTTGGAGATTTAAAAGGTGCGATATCAGATTATGAAGCAATCATAGATTTTGGGGAGCCAGAAGAAATCCTTTTCGCAATAAATTATTTAATAGACACTTATATATCAAATGGTATTTATCAAGAAGTACTACCTCTAATAAATAAGGGGAAAAGTGTATCGAAGAACGTTAAAGAAAAAAATGAAGATTATTTAGATCTATTTTATAAAGAGGCTATATATTATGGAACCATTGGGGATAATGATAGAGCTCAACAAAGCCTGAAAAAATGTCTTACTGAATCAAAAAAAATAAAATTAGAAAATTCTCTTAAAACAAAAGATTGTAAAAAATATCTAGCGGATATTTATATTTTTTCAGACAATAATTATAAGGATGCCAAAAAACTTTTTAAATTCAGATCATTAGAAGGACAATTAATTCGTTCACAAATAGCATTCAAAGAAAAGAATTTTAATAAAGCCCAAAGGATCTTAAAAAGGCTTTATGATATACAAATTAAAAACAGCAAACAAGACAAGCCTGACTTATCTTTATCAGAACAACTTGGCTACGCTTATTGGTGGGACGGAGAAAATAATAAAGCGAAAATCTATCATAATCAGGCATTAAATTTATATGAAGAAGTCTTTGGGAAAGAAAGCCACTATTTGATACAACCTCTACTAAATGTAGCAATGGTTTATTTTAAGGAAAAAGATTATGAAAAAACTGACTATTATTTGAGAAGAAGTTTAGCTATCCAATTTAAATATATTCAAGATCAAATTCCATTTTTACCAATCTCAAAAAGGGAACAGTTTATTAAGACATTAGGAATTTCATATCAAGCAATTTTTACAGCTACGGATATTCATCCAATAGGTAAGAATCTTGCATTATTTGCAAGATTAAATAGACATGGATTACTGGAGGAGATCGAAAAGAAGCAAATCACATTAGCGAGCCTAGAAGGTTCTGAAAAAGACCTAATGGAAAAGATTAAAGATTTAACAAATCAGCTCTCTTCAACAAATCAAGGCAATAAACAATCTATGGATAAATTAAAGTTTCAGAAAGAAAAATTGGAGTTGGAACTATATAAATCACTTCCACAATTAAAATCAAAAATATACAGTTTGAGCGATATATCAAAAGAAATACCTGACGATGCAGTACTGATTGAATTTCAAAAATATAGACCTTTTGTAGCTATCGATCCTGATCAGAGTATGGACGAGACTACTTGGGGAGAGGCTAAGTATCAAGCTCTGATATTATTCCCAAATAATAAGGTAGAAAGCGTAGATTTAGGTAAGGCGGCTGAAATCGATCAGTTAATATCGTTTGGCTTAGTTTCCTCTGAACAATCTTTAATTGATGCACAAGATCTCTGGCAGGAATTGGGTTCCAAAATTATCAAGCCCCTAGAAAAATATATTAAAAATAAAAAAACCTTATTTATTTCCCCTGATAGTGAATTAAATAAGGTGCCTTTTGCAGCAATAGGAAGCTTTAATAAAATAGATTTATTGGGCGATATTTTTGAACTTAGATTACTAACCACTGGAAGAGAACTATTAACTTTAAATAAAGAAAAGAATTTAAGTAATAAACAATCAATAGTTGTTGCAAATCCAAATTTTAACTTTTCAGGTAAAAGCTCTAGTAATGGCAGCAAACAGATATCGTCAATAAACTTGACTGACCAAAAAAGATCATTTGATCAAAAAAATCGAATCTGGCTTTCCTTACCAGGAACAAAAAAAGAAGCAGATATCATATCAAAAATTACTAATGGCAAACTATTTCTAGAGGAGGAAGCATCTGCTTTAAATATTCAAATAGAAGAATCTCCAAAGATCCTTCATATTGCGACCCATTCTTTTTACATCGGTGATACTAAAAATGATAATTTATTTTCAGAAAATATATTTTCAAATTCCATAACCAACAATAAAATAATCGAAAATCCATTATTAAGAAGTGGAATAGTTTTAGCAGGAGCAAATTATCCTGAAAAAAATTTAGAGGACGACGGATATCTTACTGCTCTAGAGGTAAGTAAATTAAATTGGAATGGCACAGAATTAGTAGTCGTTTCCGGTTGTGAATCTGGTCAGGGTGATCTGCAATCTGGGGAGGGTGTTTACGGACTTAAAAGAGCCATTGCCGTTGCTGGCGCAAGATCAAGCTTACTCTCTCTATGGGAAGTGGATGATAAGGCGACTGCAGAATTTATGGAAAGTTTTTATTTAAAACTTAAATTAGGAGAGAGCAGATCAAAAGCATTATCTAATACTCAAAAAGAATTTAGAGAGCATCCTATTAAAGCTTGGCAACATCCAAATGTATGGGCTGCATTTCAATTAAATGGAGACTGGAGACCAATAGATTTTTAATCTGGAATCACTTTAAAAAGTTCAGAACTAATACTTTTTAGAGTTTTACTAAGTCAATGACTAAAGCAAGCAAAATCCTAAATACTGATGAATCAAAAATAGATGTTTTATTAAACAAAGTATTTGAAGAAATTGCATCAAGATCACTTGGTAATTCAGAGGCTGGCAAAGCCATGAATTTTTATGATTTAGACGCGATGACTCAAGGACTATCTCCGGGAAATCTTTATATTATTGGAGGGCGTCCAGCAATGGGTAAGACCTCTTTTGTACTAAATATTGCAAAAAATATAGGTCAATTTCATAATTTACCAGTATGTTTTTTCTCTCTGGAGACAAGCAAAAAAATGCTTTCTTATAAATTACTTTCAATGGATACTGGAATAGAATCTGGTCGACTTAGAACAGGAAGATTAACTCAAGATGAATGGCCATTTTTAGGAGAAGCAATAAATTTATATAGTAAGAACCCAATATATCTAATTGATAAATCAACGATACAAGTTTCAGAAATTTACCAATTTTGTGAGGAGGTAAAAAATAATCATAAAAAAAATCTCGGTTTAATAGTTATTGATTTTCTTCAACTATTAGAAGATAGGACTTTAGGTCAAAATATTTCTAGAGAAGATGAGCTTTCAAAAATCCTGAACGATTTAAAAAATTTATCTATAAATCTTGAAGTACCTGTAATAATTACATCTCAATTAAACAGAGAATTAGAAACAAGACTAAACAAAAGGCCTATGCTCAGTGATATTCGTGACTCAGAAGTAATTGAAAATAAAGCTGATTTGATAGCTTTTATTTATAGGGATGAATACTATAACCCTGAAACTGAGGATAGAGGTATAACAGAAATCATTGTTGCCAAACAGAGTAATGGGCCAGTTGGAACGGTTAAATTATTATTTGAACCTCAATATACAAGATTTAGAAATCTTGCAATTTAGATTAAAATATTACCAGTAGTTTAATCTCATTTTGTCAAAGGAATACTGCAACATATATTTCCTTGATTCTTTTTCCTCGAAAGTGAAGAGAAGGGAATTAGCTTTTGATCCAAATTTTGAGAAAGAACATGAACTTTTATCAAAAGAATATTCTGATACTTTTGATAAGAAACTTTTAACAATCACTAAAAAAGAACCTGATTCAAAAGATCCACTTCTAGCACTGAGATGTAGGGTTAGTTTTCCAATTTATGAAAAAATTAATTTGATATATAAACAGTTCTCAAATGGATATGAGATTGATTTAAATGAAATGTTGATAATCTTGCTTGATGATAGTGGAGAAAATTTTCTTCGCTTGCCTTCAGAAGCAGAAAATTCAAGAAAGTTTTTAAAAAAAGTTTTCTGTTGGAATACAGTAAAGAATATGCAAGAAAGAAAATTTATAAAACCATTCAGTGCTGAAATAATCTCAGAATTCAATCCTAAATTATCGAATTTATCAACATGGACTAAAAATAAAGTACAAGGAAATTACGAACTTAAATCTTACTTAAAAAGTTGTGGACTGCTCTTAATTAGTCCCTGGGCATTAATTGCAGATAGTTCAAAAACCAGAATAATTAATTCATGGAATAGATGCGGAGAGGGTGAATTAAAATTAAAAGAGGTTGAAAAGATATATGACTCTTATATAAAGATATACAAAAAAGAAAAAGAGGATTATAAAAATCGAACAGGAAAAATCTCAGGATGGTATCCAGATGAAAATTTCCTGCTTTCACTAGATCCCCCCCAAGAAAACATTAAAAATTTACTTCTTATAGATAAGGCCTTAAGGCAATATATTGCTGGTGCTGATAATGCGCGAAATTTTGAGAATAATGAAGAATCTCAGTTAGAAAGTTTTCAGGAGAATGATGATGAATTTTCAGGTAAAGAGATTGCAAAAAAAGTTGATCAAATATTAAAGATTTATTCTTCAAAAATAATTAAGAATCTTATTGAAAATGATAAAAAGAAATGGGAAAAGGATATTTCAAGAAAAGATGCATGGGAATTATATGGAGAGGGTTATAGTCAAAGAGATATAGCAAGCAGATGCGACCATAAACAGGCATGGGTTAGCAAGTTAATTCCTGAAAAGAAAATTTCAGAAGAAATTGCTCAGGATGCTGCATTTGAACTTTTAAAAATTAATGATTTTTCATCATTAAAAAATGATCCCGATGGAATTGAAAGATTTGTAGATGGATTAAAGAATCATTTATTAAATCAGGAACTACAAGAAGAGGGGTCTATTCTCAGGAAAATCATTAAGGAGGAAATAAATAAATGAATCAATCAAATATGAATAATATTCCACAGGCGCTTCCAATCCCCGAAGACGCAATATATTTAGATCAAGAATTAATACTTTCTAATAGAGAGTTAATCATAAAAGGTTTACAAAAAGTTCTTAAAGAAAAAAAATTAGATTTACCTCTGGGACCATCATTAGATTTAAATAATTCAGAAAGATCGATTATTCTTAATAAATTTGATATACAGATCGTATCAACAGGAATGATTTCTGAGGAAATATCTATTCCATTGAAAAATTCAAGAATTGAGAAAAAAGGTCCACAATTATTTTTAGCAGTACAAGTTGAAGAGGAATTAAATATTGTTCATTTTAAGGGGGTATTAAAGAGTGACGAATTTATGAAATTAATAAATAACAAAAAAATAAATAATAATGAAATAACTCTTTTAATAGATGATTTCAAAGGTGGTATTGATAGGCTATTTAGATTTGTGAGACTTTTAAGTTCTGATTCCATTGAGCGAACTTTCATAGAAAAAGAATCATCTTTAATTAATTTCAACACAATTAAAAAAAGACTAAAAAT
Source organism: Prochlorococcus sp. AG-388-A01 (assembly GCA_003279945.1). GTDB lineage: Bacteria > Cyanobacteriota > Cyanobacteriia > PCC-6307 > Cyanobiaceae > Prochlorococcus_A. The sequence continues at coordinate 9,501 of QCGK01000001.1, forward strand.
TTCTAGTTCCGTTATTACTGGTGCCGTGGTAGTTGCATTATTTGGTCCTCAAATATTCAGACCAAGATTAATTGGAGGAATAGCAACTTTGACTCCTAGTTCTTATGAAATCACTACATTCACAAGAAGCTTTACTAGCCAAAAAAATAAAGTATGCCTTCTTACACCTATTGCTAAAACAAATACAAATGATCAACTTGAAGCATTAATCAATATTGATAAACCTCTAATTTATCCATTGAAACCACTCAATGAAATAAATATTTCTGAAAATGGAAATGTTGTTTGGAGTAAGACAGCATCATCAAAAAATAAAATCATAGGGCCAATAAATTGGCCTATTAAAGAAATTAATAAAGATAATAATTATCAGATATCAATGAGGCCATCAGGATCTGGAATGGGTTCTAATGTAATCATTAATCTAAAAATAGATGATAAAAAAACTTTCTTAAAAACCAGTGAAATAGAAAATAAGCTAGGAAAATCAAAAAGATCCTGGATTAAGTTTATAGACAAGAATTTAGAGATTAATAGGAATACTTCTCTCTCTTTACTTCTATCAAAAAAGGCGCCAGATTCGAAGGTATTAGATAAAGCCAAAGAGGAAATTATTGAAAATATAAAATGTGAATAAAGTTTAATTTGAATCAATTTAATAAGAAAATAAGAAATTTAACTTTGGTATTGGTTTTATTAATACCAAATTATCCAAATATAGTTTTACTTGGAGAACAAAATGAAGAAATAATTGAAGTTATAAAAAATAAAGAGGAGGCAAAAAAGGCAATTAAAAGATTGACTAGTATTGCTTCAGAATTTACCGAAAAAGGAATTTTTAAAAAAACAATTTTAACTTTAGAAAAAATACTAAAACTCGAAAAAAAATATTTAGGCCCTAAGCATCCTGATGTAGGACATACATTATCTTGGATGGGATACATTTATCTAAAAGAGAATAAATTTGAAAAGTCTGAAAAATTTTTATTAGATGGACTAAATATTATTGAAATATTTTACGGTGAGAATCATGAAGAATTAAAATCGACATTAAATGATCTTGGTGATCTTTATTTAACAAAACAAGATTATAAAAAAGCTGAGGATATTTTTAAAAGATTATTATTGATTGATAAAAAAATATATGGAGAGAATTCCTCTGAATATGCAATTACTCTTACATCGCTTGGAGATTTATATTTTGAAAAAAATGATTACAAAGATGCAGAAAAAATATTTAATAGAGTTTTAAAAATTGATAAAAAAATATATGGAGAAAATTCCTCTGAATATGCAATTACGTTGAATTGGCTAGGTGAAATTTATAAACAACAAGGAAAATATAGTGATGCAGAGGAAAACTTTAAAAGATCTATTTATATTTTTAATAATCTAAAAAGTGAAGATAATCCTGATATAAGCAAAACACTTTATTATCTAGCTGAACTTTATGATATCCAGGGTAAATCAATAAAGGCAGAAGAAACGTATAATAAGATCTTACTTATCGATAAGAATATTTATGGTCAAAATTCTATAGAGTATGCTGACACTATTGTAAATATCGGTAAATTATATTTAGAAAGAGATGAATTTGAAAAATCAGAAAATTATTTAAATAAGTCATTATCGATTTTCAATAAAATTCCTAATATTGAGCCCTATCAAAAATTATATAGTTATCTTTATCTAGCTGAACTTTATCAGAAACAAGGTAAATATAAAGATGCAGAAAAGTTTTTTTTAAAAGTACTAAATTTAGATAAAAAAAATTTTGGTGAAGATTCTTCTGATTATGCTATCACTTTAGATTGGCTAGCCGAACTTTATAAATTACAATCTAAATACGATAAGGCTGAGAAATATTTAAATAAATCAATTTCTATTAAAGAAAAAATACATGGTGAATTCCATGATGAAATTGCCACCTCCTTAATCTTTATTGGTGATCTTTATCACTTGAAAGGAGAATATCAAAAATCAGAAGAGGCTTTTAAAAGAAGTAAAAATATTTATATAAATTTATTTGGGGAAAATCATCCTGAAGTTGCAAACCTTTTAAATTGGTTAGGAATATTATATGAAGATATAGGAGAATATGAAAAGGCAGAACTTTCATTAAAAAAAGCATTAAACATTTATGAAGAATTTTTTGGCAAAACAAATACCGATATAACAATTCCATTAAATTGGCTTGCCTACTATTACTTAAACCAAGATAAATTTAGTGAATCAGAAAAATACTTAAATAGAGCAATTTCCATATTAGAAAATTCATTTGGCAAAGATCATCCTAAAATTTCAGAACAATTATGGACTAAGAATCAAATCTATATAAGAATTGGTAGATATGATAAGGCAGAGGAAATTTTTTTAAAATCGCTTAAAATTGCAGAAGAATTTTACGGTAATGATCACGTTGAAGTAGCAAGAAATTTTAAAGATTTAGGAGAATTATATATACAACAAAATTCCTTTAAAAAGGCAGAGAAATATTTTATAAAGGCTTTAAAAATCTATGAAGAAAAGCTAGATCAAAATAGTCCCTATATTTCAGGATTACTGACATTTCTTGCTGATGTTTATTCAAGACAAGAAAATTATACTAAATCAGAAGAAATATACTTAAGAGCAATAAAAATAGATCAAAATAATTTTGGACTTAATCACCCCGAGATAGCTATAACTTATCGTTTTCTAGCAACTGATTACCTAATGGATAGTAAATATGAAAAAGCGGAAGAATTACTTTTAAATTCTTTAATAATAAACGAGAACTATTTTGGTAATAATAATCCCATAATTATTCAGGATTTGAATACTCTCGGCGAATTATATTTTCAAAAGGGCGAATATCGAAAAAGTCAGAATTTTTATGAAAGATCTCTTAAAATTGCAAAAAATTCATATTCTAAAAATAATGTAGTTATTGCAGAAATTCTTAATTATCTTGGGGAGATTTATTTATATAAAAAAGAATATAAAAACTCATATGATGTATTTAAAAGATCTGTTGAGATAAGTCTAAATTTATTACAAGAAGAGGTTCCATATCAAAGTTTATCGACCCGTCAGTTTTTCGCTGATTATATTGACGATTTTACTCCTGAAATAATATATAGCGTTTCAAAAGAAATCCCTTCATTTCATAATCTAGCTTTATTTTTAAGAATAAATAGGCAAGGTCTTTTAGAAGAGATTGAAAAAAGGCAATCAAAAATTAATTTATTAGAAGGTTCACAAAAAGATACTTCAAATAAACTAAAATCAATAATTGGAGAATTATCGTCAGTTTATTTAACAAAGGAAAAAAGAAAAATTCTAAACTCAAATAAAGAAGAACTTGAAAAAAAACTTTATAGTACTTTACCCAAAATCAAGCCTAGGGTTATTTCTATTAATGAATTGGCAAAAAAAATCCCTGAAAATGGAATATTAATTGAATTTCAAAAATACCAAGAACTTAATCAAGATTCAAATCAATATAGCTATTTAGCTATGACATTAAAAAATAATCGCCAAGTAAATATAATAGATCTCGGCAAAGCTGATGTTATTGAAAAATTAATAAATAAGGCAATAATTGCTTCTGAGCAAAGTTACGCTGATGCTCAATTAATTTGGGATGAAATAAGTGCTAAAATTATCGATCCTCTGTATCCATTTATTAAGGATTCTGAAACTATATATTTATCTCCAGATAATCAATTAAATCGAGTATCTTTCGCAGCTTTAAGAAATAAAAAAAATTCTAAATTTTTAAATGAGGAATATAATTTAAGGATTTTAACTACTGGGAGAGAATTAATTGAAATAAATAACCAAGAACTAGTTAAAAAGAATTCATTAGTTATTGCAAATCCAAATTTTGATAAATTATTAGATCCTAAAAATAAGTTAGAAACAATTCATTATTCTCAAAATCGTTCAATGGAATTTTCAGAATTGAAGTGGAATCCTCTTCCAGGTACAAAAAAAGAAGGAGAACTAATAGCTAATTTAATAGGTGCTGAATTATTAACAAAAAATAGTGCAACAACATTAGGCATTAAAAAAAGAAGTAAACCAAAGATATTACATATAGCTTCTCACTCTTACTTTTTGGAAGATAAGAGACAAGAAACAAAAAAGAAAGCTACATCTTTAGAATTAAAAAGTAAAAACGATATTAATAAAAATATAAAATATATAGAAAATCCCCTAATAAGAAGTGGAATAGTACTAGCTGGCGCAAATAATCCTGAAGTAGATAAAAATGATGATGGATATCTAACATCTTTGGAAGTTACAAAACTTGATTGGGAAGGTACTGAAATGGTTGTTATATCTGGATGTGAGTCTGGTCTTGGAGATATAAAATCAGGAGAGGGTGTTTATGGGCTAAAAAGAGCGATCTCAGTGGCTGGTGCAAAGACAAGTTTACTCTCACTTTGGAAAGTTAATGATTTAGCAACTGTAGAATTTATGAATAGGTTTTACCTAAAACTTAAAAAAGGAGAAGGAAGATCTAAAGCCTTGTCAAATACCCAAAAAGAATTTAGGAATCATCAAATACTTGGATACAGACATCCTAATGTCTGGGCAGCATTTCAATTAAGTGGCGACTGGAGACCAATAGATTTCTAATTTGGAATCAGAAAAATTATTCAAGAACTAAAAATAATTGCACGGAAAATAATCTCCACTATTCAAAAAAACATGACAATTCAAAAATTCGGCAGAGGTCTACTAATTTATACAGTTGCCTTTGCTTCTGCATTTACAACTAGATACTTAGTTCGTTCAATTAGAAATTCGACCACTTGGTCAACTAGTGAAATTCAGTCAAAAACTCAATTTGAATCGAATATAAATAATAAAAATTTTTCAAAAAATTTTACAATATAATTTTAATTTTTTCGATAAAAAAGCCCACTTTTGGTGGGTTTTTTTTATGAAGTTTTTGGAATCAGTCTAGATAATTCAGAACAAAGCATTAATAGATTAATTTACAAATCATGCAAAACTTATTTTTCAAAACCAAAACTTCAAATAGCGCTGTTTACAGACCAGACGAAAGATTTAATGTTTACCAAGGCGTAAATCCAGAACGTCTGACTAAGGCTTTTAATAATATATTTTTGCTTTATTGGGAATGTACACCATTTAAAGATGAGCATAAAGTTCCATCAATGTTAATGAGCATTAATGATGATAAGACTGCAAATTTCAGTTATGTTGACGGCGATCCTGATGATCTTGAATCAGTAAAAGGTTGTTCCTGTTGGTACACAGTTGACCATGAGGGATATGCCCATGTTAAGGAATTTAATGAAGTACTTGATCTTAAGAATGCTGTTCACATAAATGCTATAGCAGCAACAATTATCAGAGATATCTTCGGAAATTTTGATATGGCTGAAGCAGGACAAATCTTCATTAATAATATGTTGAAGGAATCAAAGAAAAGAAAAGAGAACTAAAAGAAAACAGTTCAAATAAAGCGTACAAAATTATGAAAAAACAACTTCTTATTATCGCTGCAAGTTTATCTTTAATTCCAGTCGGTAATTTATTCGCTCAACAGAATCAGACTTTTATCAAAAATACTGAAACTGTTATCGCTAAAAATATCAGCCACAACAACCATGATGAATCTCTTATGGAAAGTGGAGATAAAAAATATTCCTCAAAAGACTATAGAGGAGCGATCACTGATTATTCAAAAATTCTTTTAAATAATCCAAATGATTATTATGCACTTTTTCAAAGAGCTCTTTCAAAAAGTTATCTGAATGATCATGAAGGTGCGATTCAGGACTATACAAGAGCTATTCAAATAAACCCTGAAAAAGCTTCGGCTTTTTATAATCGTGGATTATCTAAAGATAAATTAAAAGATTCCTATGGTGCAATATCTGATTTCAACAAAGTAATTGAAATTGATGATCAGCATCAGAAAGCATATATATATAGAGGCTATGCAAAGTCTGACATTGGTGACCATAAAGGAGCAATTAAAGATTTAACCTCTGCTATTGAGATTAATCCTAAAGATGCATATACATACAGTGCTAGGGGATATTTAAAAGAAAAAGCAGGGGATTATTATGCAGCTATATCAGATTATTCAAAAGCAATAAAAATTAATCCTGAAGATGATTATTCATTCTCTGGGCGAGCATATTCAAAAGGTCAGATCGGAGATAATTATGGGGCAATAAATGATTTTACCAAAGCCATTGAAATTAATTCGGATGATGGATTCTTATTCTTTGGGAGAGGTTTCTACAACAATCTCGCAGGAAATTATAATCAGGCTTGCCAGGACTGGGTAAAGGCTTCTGATCTTGGATATAAAAATGCAAATAAAAAAGCCAATGAATGTAGTAATGCTGGAAATGTTAAAGAGAGCATAAATAGTCTTTTATCATCACAAAACTACTAAAAAAATTCAAATTAATTTAACACTTAAAATTAAGAGAGGAATCCATATTTTTGGATTCCTTTTTCTTTGTTTTTTTTTATTTGAAATTGAAGATCAGATAAAAATAAAAAATTCAAAAATGGAATCATTTTTTTTAATCAGAACTAAAAGAATATGTAACGGGGAACGACCCCACAATCATTAAAAAAAATGGATTTTAAACTTCATCAATTATCTGGTTCAAACCTAACAAGCATCTTTAATAATGCATATATTGAAGCAGAGCAAATAAAGGAAACAGAATTTTGTGCAGTAAAAGGAGACAGACTAATTCTCATAATTGCTTGCGCAGATCAGAATGTTCTTCAATTTCAAAACTGGGCTTACTTTGCTGACGATTTCACAAGAGAAGACGCTAATCGTTTTGCAGCAGCCATTAATAAAGAGATGATTATGCTTAAAGCATATGTAAGTGATCCAGGGGATGAAAAAATAACGGTGGCTCTAAAATACAACCATGCAATCCTTGATCATGAATCTATCAGTGCAAAGTCAATAGTTAAATTAACCAGGATGGTTGAAAACCATGTGATGGCAACTTTTGAAATCTATGATGAGCTGTTTCTAAAAAGAAAATAATCAGCACAAATCAAATATCGGGGAGCCTGAAACTTTCTAAAGTTGAGAGTTATAAAATACTCGAAAGAGGAAGACAAGGCGTCTGATTGTGACGATCCATCCCCCGATAAATGTATATCTCCTTTTTAATTAAAGGAGATTTTTTTTGCATAACTATATTTATAAATCTGGAGGTTTTGGAATCACTTAAAAAAAAAAGAACAAATAGAAAATGTACACAAATTTATTCCAATGAAATTAAAGGCATTTTCTAAAAGAGCACTTACAATTTTTGCTGCCTCTTTAACTATTTTCACTTCACCATCATTTGCAAAATCAGAATACATGGGTAAAGCTTATGCCATTGGTGCACAAGCCGGGGCTGAGTGTCATGCTGATAAAGGAATTATTTATAGAAGCGATGTAAATATAATGACCAAACATTTATTAACTAAGAATAATTATGAACATCTTTATGCTTGGCTAAAAACATCAAAAGGTAAAAAAGCAGTTTCCATAGCAAAAAATTATTTAAACAATAATTGTTTAATGGACAAAGGTCAGGCATTAAGAGCCGTTAAAGAATACTATAAATATCTTTAAAGTTTTAAATAAGAAATCAATAGATTAAATCTAATCATCAAAGCGAAATTCAAAGATGAATTATTTGCTTATTATTTTCTCATTTACCTTTGTAGAAATTCATGCGAAACAAACTCTGTCTTCAGAAATAATTGAAAAATGCTATGACGGAGATACCTGTACTACAAAGAATGGAGAAAAAATAAGGCTTGCCTGTATAGATGCGCCAGAAATTAAAGGTAAAAATGCTGAACCTATAAAGGCTATAAAATCCAAGGAATTCCTAAACAATTTGGTTTTAAATAAAAAAGTTTTTATAAAGAGATTTAATACTGATAGATATGGCAGAACTGTTGCGGAACTATTTATAGATGATATTAATATTCAAAAACTTTTGGTTAATAAGGGATATGCCAAAGTTTATGAACAGTACTCCTATCAATGTGATTGGCCGTAAAAAATGGAAAAGGTTTTTGGATAGAAATTTAAGATTTTTTGGATAAGTTCTGTATTACATAAATATCTTGTGCCTTTGGATATTTTTGCTGAAAAACTTTGATGGCATGATCGGGTGAAATTGCCAAAAGGTTTACTTTAATTCTGTACTTTTCATCTACCAAACCTGATATAAGAAATTTCTTCATTTATAAATTCTTTTGTATAAATTCTATCTTCCTGAACATCTCTGCTAGGCACTCAATCTACATTTAATAAGAAACTTATATTATAAATTTTCTTAGTAAGAAACCTAATAAATTTTATCTAGGCTGCTGGTATATAGATGGCTGACATAAAATAAATAAAAACCAAATTGCTCCTACGAATGGAATTAGATTTATAAATATCCATGTCCAGCGTTTGCCTGCATCATTAACTCTCCTTATACAGAGGGAAAGGCCTGGTATTAAAGCTGCAAAAATATAGAGATAATATATGCCCGAAAAGGCTTCTGAAACAAAATAACTTAAAGCTAAAAGCACATAAGAAACTAAAAGATTAGCAAGTGTTGCCCACCAATAATCATGTCTATTTGATCGACCACGAAAATCAAAAGCTTTTGTCCATAAATTTTTATATGCATTAATCATCTTCTATATTAAAAATTTTAAAATATCATACGTTTTAATAAATATTTATGAGTCTTATTATTAAATTGAAAATATTTACTCAAAGTAATAATTGTTTTCAACAGAATTAAAATTCAAAAATTGAAAATTGAAATCATATTAATCCTCATGTAAGATATATTCCTCATGTAAGATATATTCCTTATGTAAAATACATATATATTTAAAATCTAAGATTCAGTTAATTGAAGCACCGCATCCACCACAATATTTATCCTTTAAATCAATACGACTACCGCAATTAGGGCAAAAATCAGATCTTTCAATCTTTTCTTGGAATGATCGATTTGTGTTAAGGATTTGATCATAATCCCCACTTTCTTGCCAATTAACAAGTTCAGATGCTCTCATTACTGACCAAGGATGAGTCATATCTAATGTACTTGCAATTTTAAAAAATTTATTCAAACTATCAAAATCGAGAGCCTCAAAATCTTTGGCTTGTTTTAAAAAAGATTCCTGAAAAGCTGCATGATTATAGCTTGAAGGAAGGTTTAATTTTATAAAGAAATTAATTGCTGCTTTTTTACTCTGGCATGTTAATAAACCAGCTCTATCGCAAGATAATTCAGACATCCTATACCAATGAAGCAAGGCAATTTCAACTCCTGTAGCTGCTACTCCTCCTATCCCAAAAGTTAAATTACCTAATAAATTTGCTACTAGAGAGAAATTCTGAGCCATTACTGTGTATAGAACATGCCTAGCTTTAATGTGTCCTAATTCATGACCTATCAAGAACATTAATTCATTGTCATCAAGCAAATCGATAGCTCCTGATGTTAGAACAATAAAAGGCTTCTCTACACCAGATGTATAGCCATTAATTCTTGGATCAAAACTAATAAATAAGTCTGGAATCTTTTCGATGTCTAAAATCGCACATGCCTCAGAGTACAGACTATAGACATTTTGCAAATTATCATTATTAATCTTCAAATAGGAGCCAGTGTTTTGCAACCTATCAATTCTTTCAAAACTCTTTTCATAAAGTTTCTTGATAATTTTTGGTAAAACTGGAATTGCTTCAAGTTTTTCGAGTGTAGTTTTATCAAAAGGATGCTCATACTCGCGAGAATTTAATTCTCTTATTCGTTTTCTCATTTTTAATACCTTATTAGTTGCTCAATTTTGAGATGCTTTGTTCAATAAATTCAAAGATTTTCTTGGGAGCCTTATATTGCTCATAAACTCCATAAGCTGTTGACACAGCCAAAGGCCAAAGGACAAACCAACTAGTTGCTCCAGTAGCTACTTTACCGAGCCAATGACCTTGGCCTATTTCAACTTGAAGAGATTCATTTGTTTGTTCAAACTTGATGCTTAATGCCGTAGACATCCCAACGAATCTTCTCCAGTTACCTTTTTTTCTAATTTGCAGAACTGTGGTTGTTAAATTTTTAATTCTTTGAACTTCAAACTGGTTCTCTGAATTTAACCAATATTCTGTTTTATCAATAAGATTCTCTGAATCTTCAGAAGAAACTTCATAAATCTTTGATTGAACCGTTTGACCAGAAGAGCTTTCATTAACATTCGAATTTCCAGCTGTATGGCTACCAGATGCAGCACCACAATGAGTACAAAATCTAGCGCTTTTACTGATTTCATTTCCACAGGATGAACAGAACATTGTATTTTTAGAAATTGTAGTTTCCATTTTTTTTTGATGATTGTGGGGTCGTCCCCCGTTACATATTTCTTTAGTTCTGAATAAATTTAAGCGATTCCAAAATTATTTCTCAAAGTCTTGATCTCTGCTCACTCACCTTATGCATTACTTCACTACTCATCTAACCAATCAGTTTTAAACAATATACTTACCATCACCCTAAAGGTACCTATATACAGTGAGTGCATTATGTTTTTACACACATACCCTCGTATCAGAAATAAGAAGTTTAGTTGTAGTTGAGAGTGGTTTATTTTCAGTACTTACAATTATGATTTACACACATCCAGTAAGTAGTTACCACTCAATTTCTTGTCTTTTACCTTTTCTCCCCATGTATTATGATGGGGTTTCGTAATCGATTGCAATAACTGGGATCTGAGATATGATAAAAATCCTTATATTTAGAATTCATGCCGATAAAAATCTTTCTAATACCCTTATTATTAGTCTTCTACCAAATACCTCTGAAGGCTAATGATCACACCTTTGAAAGCTGGAACGCTAAACAGTGGGAAGATTATCCTTTTGAATGTGTAGAGACAGGATCAACACCAGAATATACAAGGTGCTACGCAGAGAAGGCAAATAAAAGAGACTGGGATTTAAGGGAAGAATTGAATGATGAAAAACTTTGGAAAGACTGGATGAGTGCAAGACGCAGGATATGTCATCACTACAAGTCAAAACATTTTGGTCAGGGAACAGTTAAACCCCTAATGGTAATTTCATGTGAAATGAGACTAAATACCGAAGCCACCAGATACTGTATCAATGGTGAAGATAAGCAATGCGGATAAAAACAATCTTATAGTTTTAAATAGCTTGTATTAATTAATGTCATTATCGTCATACCGCATGCATAAAATTTATCTTGCAGCAATCATGAATTATGGTCTTGGTTCTGATGATCCAGAAGAGTTGGCCTATTACAAGAAGCTAAGAAAAGAAATGGATGAGATAGAGAAGGATGCCGTTAAAAAAGGAATACCCCTTACTTGGGATATTCCTGATGGAATTGATTAATGAATCTAAATACTTTTTTATTAATTGATGGAAGTTTGATGCTTATTGGTCTGCCTTTGCTGATGATTCTCAAGGGCAAAAAGAAGACTCCCTAAGTTACTTCTTAACAGCAAAAGTTACTCCCATAACCGCAGTAATGTCTTTCTTGATAGTGGTGGTGTCATAAGATCCCCAACTACTTACCTTGGTGGAATTCGGAACTGTTATCTGAAAAACTCCAGTATTCACTCTCTTTAAACCACCTACTTCAGAGCCTGCCTGAAGAGCAATAGCTTCAGCCCTAACTCTGGCATCCTTTGCTGCCTTCGCAAGCATATCAACTCGTTTATCAGCCAGCTTTGAATAGGTGAATTCAGGACGGCTTGGTTTCACCCTTACCCCTTTACCAAGCAATTCTGTTATCTGACTATGAGTCTTCTGGATGTTATAAACATCCCTACTTTCAATCTCAATATTCTGATAAGTAATCCATTCAGTTCTAATGATTTCATTAGTCTTGGGATTCCTAGTTTTATATTCACTGATACTCGCAGGTCCAAGATAAACATCCTGCTTTACACTATCTTCAATTCCATTGGCTTTAAGGAATTCCATTGTCTTATTAATGGACTGCTTATGCTTGGTGAATGAGTCAATCTGAGTTTTACCTGAGGTCTTTACCTGGACTGACCATTTTGCAATATCACTCTCAAAACTCTCAGTACTTGCACCCGTAACAGTGATAGTATTCTCAACCGTTCTGAACCCTCTCACAAGGACCTTGGAGGCGCCTATAAAACCTCCGAGAGATAAGACAGCCATTGCGAAAACAAGTGGCGGGGTGCGGCGTATAACGCCCAGAGAATCGACTGGCAGCGACCTGAGTCTCTTAATAATTTTCATTGTCTATCAGTATGTGTGTAGGAGCTTTTTAACAGCTGAACCGAAAGAAAAATATTAGAAAAATCCCTGACTTTTATTCCTTCAGTTCTATCTGGCCATTAATGGAAACATCTAAGTTGGATGTGCCAATTTAAGAGTCGGTTACTAATATTGCCAAACGAAATAATGATTTGCAAGAAGTATATTTGTATTATGAGAATAGTTTTTCAGAGCTAAACAAAATATTTAAAATAAATGAACTCGATAAGCTAACTATGGAATTATTTACAAGAGAAACGATTGGGAACTATACGAGTGATCCTTACGCAAAGAATGACCATAAATATTCCAAAGAAATGCAAGAAATAAGAAAAGAACTACGCAAACTAGATCAAGAAACTAAAAAAGATGGAGGGGTTGTTGACTGGAACCATATGTTGAATGATTTTATGTGATGGTTAAAAAAAATTCTCATCTAATCCCATCCATAAGGAAAGAATTTACTGCATCCACCTGAATCAATAAAGAATCCTTCTGTAGCATCAATAATAGTTTTCATTTCTTTTGATAATTTCTGTCTTCCATATTGTCCCTCTTCTGTAAAAGGAATTGAGTAGTAATAACTTTGAGAAAGTTGCGGCATCAATGCTCTAAATTTTCCAGATTTTCTATCTTCTTTTGAAGTCGCTCTTGCTAGTTGATTGCCAACAAAATTCATAAAATGTCCTGTACCTATTTCTTTTGTATTTTTTGTTCTTTCCTGAAAGGTTTTTTCTTCGTTTAACAATTCAGGTGAATATGATCTTGCAGTGTAATACTGACCTCCATATCCATTCCAGATACCTACATAGAAACCTAGAGAAGGTTTATTTTTATAATTTAGTGACCCTATCCCACCGGCGGAACCAGTATATTTCAAAGTTATATTTACATCTGGTTCTACTTCACTTGTAAGAGTACAAATTTCTTTAGCCATTACTGGAGAAATAAAACCCAATAAAAGCGATAGGAGGAATAAGCGTTTCATTTCTATCTCTTAAAGGCCTGGATAAATTCCACTCCGTTCAGCCGAATCAGGAGTGGAAACAATACACAAGGAAATACCTGATATTTTCCCTTTATCTACAAAAGCATAAGCGACTCCAAGAAGATTAGATTTATCGCCTTGTGCCATGATGAGGCAATCTGTATGACCATAGCCTGGGCAGACACCTAATTCGGCATAAACAGAACTTTTAGTTTTTTTTATTGTTTCAAGTTTCGGTCTGATATATTCAATGAATTCATCTTTGGAATTCATATCGGTCAAGACTTTTTGTGAATAGCATGAGAAATCTTCTGACGAAAACGATTCAAACTCAGATGAATCAAGAGTATGAATCATTTTCGCGTAGATACTCAAAGCGTCCTTTTCTGTAAGTTGATAAGTTTTGTCCTCCAAGGGTTTCATTTATCCTTTTTTACTTCAGGGAAACAATCTGGAAAGATATCTAGGACTTTCCCAATAGCATTCATTTGATCTTCTTGTGTGGTTTGTTTATTGCTATGAGCACGTTCATGGAGGTTTAGAGCAAATCCCAGCATATCTATTTTTTGTTTCATAGTTATGTGGTTACGATCTACTGCATAGCAGACAGAAAGAACTTGACCAAGGAGTATTTTATTAGTTTTAATATCACTCATTTCAGATGAAACTTTTTCATTGGCATGAACAGCATTAGGCAATGCAAGAGCAGCCAGTAGTGGGAGCAGTAGGGGTTTCAAAATTATTCAGAAATCCAGCGGTTAATTATTGTCCCTTCATAAATATGACCGGATGCTTCAACTATTGGTTTTGTTTCTGGGTTAACAAAGATGTCATAACAAGTATTTACTGGTCCTTGAAACATAACTGTTGCTCTTTTAGGGTCTTCTAATGATTTGCCAATATAAAAAGTTTTTACTCCCATATCTTTAAACATGGACTGTTGTTCAGGAGCATTCATATGAGCCTCATATTCTTCAAAAGTATTACTTAATTTGAAATCTAAAACAGTTGTTTCAATTGACATAAAAAAAGGAGCTAATTGCCCCTTATTTTAGATCGACTGTCAATCAATAAAATTATCCCATAGCAGTAATATCATCTGCAAAAAGTGGATTGAAGATAAATTGCAGCATTCCCTGAATTAGTAGTTAACTGAAAAAGATTTCTTGAGCAGAGAACTAACTCTCTTTTTTTGTCCAAACCTCCTCAATTTTCCTCCATCCTTGGGAGATTAACCTTTCATAAATTTCTCTAGCCAAATCAATATCTACAGAAACTGTAGTTGTCATTACAGGTGGTTCTTTATCGAACACACCAACTATTTTTCCAGTATCTACAAACATATACTCAAAAACTCCATCTATACTCTTATCATTTTTTACAAACCTTTTAACTTCTGTTCTTTTTGAGTTAATCAACCAATGAGATTTAGCCATTAAGTAAAAACTAAAAAGTAAAACTTTCTTTTAGAAATTTTGATTTAAAAGTAACTTGATATGGTAGTCGAATCATAAATATGACCTGCACTTTCAATTAATGGTTTGACTGCTGGATCCTCAAACATAGCTATTGATTTATCTGCTTCACCCTGTTCAATAAGAATTACACTGGTTGGATCATCTTTCTTTACACCTTTATATAGGCAAACAATTCCACGTTCTTTATTCATTTGTATATTTTCTTCGCTGTCATAAACTGCAGCCCATTGTTCATAGGGAACGCTTATTTCGAATGTAAAAACAGTAGTTTCAAGAGACATAAAAAAAAAGGAGCTGGTTGCTCCTTATTCTACATCGACTGACAATCAATTGAATTATCCCATTGCGGCAACAGCATCAGCAACTTGTTTGTTTCTTTGAATAACCTCATCATCATTTAAAACAGCAGTGATATTCCAATCAAGACCAAATTTCGCTCTCCACACTCCAAAATGTTGAGATATTGCTAAGTGATTATCAGCCTTGAAAGTAACAAAAACCTCTCCAGTTTCAGGCGCATGGAATCTACTTACCAATTCGAATCCATCAAAATTATCCATAGGTGCACCGGAAGCAATATATTGCTCAAACATTTTGTAACCTTCGGACTGAGAAATTCCGTCTGGAATAAGTCCATGAACGTGATAGTAAGCCATAAATAAAAATCATGAATGTAATTTCAATTTAAAAACCATAATTTAAAAAGCATTTAAATTATCTTTAAATTTAGATTTTTAAGTCTTTTTCAATATGAATTAGCGAAATAAAGAATCTTTATTTGGTATCGCATGTACCGTTTATAAATTTTTTGTTAGCTATTAATTGGTTATGAGTTATTTTGCTGAACCTAACCATATTGAATATGATGCATGGTTCGATGAAAATATCGATCCTGTAGACTTAGTGAATTATTTAGATGAAAAGGAGTTCAGTGATTCCGTACACGATAAGTTTCATAAGATTTCAACTAGAAATTTAACAATTGGGTCTTCTGAGAATTTTCTCTAGTAATTAAAAAATTATCATTCCATAGATATTTATGAATCTTACGCAGAATATGTTCCATCACTTTCTCTTCCTGCCTTAGCTAATACAATTTCATCTACAACTTTTTCAATCATAAAAGCACTTTTTTTACCATAACATTTTTCTTTTTTAATGCTCTCAAAATTATTTGGGATTAAATCATTATGTTCACAACAATCACATTTAATATCAATTTTCATACCTCTAAAAACCTCCAAAGCCCTTGAAAAAATCCATTGCTGAACTGATATGCTTTCCCAACTATCAAAATTCGACCACTTTTTAAAATCTCCATTAAGAATGTCTTTTAACCCATCAACTTGATTTACACATACTAGGTATGAATCTTTTCTTGGTTCATCTTTAATACCAATTGTTTTGACGGAATTTTGATTCATTCAATATACATTGATTAAGAAGCCCTATAAATCATAAGGAAATTTCTAAAACTATAAACTAAAAAATGTTTTAAATAAGATCTTTAATTGCTTTATCTAATCTAGAAGTATGATTTGTATTTCTAAGTAATTCAAAATCCTTGAAATCAAATCCAGGACCAACACAACAACTAACCAAAGTAAATTCTCCTGTACTTTTTGCTGCTTGCCAGTATCCAGATGGGATCATTTCTACTGGATTATTAGAATCTAAAATTAAATTTTTTATTAACTTGTTATCATTATCTATGCACCATAAATTCAGAGGATCGCCCCTTAGATAAATCCAAATTTCATCTGCATTTTTTACTCTGTGCCAAGCACTTTTTGCATCTCTCTCCAAAAGATAATAAATTCCCGTAATAAAGTTTCTACTTTGACCGTCTTCCCTTATTAGAGAATTTTTACTCCTTACTATCTCTCTAAACCATCCACCCTCAGGATGAGGAGATAAATTAAATTGTTTAATTATTTCTATGTTTTTTTTATTAGGATTCACATCACAAAAATATCCTTTATATTTCTCTTATTGTTAAAAGTTACCTGAAAATAAATCAAAATATATTTTCTAGAAAATTAAGCACAAATAACTGACAAATCTACGAAATTTTTATTTTCATCTGCTAATTCAGTAATGATTCTATTGAGCCATTCAGAGGTCGTTTCACAATAGCCTACATTTAAAATAGTTTTTTGCTTTGCTGTTTCTTCTTTTTTCATAGTTGGAGTATTTTTATGTAAATTAGTCTTAAATTAAATCTATGTGAATAAGTCTTAATTACTATCTATTACAAAAAGTTGTTTTTAATACATATTTAAAAACTCCTAGTAAACAAATAAGATTAAATCGTTGACAAGAAAATCTATACAAGTAAGAGTAGAAAAAATTTATTATTTAACCTATGAATAACATCAAAATTGAGGAATTGATGAAAGTAAGGTTCGATGGTATCGCTAATAGAATTGGGCAACTAAGCAAAAGGGAAAGTGAGTCTTTATTGCTAGAGCATCTTGAGTGGTTGGAGGGAGGATGGGAGACTGAAGAAATCTTATTTCTAAAAAAGCCATACAGAAAATGGTGGTTCTAAATCAACTTCTATAAATAATTAATAATGACCTAAGGGACCAGGGCCAGATCCTATTTTGTAAGAATTTTCTAGAGATTTCTCAACAAATAATTTTGCTTTTTGTATGGAATCAAGTAGATCAAAACCTAAAGCTTTGTAGCCACAAATAGCAGCACTCAAAGTACAGCCACTACCGTGGGTATTTTCTGTATTTATAAAATTATTAAAGATCCACTTTTTTCTACCATTTAAGTCAAGAAAAAAATCCTTCCCTTTCATATCTTGTAAACCGCCACCTTTTATAAGTACCGCTTTAGCTCCAAGACCAATAATATTTCTTGCAGAATTTTCGAAATCATCTTTACTCCTTATTTCTAAACCAGAAAGTAGATTTGCTTCATAAATATTAGGAGTTACCAAATCCGCAATTGGTAATAGGAGTTTTTTATAAGCATTAATCGCAGAATCTTCAAGTAATTTAGAACCAGTTCTTGTGACCATTACTGGGTCAATAATTTTGGTTATTTTATTTGTATTTAATTTTGAAGCAGTATCGTTTATTATCCTTTCATTTAATAACATTCCAGTTTTTAAGGCATCAATACTAAAATCAGCAAATAAAGTATCTAACTGACTTAATAAAGTATTCTTCTGTACTGGTTCAACGCATGTAACTTCTATACTATTTTGTGCAGTAATACACGTAATAACAGAACATCCATGTACTTTAAGGGCCATAAAAGTTCTCAAGTCAGCCTGTATGCCTGCTCCACCCCCGGAGTCACTACCGCCTATTGAAAGTACAATTTTAGAATACATGGTTAAACAAAGTAGGATTTATAAATATCATAAAAATATTTTAAATTTAAATTAGAAATCTGAATACGCATTAAAAAAATCTAACTCCAATTCCATAGCTCTTCTGTATAAATATTTTGCCTGATTAATATCATATGTTTCTTTATTGGTCTCAATAAGATTTTCAAGTGAATTTGCGAGCTTTTCAAAGCTCGCATCAGAGTAAGTAATTATCCAATCTTTATATTTAATGTCAAAACCCTCCTTATACAAACTTTTACCTATCCAAGCATAAAGTCGCATACATGGAGTCATTGCAAACATTATTTCAACGGAGCTAAGTCTTTTGGAAGTATCATCAAGGAAATCTGTATAGTTTTTAGTAGCTTTTTTTATATAGTTATTAGATAAATCAATATCCCATCCTTTTGCATAAGTTTCATGAAGTATTAACTCCTCTGAAACGCCCATTAAAAGTGTACTCAACTTCCTTATTGAGTACTTATCTTTTGATTTAGAAACTGCAAGTCCATATGACTTAGCAAAAGTCTCTAAAAAGAAATAATCTTGAGCTAAATATTCTTGAAATATATTTTTAGGAAGACTTCCATTCTTTAAACCTTGAACAAATTTTGTATTTAAACTTTGTAAAGCAATCTCATAATTATCCTCCCAAAGTTTTTTTGTTATTTTCATTTTTTGATTTTAAGTTATTCTAAAATTTTTTTTATTATTTACCTACAAACTTAATCTTATTTTTCTAGGATTGAAAGAAAAAATTATGAGAGAAATAAATATCGTATGGTTTAAGAAAGATTTAAGAATTTATGATAACGAAGCTCTTTGCGAGGCTATAAAAGATAATGATATTTTACCTATTTACATTATTGAGTTAGATATTTGGACCCAAAATACACATTCCAACAGGCAGTGGCAGTTTTGCAAAGAAAGTTTAATAGATTTAAGAAATGCACTTGCTGAGATTGGACAACCATTAATTATTAGAACTGGAAATGTTATTAATATTTTTAATGAAATTAGTTCAAAATTTAAAATCAAGGGGATATATAGCCATCAAGAAACTGGAGATTGGCTTACTTATAAAAGAGATCAAAAAGTAAGAGAATGGGCTTTAAGCAAAAATATTATTTGGAAGGAATTTATACAATTTTCAGTTTTTAGGGGGAATATAAACAGGGACGATTGGTCTAAGAAGTGGACAAAAAATACCTCCAGGGGATTAATTAAAGGACCATTAAAAATTAATCCAATTGATTTTGATCTTGGGAAAATACCAGACGAAAAAATATTTTCTTTTAAAAAAGATGAATGTAAAGGAAGATTAAAAGGAGGAAGGGAAAAAGGACTTGAAAGGATGGGATATTTTTTTAAAGAAAAATTAAATGCATATTCAAAAAATATTTCAAGCCCAGAAAAATCTTTTGATAGCTGCACAAGATTATCTCCTTATATTAGTTGGGGATGTCTTTCATTGAAAGAAATTTTTTATCAAGTAAATTTATATAAAAATAATAATTCCAGAATGTTGAAGAGTAGATTAACTTGGCATTGTCATTTTATTCAGAAACTTGAAAGCGAACCAGAATTAGAATTCCAAGATTTACACCCTTATTTTCAAAATATTAGAACTAGTAAAACTGAATTACTTGTTTTTTGGAGTCAAGGCAATACTGGTTTTCCTTTTATAGATGCTTGTATGCGTTCATTAAACTTTAATGGATGGATTAACTTTAGAATGCGCGCAATGCTTATGTCTTTTGCAAGTTATAATTTATGGTTGCCTTGGCAAGATTCAGGGTCAGAATTAGCAAAAAAATTTATAGATTATGAACCCGGAATACATTGGAATCAATGCCAAATGCAGTCTGGAACAACCTCTATAAATACGAATAGAATTTACAATCCTATTAAGCAGGGAAAAGATCATGACCCTAAGGGTGAATTTATAAAAAAATGGATACCAGAATTAAAAAACGTAACTGATACTTTTATTCATGAGCCTTGGTTAATAAGCAAATTTAATAATGAAGAATACTCAAAATTAGAATACGTGAAACCAATAGTTGATATTTCTAAAACATCAAGAGAAGCTAGGGAAAAAATTCAAGAAATCACACAAAAAAAAGGGTACTGGGATATATCAAAAAAAATCTATTTAAAGCATGGCTCTAGGAAAAAAACAGTAATCAATAAAAGACCTAAAAAAAGTAATCACAAAAAACAAATCCAATATGAATTAAATTTAGGGATATAAATTTTATTAATTATTTGATTATTCATATAGTATAAAATTCTTCAAAATTAAATAATCAGGTAATAAATTTGGTAAATCCAGTAAAAAAATCCACAGTCTAGTTATCTAAGCTTTAACGTAAATTTAATAGGATAAGAACATGCCAAAAACTACTAAAGAGCTAAAGTCAACTCCTTTCACAGAAGTAATAGAACTAGAAAGGCTCGTTACTCCAGATGAAGAAAAAAGAGTTGATCATATTTTTGTAAGAAGGAAGAAAATTTGTACTCGTCATCCAGAGGGTTTTGCGACAGAAGAAATTGCAAGATTTGATGTTGCCTGGCCAGCAGAACCTAAAGAAGAACTAAAAGATTCAACTAAAGTCAATGAAGAGATTAAAATCAGTGTTAATTAGCAATGTCAAATAGATTTGAGTGGGATGATACTAATAGTTCAGGTATATGGTGGAGTACTAATGTAAGTATTAGAGACGAGTGCATCTTGCTTAAAGAAGATACTCAATGTGAAGATTCTGATATCGTCGAACTTCTTAGGAGTATTGCACAAAATATTGAAGATAATGGCCTTTAATTTTTAAAGGCATATTCTCTTTATTAGAGATTTTCAATTCCTTTTACAGCTTTTATTAATTCAATACTAATACCTTTTTCACTCATTGAATGACCAGCATCATTAACAATAATTAATTCAGAATTCTTTAATTTCTTATTTAGATCCCAAGCACTCCTAACGGGGCATACAATATCGTACCTCCCTTGAATTATTTTTGTTGGAATCGACTCTATTGTTTTTATATTTTTCAAAATAAAATCATCTTCTAAGAAAATATTATTAATAAAATAATGACATTCGATCCTTGCAAAGGCATCTGAAAAAGGATTAACTTGGGACTTGTCAAAATCGAATTTTTTATTTATTAAATGACTAGTTGAAAGTTCCCATTTTGTCCAAGCTGCAGCTGCTTTTGATCTAAGATTCGCATCTGAAGATGTTAGATAGTTATAAAAAGAACTTATCAAATCATTTCTTTCTTCTTTTGGTATCACAGAAATATATTCTTCAAATTCATCAGGGAATATCTCACTTGCACCATATTGATAGAACCATAATAATTCAAACTTTCTACATAAAAATATTCCTCGCAAAGTTAAGCTCATAACTCTTGAGGGATTTTTAATTGCATATATAAGTGAAAGTGTTGAGCCCCAAGATCCACCAAACAAATGCCAAGTATCTATTTTTAAAAGAATCCTTAATTTCTCAATATCATCAACTAAATGATTAGTCGTATTTTCTTTTAATTCGGAGAAAGGTCTTGAAAAACCGCAACCTCTTTGGTCAAATTGAATAATATCGAATTTATCTGGGTCAAAGTATCTTCTATATCTTGGTTGACTTCCTCCTCCTGGGCCTCCGTGGATAACAAGTATTTTTTTGCCATTTGGATTACCAGATCTCTCCCAATAAATAGTGTGAATATCACTTACTTGTAAAAAACCCTTTTCACGTACTTCAATTTTCGGAAACAAGACTTGATCTTTCATTTTGAAATATTTTTAATCACTTTATTAATCCATATTATCCAAAAAGAAGTCCAGTTTAGAAGTATTTTGTTAAACAAAAAAAAGGACTGCTTATACAGTCCTTTTTGATATTTGATTTCCTTCTTACAGGATATAAAATTACATATTTTAAAGTTTATTTACTCATAAACCTAGAATACGTGAAATCGGGGATTTCTCTCGATAATTTAAGTCCCTATTGTCGCTAGTAATTATAAAGCGAAGTCTTATCAGACTAATTGATTGAACTTTAATTTTCGAATAATCCCATTCTCAGGAATACGCTTCCTATATTTTGGAATTTGCTAAATTTCAGGCGGACTATCAATCATTTAGATTGCCTCCGAACTCAACATTTATAAATTACTCCTTTTTATATTTTCAGTAAATCCGTAAATATGCTGATTTACTTTTTTCTTAATTTGTAAGAGGATTTTAATGATCCCTTGTTTTTTATAGATAAATATAAAAATTAAAGTCTATAATCATTAGCTATTCAGATTCATAGAGCAAAATAGATTCAATTATTCTTTTATCACTATCAGAAAGTTTATAACTTCCAAATTTCCACTGAACAAATTTTACACACTCATCAATAGAAGGATTCTTATCCCGGCACTTACGCCACTCTCTAATCCAATCTACCAAGGCAAAAGTTATTTTTGTAGTAAGCATATTTTCCGTCAGGATAATTAAGATCTCTGCCAATAGGTTCTTAATAAAATTCCCCATCTTTTATACCTTGATCATATTTTTCAGTAATCTTTTTATAAGATGCTATTGAGGGAAGTAAATCTTATACATATATGGGTTCCACCGTAATTGTTATAATAATTTTAATTATTTTTACATAAGAAATTAATAGATTTAATGTGCATTATGGATTTCATCAAAAAGAACAAAATCTTAACAATAATGGCTGTAATTGCAGTTTTATCATTTGCATTAGAAAAAGTAGGCATAATACACCCTTAAATTAATTAAGTTTATTTGATAAATACTTCCTAATGAAATAAGTAAACAGATACTATTACTGCAAAAATAAGCAATGGAGATAATAATGTGAAAATTAAAGTTGAAAGATTAATCAGCATAAATTTTAAATAAATACACAAATTTAATAAACATCACTTTTAAGCATTTGCAATAAGTAAAATTTAAATTATTACGATATGAAAAACATTTGAATAAAGAAAGATATAAAGAAGAATATGAAGAGGGCTCAGACTTACTATGGCCTAGTGATAAAGAAGATAAAATAACTCGGCAATTTTATAGAGATTTATCTAATCTTTCAAAAAACATAAACTATAGTAAAAAGAAAAAGCTAAAACTTTTTGAACAAGTAGTTAGAATAATAAAAGGCAAAGGTTGGGGTTAATTAATATTTAAACTAAAATGAAAAATGTAATGATATTCATTAAAAGTTTTTTTCTTTTAAGACCAAGATTTTTATCCACTATATTTTTTATTCCAATTCTTTATGGCATTGGCTGGGCTTTATCGCAGCCACTTTTATTGTTTAATTTTGAAGAAGAAAATTTATCCTTAATTGGTACTATTATTACTTTTTTACTTTTTATCTTTTTACTCCCATATTGGTTTTATATCAAACGAAACAAATCAAGTGCTTGGATACTTCTTGGGATAACTAAAGACAAATTCTTAAAAAACTTTGTCAATTTTTCTAAAGGTATTTTATTTGCTTTAGTTTTAATAATTCTAATTCTGGTACCACTATTGCAAAAAAATTATATTTCTTGGATAGGTGAATTCTCGCCAATAATATTGGTAAATTCTATTGTACTGGGATTAGGTGTTGGATTCGCAGAGGAAATAATTTTTAGAGGCTGGTTACTAGAAGAATTAAAATTTGAATATGGTACAAAAATATCAATAGCTTTACAAGCTATAGTTTTTAGCTTCGTTCATAATTTATCAAATGAGATCTTTTGGAACATTATAGGATTACGTTTAGGATTTATTTTACTTGGGATATTTCTATCATTAGTAAAAATTAGAGATAAAGGTTCTTTATGGAATTGCATAGGAATTCATGGAGGACTTGTGGGTATTTGGTTCTTTATAAATAACGGATTAATAGAATTCAAAGAAAATACACCTTCTTTTTTAGCAGGGCCTTTTACAGAAAATAATCCAAACCCAATCGGAAGCTTTAGTGCAATTTTAATATTATTTTTGTTATGTATTTTTTATGCAGTAAAATCAAAAAAATATTTCCCTAAACGTTTTAATTAGATATAAATACCGATTGATTTTTGATTAGTAATTGTCAGATTAAAATAAAGCTTAATATTTATATGAACTTTGAGGCAGGAATAAGATTTATTGTCTTTTTAGTAATTTTTGGAGTTACAAACTATCTAATGATGTTGAGAAGATATGAAAACGACATCAACAAAAAGAAATTATTACAACATAAAAAAATTTCCAAGCTATATCCTAAAGGTTCATTTATTTTCTGAAATTAAAAAAATTTATTTTTGAATTTCCTCACCATTTTTTACTAGTTTTTTGCCAACCTTCATTTAACAATTTTTGCCATAATAATCTTGCTTCTTCAATAACAATCTTTTTTCTAGTTTTCTTTAATGGAGGATTTTCCCCATGAATTCCCATAATGATCCCTTCTTCAATAAACATATAAGCAGTAGATTTATCAGAATGTTCTTTATCTTTATAGAAACGAATCACCCCTACAAAATTGGAGTCAATCAACCAAAAATCATTATTTGAATTCAATAAACCAAAATGAAATTAAATCAATCATATGCTTTCATTTCAATTTAAGAGGGAAATATTTATTTTCTTATACTTGATATATTTTTTCTTTTTGCCTACTTTTTTTCAATTCGCCACGTTTTTTCTTAAACTCAACTCTTTTCTTTTGCGATGCTTTAGTAGGTTTTGTAGATTTTCTAAATTTAAATGGTTTATTTAAGCCATCTTTTATAATTGAACTTAATTTCATTAAGGCTAGCTGCCTATTTAGTAATTGATTTCTATGTTCTTGAACCGCTAAACATAAAATATTTTTTACTAATTTGTTTTTCAAATTAATCTTAAGAATTGCTTTCTGATAATTATCTAGTACTTTTGAATCTTCTAAATTAAAAATAATCTCTACTCTGCTTTCAATTTTATTTACATTCTGTCCTCCAGGACCTGAAGATCTGGAAAATCGCCATTTAATTTCTTTGGATGGTATTACTAATGATTTAGTAATTTTTAAATCCATTTTTAGTTCTTTTCTTAATTTAGATTTTTGAATTCTCTCTAATACTTTAAAACATACCTTAAAATTTGATGGGTAAATACTGTGCGGTTATGTTAGGTAAACCGAAATTCGGTGTATTTGCCGTATCAATATCTTCGGTATTAATCCTTTCATATTTCAAAAAAATATCAGATATTGAATTTGTACTAATTCAAAGGTCACTTATGTATTCAATGTTTGATCTTCTTTTTGTAACACCTTCACATCGCCCAGTATATGTTATTTCCGATAGTGAAATGAAGGAGTTAAAGAAAAGCCAACATCAAGAAGAACTTGATGAAATTACAACACAAAAAGTAAGACTTCAAGATGCTTTTAAAGCTCAACTAAAACATCTTGAAGAGAGAGAAAAAGAAGTAAAGAAAGAACTTAAAGTACTCTCAGCCTCAAAAAATAAATAATTTATTTTAAGGAAATTTCTTTTTCAAAGACGGTTTTTAACCGTCTTTTTTAATTCTTCTAGTTTTAAAGTATCCATTAAATCCACAGATTTTAAAAATATTTCTCATAATTAGAAAATGAATAATAATAAAGAAAAAATAAGAATGTTCTTACCCTTTAGTTGGGTTATTTGTGCAGCAATATCTTTTGCTTATATAAATTCACATTTAATAAGTACCTAACATAAATGTCTTATCCCTCAAGAGACGAAATACTTGCATCTTCAAAAGGGTGGGTAGCCTCTTTTTTAAATTTTCTTCCTGGTTTAGGATCGGGTTACTTATATCAAAGAAGATGGAAACCCTACTTTTTTACGATTATTGCTAGTACTGCATGGTTCACTTTAGGGTTTTTTTTACAAGGAGATTCAGAACCTTCTCAAACTGAACAAATAATTGGAATTTCTGGTCTTTTTTTTATTTCAATAGTTACGGTTATAGAAGCCAACTTGGCTTTCAAAAAAGCAAGTAATAAAAAAAAAGCTGAAAAAGAGAAAATAATATCCTCTAACAAAAAAGGATGGTTTAAATAATCCAAAAAAATTAGATCTAAAAAATACTTATTTAGTTCTCAGTTTCTTAATTTAAGTAAATAATTACCATAAATAATTTTTAGGTTAATTAAAAAAAATATATTTTTTTAGTTATAAAAAAATAAAATTTCCTTTTCTTTGAGACCTTCCCATCCCGAGTCTATTAATAATTGATTCAATGTTTCTTTATCAAAATGCTTAGAACCCGTTTTGACGCATCTATTTCTCATTGATTTTTTAACACCACTCCTTTGTCTTTTATTCTCCTCATCCATAATTCTGTTATATAGATCTAACATTTTTTGAGGGATTGGAGTACCGTCAAGATCCACTCCATTTTGAATAGCAAGATCAACAGCCTGCATTCCCATTTTCTTCATATATTAAAAAAAGCTGAAACTATAATAAGACAAAACTTATTAATCTAAAATTCTTTGAATAATAATTTATTGATTTTGAATTTCCTTAAGTACTCTAATAGCCTCTTTAATATGTTCAGGACCATTCAATAAATCTCTAAAAATATGCCTAACTGTCCCTTTGCGATCGATAACGTAAGTTACCCTACCATCCATAAAACCTAACACTTTAGGAACTTTAAAAGTTTTCCTAAGCGAGTCATTCGTATCGCAAAGTAGTGGATATTGTAATTTATTTTTATTGGCAAATGCTAAATGACTTGAGGTACTTCCATTACTTACTCCCCAAACTTGTGCACCTAATACTTTAAATAAGTCATATTTATCTCTAAATCCGCAAACTTCTATAGTGCAACCAGGCGTATCATCTTTTGGATAAAAAAACAAAACAAGGGGATTCTTTAATCCCTTATTTGATCTATTAACTCCATTTTGATCCAGTAAAGAAAATTCTGGAATTTTATCTCCAATCTGCACAATAATTCTTATAAAGCTTCATATTAGAGGTTAATATGTTTTTTTTGTGGCCTTAAAATAAATAAAATGAGTATTAAAGTCAGTTTTTTTGTTTTAAAAGATACAAAAAAATTATTGAAATAAACTAGGGTGAAATTATTAATTCAATATTATGGAATTAATAATTTATATTTTTTTATTTCTTATTCTTTTTTTGGGAGTTATTTTTAACTTAAAAATAACTAATTTTAAAAAAGTTAAAGAAATACGAAACAAAGCTAAAGATTTTTCAAAAAAGAATAATTAAATATGTATTACTAAGATTAAAATTCAATTTTTTCATTTGGAGTAAATACTGAGCAATATTTTTTTACTAGGTCCTTTGGCTGATTGGTGGAAGAGTTCGTAGATTTTAATTTTAGTTTTTCTATAGCCTCATTAGCATTAATCTCACCAAGTCGATATCTTGCACACGTATCCAATACTTTAAACATTTTTGTAGTAACGGCTTCAGCTGGATAAATTAAAAAAGATAGGTAAAAAACAACTAATAAGTACTTCATTTTTTAAGATATTAGTTTTTAGCTAATAGTTTCAATAATTTAGAAAAAAATTAATTTAGAAAAAGATTAAAATTTAATAGAATAATCTACTTTGAGTTGAATCTGAGTTCTCTAAATTAATAATAAAAGAAATTAAGATAAAATAAGTGTTAGTAGTAAATAATCTCGGAGAAAATGAGAAAATTAATAGATAAACATAAAACTCTCATAAATTGGTACCAAAAAAAATTCAAATTGAGTGATTATCAATTACTTTGGTTAGTTTTCTTTAAAGGAGTATTAATAACAATAATATTTTTCAAAATTTTTTAATATTAATAAAGCTTTTCCAAGAATGAAATTTTCACATGATTTGACTATATTTAATAATAGATTTCCTAATTAGTTTAATAGTTATCTGCTATGAATATTTTTGGTGTAGGTTTGCCTGAAGTTACTGTAATTCTTATATTAGCTCTTTTAATTTTTGGTCCCAAAAAGCTTCCAGAATTAGGAAAACAACTTGGCAAAACTTTGAAAAGTCTTAAAAAAGCGTCGAATGAATTTCAAAATGAAATCGATCAAGTTATGAACGAACAAGATAAAGAGGAATCTCCTAAATCTATAGAAAGCAATCAAACAAATGAAATTAATCAAGAAAAAATAGATTCAGAAAATAAGAATTTTTCAAATAAAGACAACAGCATCAACTAATATCTTGGAGAGGCCCATAACCCCTTTAGACGAATTTGAAAGAGCATTAGATAAAGCAGCTCTTACTAAAGAAGAATATGAATTGATAGACTACATACGCTATACAAGTGTTTTTACACAGCCTAGTCTTATTAAAGATTTAAAAAGGCCATCAAAGCCTCCTCTCTTGTCAGTTCTATGTCAAATTTGCAGAAAAATTGGTTCAGAGATGCCCGATCATTTCAAAAAAGTAATTGAATGGTCAATTGAAATTAGTGATCACGATACAAAATGGGATGCTCATTTAATTTGCGCAGAAGCATTGAATATAGACAAAATCCCATTAAATCCTATTCATGGAACAACTTTATTTGATGTTCTTGTTGTCCACAAAGAATTATTTCTTGGCTTTGATTGAATTAAATTAAATTAATCATCTAAAGGCACAGAATCAGTATCTATAACTTCCGAATCATCATACTTATTTATTTTATTTTCTAACCAGTTATTTATATAACTAACTAAAGGCGAGGAACCTCTAAAAATAAAGATAGAGGTAGGCAAAGCGCTTAATAAACCGACTACAGGACTTTTAAAAAGTAATCTACCAGCTTTAATGTTAAATAAAATAATAAGCGCTGAGGGAACTATAACCTTAACTACTGTTTTAAGCGCCTCAAGCCAACCAACACGATATGTCCACCATACTAAAATTATGCCAACTAAATAAAGGAATAAGTAAGTCATAGAAATAGTATAATAATTATCTATTTATCTTGTTCTTTCTAAGAAAAAGATTTTTATAAATTTTTTAACATCAATCGAATTTTAGTAATGAGTTTTTCTGAGATAAGGAAATTTTTAATTAAAATGCAATCTGATGAAGACTTAAAAAAGCAGGTTACGACATCCTCTACAGCAGATGATATAGCCCTAATAGGTCAAAGCTTAGGATATAACTTTTCAGGAGATGATCTCTTAAGATTTAATGGACAAAAAGTTGATAAAGTTACTGTAAAGAAGGTAGATCATCCAGGGGAATACCACTAATTTAAGACCTAACCCATATTGCAAGCCCTCCACCCCTGCCTCGAGCACATAACCAATTATCTTTAGTGCTAATTCCTACTAGTGAGAAAAAAGGCATTTTTTTATCTTCAGGTTTTTTTAATTCCTTATTAAATATAGGAAAATTACTAATATTAATTTTCAATTCTTTAAAATAAAAAGTTAATAAAGGTCTAAGCCCCTTTAATTCTGCGCTGCCTAAAAAGGTAATGTTTAATAATCCAAAATTAATTGAATTTTTTATTTCATAATTTATTTGATCCTCTTTATTTTTACTTTTTAATTCGAGTCTTGCAGACAATACTTGGAGAATCGAACTAGATATATTTTTGATTTCATCAGACTCCTTTCCCCACACATATTTAAATTTCCATATTCCTAACAAGTCCTCATGTATTATTCCGCTTCCATTTTTTTGAGAATTTTTTTCTAATATTTTTATCTTCTTGATATCAGGAAAGTCTTTCATAATAATTTTTCTAAGAATTAAATACTAGGATAACTTCATAAAAAATGTTCTTAGTTAAAAAGATCGCCTCAAAAAGATTTCTTTGTTTCAATATATTTCTAAAAAAATATTTTTTTGGCACACATAAGGAACAATATCTCGTTAATATTTACATAAAGTAACTAAATTAATGGATTTTATTTCTAAAAGCCAAGGATACATTCCTCTAAAAGCAGTCCCTTACATATTCTTCTTAGCGGTTGTACTAAGTATTACAACTTCAACTAATACATTTGTCTAAAACTAATTAGTTTTACGAAAAGAATAAAGTAAATATTTAATGGGAAAGTACGATGCTGTAATAGTCGGTAGTGGAATAGGGGGATTATGTTGTGGTTCTATTCTCGCTTTATCTGGTAAGAAAGTACTTATGTGTGAAGCACATACCCAACCTGGAGGTGTTGCTCACAGTTTCAAAAGAAAAGGTTACACTTTCGAATCAGGTCCTTCATTGTGGAGTGGAATAGGTAAATGGCCAACAACTAATCCCTTAGGGCAAATTCTTAAATTACTTGATGAAGAAGTTGAACTATTCCAATACAAAGGTTGGCAAGTAATTGTCCCAGAAGGCAATTTTAATCTTGATGTGGGGGAAGAACCTTTTAAACAAACAATTAAAACTTTAAGAGGTGAGAAATCTGTTAAAGAATGGGAATCATTTATTTCCGGAATAAAACCTATTAGCCAAATAATAAATGAAATACCTTTACTCTCATTTTCTCCCGAATCAATAAATTTCTTAGATCTAATAAATTTAACCTCAAAATTTTTACCTAATATCAATCAAATACCAAAAATTAATAAAGGCTTTGGGAATTTAGTAAATAATCATCTAGAGGATCCTTTTCTCAGAAATTGGGTTGATTTATTGAGCTTTTTGATAAGTGGTATGTCAATGCATGATACAAATACAGCTGCGATGGCTACTTTATTCAACGAATGGTTTGAACCAAATTCATACCTTGAATACCCTAAAGGAGGTAGTGAATCTATCGTAAAAGCCTTAATTAATGGATTTAAAAAAAATGGAGGAGAATTAACTCTCTCTTCGAGAGTAAAGTCAATTAACTTCAATAAAAATTTAGCGACAGGTATAACTCTTAATAATGGTTCTAGTTATAGTTGTGAATCTGTTGTTGTTAATACTGATGTTTGGAATTTAAAAAAGTTAATTCCAAATGAAATTTTAAAAAGATGGAATACAAAAGTTTTGAACCCTAATAAATGTGATTCTTTCCTTCATATACATCTAGGTTTTGATGCTGATGGTCTTGAAGATTTGCCAATACATGCGATACATGTTGATGAGTGGGAAAAAGGTATAACCGCAGAAAGAAATATAGCTGTATTTTCAATCCCATCTGTTTTAGATAAAAATATGGCACCTAAAGGGAAACATGTTCTTCATGGATATACTCCAGCAAATGAACCCTGGGAAATTTGGGAAAACCTAAATCCAAAAGAATTAACCTATAGAAATTTGAAAGAAGAAAGATGTTCAATATTCCTTAATGCAGTGCGAAAATTCATCCCTGATATAGATGAAAGGATTGATTTAAAGATGCTAGGAACCCCAATCACTCATAAAAAATTCACCAATACCTATTGCGGTAGCTACGGCCCTGCATTATCTGCAGCAAAAGGTCTTTTCCCAGGCTGCAAAACTCCAGTGAAAAATTTATTTACTTGCGGTGCAAGTACATTTCCAGGTATTGGAATTCCTGCTGTTTCAGCAAGTGGGGCTTACGCAGCTGAAAAAATTATTGGTAAAAAAGAATTTAAAACTCTTCTTAAAAAAATAAATTTATGAATCAAGTTTTTTTTCATAACTCCAAAAATACTTAGTTAAGAAATAAGAATAAAGAAAGCAAAAAAGTTCAATAATGATAATCTTGATCTGAACATAAACTCAACTTATAGCTCTTATATGTTTTTCTTATCAATTCCTCAAGCATGGCATTTAGTTGGCACTTGGTCAGAGCAACTTCCAAACGAATCAAATCTTATAGGAATGGGCCAAACAGAATTAATGATGACTTTACATTCAATATTTGTTCCTCTCTTACTAGTAATTTCATATTATCTATTCAATCGAATTAATAAAAACGAATCTAAGAAAATTAAAGGATGATAGTTTTAAAGTTTATTTAGCTGAAGTTCTTCTAACTACTTTTCTTCCTGTGGAAGTGTCAACACCGCTTGAATCTTTTGTTTGTGAATTAGTTTCAACATTATCAATATCACTCTTATCCATTTCTGCACAAACACCTACTACCATTGCAGCCTGCATTTGATCTGGCAAATCACCAATAGTCAATAAGGCCTTTAGAACTAATTGAAGTCGGGTTTGCCGATCAACCTCTGGTCTTAATTTTTTTACAGTATTCCAAAGTTCTTGGGTGACTTCTTTTAAAAGTTCTCGATCTACAGCCAAATTAAAACCTTTTGTCTTTCTTCTAATCTAACAAAAAATTGGATCCCGTAAAATAATATTCAATAAAAAATTGTTAGTTGAAATTTTTTTATGCGAATACAAGTTGCATTTGTTGATGCAATTCATTCTTCACAGGCAAAAGTTCATCTTTTTCAATCTTTTTTAGAGTAAAAGTTCTATAAATTTTTTTTTGGATCTTTATTGGAGTATTTTCAAACTTTTCATTTTTGCTTACTAGAGAATTCCACTCTTTTGAGTTAAAAGGGGCATAAGGAGAAGATGAAATCACTTTCATATCTTAATAGTAAATCTGTACTAATAATAGTACAGATTTACTATAATGCAACAATCTTGTACTCACATCTTATTTTTTAGCGTCTTTGAAGGTTGATTGATATTTTTTATATAATTTTTAGAAATTATAAGTTTCATAAATGTATCAACGTATAATTCATTACTTATTCATCCCTTTTTTTAGTGTCTTAAGACTTTTCTTGCTAAAAACGTTGTTAAATAGCGAATTTGTTGAAATTGATATTGACAAGATAATTTTAATAATCCTTCCTATAAAAAGAATAATAAATTAATTAAAAATGCTTCTTAGTAACCAAAAAAGACTCAAGATCCAAGGAATAATTAAAAGAATTGCGCAAGATCAATCAATTACATTACAAGAAAGGATATATGTTGAGAAATTTGCACACCACAATTCAACAATTTCTCTTTGGCTGAAGAAAGCTAATAGCTTTAGAAGGAATGATATAAAAAATGATGGAGGAATTGATAACCTCTTAGAATCATTTGGGATCGATGGACTAAACAAAGAAAATCATTTCAACCCAAATGAAGATGACATATCCGATTGGTTTGGCGGGGCTCCTGGATGGCTAAGAAGAAGTTAGATTCATTACTTATTCAACTCACCCACGCTGTCTTACACAAATATATACTCAAAAAAGATACAAATACCCAAAAAAACCATGGCAAAAATTTAATGGGAACTAAGTATTCTTTTGAAAAGGCTTTCATATGATTTTTCTTTTAGATTATTTCTTCCTTACCATTTTTGAGAATAGGTTTAATTGCTCTATTTTTAAGTAGAACAATTTTTGAATACTGAAAGATATTAAATCACTAAGAATACATAAAAAGTTAATCAACCTTAATCATCAATCATCTAAGCAACCTTATTTTTATTTTTCATTGTAAAGTCGACTATTTTTGCTTCATCATACTCCGAATTATTCCAATATTTTATAAGTCTTTCTAATTCATCAATCCTCTTTTTGGCATTTGCAATTTTTTCAGTAGTTGTCATATAAAATTTTTATCTATCCAATTAATGCATAAAAAGCAAATATTACAATGGAAGATATATTTATTAGAATATAAATATTAATTTTTGATTAATTATTTAAATAATATAGACCTTTTTAAATTAAGTAATTATACTTAAAGAAAAAAGAAATTCATGAAGAAATTAAATTCCTTCATTTTGAATAGTTCTATTAACTTTTTAGACTTCATATACTCTGGTAGAAATTTACAAAGATTTTGGGTTTTAGAAGTTATAGCTAGATCACCTTATTTTGCATTTCTTTCAGTTCTGCATTTTAAAGAATCTCTAGGAATTAAAAATGAAAAAACAATGATTTTGATGAAAGAACATTTTTATCAAGCTATTAACGAAACTGAACATCTTAAAGAAATGGAAAAAAGAGGAGGAGATAGGTTCTGGATTGATAGATTTTTTGCGCGACACCTTGTGCTTGTTTATTACTGGATCATGGTTTTTTATTATTTTTTGTCTCCAGCTAATGCATATGATGTCAACATAAAAATTGAAGAACATGCATTTAAAACTTATTCCAAATATTTGAAAAATAATCCAAATGACCAAAAAATAAAAGAAATAGCTCAAGATGAATTAAATCATGTACAAGAACTTAACGAAGCTTTGTCAATGCTTACTGAAGTTTAGATTAGTGCTGAAAAATCTATTAGCAATATTGAGAACATCACCGAAGAAGATATCAATCCCAGGTTAATCATCAATGAGATATAACCTTTTTTTCTAGGTAATTTATAAAAAGATAATCCAATTACTAATGTCATTATTAATGAGAAAAAAATTATAATTTTTTCATTTACTAAATTAAGATGTAAAACTAAATTTGTTTCTTCAAAAAATTTAAGAAATTTCGATAAAGCTAATTCTTCTTCTATTTGCTTGAAAAAGTCAAAGGAGCTTATAAAAGCAGAACTTAGTAAAGATAAAGCAATAAGTGCAGTTACTGGTTTTGTTAACCTGTTAAGTGTTCTGTTAAAACTTACTAATAAAACAAAAATAAATAAAGCCGTAACAAGAGGTATTAAAGGTATAAGAATTGTTGAATTTATGAAATTCCCCACGAAAAAAATTGTATCTAATCTTAAATTTTATATTATTTTGACGCGTTATTTTATTAAGTAAAATTTTTAAGATCTTAATTGTAATTAGTACCTATTGCGTTCTGTGTAAATTGATACCAAAATTTAAGAAGAATTGATAAATAAAATGTTAGCTATTTCTGAAATTATTATTGCAAGTGCTATCTTCTTAGGAATTGTATATTGGGAAGTTAAATTCCTATACACCAAAACTTCAGCAGCAAAATAACTTTCCCTAAAAACTGGAAAATTAAAACCGTACAAAAATTTAAATAAAATTTAAGAATTTAAGTTGCCAAAAAAAGCTTTAAATATGAGAGAATAAACACAATTAATAAAGTCTTCTTATGAGCGAAGTCCAAAATCCTAATACTAACTCAACTCAGCAACAACAACAGCAACAACAGCAATCTTATTCAGACAGCAAAATCAATTCTGCTGAGAGCGAAAGGCTTTATCTTGAGATGAAAGAGGCTTGGCTTTAAATTTTTTAGTTTTTAAAATAGTATTTCTTTAAATTGGTAAAAATTTTTTTTTAATTTTGAAGTATTTAATACTTTTTTATTGTCTATACCCTTTAAATTTTGTTTAATCGCGTAAGAAATTTGTTTAGAAAACTAAAGCAGTTAGAGAAAATCAACGGAAGACTTGCAATGGGAGGATTAATATATTTAGTTTTCACAAAATTAGTTTCTAATCGTGCCGACATATTAGAACAGCTTAAATCTTATTTAATTTAAAAAATGAATTGTAAATCTTATCCAGGGATATTTCTCTCTACATAAGCGTCAGTTATAGCTAAAATTAAACCCAATAATGTTGACAATACAGCAATTTCAGTTGATTCCATTTTATTTTTGAATTACCTCTAGTTTGCAATTCAATTCAAATTTCGGCAACAAAACCAATAACCCTATATAGTACACATATACTATTAGCTATTTATTTTGAACTCGGCAACTCCTGAATTTCTTTTCGTTAAGCCTGGCGATTATGTAGCGATTGAAAATCAAGAAAATTGCAATGATGCCAAAGAAAAGGATAAAAATTATTGGGTCGGTCAAGTTATTAACTGTATTGGAGGAGCTAGAAATCCAAATTCATGGACCTTGTTTCAAGTAGCCAATATTGATAATGGAGAAATCACTATAATTAATGCCGATATTGTAGAAAAGATTTTGAAACCTTCTGAAAGTTAAGCTTATGGATAACAAATAAACTACCTTAATTATTAAAAAGTCAAAAGATAAAAAGGAAATTTTAGAAGAAATTATCCCAGCTCTAAGCAGGCAAGTCCGTATACTTGATTCATCGGGCAGGGAGGTTGGATGCCTTTATACATTCTGTAAGTTTTTGATATTTCCTCAAATCCCAAACTTGATAAAAGATAATTTGCATAAGGATTAAGATTAGAGCAATCCAATAAGACTTGGGAATCTAAATCACCAACAAGCTCCCTTATTAATAGTTCAGCGAGAGGGGGGGTATCAGCCAAAAGAGGTCCGATTCTCCAGCCTTGTCCATTATCCTCCAAGACACAAGGTCTTATCCTGCCAAATCCATGACACATCCCATTATTATCCACAATTGCGCTGACATTACCATGAGAATTTTTCAACCAGTCATTTAGAAAATGTGGCCTGGGACTAGGTTCTCTTTGATCATCATAAATTAAAACTGCTTCAGAAGAAATTTTATTCCCAGGGACAACTTTAAAAGAATGAAATTGATCTTTATAGAAATTTCTCAATGGCAAGTCTTGAGAACCATTTAATTTCCATCGATTTGTAATGGAAGATTTTCTAAACCCCCACTTTTCGTAATCATTCAATCTATCTGGGGCAGCCTCTAGACCAATACAATCAATATTTTTTAAATAATTAAGTGCATGTTTCCATAATCTCACTCCATAACCATTATTTCGGAATTCTTTTTTAACGATAAATAAACCTATAAAACCATACGAGGAATTGTATTTAATGCAAGCAATAGAACCTATAGGATTATTGTCGAGACAGGCTACCCATACTCCTTGTTTATCTGTATTTCTATAAATTGATACATCATCCAGTCCAGGAGAAAATCCTTCTAGTCTTGCCCAGTTTGTAACTTCTGGTATTTCATTTATAGAAATCAATCTAATTGAAAATTTATCCCTCATAGAAATATATTAACCAAGAAAAATTTGCATTTTTAAAGGCAATATTAATTAATTTGATTATTTCTCATAAATAATTCACTTTGGATTAAGCGGGTTAAAACTTTAGTTATTTTCAATTTATCCTCTAATATATTTAATACTATTCATAGAAATAAAATGAAAATTTCTGATAAATTTCATTTTGAAGACATCTATAAATTAAAAAAAACCGTACTTACAGGTAAAACGGAAGATATAAAATGGCGTTTCAAACATATCAACATAGTTTCTAAACTTTTGGATGAGAATAAAAAAGAGATCATAAAATCACTTTTTATTGATCTAGGAAAATCTGAAATTGAAGGACTTTCAGAAATCCTATTAGTGAAAGAAGAAATTTCACTTATAAAAAAGAAACTCAATTCTTGGATGCGTCCAAAAAAAATTGATACACCTTTTTATCTATTTCCATCATCCTCCAAAGTTATTTATGAACCTCTTGGATGTGTGTTAATTCTTGGTCCATATAATTATCCATTACTGTACGTTTTAAAGCCATTGGTAAATATTTTCTCAGCAGGAAATACTGCGGTTATAAAACCTTCAGAGAAATGTCCTGCGACCTCAAAACTTATTAAAAAGCTTACTTCCAAATATTTCAAAAAAGATGTCCTATTAACATTAGAGGGTGATTATAAACAATCTATAAAATTAATTAAACAAAATTTTGACCACATATTTTTTACAGGAAGTACTGAAACTGGAAAATCCATTATGAAATTGGCTTCAAAAAATTTAACTCCATTAACTCTTGAATTAAGTGGAACAAATCCTGTAATCATTTTTAAGAATGCAAATTTAGAAATTGCTGCGAAAAGAATTGTTTGGGGCAAATTTTTTAATTCTGGTCAATCCTGCATGGCTCCAAATCATATCTTTGTAGATAAAGAAATTGAAAAAATTTTTATAGAAAGATTAAAGCAATGCATAGTAAGTTTTTATGGAGAAGATCCAATTATTTGCGAAAACTTATCTAAATTAGAAAAAAATCAATTCTCATCGACTGTAGAAATTCTCAAACGATATAAAAAAGAAAAAAGAATTTTATATGGGGGAAATTTTAGTAAGAAAAAGTTAAAAATATCTCCTACAATTTTGACAACTAAATTAGATGAAACAGATATTTTGCAAAAAGAACTATTCAGCTCAATACTTCCAGTAATTGGAATAAATGATAAAGAATCTGCTTTAAAACAGATTAATCAAACATCAAAACCATTAGCGATCTATTTATTTGGAGGCAATAAAAAAATCCATAATCAAATTTCAAGATTAACAAGCTCAGGATCTATTTGTATTAATGATGTAATGTTACCCGTCCTCATTCCAAATTTACCTTTTGGAGGTGTTGGACAGAGTGGTATTGGCAAATTTCATGGAGAGGAAGGTTTTCGAAATTTTTCAAATCAAAAATCTATTACTTTCAAAGGTTTTTTATTTGATTTAAATCTGCGTTATCCTCCCTACGAAAGAGTGAAGAAAGTTTTAAAAATTATTTTTAAGATTTAATTTACTTAAATTGTTTTCAAAAACCTAGCGCTTATGAATTATGAGATTATCTTTAAATAAACAGCGAAGTTAATGAAATTAGTATTTTTAGTAATTGCAATCATTATTAATTTTTTTAATTACTCATTTATAAAAGCAGAAGAAAAGGTTAATCCAGCAATTAATAAAATTGAGAATATACCTGAAAAAGAATCAATTACTGAAGATAAAGCTGAAATTAGAAAAATACATATAGTAAAAATTGGAGATACAATTTTAAGTATCTCAAAATTATATTCAATAAAAAAAGATTTAATTATTAAATTGAATAATTTAAAAGATGAAAATTATATTTTTGTTGGCCAAAATCTTATTATCTCTGAATCTACTGAAAATTTTACAAATCAATCAGATTTAATAAATAATTATCATATTGTTCAAATAGGTGAAAATCTTACTGAAATATCAAACAAATATAAGTTAAATTTAGGTTATTTGATAGAAATAAATAATCTCAAGAATCCAGATTCTATAAAAGTTGGACAAAAGCTCTCCTTAAGCAAAAACAACCCTACTAGTTCAGAAAATTATCAAGTAATTAAACTGAATAAAAATAATGAATTAATTGAGTTAAGTAAACAAATTTATGGTCCAATAATTATTCAAAGTAAATCTTTTGAAAAGGTTAAGGGTAAAAAAGTTTTAAATGTACTAAATCAAGAAAATAAAAAACTGATTCTTTCAATCAATTGCGATAAGAATGAATTAGATGTAAGAATCCCAGGCAGAAAATGGAAGGGAGGAAAGCCTGCTATAGAAGAATTCGAAAAAAATTTAATAAATGATTTTTGTTAAAACTTTTAATTAATATGTGTGAATAATTTGTCTAAGAATATTAATGATGGGTTATTCTTTATAAAGTTAAATTTACAGTAATGGCAATTTCAAGAGGAGACCTCGTCAGAGTAAAAAGACCAGAATCATATTGGTACAATGAAATAGGTAAAGTTGCTTCAGTTGATACATCAGGTATTAAATATAACTGTGTAGTTAGATTCGACAAAGTAAATTACGCTGGAATAAGCGGAACAGATGGCGGTGCGAATACAAATAATTTTGCTGAAAGTGAACTAGAGAAAGCTTAAATAATTGCCTGAATTACCTGAAGTAGAGACTGTTAGAAGAGGTTTAGAGCAAAAGCTTAATAACTTTATTATTAAAAAAGTAGAAGTCTGCAGGGATTCAACCGTTGCTTTTCCTTCTAACAAAAAAGAATTTATTGGGGGACTTCATAACTCACTTTTGGACAAATGGGATAGAAGAGGAAAATATTTAATAGCTGAATTGAAAAAATTTAGAAATGAGAATATTCAATTTCCTCTAGAAAACTTCTCTACAAACAATGGATTTCTTGTTGTTCATTTGAGAATGACTGGATATTTCAAATTTATTAATAACTCCATTCCACCCTGTAAACATACAAGAATAAGATTTTTCGACAAAAACAATAATGAGCTTAGATACGTTGACGTAAGAAGTTTTGGCCAAATGTGGTGGATTAAGCAAGGGTTGTCTCCCCATAGAATAATCAAAGGATTATCCTCATTAGGACCAGAACCATTTTCTAAAGACTTCGATGCAAATTACCTTAAGAAAGTTATTTCCCAAAGGACAAAATCTATAAAATCTATTTTATTAGATCAAACAATAGTGGCAGGTATAGGTAATATTTATGCTGATGAAAGTTTATACTTGGCTGGCATCTCACCCTTTAGGCAAGCTCGAACAATAAAGAATAATGAGTTAATTAAGCTCAAAGAATCAATTGTAACTGTATTAAAAAAAAGTATAGGTTCAGGGGGGACTACATTTAGTGATTTTAGAGACTTGGAAGGTGAGAATGGGAATTTTGGTTTACAGACAAATGTCTATAGGAGAACTGGTAAAGAATGTCGTAAATGTAGAAATTTAATTGAAAGGCAAAAAATTACTGGAAGAAGTACACATTGGTGTCCTAAATGCCAAAAATAAAAAAGGGATTACTCAAAAAGAGTAAACCCTTCTAAATATTTTTACCTGGCATTGAGCTATTTTCTCAAGGGGCTACCCCCTAAATATTTTCGCCGCTGATGCGTTTCACAACCGAGTTCGAGATGGTTCGGAGTGGTTCCACATCGCCATGAACACCAGGATAATATGAACCTTGAGAACTGCATAGAAAATCATATAAATTAAAAACAATAAATTAAGTTTATTTGGTCAAGCCCTCGGTCTATTAGTACTCCTCCGCTGCACTTGTTACCAAGCTTCCACGTAGAGCCTATCAACGGGTGTTCTTCCCGTGACCTTACTGGCTTAAGCCATGGCAATACTCATCTTGAGGTGGGCTTCCCACTTAGATGCTTTCAGCGGTTATCCACTCCGCACATGGCTACCCAGCGTTTACCGTTGGCACGATAACTGGCACACCAGAGGTGCGTTCCTCCCGGTCCTCTCGTACTAGGGAGAAATCCTCTCAATATTCCTGCGCATACACCGGATATGGACCGAACTG
The DNA here is from genome assembly GCA_003279945.1 of Prochlorococcus sp. AG-388-A01. Classification (GTDB taxonomy): domain Bacteria; phylum Cyanobacteriota; class Cyanobacteriia; order PCC-6307; family Cyanobiaceae; genus Prochlorococcus_A. Next base: position 50,526 of record QCGK01000001.1, read on the forward strand.
TCTCACGACGTTCTGAACCCAGCTCGCGTACCGCTTTAATGGGCGAACAGCCCAACCCTTGGGACCGACTTCAGCCCCAGGTTGCGATGAGCCGACATCGAGGTGCCAAACCTCCCCGTCGATGTGAACTCTTGGGGGAGATCAGCCTGTTATCCCTAGAGTAACTTTTATCCGTTGAGCGACGGCCCTTCCACGCAGAACCGTCGGATCACTAAAACCGACTTTCGTCCCTGTTCGACTTGTAGGTCTCACAGTCAAGCTCCCTTCTGCTTTTGCACTCAATGACTGATTTCCAACCAGCCTGAGGGAACCTTTGTGCGCCTCCGTTACCTTTTAGGAGGCGACCGCCCCAGTCAAACTGCCCATCAGATACTGTCCGCTTCCCGGATAACGGGTAAGCGTTAGAACCCTAGCTCTAAAAGAGTGGTATCTCACCGATGACTCAATAGTACCCACAAGCACTATTTCAACGTCTCCCACCTATTCTGCGCATTCAGAGCCCGAGCACAATATCAAACTACAGTAAAGCTTCATAGGGTCTTTCTGTCCGGGTGTATGTAGTCCGCATCTTCACAGACAATTCTATTTCGCCGAGCCTCTCTCCGAGACAGCGCGCAAATCGTTACACCTTTCGTGCGGGTCGGAACTTACCCGACAAGGAATTTCGCTACCTTAGGACCGTTATAGTTACGGCCGCCGTTCACCGGGGCTTCAGTCGCCAGCTTCACTAAAAGCTAACCAGCTTCCTTAACCTTCCGGCACTGGGCAGGTGTCAGCCCCCATACATCGTCTTGCGACTTAGCGGAGACCTGTGTTTTTGGTAAACAGTCGCTTGCGCCTCTTCACTGCGACCAGCTCTCGCTGGCACCCCTTCTCCCGAAGTTACGGGGCCATTTTGCCGAGTTCCTTAGAGAGAGTTATCTCGCGCCCCTCGGTATTCTCTACCACCCCACCTGTGTCGGTTTCGGGTACTGGCATTTGTGTCTTAACGGGTATAGGGCTTTTCTTGGAAGCATGACATCACCAACTTCGCTGCCGTAGCAGCTCGTACTCACGCCTCAGCTCAAGATGTTTTCTCCATCTCTCAAAGCCTCGAACGCTTGAACCAGTAACCAACATCTGGCCTGGCTAGCCTTCTCCGTCCCCCTTCCCAAAACACATCTGGTACAGGAATATTGACCTGTTGTCCATCGACTACGCCTTTCGGCCTCGCCTTAGGTCCAGACTAACCCTCCGCGGACGAGCCTGCCGGAGGAACCCTTAGGGTTTCGGGGCATGGGATTCTCACCCATGTTTTCGCTACTCAAGCCGACATTCTCACTTCTATGCCGTCCACGTCCGCTTTCGCTAACGCTTCACCCTACATAGAACGCTCCCCTACCATAAATAAATTTATCCGCAGCTTCGGTATAACGCTTAGCCCCGTTCATTTTCGGCGCAGGATCGCTCGACCAGTGAGCTATTACGCACTCCTTTGAGGATGGCTGCTTCTAGGCAAACCTCCTGGTTGTCTGGGCAATCCCACCTCCTTTATCACTTAGCGTTAATTTTGGGACCTTAGCTGGCGGTCTGGGCTGTTTCCCTCTTGACTATGGAGCTTATCCCCCACAGTCTGACTGCCTAGTTACACACAGGGTATTCAGAGTTCATATCGATTTGGTACCGCTTTCGCAGCCCGCACCGAAATGGTTGCTTTACCCCCCTGCTGGAGCACTAGACGCTACGCCTCAACGTATTTCGGGGAGAACCAGCTAGCTCCTGGTTCGATTGGCATTTCACCCCTAACCACAGCTCATCCGCTGAATTTTCAACTTCAGTCGGTTCGGACCTCCACTTGGTATCACCCAAGCTTCATCCTGGCCATGGTTAGATCACCAGGGTTCGGGTCTATAAACACTGACAAACGCCCTATTAAGACTCGCTTTCGCTGTGGCTCCACCATTTCCGGTTTAACCCGCCAGTGCCTATAAGTCGCCGGCTCATTCTTCAACAGGCACACGGTCACCCGATTAGTCGGGCTCCCATTGCTTGTAAGCTCACGGTTTCATGTTCTATTTCACTCCCCTCCCGGGGTTCTTTTCACCTTTCCCTCGCGGTACTGTTTCACTATCGGTCACACAGTAGTACTTAGCCTTACGAGGTGGTCCTCGCAGATTCACACGGAATTCCACGTGCTCCGTGCTACTCGGGATACAGCTAGGTAAACTTATCTTTCGATTACGGGGCTTTCACCCTCTGTGGCACGCCATTCAAACGTTTCTTCTAGACTTGTAAATCCATGTTGCTGTCCCACAACCCCGATAGTCAAGACTATCGGTTTGGGCTATTCCCCGTTCGCTCGCCGCTACTGAGGGAGTCGTTATTTACTTTCTCTTCCTCCAGCTACTAAGATGTTTCAGTTCGCTGGGTTAGCTCGCACCAACCTATATATTCAGTTGGCCGTACATGGGGTTGCCCCATTCGGAAATTCCCGGATCAAAGTGTGCTTCCAACTCCCCGAGACTTATCGCAGGTAACCACGTCCTTCATCGCCTCTGTGTGCCTAGGTATCCTCCGTGAGCCCTTTGTAGCTTGACCAATAACTTCAAAAATTGAAGCATCAGCTTAATAGAATTGTTATTAATGCATTCGCACAAATAATAAATCTGCATCATTAAAGATGCTAATTGTCTTTAAAAATAATCTATGCAGTTGTCAAGGTTCTCTGAAAACAATGAAATTAATTCAATGAGTCCAGCATCTTAATGAATTCATTAGGAAGCTAGATTCGTTCAGAATTTGATCACAACTCAATACACTTCCTTTCTATAAAAATATGGAAGAGGTGGTAATCAGTGGAGGTAAGCGGACTCGAACCGCTGACATCCTGCTTGCAAAGCAGGCGCTCTACCAACTGAGCTATACCCCCAACATAGAGATATGGGCCATCCTGGACTTGAACCAGGGACCTCACCCTTATCAGGGGTGCGCTCTAACCACCTGAGCTAATGGCCCAGGAAAAGTAATGGGTGTGACCTAGAAAAAACTTAGGAAATGAAATCCTTAATAAATTAAGAATTTGAGGTACCGATCGACCTAAGGTGACAAAATAATAATATTAAACATTTTGTTGTCTCCCTGTTAGGAGGTGATCCAGCCGCACCTTCCGGTACGGCTACCTTGTTACGACTTCACCCCAGTCATTAGCCCCACCTTCGGCGTCCTCCTCCACAAGGGTTGGAGTAACGACTTCGGGCATGGCCAACTTCCATGGTGTGACGGGCGGTGTGTACAAGGCCCGGGAACGTATTCACCGCAGTATGCTGACCTGCGATTACTAGCGATTCCTACTTCACGTAGGCGAGTTGCAGCCTACGATCTGAACTGAGCCACGGTTTATGGGATTTGCTAGCTCTCGCGAGTTTGCTGCCCTTTGTCCGTAGCATTGTAGTACGTGTGTAGCCCAGGGTGTAAGGGGCATGATGACTTGACGTCATCCACACCTTCCTCCGGTTTATCACCGGCGGTCTTTCTAGAGTGCCCAACTAAATGCTGGCAACTAAAAACGTGGGTTGCGCTCGTTGCGGGACTTAACCCAACATCTCACGACACGAGCTGACGACAGCCATGCACCACCTGTCACTGCATTCCCGAAGGCACCCTCAAATTTCTAAGAGGTTCGCAGGATGTCAAACCCTGGTAAGGTTCTTCGCGTTGCATCGAATTAAACCACATACTCCACCGCTTGTGCGGGCCCCCGTCAATTCCTTTGAGTTTCACACTTGCGTGCGTACTCCCCAGGCGGAACACTTAACGCGTTAGCTACGACACCGAAGGGGTCGATTCCCCCGACACCTAGTGTTCATCGTTTACGGCCAGGACTACAGGGGTATCTAATCCCTTTCGCTCCCCTGGCTTTCGTCCATGAGCGTCAGTAATGGCCCAGCAGAGCGCCTTCGCCACTGGTGTTCTTCCCGATATCTACGCATTTCACCGCTACACCGGGAATTCCCTCTGCCCCTACCATACTCAAGCCTATCAGTTTCCACTGCCATGATGGAGTTAAGCTCCACTTTTTAACAGCAGACTTGATAAGCCGCCTGCGGACGCTTTACGCCCAATAATTCCGGATAACGCTTGCCACTCCCGTATTACCGCGGCTGCTGGCACGGAATTAGCCGTGGCTTATTCCTCAAGTACCGTCATATCTTCTTCCTTGAGAAAAGAGGTTTACAGCCCAGAGGCCTTCATCCCTCACGCGGCGTTGCTCCGTCAGGCTTTCGCCCATTGCGGAAAATTCCCCACTGCTGCCTCCCGTAGGAGTCTGGGCCGTGTCTCAGTCCCAGTGTGGCTGATCATCCTCTCAGACCAGCTACTGATCGAAGCCTTGGTGAGCCATTACCTCACCAACAAGCTAATCAGACGCGAGCTCATCCTCAGGCGAAATTCATTTCACCTATCGGCATATGGGGTATTAGCGGTCGTTTCCAACCGTTATCCCCCTCCTGAGGGCAGATTCTCACGCGTTACTCACCCGTCCGCCACTAACCCGAAGGTTCGTTCGACTTGCATGTGTTAAGCACGCCGCCAGCGTTCATCCTGAGCCAGGATCAAACTCTCCGTTGTGTTCAACTCCTTTTGTAGATAAATCTACTCAAATTGAATTGCCTTTTCCAAATAAAAAATTTAGTCATTTTAGATTTGATTTCAGCCTCCTTAATTTTTAAGGATTACATTGAGTGCACATTAAAATATTTCTAAAGTGACTTTCCAAGATCTCAGATCCGTTCGTCACAATGCTAAAAGTTAGCAATTGATGACATTTTTATATATTCTTGACGGGACCTCACACCTTTATTGCATGTACATCTTGAAATAACTAAATAAGTTTTAGCTATCCTTGACGCAATAAAAGCATCAGTTCCTAAGTTTTTAAATTTTCTAGGTGCAAGGTCAACTTATTAAAAGGAGACCAATTTTGAAGGGATAAACCCTTCTGCTGGATAAAATTTAAAGTTAAACTCTAAATTTCAAAAAACTCTTTTTGTACCTAAAATTAAAACTTTAGATAGAATTAAAGTAATGCAAAAATTTGTTTTTTTGCCCAGAAGAAAATACTAAACCATTTGACCGTAATTATGCAACCATTAATACATAATTTTTTTATTAATTTTATTTTTGTTCAATATTAATTTCTCAGACTAGGCTTTAAATAGAGGGTTTTCGATAAAATGGCAGAAAGATTTAGTCAAAAAAATTTAAGAGTTCGGCCAAGTTCTGATGAGGAGCAAATTGTAACAAATGCAAAAGAGCACTTTGAAAAGACTTTAGTTGAAATATCTGGTGAGATAGTTGGCAGTGTTGCAGCACTAGAACACCCAACAAAAAATAAAAAGTTAAATTACGGGGAAATATTTTTAAGAGACAACGTTCCCGTAATGATTTATCTCATTACACAAAAAAGGTATGAAATTGTCAAAAGGTTCCTAAGTGTATGTCTTGAATTACAAAGTACTAACTATCAAACACGTGGAGTATTCCCAACTAGTTTTGTTGAAGAAAATGGGAAGCTTATTGGAGACTATGGTCAAAGATCAATTGGGAGGATTACTTCAGCTGATGCAAGTTTATGGTGGCCAATTTTATGTTGGTATTATGTCAATAAAAGTGGTGATTATGCCTTCGGGAAAAGTCAAAGCGTTCAGAGAGGTATTCAACTTTTACTAGATCTAGTTCTGCATCCAACATTTGAAGGCACACCTGTGCTATTTGTTCCAGATTGCGCATTTATGATTGATAGACCTATGGATGTTTGGGGGGCACCTTTGGAAGTTGAAGTTTTACTTCATGGATGTTTAAAAAGTTGTATAAATTTAATGGAACTAAGTCGAGAAGATCATGTAAGCAGACTGCTAGATCAAAGACTTATTCTTACAAATCAATGGATTAAGGATTTAGGAAGTTTTCTCTTAAAACACTATTGGGTTACTAGTAAAACAATGCAAATCCTAAGAAGAAGGCCAACGGAGCAGTATGGAGATGATCAACATTTCAATGAATTTAATGTTCAACCTCAAGTAGTTCCTTCATGGCTTCAAGATTGGTTAGAGAATAGAGGTGGATACTTAATAGGGAATATTAGGACAGGCAGACCTGACTTTAGATTTTACAGTTTAGGAAATTCTTTAGCTTGTATGTTTGGAGTACTACCCCCAGAAGAACAAAGAGCTTTATTTAGATTAATTTTACATAACAGACAGCATTTAATGGCTCAAATGCCTATGCGAATTTGCCATCCTCATATGGATGTAGAAGAATGGCAAAATAAAACCGGATCTGATCCAAAAAATTGGCCTTGGAGTTACCATAACGGTGGTCATTGGCCAAGTTTATTTTGGTTTTTTGGGGCAGCAGTCCTCTTACATCAAAAAAGATTTCCTTCTGATGATGTGATTCTTATGGAAGAGATGAAATCTCTAATAGAAGAGTCTTATTGGTGTCAACTTAATCAATTGCCCAAACAAGAATGGGCAGAATACTTTGATGGTCCCACTGGTACCTGGGTTGGGCAACAATCGAGAACTTACCAAACCTGGACAATTGTAGGTTTCTTATTAATGCACCACTTCCTGAGAGAAGATAATAATGATATTGAATTACTTAATATTTGAGTCTAAAATAAACCTAAAGTTAGGGATTTATCTATAGGTAAACATGCACCTATACCAAGATATATTGTTATAAAAGTACCAAATAAGAAAGCTGACATTGCTATTGGTCTTCTGAATGGATTAGAGAATTTATTAACGTTTTCGATAAAGGGTAAAATCATTAATCCGAGAGGAATTAAAGTTTGCAATGCAATCCCTAAAAGTTTATTAGGGACTACTCTAAGTATCTGGAAAACTGGGTAGAGATACCATTCTGGCAATATTTCTAAGGGAGTCGCAAATGGATTGGCTTTATCTCCTAACATTGCAGGATCAAGAACAGCTAATCCAACGACACAAGCAATAGTACCTAAAATAACTACAGGGAAAATATATAGTAAATCATTTGGCCAAGCTGGTTCACCATAATAATTATGACCCATACCTTTGGCCAATTTTGCTCTTAATTTTGGATCAGATAAATCTGGTTTTTTTAACGTGGACATTTGAATCTGGGAAGTAATTTAATTATAGGATTTTATAAAGGACCTGAAATACCTTGTTTACGAATCATTAGAAAGTGCATCAACATAAATACTGCTAATGACCATGGCAAAACGAAAGTATGAAGACTATAAAATCTTGTAAGAGTAGATTGTCCAACACTTTCCCCACCTCTAAGAAGTTCAACCATAAAATCGCCAATTACTGGTATTGCTGCAGGCACACCTGAAACTATTTTCACTGCCCAATATCCTACTTGATCCCAAGGTAAAGAGTAGCCTGTTACACCAAAAGCAACAGTTATGACCGCCATTACAACACCTGTAACCCAAGTAAGCTCTCTAGGTCTTTTAAAACCTCCTGTCAAATAAACTCTAAAAACATGAAGTATTAACATCAAAACCATCATGGATGCACTCCATCTATGAACGGATCTTATTAACCATCCAAAACTTACATCGGTCATCAAATAACTTACGGAACTATAAGCTTGAGTAACTGTTGGCTTATAGTAAAAAGTCATTGCAAAACCTGTTGCAAATTGAATTAGGAAGCATACTAAAGTTATGCCTCCTAAACAATAAAAAATATTTACATGAGGGGGAACGTACTTGGAAGTTACGTCGTCAGTTATGTCTTGAATTTCAAGCCTTTCTTGAAACCAGTCATAAACGGATGAGGAATTCGCCATCCAAAAAAAATTAGCTTTGATATAAAAAGCTTACTTAAAATTCTTATACTTGGTGTTAACACTTAACCCAATGAATTCATCTTTTAACAAACTTTTAACATTCAAAACATTGATCACAGCACTAATGATCGTTGTTTTTTTTACCAATTTTTTATTAATTGAAAAAGTGAATGCTCTCAGTGATAGCAAGCAATTAGTGCTTGACGCCTGGACATTAGTTAATGAGGGATTTTATGACCCAGAAAAGTTTGATGAAATACAATGGAAAAAGATTAGACAAAAAACATTACAGAAACAAATTGAAACAACTGAAGAGGCTTATTCTGCAATTGAAGATATGTTAAGACCTCTTGAAGATCCATATACAAGAATTTTACGCCCGAAAGATTATGAACTCCTTAAATCAAGCAATTTTGGTAGTGAGATTAATGGTGTTGGGCTTCAATTAGGTGAAGAGGATGAAACTAAAAAAGTTAAAGTTGTCTCTACTCTTGCCGGATCACCAGCCGAAGAAGCTGGAATTGTTAGCGGAGACTTCATCGAGACAGTTAATGGGATTTCAACTGAAGAATTAGGCCTTGCAAATACTGCCTCTAAGTTACGAGGGGAATCAGGAACAAAAGTTTTAGTTGAAATCTCTTCTGAATCTGGAGAAATTAGAGAGGTTGATTTAGAGAGGAGGTCAGTAGATCTCAGACCAGTGAGAACAAAAAGATTAAGAGAAGATTCTCACACAATAGGATACTTAAGAATTACTCAATTCAGCGAAAGCGTTCCCAAGAAGGTTGAAGAAGCTCTTCAAGAGTTAAAAGAGAGAGAAGTAGAAGGGTTAATATTAGACCTAAGAAACAACTCAGGAGGACTAGTAAGCTCAGGAATAGCAGTTGCAGACACATTATTGAGTGAGAGACCAGTGGTAGAGACAAAAAATAGAAATGGAATCAAAGATGCAATAATTTCGCAAAAAGCGACATCTTTTGATGGCCCCATGGTAACTTTGGTAAACAAAGGTACTGCGAGTGCTAGTGAAATACTTGCAGGTTCTCTGCAGGACAACAACAGATCAATTCTCATGGGAGAACAAACTTATGGGAAAGGTTTAATACAATCACTCAAAAGTTTGGGAGAAAACAGTGGAATAGCAATAACAGTTGCTAGCTATCTAACTCCAAAAGGAAATAATATCCAAGGGCAAGGCATGACTCCTGACAAATTACTAGATCTTCCTGATATTAGTGAATATGGAAGTTCTGAAGATAAATGGGTCAAAAATGCAGAATTATTTCTGGGTTCAATTCTAGAGAAAGAAGATGTTTTAATTCCAAATATTGAATTAAGTAATGAAGTAAAAAATTGATAAATAAAAAATCTTAACACTATGGGTATTAAAAGAGTTTTTCATGATCCAATTCACAAAGAAATAGTATTTGACTCAGGCAAACCAGAAGAATTAATGATTATGGAATTAATTGATACGATTGCTTTTCAAAGGTTAAGAAGAATAAAACAATTAGGTGCCGCCTCATTACTTTTTCATGGTGCGGAATCGAGTAGGTTTACTCACTCAATTGGCGTTTTTTGTATCGCAAGAAAAATTTATAAGAGGTTGATTGAAACTAAATCTTCATTTTGTGAAAACAAATTTGTTCTTTATGGAGCAGCTTTATTACATGATTTAGGTCATGGACCTTTGAGCCATACCAGTGAATCAATATTTGATCATAATCACGAGCAATGGTCTCAAAACTTAGTTAAAAACTATTCTCCAATAAATTCTATTCTCAAAAAATATGACAAGGAATTGCCTAAGCAAATTGGAGAATTATTTGAATCAAAACAACTATTTTCAAAACCTTTAAAAACATTAATTAGTAGTGAGATAGATTGCGACCGTCTCGATTATCTTTTACGCGATAGTTATAACACAGGTACCAAATATGGCTTAGTAGATTTAGAAAGAATTATTTCAGCTCTTACTTTTTCACCTGATGGAAATATTGCAATCAAACCAAAAGGAGTTATAGCTATTGAGCATTTTTTGGTACTAAGAAACTTGATGTATAGAACTATTTATAACCACAGAATAAACGAAATATCAACCTGGATTCTGGAAAAAATAATATGCACAATCAAAAACAATTTTGAAAAGAAAATTTGGTTAGATAAATCACTTTATAATTGGATCTTTTGCCCTTCAAAGATTAATTTTGATGACTTCATAAGAAATGATGATATAACTTTTTACTACCATTTGATTAGATGGAAAGATGAATCTTTCGAGCCACTTGCTACCCTGTGCAAAATGTTTATTGATAGAGATTTATTAAAGGCATCAGACATAAGTTTTTTAGGTAAAATAAACAGACTAGAAGTGCTTGGATTTGCAAGAAAATTATGTGAAAAAAATAATTATGATTCAGAAATATTTTGCGGAATTAAGGAAAGATCTTTTAAAGGTTTTAAATCTAATAACGCATTAAAAATATGGGATGGCACTTATCAAAAGTTATTAGAAAATAGTTCTGAATTAATTAAAACTTTAATGAAATCTGAGGAAAGCTCCTTTATTATTTACCCAGGTGTTTTTAAAAAAGAAATTAAAGAACAAATTTCACTTTTAAGAGACAATTCCTAAATTCAATGAAAATCGTTATACAAAATCTTAGAAGTAAATATCAAGAAATTATATTTTTCGAAAATTTAGAAAATATAGATGAAACTTTTAAAAAATTTTCTTCTATGAAAGAATCCCTGGAAGCAAAAATTTTCGCAATCAATGAGTCAATAAGTTCTGATCAATTATTAAAAGTTAAAAATTATTTTGACAAAATTAATATTTGTTCTTTATGCATTTATTCAAATAACAGAGAAACAATTTTGACAGGAAAGTCTTTAAAAATAGATTCAACTTTTCTTAAAGAAAAAGAGGCTAAACATAAATTAAATTTTCTAGATTTAAAAAAGAAAGACGATTTTCTTTACGAAGGAACAGTCAGATCAGGTGACAGAATATCTTCAAATGGAAACCTATGCATTATTGGAGATGTCAATCCAGGAGCCATAGTTTCCGCTAAGAAAAATATTTATGTATGGGGCAAATTACTAGGCATCGCCTTCGCAGGTCGGGATGGTAATAATAACGCTTCTATTGCATCTCTTTATTTAAACCCTTTACAATTAAGAATTGGTGATATTGTTGCTATTGGACCAAAAGATAAGCCCAAAAATTATTATCCTGAAATTGCTGTAATAATTAAACAATCAATAATCATCAATCCCTACATAATAGAAACTAAAAATTAATCAATATATTTGAAATAAATTAATTCAAATTTATAAATTTAATAATTACTTAATCTTTAAAATATTTAACTTTTCGGAAGTGGACTTATTATTTGAGAAATTATTAAATTCTTGGCGGAAAATACTCGCACAATATTAATTTGTTCAGGAAAAGGTGGAGTCGGCAAAACCACTTTAACTGCAAACTTAGGCATCGCACTTGCCAACAGTGGAGCAACCACTGCAGTATTAGATGCAGATTTTGGCTTAAGAAATTTAGACCTTCTTCTTGGATTAGAAAATCGCATAATTTATACTGCCCAAGATGTTTTAGATAAAAATTGTCGTCTTGAACAAGCTTTGGTCAGACATAAAAAAGAACCTAATCTTGCTCTTTTACCTGCTGGAGATCCTAGGATGTTGGATTGGATGAAGCCAGAAGATATGAAAAAAATAAGCGAACTACTTAGTGAAAAATTTGATTTTGTTTTAGTAGATTGTCCTGCTGGGGTAGAGGACGGTTTTAAAAATGCCCTTGCCGCCTGCAAAGAAGCTATTGTTGTTACAAACCCAGAGTTATCTGCAGTGCGTGATGCCGACAGAGTAATAGGAATTCTTAATACATCAGATATTGAGCCCATCCAGCTCGTAATTAATAGAGTTCGCCCTAATATGATGGCTAGTCAAGAAATGTTGTCTATAGAGGATGTTCAAGGGATCCTTTCTTTGCCTTTATTAGGTATTGTTTTGGAAGATGAACAAGTAATAATAAGTACAAACAGAGGAGAGCCACTAACTCTCACAGATAGTAGATCTCCTGCAAAAAAATGCTATTTGAATGTTTCCCAAAGACTTACAGGAAAGGATGTACCAATTATTGACCCCAAGAATGAAGGTAAGAGCCTCAAAGATAAATTTATTAGATTAATGCAAACAAAGGTTTTTTAAAATGATGACTCTCAGAGACCTTATTAACAAGTTATTGGGCAGAGAAACCGCTAGTGCGAATACAGCTAGAGAAAGACTACAACTTGTACTTGCTCATGACAGAGTTGATATGAGTTCTTTGACAACTGATCTTTTGGATAAAATGAGGAAAGAAATTCTTGATGTTGTTGCTAAATATGTTGAGATTGATTTTGAAGAAGTAGCAGTAAGTTTAGAAACTGAAGACAGAATGACAGCGTTAGTAGCCAACTTACCAATCAAAAGAACACTCTCAGGTGAAATACAGTTTAAAAAAAATAATAAAAATGAAAAAAATGATAAAAATGATAAAGCTATCAAAAAGTAATAATTTTTAAAAAGCTAAAAAAAACTAATAATTTAACCTTCTTAATTGTAATATATAAATTGTGCCGGCTTAGCTCAGCGGTAGAGCAGCGCTTTTGTAAAGCGAAGGTCATCAGTTCAAATCTGTTAGCCGGCATTTTATTTTATTTTTTTATGTTCAATATTTTTTCCAGAAAACAACAAAATCAAACCTAACAAAGCAATAATAGGAAAAAATCTTATTTCAAGAAAATACTCTAGGAAAGATGAAAGGGGTTCAAATATCCAATAAGTAAAAAATTGAATTAACAAAACAAAAAACAACAATAAAAACATTAATGTAATTCCGTAACTAAAACTTCTCCTTCTCTAATTAGAATCCAACTGCCACTTTTGATCCAAGATATTATGGTACTTGCTTTTCCACTACTTTTTTCCCATGGAATAGGTCCTAGAATTCCTACAGAAGGGAAGTCTAAAGAAATACCTTCAGCAGTAATTGATCCCGTGAGGCCTGAAATATTCGCACTTGAAGTTAATAATGGCCCTGTTTCCCGCAAAAGGGATTGAGCCATATATGAATTTGGGATTCTTAAGCCAAGAGTTAGATCCTTACTAGTGAGGATCGCAGTCTGCTTGTCTGAAGAAGGAATAACCATTGTCAGAGCCCCAGGCCAATATTTTGAAGCCATATTTTCGTAATCTTCTTTAGCTGATTCGTGAACATAATCGATTAATTGTTTATTTTCTGATCCCATAAGAATTAAGGGTTTATTTATATCTCTTTTTTTAAACTCATAAATAATTTTTGAAAATTTTGGCAAACATCCAATTGCAGGTAAAGTGTCTGTTGGGAAAATTACGGGTAAGCCATTTTTAAGCGTCTTCAAAGCTGAATTGCAGTTTATTAAATTCATTTAGTTTATTAACAAATAATAATTTATTTATATCTCCCAATAGTAAACCTACCAACACCAGAAAGATCATTCAAAATTTCTACTGATTTAAATTTATTTTTAATTAGTAGTTGTTTTACTTTTTCACCTTGATCAAAATGATTTTCTAAAACTAGCCATCCTCTCTCTCTTAAATATAATGGCGCTTTTTGAATTATTTCCTTAATATGTTCCAAACCATCTTCACCACCTAATAAAGCAATTTTTGGTTCGAAATTTTTGACTTCTTGGGGTAATTTTTCATAAGTATCTCTAGGAATATATGGCGGATTTGAAATAGCAAGGTCTAATTTGCCTTTAAAACTTTCAAAAGGGGTCCACCAATGTCCGCAGTAAAATCTCAAATTTGATTGTTTAGAATAATTTATATAGTTTTTGGTGGCTATTTCTAATGCATCTTGATCTATATCAGTAGCTATTCCATCCCACAAAGGATACGCTAATGCCAAAGCAATACTAATGGCACCAGATCCAGTTCCTAATTCAGCAAAAAGTAATTTTTGTGATTTCTTTCCACATATCTTGAAAACAATATCAACTATAAGTTCTGTCTCTGGCCTAGGAATAAGTACCTTATCTGTAACTATTAATTTTAAATCCCTCCAAAAAGTTGTCCCACAAAGATATTGGATGGGAGTCGAATTTAATAAATGATCTTTCCAAATAGATTCTAAGAAATCTAAGTTTTTTCTTAAAAACAATTTTTCTCCAGAACTAATCCTAGATAAGTTGAGATCACTATTTGATATACCGCCTACAGTATCAAGTAAAAGAGCAAGAGATTGATGATCTCCCCCTTTAGAAAGTTGTATTTTTTTCCAAAATAAAAAATCTTTTACAGAAACGCTAGGCATTTATGAAAGTTTAGCGTTTTGGGCCAAGCTTACCTTTACCAGAATCTGAGTAGAAGCTTGATTTTTCGCCATCTTGAGTGGAAATAAATAAACCTATAAGGAATATTGTTGGTACCCCAACGAATAGAAGACTAGCTACGAATCCAAAATTAGTTGTTTCCATTAAAATTTACTTTTCTAATAAGTATTTAGACTATAGACATTTAACTTGAACTAAAGTGGAAAAATCAATAAATATTATCAACTGATTAACAGTCTTAAACAATTTAGCGAGGTAATTTTTTATTTTCACTATTTTTTTTAAGTTCTTCTAAGTTTGAAGGAGGAGATTGTGGTTTTGTTAAAATTACTGCAGAGGATTTTATTAATGTTTGGCATGCAAGTCGCCAATTTTCTGGTCTATTTTTAAGTTTTTCTTCTTCAACAGAAGTTAGTGGACTTAAAGAATTTTTACCTCCTCCTTCAACAGAAATAAAACAGGTACTACATTGTCCTGCCCCTCCACAATTTCCTAAAATACCTTTTAACCCATAAAGTTGTAAGTTCTCTTTCATAACTAGTTCCCTTAAATTTTCACCAGGATTACATTGAACCTCTAAATCCTCACGGATGAATCTAATAGTTGCCATTTTTTTAGTTATTTTTCTTATTTTGGCGTTTTACTTTGAGAATTGTGACCAAAATATTAACATTTTTTAGTCAAAAATTCCTTGAAAACTCAGTAGTACAAATTGATTTACCCAATTTTTGCAAGAAAATAAATTTATTTACAAAAATCCCTGAAAGACTAAAAAACCCTTACTATCATGATGTTTAGCTGTTTATTCAGCATAGTTACTAGAAATTAACCGATGGGATTGCCTTGGTATCGAGTTCACACAGTAGTTATTAATGACCCAGGTCGACTACTTGCTGTGCATCTTATGCATACTGCATTATTAGCCGGCTGGGCCGGTTCAATGGCTCTTTATGAATTAGCCATTTTTGATCCTTCTGATGCCGTTCTCAATCCTATGTGGAGACAGGGAATGTACGTTATGCCTTTTATGGCTAGACTTGGTATTACAAGTAGTTGGAACGGATGGGATATAACCGGTGCTACAGGAGTTGATCCTGGATTCTGGAGTTTTGAAGGGGTTGCAGCAGCACACATAGTATTTAGTGGACTATTGATGTTGGCATCTATATGGCACTGGACTTACTGGGACTTAGATTTATGGGAAGATGAAAGAACAGGAGAACCTGCTCTAGACTTACCAAGAATTTTTGGGATTCATCTTCTTCTGGCTGGACTTACATGTTTTGGATTTGGAGCGTTTCATTGCGCAAATGTGGGGATTTGGGTCTCTGATCCTTATGGTTTAACTGGCCACGTAGAACCTGTTGCCCCTTCTTGGGGAGTTGAAGGATTTAATCCTTTCAATCCAGGAGGAATAGTGGCAAATCATATTGCTGCTGGACTTATGGGTATCATTGGAGGTATTTTTCACATCACCAATAGACCTGGAGAAAGACTCTATAGAGCATTAAAACTTGGAAGTCTTGAAGGAGTTCTAGCAAGTGCGCTAGCAGCTGTATTATTTGTATCTTTTGTTGTTGCAGGCACAATGTGGTACGGCTCAGCAACAACACCAGTTGAGTTATTTGGCCCTACCAGATATCAATGGGACTCAGGCTATTTCAAAACTGAAATTAATAGAAGAGTTCAAGCAGCTATAGATAATGGTGCCACTAAAGAAGAGGCTTATGCTTCGATTCCAGAGAAATTAGCCTTCTACGATTATGTTGGTAATAGTCCTGCTAAAGGAGGATTATTTAGAGTTGGAGCTCTCGTTAATGGTGATGGTTTACCAACTGGTTGGCAAGGTCACATCGCTTTTCAAGATAAAGAAGGTAATGAATTAGAAGTCAGAAGAATACCTAATTTCTTCGAAAACTTCCCCGTAATCCTTGAAGATAATGAAGGTAATGTAAGAGCCGATATTCCTTTTAGAAGAGCTGAAGCAAAGTATTCATTTGAACAAACTGGCATAACTGCAACTATCTATGGAGGAGATCTAAATGGCCAAACATTTACTGACCCTGCAGTAGTTAAAAGATTAGCTAGAAAAGCTCAGCTTGGAGAAGCATTCAAATTTGATAGAGAAACTTACAAATCCGACGGTGTTTTCCGAAGCTCACCCAGAGCGTGGTTTACATATGCACATTTATGTTTCGGATTGCTATTCTTGTTTGGCCATTGGTGGCATGCTTCAAGAACTCTTTACAAAAATTCCTTCGCTGGTATTGATGCGGAAATTGGTGATCAAGTTGAATTTGGTTTATTCAAGAAGCTTGGTGACGAATCCACAAGAAGAATCCCAGGAAGGGTTTAATCTAAACTTTATTACTTAACTTTAATCTTATGGAAGCTTTTGCTTACGTTCTTATTTTAACTCTTGCAGTTGTTACCTTATTCTTTGCTGTCGCCTTTAGAGATCCACCTAAATTCGATAAAAAATGAACATATAAAAAGACCTCTCTAGCAAGAGGTCTTTTTATTTTACTTTTCATAATTAGCATATTACTCTACTATTAGAGTTAGAGTTCATCTTATTTCACTACATGCAGTGTCCAACCTGTCAAAACACAGATAGCAGAGTTTTGGAATCAAGATCTGCTGATAGTGGTAAAAGTGTTAGAAGAAGAAGAGAGTGCTTAAACTGCAGCTTTAGATTCACCACTTATGAAAGAGTTGAAACAATGCCAATTTCAATAATCAAAAAAGATGGGAGCAGAGAATTATTTAATAAAGAAAAATTATTCACTGGTATTTCACGTGCTTGCGAAAAGACTACCTTAACAAGTGAATCAATTATTAATTTTGTAGATGGAATTGAATCACAAATTATACAACACTCTAATAAAGATTTAAAATCCTCACAAATTGGAGATTTAATCCTTAAAGGTCTTAGGAAAGAAAACGAAGTAGCTTATATCAGGTATGCCTCCGTTTACAGAAAATTTAATGGAGTAAAAGATTTCATATCTACTCTTGAATCTTTAAAAGCAAGTTCAAAAAATCAATTAGCTTCAATTTTATAAATTAAGCATTCTAAAGTGTAGAATATATAACACAAATGTTTTTTTGCTATTGGTTTGCAGGCTAATAGCATTCCTTTCTAACTACCTAAGGTAGTCTGCGATGTAACAAATGAACGAAAATTCTTCTCAAACCATAAAAGAACTTTCTGAAGATAAAGAGATTAACAATTCTTCTGAATTAGATAATAATTTAATATCCCAAAATGAGGAAAATTTATCGTTCGAAAAGAATGATGTTCCTTCAGCAGATTCATCCTCTAGCAGGAAAAATTCGGATTTTGAAAATGCAGGATTCACACAAGAAGAATTTGCATCACTTTTAGGTAAATATGATTACAACTTTAAGCCTGGTGATTTAGTAAAAGGAACCGTTTTTGCTCTAGAACCCAAAGGGGCAATGATAGACATAGGTGCAAAAACAGCTGCTTTTATGCCTGTTCAAGAGGTTTCAATAAATAGAGTTGAAGGATTAAATGATGTTTTACAACCTTCAGAAAGCAGAGAATTCTTCATCATGAGTGAAGAGAATGAAGATGGCCAATTAGCACTTTCGATTAGAAGAATTGAATATCAAAGAGCATGGGAAAGAGTTAGACAACTACAAAAAGAAGATGCCACTATATATTCTGAAGTTTTTGCAACAAACAGAGGTGGAGCTCTTGTGAGGGTAGAAGGCTTGAGAGGATTTATCCCAGGGTCTCATATAAGTGCTCGAAAAATTAAAGATGATTTAGAAGGTGAGTACCTACCTTTAAAATTTCTTGAAGTTGATGAGGAGAGAAACAGACTAGTACTAAGCCATAGAAGAGCACTGGTTGAGAAAAAAATGAATAGACTTGAAGTTGGCGAAGTTGTTGTGGGTTCTGTTAAAGGTATTAAGCCCTATGGAGCCTTTATTGATATTGGAGGAGTTAGTGGGCTATTGCACATTTCAGAAATCAGCCATGAACATATCGAGACACCTCATAATGTTTTAAATGTTAGTGACCAAATGAAGGTCATGATAATTGACCTTGATTCAGAAAGAGGAAGGATTTCATTATCAACAAAAGCACTTGAACCTGAACCAGGAGATATGCTAACTGACCCTCAAAAAGTTTTCAGTAAGGCTGAAGAGATGGCTGCGAAATACAAGCAAATGTTATTTGAACAAACTGACGAAAATCAAGAAATTGCCACAGCTTCATCTGAAACAGTTTAATTTATTTTTGTTACGCAAATTTTTCTTGACCAGATGATTCTTTATATTTGAACAAATATGTTTAAATTTACATTCATTGATTAGTTACTAGAGTCTAATTTAGGATAATAATTAATATTCCAAAATTATATTTATAATGAGTGATTTCATCTTCACTTCTGAATCGGTAACTGAGGGTCATCCTGACAAAATATGTGATCAAATAAGTGACGCCGTTTTAGATGCCTTATTAACAGAAGATCCAGAAAGCAGAGTTGCATGCGAAACCGTTGTTAATACTGGTCTTTGTTTACTTACCGGAGAAATAACTTCAAAAGCAAAAGTCGATTATATAAAACTTGTTAGGAATGTAATTAAAGAAATTGGATATGAAGGCTATAAAGCAGGTGGTTTTGACGCAAATAGTTGTGCTGTTTTAGTAGCACTTGACGAACAATCACCAGATATTTCACAAGGGGTAAATGATGCTGATGATGTTAATGATGATTTGGAAGATAATACTGGAGCTGGTGACCAAGGCATAATGTTTGGCTATGCATGCGATGAAACGCCTGAATTGATGCCATTACCTATTAGCTTGGCTCATAGATTAGCCATTCAACTTGCCAAAGTAAGGCATGAAAAAGTACTTAATTATCTCCTTCCTGATGGTAAAACACAAGTAAGCATTGATTACCAAAAAGGTGTGCCAGTTTCGATTAATACCATTTTAATTTCAACTCAACATAATTCTGAGATTGATGGAATCACAAATGAAGAGGAAATTCGTCAAAGAATAAAAGATGATTTGTGGAGGAATGTTGTAATTCCTGCTACTGAAGATTTAGAAATCAAGCCAAGCATTCAAGAAACAAGATTTCTAGTAAACCCCACGGGAAAATTTGTCGTGGGAGGGCCTCAAGGAGATGCCGGGCTTACTGGCAGAAAAATTATTGTAGATACTTACGGTGGATATGCCAGACATGGAGGGGGGGCATTCTCTGGTAAAGATCCCACAAAAGTGGATAGATCAGCCGCTTATGCAGCACGTTATGTAGCTAAAAGTATAGTTGAGGCAAAATTGGCAAAAAAGGCAGAAGTACAATTAAGTTATGCTATTGGAGTTGCAAAACCAATTTCCATTCTTATTGAAACTTTTGATACTGGTGTAATCTCTCAAGCTAATTTGACTGAACTTATTAAAAAGCACTTTGATTTAAGACCTGCAGCAATAATAAAAGAATTTAACTTAAGAAATCTACCCAAAAAAATGGGTGGTAAATTCTTCAGAAAGACTGCTTCCTATGGACACTTTGGCAGAAGAGATCTTGAGCTCCCTTGGGAAAATGTTGAAGAAAAAGCATCCCAATTAGCAGAGGCATCCAAAATATTTTTATAAGATATTTATTCTATGGTTGATGATTTTTATGGAGGGTTAGATTTTGGAACCAGTGGTGCAAGAATATCAATAATTGATCCTAATAAAGAATTAGTATATTCAAACTCAGTTCGTTATCAATACAGCTTTAAAAATCCAAAGTCTTGGATCAATTCTTGTGGAGAACTCTTAGATAATTTATCTATTGGAGTAAAAAGTAACCTTAACAAATTGGCTATATCTGGAACCTCAGGAACTTTGATAGCATCCAATTTAAAAGGTGATCCGATGGGAGAAGCAATACCATATGACCAAGCATGTAATGAACATAAAATTCTTCTTGAATTGTTAACTTCTAAAGAAGACCATCTAAGAACTCCATATAGTAGTCTTGCAAAAGCATTAAATCTTATAGATAAATATGGGACAAATATACTCTTAAGACATCAATCTGATTGGATAACTGGCTGGTTTTTAAAAGATTGGACTCATGGAGAAGAAGGTAATAATCTCAAACTTGGTTGGGATCTAAAAAAAGAATCTTGGCCAAAAAGCTATCTGAATACCTCATGGCAAAAATGCTTGCCTCAAATAATAAAAAGTGGAAGAATTATTGGACAAGTAAATTCCGACCTAGCAGAAAGATTTAAATTGAACAAGAAATTAATATTAATCTCAGGCACCACTGATTCTAATGCAAGTTTAATTGCTGCAAGCTTAGGGAAAGAAGATGGGCTCACAGTTTTAGGAACAACTATTGTGGTTAAAAAAATGATTGATAAGCCTATAAAAAAACAAGGAATTACAACCCATAGAGTCAGTGGTAATTGGATCTGTGGAGGAGCATCAAACGCAGGATGTGGTATTTTATCTAAATTCTTTTCTGATTTAGAAATCAAGGAACTCAGTCGACAAATAAATCCATCGAAAAACACTTCTTTAAATCTTTTACCTCTTAATAGCAGGGGAGAGAGATTTCCTGTAAGTAATTCTAATTTAGAACCGATTCTTGGCCCTAGACCAGTAAGTGACTCACTTTATTTACATGCATTATTTGAGGGACTAGCTAACATTGAATTAAAAGGATGGGAGAAACTAGGCGAAATTACAGGTTCGCTTCCAAAAAAAATTATCACTATTGGTGGGGGTTCAAGGAATCCTCAGTGGAGAAAAATAAGAGAAAAAATTATAAATATACCTATAGTTTCCTGTAATAAAACTAGTTCATTTGGAACTGCCTTATTAGCAATTAATTCAAAATAAAAAATTTCTTGGGTATTTGATGAAGATATAAAATTTTTAATTAAAAGGGTTTCACAAACTACACATCTTAATTTAGAGTATATAGGTTGGAGCCGGGATAGCTCAGTTGGTAGAGCAGGCGACTGAAAATCGCCGTGTCCCCAGTTCAAATCTGGGTCCTGGCACCTTTAAACCCTGTCTAAGACGGGGTTTTATACTATCTAGATATGGTAAGCTCTTAATTTTTTCTCAATTTAATTTTTTATGATTCAAAATTTTTAATTTTGGACTCTGCAGACTTGACCAATCACACCCAAAATTAGTTCATCTCCATTTGGATCTTGCCAATCAGCGAAATCATTGTAATTACTATTTACTTCATCTATAGAGACATCAACGTCTCTAAATGATTTCTCAAAACAATTTATATCCATTGTATAAAGAATATTCTTAGTAATTTCACTTCTTGTTTTGGGAATAAATTTACTCAATACTCTCACAGAACCATCCTCATTCCTTTTTATACTTTGTCTATCCCATAACTGTTCTCCATATTCACTTTTAGCGACTCCAACCCATTCATGATGCAAAGCATCTGATTTTTTTATTGAAAAGCAAAAGGAAACAATTATCGCAAGGACTAAACAAATGACATTTCTAAAAAATATTGAATTAACTTTATTCTTAGAATCAATCATAACTACTTCAGGAATACAAAACTCTTTTATTGGGAGTAAATATAAGATTAAAAATTTGTAAAAATTTTTATTGATTAGTATTTCTATTATAGATACAATCAAATATTAAATTTAAAATTTACTTCCAATAGATTTATTAAAAAATAATGAATAAAATACAGAAATTTCTCTCAGTAGTTTTTTTTATAGCAATATTTGTTTTATTGATTTATTTAATCCAAAGTTATGGGATTGAACCTCTAAGGGACAAAATAGAAAGTATGGGAATTTGGGCTCCTTTTGGAATATTCATACTAAGAGGAGTAAGTATTATTTTACCCGCTCTTCCAAGTTCAGCTTATTCTCTACTAGCTGGATCATTACTAGGATTTCAAAAAGGTTACATGACAATAATCTTTTCTGATATCGTTTTTTGCCAAGCTGCTTTCTTTATTGCAAGAAATTATGGTAGGGTTCCTGTACGAAATTTAGTAGGCCTAAAAGCAATGAAAAAGATTGAAAGTTTTAATCAAAACCAACTAGAAGAAAATTTCTTTCTTATGACGGGTCTACTAATGACTGGCCTTTTTGATTTTCTCAGCTACGCAATTGGTATTGGAGGAACTCGCTGGAAAATATTTACTCCAGCATTAATAATAAGTCTCCTAATCAGTGACTCTATACTTGTAGCAGTGGGAGCTGGAGTTAGCCAGGGAGCAGGATTACTTCTAGGGATTGCTCTATTAGGAATGTTTGCTTTAGCGACTATTTCAGGATTAGCAAAAAATAAAGTTCCTAAATAACAAAACAGTTAATAATTCTGTGATCAAAGAAAAAAGATATGACATTTTTGAAACAACAACTATATAAATAAGAATTCATGCAAGAATAGAAATCGATTAATTTTTAAAGTTATTAGATGACTCCATTTAGACCAACTTCATATGATCGCCCTGGAGAACAAATATCAACCACTCCTTCTGGATTAAAAGTAACTTCCGCAAAGAGATTAATGGTGGATTCAATGGTAAGGATGATACAAAAAGCAGAAAATCATTCCGTAGAAGATAAACTTGACGAAGAATCTAACAACAATTAATCAATTCATTAATAAAAGTATAGGAGAGTGGAAATCTATTAGAAGTACTCACACTTTAGCTTTTCAGGAATTTGAAAACTCAACTAGTAAAATATATATAAAACATATCGATTCAAAAAATAAAAAAATCGTTGAAATTTTTAAAAATTATAAATTAAGTTCAAACCTTGAGAGCATAGCCATTTCTATAAAATGGCAAGCTATTAGTGATTGGGAAGATGATGATATAAATGAGAGAGATGAAAATATTTTGATTTTTTTACCCAAAGATGAAAATTCAGGAATTGTCTTACAAAATAAAGGTTATACTGAATCCTTTATTTCATCTTCAAATTATTTTGTTGATAAACAAAATAATCTACACATTAAAACTATTTACAAATCAACAGTATCCGAAGAAAGAATTTCCTTTTTATCCACTCATATAAGATCCAGATTTTCTACTATCAGAAATCAGGGGGACAAATCAGTAATACAGACCTCCCATACTTCAGAGATAAGGAATTTAGCTAGTTTAAAAGATTAATTATCCTTTCAAATTGAAACTCTGTTTCAGAAATTAAATTAGGAAGAAAGCCTTTGTTTCCTTGCATATTATTCACAGTTGATCTTAAATCAGAGATAGTTGCATCTCGCATTAATTTAATAACCCTTCTTGCATTTCTTAAAGGTACCCCAAGGGCAAGATAAGTATTTTTAAGATCCTTCAAACAACTTTTTCCTAAAACTGATTCGTCATTAGTAATTAAAAGATAAGCAACAATCCTTAGGATGATTTCTCCATCTCTTAAACAAACGGACATCTTGTTAGTAGTATTTAAAGATATTTCTGAATTAACTGAATCTTGATTTTCGCAAATCATTGCTGTTACAGCATCTGCAGCAATTGCATGTGAATTTTTGGTTATTGAGGTTATGGCATCTAATCTCGAGTTTGCACTATTAATAAATTCTTTTATATTGCTTAAATGATTTAATTTTTTATCAGCGGACAATAGTTGGTTATTCTTTAAAACTGACATTCTTAAATTAAAAATAATTAAACTTAGAATCTAAGAATAGTACAGAGCTAGTAAAAACAATACAATTTAAAAATTAACGCAACGCTTCTTAATTAATAACTTCATTCCAAAGTTATAGTTGAAATAATTCAAATAAAAAAATTTTTTTTCGCTAATATAAAATAACTTTCAATAAAGTTTTGGATAAGCAAGATTTAAAATTATCAAAGGAACTTATTTCATCTTATAAAAAGAGATTGGAAAAAGAAATTCTTGACAGAAGTATTAAATTAAGAATGCCTCAAAATAAATTTGAAGAAATAATACATAATAATAATGAACTTATTAATTTAAAAAAAGCGTTAGAACAACTAGAAAAGGAATATGAACCTCATAGTAAAGTCTGATTTTTGAAAAACCCTTCCAAAAGTGCCTCAAACTAACAATTTCCTTTTTAAGTCTTTAAACAATGAGCAACTTCAAGCAGTAAAACATGTTTATGGACCACTATTAGTTGTAGCAGGAGCAGGCAGCGGAAAGACAAAAGCTCTTACCCATAGAATTGCAAATCTTATTGAAAACAACTCTATAGATCCCTATAACATTCTTGCCGTTACTTTTACTAACAAAGCTGCTAAAGAAATGAAAGCAAGGTTAGAAGTTCTTCTCGCACAAGAATTAGCTTTTAATCAATTTGGTCAGCCTTGGTCAAGTCTTAAAGAATTTGACCAAAATCAATTAAGAACAAACATTCATCAAGAGAGGCTTCAAAACCTTTGGATAGGTACCTTTCACTCTTTATTTTCAAGACTTCTAAGATACGATATTGAAAAATATAATGATCCAGAAGGATTAAAATGGACAAGGCAATTTTCAATTTACGATGAAACAGATTCTCAAACATTAGTAAAAGAAATTATTAGTCAAGATATGAATCTTGATCCCAAAAGATATGATCCTAAAAAGATTAAAAGATTAATAAGTAATGCTAAAAATCAATGCCTAACTTCGAATGATCTATTAGAAAAAGCAGATAATAATTTTGATAAAACAGTTGCAGAAGCCTATAAGAGATATAGGATTTCGCTTTCAAAAAATAATTCTTTAGATTTTGATGATCTTCTACTTTTGCCTGTTTTCTTATTGAGGCAAAATGATTTAGTTAGAAATTACTGGCACAAAAGATTTCAACATATTCTAGTTGACGAATATCAAGATACAAATAGAACACAATATGAACTTATAAAATTAATTACTGCTGGGAATACTGAACCAAAAAAATTCTTTAATTGGGAAGACCGGTCAATTTTTGTAGTAGGAGATGCTGATCAAAGTATTTATAGTTTCAGAGCAGCTGACTTCAGGATTCTAATTGGTTTTCAAGAAGATTTTAAAACTTCATTTAATGACGATACAAAATCATCTTTAATTAAATTAGAAGAAAATTATAGGTCAACTTCTAATATCCTTGATGCAGCAAACTCACTAATTGAAAACAACTCCGAAAGAATTGAAAAAGTTTTAAGGGCTACTAAAGAAAAAGGGGAGCTTTTAAAGTTACTCAGCTGTGATGATGAAATTTCTGAGGCAGAAGCAATTACCAATAAAATAAAATCACTCAATAATTATAATCAAAACCCAATTTGGAAAAATTTTGCAATTTTATATCGAACAAGAGCTCAGTCAAGAGTATTAGAGGAATCTCTTGTAAGGTGGCGCATTCCTTATACAATTTTCGGAGGATTGCGTTTTTATGATAGAAGGGAAATTAAAGATGCAATAGCATATTTGAAAGTTCTGGTTAATTCTTCAGATAACGTTAGTCTTTTACGTATCATAAATGTTCCTAGAAGAGGGATTGGTAAGACTACTATTCAAAAACTTAATGAAATATCTAACAGGTTAAATATTCCATTATGGGAGGTTCTTAATGATAAGCAAAGCCTTGAAGAAACAATAGGCCGATCATCCAAAGGAATTAATAAATTTACCGAAATTATGAATGATCTACTTTGTTATCTTGAAAATACAGGTCCTGCTAAACTACTACAACTAATATTAGAAAAAAGTGGTTATTTAAGTGACTTGCTAGCTAGTGGGACTGAAGAATCTGAAGACAGAAGAAATAACTTACAAGAACTGATTAATGCAGCTACTCAATATGAAGAAGAAACAGAAAGTGGAGATGTAGAGGGATTTCTTTCTACAGCAGCCTTAACAACTGATAATGATATGAAGAAAAATAATCCTAACTCCGTAACTCTTATGACTTTACACAATAGTAAGGGTTTAGAATTTCAAAATGTTTTTATCACTGGACTAGAACAAGGTCTCTTCCCGAGCCATAGATCAATAGATACTCCCTCACTTCTGGAAGAGGAAAGAAGATTATGCTACGTAGGTATTACTAGAGCTAAAGAAAGAGTTTTCTTGAGTCATGCCAGAGAAAGAAGATTATGGGGTGGAATGCGTGAAGCAACAATTCCTTCAATATTTCTTTCGGAAATACCTGAAGATTTATTGGATGGTGAATTACCCCAAACTGGTGGTGCTTCAATTAGAAGAGATTGGCATCATGATCGTTTAACTAGAGTTGATCGAAATAATCCAAATGAATTTGTTAACAAACCAATAAATGCAGTAAGAAAATTATATTCAGGACCCAGTAAAGGGAAAAGCTGGATAGTTGGAGATAAGCTAATTCACTCAAAATTTGGGAAAGGTGAAATCATACATATTTTTGGGAGCGGTGAAAAAATATCCTTAGCAGTAAAGTTTGGTAATAAAGGAAGTAAAATTCTAGATCCTAGATTAGCGCCAATTCGTTATGTAAGTTAAAGGCCATGAATGATATCGCTGATTATATCCAAGAGGAATTAATTAAAATTCCATTTAATCTATATAACCTAATAACTAAATACATAGAATCTAATAATAATACTAAGGTAGCTTTTGTTGGCGGTTATATAAGGGATTTATTAATTAGAAGATTCCACAAAAAATCTTTTTCTGAACCTGTAGATATTGATCTTGTTATTGAAGGTTCCTCAATTTCTCTGGCAAAATTTATAAAAAAAAATATTGTAAATGTAGATTTATGTCTAATAAAGGAATTTAATTTATACAACACTGTAGAAATAAATATTAATGACTATAAAATTGATATTGCTTCTGCAAGAAAAGAAATTTACCCTGCTCCAGGGTTAAATCCCACAGTAACTAAAAGTACTATTGAGGAGGATCTTAAGAGGAGAGATTTCACTATAAATTCAATAGCCTTCGAGGTCTCGACAAGGAAAATCTATGATCTTTATGGAGGAATTTCGGATATAAAAAGTAAAGAATTAAACTTACTTCACAGTAATAGTATTTCAGATGATCCAAGTAGATTAATTAGATGTGCAAAATATGCTTCAAGATTAGATTTCAATATTTCAAATAATTCCCTTAAACAATCTCAAGAAACAGTTAGACAATGGCCATGGGAAAGTTCAGAAACTCGTCAGAAAATGATTTCCCCTCCTGCACTCGGCATACGAATAAGGATGGAACTAGCTGAAATATACAAACACGATAATTTGAATAATGTAATTTCGATAATTAATAAATGGGAAATTATCTCAATCTTAAATGAAAATATTAAAGTCGATCAAAGGTTTTTAAGAGGACTAAATTGGATTAAAAAGTTGAATGGAAATCATATACTTTATTTGTTAAAAGATGCAGAAGATTTAGAAAAAGCATGTCAAAGATTTTTGGTAAATAATAGTGAGATAAAAATATTAGAAGATTATCTAAATATAAAAAAGATATTAAAAACCAACCGAAAAAAATTCATGCATTTTTCTCCATCAAGTTGGACAGAATTTATTGAGGACAGAAATCTTAATGAAGAGACAGTCAAATTATTAATTTGTGATGGAGGTCCATACTGGCGTAACTTGTTTAAGTGGTTATTTATTTACAAATCCATAAAATCTAAAAAAGATGGAGAAACATTAAAAAAAGAAGGATGGGATCCAGGGAAGGAAATGGGTAAGGAAATCAAAAGATTGAGATATTTGGAAATTGACAAACTGAATAGAAATTGATTACATTTTTACAACTTCTCCAACCTTATACCATTTATCTTTAAGAGTATTTTCATATTTACGATTGCAACTAATCAATAAGGGTCCACATGTTTGAGGATCTAATAGTAATGATATTCTCTCGTTAAAAGTCTCTTTATCTAATGAATTTTCGTTTAAAAAATTAATTATTCTTTTTTGCTGATTTCCTTTATAAATTTTGTCGAAAATTTCTTTATTAGATTCAAAGAAAGTACTTTTAACATCTTTTCTTATTAAATCAAATACTCCAGGATAAGCTTTAAATGCAAATAAATCTAATAAAACTTTTACAGGATCTAAATTATTTCTTTCCCTATATAAATTAGATGATTCAACCATCTCTTTAACATGTCCAATAAATCCATATCCAGTAATGTCAGTAGCAGCATTGACTAATGATTCTTTAACTTGATCTTGAAAAAGATAAATTTCATCAATTAAATATTGTTGACTCTTTACTAAATTATTAATTATT
The DNA here is from genome assembly GCA_003279945.1 of Prochlorococcus sp. AG-388-A01. GTDB lineage: Bacteria > Cyanobacteriota > Cyanobacteriia > PCC-6307 > Cyanobiaceae > Prochlorococcus_A. The sequence goes on from QCGK01000001.1 coordinate 78,962, forward strand.
TCAGAAGAACTACCTAGCATATTAATATTTTGCATTTGACCGGCAAAGTAAATCCCAATACCGAGAGGTCTAGACATCATAAGAATATCTCCATCATTCATTCCAGATTTAAGCCATGGTTTTGCACCATTTTTTAAAATGCCTTGAACAGTTAAAGAAATATCTATTCCTAATGAATAAGGTTTATTTACTAAACTTCTTGCCTCGAAAGTATGGCCTCCAAGTAATTCACCCCCATGATCCTCAACTGTTGATTTAATACCTTGAAGGGATTGAGAAAAGAGGTAACTCTGAAATTCCCTTTCAACTTTTGGTAATGAAATTAAAGCCTGCGCGGATGAAAGTTTTGCTCCGCATGCCCACAAATCTGAGCAAGCATGCAAAGTAGTAATTTTTGCATTAAGCCAAGGATCACTTACCAAAGCAGGAAATCCATCTACACTTTGCAAGATAGTATCTTGACCATTTTGATATATATCAACTGAATCTTCAGGTGATAAGGCAAAAGAATCTAAATTAGATTTTATTAATGATTTATTCAAAACAAACTGAGGAATTTTAGCTGCACATCCCCTGCAATCATTCAATGAAATATTTTTTTCACTACTTTTCATAATTAGCCTTTTTGATCTAAATTTGTTTATAAATTTCAGATCAATTTTATGCTTTAAAATCCAAAAAAGAAAAGAAGGGCCAAAAACAAAATTGCGATAAATAGCAAAAGCCTTTGAAGGATGGCTTGGAAATGTATTAACTATTTGTAATCCGATCTTTTGAGGAAACCACTTTTTTAATGATCCCCCTTCTATATCCTTTTTTAGATTTTGGACTAATGTATTTACAACTTTTACTGCAAAAACTCCCGATGCTGGTCTTTTTGCTGAATCTACAACTGCGCAATCACCCGCAGCATAAATTCCGGGAAAACTTTTCAACTGCAAATTCCGATTTGTGAGTATTCTGCCATGAGAATCCGAATCTAATAATTTTTTTTGTGCCCATAAAGGAGATGTATTCCCAGTACATAAAAGAATCTTTCCATAATCGAAATTAAGGTTTTCAACTAAATCAATATTAGAATTCCGTAAACTTTTTATAATTGTATTATTAATTTTTCTTGAATCACATAATAGTTTTAAAGGTCTATATCTCCATCTTTTTCTCAAAGCATATGATACTTCAATCGCAGCAAGGCCACTACCAACAACTACAAATGGAAGTTCATTAACTGAATCAAAAATATCCTCTTTTTGTATTAAGTCATAAGCCCTTAAAAAAGGTTTAATTGAAAAAGCATTTCGATTTTTAACTAGTGAATCAAATTGTTTTGGAATTATTGTTTGACTTCCATAATTAAGCACCAACTTCGAATAATTAATTGAAGGTCTATTACTTAAAACAATTTTCTTTAAATTTAAATCAATATCCTTTACTTCTTCTTCTATAAAAGATACTTTTGCATTTTTAGCTAAAGATTTTATATCAATTAAACTCTCTTCTAAAGTGATTGATTTTGAAATCACCGATGGGAATATCGCCGAATAAACCAAATGAGAATCTCTAGATATAATTGAAACAGGAATTTCTGGCATTAATTTCGGACGCATTAACCATTTCTTCAATAAAAGAACATTTGTGTGTCCTCCTCCAATTAGTACTAGATGATTAAAAGTCATTTACATCACTATGAATAAAGAACATTTATTACCAATTGAAAAATCAAGATTAGGAGTGATTGGTGGGAGTGGATTTTATTCAATGGATCAAATAGAGTACTTAAGAGAACTAGAAATCAATACTCCCTATGGTAAACCTTCTGATTCAATAAAAGTATATAATCTTGGAAATCTAGAGATAGCATTCATTCCTAGACATGGCAGGACACATAGATTAAATCCTTCCGAAATCCCTTACAAAGCTAATATTTGGGCTTTAAGATCAATAGGAGTAAGATGGATTATTGCTCCATCAGCAGTTGGTTCATTACAAGAACAGATAAGGCCACTTGATATAGTGGTCCCAGATCAATTTATAGACCGGACAAAAAATAGGCCTGCAACCTTCTTCAACGAGGGAGCTGTGGCACACGTAACTATGGGAGATCCCTTCTGCACAAATTTATCGCGTATATTAAGTGAAATCGGAGAAAAAAATATTCCTGGCGGTAGACAATTGCATAGAGGGGGTACCTATCTAGCAATGGAAGGTCCCGCTTTCTCAACTAGAGCTGAATCTAATTTATATAGAAGTTGGGGATGTTCAATAATTGGAATGACAAACCACACAGAAGCAAGATTAGCTAAAGAAGCTGAAATAGCTTACTCCTCATTATCTATGGTTACTGATTATGATTGCTGGCATCAAACTCATCAAGAAGTTTCTGTAGAGATGGTTTTGGATAATCTTAGATCAAATACTGAAGTGGCTAATAAAATAATATTTGAAGTAGCTAAATTAATTGAAAAAGAAAGACCAAAAAGTAAGTCTCATTTTTCATTAAAAGATGGATTGATAACCCAAAAAGAAAATATACCAAGCTCCACAAAAGAGAAACTTAGGATATTTACTGATTGTTATTAGACTTGTTGAATATATAAGTGATTATCAGGTAAAGGTGAGGATTTGTTAGCCTCCAGCTCCAACGCCTTGGTATGAGCCATAGAAGAATATTCCTAAAACGAAGATAACAGCTATTCCACCTGCTGTAGCAACAAGCCATAGAGGAAGAGTTCCTTCCGTCCATCTTCTTTCCCATGCAACTGCTGGTCTGCCGTCTGGAAGTCTATCTGGAATTCTTCCATCAGGTCCTTTTAATTTACTCATAATTTTAATTTAATTGAAAAAGTAACTGGAAAATAAAATTCCCAATACAAATACTGATAATAAGCCTAAATATAGGCTTGTACGATTAAGTTCAACTGGAACTTTGTTAGGATTTTCGTTTACTTGCATGATAGTTAAATTTATCGGGCTACGAATTGCATAGCAGCAATAGAACCTAAAAAGAATACTGATGGAATAGCTAGAGCATGTACTGCTAGCCAACGAACAGTAAATATAGGATAAACGCGGACTTCCGCAGCCTGCATTGGAGCTTGAGAATTAGTCATTGTTATTTTGTTCTTAAATCTAGTTGAGATTTAGCTTCATATCTTTGTGTTACGACAGGCGCTTTAGATTCAGATGATTGGAAATAACTATCCGGACGAGGAGTTCCGAAAGCATCGTAGGCTAAGCCTGTATATACGAATAAGAAGCCTGCTATAAAAATAGCTGGTAGTGTTACTGCATGAATAATCCAGTACCTAATACTGGTGATTATTTCAAAAAATGGGCGTTCACCCGTGGAACCTGCGGCCATAATCACAAATGTTTACCCTATGATCTTACAGTGTAAAATCATAAGTTCGCGAAGAAATTAACAGGTTGGTTACAGACAGTTGCTAAATCTATCAAAAATTAATTTTTTTTTTACTATTAACTAAAGTTATTTAAAGTTAACTATTCCATTTAAGAATATAACCACGCTCGCCAAGTACAAATCCTTTTTTATTATCTAAAGCCTCCTTATCAAGAAAAACTATCTTAATGTAGTTTGTTGGCAATTCAGAAGCAATAGGATCTTTATTCCAAGTTTTACCTTGATCTTTACTTACAATTAAAGTTCCATTACCCCCGCCAGCCCATATATCACCATTTGGATCCCATCCCATGTCTAAATAATTGTATCCATTAAGAATAGGAATAATAGGTTTTGACCAATTTTCAAGGTCATTAGTATCTTCATTAAATCTAATTTCTGCTCCTCTAGATAACATCCATAAACTTCCTTCTGGATTAAAACCAATACTTTGAACTCTTTTGCTACTGGCTCTTTGATGGGCTATCCATGCATCACTATCCTTTTCCAAAGTAGAAAAGAAATTACCCAGACTACTTACGCTGACATAATCTCCCTTATTAGTTCTTCTTAAATCTCTTACACCTCCAGAACCAGATGCGTCTACAACTTTTGCATTCCATGATTCACCACTATCTGATGTTTCATAAATAGCACCTGCAGTGGTAGCCAATTCTGCAATACCAACATCGACAGTCGTTATTAGAAATGGTTGGCCTGGTAATTTATTACCTAGAGATAAACGTGTCCAATTCTTTCCCGAATCAAGTGTATGCATAACTAATGAGGGCTGACCTATTAACCATCCCTCTTCACCTTTAAAGTCAATATCTAGGAGGCGAAAGTTCTCTTCACTTGGTAAATCTAAATTTCTTTTTTCCCAAGTTTCCCCTCCATCATTAGATTCCATAATAAGTCTATTTGAACCTACTAAAAATCCATTTTTATCATCTATAAAATCAACATCTAAAGCATTAGCCTGGTCCTCAAACTGAATTGTTTTCCAAGGGCTGCTATCACTTGTCTTTACTCCTGTTGATGAACAACTGCTCAATACAAAACAAAGAAGAATAGATAAAAGGAGATTGGGAATACTTGTAAAAATTTTTTTCATTTGTATATATTAATGCAAAGAGTACAAAGAAAGGAACATAGCAGCAGCAAAAGCCAACCCTCCAAAAATCAATATATTTTTTTGTCCAGGAGGTAAACTATTAAATCCAAACCCATAAACTAAATTTTCTTCAAAACCACTAGGTTTAGATTTAGGGCCTATATCCTTATAAAAATTTTTACCCGCTCTACAGACAGGGCAAGCGAAGGTATTCCCGTCCAACTCTGAAAAAGGCGTATTTTTAGGTATGTTTAATTTTTTATTTCCTTCAGAAGGATCATAAATATATCCACAACTTCTACATTCGAATCTATTTTGTTCTAGATTAAGTACAGGTTGTTCAACATTTACTCCTGAGGAGTTTTCAGAAAGTTTTTCTTTCTCGAAGTCTTCAACTATCTTGTTTTCCTCAGAAGCTGGTTGAATGTTTTCACTCACGGTTTATTATTGTTCTTTAAGAACTTTAAAAGATTTTGCTTAATTAAGCGACTTTTATTCAAAATTAATTTTTTAAGATGTTTTTATTAACTGGCTATGAATATTTTTTAGGTTTCCTTCTAATAGCCGCAGCTGTACCAGTATTAGCTTTAGTTACTAATCTCATCGTTGCCCCAAAAGGCAGATCAGGGGAAAGAAAACTTACATATGAATCTGGAATGGAGCCTATAGGAGGAGCATGGATTCAATTTAATATTCGTTATTACATGTTTGCCTTGGTTTTCGTTATATTTGATGTTGAGACAGTATTCCTTTATCCTTGGGCTGTTGCATTCAATAGATTAGGCTTATTAGCTTTTATTGAGGCTTTAATTTTCATTGCAATACTTGTTATTGCTCTTGCATACGCATGGAGAAAAGGTGCTTTAGAATGGAGTTAAAAAATTGAACCCACAATTATCACCAAAAGCAATCAGAGAAATTAGAGAAGGAACTTGCAACCCGCTTGGTGCACCGCAAGTTACTACAGATTTAAGTGAGAATATTATTTTAACAAGCTTAGATGATCTTCATAATTGGGCAAGACTAAGTAGTCTTTGGCCTCTTTTATATGGGACAGCTTGCTGTTTTATTGAATTTGCTGCATTAATTGGTTCTAGATTTGATTTTGATCGGTTTGGATTAGTTCCAAGAAGCTCTCCTAGGCAAGCAGATTTAATAATAGTCGCAGGGACAGTAACAATGAAGATGGCTCCTGCTCTGGTGCGACTTTATGAGCAAATGCCTGAGCCAAAATATGTTATTGCTATGGGTGCTTGTACGATTACTGGAGGAATGTTTAGCGCAGATTCTACTACTGCTGTTAGAGGCGTTGATAAATTGATCCCAGTTGATTTATACCTCCCTGGATGTCCACCAAGACCAGAAGCAATTTTTGATGCAGTAATAAAACTAAGAAAAAAAGTAGGTAATGAGTCAATTCTTGAGAGAAAAAAAACGGAACAAACTCATAGGTACATAACTTATGATCACGAAATGAATCTTGTTTTCTCTGAAAATAATGGCGAATATCTAACCAAAACTTCCACTAATTTTATTCCTTCTTCCAAAACAGAAAAAATAAATGAATTAACCAAGGAAAACGAAAAAGCGGAACTTATCAAAAGTGAAGAAGATTAATGGAAAAAGATGGTTTAGCCAAATCCTCAGATACAGCAAAAGAGGAGGGATTTATAAGTCAAAAATTATCTAAAGATGGAATTCCTAATCAATTTTTAGATAACGATCACATAGGAATTGAAAATATTTCTGTGGAGCCTAGTAAACTATATGAAGCAGTATCAGCTTTAAGAAACTACGGTTTCAACTACCTTCAATGCCAAGGTGGTTACGATGAAGGGTTAGGTAAAAATCTTGTTAGTTTTTATCACTTTATAACAGTTGATGACTATCAAAAAATCGAAAAGATCAAAGAAATTAGATTAAAAGTTTTTTTGAAAAGAGATTCTGATTTATCAATTCCAAGTTTATATAATATTTTTAAAGGAAGTGATTGGCAAGAAAGAGAAACATATGACATGTATGGAATAAACTTTGTTGATCATCCAAATCCCAAAAGACTCTTAATGCCTGAAGATTGGAGAGGATGGCCATTACGAAAAGATTATATTCAGCCAGATTTCTATGAACTTCAGGATGCTTATTAGTTAGTTTAACTTCTTTAATTTACGGTATATAAACATTACTGCTCTCGCTAGTCTTCTAGGATCATGTCTAAGAGTTGGAGTTATTCTTCTTGAATATAATGGTGCTTGTAAGACATAATAACCCTCAGACAATAATTTTTCTTTATTACATTGAACGGGTTCAGCACCTCTACTTTCGTAATAGTCTACTAAGGGAGACTTTTCAAATTGAACCTGAGATAAGATTGCATTAAAAATTCTAGTATTAACTCCAAAATTTGATAATTGTTTTTCTATTGATTTGATATGTTGATAGACATCAAGTCCATCGGTTTCTCCAGGCTGAGTCATCAAATTACTTATATAAATTTTGGGAGCATTACTATGTAATAAAGCATCTACAATTTCTGGTACTAACAAGTTAGGTAATAGAGAAGTATAAAGGCTACCAGGTCCAAGAACAATCAAATCAGCATCTTTTATAGATTCGAGAGCACTCGGAAGAGCAGAAGGATTCTCTGGTAAGCAACCAATCCTTGAAATTAATTTTCTAGATTTGCTGATCTTACTTTCACCAAAAATTTTTCCACCATCCTCTAATTCGGCCCATAACGTAACATCAATATTTGTTGCTGGTAAAACCTGACCTTGTACCGCCAAAACCTTACTAGAGGCTTGAACTGCTTTTTCTAAACTACCTGTAATTGTTGTTAAAGCGGACAAAAATAGATTTCCAAAACTATGCCCCTCTAGACCACTTCCTCCTGAAAATCTATATTGAAATAACCTAGTTAAAATAGGTTCTTCGTTTGATAAGGCAGCCAAGCAATTTCTAATATCTCCTGGAGGCTGCACACCTAGTTGTTTTCTAAGAATTCCACTACTTCCGCCATCATCTGATACTGTTACGATAGCTGTAATATTGCTACTGTAATTTTTTAAACCTTTCAATAAAGTAGATAAGCCTGTACCTCCGCCAATTGCGACAATATTAGGGCCTCTATTTAATTTACTCTTAACTCTTAATGCATCAACTAAAAATGTATTTTTTTCTGGAACAAGGGCTTTTTGAATAGAGTTAATACTTCTATTTTGTCCAATCCCTATTAATAAAAGTCCAATAACAAAAATTAATGGTCCTAATAATGAAACAGGCAATACACTAGTTAAACCTGCCATTAACCAAAAAAATATTTCAATAAGCCAATAGAGTGGTCTTAAATTTGTCCAAATTGCCAAGCCTAATAATGTAGTCAAAAATCCTACAGCAGATGTTACCATCCATCTTTTTATTACCAGTCCAGGCAGAAGCCAACTCAAAATTCTTAAAAATTGGTTTAAAAAGACAAAGTTAGACTTTTTAAAGTTTTTATAAAATCTTCTTACTCTTTTTTTACGCTTATTCATTAAAAAAACCTCTTAAATTATTTTTTAACAAATTAAAAAACTACATAGATACATTATAAGTCAAATTAATACATCCTTTTTTTATTTCTAAAAACAGGCAAAATGTAATAGAAGATAACTTTTCTTTATATAGGTTTTGAAAAAATCGAAGCATGCAGTTCAGACTAAGGACCTCTCTATAAGCTGGGGCGAAGTTAATGTGCTTAATCAACTTAATTTTGAACTTAATGATGGAGAGAAGTTAGCTATTGTTGGCCCCTCTGGTTCTGGCAAATCAACTATCTTGAAGATACTAGCAGGACTCATTTTACCTACCAAAGGAGAATTAAAAATATTTGGAGAGAAACAAACATATTTGAGATTGGATCAAAATAATCCTCCTGATGTAAGACTAGTTTTTCAAAACCCTGCGTTATTAGGATCTTTAACTATTGAAGAGAATGTAGGTTTTCTCCTAAAAAAAAATAAAAAACTATCTAACAAATTAATTCATGAAATTGTATGTGAATGTTTAGCTGAGGTAGGGCTATTTAATGTAGAGAATAAACTTCCAAATGAATTAAGCGGAGGAATGCAAAAAAGAGTCAGTTTTGCGAGAGCTTTAATAACTGATCAAAATCTTAATGCAAATACTAATAACCCTTTATTACTATTTGATGAACCGACTGCAGGTCTTGATCCAATTGCCTCATCAAGAATTGAAGATTTGATTAATAAGACAAACCATAAAACTAATGGATCATCTATTGTAGTTAGCCATGTTCTTAGTACTATAGAAAGGACTTCAGACAAAGTTTTAATGCTTTACGGAGGCAAATTTAGATGGGGAGGTTCAATTGATGAATTTCAAGAAAGTAATGATCCCTATGTATTTCAATTTAGGCATGGGAAACTTGATGGTCCAATGCAACCCAAAGACATTTAGAAATTATGCGTAGAAGCTTACGAGATTCAATAGTTGGTTTTTCCTTATTAGGAGGAATTTTAATATTCACATCATTTTCTTTTTGGCTAAGAGGAGTAAGATTATCTTCAAAAAATTGGTACCTCTTTGCTGAATTCAATAACGCAAGCGGTTTATCAAAAAAATCTCCAGTTACTTACAGAGGAATCTTAGTTGGATCGATAGAAGATATCTTGTTTACGAATGAATCAATTAAAGCAAAAATAGTTTTAAATAATCCTGAAATTATTCTTCCAAGGCCTGCATTTGCAAGGGTAGTTACAAATTCTTTCCTTGGAGGAGATGTACAAGTTGCTTTAGAAACTAGTGACAGGACAATTCCTAAAAACATTGCAAAACCTATATCCGAAAAATGCGATACCAAATTAATTATTTGTCAGGGAGACACTATCACAGGTAAACAACTATCAAGTCTCTCAAATATAACTAATAAAATAAGTCAACTTTTAAAAGACACAAATCAAGAAAACTTAATTGAAAACATTGTTAACTCAATTGACCAATTTGACAGAACACAAGAAAATCTTGATGAATTAATTTATTTATCGAAACAAGAACTACAAAGAGTTGAACCTTTAATAAAAGAAATTACAATTGCTGCTAATCATTTGAATAATATTTTGTCTACTATCGATGACAAAGAAACCCTTAATGATATTAAATTGACAATTAATGCTGCTAAGTCCATCTCAACCAAAATAGATGATATGAGTGATGATTTTAAAAAAATAACACAAGATAAAGAATTAACTAAATCTATCAGAGATTTAACTATTGGACTTTCGAAATTCCTAAATGAAATTTATCCATAAGAAATATTTAGAATTCATTTATAGCATTTAAAGCCATAGCAGCTATTGCTTTATCTGTAGCTTTTGGCAGTTGAACATATTTTCCTTGAGCTGCCTCTGCTAATTCTTTACCAAAACCACTTGCAATAAATTTTCTCTCTGTATCAATTACTAAGAGCTTTATCCCAAGCATGGGATATTTCGCAGCGATATCAAGAACCTCTTGTTTTAAATTGGTATTCTCATTATCTTTTTCTGCTGCCTCACTTTGTCCTAGAGATAATCCTAATGGTACATTTCCTCGTCCATCAGTAATCCCCACAACAATGACTTGACCTATATCTCCTGTTGAAAGAGCATTTTTTGCTACTTTTGCTGATTGTGTTAGTCCATGTGCCAAGGGGGATCCTCCACCACAAGGCATTGTTTCCAACCTTCTTTTTGCTGCAGTTATTGATCTTGTTGGAGGCAAAAGCACTTCGGCCTGATTACCTCTAAAAGGAATAAGAGCTACTTCATCTCTATTCTCATATGCCTCTGTTAAAAGTCTTATAACTGCGCCTTTGGCACTTTGCATTCTATTTAAAGCCATAGAGCCACTAGCATCAACCAAAAAAATTACTAAAGCCCCCGCCTTTTTTTGAAGAAGCTTTGCCCTGAAATCATTTTCTTCAATAACTATTGATTTATTAGGGTTCCTTAATCTTCTCGATTTTTGATAAGGAGCAGCAGCTCGAAGGGTAGCATCTACAGCAATTCTTTTTACTTTACCTCTTGGAATAATAGGTTTAACATATCTTCCTCTACTGTCACTAAATATGACTGATCTACTACCGCTATTTCCTGCTTTGGCTTTAGCTGATGAAAAAAGCAATAAATCAGGATCAACCATACATGCCTCAGGATCTAATATGAATTCTTCAGGTATATCGGGAGTAGATTCTTCTTCTCCATCAGAATTATCTTCTTCTTGTTCTTGGTCTTGCTCATTATCATTTTCACTAGTCTCGGGTTCAGACTCTTCATTATTCGATTGAGGTGGGGGTGGGGGACTCTGATCCTCTGGAGGGGGTGGTTGAATATCATCATCTTCTGGAGGTATTTGCATTGCTCGTGGAAGAATAACTAACCTTACTGCGACTTTTAGATCTTCAGAATTTACATTCTCATCTCCTCGAAGAGCTGCATTAGCCTTTGCTACTTTTACTGCAAATAATTCTGACCTATGCCCTTCTACTCCTCCTCTAAGAGCTTCATTCACTAAATAGGTTATTTGCTCTTTTGTTATCTTGACATCCTTTAACCATTGCCTTGCCAAAATTAATTGAGTAGATAAATTATCAGATTCTTCCGACCATTTTTCTGAAAATTTAATATTATTTTCTGCGTGTGATAAAACAGATTTTGTAATCTCGACTCTTTGAGCATTATCAATAGATTGATCTGCGGAAAGCACAATAGCAAAACGATCTAAAACATGATCTCTTAAAGCACCTTCTTCAGGATTATAAGTTGCTATTAAAAGTGACTTACAAGGATGAGAAAGACTTAAACCATCTCTTTCAATATTATTTTTCTCTCTTCCTGTAGCTTCAAGAATTAAATTTACAATACCATCATCTAATAAATTTATATCATCTACATAAAGAACACCTCTATGAGCCTCTGCCAAAATTCCAGGCTGAAAAACTTGTTCCCCCGTACTTAATGAGGCGGCGACGTCAATTGATCCAACAAGTCTGTCTTCAGTTATGCCAATGGGAACTTGAATAAATGGTGCCTCTCTTACTTTTTTTGGAATTTCTTCAATTTGATTTAAATAATCACTTCCAATTGCCTCCTCTAACAATTTATTAGTACTAATATCCCATTCCTCTGGTTTATCTGGATCTAGGTTCCTACCAATAGGTCTTAATGAAGTATTACTATTTCTCTTAGTTAGCTTTTCCAGTATTAATTCATTATCTACTACCTCAATAGGAGGGAGTAGAGTATGCAAACCTCTTGCTAATACAGACTTACCAGTACCTCTTCCACCAGCGATAATCACTCCTCCTAAACTGGGATCAACTGCTGCCAATAGCAAAGATAATTTCAATAAACTATGACCTGTAATTGCTGCCAAAGGGAAAGCTCTAAAAGAATCCTTTGACTTCATTAAATCTTGTATTTCTCCTTTTTCTTTTAACTCTGGGTTCAAAATCACTTTTAAAATGCCTGATATAGAATTTATCCAATAACTTTGTTTTGTGTAGTGGAATTATCAAATCTTAATATCAAAAATGGACTATGTATATCCCTCGGGGCAAATATTGACAGTAAATTCGGGAGCCCTCTTGAGTCCCTATTAATATGCAAACCTAAAATAGAAGAAATAATTAATGAGTGGGGAGATCATTCCAACAAAGAAAAAGAAGAGAAAAGAAAATTTCATGCAAACTTTTTTTGGTCTTCAATTTATGAGACATTACCTCATGGAGTTAAAAATGAGCAGCCAAATTATTTAAATACTCTATTGCTAATAAAAAGTAATTCTTTTCCAAAACCATCAAAAAAAAAGGCGAAATTACTTTTAAAAGAGCTAAAAAAGTTAGAGAGATTTTTCGGACGAAAAAAGACACCAAAGGGTAAGAAATGGCTATCAAGATGTCTCGATTTAGATATTCTCTGGTGGGAAGATTTTCATATATTTGACGAGGAATTAATATTACCTCATCCTAGATTCATTAATAGGAATTTCGTTATTACACCACTATCTGAGATCTTAAGTAGAAGCCAAAAAATCAAGAAGTTTGATGACCCAAAATGGTCTATTAAATGATTTACAAAACCAAAAAATAACTGTTAGGCTATTTTTATTTAAAAATTATGGGCTATAAAAACTTTATTAAAAGATCCATATTTAAAGAAAAGATATCTGAGTTAAAATCTAAAAAATTTAGTTTCGAAATAAATAGAATTGAGCTTCCAAACGGGCATGAAGGTGAATATGGATACATTAAACATCCTGGTGCGGCACTAGCCGTACCAATTACAAAAGACAATAAAGTTATCATTCTTCGGCAATATAGATTTGCAGTCTCTAGATATTTATTAGAATTTCCAGCAGGCACATTAGAGATAGGAGAAACACCTATTAATTCAATTAAAAGAGAAATACAAGAAGAGACTGGATTTAGTGCAGACAAATGGGATGAACTAGGAACTCTTGTCCCTGCTCCTGGTTATGCAGATGAAGAAATTTATTTATTTTTAGCGCGTGATTTGAGCAAATTAAATTCTGAGGTTAAAGGAGATTTAGATGAAGATATAGAAGTATTAATTTTAGATCCCGATGAACTAGATAATTTTATTTCTAGTGGGGATGAAATTCTTGACGCAAAAACTGTGACAGCTTGGTTCAGAGCTAAACAATTTTTAGATGAATTATGACTAAACCTAGAATACTTTTTTGGCATAGAAAGGATTTAAGAATATTTGATAATCAAGCTTTAATCAAAGCATTTTCATTATCAAATGCTATTACTTCAACTTACATATTAGATAAAAATTACTCACACGATTTCAATGCAAATTCAAGAGCTTGGTTTCTAGGAAATTCGCTTCAGGAATTAGGAAATAATTGGAAAAAAATGGGTAGTAGATTAGTTATAGAAGAAGGAGATCCAGTATTAATAATTCCTCAAATAGCAAAGACAATAGATGCTAAATTTGTTTTTTGGAATAAATCAATTGAACCTTATGAGATTAATCGAGATTTAAAAATAAAAAAAAATTTAAAAGAAAAAAATATACAAGTTATTGAATCTTGGGACCACTTATTAGTAGAACCTTTAAAAATATTTTCAGGGAATAATAAACCTTATTCTGTTTATGGACCTTTTTATAAAAACCTTAAATCGAGAATGAATTTATTAGGTTCATATGATCAAAATAAAGTTATTTTCCAGTTTAAAGATATAGATAATAAACTCAAAGAAAATAAGAAAATAAATTCATCTGATTCCGTTCTAAAGAAGTTTCTCAAAAATATCAAATTTACTGGTTCGAATATTTGTCCATGTAGACCTGGTGAGAATGCTGCAGAAACATTATTAGAAAACTTCATTAACGAAAAAAAAATATATTCTTATAATTCTGCCAGAGATTTACCTTCCCATAATGGGACATCTTTTTTAAGTGCATCTCTCAGATTTGGGACCATCAGCATTAGAAAAGTTTGGAACGCGACATTAAGTTTAAAATCAGATTTTGAAAGTTATGAAAATTCAATATCAATTGAAACTTGGCAAAAAGAACTTGTTTGGCGTGAATTTTATCAACATTGCTTATTCCATTTCCCAGAGCTAGAGAAAGGTCCACATAGAAAAAAATGGGATCAATTTCCGTGGCAAAACAATAGTGACTGGTTTCAACATTGGAGCAACGGAGAGACTGGTGTGCCTATAGTTGATGCTGCAATGCGTCAACTAAATAGTAGTGGCTGGATGCATAACAGATGTCGCATGATAGTCGCTTCATTTCTAGTAAAAGATCTTATATGCAGTTGGCAAATGGGCGAGAAAAAATTTATGGAGACTTTGGTTGATGGAGACTTAGCTGCAAATAATGGGGGATGGCAGTGGAGCGCCAGTAGCGGTATGGATCCAAAACCACTGAGAATTTTTAATCCATATACCCAAGCAAAAAAATTTGATCCTATTTGCGAATATATAAAATCTTGGATTCCTGAATTATCTAAAGTGTCAAATTCAGACCTATTAAATGGGGAGATATCAAATTTAGAAAAAAATAATTATTCAAGCCCTATCGTTAATCACAACATACAACAAAGATTATTTAAATCACTTTATGCTGAAATTTGAATTTCCTCTATACAATTCTTTAAAACTTCATTTAAATTTTCTGCTACATAAACTTGCTCTTCATAAGAAATTTCAGGAAACATTGGGAGACTAAGAACTTCAGTACAAATCCTCTCTGTATTGGTAAGTTTTGTTCTAGAAAAATTTTTATTTTTGTAAGCTATTTGTGCATGTATTGGAATTGGGTAATAAATAATTGAGTTAATACCTTTTTCAAAAAGTTGTTGTTTCACCAAATTCCTTAAGGAATAGTATTTTTTGCTATCAGTATCAAATAAATTTGAAAAATCTTGATTTAAAAAATATTTATCGTTTCTTAATTTGATGACAAATTGATTCCAAGAATGGGAAATTGAGTCAGAGCTAATTTTTGGCAAACTAATAAATGGATTTTTTTCTAATAAATTAAGATAATTATTAGCGATTTTTTGGCGATTATTAATCCACTTAGAAATATATTTAATTTTGATATTTAATATGGCAGCCTGAATTGTATCAAGTCTGCTGTTATATCCAATTTGAGTATGGTGATATCTTATTGGGCTACCATGAACAGCTAGTTCTCTAATTTTTTTGGCAATCTTATGATCTGAAGTTGTTACTGCTCCACCATCTCCAGCAGCTCCTAAATTCTTAGTAGGGAAAAAGCTAAAACAACCTATATCACCGATACTACCAACTTTGGAATTTTCCCACATTGTGCATGTTGCCTGAGCACAATCTTCGATTACTTTTAAGTCATATTTGTTGGCTAATGATTTTATTAGGGTCATATTCACTGCATTCCCAAATAGATGAACTGGCATAATTGCCTTAGTATTAGAATTTATTTCTTGTTCTATTAGTTCAGTATCAATGAGATAAGTTGCAGGATCTATATCTACCAAAATAGGATTAGCACCAACTGCACTAATAGCCTCTGCGGTCGCAAAAAAGCTAAAGGATGAGGTAATAACTTCATCACCCACTCCAATATCTAATGCGCGCAAAGCTAACACTAAAGAATCAGTTCCACTGTTACATCCAATAGTATTTTCTACACCAATCAGATTAGAAAAACTCTCCTCAAATTTGGCAATCTCTTGTCCTCCAATATACTGGCCGCCTTTTAAAACTTTAAAAACCTCACTCTCAATTTCAGAGCCAATTTCTTGGTACTGCCTATTTAAAGTAAATGGAGGTATCTGCATATTGAATATATTAACCTTAAACCATATTTCTATGGGTAAAAAAACATTTTAATTCATTTAAACCAACTCGGTTCATTACCAGGAGTCCATTTAATATTGCAACCTAAAGACGGCATTTGATTTGAAGGATAACAATTATTTTGATTCAAATCTCCTACAGCAGAGCGTAAATCTTCCCCAGAAAGAGGGACATTATTACCTGGTCTACTATCGTCTAATTGGCCATGATAAAACAATAAAAAATCACCATCTCCTTCATTTGAAAAAAGATAAAAATCTGGTGTGCAAGCCGCTTTTAACTCCTTAGCAAATTTCTGATTTACATCATATAGATAAGGAAAACTCCATCCCTGAGATTGTGCTTGTAATCTCAAATTTTTAGGAGAATCTGAAGGATGAGTGACAATATCATTACTAGAAATTGCAACCGTTTGAACTGTATTTTCAATTTCTTTACTTAAGGTGTAAATTTGATTCTCAATATATTTAACAAATGGACAATGGGCACAGATAAACATTAAAAGTAAATGCCGGTTATCTAGATTATGTGAATTAAAATATTGATTATTTGAAGAATTAGCATTTAACATTTCGAAATTAGGTAATTGAAAACCTAATTCCAAAACCATAGAGTTTGTTCTGACCATATTTAAATTAAATATTATTTGATATTTGAAAATTATTGTATATTTTGCAGTAATACGTAAAGATAGGTACTTTTATATAGGAGAATAATAGAAATAATAAACAAAATGCTTCTAAATCTAACTGGCAAAAAAATTCTTGTTACAGGGATTGCCAACAATCGTTCAATAGCATGGGGTATTGCTCAACAACTTTCAAAAGCTGGAGCAGAACTTGGAATCACATATTTGCCTGATGATAAGGGAAGATTCGAATCTAAAGTTAGAGAACTAACTGAACCTTTAAACCCATCGTTATTTTTGCCTCTTAATGTCCAAAATCCAGCTCAAATAGAAGAGATCTTTAATAATATAAAAAACAATTGGGGACAAATTGATGGATTAGTTCACTGCTTAGCATTTGCAGGACGCGACGAATTGATTGGAGATTATAGTGCTACCACTTCAGAGGGTTTTGATAGGGCTCTTAATATAAGTGCTTATTCATTGGCACCTTTATGTAAAGCAGCAAAACCACTTTTTAGTGATGGTGCTGGGGTTGTCTCATTAACTTATTTAGGATCAGAAAGAGCAATTCCTAACTATAACGTGATGGGAGTGGCTAAAGCAGCTTTAGAAGCTTCAGTCAGATATCTTTCTGCAGAACTTGGTCCAGAAAAACAAGTCAGAGTTAATGCAATAAGTGCTGGACCTATAAGAACACTTGCGAGTTCTGCTATAGGTGGCATTTTAGATATGATTCACAATGTTGAAGAAAAGGCTCCTTTACGCAGAACAGTCACTCAAACAGAAGTAGGAAATACTGCTGCTTTTTTATTAAGTGATCTCTCTAGCGGCATTTCAGGCCAAACAATTTATGTTGATGCGGGTTACTGCATTAATGGAATGTAAACTAAGTTATTTGCATAAAAATGTCATCTCTAAGGCAATCTGAAATCAAAAGAAAAACGAATGAAACAGATATTTCTGTATTTATAAACTTAGATGGAAATGGGATTTCCGAGATTGATACCGGGATACCATTCCTAGATCATATGCTTCATCAAATATCCAGTCATGGTTTGTTCGATTTAAAAATTAAAGCAATTGGAGATACCCATATTGATGATCATCATACAAATGAAGATGTAGGTATCGCATTAGGCAAAGCATTTTCAAAAGCCTTGGGTGAAAGAAAAGGAATAAGCAGATTTGGACATTTTTTTGCCCCATTAGATGAAGCATTAGTTCAAGTCACCTTAGACTGCTCTGGTAGACCACATCTATCTTATGATCTTCAATTAAAAGCTCCTAGAATAGGAAATTATGATACTGAACTAGTAAGAGAGTTTTTTATTGCCTTTGTAAATAACAGCGGTATTACTCTGCATATTAATCAAATACGAGGCACTAATTCACATCACATAGTTGAGGCTTGCTTTAAAGCTTTTTCAAGAGCAATGAGAATGGCTACAGAAATAGATCTAAGAAGATCTGATTCAATTCCAAGCAGTAAAGGAATGCTCGAAAATCAATAAAATAGTAATTTTTTCGAATCAGCCACAATTCAGTTGATTTTTGGCGAAGATAGATATAGTAACTACTTTGTTGTGACTAATTTACAAAATAAAAAAATTGATAAAGTTAAAAGTTTTAATAAAAAAGATTGGTCCAGTGCGTATCAAAATGTAGAAAAGGAGCTAACTAAAGAGCCTCTAACAATTAGCAAAGGTAAGAATATTAAAAATTTAAATGGAACATTATTAAGAAATGGCCCAGGAATATTAGAAAGAGGTGGACAATGGGTTCATCATCCATTTGATGGTGATGGTATGATCACATCCATAAATTTCGAAAATGGTCAGCCATACTTAACAAATAGATTTGTTAAAACTAAAGGATATTTGGAAGAAGAAAAAATAAATAAATTTATATATAGAGGTGTTTTTGGGACCCAAAAAAATGGAGGAATTTTAAATAATGCATTAGATCTAAAATTTAAGAACATCGCTAATACTCATGTCGTTAAATTAGGAGATGAAATTCTCGCATTATGGGAAGCAGCTGGGCCACATGCTATGGATCCTAAAAGTCTTGAAACTATTGGTTTAACAACATTGAAGGGGGTACTCAAGCCTAACGAAGCATTTAGTGCGCATCCCAAGATAGACCTTAATTCAAATTCATCTCGAGAACTTTTAGTCACTTTTGGAGTGCAAACCGGGCCAAAAAGTACCATTAGATTAATGGAATTTAATAATGCTGGTGAAAATCCTGGAGAACTTATTGTAGACAGAAAAGATACTTTTAATGGCTTTGCATTTCTTCACGATTTCGCGATTACAACTAATTGGGCAATATTCTTACAGAATGCAATCGACTTCAACCCTCTTCCATTTGTAATGGGCCAAAAAGGGGCAGCACAATGTTTAAAATCCAATCCAAATAAAAAGGCAAAGTTTTTTATCATCCCCAGAGAAAGTGGATTATTTAGAGGTCAGCCACCGTTAACAATAGATGCTCCAAAAGGATTTGTTTTTCATCATGTAAATGCATTTGAAACAGATTCCAAAATCGTATTAGATAGTATTTTTTATGATGATTTCCCATCAGTTGGTCCAGATGAGAATTTTAGGGATATTGACTTTAATAAATATCCAGATGGAAAACTGAAAAGATCAATTATCGATCTAAAGAAAAAAACTAGTGAACTTGAAACTACAAGTGAACAATGTTGTGAATTTGCTACTGTTAATCCTAAAAATTTAGGATTAACAGCAACTTTTAGTTGGATGGCATGCACATCTCAAAAGCTAGGTAATGCCCCGCTTCAAGCAATAAAAAAAATAAATTTAATTTCAAAGGAAGAAATTTATTGGTCAGCCGGTCCAAGTGGATTTGTTAGTGAACCAATTATGGTCCCATCAGAAAACTCTTCTAAAGAAGATGAAGGATTTTTATTTATACTTCTATGGAACGGAGAACGAAGAGGAAGCGATTTAGTGATATTAGACGCAAAAGACTTAAGAGAATTAGCTGTTTATGAATTACCCATTTCAATTCCCCATGGCCTGCATGGATCTTGGGTTAATTGAATTTAAGAAAAAATTTCAATTAAATCTGGGATAATTTTTTTTAATGCTTTACCTCTATGACTACAAGAGTCTTTAATATCATTATTCATTTCTGAGAAAGTTAATCTGGTAGAGCTCTCCTCAAAAATTGGGTCATACCCAAAACCACCTTTTCCTCTCGGATTGAAAATAATATTGCCATAACATTTAGCTTCAGATTCTAAAATCACTTCACCATTTGGGGAACAAACACAAATATTAGCAATAAAAAAAGCACTTCTATTTTCAACTCCATCAAGTTCTTTTAAAACTCTTTCAATTCTCTTCTGATCATTTTCTGCATATCTTGATGAATAAATGCCTGGTTTCCAATCTAATGCTTCAATACAAATTCCAGAATCATCTGCTATTGAGAAATTATTTGTTTTTCTAGAAACTTTACTTGCTTTTTTAATTGCATTATCTCTAAATGTCATTCCATCCTCTTCAACTTCTAATGATTCCGGCTGAAGTAATAATTTACAATTAACTCCAGCCAGCAATTTCTTATATTCTGCAATTTTACCTTTATTCTTACTAGCCAAATATAAATTTTTCATCCTTGTTTGCCTGCTAAATTTATAAATTCTTGGCCCCACTCTAATACCTCATTTAGATAAGATTCTTTTGGTGCTTCACAATACAACCTTAAAACAGGTTCGGTTCCTGAAAACCTAAAAAGAATCCAAAAATTTTGATTGATTCTCAACTTTATTCCATCAATCTTTGAGATACTTTTTAACTTGTGATTATTAATATTCTCAGGAATATTATGTATTAGAAATTCCTCTATAAGATTTTTTTCTGACTGATTTGGAAATTTAATATCAATTCTTTTATAAAAACTTGGTCCAAAATCTTTTTGTATTTCATCTAAGGTTTCAAATAAATATTGAGATTTTTCAGCAATTCCATTTAATAAAACCATTGCGGCATAAAGAGCATCTCTTTCAGGCATAAATTCACCAAAACCAACCCCTCCAGATTCCTCTCCTCCAATAAATATTTTCTCTTTGATCATTTTTTCGGCAATATATTTAAAGCCAACTGGGAGTTCAAAAACATCTCTATTTTGACTCTCTGATATATTTTTAATAATATCTGAACCACTAACAGTCTTTAAAACTGGATAAGAATTATTTTTAATTTCGCCCAAATAGTGAATAAAGTATGGCAATAAATCTTGTGTACTAGAGAATCTTCCTTTTTCGTCAATAGCTGCAATTCTGTCACCATCTCCATCAAATATAATTCCTAGAGTTTTCACTTCATTTGTTGAATTTTTGATTAGTATTTGATTTAAATCATCTACATAATTTAAAAGAGGTTCAGGAGGTTTTCCGCCAAAAAAAGGATCACCATCTTTTCTGATTTCTGAAATAACTTCTGAATCATTAGAGGCAAAAATATCAGCCATACAATTTGCAGCTGAACCATGCATAGAATCTACAAAAATTCTCAATTTCATTTTTTTCAATCTATTAGAAATAAAGTCAATATCAAAAAGGGATTTAATTCTATCCAAATGAAACTTCTTTATATCTACCAATTGATTAATACCTTCCATTTTTTCAATTGAGTTTCCAAGCATTAATCTTTTTTCAATTTCACTTGTAAAAGATTCATCAACAGAGCATCCATTAAAGCTCTTTATTTTCAAACCCATCCAATTATATGGATTATGACTTGCTGTAATTACTAATGCTCCAAGACAACCAACTTCTTTGGCATAAAAACTACAAGAGGGTGTTGTAACAAAGCTATTAGATAAGATCGGCTCAAAACCGCATCCTCTAACAAAAGGAACTATTTGCTTGGCAAATTCACTTGCCATAAATCTACGATCATATCCAATTATAATTTTCTTTGAATTAACTTCTTTATAGTATTGATAATGCAACTCCTGGCATGCAGCAACAACAATTCTTGAAAGATTGGATAGATGAAAGTCAAATCCAATTATTCCTCTCCAACCATCAGTTCCAAATTTTATGTTATTTAATTTATCACCTGTCAAATTTAAAAGTTCCTTGATCTCTTCTAATTGTCTATATTAATTTATATAAGTAAATTTTAAAACCGCCTTCAGAAAATAATTTGAATTCTCTTCATTTAAAAAGTTTTATAAGATGCAAAAGAAAAGCATGGCTAGATTTTAAGGGTAAAAAATCTTATGAAGTTTGGTCTCCGCATAAAGCTATAGATAAAATTAATCAGTTTCAAATTTTCTCGGAATTTTGTAATGGTGAAATATATACAGGATTAAAAGCATGCAAAAATGGTTATCAAGGGGTAATTGGATTAAAAATCAAAGGGGAATTTTGTAAAAATATAAACGCAGAGATACGTCCACAATTTCTTGTAAAGACTAAAGGGATAAGTAAATGGGGAGCATATAAATATTTACCTGCCGTTTATAAGTTAGGTCACAAAACTACAAAAGAACATTTATTCGACTTGGCTTTTAGTTCTATTCTGTTGGAATCTTTTCAACAATCTAAAATTGAAAAAGGATTAGTAATTTCAAATTTTGGGAATAACGTTAATTTTAAAGAAATTTATTTAAATAAAAAATTAAGAAAAAAAGTTTTAAATGTTTTATTAAGTCTTAATGAATGCTTGGAGGGATTTATGCCAGAAATAACACAAGATAGAAAAAAATGTACTATTTGTTCATGGCAAAAATTTTGTGACAAAGAAGCAAAAGAAAATGGATATCTAACAGATATAGATGGAATAGGATCCAAAACGGCCTCATTACTGAAAATAAATGGAATATCTAATACCCAAACATTAGCTTCGTATAGTGAAAAACAACTTGGAGAGAAATTATCTAAATTCAAAGATCAAAAGTATGAAAAAGCCTCTATTTTTGTAAAGCAAGCACAAGCCTATATTTCTGGTGAACCATACCGCATTTCCAATAAAAATGATACTTACGATCTATTAGAAAAAACACATTCGGGATTTTACATATTTGATATTGAGTCAAATCCAGACGAAAAGCATGACTTTTTATATGGTTTTTTAAAAATAAATAATTTGTTTGCAAAAAAAGAAGATCTTATTTATGAGCCAATCTTAAATCTCAAAAAAAATAAAGGAGAATCTTACAGCCAAATTATTAAAATACTTTTTTTACAAAAGGGATGGCCAGTTTTACATTACGGAGAGACTGAAAAAATAGCAATAATTAATATTGCTAAAAAACTAAATTTTAGTTTTGAGGAAATTGATATAATTACCTCAAGATTTATAGACTTACATACTTTAATAAGAAAGTCTTGGATATTACCTCTAAAAAACTATAGCTTAAAAACCGTCTCTAATTGGCTGGGATTTAAATGGTCACAGAAAAATGTTAGTGGCTCGAAAGCTCTTTATTGGTGGATTCAATATCAAATCACAGAAAACGAAATATTTTTAAAAAAAATTATCCAATATAATAAAGATGATTGTTTTGCAACTCTACAAATTGCGGAATATTTAATCAAAAATCAATTAAAGAAAAATTGATCCTACAGATTTATTTATAATAATTTTTCCAAAAATTTCTGAATGAAAATAACCCCCGTCTTCTAAATATTTTCTCTTTATCATTGCTAAGCCTTTTATTTGAGAACCTGATTTAAAAATACTAGTGATTTTGCCTATAGAAATATCTTTGGCAGAATTTATGTATAAATTTTTATCTATGACCTCTAAATTCAAATTAGATTCAAATGATTGCCAAATTCTTATTTCCTGTTTTAAAGAAGAAACATTTTTTATTTTTGACATTGTTTCTTGTCCTAAATAACAACCTTTATTAAAATCTATAAGGTCTTTCAATCCCAGCTCAAGAGGATTATTTTTTCCGTTTATTTCCATGTCTAAAGAAGGTATTGCCTGATTAACCTTCCAAAGTTTTAAATCATTCGAATTCAGTAAAGTTAGTTTATTTTTATATATTTCAAATTCTTTATCTTCTTTTTTGAAGAAAATAGGAATGAAAGTTCTCCATGAACTAAATTCATCAATTTCCTGAATTCTATTTATCAAGAAAGGGGCACTTAAATGTATATCATCCGCTGGAAAAATTATTTGATTAAAGTAATTAATTATTTCATGAGTGTTTCCAGCCAAGATAATTACTTCTAAGTTTCTTTCAAAAAAAACAATTTCAATTAATGACCTTAGAACTCCATTTGGAGTTAACCAACAAGTTTTGATAACTTTATTTTCTGAATTCAGAATATTACCAGTTGTTATTCCATTCAAAAATTTTCTGGCGTCTTTTCCAGTAACAGAAAAACATTCAAATTTTTCAAGCCAAAACTTTTTTTTTTTATCTTGCATTTTGAGAAAATTATAAAAAGTCTTTTATTGTATAAAGACTCTTTAATTTAACATTTACATCTTTAAGGGCTTCACCTCCCCCTTCTAGCCTATCAACTATAGACAAAACTTCCTCAACAACATAATTATTTTCTCGTAATTTTTTTATAGCTTTTATTACAGAACCAGCAGTTGTAACCACATCCTCTAAGACAGTTACCAAAGTTCCTTCCTCTAATATGGGCCCCTCTATTCCAGCTTTGGTACCGTATTTTTTAATTTCTTTACGAATTATTAAACCATTAAGGTCTAGGCCTCTCGAAGCTGCTTTGACGATTAATCCACTTACAAGAGGATCTGCACCTAATGTCAATCCTGCTACAGCTTCTGACCTTGAGTCCTTTAATTCTAAAAATAAATCACTTATTAAGTTTAGGCCTTCACCATTTAATGATATCGGTTTGCAATTCAAGTAATGACTGCTTTTTTTTCCTGAAGATAAAGTAAAGTTTCCTTTCTTATAAGATTTTTCAACTAGCCGTTTTAACAATTTCGCTTTATTTAAACAATAAATTTCTGAAAAATTGCTCATTAATAAAAGTTAAATTAATATTCAAAGATTAGAATAAAAAAAAGAAATCTCACAAAAACTTACTAAGTTGGTGTTTTTTGAAATATTATTTTTATATTGTATATTTAGTTTCAATGTAATTAAATTTACACAAATTCCATTGGGGGGTGTAGCAATCTGGTGAATGCACCAAACTCATAATTTGGCTAAGGCGAGTTCGATCCTCGCCACCCCCATTACTCATTTGTCATTGAATGAAAATAACTCTACTTTTATTTCTTTTATTTTTTCCAGCTTTTTTCGCAGCTAGTGAACTCTCATTTTTGTTAATAAGGCCAAGTAAAGTTTTACGGCTAATAGAAGAAAAAAAGAAAGGGGCATTTTCAATTTTAAAAATTCAAAAAAGATTTAGATCTTCCTTAATTGCTTCTCAATTTGGAGTAACAATATCATTAATTGCAATTGGATGGCTTAGCAATAGCATTGCTAATGGTTATTGGGAAAGAAATATTTTGTCAAATAGATTTTATGATCTTCTACTATTTTTATTTGTGGTTTTAGTTGTTACCCTTATTTCTGGACTAATTCCTAAAGCACTAGTAATTAACAATCCAGAATCTGCTGCACTAAGGTTAACCACAATATTTGATGCAGTAAGAAAAGGTATGCAACCTATAGTTACGATAATCGAATTCTTTGCCAGTGCCTGTTTAGGTTTACTAAGTCTAAATAATAAATGGGATTCATTAAATTCAGGTTTATCAGCAGGCGAATTAGAAACTCTTATAGAAACAGATAATGTTACTGGTTTAAAGCCAGATGAGAAGAATATTCTTGAAGGAGTTTTTGCTTTAAAAGATACACAGGTTAAAGAAGTAATGATACCAAGATCTGAAATGGTAACTTTGCCAAAAAACATAACATTTTCAGAACTTATGAGACAAGTAGACAAAACTCGACATGCACGCTTTTTTGTTATTGGCGAGTCTCTAGATGATGTATTAGGTGTATTAGATTTACGTTATTTAGCCAAACCAATATCAAGGGGTGAAATGGAAGCAGATACATTATTGGAGCCTTTCCTTTTACCAGTGACGAAAATAATAGAAACATGTTCACTAGCAGAAATATTTCCAATAGTCAGAGACTACAATCCTTTCTTGCTTGTAGTTGATGAACATGGTGGTACAGAAGGGCTAATAACTGCAGCTGATTTAAATGGCGAAATAGTGGGAGAAGAAATGCTCAATAGTAGAATTTACTCTGATATGAAGATGTTAGATAATTTCTCAAAAAAATGGTCATTACCTGGAAAAGCAGAAATTATAGATATCAATAAAAAATTAGGCTGTTTCATTCCAGAAGGTTCAGACTACCATACCCTTGCTGGATTTCTACTAGAGAAATTTCAAATGGTTCCAAAAATCGGCGACGTTTTAAATTTTAATAATATTAAATTTGAAGTTATTTCTATGTCAGGTCCAAAAATTGATCGTGTTAAAATAATTCTCCTTAATAACTAAATGTGGCTTTCCATAGAGGATAATGATACTTAATATATGGATTTAAAATTATGCAACCAACCTCATCACCCGTAAAGGTTGGAGTCATAGGTATAGGAAATATGGGATGGCATCATGCACGAGTACTCAGTTTGCTCAAAGATGCAAATCTCGTTGGAGTTGCAGATCCCAATGAAGAGAGAGGCAAATTAGCTACTGAGCAATTTCAATGTGAATGGTTCAAAGATTATAAGGACTTAATCCCGAAAGTTGATGCTATCTGTATCGCTGTCCCGACACTACTCCATCAAAAAGTAGGACTAGATTGTCTTAAGGGAGGTACCAACGTTCTAATTGAAAAACCAATTGCAGCTAACGAGTCAGAAGCAAAATCTTTAATAGAAGCTTCTAATGCAAGTAATTGTCTATTGCAAGTTGGGCATATTGAAAGATTTAATCCTGCCTTTAGAGAATTAAATAAAATAGTAAATAATGAAGAAATTGTTGTTTTAGAAGCAAGAAGGCATAGTCCACATGCAGATAGAGCAAATGATGTATCTGTAGTAATGGATTTAATGATTCATGACATTGACCTGATTTTAGAGCTTGTAAACTCAAAAATACAAAAATTAGCAGCTGTTGGAGGGAGGAATAGCAAAGGGTTAATAGATTATGTCAATGCAACTTTAGTTTTCAAAAATAATGTTATTGCTAGCTTAACTGCGAGTAAGATGAGTCACAAAAAAATTAGAAGTTTAAGTGCTCACTGCCAAAATGGGCTAGTAGAAACTGATTTCTTGAATCACTCTTTACAAATCCATCGAAAGTCACATGAATCATACTCAGCAGAGCATGGCGAATTAGTTTATAGGAATGATGGATATGTCGAAGAAGTCAGCACAACTTCCATTGAGCCTCTTTATGCAGAATTGGAGCATTTTCTTAAATGCGTTCAAGGAACAGAGACTCCTGAAGTAGATGGTGAGCAAGCCTCAAGAGCTTTAAAAATTGCCGATTTTATAGAGTGTGCTGTAGAAAATTCTGGAGATGCAATTTCACTTGAAAATCCTTTCTAAGAATAATTATCAAAACAAAAAACAGTTTATTTAAAGCCAACCGCAGCTTGCCAAACAAATACTAATAAAAAGAAAAATAAAGGAATAAGTGGAAGAACATCAACAGTTGGAGCAAAAGCCTTGTAAGCCTCAGGCAATTCAGCGAATGTATTAAATAGAATGAGCACCTTTTTAATAATTTAATTAATTATGATAAGACGTTACCACGTATGGTGAGCAATGGAGGATGTTTTCCAAGGAGCGAAATCAATTGTAAAACAATTATCTTTAATTGCACTAGACATTGCATCGGTGAATCTTATTAAATGAGCTATATTATGCAAACTTATTAAGGTGAGACCTAATATTTCATCATTTCTAATTAGATGATGCAAATATGCACGAGAATAGGACTTACAAGTTTCGCATTTACAAGTTTTGTCAATTGGAGAAAAGTCATTTTTAAATCGAGCATTTCGCAAATTCAATCTTTCATCATTAAAAAATGCAGTCCCATGTCTTCCCAGTCTTGTAGGCAAAACACAGTCAAATATATCGAATCCTTTAGCAACAGCTAAAGAAATTTCTCTTAAGGAACCAATTCCCATTAAGTATCTTGGTTTATTTATTGGTAAGAATTTTGGGACGTAATTAATTACACTATGTATTTCTTCTACTGCCTCTCCAACACTGACACCTCCTACCGCTATTCCAGGAAGATCAAAAGAACTTGTAAATTTTGCGCTATATTCCCTTAATTTCGGATACTTACCACCTTGAACTATTCCAAATAACGCTTGATTTGATTTCTGATGATTGTCAACACATTTTTGCAACCATGAGTGAGTTCTTTGTAAAGAATCCTCAATATCATTTTCGTTAGCTGTATGCGGAGGACAATGATCAAAAGCCATCGCAACATCCGATCCAAGATCCATTTGAATCTGTATTACTTTTTCAGGTGATAAAAATACATGACTACCATCTCTTGGATTTTTAAATTCCACTCCTTTATCAGAAATATTATTTAATTTGGCCAAACTAAAAACTTGATATCCTCCTGAATCAGTAAGAATAGGCTTAGGCCAATTCATGAACTTATGTATTCCGCCAGATTCTTTAACTAGTTTTTCTCCAGGTTGTAAATGAAGATGAAAGGTATTTGAGAGAATCATTTCTGATCCTGTAGAGGTTAATTGCTTAGATGAAATGCCTTTAACCGTTGCCAAAGTCCCCACAGGCATAAATTTTGGTGTGTTTACCTGACCATTTGGTGTATGAAATATACCAGTTCTTGCATCTGTATTACTGCAATTCGATGTAATTTCAAATTCAAACACGATAATTTATAAAATTTTTTGATCCTTTTTCATTAATCTAACCTATTATTTAATATTGAATCTATTTTTATCTCATCAAAAAATATTTAATAAAAAATTTTGCAGGGTCTTGGATTTTCTATACGACATTTCCAAAGATACCTTTAATTAATCCCGAATTTAAAAATATTGCACAATTTGCCCCGCCTTTAGGATTTTTTATTGGAGCAATACAGAGTTATATTTTTCTTTTTTTGAGAATAAACTCTTGGTCAATTTATGCATCTGCATTAATTTGTTTGGCTTCAGGATATTTAATTACTGGTGGTCTACACCTTGATGGTTTAATGGATACTTTCGATGGTATTTTTGCGGGTAAAAAGAAACGTTTAAAAGCCATGAAAGATAGTAAAGTTGGGTCCTTTGGCGTACAAGCTTTAGTTTTTATAACTTTAATTCAAATTGCTTGCATACTTAAAATTCAAAACCTAATAATTTTTGTTCTACCTATATGCTTATTTTGGGGAAGATTTTCAAATTTATTTTTTATAGAAAAGTTTAAATATATGAGTTATAAGAAAAAATCTATTAGTCACAAAAAGTTTTGGAATGGATTTAAAAAAGAATCTTTGATCTCCATTATCTTCCTTTTAATTTTCATTGCATACCAGTTAGTTTCAATTACATCCCAAGCAATATTGATTAAATTTTTAATTCTTAATTTGATTGGTATTTTTCTAAGCTATTCTATCCCAAACATATTGGGTAATAAAATTGGAGGCTTTAATGGAGATGCTTGCGGTGCAAGTGTAGTACTAGTTGAAACTTCTATGTTGTTTATGCATGCAATTCTTTTATAGGTAGTTCTAAATAGAAAATATTTTTCTTCTTAAGATTTTTTAATTTCTCAGTATTATCAATCGAGTAATTTTCGAGCAATCTCAAATCTCCTCCAATTTGTTTTGCTAATTTCCTTGCTAGAAAAAGTCCCACACCAGTACCGTCCTTCTTCTTAGCAGCAGATCCTCTAAATCCTTTTTGAAAAATTTTTTCATTTTCGTTTTTGGTTATTTTTTTACCATCATCAAATATGCATAGACCTTTGCTCGTAATAGTGAGTCCAACTTCAGCGTCTTTTTGAGCATATTTAAAAGCATTTTCTAATAAATTGGCCACAATTTCGGCAACTACAGCATATTTTGCCTTCAATGGCGATATAGTCCAATCTGGCCAAAGAGAAGGTTCCGTCCAATCTCTATTCTCTAAGTCCGCATTAGCTTTACCCCTTTCTAATATTGGCCTCAATAAACTCTGAACAGTTATTACCTTTTTATTATCTAAATTTGGTGGTAATAATAATCTTTCCTCTCCAATTTCTAGAGGCAGTTGAATAGGTGAATTCAATTGCGAAAAAGAATCCATATATTGATTAATTTGTTTTTGCTCTATTATCATGCGTTCTACTATTTCAATAGAGTTATCATCTGAACCAAGTCTTTTTATTAGTAATTTTGCATAGGTCCTTATAGCAGCCAAAGGATTCCTTAGTTGATGGATAATAACATTCACCTGATTTTTTAAATAATTGATTTCTTCATTTTTATTTTGACGTTCTAATTCGATAGAGACGCATTTAGCTAAAGATATTGAAAGCGCTTTTAATCTAGAATCAAGCGATACTGGCCAATTTCCCCCTTTCAAATCAGTTTCTACCCTAAGGACACCAAGTAGAATATCGTTTTCTTGAAGCGGGTACCATCTTCTATTAGGCGATGAAACTTTTAGTGAAGGATCATCTTCTATTGATGTAAGTAGCCTATCAATTTGTGGCCATTGACCAATCATTTCAAAAGATGCTTTAGTTCCTTGCTTAGCTGAAGCAAGATACATAACTAAATTAGTCACGCCCATTGAGCAACCAAAACTCTCTAGTTGTTTTATGATTAGTTCTTCAAAATTTTTTGAAAGATTCATAATTAATGAAATTTTGAGAAATTTTTTTTAAAAAAAACTTGAAAAAGAGCTTGTAAAATATGAAAAAAGTATTAAGATATATAAAGAGGTCTGACTTTAGCCAGCCTTAAATATGAATATTTAATCATATTTTAAGCTACATCAGGGGTTGATGGGTCCTCTATGTAATTTGAAGTGAATTTAAAATCACGTATATAAGATTAGTAAAAATAAATAAGACTAATCTCATTAATAATTTCGGGAGTACCAATCAATGTCCAAAAAAAGAAAAAGAATCAGCAGAAGAAGATTGGCTGGCCAAAGAGTAATGGCACATGTACCTATTTATCATATCGAAACTGGCAAACATAAACCAGTTACAGCAGCAAGAAGATTCATAGCTGAAAATGGCCTATCTGCACCTTCAGTCTTTAATGTCAGAAGGAATGAACATACTACTGATAGGTTTTTTTGGGGTGAAAAAGGGTTATTTAGTGCCCAATATGCTGAAGAAAATCATTTTCTATTTCCATCACTAAAAGTTGTAGTTGAAGGAATTGGTGAAGAAAAAATATTTGAAGGTCTAGAACTTACAGCAGATGATTGGGAAGAGATTGAAGAATACGAATATGCTTTTGTTTAAAAAATATTACTTATATTTGAACTTATAAAATTAATTAAATTTGAATCAATTTGATGAAATCCATCGAATTCTAATAATTCACAAAATTTAGAAGACTTACTCTTTACCTTTTCATAAATAATCCGAGAAGCATCTATAGGCACGACGTCATCAAATAAACCATGACTAATAACCAATGGCACACATTTTTCTCCCGGGGCCCAGTTGGGGTGAGGATAACCACTGCAAGCGACAATTAATCCAAAATTTAATTTAAATCCTGCATCAATTGCCATTGCAGCCCCCTGAGAGAACCCCAACAAAATTGTTTTTTTTAGTGGAATTAAATTTGTATCAAATTTTTTTAATGTAACTAAAAGTTTATTTACTTCAACCTCAGCTCCATTCCAATCATGTGGGTATAATCCATACCACTGTCTTCCCTGACCACTTGGATGTAATCCAGGAGCCCTCAACGAAATTACCTCAAAGTCAAGATTTATTTTTTCAGTCATTTCCTTTCCAAATGTTAAAAGGTCATCTGAATCAGCTCCCCAACCATGCATCAAAATAATTCTATGAGTTGCAGTTTGAGAGCTAATCGAGACAAAATCATGATTGATAGCATATTTCATGTTTATATTCTTAAGTAAGTAAACTTTCCCATAATGTCACCATTAGCTTTAGTAAGTGTCTCTGATAAAAAAAATATAATCCCATTTTGTAGGGAATTGGTAGAGCAATTTAATTATAAAATTCTATCAAGTGGAGGAACTGCCAAACATCTTATAGAGGCAAAAATTCCAGTTATTAAAGTTGCAGATTTTACTAATTCTCCAGAAATTCTTGGAGGAAGAGTTAAAACTTTACATCCAAAAATTCACGGGGGGATATTAGCTAAAAGAACTGACGAGGAACATAAAAAAGATATAGCAGCTAACAATCTTGAGTTAATTGACTTAGTAGTTGTCAATTTATATCCTTTTAAAAAAACTGTAGATCAGGGAGCTAAATGGGAAGAAGCTATTGAAAATATCGATATCGGAGGGCCATCAATGATTCGTTCTGCAGCTAAAAATCATAAAGACGTTTCCGTTTTAGTAGATCCTAGTCAGTATCAAAATTTTCTTGAAGAAACTAAAAAAGGTGAGTTAAAGAAGTCATATAAAGCAAAATTAGCACTTGAGGCTTTTCAACATACAGCAGACTATGATACAGCAATATCTAATTGGATAGGTAAAGAAAGAGGTTTACAATCTTCTAAATATATTGAATCTTATCCACTAATCAAAACCTTAAGATATGGGGAGAATCCTCATCAAAAAGCTTTTTGGTATGGGTTAAGTAATATTGGATGGAACTCAGCAGAACAATTACAAGGTAAAGATTTAAGTTATAACAATCTATTGGATCTGGAGTCGGCACTTTCAACAGTTTTAGAATTTGGCTATGGAGAAAAAGATGAACTTATAAAAGAGAGGTTCGCTTCTGTCATCCTAAAACACAATAATCCTTGTGGTGCCTCAATAAGTAATTCAACCTCTCAAGCATTTTTGAATGCTTTGGAATGCGACTCAGTTAGTGCATTTGGAGGAATAGTTGCCTTTAATTCAAATGTTGATATTGAAACTGCAATTAACCTCAAAGATATTTTCTTAGAGTGTGTAGTTGCTCCATCTTTTGATACGGAAGCTTTAGAAGTTTTAAAAATCAAAAAGAATTTAAGAATTTTAAAGTTATCAAAAGATCAACTTCAAAAAAAGAATCAAACTTCTACTAAATCAATAATGGGAGGATTACTCGTTCAAGACACTGATGATATTGAAGAAAAAACTGAAAGTTGGATTTCAGTAACTAAGAAAAATCCAAGTAATCAAATGAACTTAGATCTAAATTTTGCATGGAAAATTTGTAAACACGTGAAATCCAATGCGATTGTCATTGCGAAAGATCAAAAAACTATTGGTATTGGAGCTGGACAAATGAATAGAGTTGGAGCAGCAAAAATTGCATTAAAGGCAGCTGGAAAGTTATGTTCTGATGCTGTCTTGGCTAGCGATGGTTTTTTTCCATTTGCAGATACTGTAAAACTTGCAAATGAATACGGTATAAATGCAATTATCCAACCTGGAGGAAGTATAAGAGATCAAGAAAGTATTGATATGTGTAATTCTAAAGGAATCTCAATGATATTTACGCAAAAAAGGCATTTTTTGCATTAAATTATGTTGATTTTGGATAATATGTAATCTTGTTAGTTTTTCTGAATAAAGAGAGCCTGCCTGGACCTGCGCATAGAAAGTAGAGAGATATAGCCCCATATATAAAAGACAATTCGAAGGCATAATTATGACTTTCAACAACTGCCAGAGGAAAACCTTCTAGTCCGGTATCTAGGAAATGAAAATAAACAGCAAATGCCATTGTGGAGAATAGCCCAAGAGAAGAAAGCCTTGCAAAAATCCCTATAGCCAATCCTACTGGGCAAACTAATTGAGTAATCGCAGCTCCAAAAGTCCAAATGACAGGATCACCTGGCAAAAATGGAAAGTACTTACTAACTACAAACTCGGCAAAACCCTGCGGATCCTGAAGTTTCTCTAGGCCATGATGAATCATCAAAGCACAAAAACCGATTCTTAAGATAAAAATTGATAGTTCTCCAAGGATATTTACTTCTGAACCTGAAGATGAGTTAGCAACTACAACTTCAACTTTTTGGGGAGCTTTAGTTCTATTCATACTTGCAGTTTGAACCTGACTAGCTTGAGAATTGTCTTCCATACTTCAATAATTTTTCATTATTCTAGTTAATAAAGTAGATTTTTTGGAATCATCTGACTAATAAATTAAAGAAAATAAGCAAAGTTAAAAATAAAATGACAAATTCATGAAGCAATTTCAATTAACTTTTCAATAACATCCGCAACAACCTTATCAGGAGTGGATGCACCTGAGGTAATTCCAACATTAAGTTTTCCACTAGGTAAAAAATTATTTTTAAGTTCTAAATCTGAACCTAGTGGCTTATGTAATATTGAGTTTTCTTCGACTGATATCCTCTCTGGCGTATCTATGTGAAAAGAAGAAATATTTTTAGTAATTGCTATTTCTTGTAAGTGAGTAGTATTGGAAGAATTGAAGCCTCCTATAACGACAAGAATATCAAGGTCTTCATCAACCAGAGAGAACATTGCATCCTGTCTTTCTTCAGTTGCATCACAAATAGTATTAAAAGCTAAGAAGTGGCTATTTAATTTTTCTGGTCCGAATTTTTTTAACATTGTTCTTTCAAAAACTTTTCCAATTTCTTCGGTTTCACTTTTAAGCATAGTTGTCTGGTTAGCAACTCCGACTCTATCCAAATCTTTATCAGGATCAAATCCATCAGAACAAGCTTTAGCAAATTTATTTATAAATTCATTTCTATTACCCCTACCCATTATGTATTGAGATACATAATTTGCTTCTTCTAGATCAAGTACAACTAAATATTTACCTGCGAATGAACTAGTAGCGAGAGTTTCTTCATGCTTAAATTTTCCATGAATAATAGATGTAAAAACATGTTTTTTATGTTTCTCGACGGTATGCCAAACCTTAGAAACCCATGGACAAGTTGTATCAATGATATGACAACCTTTCTCATGAAGGAGTTTCATTTCTTGAACAGTAGCTCCGAAAGCAGGCAGTATAACTACATCCCCATTAGCCACTAACGAAAAATCTTTAATTCCATTTTTAGCTGAAATGAATTTTACATTCATTTTTCTTAAGTGATCATTAACCGAGGGATTATGAATTATTTCGTTTGTTATCCAAATATTCTCATTAGGGTAATGTCTTCTAGTCTCATAAGCCATTGCTACAGCTCTTTCAACTCCCCAACAGAAACCAAATGCTTTAGCCAACTTAATATTTAGTCTGCCTTTAGTATATGTAAAACCATTATCTCTTATAGAACTTATCAAATCACTTTGGTAAGCTTCTTCTAACGCTTGAGCTCTTTTTGTTGGAGAATCAAAGCCCCTTCTATTATATCTATCAGAATGATGAAGGGATCTTCTAAAAGCTTGTGTATCCATCTTTTGATATTACAACATTTCAAATAATTTTTAGTGAAAAAAAAAAACCTGACATATGTCAGGTTTTTAAAATCAATTTTAAGTTAGATTATTTAGCAGATGCAAAGTCTGGATATGCTTCCATTCCATGCTCTCCAATATCAAGGCCTTGAGTCTCTTCCTCTTCAGATACTCGAATTCCTCCGAATAATCCTCCAATTACAGACCAAGCAATCCAACAAGTAACTAAGGTCCAAATAGCATAAGCTGCGGCACCAAGAGCTTGAACTAGAAGAAGGTTAATACCTCCACCATTGAACAATCCCATACCTGCTCCATCTCCTTGAACAGCTGTACCCCAAAGACCAATAACTAAAGTACCCCATACGCCACATACTCCGTGAACAGAGAATGCACCTACAGGATCATCGATCTCAGCGGCATCAAGAGCAGCTACAGAAAATACAACGATAATTCCACCTACTAGTCCTGCGAACCAGGCTCCAGCAAGTGTCATATCACCACAACCAGCAGTAATACTAACCAAACCAGCAAGGATTCCGTTAATAATCATTGTAAGATCAGGCTTACCAGAAGTTAATGTTGAAACAATAGTTGCTCCAATAGCACCAGCTGCTGCTGCCAAAGTAGTTGTTACAGCAACATATGGAACCCATTGATCCATAGCAAGTTGAGAACCGGGGTTAAATCCATACCAACCTATCCATAGAACTAATGCACCCAAAGTAGCTATAGCCATATTGTGTCCTGGCATAGCTTGTGGTTTCCCATCAGAGTATTTGCCAATTCTTGGTCCAAGAAGCATAGCTCCTACAAGACCTGCCCATGCTCCAACTGAGTGAACAATTGAAGAACCAGCAAAATCAACAAAACCCAATGAATCAAGCCAACCACCATTCCATTTCCAGCTACCAGCAATTGGATATATAAATGCAGTTAATACAATCGCAAAAACAACAAATTCTCCAAATTTAACTCTTTCAGCAACAAGACCGGAAACGATAGTTGCCGCAGTTCCTGCAAAAGCAGACTGGAACAAGAAATCAACAGTTGGGACTAATCCAGCATCAGTTACCATATCTGCAGTAACTGTTGGATCAAAAAATAAGCCGCCAAAATAAAGCCAACCGTCAGCAACACTTCCTCCGTACATTAATGAATAGCCGATAAACCAATAAGAAGTTACAGCTAGAGCAAATACAAAGAGGTTTTTAGCAAGAATGTTAACAGCGTTCTTAGAACGGCACATACCTGCCTCAACCATAGCGAAACCGGCGTTCATAAAGATCACTAAAATAGTAGCGATCAGAAGCCATAAATTGTTAGCAAGAAAAGCTGCATTCAACTCAGGTAAATCAGCTGCGTGAGCTGAAAGATTAAAAATACCTAAACCAAACAAAGCTAGTGGAACAGTTGCAAGCCACAACATAGAGCGGTTTGAACTAAATCCTCGAATACTCCTCAAAAGGAGCATAGGTCCATTGACAAGACTTGCATCTTGTAGTTTGGACCTAGAGCGCCTTTGAGGCGTTTGCAAAGCAGTGGTCATAAAAAAAAATTAGATCTGCAAAAAAACAGTTTGTGCTGTTTCCTTTCAAATTTAAATTTATTCAAAAAACTTATCCGTGTCTAGTAGTTGTTTATACCATTTTTATAGTTGCACCTTAAAAAAATATTTGTTAAATTTGAAAAATTTTTTTTTTGGATTTCAAAATATCAAGGTTTTCGGCTATTTTAAGGGTTTAATTCCATTCCATGATACGTGGTCTTTATGAAATTCAAAGGAACAAGGGATAGTTATCATTCCTGCACTCAAAGATTCTCTAAAAAGACTGCCGTATAAAGGATCTGCATCATCTCCAGGGGCAAAAAAACAAGCGTCTTTTCTGGTAATACAAAGTACTAAAACACTTTTACTTTGAGGAATTAACTCCTTTAATTCCATGAGGTGTTTTTGGCCTCTTTTCGTTACTGTATCTGGGAATAGAGCTACATTTTCTTTAATCCAAGTCGTATTTTTAACCTCAATGTAAATGTTACGTTTATCAGGATTTGAAGATTTTGGGATTAAAAAAAAGTCAATTCTGCTTTTTTTATCTTTTCCATAGGGAACTTCAGATTTAATTGTTTCTATTTCGCCTATCATTTCCTTTAGCAGATTTTTCTCTATAACATTTTTAATTAACTTATTTGCAAATAAAGTATTAATTCCCACCCAAACCTCCTCATTTTTTGCATCTAAAACACATATCTGTTCCCAAGTAAAAGGTAATTTTCTTTTTGGAGAAGGGGAAACACTTATTCTTACTTTTGCTCCCTCACTCAAAAGTCCCTTCATTGGGCCTGTATTAGCACAATGAGCAGTTACTACCTCTCCACTCTTTAATTTTATGTCTACAAGAAACCTTTTATACCTCTTGATTAAAAACCCTTCAATTAGTGGATCAAATTCAATTATCCGATCATTCATAAATATGTCGTTAGTTAAAAATCAAATATAATTGAAACTTGAACTTCTTGAAAAATTTAGACAAATCCAAATGCATTCATTTTTCAAAAATAATATTTTTTCAATTTCGTTTGGTACTAGTCTTAGTAAATTAGCTGGATGTATAAGACAAATATTTATAGCTGCTGCTTTTGGAGTTGGGGTAACATACGACGCATTTAATTATGCCTATATAATTCCAGGTTTTTTGCTAATAATTATTGGAGGAATTAATGGTCCCTTACATAACGCAGTCGTTACAGTTCTAACTCCCCTTAACAAAAAAAATGGAGGAATTATCTTAACTCAAGTAAGCATAAAACTTTCAATAATATTAATTGGTTTAGCTATATTTATTTACTTTAATTCCAGTTTATTAATTGAATTATTAGCCCCCAATTTAAGTTACGAAGCTAAATCTATTGCCACTTACCAATTAAAAATACTTACACCTTGTATCCCTTTATCCGGATTCATAGGTTTAAGCTTTGGCGCGTTAAATTCCCAAAGAAAATTCTTTTTATCAAGTATAAGTCCTGCAATAACAAGCGTAACTACTATTTTTTTTATTTTATTAAGTTGGATTTTCAACCAAGAAAATACATACTCTCATTTCTTTACTTATACGGGATTACTAGCTTTTGCAACTTTGACAGGAACTTTAATACAGTTTGTTGTTCAAATTTCGGAAATAAATAAAATCGGTCTCTTGAAATTAAAGTCAAACTTCCAATTATTTAATGATGAGGAGAGGAGGATATTCAAACTAATTATTCCAGCATCTATCTCATCAGGTCTTAGTCAAATTAATGTTTTTATCGATATGTTTTTCGCTTCAAGTTTTCAAGGAGCAGCATCGGGACTAGCTTACGGCAACTTTCTGATACAAGCCCCATTAGGCATATTATCTAACTCTTTGATTTTGCCATTACTTCCAAAATTCTCAAAATTGAGAAATGATGAAGACTATTTAGGCCTCCAAAAAAAATTAATCTCTGGTATAGACTACTGTTTCTTGACAACTATTTTTTTAACCGGATTTTTCATAACATTTAATAATCAAATCGTACAATTAGTTTTTCAAAGAGGATCTTTTGATTATTCAGCGGCTTTAAAAGTAAAGAATATATTAATTGCTTATGCAGTTGGCATACCTTTTTATCTTTATAGAGATTTATTAGTAAGAACTTACTATTCAATAGAAAAAACAAACTTCCCTTTTAAGTCATCATTTGCAGGGATAATATTAAATATTTTTTTTGATTGGTTTTTCATTGGTGCCCCAATTATTAATTTTGGGAATCTTTCACCATATAATTTTGGAGTTGTAGGAATAATATTATCTTCAGTAATAGTCAACTTTATAGTTTGTATTTTGCTTTCTTTTAATCTGAGAAATGAAAATATCCATTTGCCTAACTTGGATTTACTCAGGAAAATTATCCTCATGTCATTAGCGGCATTTATAGATAGCACACTTTGTTTTACTATTTTCAAAACTACAAATAACTTCAATTCAAATATCGGAGAATTTTTATTATTAATATTTGGATCTCTAACTTTTTTTTATAATCTATTTTTTTCTTACAAAATGCCTGAAAGTAAATAGATTTAAAGTTTATAAAAAAAAGATTTAGTTTTCAAAAAAACTTTCCAAAATCTCCTCTAATTCTAGAATTTGTGAGGAAGTGATTAAATTAATAAGTGGAATACTGTTAACACCATCCCCTACTTTTACATTTATTGCTTTCAAACTTATTTTCGCAGCCTCCAAAGGGCCTTGATCTTTATTGCTGATACATTCAATAGCAAGATTTCTAGCTAGGCCAGCATCTCCAAGATATAAATTCCACTTTTCTATTTTTATAAAAACCTTTTCTGAAATAATATTTTCTAGATCACTTATTCGTATCTGAGAGTCCATAAATTAAAAATTAAGTTGATTGTTTTGAAGTATCTTTAGGTTTTTTTATAATTACAAAAAGTAAATGTGAGGCTAAAAGAATTGACCAGAAAATTGCAAAATTATTAAAAAAAGAGATTTCATATTTAATTTCTTTTAAAAGCCATGTGCCACTTACAATCGCAGTAAATATCATGCAGTGAATAACAAAATTTACTATTCGAGAAAAATGTTTATAGATGGGATCTTCTAAATCACCATTTCCGTACCATTTTATAGGCATATTAATAATTAGATTGTTAATAATAGATATTTTACCTGAAATCTAGTTGACTAAGAGACCCTGAAACAGAGATATTACATAATTATGCGCCTGTAGCTCAGTGGATTAGAGCACCTGACTACGGATCAGGGTGTCGGGAGTTCGAATCTCTCCAGGCGCGTTTAAAATTATGAAATATTCTTTTTATATTTTTCTAAAAAATATCGTCTATATTATGGTTATTACTTATCAAATTCAATGAATATCCTCCAAAATCTTAAAGAAAGTGATCCAGTAATATCCAATTTTATTAACTCTGAAAAAAATAGACAGGAAACTCATCTTGAGTTGATCGCAAGCGAAAATTTCGCATCAATTGCCGTCATGCAGGCTCAAGGATCAGTCCTTACAAATAAATACGCAGAGGGATTACCTCAAAAAAGATATTACGGAGGATGTGAATTTGTTGATGAAATCGAAGAATTAGCTATTCAGAGAGCGAAAAAATTATTTAATGCAAATTGGGCTAATGTTCAACCCCATAGTGGAGCACAGGCAAATGCTGCTGTTTTCCTAAGTTTACTAAAACCTGGCGAAACAATCCTGGGGATGGATTTATCTCATGGTGGACACTTAACTCATGGATCTCCAGTAAATATGAGTGGTAAGTGGTTTAATGCAGTTCACTATGGTGTAAATAAAGAAACTAGTGAATTAAATTTTGATGAAATAAGAGAGATAGCACTAGAAACAAAACCAAAATTGATCATATGCGGATATTCAGCTTATCCAAGAACAATCGATTTTGAATCATTTAGAAAAATTGCAGATGAAGTTGGTGCATTCTTAATGGCTGATATTGCACACATCGCAGGTCTTGTAGCAAGTAAACTTCATCCAAATCCAATCCCTTATTGTGATGTAGTAACTACAACTACTCATAAAACATTAAGAGGGCCTAGAGGTGGACTTATCTTGTGTAAAGATGCAGAATTTGGAAAGAAATTTGATAAATCTGTTTTCCCAGGAACTCAGGGTGGTCCCCTTGAACATATTATTGCAGCTAAAGCAGTTGCATTTGGAGAAGCCTTACAGTCAGATTTCGTTAATTATTCCCAACAAGTAATAAAAAATGCCAAAGTTCTAGCTTCAACTTTAATAAATAGAGGTATTGATATCGTTAGTGGAGGCACCGATAATCATATTGTTTTACTCGATTTAAGAAGTATCAATATGACTGGCAAAATTGCTGACTTGCTCGTAAGTGAAGTGAATATCACTGCAAATAAAAATACTGTTCCATTTGACCCCGAATCACCTTTCGTAACCAGCGGGCTAAGGTTAGGTACTGCTGCTTTAACTACTAGAGGCTTTAATGAGAATGCTTTTGCTGAAGTTGGCGAAATTATTGCTGATAGATTACTTAATCCAAACGATTCACTGATTGAAAGTCAATGTAAAGAAAGAGTATTATCCTTATGTAATCGT
Source organism: Prochlorococcus sp. AG-388-A01 (assembly GCA_003279945.1). GTDB lineage: Bacteria > Cyanobacteriota > Cyanobacteriia > PCC-6307 > Cyanobiaceae > Prochlorococcus_A. The sequence continues at coordinate 120,117 of QCGK01000001.1, forward strand.
TTTCCTCTTTATGAAAGCAAACTTGAAGCATCAATTAAATGAGTCCTAATTCCAAAGGAGTTGAAATTCTTTCTATTGGAACAGAGCTACTTTTAGGAAATATTATAAATACAAATGCTCAATGGATTTCTGAACAGTTGTCTCAATTAGGCTTAAATCACTTTAGGCAATCTACTGTAGGTGATAATTGTGATCGAATTATGAAAGTAATTCAAGAAATATCGAAAAGAAGTAATCTTCTAATTACAACTGGTGGCTTGGGGCCCACTCCAGATGACTTAACTACTGAAGCAATAGCCAAATCTTTTGATGTATCTCTGTTAGAAAGACCGCACTTATGGGATGAAATTAAACAAAAACTTTCAAAGTCAAATTTTCAGGATGATTCCTCTAGCTTAAGGAAACAATGTTTCTTCCCAAAAAATGCTCAAATAATTAATAACCCTAGGGGCACTGCTCCAGGAATGATTTGGGAACCAGTAAAAGGATTCACTATTCTTACTTTCCCTGGAGTCCCTAGTGAAATGAAAACAATGTGGGAAGAGACGGCATATGATTTTGTTAAAACCAAGTTTTCAGATAGTTATTCCTTTTTTTCAAATACTCTTAAATTTACAGGCATTGGAGAATCTAGCGTTGCAGAAAAAATTAACGATCTATTAAATCTTAAAAACCCGACTGTGGCTCCATATGCAAACTTAGGAGAGGTTAAACTCAGAATCACAGCGCGAGCAAAGAATGATCTAGAAGCAAAAAATATAATTAAACCTATTAAAGATAAATTAAAAAAAGAATTTTCGAAATTTATTTTTGGAGAAGATAATGATACTCTTCCCGGCGTTTTAATAAAAGAATTAACAAGGAGGAATGAAACCATTGTTTTTGCTGAATCCTGCACAGGAGGCCTTCTATCTTCATCACTAACATCAATATCAGGCTCATCTCAAGTTTTTCAAGGTAGTATTATTTCCTATAGTAATGAGCTAAAAAATTCATTATTAAATATTTCTAAAGAAAAGCTTACAAAATATGGCGCTGTTTCTAAAGAAGTTTGTGAGGCCATGGCAATTAATGTAAAAGAGAAATTAGGAGCAGATTGGGCAATAGCAATTAGTGGAATAGCTGGTCCTAACGGAGGCAGTGAAGATAAACCCGTTGGACTTGTCTACATCTCAATTTCAGGACCAAATAATCATATAACTAATATAAAAAAACTATTTAACTCAACCCGAAATAGAATAGAAATTCAAACACTAAGTGTAAATGTGTGTTTGAACAGCATCAGATTAATCCTATTATCGAATAGTAAGTAACTATTTTTACAAATTGAGTCAAGATACCCTATTTGATAAAGTTTGGGATTTACATAAAGTTTCAAGTCTTCCTGGGGGGTCAGATCAAATATTTATTGGCCTCCACCTCATCCATGAAGTTACTAGTCCACAAGCATTCGGTGCCTTAAAAGACAAAAACTTAAAGGTAAAATTTCCCAATAGAACTGTTGCCACTGTTGATCATATTGTACCAACAGATAATCAGAGCAGGCCTTTTAAAGATAATCTTGCTGAAGAAATGATTGAAACACTAGAGAAGAATTGCTTAGAACATAAAATACAATTTTTTAATATTGGAAGTGGCAATCAAGGAATAGTTCACGTAGTAGCTCCAGAGTTGGGGCTAACACAACCAGGAATGACAATAGCTTGTGGAGATTCACATACTTCAACTCATGGAGCTTTTGGGTCAATTGCTTTTGGTATAGGTACTAGCCAAGTGAGAGATGTTCTTGCTTCCCAAACCATTGCCATGAACAAATTGAAGGTGAGACAGATTTGGTGTGAAAATAAATTATCTAAGGGGGTCTATGCCAAGGATTTAGTGCTTCATATTATTAATAAACTTGGTGTAAAAGCTGGAGTAGGTTTTGCATATGAGTTCGCAGGGCCTGCAATTAATGCATTATCAATGGAAGAAAGAATGACAATATGCAATATGTCTATTGAGGGGGGGGGCTAGATGCGGCTACATAAACCCCGATGAAAAGACCTTTGCATACATAAAAAATAGATTATGTGCTCCTCAAAATGATAAATGGCAAGAAGCTGTTAAGTGGTGGAGCTCATTAAAAAGTGATGAAAATTCAATTTATGATGATGTGGTTAAATTAAATACTTCCGAAATTGAACCAACCGTAACCTGGGGAATCACTCCAGGACAAAGCATAGGTATAAACCAAAAAATTCCCTCGAACCTCGAAATCGATTCAGATTCTCAATTTATTGCTGAAGAAGCTTATCAATATATGGGTTTCAAACCTGGTGAATTTATTAAAAATACTCCTATTGACGTTTGTTTTATAGGTAGTTGCACCAACGGAAGAATAAGTGATTTGCGAGTAGCTGCTGAAATTGTTAAATGTAATAAAGTTGCAAATCATGTTAAGGCATTTGTAGTTCCAGGATCTGAGAAAGTAGCTAAAGAAGCAAAAAAAGAGGGACTTGATAAAATTTTCATAGATGCAGGTTTTCAATGGAGAGAGCCTGGTTGCTCAATGTGTCTAGCCATGAATTCAGATAAGTTGATAGGCAATCAAATAAGTGCTAGTTCAAGCAATCGTAATTTCAAAGGAAGACAAGGATCTCCTAAAGGTAGAACATTATTAATGAGTCCTGCGATGGTTGCTGCTGCTGCCATATCAGGGAAAATAACTGATGTTAGAGATTTGATTAAAAAATGATTAAAAAATTTCAAGCTCCATTAGGTAAACTATCAAAAATAATTGGTAAACCGATAGTCTTAATTGGTGATGATATTGATACTGATCGAATTATTCCAGCTCGTTTTTTAAAGTGTGTAAATTTCGATAATTTAGGACAATTCGTTTTTGAAGATGATAGAAAAGATCTTAAAGGAAAACATCCTTTTGATTTGGATTCGAATAAAGGATCTTCAATACTTATTGTTAATAGTAATTTTGGATGCGGTTCTAGTAGAGAACATGCACCCCAAGCTCTTCTAAGGTGGGGAATAAGAGCGATTATTGGAGAAAGTTTTGCAGAAATTTTCTATAGTAACTGTACTGCAATTGGAATTCCATGTTTCACACTTCCAAAAAAATTAATTAAAAATATCCAAGAAAAGAAATATATAAATGATTCTTATTGTGAAATAGATGTTAATAAATCCACTCTAAAATCAAAATTGTTTAATTTAGATTTAAAAATAAAAAATACTTCAAAGAATATGTTTTTATCTGGGGAGTGGGATGCAACCTCAACACTTCTTCAAAATGAAAAGCTAATTGAAAAAAAAATAAATGACTTACCTTACACAAAATTTTATCATTCCAATGAATTATTCAAAACCATATAAAGAAAAACTTATTCCTCCAGATTGATTATTTGGTTGATAAAAAATACCTAATTCGTATGATCTTTTCTTCAAGCTTATCGAAATTTTTGAACTTATAAAGTCTCCGTAATCTTCAGAATTTTTATCAAGATTTAAAGAACCATTGGTCTTCAAAAGTATAGGTCCATATAGTTGTTGGTCAAAAGCTAAATCCAAAGTAAATTGATCTGAAGTTTGATCAAATTTAAAAATACTGTCACCACTTTTTAGCTTATAAGAAGGAAACAAGCTAATTCTTGTATAGTCAAAATATTTTTTCTTAAATTCTCCAAAGACAAATTCAGGTCCAACTCCAAATTCAATATATTCTTGATGATTACCACTATCATAAAAAGAATATAAAACGGCTAATTTTGTATCAATATGGATTCCTTGTTTAACTGGCTCAAAAATATAATCAAATGAACTATCAACAAATTTGTTTTTAGATTCTTTAATTTTTATAGGAAACTTTTGATCAAATGAATAAAAAATATTGCCTCTTAAACTATTTACTAAATTTTTACTATTTAATTCTTCTCCTTTAAAGTTTCCTAAACCTAACTTTAATCTCTCAGTTTTAGTGATGCCATTTGTTTCCCAAGTATTTGTCTTTTCTAGTTTTGAACCATAACCTAAATAAACTTCAGCTTCGCCTATTGAACCATTCCAAATCCTATCTCTGTAAACCCCATAAAAACTTTTAACCCACTTTGAATTTAAAAAGTCAATTTTCTTGCTTATATTAAATTTCAATCTTGAAGCATCTAAAAACTTTCCAGAATCAAACGAATTTAGTTTCTTGGAAATTTTAAGGTCCCATTTATTCAATTTTCCAAAAAGCTCTGAATCTAAAGCAAAATAATCCGAAAAATAAGTATATCTTTTTACTTTATCTGAAGTTATCGATTCTCGATCACCGACAAAACTATTTGTATAACCTTGCATTGATCTTTCGATCAAAAATTGAGGTTCTAGATTGAGTTTAAAATCTTCAGTTACTTTTATCGGATCTAATCTTCTGCCTATAAAATAACCATCCTTATCTAAATTATCGAAACCCAAGTACCATTTTGGTTTGAGGCCAAATAAATACCCCTCTTCGGAATCTCTTATCGTTCTATTTCCAAACCAAAATGGAATCGAAAACTTATCTTCTAAAACTAAAAAATTTATCGATGATTTAATTTCTAAGCTATCTTTATTTGGAATAATTTTTAGATTATTAATTACAAAATTAATTTGATCTGAATCAAGCAAATCATTAGTAAAAATTGCTTTTTTAGCTAACCATTGATCATTTTTTACTTTTAATTCATCCGTATAGAAAATCCAATTATTGACACCTTTTGGGGTATGTAGGACACTAACCTTTTTTATTTTTTGGACAACTGATGAAAATCTATCAGAATCATAAGAAGTAAAATCCAAATTTTCTAAAAGATTTTTGGTTTTTATTAGTCCTTTTACTTTAATGAAAGAGCCTTGTTTATTTTTAAAATCAAAATTAATTTTCTCTGCACTAAATATTTGATCTCCAAGAATCAATATGACATCCCCCTCTGCTTCTACTATCCCTTTAGACTTATCATAAACAAGAACATCAGCCTTTAAAGTATTTCCTTTGAAATTAGCTATTACATTGCCCTCAGCATATAAAACAGAGTCCTGCTGATATTGTTTTTCAGATTGTATTTCTAGCTGAAATTTTTGATTCAAATTTCCGTCAGATACAATTTTTTTTGTAGATTCGAAACCATCATCAATTGTTTTATCAGAAGTTGATTTTTCTTGAGATGAAAAATTTGCAATATAAATTTTGCTTAAATTTTCTACTTCTAGATAATCCTTATTTGAAGAAGATGATAAAACAGGGTATGAAAAATTGATTAAATTAAATAAAAAGAGATTTGTAAATATAAATTTTCTAAGTTCAGAAATACTCAATATATATTACCAAAAAGCATATTTAATCCTGAGGACTTTCTAAATCTTTTCTGTTAGGCGTTCTTGTAGGGTCACTAGCCAAAAAGCCGAAGAGAAATATTCCGACAAAGAAAAAAACAATAGTGTAAACAGAAATTTTTAATGCAAGCATGGAAGTACGGGTACTGACTGAACTATATCCTATAAAGAATATATTTAATTTATGATAAAAGGTTTACTTTTTGTATTTTTGGAAAATTTTGAAATACTTTAGGTAAATTAATCATCATGATCGTCCCAAGGGTCTGTAAGCTTTGCCGCTTTAGGTCCAAATGCAGTCCAAAGACCAAAACCTGTTAAAGCTAGAAGTATTGCCAGAATTGTTACTGCTATGGAAACTGCTGGATCTGGAGCAGATGATAAAGTTTGCATCAATTTTGCTAAGTTTGTAAACAAATTATGTATAAGCTCTTATACAATAGCGAAATAATATTCGATTTAGTGAATTCAACATGGGTCAAAAAACAGCATTAGGAAGTCTTTTAAAAGCAATTGGCAATTCAGGTCAAGGAAAAGTTGTACCTGGCTGGGGAGCAGTTCCTGTAATGACAATCATAGGTCTACTACTTCTAGTTTTTTTAGTTATTCTTCTACAAATTTATAACCAATCCCTACTACTACAAGGTTTCTCGGTAGATTGGAACGGAAACTAAATTTCTGAAACTCTTTAAAAGTTAAATAATTCATCTAAAATATTAGGGACAAACTTTTTGTGAATTTTGTTTAATTTACATAGTTCTAGTCTTTTTTAATATCAATAATTTTCAATGAAAAGAGATTTAGAAATAAATTATGAATGAAATATACTTAGTTGGATTAGGAAATCCTGGCAAAAAATATTCAAAAAATAGGCATAATATAGGTTTTCTAATGCTCGAAAATCTCTCAAAAAAATACAATTCAAATTTTTTATTAAAAAATAAACTTAAAAGTTCCTTCGCTGAATTCAAATTAAATGATTCTACTTACAGGTTATTTTTACCGACTACTTATATGAATAATAGTGGTGATGCTGTCCTAGCAATAGTAGATTGGTACAAAATCAGCTTAGATAAGATTTTTATAATAGTAGATGATAAAGATCTTCCCCTCGGGAAAATAAGATTCAGAAAAAAGGGTGGCTCAGGTGGACATAATGGGCTTAAAAGCATCATTGAAAAATTAAAAACTGACAACTTTAATAGAATAAGAATTGGTATTGGGTCACCTCCATCAATAGAGGGAACAAAGGATTTTAATACTATTTCTCATGTATTAGGCAATATTTCCTCAGAAGAAAAATCAATTTTAGATAAAGTAAATAAGAGGGTAATAGAATCTCTCGAACAACTAAATATTAAAAAAGAAGAATATATAATGAGTGAATTAAATTCTTTTGATAAAGATAAAATTTAACAAATGCGTTCAAAACCAGAAACTATAGCAAATGTAAGTGTAAAAGAATATTGCTTCTCAAAAAAGCAAATTAAGGGCGTTGTGAAAGCTAGTCAATTTAAATGGACTTTTACTTGGTCTTTTAATAAGGGTTTATTATTTGTGCATCCTCCTTTGGGAAGAGCTTTAATTGAAGATGCTTTGTTAAGATTTTTATTGAAAAAAGATTATCAACTAGAAGCAGGTAATGAATATAATTTCACTATTTCAGCCAAGTTTTAAAATCTAAATTTTGATTCAAAGTAAACTTTATTTTGCAATAATCCTCTAAAATTATCAGAGCTGATATCGCATCAAGGTTTTTATTAAGAATAAAAACTTCCCTAGGAATTAAAAACTTCAATCCGCTAATTGGAAAAAGTTGAAAATATCTTTCTTTTGCTCTATAAGTAGTATTTTTTTCTTCAAAAGTTATTATTTCTTTTGTAAAAAAATCCAGTTTACTTCTTATCTCATTACTGGTTGTTCCGTTACCAATAATAATTTTTGATATATCTTCATAGATATTTAAATTCCTTACATAATCCTCAAGTAATTCACTCTTAAGAATGATGGCTTTATGAACTTTTTTTTCACTTATTTCAGCTAAAACCAAACCACATTTGAATTTACCAGGATCGATAGATATTAATTTAGACATACAAAACTAAATTTTAGTAATATTCAATTCAACTATAATTGGGTCTGCAGTTTTACTATTTCTTAAAGACACAACCTCTAAAAGATATTTATTAGTTTGATTTATCTCTAGAGAATCTCTAATTTTTTTAATAAAGTCCCCCCTTGTATTTATTTCGTTAACAATTGATCCTCTTAACTTAATTTTGTCTCTAGTTTTTCTCAACAGGGTTTTAATTTTTGAATTTATATTTTTATAATCAAGATCTTTTTTTTCAAGAATTTCGCTTGTAATAACTTCTCGTTTTCTTACAATTATTTTATTTTGAAGCAATTCCGGGTATACAATAACAAAATTATCTCCTTTCAAAACATTAGTTGCTGATTTAATCGATATAATCCAATCCCCCTCTTTTGAGGTAACTTCTTCAATATAAGAAATATCACTAGGTCTCCACAAAAGTATATTTTTTATTTCTTTTTTATTAGGTATTACAATTTTCTGAACATACCTATCAGCACTATTGTAAATCTTTCCTAGCTCTAATTTTATATTTGGACTAGAAGTTACTTGTGCAATAAATAAAGTTTGGTCTCTTTTAATAACTACATTTCCTCTTCTAAATTCATTAACATCATTCTTGAGTTTATTTAATTCTTTTTCTTTAACAATAATCTTATCTTCAAGCTTATCCATTTCTTCCTGCAAAGGAATAAGGGCCTTTTTACTCTCGTCCAAAGTTTTCTGTAAAAAAGGAATGTCAACAAAAAGTCTTTGCCTGAATTCTTCACTAACTAAGATCAATAATCCTATGGATATTGCACTAATAAACCCTCCAGTTATTATTGTTACTATAGCTGCTGTTTTCTTTGGTCTAAGTTTTAAAATACTAAATCTTGCTTTACCTATTTTTGTACCTAGCAGATCCCCAAATGGCGCAATTAATCCTCCGAGTAATATTAAAAAAACAATTAAAATCCAGGCCACACTATTTAATGTATTCAATACATCATAGTTAATGATGAATCAATTAAATCTTTTTGCAAGAGCTATTGGGTCAAATACTGTAATCTTTTTTCTTTCAATATTGAGGAGACCCGAATCCTTTAAATCCCCCAATAATCTTGTAATCGTTACTCTTGTTGAACCAATAGCTTCAGCAATAGCTTGATGAGAAAGTCTTAAATCTATCGTAATACCCTTTTCACTTGCAACTCCAAAGTCTCTGCATAGAACCATTAAAAAGCTTACTAAACGAGAAGACATATCTCTATGAGTGAGCGTTTCTATCATTGTTTCTGTTTGTAGGATCCTACTTGAAAGACCTTGCAACAATAAAAGTCCCACCGATGCATCTTCTTCTATTGCTCTTAAAACAGAATTAGCAGGTGCTGTTATCATTTCAACTCTTGTGAATGCTATAGCATGATAAAAACGATCAGATCTGTGGCCTGTTAGAAGAGATAAAACACCAAAAAGACTATTTTCTCTTAATAGAGCAACTGTTATCTCTTCACCGGACTCATAAACTCTTGACAACCTTACTGCTCCTCTTCTTATCAGGTAAACCCTTTCAGCAGGATCCCCAGGGAAAAATATTGTTTTGGATCTTTCAACCATCTCTGTACTTGCGCCCTCAAGACCTTTAATTACTTCCATTAAAGTTCTATTGATTGGAAAACGTTCTCCAACAGAGTTAATTTTACTTTGTCCGGTTTGTTGAGAACTAAAGCGGCTGAATCCTCGAGAAGAAGGTATCATAAATATCTTGACTATTAAAAAATTTAAGAAGGCACATTAAAATTTCTTGTATCAACAGTAACAATTTTCAATTCTTATTAGTTTCTCTATAAATGTTTTTCAGCTCGTTTAAACTTTCTCAAAGTTTTTTTAAGTAAAATTACACTATATGCAGTGTAAATAAATTCAAATTATACTGCATGTAGTTAAAGAAATCTAAAATAATGGTAGTTAGTTCATCTAATAATTATTATAAAAGTAACCCCGATGTTATAAAAATAAGTTCATCTAATAAATTAAATCTTAAAAGATTTACACAAAACGGACAAATCCAAATTTATCAATCTTCCTATAGAGGAAGTTATTCTTCTATCATAAGAGATTCTCTAAGAAATGCTGCTTTAGGTAGGAAGGTTCTGTTAGTGCAATTTATGAAGGGAGGTGTTAAACAAGGGTTAGCTAATTCAGTAAAGCTTTGTGGTAAATTGACTTGGGTAAGATCATCACATTCCTTTGATCAATATCCTTCTAAAGAAATTGAAAATAATAAAAATTTAAAAAAATCTATTCATGAATCTATTGGTGAATTATGGAATTTTTGCAAAAATGAATTACTTTCTGGTGAAAATGATCAAATCATACTTGATGAAATTTTTCTCGCAATTAAGATGAAAATTATTGATAAGGATGATTTGATTTCAACACTTGAAAACCGATTTATATCAGGAGATGTAATTCTTACTGGTACAGATATTCCTAAAGATTTATTATTAATGGCCAACCAAATTACCGAACTTCGCTCATAAAACAATGCTTAAAAATGATCTCTGGATAAATCAACAAGCTTCCGAAGGGATGATAAATCCCTTCCAATCTAATTTGGTAAGGCATCTTGAACCTGATAGTAAACAAAAGCCGGTTTTGAGTTACGGATGTTCCTCTTATGGCTATGATTTAAGACTTTCATCAAAAGAATTCCTAATTTTTAGACATATACCCGGGACTGTGATGAATCCCAAAAAATTTAATCCAGATAATTTAGAGAAAACTGTTCTTCACCATGATGATGATGGAGACTTTTTTATTCTTCCTGCTCACTCTTATGGTTTAGGGGTGGCCTTAGAGAAGATGAGGGTGCCAGAAAATATAACTGTAATTTGCATAGGGAAAAGTACTTACGCGAGATTAGGAATAATAGTTAATACAACACCAGCAGAAGCAGGATGGGAAGGGCACCTAACTTTGGAGTTTAGTAATAGTTCAGGTGCAGATTGCAGAATTTACGCTAACGAGGGTATTTGTCAACTACTATTTTTTGAAGGTGATCCTTGTTCTACAACATATGAAGATAGAAAAGGTAAATATCAAAATCAACCGGAAAAGGTAACTCTAGCAAAGATTTAAAATGAGCAAAGTTGAACTTATTTCGCTAACTCCTGATGCAGAAAAAACAATGGCTTATATTGCAAGAGTTAGTAATCCAAGCAACCAGAAAAATGAAGATTATTCAAAATTATTGAGTTATTGCATTAAGAATGAACATTGGAGTGTCTTTGAACAGTCATTTATGACCCTTCAAATAGAAACCAATAGAGGAATTGCAGCTCAAATTTTAAGACATAGATCATTTACTTTCCAGGAATTTTCGCAGAGATATGCAGATAGTTCTCAATTAGGGAATATTCCTTTGCCAGAGTTAAGAAGACAAGATTTTAAAAATAGGCAAAATTCAATACCTGATCTCCCTAATGAATTAAAAAAAAGATTTAATACAAAAATTGCTGCACATTTTAAAGCAGCTTCAGAATTATATGAAGATTTACTTTCTGAAGGAATAGCTAAAGAATGTGCGAGATTTGTTTTACCACTAGCAACTCCAACAAGAATATACATGTCTGGATCATGCAGATCTTGGATACATTATATAAATTTAAGGTCAGCTCATGGCACTCAAAAAGAACACATGAATATAGCCGAAAATTGTAAGTCTATTTTTAAACAAAGTTTTCCAATTGTATCAAAATCTCTAAATTGGTAAAAATTATCAATGGGTCCGAGGATTAACCTTATGATTTTTATTTTCTTTTAATACTGAAAATTCAGCATTAAGAATTTCTTCATGAGATTTTGCTACTTTATCTAATTGATCAATTGATTTTCTTATTTTTAATTCTTCTTGTTTACCAATAAAAGTAGACGTTAAATTACCTTTTTTATCAAAAAGATTAACTTGAGGTATTCCATTTACCTGAAATTGTCTAATATAATTATCCCATTTTTGGTTATCAACATTTAAAAAAACAAAATTAATATCTTTTTCGTATTCATTTTTTAAAGCAGATACTTTTGGAGCCATTTCTTTGCAAACTTCGCACCACTCAGCATAAAATTCAAGGAAAGTAGGCTTATTATTTTTAAAAGCTATTTCAGGGTCAACAGATAATTCTCCAAAACTCTTAAGTAGGTAAGTTGATTGAAAAAAGAGATTTCTAATCAAAACCAAAGAAATAATAACAACAGCAATAAGCAAAACAAGTATTGCTTTTAAATTTTTTTTTAAAAGTGGCTCTCTACTCTCAGATTGCATTATAAATACGTACTATCTGTCATCATTTTAAATAAGTTAAACAAATATAGAGAATTTAAATCCATAACCTTTTAATCAACTGATAATATAATTATTAAATATTAATCAAAATATCTCATATTCCTGAAATCTAATTATGCAATCAATCTTTGGAACTGATGGAATAAGAGGAACATTTAATGAAGAAATAACTTATTCTCTAGCCTACAAAGTTGGATATGCGCTAGGTTCAAATTTAGAAAATAATAACCCAATTTTAATTGGTAGAGACACAAGGATTAGTGGAGATGTTCTACTTCAGGCAATAACAAAAGGTATAAACAAAAGTGGTAAAAAATTTATAAACCTTGGAATCTGCCCTACCCCAGCTATCCCTTATTTAATCAAAGAAAGGAAACTGAGTAGTGGAATAATGATATCTGCAAGTCATAATCCCCCAGAATATAATGGCATAAAAATATTTGATCATAATGGTCGAAAAATTACCAAGAATTTTGAAAATACAATTCAAAAATTTATTGAAGAGTCAGATCAAAAAATATCTATGACTTCAAAAGAAATCAACTTAACAACAAATAAAGAACTTATGAAAATTTATATGAAAAGCCTAATCCAAACAATGGGCGGAGAAAACTTAAGCGGTATGAAAATTGTATTAGACACATGTTATGGATCCGCGACAACCTGCGCAAAAGAAATTTTTCAGAATCTTGGTGCTGATGTAAGAGTGATCAATAACTCGAAAAATGGTTTAAAAATTAATAAGAATTGTGGTTCTACTAACCTTGAACCATTAAAAAAAGCCTTAAGAGAAAGTCCTGCAGATATGGGCTTTAGCTTCGATGGAGATGCCGATAGAGTAATTGGAGTAGATTCTAAAGGTAATGTATTGGATGGAGATCATATTCTTTTTCTATGGGGTAGAGAACTTATGGAACAAAAAATTCTCACAAATAATTTACTAATATCAACTCAAATGGCGAATTTAGGTTTTGAAAGAGCTTGGAACAAAATTGGCGGAATTTTATTTAGAACTGATGTAGGAGATAAATATGTTCATGACGCAATTAAGAAAAAACAAGCTGCTTTAGGAGGCGAGCAGTCAGGTCACATACTATCAAAAGTTAATAACTTTTCTGGAGATGGGATATTGACTGCACTTCAAATTTCTAAATACTGCAAGAAGAAAAATATTACTTTAAATGATTGGCTTAAAAGCAGTTTCGAACCCTTTCCCCAAAGGCTAACAAACCTCAATTTAGACTTTAATATTAATAAAATAAATTCAAAAACCAAAATTTTAATTGATCAAACTATAAAAAATTTTCAAACAATTTATTCAGACAATTGTAGAATTTATATAAGGCCTAGCGGCACAGAGCCCTTAATGAGAATTCTTGTAGAGGCCCAAAATCAGAAGAAAGTTGATTCCTTATCAAACGAAATAACAAAGAAACTTTCTTTAGAAATTAATAAAATAATGCATTAATTATTAATCAGTTTTTTATATAAATCCTCTCAAAAATTTCAAGTTTATTATCCATCACATACTTTTCCCTATTAGTTTTAACTTTATTTGGGTTAAAACTTCCGGAATAATTAAAATCCTTTTTATCTATTGTTTTAAAATTTAAATTACTTGATATGGTGCCATCCATATAATCAAATAAATCCTTTACATCAGTTTTAATTAAAATTAGTGATCCTTTTTGCAATGAATTTGAGATTATATTAATGAACTCTGGCTGAATTACACGCCTTTTATAATGTTTTTTTTTAAACCACGGATCCGGAAAATTAAAAGAAATACTTTTTACATTTTCGATAATAAATTTACACTGGATATCATTCAAAATGTTATTAGCATTCCCGAAAATAAAATATAAATTTTTGATTTCTCCTTCCTGTACTTTTAATTTAGCAGTTTTAACTAATCTCTCACGGATTTCAATTCCTAAATAATTCCAACTGTTATTAACTAAAGCTAAATCGAATAGAAACTGCCCAGCAGCACAACCTATATCCAAATGAAGATTCAATTTAGAATCACCAAACATTTCAATCAAGGGGGGGATCTTCTCAATTACCTTGAAATTTCTATTAAGCGGATTAACATGCTGTCTCATACAAATATTAGTTTATTTCTGGTCAACAATATAAAGATGCATAATATTCATAACTATGACAATAGTAAGTTAAAAAGTGACAGTTTGATGTTTAATTATTATGTACATAAAAAGAAAAAGTTTTGAACGTTTTTAATCAACTTTCTATTTGGCTATCTTTTCAACTTTCAATAATTTTCCTTATTGGTATTCCAGTTACATTATTTTTTTGGTCAATTATAAAAAGAAATAAAGCTGTAAATAAACTTCTTTCAATTTATTGGAAAATATCCCTTTTATTTTTTATAAGCCTTTTACTTTTAATAGGAAAGTATAATTATGCACTAGTAATAACAAATATTTCAACGTTATTAATGACTATTTCAGTTTGGTTTTGGAACGATATTAATGATGAATTAAAAGAATATGATTTTTCTTACTCACTTGCTACAACGACAAAAGTATGGAGATGGTCTATAACGTTTTTATCTCTACATTTTTTAACTCAAAGTTTACTAAAATATAGTTGCTTTTCTTTTCTTAATTCAGCTGCATGTGAAGTATGGCTTCAGCCTTCTTCAAATTTCTATATTATTATCAAAAGTTTTTTTAATTTTTTCTTCGGAGCTAACTTTACTCAGCCGATAGCCAAATTTTTAGGATTATTTTCATTATTAATATATACTTTAGGCTTGATTCAATGGTCAATCATTAAATTACCTAAAAGTGGAAGAAACTCTTGCTTTTCCGAAAATGGTAGAAATTAATTTAATAAATAGTCTAGAAAAAATAAGTTCCATGATGCCGAATAGGATTCTTAAAGTAGAAGGATATATATTAAAAGAAGATCGCAAAGAACAATTAGAAATAATTATTTTCAAAGGTTTCAGTAGCTCTACCACCCATCCAATTGAAATAGATTTAGAAAAAAAAGTAATAGAATTTAATTATAGAATTACAAACTATAGACTTTACAAGGCACCCTTTCCAGAAACCAAAGATAACTTAATAAGAGAAAATAAAAATTCAGTTTTCTTTTTAAATCAAAAAAACTGGATTTAAATCAATTTAAGATTAATAATATTTGAACATCTTTTACATAATTTTGTATTTTGGATTCCACTAAAAGTTTCTTTTTGATAATGCCAACATCTATCACATTTTTGACCATAAGCTTTAAGAATTTGAATTTTACCAAGTTCATTGTTATCAGTTATTAGAGAATTCTCAACCAAATCCGATACCACTTGAAATTTTGAAACTATAAGCCAATCCCTAAATACATCTACATCTGCGTTACCAAACTTTATAAGCCAACTAAGTGAATCTTTTATAATTTTATCTTCAGGTAAATAATTAACTTCCGTTTCTAAAGCTGCTCCAATGATTTGTTTGTTTCGACATCCTTCTATAGCTTTGTTAATTTCAACTCTCAAATTTCTTAAATTTGCAATGTGCTCATTAAGACTTTCATTTTTCCATGACTGCGAAAATTCTGGCCATCCTCTTTGAAATACTGACTTTTCTTTTGTTGAATATGGAATATTCTGCCAAATATCTTCAGCCATATGACAAAGTACTGGAGAGATAAGGACAGCTAAATTTTCAACAACTTTAGACATGACAAACTGACATGATCTTCTCCTAAATTGTGATTTAGAACTTACATATAACCTATCTTTTGCAATATCCAAATAGAAATTTGATAGATCTACTACGCAAAAACTTTGTAAAATTTGAAAAAACTTTGAAAATTCATAATTTTCATAAGCATTTGATATTTGATCTGTAACCTCAACTAATCTGCCTAACATCCATTGATCTAAAAGCGGCAATTGATCAATCTCAAAATTAATTATATTAGGATCATAATCATGTATATTTCCTAGAAGATATCTTGCAGTATTTCGAACTTTTCTGTAAACGTCAGATAGTTGCTTAAGTATATTTGAACCAATTGGAACATCTACTGAATAATCTACAGAACTTACCCATAGTCTTAGAACGTCAGCGCCGTAAGCAGGCTCAGTTTTTTTATTATTTCCTCCATTAATAATTATATTTGGATCAATAACGTTACCTAAAGATTTACTCATTTTTCTTCCATTTTCATCAAGTGCAAATCCATGAGTTAAAACTTTCTTATATGGAGGTTTATTATTAACTGCAACAGATGTGAGCAAAGAAGATTGGAACCAACCTCGATGTTGATCTGAGCCCTCTAAATAAAGATCTGCTGGATATTTTAATTCACCTCTTTGTTCACACACTGCTGCCCAACTAGATCCTGAATCGAACCAGACATCCATTGTATCTGTTCCTTTTTGCCATTGATCAGATTCTTTTACGTAATTCTCTGGCAACAGCTTTTTCACATCCCAATCCCACCAAATATCAGCTCCGTGTTGACTAAAAAGTTTCTGAATATGATTAATTATCTCACTGTTGAGGAGTATGTCATTACCATTTTTTTTATAAAAAACTGGAATTGGGACCCCCCAAGACCTTTGCCTGGAAATACACCAATCTCCTCTACCAACCACCATAGAATAGATTCTTTTCTTTCCAGTTGCTGGCATCCATTCAACATCTTCGATTGCCTTTAATGCAGATGATCTGAATCCATTTACAGAAGCGAACCATTGTTCTGTTGCCCTAAAAATAGTTGGTTTTTTAGTTCTCCAATCGTAAGGATATCTATGTTTATAGTTTTGTTGTAATAAAAGCAAATTTTTTTCCTTTAAATATTCAATAATCAAATCATTTGCGTCTTTTAGGACATTTGAACCTTTAAATTGTCCTGAATGTTCATTTAAATTCCCTCTCTCATCAACAACACATGTTAAAGGTAGATCATATTTTTGCCCCACATTGAAATCATCTACCCCATGACCTGGTGCAGTATGAACAATTCCAGTACCTGATTCTGTAGTAATGTAATTTCCCCCAATAATAATTCTGCAGTTTTTATTCTTAGTAGGATGTTCGTATTCAATATTTTCCAAGGCAGCCCCTTGAACCTCTAAAAGAGTCTTTAAATCTTTATTAAATTTATTACTAATTTCAGAAGATAATTCTTTTGCAAAAAGGTATATTCGTTTTTCCTCATCAATAGCAAAAACATAGTCAATTTTTGGATTTACTGCAACTGCTTCATTAGCAGGTATTGTCCAAGGTGTTGTGGTCCAAATAGTTATGAAAGAATTACTCAGAAAAAGATCTTTTTTGATATTGAGATTTTCTTGACAGAATTTCAATAGAATTTCTTCAGATAATTTAGTTATCTTTAAGGAAACATAAATACTTTTTGAATAATGTTCTTCAGGATATTCTAATTCTGCTTCTGCTAGTGCAGTCCTCGAACTCGGACTCCAATGTACTGGTTTAAGACCTCTATATATGTATCCATTTAAAAACATTTTACCAAAGACTCCAATCTGAGCAGATTCATAACTTTTCTTTAGTGTTAAGTAAGGGTTATCCCAATCTCCCCATATGCCCCATCTTTTAAAACCCTCCATTTGATTGTTTATTTGTAAGAATGCATAATCTGCTGCTTTTTTTCTTAGTTTTAGAGTATCAAGATTCTTTCTTTCATCAGATTTTAAATTCTGAAGTACTTTTAATTCGATAGGTAATCCATGGCAGTCCCAACCAGGAACATAATGTACCCTGAATCCTTTCAAGGTTTTGTACTTATTTATTATGTCTTTTAAAACTTTATTAAGAGCATGACCCATATGAAGCGCTCCATTGGCATAAGGTGGCCCATCATGAAGAGTAAATGCTTTTCCTGAATTTTTTGAACCCAATTCGAAATCAATATTATTATCAGTCCAAAATTTTTGAATCTCAGGTTCTCTTACAACTGAGTTAGCACGCATTGAGAAATCAGTTTTAAGTAAATTTAAAGTCTCCTTGTAAGAAAAGTCTGATTTGTGTTCTTTGTTATTTGGAGATTTCATACGAGGATATAGGAAATATTTGTGATCAATAGAATTGTTTAGATAAATCTAATTTATTATATTCTTTCTTAATTGACTTGTTGTTTTTTTGGCATGTTTTCAATAACTAATTGACTTGGCTTCAAGCTTTTATATTATCATTTTTATCATTTCTTACCCACTTTTTGGAGGTTATTTTTTGATTATTGCCATTTAAATTAAAAAAATTAAAAAGCTTTGTAAAATTACTAAATCCAAGATTAATAGCCTCAAATGTTTTCGAAAGATTATTTTTGAATTCCAAAAAGGTAGTCAATTTATTTTTTTCTTTATCTGTCAATTGATTCCATCTAGATAAAAAAAGCTCTACTATATATAAAGCAACAAGTATTGTTAATAATAAGAAAATTAAAAAAAATGATTCTCCTATGGTTTTATTTTTAATTATTAATATGAAACCTATTAATAAATTCAAAAAAGCTTTTATTAAGTCTTTTGGTCTTCCTAGCTCAAGATAAATTAACGGAATAAATAAAAATATAGATCCAATTACAATATAGAAAGATCCAACATATATTATCAAACTATTAAAAAATTACTTATTTTAAATTATAGGAAGTTGAAATAAATAAACAAACTTTGTATCAGAATTCCCTTAAATGCGGTCGGGGAGACTTGAACTCCCACACCCGAAGATACGAGTACCTAAAACTCGCGCGTCTACCAATTCCGCCACGACCGCTCAAATAAAATAATAATTGAAAGGAGTTAAATTTAAAAATTTTTTTAACTAATGATGATTAATTTGACACATAAAAATTAAATTAAATATCTAGTTATAAAATATTTTTTTATTTGAGCCTGCAATCATCTGAAAATATTAGTTATATTAATCAAAGAATAAAAGAAACGATTTCAAATCTAACTAATAAAAATAGAGTAAAAATTTCCAATACTTCAAGTTCATTTAGTTGGCAAAAGGAAATTAAAAATTATGTTGATCCTCCAAG
Source organism: Prochlorococcus sp. AG-388-A01 (assembly GCA_003279945.1). GTDB lineage: Bacteria > Cyanobacteriota > Cyanobacteriia > PCC-6307 > Cyanobiaceae > Prochlorococcus_A. Next base: position 138,932 of record QCGK01000001.1, read on the forward strand.
TTTTTGGAATCCAACATTAGGCCTTTTTTTTGGCGGTTATTTTCTAGCCTTTCTTAGCATATGGCAATGGTATAGAGGTGTTTGGCCTCTACCTTTACTTGTGGCAACTGCTTTTTTAGCTTTGCATATTGAGGGCACTGTTATTCATGATGCATGTCACAAGGCTGCTCACCCTATTCCTTGGATCAATCAAGCAATGGGTCATGGCTCAGCAATTCTTTTGGGATTTAGTTTCCCAGTTTTTACAAGAGTACATTTACAACATCATATTCACGTAAATCATCCAAAAAATGATCCAGATCATATTGTCAGTACTTTTGGCCCTATTTGGCTAATTGCTCCAAGATTTTTTTATCATGAAGTATTTTTCTTTCAAAGAAAACTTTGGCGTAAATATGAATTGTTACAATGGGGAATTGAAAGATCGATCTTCATAACAATAATTTTGGCAGGGATAAAATTTGACTTTATGAACCTTATATATAATCTATGGTTCGGACCAGCATTAATGGTGGGGGTTACTTTAGGAATATTTTTTGATTATCTACCGCATAGACCTTTTCGATCAAGAAACAAGTGGATAAACTCTAGAGTTTATCCAAGTAAATTTATGAATTTACTAATAATGGGTCAAAATTATCATCTCATACATCACCTTTGGCCTTCGATTCCCTGGTTTGAATACAAATTAGCCTATGAAAAAACTAAGCCATTATTAGATTTAAAAGGATCCCCTCAAAGAGTTGGGATATTTGAAAGCAAAGAAGACATTTATAACTTTATTTATGACTTATTAATAGGTGTAAGGAGTCATAGCAAAAGAAGGGGGAAAATAAGAAAAATCATAAATTTATATCCAAGTTATAAAATTAAAAAAGTTTTATTAAAGATAGTCAATAAAACATTTATAGGAAGCAACTAACTCAATCATTTATAATTTTTGGTACCTTAAAGTACTTATCTTCTTTAGATGGGCCCAATTCTAAAAGCTCATTAGTGCAATCATTTTTTTTCTTCTCGTCTTTTCTAAAAACATTAATAACCTCTATCGCTCTGGTAGTACACAGCACATCATTTGTATTAATTTTTTCAAGTTGTTTAATATATTCAAGAATTTTTTCTAATTGTTTTGCATGATTGTTAATTTCATCCTCGTTCAGTTCCAATCTAGCTAAGTTGGCAACTTTTTTTACTTCCTCTCTAGTTATTTTTGTCATAATTGTAATAATCTCATTTTTTTAATAATACTTATTTTAGAGCATATTTATTCATACACACTTTGAATTTCAAATAATTATTAAAACCAATTATCACACCTTTTTGAAAATAAATTTCAAATAATAGCCTCAATTATCTTTCTCAGCTAAAAATAATATTAGATAAATTCTGAAAAATAGAAGATCATTTATTTCCAAAAAATTTTTTTTATCGGCACTCTAAACTTGTTGCCCCAGATTTAATAGGTTGTTTCCTCATAAAAAATAATAGTAAAAAAGATCAAGTTAAAGGAATTATTGTTGAAACTGAAGCTTATTCTCAGGAAGAGGAGGCCTGTCATGGCTACCGCAAAAAAACTGAATCAAATAAATTATTATTTGGTAAACCTGGAACATTTTATATTTACAAATCTTATGGCATTCATCATTGTCTAAATATAGTTACTGATAAAGAAAATTTTGCAAGTGGTGTATTAATTAGGGCGGTTTTTATACCTAAAAAAGATGAGAGATTAGCTTCTGGCCCTGGTCTAGTTACTAAAATATTTGGTATAGACTTATCATTTAACGCACTTGAAGTTTTTAATAATAATTATTTATGGATTTCTCAAAGAGAGACAATTCTAGAACAAAAAGATCTCATTCAAACTACTCGAATTGGCATATCCAAGGCAAAAAATATAAAATGGCGTTGGTATCTCAAAAATAGTAGGAGTGTAAGTAAAAGGTTAAAAGGTGACAATACACCTAAATTCAAATAATCATTTATCTTTGTAAGCGTAATGCAAACTTGGCCTCATAAACATATCCACACGTTAGCTAATTTTTCAATTCAAGATTACGAATCAGTTTTTGAATTGGCAAATAGATTTGATGCATTAAAGAATGCAGGGACGAAAAAGATACCAGCCTTACAAGGGACTTTGGTAACTTCTTTGTTTTTTGAAGCTAGTACAAGAACTAAAAATAGCTTTGAACTTGCAGCAAAAAGGCTATCTGCGGATGTACAAACTTTTTCTCCATCTTCTAGTTCCTTAACAAAAGGCGAAACAATCATTGATACAGCCATAACTTATTCTGCGATGGGTGCAGATACATTAGTTATTAGACATTCATCGAGTTACATAACTTTTGAGATTGCTAAAAAACTTGATGAAATAAATTCCAAAACTTCGGTTCTTAATGCGGGAGATGGATTACATAGTCATCCTAGTCAAGGATTACTTGACATCTATACCTTAATTAAATTTTTTTCGAAAAAATCCTTAAATCCAGAGGTCTTAAATTCTAAGAAAATTTTAATAATTGGAGATGTTAATCATTCCAGGGTTGCAAGGTCAAATCTTTGGGCTTTGAGTGCATTCGGTGCAGACATAATTTTGTGTGGTCCAAAAACATTAATACCTGATGCATTCATCAATTTTTTAAAAACCCCTACGCCAAATCAAATAAAAGATCCTGTTAAATCAAGAGGTTCTATAACAATTTCTAGATCATTGAAAGAATCCATAAAAATTGCAGATGCAATTATTGTTTTAAGACTCCAGAAAGAGAGAATGATGGAGAATTTACTAAATAGCATTGATTCATATAGTTTAGATTATGGATTAACACCAGAGAAATTATCTCTGAATAGTAAAGAAGTTCCAATTCTTCATCCTGGACCCATTAACAGAGGCATTGAAATAAGTAGCAAAGTAGTAGAGGAATACCCTAATTGTCTTATCAATAATCAAGTTGCAAATGGCATCCCAATAAGAATGGCCTTACTTTATTTATTACAGAAACACAATAAATAAATTAAAGAAGCTTAAGACTCTCAGTAAAGAATCCATAAAATAATCCCAATCTTAAAGAATCTAATAAAAGTACTAAAAATTTTTTTGTCTTATCAAATCGTAAATTCCTCCTAAAAGCTATTAAAGTTTCTATAAAAACGACCGATAATAAAGCAGATACCGGATCCATAAGTTCCACAACAGCACTAACCATACCTAGAGAACTTCCTAAAAAGTAACCAATTAAAAGAACAATCAAAGATACCGAATATCTTCTCCATGGATTATTAGCCCAAATACTTATTGTTTGAATATTTTCTACAATCTTTAGTTGAAACTTTGTCTTTTGAGGTCTAAAAACCATTTTGATTTCAACTAGGCTGCTTCAGAATTTGTTTGAATTCTAGTGTTTCCCTCTACTAATTCAAGTAAAGCCTCTAATTGAGCCATAATTCCTCTTAGTTCGCCTGGCTCAGGGAAAAGACCATCGTCTTTTATGCCTAAATGCATTTCTCTTAGTTCTTGTCTTAAAAAACGTATATGGCTAATGACCTGTTCTTTCTTGTTCTGTGACATGATTTAAGTCTTTTGTATATATTTTAAGAAAAAATATTTTTGATAAGGAGAGTTTGCATATTTATGATTGAAAATGAAGATAAATTGCTCAATAACTATTTATAGAAATAACGCCTTTTAAAAAAATTTTCTTATTCTTGAAAATATGTACTTAATACTTCCATAAATTTTAAATAATTACTTGAGGCTTTATTATTAATGTAAACGCCTAATAAATATGAAATTTATTTCTGAAAATAAAATAAGTGAAAAACTAGTAAATTCTTTTGATGAAAAAATGACCCTTGAGCTTGCAACAAGGTTAGAAGAGGATAATTATACGACACCATTTGATGGTTTAAAAGACTGGCACTTACTGAGGGCCCTTGCTATCAATAGACCTGAATTAACATCTGATTATATCCATCTACTTGATCAGGAACCCTTCGATGAAAACTAAAAATACGAATTCTACAATAAAGATTCTTTTATTAATAACAGGTAGTATTGCAGCCGTAAGAATTCCATTATTAGTTAGCCAATTAGCAAAAGAAAATTATGAAATAAAGTGCGTTTTATCTAAAAATGCAGAAAAATTAATAAAGCCGCTTTCTCTCTCTACATTAAGTAGGAATCCTTGCATTTTAGAAGATGATCAATGGTCAAATATTCAATCAACACCTCTACATATAAAACTATGTAATTGGGCTGATATTTTAATCATTGCCCCTTTAACAGCGACAACATTATCGAAATGGGTAACTGGAAATGCAGATGGATTGATTCCAAGCATTTTAATGGCAAATATTAAGCCAATTATTGTTGCACCAGCGATGAATACACAAATGTGGCTTAATAAAGCTGTAAAAAAAAATTATGAGAATCTACAAAATTACGAAAATGTTTTATCTTTGGAACCAAGCGAAGGTCTCTTAGCATGTGATGCGGCTGGAATCGGGAAGATGCCTCCTAATGATCTAATACAATTAGCTATTGAATTTATAATTTCACATAATCAAAATGTTTATCGCAAAGATTTAATTGATAAGGAAATTTTAATAACTGGAGGTTGTACCTCAGAAAAAATTGACGCGGCAAGACATATTACTAATAAAAGTTCTGGAGCAATGGGCTTACTTCTTTCTCAAGTAGCAAGGTTCAGAGGAGCAAAAGTAAAATATATCCATGGGCCTCTAAAAATCGACAAAGACCTTACTGATGGAATAAAAAGATATGAAATTGAGACTAGTTATGAGTTGATTAGTGCACTCAAGAATCAAATTTCAAGTTGTGATTATTTCTTCATGAATGCAGCAGTATCTGATTTCAAACTAAATACTGATATTTCAGTTAAGATTCCTAAAAATAAAATAAGTGATTTAATTGATAAAAATTTTGAGCTTGTCCCAGATATCTTAAAAACAATTAGTGAATCAAAAAAATGTAACCAAGTTTTTGTAGGCTTTTGCGCTTTTACAGGTTCTATTGAAGAAGCAAGAACAATAATAAAAGAAAAAATTACTGAAAAAGGTTGTGATTATCTTTTCGCAAATCCAATTGATCGTGCAGGCCAAGGATTTGGGTTTTTTGCACAAAATGAAGGTTGGTTATTCGATACAAAAAATATGGAATACTATATAAAAAAAACATCAAAAATTGATTTAGCAAATAAATTAATAACTCATATTATTCCTCATAACAAATAAGATACTTTTTTTTAATTTGTATTTTTTTGTAATCTTCATCATTAAAAATAATGTGATAGCTTACAATATTTCCAGTTTTTTAAAAATCTAAAAAGCTACGGGTTGTTTCGAGGATTTAAAAGTGGTAACTTTTATGTTCCTTTCCCTAGTAATATCCGTAATGAACTATTTAGGTGACCATTATTCATTTGTCACAGAAATTTACTGCAACTTTAATTATGAGAATTCGTTCTTTCTTGGCTTTTGTTATTTCAATTTGTATAACTTTTGCTTTCGTACCTGTTAAAACATTTGCTTTTTCTGAAAGAGGAAATGCACAATTCACAGATGTTGTTAACACGGGAAAAGCTAATGATTGTCCTGCATTAGACTCATCTCTTGTAGGATCAATATCCTTAGGTAATGGAGATAGCCTTAAAGGAATATGCATGCATCCAACTGAAGTTTATGTCAAAGTTCCAGGGACTAAAAGAAAAGCTGCAGAATTTGTTTCTACAAAAATTATTAGTCCCAGAAATAACACCACAGTGACTGAAGTATATGGAGATATAGACTCAGGAACTTTCACAGAAAAAGGTGGTATTGATTTTCAACTTATAACTGTCTTAACTCCTGGTGGCTTAGAAGTGCCATTTGCATTCTCAGCAAAAGACCTTACAGCTAATTTACCCTCATCAATTGAACCAGGCACTGAAGTAAGTGGTTCAACATTTACACCTAATTACAGAACTGGTGATTTCTTAGATCCTAAAGCAAGAGCTAAAAATACTGGTGTTGAATACGCTCAAGGTTTAGTTGCATTAGGAGGAGATGATGAGGAACTTGCCAAAGAAAATATAAAAGTTGATGTAAACGGTACTGGAGTCATTACTCTTTCAATCAATAATGTAGATGCTGATACAGATGAATTTGCTGGAACTTTTGAAGCTATCCAACCTTCAGATACAGATATGGGTTCAAAAGATCCACTTGATGTAAAAATAATCGGAGAGCTGTATGGAAGAAAGGCATAAACCCTAGTTAGAAAAAAAAAGGGGTTAACCCCCTTTTTTTTTCTAAATTTTTCTTTTAAATTCAAAAAATGGAATTACAACAAAAAACAAAAACAGACGCTAATGGACTAATACCACCCTATGGAGGGATACTAAAAAATTTAATTATCAAAGATAAAAGTCTTAAAAATAATCTCATCTCAAAAGTGACTTATGAGTTTGAATGTAGCGAGAGAAATGCATGCGATGTTGAACTCTTGATGGTTGGAGCTTTTTCACCATTGGAGGGTTTTATGGATGAAAAAAACTACAATTCGGTAATTAAGAATCATAGAGATGCTCACGGTTTGCTTTTTGGCTTACCAATTGTATTTGACTTAAATAATGAAGAAGTAAAACCTGGAGAAACAATCTTACTCACCTATAAAAAACAAAAAATAGCAGTTTTAGAAGTATGCTCTAAATGGGAGCCTGATAAATCATTAGAAGCTGAACTTTGTTATGGCACCAATTCTTTAGATCATCCTGCTGTCAAGATGATCTTTAATGAGAGAGGAAGATTTTATATTGGAGGAAGAGTTTATGGTTTAGAACTACCAATTAGGGAGTTTCCCTGCAAAACACCTGAAGAAGTTAGAGCTACACTGCCATCAAATTATGATGTAGTTGCATTCCAATGCCGAAATCCAATTCATAGAGCGCATTATGAATTATTTACTAATGCCTTACTTTCTGACAATGTCTCTTCTAATTCAGTCGTTTTGGTACATCCAACTTGTGGGCCAACGCAACAAGATGATATTCCTGGTAAAGTTCGATATTTGACATATAAAGCATTGGAAGAAGAAATATCGGATGAAAGAATAAAATGGGCATTTTTACCTTATTCAATGCATATGGCAGGACCAAGAGAAGCTCTTCAACATATGATAATCAGAAGGAATTATGGCTGTACCCATTTTATTATTGGGAGAGATATGGCTGGTTGTAAGTCGTCATCAACTGGTGAAGATTTTTATGGTCCCTATGACGCCCAGAATTTTGCAAATAAATGTGCAGGCGAGTTAATGATGCAAACTGTTCCTTCAAAAAATTTAGTTTATACCAATGAAAAAGGATATATTACAGCGGAAGAAGCTAAGGGATCTAATTATCAAATTATGAAGCTTAGTGGTACCGAATTCAGAAAGAAATTGAGGAATGGCGAACCAATTCCAGAATGGTTTGCATTTAAAAGTGTAGTTGATGTTCTTAGAAGCTCTTAATATTGTTTTATTATTAGTAGTATAGATTTATTGAAGATTTTTTATTGTGAACAAACGTTGGAGAAACGTAGGACTTTACGTCCTAGCTGTTATTACTATCATTTTCATTGGCACTTCTGTTTTTGATAAACCTAGTGCAGATAATGCCACAAAGACCTTAAGATATAGTGATTTTATAGAGGCAGTTCAAGATAAAGAAATCAGTAGAGTCTTAATTTCCCCCGACAATGCTACTGCCCAAGTTGTAGAAAATGATGGAAGCAGATCGGAGGTAAATTTAGCCCCTGATAAAGATTTATTGAAAATTTTAACCGAAAATGACGTTGATATAGCTGTTACTCCTACAAAATTAGCCAATCCATGGCAACAGGCTGTAAGCAGTTTAATTTTCCCCGTTCTCTTAATTGGAGGTTTATTTTTCCTCTTCAGAAGATCGCAAAGCGGTAATGCAGGTGGAGGCAATCCTGCTATGAGTTTTGGTAAGAGTAAAGCTAGACTTCAAATGGAACCATCCACTCAGGTAACTTTTTCTGATGTAGCCGGTGTCGAAGGTGCCAAACTTGAATTAACAGAAGTTGTAGATTTTCTTAAGAGCCCAGATAGATTTACTGCAGTCGGAGCGAAAATTCCCAAAGGAGTACTTCTCGTTGGCCCTCCGGGCACAGGAAAAACTTTATTAGCCAAAGCAGTTGCTGGGGAAGCAGGGGTTCCATTTTTCTCTATATCTGGTTCAGAATTTGTTGAAATGTTTGTAGGGGTTGGTGCTAGCAGAGTTAGAGATCTTTTCGAACAAGCCAAAAAGAACGCTCCTTGCATAGTATTCATAGACGAAATAGATGCTGTTGGTAGGCAAAGAGGAGCTGGTATGGGTGGAGGAAATGATGAAAGAGAACAAACTTTAAATCAACTCCTTACAGAAATGGATGGATTCGAAGGTAATTCTGGAATAATAATAGTTGCTGCTACTAACAGACCAGATGTCTTAGATTCTGCATTGATGCGTCCTGGAAGATTTGATAGGCAAGTAACAGTTGATAGACCTGATTATGCAGGGAGATTGCAAATACTAAATGTACACGCAAAAGATAAAACTCTTTCTAAAGATGTTGATCTTGATAAAGTTGCTAGAAGAACACCTGGATTTACAGGTGCTGATTTAGCTAATCTTCTAAATGAAGCAGCCATACTAGCGGCACGGAAAGATTTAGATAAAGTAAGCAATGATGAAGTCGGTGATGCGATAGAAAGAGTCATGGCTGGGCCTGAAAAGAAAGATAGAGTCATAAGTGATAAGAAAAAAGAATTAGTTGCTTACCATGAGGCTGGTCATGCGCTTGTAGGTGCATTAATGCCTGATTATGATCCTGTAGCAAAAGTTTCAATTATTCCTCGAGGGCAAGCAGGGGGGCTAACATTTTTTACCCCTAGCGAAGAGAGAATGGAATCAGGTCTTTATTCTCGTTCTTACCTACAGAATCAAATGGCAGTCGCATTAGGTGGAAGAGTAGCTGAAGAATTAGTCTACGGAGAAGAAGAAGTTACAACGGGTGCTTCAAATGATTTACAACAAGTTGCTAATGTAGCGAGACAAATGATTACTAAATTTGGCATGAGCGACAAAATAGGTCCAGTCGCTTTAGGTCAATCTCAAGGTGGAATGTTTCTTGGAAGAGATATGAGCTCTACAAGAGACTTTTCCGAAGACACTGCCGCAACAATTGATGTAGAAGTTTCAGAGCTTGTTGATGTCGCCTACAAGAGAGCTACAAAAGTATTATCAGATAATAGAACTGTACTCGACGAAATGGCTCAAATGCTTATAGAAAGAGAAACAATAGATACTGAAGATATTCAAGACCTGCTTAATCGTTCAGAAGTTAAAGTGGCAAACTATATCTAATTTTTAAAATATAATTTTTAATGAAGAATAAAGAATATTCTTTTTCTGAATTACTGAAAAAAGAATCTTTTTTTTTACTTATAAAACCTGATGATAATATTTACTCAAATAACTCTATAAGAAATTCATTTTTTGAAGAATTAGAAAACTTAGTAAAATTAGGATTAAAGAATATTGAAATAAGTTGGTCTAACAAAGAAAATTGGTTAGATTTTGTATCATATATCAAAATCACATATCCAAAAATTAATCTGGGCTCTGCCTCTATAGTTAATAAGCAATCAATAGAAGATTCTTTAAAAATTGGATTAAATTTTTCGATGATGAAATTCTGGGATAAAGATCTTTTCATTTATGCGAAGTCAAACAATTATTTATTAATTCCAGGAATTAAAAATTTAAAAGATCTTGAGGAAGCGATAAATTTAAATTGCAACATTATTAAAATTTATCCAATAAAAAGTAAAGATAGTTCGATAAATATACTCAACTATAAAAAAATTGATTTCATTGCTGCTGGAGGACTATCAATCAATGATGTAAAAACTTATAAATCTTTAGGGTATAAAGCAATCGTAATTGGAGATAAAAGTATCAAAAATAAAAAATTTGATCCAAAAATACATGAATGGCTCAAAAATAATTAAATTAAGGATACATATAATTTATTTAACAAAACTACTAATTATTCATTAAGCCACATTGAGCATGATTTAGAAGCAAATGATCAGCAAGAACTAAAGCGACCATAGCATCAACCATAGGAACTGCTCTTGGTAGAACACATGGATCATGTCTCCCTTTTGCTTTCATCAATACTTCTTTTCCTTCAGCATTTACTGTTTTCTGTTCTTTCCCAATGGTTGCTGTAGGTTTAAAAGCAATCTTCATCTCAATATTTTCGCCATTACTTATTCCGCCCTGTATACCTCCTGAATTGTTAGAGGTTGTTCTTAACTTACCAATATAATCAGACTTAATGAATGAATCATTATGTTCGCTTCCTTTTAAATAAGTTCCAGAAAAACCCGAACCTATTTCAAAGCCTTTCGTGGCAGGCAAAGACATCAAAGCCTTTGCTAAATCAGCTTCTAATTTATCAAAAACAGGCATCCCAAGACCAGAAGGAACGTTTCTTACCAAACATTCAATTACACCTCCACAAGAGTCTCCTTGACGCTTTAATTCCTTAATTCTCTCAATCATTTCTGCTGATACCTTTTTATCAGGACATCTAATAATATTAGAATCTATTTTATCGAGAGAAATCTTCTCTTTATTAATATCAGAATCAATATCATGTATACGCTTTACCCAAGATAGTATTTCTGTGTTACACAAGTTTTTTAATAATTGTTTTGCTATAGCACCAGCTGCTACTCTCCCAATTGTTTCTCTTGCAGAGGCTCTTCCACCACCAGAACTAGCCTGAATTCCATATTTAAGATGATATGTACCATCTGCATGAGATGGTCTAAATACTTGCTCTAAATTATTATAATCTCCTGGTCTTTGGTCCTTGTTTCTTACCAACATCGCTATTGGAGTTCCAAGTGTTAACCCATCCTTAATCCCACTTAAGATTTCAATTTTGTCTTCTTCATTTCTGGGTGTTGTAATGTCACTTTGTCCAGGTCTCCGCCTATCTAATTCATTTTGTATCAGTTTTATATCTATTTTTAACTTTGGTGGACATCCATCAAGGATAACTCCAACTGCACCACCATGTGATTCTCCAAAAGTACTAACACGAAAAATTTTTCCAAAACTACTACTCATAGAAATATCAAATGTTTTATCTATATAAACATTATATGAAACCAATTGAAAATTAAACAAAAAAAAAGCCCCCAAAAAGGGGACTCGTAAATTTAAGAACTTTAAGCTTAACCGATAGCTGGAGCTGAAAGAGCTACTGTTGTAGACTCAGCTGCTGCTAGATCAAGTGGGAAGTTGTGAGCGTTACGCTCATGCATTACTTCCATACCTAGGTTTGCTCTGTTAAGAACATCACCCCATGTAGGAACAATCTTACCGTTTGCATCAACAACTGATTGGTTGAAGTTGAAACCGTTAAGGTTGAATGCCATTGTGCAAATACCCATTGAAGTTAACCATACACAAACAACTGGGAATACAGCTAGGAAGAAGTGTAAACTTCTGCTGTTGTTGAAACTTGCATATTGGAAGATCAAACGACCGAAGTAGCCATGAGCTGCAACGATATTATAAGTTTCTTCTTCTTGTCCGAACTTGTAACCATAGTTCTGAGACTCAGTCTCAGTTGTTTCTCTGATTAGAGAAGAAGTAACAAGTGAACCGTGCATAGCTGAGAATAAAGATCCTCCGAACATACCAGCAACACCAGCCATGTGGAATGGGTGCATAAGGATGTTGTGCTCTGCCTGGAAAACAAACATAAAGTTAAATGTTCCAGAGATACCTAGAGGCATTCCGTCAGAGAATGAACCTTGACCGAATGGGTATACAAGAAATACTGCGAAAGCTGCTGAAACTGGTGCAGAATATGCAACACAGATCCAAGGACGCATACCTAAACGGTATGAAAGCTCCCACTGTCTTCCCATGTATGCTGAGATACCAATTAGGAAGTGGAAAATTACAAGCTGGTAAGGACCACCGTTGTATAACCACTCATCTACAGTAGCTGCTTCCCAAATTGGGTAGAAGTGTAGACCAATAGCATTAGATGAAGGAACAACTGCACCTGAGATGATGTTGTTTCCATATAGGAATGAACCAGCAACTGGCTCTCTAATTCCGTCGATGTCTACTGGTGGTGCTGCGATGAATGCAACGATGAAGCAAGCCGCTGCTGTAAGTAGGCATGGGATCATTAAGACGCCGAACCAACCAACATAAATTCTATTGTTAGTTGATGTTACCCACTCACAAAACTGTGGCCAGCCTTTTAACAGCGAAGAACGCTGCTGCTGAATAGTTGTCATGAGTTCGTAAAGTATGTCTCTAAAGTGAGACGTGTAAATAAGACGGAAAATAAATTCCGCTCCAATGATTTTATACCAAAATCGTTAAAAATGTGTAAATTATTTTTCTATAAGTAAACTTTTTTTTTGCAACATAAAAATATTTACCCCTATGTCTTAATATTTTCTTTGATATTAGTGACTTAACTTGGTAATAATCGAGTGGCTTCTTAACGGAAAAAGATCGAAAGAGATAGTTTCCTTAAAAAAAGCTAAGAATAGAAGACTGCAATTAGAGGGTTTTGGAGCTGTTATTTACTGGAGCGAAAGGATTTAGTTTTACAAGGTTTAAAAAAAAAGCAAAAAAACATATATGCATTAAATATTAAATTAACTTATCTATTAAATAAAAAATACTTATCAGGTAAAGGGGGTTTATTGTTCTGGTTTCTTAATTTAGAGACTTTCAAACTCATAAACCCATTGATTAATAGAACAAATAACTTCTTTCTTCGTGTAGCTCATCGCAATTTTTTTTTCTTTATAAGCAACTTCGCCAATAAAAACCGGCCAAATCAATTGGTCTCCATCATATTTGTGAATTATTCCTTGGCTATCAAGAAATAATGGATCTCCTTTCTTAATCAATTTCCAATCTTGGTTTATTCTTTCAGGATGAATTAAGCCATCAATATTTCCTTTTTCATCTCTTGGATAATCTATACTCCCTTGATGAACATGAACAACCAATTCCTTTGGGAGACTTATAAGATTGTTTTTCAGTTTATCTATCTCTTCCCTTAAAGACCTAATTATTATTAAGAATCTATTTATGATATTTTGATCATAAAAATTTTGTGCGACAGCTCCTATTTCAATAACTAAACCACATGGCCAAGCTTCCACAAGAAAGCCTGTTTGAGCTTTATCTTTTTCGTGCAAATAAATAGGCAATCCAAATTTGTTTTGCAATAATGCAGCTAAACAAAAATCTTTGAATCTCCTCCCATACAAAACAATGCTAGTTCCCATATTTGCAGTAGTAGTATGCAAATCGATTGCAATTTGACAGGGTTTAGATCCGTCAATTCCAAATTGATCTACTAAAAAATTGGCTCTATTAGTTTCATAAAAGCTATTCTTGTGTTGATCAAAATTCTCACTTTCTTTAAAAGATCTATTTAAATCTGCATCTATATATCTGCACCCTTTTTCATAGGCAACAGGATTACCTATGATGTACTCATACTCAATACCATGATTTAAACTATTTTCCTCTCTATTAAATTGCTTAACCGCCCAAACAGGATTAATTTCATTCCCATGAGTGCCTGAAACGATAAGTATTCTTTGAACAGTCATTTTTTCTTTAAAAATAAAATTTTATGCAAAATAAATACCTCATAAAGGCCACCAGAAAATTCTGGTTTTGGTTTTGGACCCAATTAATGAATGGTTTCGCACCATCAGATATATATAGTAATTATAAAAGGCCTAAAGGTATAACAATTGATAGCGAATTCGATATTAATAATGAAAATGGACAAATTTATTTATTGATAGGGAATTCTTGTCCATGGTGTCACAGAACTTTACTCGTCCACGAAATAAAACATTTATCTAAAAAAGTTAAAGTTATTTTTTTAAAGGCAGATATTGAACATGGCGAATGGATTTTCAATACAAAGATTCAAGGATGTATAAGGCTTTCAGACCTTTACAAAAAAGCTAATAAAAAGATTATTTTTAGAGCAACATTACCTCTTTTAATTAGTTTTTTAAAAGATGAAGTAAATATCTTGTCTAATGAAAGCTCCCAAATAATAAAAATTCTTAATTCAATACAAAGTGAATCGAAATATGAGGCATTAAATATTAAAAACTGTAATCAAAAGTTTTTAGATTTAATTCACAACAACATTAATGATGGCGTGTATAAATGTGGTTTCGCCAGAAACCAGTCAGCTTACGAAAAAGCAAGTCAAAATCTTTTCGCAGCCATAAATGAAGTTGAAAATTTACTACAGAAAAACAAAGGGCACTGGATATTTGGAGAAGAGTTAACCTACGCAGATATTTACCTTTTTCCAACGCTTATAAGATGGGAATTGATATACAGCAAACTTTTTAAATGTACTGAACAAGAACTATCAAATTTCGGGAAGATTATTGAATGGAGATTAAAATTTTTTAAATTATCCAATGTAGATAAGACATGCTACGAAAATGAATGGAAAAAAGATTACTACAAAGCTTTATTCCCCTTAAACCCAAATCAAATAATACCAGTTTTACCATCTCTAGAGAAAATAATGAGATTAGAATCTTAAAAAACATATAAATCAATTTGACCAAAAAAGATGTTGTAATGAACACTTATTTAGTACATAGATAATGCAATTTTATTAGAAATTAACTATGTTATGTATGTCTACTAAAGTACGAAAAAGCTTAAAATGAAATCCATTGACGAACACATCCAAAAAGATCAATCGGAAATCGAATCTGCTAAAGCAGAGGGCAATCTTCCAAAGGTCAGACATCTAACTGAAGAACTAAAAGAACTCGAAGAGTATAAGGATCATCATCCAGAGGATAAACATGATCCAAATGCTTTGGAATTATTTTGTGATGCCAACCCAGACGAACCAGAATGTCTTGTTTATGATGATTAATTTTTCTTAATTATTAGATAAATCAAAAAAAAGGGCTTTTAGAGCCCTTTTTTATTTGTTAATTTCTTAGTCAGTAATCTCTATTAAAATCAGATGGGCTGCCCGTTAAAGAGCATACAACCGACTCCTCATTTTTCATTTCTTTAACTTCAACAATTGGTCTTCCCATTTTCTTGAGAACCTCAATATCTTGCTTAGTTTGACATCTGGCTATTATTTTTCCTTGTTTATCAAAGCAACTGTAGAAATTCATATTGTATTTAAAGAAGTATCTTATTTATGGCTAATTTTCATTGCTAAATCAAGTGTATTTATTTACATAAAAATTTTTAATTTGGATTATATCCTTTTCCATACTTCAGAAAGCAGTGAAGATAAACCTTTTTTTAAAGATGAAGAAATAACTAAAACTTTCTTTTTAGATAAATCTTCTAACTTTTTTAAAATTATTTTCAAATAATCATCATCTACCAGCTCCATTTTATTCAATACTATTATCCTCTCTTTATCTAAAAGACCTTTCCCATATTTTTTTAATTCCTGCTCAATTATCTCAAAATCATGTAAAGGATTTTCTGCAATTGCATCAATTAAGTGAACAAGTATCTTCGTTCTTTGGATGTGCCTTAAAAAATCATGGCCTAAACCTACTCCATCAGCTGCCCCTGATATTAATCCGGGAATATCCGCAAAAAGGCAACCATTTCCATCAATTTTTCTTACTACACCTAAGTTAGGTATTAGAGTTGTGAAAGGATAATTTGCGATTTTTGGACGGGCAGATGATATAACAGAAATCAAAGTACTTTTTCCAGCATTTGGAAGACCTATAATCCCTACCTCTGCAAGAAGTTTTAGTTCTAATTGAACCTCCCATATCTCACCATCTTTTCCTTCAGTGAATGATTCTGGGGCTCTATTTTGATTACTTAAATAGTAAGCATTTCCATTCCCACCTCTTCCTCCAATGGCAATAGTTAAACTCTGTTTATCTTTAGTTAAGTCTCCTAAAATAATGCCGGTTTTAATATCCCTTATTTCTGTACCGCAGGGTACTTTAAGGATTGTATCCTCACCTGAAGCACCAGATCTCTTATTAGGACCTCCTTTGTATCCATCTTCAGCAATTATTTCACGTTTGAATTTGAAGTCTAATAATGTTTGAAGATTATTATCAGCCATCAAAATAACTGAACCCCCTCTGCCACCATTTCCCCCCGAAGGTCCTCCAGCAGGAACAAATTTTTCTCTTCTAAATGAGACTATTCCATTTCCACCTTTTCCAGCTTTAAGAATAATGTTTGCTTGATCAATAAATTGCACTTAATACGCTTATTAAATTGTTATCTAGGTATTTTAAATTTTATTTTATCCACGCAATACTGCAACCAGGTCCACCTTCGTTGTTGGCTGCATCTTCAATCTTATCAACATAATTCAAAGCTGATAACCAATTTCTTAGTCCTTTTTTTAATTTCCCTGTTCCAATTCCATGAACAATCCATAACGGTCCATGAAATTTTCTAATTTTCTCCTCAATAATTATTTCGGCTTCGTGAACTCTTAGCCCTCTTACATCAATTGTATTTTTAGTAGTTCTGATTTTGGAAAAAGAAAAATCTTCTCTTGTAGAATTGATCTCAATTTTTGACCTTGCGAAATTAGGCTTTTCTCCGTTAATGCCTTCAAAGTCATTTACAGATAATGTGCTTCTAAATGAACCACATTTAACTTGGTAAAAACCACCTTTTTTATCTAAATCTACAATTTGTCCCGTACTATTTAAACTTTTAATTTTTACAAAATCGCCTACCTGAGGGTTCCATGATATTGACTTTTCAAAAATTTTTTTTGTTAAATGTTCCATCTCAATTTCCTTTAATCTTTCTCCAATAATTCTCGTGTCCTCTCCATTAACATTTTTATCTCTTAATTTTTTAATCAGATCAATTACCTCTTTTTTAGCGGATAAAATATGTTTTGATAATTTAGACCTTTCAATTTCCTGTATTTTTTCAGCATTTATTTTTTGATATTCATAATTTCTCTTCAGTTCATCATGTAATATTTCAGTCCTTGCAATCAGTTCTGCAGCCGCTTCTGCAGATTTTTGTTGTTTAATCCTCTCTTCCTCAAGTCCTTTAATAATACTGTTAATATTATCAACTTCTTTTGGCTTTAGATAATTTGCAGCTTCATTGAGTATGCTTTCATTGAGACCAATTCTCTTTGAGATTGATAAAGCATTACTTCTTCCAGGAATGCCCCAGTTGAGTATATATTTTGGCTTCAAAGAATCCTCATCAAAGGAAACTGATACGTTTTCAAATCTGGAATCATTATATTTTAATGTCTTTATATCTCCATAATGTGTAGTTGCCAAAGTGATATCAGATTTATTTGCAAATTCTTTTAATAAAGCCATCGCAAGAGCACTACCTTCAAGAGGATCTGTACCAGATCCAATCTCATCTAACAAAACAACTGATAATCCTTTCCTATTATCAAGTGAATCTAAAATCTCTTTTATGCGGGATATATGCCCACTGAAGGTAGATAAATTTTCCTCTAATGATTGACTATCTCCTATATCCACATATAAGTTTGGACAAAAAGGGATGATAGGCTTATTAGTTGAGGGTATCAATAAGCCTGTTCTAGCCATAAGTAATGACAAACCCAAACCTTTCAAAGCTGCAGTTTTACCTCCAGTATTTGGACCTGTAATTGCTACAACTTTAATATTTCTATTGATATGAAAATCGATAGCAACGGGTGGAGGAGCTCCTTTTTTCTTATTTTCCCAAATCAATAACGGATGAGAAAAGCCAATTAAGGAAATAATGGGATTTTTCTCAAAAGTAGGAGTTTTGCCTCCAATCCATTTCGAATATCTTGCACGAGTTAGAGCATTTTCTAATCTCAATAAAATGGATGCCATTATAATAAGATTTTCTGAATTATCACAAACAACTTGAGACCATTTCTTAAGTAATTTAAATTCTTCTGCTGTGATCCTAGCCTCCAGAGAAGCAATCTTATTGCCTTTAGTTGCTACATTATCAGGTTCAAAATATACTGTATTTCCTGAAGATGAAGAGTCATGAATTATGCCTTTAAATTTATCTACATTATTAACTTTTACTGCTAAAACTGGCCTACCATATCGATCTCCAATAGTAGTATCCTGCAAATAAGCTAAATTCTTTTGAATAAATTTCTCAACTAATATTTTTCTTTCAAGTTTCTTAGATAATAATTCTTTCCTAAGAATAGATAGTTCATTACTAGCATTATCTGAAATCCTTCCATTAGATTCAATGCCTTTTTTAAAAATCGTCTCGATATTCTGATGGTCAATTAAATTTTTTGTAAATGATGAAATATAGGGCCTTTGTTCAAAATCCAATAAAATTTTTTTTAAATTTCTTGCTGCAGCAATTGTTTTCGCTATTTCTAATAAATCATAGGATAAAATTACACCTCCCTTGGAACAAATTTCAATATTTCTAGTAATATCAAAAACACCAGAAAAACTAATTGATTTATCTAAATTATTTTCTAGCTCAGTCATTTCAACGGTTTCATTCAAAAGTCTTTTAGATACTTCGTATTCTGAAGGAATACCAAAACTTAAAATTGCTCTTTTACCCATTTCTGTAGAGGCAAATGAGGCTAAATGAGTTTTTAATGAATCCCACTCTAAAAGGCTTATAGATTCTTCTTCTAAGGTTTTTTCTGAATATGATTTTTTAGAATTACTTTTCTCTTGCATATAAAAAAAAAGAATCAAACATTCGATTGAATCCCTTCAGGAGGAACATAAAGCATCTCGAGCCAGTTTCCTTCAGTATCCTTCATATAAAAAGATGCTGTTCCATCTCTATGTTCATGTAAAGGTCCAACTTTTACACCAGAATTTTTTAAATCATTTTGAATATTTTCCACCTCTTTTTTATTTTCAAAATGAAAAGCAAAGTGAGGTCCTGCAGCTTTATAGCTAGGGCCTAACAACGCAAGTCCATCTTTCCCTTTACCAGCTTCTAAGTAAGACCAATCTTTGTCGTCCCATACCAAATTCATACCCAGGTTAATATAAAAAGATTTCGCCCTTTCGAGATTCTCTACTCTAAGTGCAATGTGACCAATCCTATTTACTCCTTGTGAAAACTTCAAAACAAAGCAGTTAATTTATTACTAATCTAAGAATAAACCAAATTTTTGTTAATAATGAGTTTTTAAGTATCCTGCAACCATTGAGATGCATCACAAGCATGATAAGTGAGTATTAATTTTGCTCCTGCTCTTTTAAAACTAAGCAACGTTTCTAAAACAATATCTCTTTCATTAATCCAGTTCTTCATAGCAGCAGACTTTACCATGGAATACTCACCACTAACGTTGTATGCAGCTATAGGTTTATTTGAAAAAGTGCTTAGTCTATAAACAATATCCAAATATGAAATTCCTGGTTTTACCATCAAAATATCAGCTCCTTCATATTGATCCAATGCAGATTCAATTAAAGCTTCTTTTGAATTGGCAGGGTCCATTTGATATGTAGACTTATTATCTGGAATTATTTTTTTACTATTTTCTCTTGGAGCAGAATCTAAAGCAGTTCTGAACGGACCATAATAAGCAGATGAATATTTAGCTGTATAACTAATAATACCTACATCACTAAATCCTTTACTATCAAGAGCAGTCCTAATTGCTCCAACTCTCCCATCCATCATGTCACTAGGCCCAATAAAATCTGCTCCGGCTCTAGCTTGAGTTAAAGCTTGTTTTTTTAAAATTTCAATTGTTTCATCATTCAATATTTTTCCAGCTTCATCAACTAATCCATCATGTCCATCGCACGAGTATGGGTCCAAGGCAACATCTGTCATTATTGCCATTTCCGGAATCTCTTTTTTTAATATTCGAATAGCTTTAGGAATTAAACCATCTTCATTAAAACACTCTGCACCATCTTCAGTTTTTAAACTGTCGTTTATTTTTGGAAAAAGAACAATACACCTTATTCCCAATTCCCATGCCCTAGTAACCTCTTTTATTAGGCCATTGATATCCCATCTATAAGTTCCTGGCATTGCAGAAATTTCCTCTTTAAAATCCTTCTCATGAATAAATAATGGATATATAAAGTCCGAAGCCTTTAGATGGTTTTCTCTTACCATTTCTCTAATTGCTTCATTCCTTCTTAACCTTCTTGGGCGAATAATCGAATTCATTTGAATATTATTTAAGTTAAAAATATTTATCTAATACATTAATCGCTTGCCTCGCACATAAATCAATCAGAGACTCCTTTTGTTCAGGAAAATTAACTTAATTACTTTAAATAAGAGAATAAAAAGTTACAAAAATATTTTGCACAAACTTCATTTTTTACAAATTTACAACATAAAGAGATAATATCTTTTAGTTAAGTATCTTTTAAGAGGAGATTATCTTTGAAAATAATTAATGGCTTTCATTTGAAAAATGTAAGAGGCGATATTCTTGGAGGAATTACAGCTGCAGTAGTGGCTTTACCTCTTGCCCTTGCTTTTGGTAATGCAGCGTTAGGTCCTGGCGGAGCAATTTATGGATTATATGGGGCTGTAGTAGTTGGTTTTTTAGCAGCTTTATTTGGAGGAACTCCTGCTCAAGTTAGTGGACCAACTGGTCCAATGAGCGTGACTGTCGCGGGAGTAGTTGCAAGTTTGGCTGCTGCAGGAGTTCCAAAAGATCTTTCTGCTGGACAAATTCTTCCATTAGTAATGGCAGCTGTAGTGATTGGCGGCATACTACAAATATTATTTGGCATTTTAAAACTAGGGAAATATATTACTCTCGTACCATATTCTGTAGTTTCAGGTTTTATGTCTGGTATTGGTTTCATAATCATTGCACTTCAAATTGGACCATTACTAGGAATAACTACTCAAGGAAAGGTAATAGATTCTTTAACAACTGTTTTTTCCAATTTCCAACCCAATCCAGCAGCAATTGGTATTTCAGTCATGACATTAGGAATAGTATTTCTTACACCTAGAAAAATAAGTCAGTGGGTTCCTGCTCCTCTTTTAGCCTTATTGATTGTTACCCCAATATCAATATTTATGTTTGGAGAAGGTCAATTAGTAAGAATCGGAGATATCCCTAGAGGAGTACCATCCTTAGATATTCCTAGTTTTAATCAATATCTTCCAATTATTTTCCAGGCAGGGTTAGTTCTCGCAGTACTTGGAGCCATTGACTCTTTACTAACATCTCTAGTAGCAGACAATATCTCTCAAACAAAACATAATTCTGATAGGGAACTTATTGGCCAAGGAATAGGAAATGCTGTAGCAGGTCTTTTCACCGGATTACCTGGTGCGGGAGCAACAATGAGGACTGTGATAAACGTCAAATCTGGAGGTTCAACTCCAATTTCTGGAATGGTTCATTCAATTGTTTTATTAATAGTATTAGTTGGAGCAGGACCATTAGCAGAGCAAATTCCTAATGCTTTACTTGCGGGAATTCTTATTAAAGTGGGTTTAGACATCATAGATTGGGGATTTTTAAAGAGAGCTCATAAATTATCTCTAAAAACTTCTGCGGTAATGTATGGCGTACTTCTTATGACTGTTTTTTGGGATTTAATTTGGGCAGTTCTAGTAGGTGTTTTTGTCGCAAATATGCTCACTATTGATTCAATAACCGAAACTCAGCTAGAGGGTATGGATGAGGATAATCCTTTATCCAAAGATGATCAAGCTAAAAATGCATTACCTGCTGATGAAAAAGCACTACTAGATAGATGTTCGGGAGAAGTAATGCTATTTAGACTCAAAGGACCACTTAGTTTTGGAGCAGCTAAAGGCATATCTGAAAGAATGATGCTTGTAAGAAACTACAAAGTTTTGATATTAGATATCACTGATGTACCACGACTTGGAGTGACTGCGACTCTGGCAATAGAGGATATGATGCAAGAAGCAAAAAATAATTCCAGAAAAGCATTTGTTGCTGGTGCTAATGAAAAAGTAAAAGATAGATTAGCCACGTTTGGAGTTGTAGATATCATTGACACAAGAAAAGAAGCTTTAGAAACTGCTCTAAATGAAATAGCCTAGTAATTTATGGAAATAAATCCAATTCTTCAAAATGTATTAGCCCCGCCAGTTCTTTTCTTTTTGATTGGAGCAATATCAGTACTCTTTAAATCTGATTTAGAGATACCAGCTCCATTACCTAAACTCTTCTCATTATATCTGCTCCTAGCTATTGGGTTTAAAGGAGGTATAGAGATACAGAAAAGTGGTTTTACAGATCAAGTATTGCCGACTTTAAGTGCTGCAATACTGATGTCACTAGTAATCCCGCTGATTGGATTTTTAATTTTAAGATTTAAGTTTGATGTCTTTAATTCAGCTGCAATAGCAGCAGCATACGGTTCAATTAGTGCTGTTACATTTATTTCCGCAGAAAGCTTTTTGGAAAGTCAAAAAATAGCTTTTGATGGGTTTATGGTTGGCGCCTTAGCTTTAATGGAATCTCCTGCAATAATTGTTGGATTATTACTTGTGAAATTTGCAGCTCCCCAAAATAGACCAAAATCAAGAAAAATGCATCTAAGCGCAATATTACACGAATCACTTTTGAATGGATCAGTTTATTTATTGCTCTCAAGCTTAATTGTAGGATTTCTCACTGCCTCTAGTAATCCCTCAGGGATTGCAAAAATGGAGCCTTTTACTGGACAATTATTCTATGGAGCAGAATGCTTCTTCTTGTTAGATATGGGAATAGTCGCTGCTCAAAGATTGCCGAGACTGAAGAATGCGGGTTCATTCTTGATTGGCTTTGCCATTTTTATGCCTTTATTTAACGCATTTATTGGTGTTTTCGTTGCAAGATTTTTATCTTTAGGACCTGGCAACGCACTTTTATTTGTGGTTTTAT
Source organism: Prochlorococcus sp. AG-388-A01 (assembly GCA_003279945.1). Taxonomy (GTDB): domain Bacteria; phylum Cyanobacteriota; class Cyanobacteriia; order PCC-6307; family Cyanobiaceae; genus Prochlorococcus_A. Next base: position 161,912 of record QCGK01000001.1, read on the forward strand.
GTGCAAGCGCCTCTTATTTAGCGGTTCCTGCAGCGATGAGGATGACAGTTCCAGAAGCTAAATCTAGTTATTATATTTCAACTACACTAGGTCTAACTTTCCCATTCAATATAGTTCTCGGCATTCCAATATATATGAGTTTAGTAAATACCATTATCCCTTTTTCCCCTCTATAAAAATGAAAAGATTAGACTTGATATTTAGTGAAAGAGAACTAGATGCAATCATTAAAACATTAGAAAAAGCTAATGTTCCTGGATATACAGTTATGAAACACGCCACCGGCAGAGGGCCTGAAAGAGTTGTTACTGAAGATATGGAATTTACAGGATTAGGAGCAAATGCTCATGTAATTGTTTTTTGTGAGCAAGAATTAATAGATAAAATGAGAGATAACATCAGGGACGATTTAAGCTACTACGGAGGAGTCGCTTATATTTCTGAAGCAACACCCCTTTAAATTAAAAAAGAAGAAATATTTATTTTTAAGAATGAATCCAATCTACTCTTATATTTTTTCTACTATTTAAATATCTATCAATAGACATTGCGGCAATACATCCATCAGAAGCTGCAACAACGGCTTGCTTAAATGGTGTATTTCTTATATCTCCAATAGCCCATACTCCATCCGAGTTTGTAGACATAAAGTCATCCACAATAACTCCTCCGTCTTCTTTTAAAGCAATTTGATCCCCTAAAAAATCAGTAATCGGCTTTGAACCACTCATATAAACAAAGACTCCATCTAAATTTAAATTGATAGGATTTTCTTGTAGCTTATTTTTTACAACAACCCCATTCACACCCATATCATCACCCAATATTTCCAATAATCTTGTTCTACTCCAATGTTTTATATTTGAACTATCCATCAATACCATAGCTTCTTCATTATCTGATTTAGGATCACTTGATGTAATCCAATGCACAGTTGATGCAAATTTAGTTAGAACAGTTGCTTCTTCAATTGCCTCCTTGTTAACTCCAACAACGGCAACTTCTCTATTTTTATAAAAAGCCCCATCACATGTAGCACAATAACTTACCCCTTTGCCAAGAAAATCCGCTTCGCCCTTAAATGATGCAGGCCTGCCCATAGCTCCACTTGCAAGTACAAGTGCTTTAGCTTTGAAAGTGCCTTCAGGTGTATAAACCATTTTCCATTCTCCACTAGCGTCTATTCCAAACACTTGTGCTCTTCTATAGTCTGTACCATATTGCACAGCCTGTTCTCTCATTAGAGTAAGTAATTTATCCCCACTTATATCAACAGGAACACCTGGATAATTAGCTATTTGATGAGTTATTGCTAAGGCGCCAACAGATGGATTTTTATCTAAAATTACTGTCTTTAAATTTGAACGAGATGTATAAAGTGCGCAAGTACATCCGGCCGGGCCTCCCCCGATAATAACTACATCTGACTCAATGATTTCCAATTTAATAAAACTCCTTTTAATAGTTAATTAGATGAGTTCTTGGCTAGGAGATATCTTTAATTTAAATACCTAACCTTTATATAGATATAAGTTAAAAGAAAAAAGAGAAAAAAAGCATAATATAGAAACAAACTTACATAGGAAAAACATAAAAAAATAAATTATCAAAATGATCAGCTACGTGAAATGTTCTCCATTGATCTATTATTAGGTCATATCGAAAAATCAATCGCCGTAGAAACATTATATTTTTCATGACCAACTCTGATTACCTTTTAAAAGCTGCCATTAAGAAAGTAACCGAAAAATTAAACGAGATATTAGTTGAAAAAATTGAAGAAGCAACAAATATTGCTCAGGATGCTCCAGAAATTTTCAAAAAAGAATTTGATAGTTTGAAAGAATCCATAATCGAAGAAGCCTCTAGAATGGAGAAAGTCGATAATATTCAAGAAAATGAGTCCACAAATACTTATCAAGATTCCAAAATAAAAAAAGCTTTAAATGAAATTGAAGGTATCAATAAGCAAATTGATCTCTTTAATAAAACCATAAATAATCAAGTTAAATGATTTATCACATTCTTCATTATCGTTTTAAAAAAGTGAAGAGGGCCTCTCTTATTTGGATAACTCTGATTTTGCTTTTAATAAATTTGTGGATAGATAATATTAGATTTACAGTTCTTCAAACTAAGAGCAATGAAAAAAGTAGGGTCCAAATTAAAAGAGCTAGGTGGTTTACTAATCAATTAATAAAGCTTGGTTCAGCATTTATTAAAATTGGACAATTATTATCAGCGAGACCTGATTTGATTCCTAATACCTGGATACAGGAATTGTCTAAATTGCAGGATCAAGTTCCTAATTTTTCATTTGAGAAAGTTGAAGAAACTTTAAGAAATGAACTAGGGTCTAAGTTTAAGGAAATAGATCAAATAATATGTGATCCTGTTGGATCAGCATCACTAGCTCAGGTTCATAGGGCGACTTTAAAAGATGGTAAGAAAGTAGTATTTAAAGTTCAAAGACCCAATTTAAAAGAATTGTTTATTATCGATTTGGGCATAATGCAGCAAATAGCAGGATTGTTGCAGAAAAATAAGAATTGGAGTCGAGGTAGAAACTGGGTTGAGATTGCTAAGGAGTGTAGGAAAGTTCTGATGAAGGAGCTTGATTTTAATTGTGAAGCACAATATGCAGCAAGATTTAGACAGCAATTTCTTGATGATGAAAAAGTTGAAGTTCCGGAAGTAATTTGGGATATGAGCAGTGAAAAAGTGCTTTGTTTAAGTTATCTAGAAGGAACAAAAATAAGCGATTTAGAAAAATTACAATCCCAAGCAATAGATTTACCTAAAATTGCAGAAATAGGTGCCATCAGCTATTTAAAACAATTAGTAAATTACGGTTTTTTTCATGCAGACCCTCATCCAGGGAATCTAGCAGTTTCAAATGAAGGTAAATTGATTTTTTATGATTTTGGAATGATGGGCAATATTTCAAATAATCTTCAAACAAGCTTAGGAGGGATGGTTAAGGCTGCTGCCTTAAGAGACGCCTCATCACTTGTTAGTCAATTACAACAAGCTGGGCTAATATCAAAAGATATTGATGTAGGACCAGTCAGAAGATTAGTCAGATTAATGCTTAAAGAAGCCTTAACTCCACCATTTAGTCCAAATATTATTGAAAAATTATCTGGAGATTTATACGAACTTGTTTATGAAACACCATTTCAACTACCAGTAGATTTAATCTTTGTGATGAGAGCCTTATCAACTTTTGAAGGAGTTGGTAGAATGCTTGACCCAGGGTTTAACCTTGTATCAGTTACCAAGCCTTATTTAATAGAACTTATGACTTCAAATAATCAAAATCCCAACGATTTAATTAACCAATTTGGAAGGCAAGTAGGTGAACTAGGATCTAAAGCTGTTGGAATTCCCAAAAGAATAGATGAAAGTTTAGAAAGATTAGAGCAGGGCGATTTACAATTGCAAATAAGAATGGGAGAGTCTGATAGGCAATTCAAAAAAATGTTTACTGCTCAAAAAACTTTAGGCCATTCAATTCTTATAGGAAGCTTATCAATTGCATCTGCTTTACTTGTAACCAATAAACAAAATAATTTTGCGCTATTGCCACTTTTTTTTGCACTACCAATAAGTATTGATTGGATAAAATGCCAATTAAGTATGAGAAAAGGCTCACGTTTAGAAAAACTCAAGCGCTAAAAAAACTATATATTTTTGGGACCTAAACCTAAAGCTCCAGCGAATCTTGCTTGATTTCCTAATTCCTCCTCAATTTTTAAAAGTCTATTGTATTTTGCAATCCTTTCACTTCTACTCAGCGAGCCGGTCTTGATCTGACCTGATCTTGTGGCGACAGATAAATCGGCAATTGTTGTATCTTCAGTCTCACCACTTCTATGACTAATAACACTTGTGAAACCAGACATTTTAGCTAACTCAATAGCTTCCAAAGTTTCAGTTAATGTTCCAATTTGATTAACCTTTATTAGGATTGAATTGGCAGATTTTTCCATAATCCCTTTCCTTAACCTTTTTGTATTAGTAACGAATAAATCATCACCTACAAGCTGAACTTTATTTCCTAATTCTTTGTTTAATTCTGACCAACCCTCCCAATCATCCTCTGCTAAACCGTCCTCTATTGAAACTATTGGATAATTAGAAACTAATCTTGAAAGATATGAAATCATTTCAGAACTATTTAAACTTTTCCCTTCATATTTATAAATACCATCACTATAAAATTCAGTACTTGCAGCATCTAAAGCTAAAGATACCTGCTCACCAGGCTTAAATCCGGCTTTTTGAATTGCCTCTAATAATATGTCCCCTGCTTCTTCGCTTGATGACAAATTAGGAGCAAATCCACCCTCATCGCCTACAGCAGTAGATAGACCTTTTTGATCAAGTAACGATTTTAATGAGTGAAAAATTTCAGTGCCCATTCTTAATGATTCACTGAAATTATTAACTCCATGTGGGACAAGCATAAATTCCTGAAAATCAAGGCTATTTGGTGCATGAGCACCACCATTTATTACATTCATCAATGGGACTGGAAGAAGATTGGATAATGGATCTCCAAGATACCTATAAAGGGGGATATCTAAAGCATTTGCTGATGCTCTGGCAGTTGCAAGACTTACTGCAAGTATTGAATTTGCTCCAAGGTTAGACTTATTAGGAGTTCCATCAACTTCAATCATTAAGTTATCTACAGCAGTTTGATCTAAAGCTGACAAACCACATAAAGCCGGGGATATCGTTTCATGAATTTTATTAACAGCATTTAAAACACCCTTCCCCATATATTTTGAACCGCCATCTCTTAATTCATGAGCTTCATGGGCACCAGTACTAGCTCCGCTAGGAACAATTGCTCTCCCACTTGCCCCACATTCCAAAAATACTTCTGCCTCTACAGTTGGATTACCTCTTGAATCAAGAACTTGCCTTGCTTCAATAGTATCAATAAGAAAATCAATAGTTTCTTTCACAATTTAATTATTACTATTTAAATCCTATTAATAGCAGAACTATTTGGCTAATATCTGAAATATAAATATTAACCAAATATAATTTTTTGATTCCAGAACAACTTAGATATAAATTTTAGGATTTTATTAATTCCAAAATCTGCACAATCCCTTTCATAACAATATTTTTAAATTTCATCTTACAATTTGAAAATTATTGGATGATTATTAATGCATAACCTAATTAGAATATCAATATGTAATCAACTATAGTTTTTTTTATAGTTTATGAGAGAAACACTTACATCCAGTCCTGAACTTTTTAGCGATATCAGTTGGAATCTTCTTTTATTAGGGGAAGAAACTGCAAAAAAATGGGATCATAGCGAATTTAATATTGAACACATAATTCATACACTGTTTTCATCAAGTGAATTCTTTGCATTTATTGAAAAATTATCAATCGACCAAGATACAGTTTTAGACATAACAGAAGATTTTTTAGAAGAGACACCAATAAATGAGTCAGATATTTTTACTATCGGGGAAGATTTAGAAATTTTATTAGATAATGCGAATCAGATTAAAATTCAGTGGGGATCAAGATTAATAGAAATCCCTCATTTACTAATTGCTCTTGGAAGGGATTTAAGAATTGGAAATTATGTTTTTGAAGAAGGCAATCTTTCAATGGAGAAATTAGAGGAAGAATTAAAGTTTTTCCCAAATATTAATCAATCAAAAGATTCTTTATATGAGAACGTAATTGAGATAAATAATCAATCTAATTTTGAATCAAACAAAGAGACTTTAGTTAAAAAAGAAAAATTTGAAAAAGCTATTGTTCCATTACCCAAAAGTGAACTTCAAATTGAAACCAAAAAACAAGTTGGAAAAGATGAAAATGCTCTTTCAATTTATGGAAAAGATTTAACAGAATCAGCTAAAAAAGGCTTACTTGATCCCGTTATAGGAAGAGAAAATGAGATCAATAATTTAATGAGAGTACTCTGCAGAAGAAATAAAAATAATCCCATACTTATCGGTAATCCTGGAGTTGGTAAAACCTCAGTTGCAAAATTACTTGCACAACTAATTGTAGACAAAAAAGTTCCTGATTCTTTAAAAGACTTTAAAATTATTTCACTCGACTTAGTTGCTTTAGTTTCTGGGACCAAATATAGAGGCCAACTAGAGGAACGACTAAGCTTAATACTAAAGGATCTAAACAATCCAAGCCAAGGAATGATTTTATTTATTGATGAAATTCACTCAATATTAAGTTCTGACAGATCTACTACCGATATTAGTAATATCTTAAAACCTTTACTAGCTGAAGGAGAACTTAGATGTATTGGTACAACTACTCCTGAGAAATTTCGTGAAACTATTGAAAAAGATCAGGCATTGAATAATTGCTTTCAAAAGATAGCTGTTAATGAACCTTCAGTAGAATTAAGCGCAAAAATACTCCAAGGTATTAAAAAGAAATATGAATCACATCACGGCATAAGAATTTCTGAAGAGGCTGTAAATTATTCTGCAAAATTGGCCGACAGATACATCAGCGATAAATGTCTTCCTGATAAAGCAATAGATTTAATTGATGAAGCAGCTGCACAATTAAAAATCGATTCCAATAATAAGCCTCAAATAATTTTCCAACAAGAAAAAAAACTTCATACTATTAATGAAAAACTGAATAATTTGCAAGGAGAAAATAACGAATCTAAAGAAAAACTATTGAATATGAAGCAACAATCAGAGGCAAAATTGAACGTTCTTTTCGACAATTGGAATAATTTGCGCGAAGAAATGGAGCAATTATCTATTTTGATGAGAGAAGAAGATAAGCTAACCAAACAAATTAAAAATAAATCTAGTTTGAAGATTACAAATGATCTAGATTTTTTAGAAAAGCTTGGAGAAGAATTAGGTGAAATAGAGGATGAAATACAAAAAGTTGAAGGGAACCTCAATAAAATAAAGAAAAATAAAAATTTTCCTTTTAAATATCAAGTTGAGCCTGATGATATTGCTGATGTTATCTCAAAAATCACAGGCATTCCAATTGCTAAAGTAGTTTCAAACGAACGTAAGAAATTAGTCAATCTAGAAACAGAACTAAGTGAAAAAGTTATTGGACAAGAAAAAGCTATAGAAGCTGTTTCTGCTGCAATTAGAAGAGCTCGCGTTGGCATGAAAAGTCCTAAAAGACCTATTGGATCTTTTTTATTTATGGGTCCAACAGGTGTTGGCAAAACAGAATTAGCAAAATCTCTTGCAACAGCTTTATTTGATGAAGAAGATGCACTTTTAAGATTAGACATGAGTGAATATATGGAGAAAAATGCCGTAGCAAGACTTTTGGGAGCCCCTCCAGGTTATGTTGGTTATGAAGAGGGAGGGCAATTAACAGAAGCCGTGAGACGTAAACCCTATTCAGTAATACTTCTTGATGAGATTGAAAAAGCACATACAGAAGTTTTTAATATCCTTTTACAAGTCTTAGATGAAGGAAGATTAACAGACTCTCAAGGAAGGACCGTTAACTTCAAAAATACGGTAATCATTATGACAAGTAACCTAGCTGGTAAATCTATACTGGAGTATTCACAAAAGATTTCTAGAAGTGAGGTAAATTCAGAAAAAGATCAACAAACTCTAGATGATTCTATTAGTAATACATTGTCTTCAATTTTTAGGCCGGAATTTTTAAATAGAATTGACGAAGTAGTAAAGTTTGACCCATTATCTATTGATGAACTTCAAAAAATAATTCTTTTACAAACAGAAGATTTAAAAAAACTGTTACTTGAACAGAAAATAAATATCGCTATAGATAAAAAAGTTATCAATAAAATTGCAAATGATGCTTACGAGCCTGAATATGGTGCTAGGCCACTTAGCAGGGAACTTAGAAGACAAATAGAAAATCCCTTAGCTGCAAAACTTTTAGAGGATAACTTTAAAAACAAAAAGAATATCGCAATTAAACTTAACCCAACTAAAAAAGATGAGATTGTTTTCAAACCTAGCTGAGGAGGAAATCAATAAGCTAAAATAAAAATCAAAGCGTAAAGCTTATTTTAAAAAAAATTTTGTGACAAGTCCTACTACTAATAAAGAACCTCTAAAAAAGGATTCCACTGAAATTGAAGAGTCTAAAAAAAAGGATAATTTTTTTAGATCTACCTACGATGAGCTCAAACTTGTTGTGTGGCCAAACAAACAACAACTTTTTAGCGAATCTGTAGCGGTTATAATTATGGTATCTTTTTCTGCGGCAGCCATAGCATCTGTCAGCAGATTCTATGGATGGGCAGCCTCGCAAATTTTTGGTTGAATTATCCCTGAATATCCATTTATAAAGACCTTAGTTAAGTTTCTAGAAAAAAATGAGTAATGAATTAACACCAAGCCTTGCTTCTTCAAAAGCAAATACCAGCATCGCAAGATGGTATGCAGTTCAAGTAGCATCAAGCTGTGAAAAAAAAGTAAAAGCTACTCTTGAGCAGAGATCAGTAACTTTAGGGGTTAATAATCGAATCATTGAAATTGAAATCCCCCAGACTCCTGGAATTAAATTAAAAAAAGATGGAAGTAGACAAACTACTGAAGAAAAAGTTTTCCCTGGTTATGTCCTCGTCAGAATGATTTTGGATGAAGATACAATGATGGCTGTAAAAAGTACTCCCAATGTTATTAATTTTGTTGGTGCTGAAGACGGAAGAGGCAGCGGGAGATCTAGAGGCCACATCAAACCTCGGCCATTATCCAGACAAGAAGTTAATAGAATCTTTAAGCGCGCATCAGAGAAAAAAGCTGTAATCAAGTTAGATATTGAAGAAAAAGATAGAATCATAGTAACTAGTGGTCCATTCAAAGATTTCCAGGGAGAAGTTATAGAAGTTTCTGGGGAAAGAAATAAATTAAAAGCATTGCTTTCAATATTTGGGCGCGAGACTCCTGTAGAATTAGAATTCTCCCAAATCAATAAACAAAATTAATTTCTAATTGTCTTGTTTATCGAGTAAAATTACGATTTTCTACTTCAGCTTACATTCTCAAATCTAATGGCAAAAAAAATTGTTGCAGTTATCAAGCTTGCTCTACAAGCAGGCAAAGCAAATCCTGCTCCACCTGTAGGGCCTGCTTTAGGACAACATGGTGTCAATATCATGGCATTTTGTAAAGAATACAACGCAAGAACACAAGATAAAGCAGGTTTTGTAATTCCAGTAGAGATTTCTGTTTTTGAAGATAGAAGCTTTACTTTTATTACAAAAACACCTCCTGCTTCCGTCTTAATAACAAAAGCAGCTGGTATAGAGAAAGGATCAGGTGAATCCGCTAAAGGCTCTGTTGGTAATATAAGTAAAGCTCAATTAGAAGAAATAGCCAAAACTAAGCTCCCTGATTTAAACTGTTCTAGTGTTGAATCAGCAATGAAAGTAATTGAGGGTACTGCTCGTAATATGGGCGTCTCTATTACTGACTGAGTTTAATACAAAATTACTCACTATTTAGGGGAGGTTAGTTAATAACCGTTTGCACCCAAAATTACTATGAAAAAACTATCAAAAAGAATGGCGGCTCTATCAACAAAGATAGAAGATCGCATTTACGCCCCACTTGAAGCCCTTAGTATTATTAAGGAAAATGCTAATGCGAAATTTGATGAAACTATTGAAGCGCATATACGTTTAGGTATTGATCCAAAATATACTGATCAACAATTAAGGACCACAGTTGCATTACCCCATGGTACTGGCCAAAGCATCAAAATTGCGGTTATCACAAGCGGTGAGAATGTATCAAAAGCTAAAACTGCTGGTGCAGATTTATTTGGCGAAGAAGATCTTGTGGAAAGTATCAACAAAGGAAATATGGAGTTCGATCTACTTATTGCAACTCCAGATATGATGCCAAAGGTTGCAAAATTAGGACGAGTTCTAGGACCTAGAGGTTTAATGCCTAATCCTAAAGCTGGTACAGTAACTAATGATATTGCTAATGCAATAAAAGAATTCAAAGCTGGTAAGCTCGAATTTAGAGCAGATAAAGCGGGTATCGTTCATGTCATCTTTGGAAAAGCAAGTTTCACAAAAGAGGATCTATTTGACAACTTAAAAACCTTACAAGAATCAATTGATAAAAATAAACCAAGTGGAGCCAAAGGAAAGTATTGGAAAACTTTTTATGTGACTTCAACTATGGGACCTTCAGTTCAAGTAGACATAAATGCTATACAAGATTACCAACCTGAAGGTTAACCTTTTGTAGTATAATTTAAATTGCAATAATACGGCCAAAGAAAGTAGGTTAATTTAGTTATTCTAAATTTTTAATTCCTACCGAGGACTCGTCTTAATTATTTCTTTTTGGATCTAATAAAAGCGGCCTCTTTTAAAAAGGACTTTGCCGCATTTCCTGCTCTCCCTAAATTACGATCCAAAAAACAACAATGGGCCGAACACTAGAGAATAAGCAACAAATCGTTACTGAGATTAAATCTCTATTAAACGACTCGGAAATGGCTGTAGTTCTTGACCATAAAGGTTTAACAATCAAAGAGATGTCAGATTTGCGATCTAGATTGCAAACATCTAACGGCATTTGCAAAGTTACTAAAAATTCATTAATGCGTAAAGCTATTGATGGAGATAGTAATTGGAACGATCTTGAATCTTTACTGACAGGAACAAATGCTTTTGTCTTAATTAAAGAAGATGTTGGTGGTGCTGTAAAAGCGATCCAATCTTTTCAAAAAGACACCAAAAAATCCGAAACCAAAGGAGCTTTATTTGAAGGCAGACTTCTTAGCGATTCTGAAATAAAAGAAATTGCAAGTCTTCCATCTAAAGAAGTATTGATGGCAAAAATTGCTGGCGCTCTAAATGGCGTATCAACAAAAATTGCAATCTCTATCAATGAAGTGCCTTCTGGACTTGCTAGATCCCTTAAACAACATTCTGAAAAATCAGAATCTTAAATTCAAACCCTAATTAACTTTTAAGAAAATGTCCTCAAAAACTGAAGAAATTCTTGAATCATTAAAATCTCTATCACTTTTAGAAGCATCTGAGCTTGTAAAGCAAATTGAAGAGGCTTTTGGTGTATCTGCTGCAGCTTCTGCAGGTGTAGTCATGGCAGCTCCAGGAGCAGCTGGCGGTGATGGAGATGGTGGCGCTGCTGAAGAAAAAACTGAATTTGATGTAGTTCTCGAAAGCTTTGATGCAGCTGCAAAAATCAAAGTTCTTAAGGTTGTAAGAAATGCAACTGGTCTTGGTCTTGGTGATGCAAAAGCACTTGTGGAATCAGCACCAAAAACAGTAAAAGAAGGAATTGCTAAAGCAGATGCTGAATCTCTAAAGAAAGAGATTGAAGAAGCTGGCGGTAAAGTTACACTTAAGTAAGAGTAGATTTTTTCAAGCCGATAATCTTAATATCGGCTTCAAAAATTATGAATAGTGATAGTATTGCAATTGAAGCTGCAACTGATGGTGCATGCAGTGGTAATCCAGGTCCTGGTGGTTGGGGTGGTTTAATAATTTTTGACGACAACAGTGAATTAGAAATTGGTGGTTCCGAGCAAAATACCACTAATAATAGAATGGAGCTCACTGCGGCCATAAAAACTCTTGAGAAATTAAAAACCTATAAATTAAAAGAGAACTTTAAATTAAGAACTGATAGTAAATATGTCATAGAAGGGTATACAAAATGGATTATTAATTGGAAGAGAAATGGATGGAAAACAAGCTCAGGAAAATCAGTTCAAAATCTTGATTTATGGCAAAAAATTGATCAATTAAGAATTAATGGCCTTGTAATGGAATATGTTAAGGGTCATAGCGGTGATAAACAAAATGATAGGGTTGATAAAATTGCAACCAACTATAGCAAAGGTAAATCTTTAGTAAGCAACTTAAAAGAGTCAGAACCTTCAGTTGACTTTTTTGAAAAAAATGCACCTTCAGAAATTCAGGAATTATTTTCAAGAAATGAATTGATTCAAAAATTTGCAGACAAAAAGTACCTATTAAGTTCATTAGAACTAAGTAAATTGTTGGGTGAAGAAAACCATTTAAAGATAAAACAATATTTACTTTTTGAATGGCGTAATTGGAGATTGATACCTAAAGATAAAAAATATTGGATAATAGAAAAAAACCAATACTAATTTTTATGAATGAACATAAGGGGGTATTTAAAAATCTTTATAACAACTTGATAACCCCTATACTAAAAAAAGACTCTGGAATAGATGCAGAATATTTATCTAATTTATCTCTTAGACTTCTATCATTCAGTTCAAGAAAACAAAATTGGCCTGTAGTTTCATCAATCCTAAAAAATTTAAATGAAGAATTTTCTATTGTTGATAAAAGGTTAAGTCAGAAAATATGTGGAATAAATTTTTGTAATCCAATTGGTTTAGCTGCGGGTTTTGACAAAAATGGAAATGCTGCAAATATATGGAAAGATTTTGGTTTTGGATTTGCTGAACTTGGAACAGTAACTAAATTTGCTCAAAATGGTAATCCCAAACCAAGGTTATTTAGATTAGCAGAAGAAGAGGGAGCATTAAATAGGATGGGTTTTAATAACAATGGCGCTAAAAATCTAGTTAAAAACTTCCTTGAGCAAGGCATTGAGTTTAAAAAAAACAGGAAGAATATTTGTTTGGGAATAAATTTCGGCAAATCTAAAATTACTGGTTTATCTCAAGCAAAAGATGATTATTTAACTTCTTTAAAATTATTAATTCCATATTGTGATTATGCTGCTATAAACGTAAGTTCTCCAAATACTGAAGGACTAAGAAAGTTGCAAGATCCAATTCTTCTAAAAGAACTTCTTAAAGAAATTCAAAACTTACCTAATTGTCCACCATTATTTGTAAAAATTGCGCCAGATTTAAGCCTCAAAGATATTGAAGATATTTGTAATTTAATAATTGAGGAAAACATCGATGGAATAATTGCTACTAACACCAGCATTGATAGATTAGGTCTTGAAAATAGAAAGATCAAGCAAACAGGATTGTTACTTTCTGAAGAGAATGGGGGATTAAGTGGAAAGCCTCTACAAAAAAAAGCAAATCAAATAATAAAACATATTCATAACATTGACAAAAAAATTATTTTAATTGGCGTTGGCGGAATCGATAGTCCTGAATCAGCTTGGGAAAGAATTTGTTCTGGTGCATCATTAATTCAACTTTATACAGGATGGATATATAAGGGGCCACAATTAGTACCTGATATACTTCATGGAATGATAAAGCAACTCAATAAACATCAATTATCTAATATAAAAGAAGCCATTGGATCAGATTTAAAATGGATTGAATAAAATTAGAAAATGGATAATGAATAAATTGGAACCTAATAATTACTCAACAAAAGCGATGCAAATATCAAAATTAAAACATGGGGGGAATGTATATGCCAATGCAAAAAAATTAAATTTATTACCGTCTGAAATCATTGACGCAAGTGCCTCATTAGTACCCTTCGATCCACCTCAAATATTAATAGATTCATTAAATGAAGAAATTAGGAATCTTGGATTTAGATATTATCCGGAGAGAAACTTGAGTGATTTGAAAGAAATAATCGGTAAATTCCATGGGATAAATCCAGACAATATATTACCTGGAAATGGAGCTTCTGAGCTAATAACTTGGGCAGGCCATGAAGCATCCAAATTTGGAATAAGTTGTATTCCTTCTCCAAGCTTTGTTGATTATGAAAGATCTTTAAATTGTTGGAATAGCAATTTCATACATTGCGAATTACCAAAAAACTGGGACAATATCTTTCCTCAATCATTTCCGCTGCAACCTAAAGGTGATGTTATTTGGATAACAAATCCACATAACCCCACCGGCCAATTATGGGGGAAAAATTCTTTAGAGGAAATTGTAAAAAAATATAAATTAGTTGTATGTGATGAGGCATTCTTATCGATGACACCTAATGGAGAAAAAGAATCTTTAATACCATTAACCAAAAAATATGATAATTTATTAGTCTTGAGGAGCTTAACCAAAATCTTCAATATTCCTGGTCTTAGATTAGGTTACGTTATTGGCTCATCCAAAAAACTTAAGCAATGGAAAATAAGCAGAGATCCTTGGCCATTAAATTCCTTTGCTATTAAAGCCGGAATTGAACTATTAAAAAATAAGAAATTCTATGAACAATGGATAATGCAGATTCACAGTTGGATAAATATTGAAAGAGAGAGAGTATGTGAAAAATTATCAAAAATAGAAAACCTTAAAGTTCATAACTCTTCAACTAACTTTTTTTTGATAGAAAGTAAAACATCTTTGTCTCCGAATATAAAATACTTAGAAAATAAGGGGATATTACTTAGAGAATGCACTTCATTTAAATTTCTTGACGAAAAGTGGGCAAGAATTAGTTTGCAGAGTAGGAAAAATAATATTCTTTTATGTAAAGAAATTCAAAATTCCTTTGAAAAATAATTAATTAATTTTTTAATCTCTATTTTAGATTTTATTTTATTATTTTTTTTCATATTTTTCTTCATCAGTTCTAATATCTTATATTGATTTTTTCCATTTTTTAATTTTATTTTAAAAATTCTTTCTAATGTCTCTTCAAAAACTTCTTTAGAAATTGTATTTTGATTCATTAAAACTGAGCCTCCATTTTCAGCAAGAATTATTGCATTTTTCTCCTGGTGATTATTTTTTGAATAAGGATATGGAATTAAAATTGAAGGTTTTTCTGTCTCTATTAGTTCATTTATTGTTCCTGCACCAGATCTAGATATTACAAGATCACAGTTTTGAATTAAAGCTGCAATTTCGTTAGTAAATTTCTTTTGAACATAATTTTTTGAGTTTTTTACCTCAAAGTATTTTTGATTACTTTCTCCAATAATGTGCACTATACGAAACTGTTTTTTCATTAAAAATTCTAGAGATTCGTAAAGAATTTGATTTATAGCTTTTGCTCCTTGACTACCTCCCATAACAATCAAAAGAGGTCCTTTTCCTTTTGGGGCCCATTTTGGCAAGAGATTAAATTTGTAAAATTCCTCCCTTAAAGGGGTACCAGTGTAAATAGTTTTACAATTTTTTAAATAAGAATTTGTTTTTTTAAATCCTAAAAGAACATAGTCACATAAAAAACCAAAATTTTTAGTGACCATTCCAGGTATTAAATTTGATTCATGAATGATTATAGGAATCTTTAGGAGTTTTGAAGCAATAATAGTAGGGGCCGATATATAACCTCCAGTCGTAAAAACTAAATTAATTTTTTTTTCTTTTAAAATCCGAACTATTTGGAAAGTTGACATTAAAATTTCTATATATTGATAAAATAAAAAAATGTTTTTTCTTGGTGTCTTTATATTCAAAATCGTCAAATTATATTTTTTTGGAATAAAATTTACATCAAGTCTTTGTTTAACTCCCAACCAATTGATATTCCATTCATCTTCTACCTCTTTAGAAACTGCTAAAGCAGGGTAAATATGCCCCCCCGTTCCACTAGCTGCAACTAATAAATTATTTTTTTTAGACATAAAAGATTAAATTAGTAGAATGAAAAAAACTGATGTTAAATATGTTTAATTTGAAATTAATCAAAAATATAGGTGTTCCTCTCTACTTATTTATTTATCTCATAATTCCCTATTCAGCAATAACTCAAACTTTAAAAGTTGACTTTATTAAAAATCTAGAAAACTCTTTAAATGCCAGAGATTTAGAATTTATTAGAAAAAATTTTAGAGATGATGAAAATCAAAATATACCAAAACAATTTTCAAAGATTATTAATGATTTCCCTAAGAGCAAATGGAAGATAAAAAGATTAAAATCTAACATTAGAAATAAAGATCTTTTGCAAATAAAAGTTTCAGGGGAAAAAATAGTTAATGGGGAAATATATATTCTTGAATCCAATTTTGATTATTTATTTTCAACTATAAATGGGAAAATTGATAAAGGGATTATCAAAAATTTATTTACGACAATCAGAAATGATGATAAGAAGATAGATATAAGTTTTAAAATTCCTGATAAAGTTCTTACTGGTTCAAACTATGATATCGATATCATTCTAAATAAACCTCTTGAAGAAGTGATTATTGCTGGAGCCATAATTCCTCATCAAGTTAATTCACTTTTTGAGCAAGATATATTATTGGAGCCATTAGCATCTGGAGGAATTTTCAAAATGACACGAGCTCCTTCAAAACCAGGGATACAAATTTGGTCAGGAATTATAGCTCACCCCAAGGGGATGATTACTTTTACAAAGAGTATTGAAATTGTTGATAAGATATAGCCTAAGCTTCGTTTAAAGCAGCTACACCAGGTAAGATTTTACCTTCTAAAAGTTCCAAACTAGCCCCACCTCCAGTAGATATATGAGACATTTTCTCAGCTAATCCTGCTTTCTCGACTGCTGCGACTGAATCTCCACCACCAATTATTGTACAAACTTCAGAAAAAGCACTTAAGTCTGCAAGGGTAGTAGCTATTGCATTTGTACCTTCTGCAAATTTATCAAATTCGAAAACTCCCATGGGACCATTCCAGATTATTGTCTTACATTCTGCAAGAGCATTCTGAAAAACTTTAATGGAATCTGGACCAATATCGAGACCCATCCAATTGCCACTAATTGAATCAATTTGAGATATTTTACTTTCGGCTTCAGGAGCAAATTCATTAGCTAAAACAACATCAGTTGGTAATAATAATTCGACTCCTTTTGCTTTTGCTTTTGCTTCTAAATCTTTGGCAAGCTCGAGTTTATCTTCTTCCACAAGGCTCTTTCCAACATCTAGACCTCTAGCTTTATAAAAAGTAAAAATCATACCTCCACCAATCATAATTTTGTCACACTTATCTAGTAAAGAATCAAGCACTCCTATTTTGCTGCTAACCTTTGATCCTCCAACTATTGCTGCCAATGGACGCTTTGGGGCATCTATTGCTCCTTGTAAGTATTTCAATTCTTTTTCTAAAAGGAATCCAGCTACAGATGGACTTAAATAATTAGTAACTCCCTGAGTTGAAGCATGAGCTCTATGTGCAGCTCCAAAAGCATCATTTACATACATATCTGCATGTGACGCCAAATTTTTAGCAAAATCCAAGTCATTCTTTTCCTCTTCACCATAAAAACGAACATTTTCAAGTAAAAGAACATCTCCATTATTCAAACTATTTGATTCTGCAACTGCTTCATCACCTATACAACTGTTTGTGAGAGAAACATTTTTTCCCAATAATTCACTTAATCTTGCTGCCACTGGAATTAATCTCATTTTTTCATTTACCTGGCCTTTTGGTCTTCCAAAATGGGCAGCTAAGATAACTCTTGCAGAGTGATTAATGAGATATTCAATTGTTGGGATCGCTGCCCTAATACGCGTATCGTCGGTTATTTGACCATCTTCATTTAATGGAACATTAAAATCTACTCTAACAAGAACTTTTTTTCCTTCTAAATGTGTCTTGTCAAGACTGGAAAGAGATAATTTTGGCATTAAACAAGCTTAATTTTTAATTTTAAGACCCTAACGTTAATTTGGGCTTATTGGGTTAAAAAGTAGTAACTGTTACCTATGCCTTAATAAATTTTAAGAATTAACTATTATAAAATTTTTTAGTTATTTAATTTATACTAAAATTTAGAAGTAATACTTTTGAAACTTATAAAAATTAAAAGGAATACAAAATTTTATTTGATTTATTGAAGTGGACATACCCAAAATTCAATGGTATCCAGGCCATATTGCAAAAGCAGAAAAAAAATTATCTGAAGTTATCAATAAAGTAGATTTAGTTCTAGAAGTTAGAGATGCACGAATTCCTTTATCAACAGGACATCCACACTTAAACAAATGGATAAATAATAAAAAACATATTCTTGTTATTAACAGATCAGACATGATCTCAGCCGATACAATCACTAATTGGAATAAATGGTTTAATGAAAAAGATCAATATCCACATTGGTGTGATGCTAAAAGAGGTTTAGGTATTAAAGAAATTTGTAAGACCGCCAAAGAATCCAGGTCATCAATTGACGATAGAAGGCTTTCTAGAGGAATGCGAATTAGGCCAATTAGAGCCCTTACACTTGGTTTTCCAAACGTAGGTAAATCAGCATTAATTAATAGAATTGCAAAAAAAAGAGTTGTAGATAGTGCTAGGAAAGCAGGCGTAACTCGTAACTTAAGATGGATAAAATTAGAAAGTGGTATAGATTTGTTAGATGCTCCTGGTGTTATACCTCCTAATTTAGAAGATCAAAAATCAGCACTTAATCTTGCACTATGCGACGATATTGGGGAAGCTGCTTATGAAATAGAAAGTGTCGCAATTGGATTTATCAAAATTATATCAACTCTAAACAAAGATAAGAATGCGAATATTTCATTAAATAAAATATCTAATAGATATGGAGTTGATATAAAAAAAGGCTTTGAGAGTCCTTCTGATTGGATCACTGAAGCAGCTTCAAAACACACCTCAGGCGATAAAAGAAGAATGTCTCATAAATTATTAGAAGATTATAGAAATCAAATGCTTGGTAAAATTGCTTTAGAAGTCCCACAATGGAATTAAATAATAAAAATTCTTTTGGAATTGGAGAAGGTGAACTTATAGAAATTATTTATGAGCTGCCTCTTCCTATGAGACTAGATAGATGGTTGGTAAGTAAAAGGCCAGAACAAAGTAGAGCAAGAATTCAACATTTTATCAATTCAGGTTTAGTACTTGTAAACTATAAGACTGCGAAAGCAAAGACCCCATTAAAAAATGGCGACAATGTTCAAATCTGGATGCCTCCTCCAGAACCTCTTGTATATTTGAAACCTGAAAAAATGGATTTAAAAATCCTTTTTGAAGACGAGCACATCATAGTAATCAATAAGCAATCAGGATTAATTGTTCATCCAGCCCCGGGACATAAATCAGGAACTTTAGTTAATGGATTACTTTTTCACTGTAATGATCTTCCTGGAATCAATGGAAAACTAAGACCTGGTATTGTCCACAGACTAGATAAAGATACCTCTGGATGTATGGTGGTAGCAAAAAGCCAAGAGGCACTAGTAAATCTTCAAAAACAAATTAAAGAAAAGATAGCTTCACGCGAATATATTGCAGTAATTCATGGTGTACCTAAATCTGAAGAAGGTCGAATAGTTGGTCACATCGGCAGAGATAGATTAAATAGATTGAAATATAAAGTAGTTGAAGAAACATTGGGAAGGTATGCTTGCACCTACTGGAAATTAAAAGAAAGATTTGGCAATTACTCATTAATGAGTTTCAAATTAGATACTGGGCGAACGCATCAAATCAGAGTTCATTGTGCTCATATTCATCATCCTATTGTGGGTGATCCGTTATATGGAAGATGTAAAAAACTTCCATGTAAATTAGAGGGCCAAGCTTTACATGCTATTAAGCTTGGCCTTATACATCCAATAAATGGTAAAGAAATGATATTTGAAGCAGAAGTTCCATTAGATTTTCAAAAATTACTAAAAGTTCTTCAAGCTAAATAAGATTTAAAGAAGAATTGATAAGAGATTTTGTATAAGTGTTTTTAGTTTTAGCAAATATTGTAGAGCTTTCTCCTTCTTCAACTATCCTTCCTTGATTCATTACTAACAACCTATCACAAAATCTTGAAGCAATACCTAAATCATGAGTGATAAAAATAATAGTTAAATTCATTTTTTCTTGTAAGACTCTCAGCAATTCCAGTATCTCTATTTTTACTGAAGCATCTAACATATTTAAGCTTTCATCACAAATCAAAATTTTTGGTTTCAATAATAACGCTCTAGCTAATGAAATTCTTTGCAATTGACCACCAGATAATTGGCTAGGATAAGAATCCAAAAAATCATAATTTACAGGAAGATTTAAATTTCTAAAAATTAATTTTATTTCCTTTTCAATTTTTCTCTTATCTGAAATTTTTTGAATAAAAAAAATATCTTCTAAAATATTCTTAATTGTCATTTTTGGATTCAAACTTGAAAAAGGGTCTTGAAAAATAATTTGCATATTATTAGGCTTTTTATAAGAGTTATTTTTTATCGCTTTATAATTTTTATCATAAATTTTTATTTCACCGCCTCTCACTTTTACAAGTCCAACTAAAGCCCTACATAATGTACTTTTACCGCTTCCTGAAGAACCAACTATTCCAAGAGTCTCATTTTTATATAATTTGAAACTTACTTCATTTAAAGCCTTATTCCATTTATTCCGAAAAATTGAAGAATTTAATTTATACCAATGCCTTAAGTTGTTAGCCTCTAAAATGACTTCTTCAAGAATATTATTTTTAGTATTTGGCTTTAAAACTATTTTCGAAGCATTTACTAATTTTATACCAATATCTGACTTTGGTGATTGAAAAATATCTAATATATTACCTTTTTCTACAATCGAACCTTCTTCAATTATTGCAACTTTTTTACACCACTTTGCTGCAAGATTAATATCGTGACTAATTAAAATTAAAGTAGTGTCAAATTTATTACATAAGTTAATTATTTCTCTCATGATTTCAAAACTTATTTTGGTATCTAGGCTTGTTGTAGGTTCATCAGCTATTAATAATTTAGGTTTTAAAGCAAGAGCCATTGCTATAGAAACTCTTTGTCTCATTCCACCACTAAATTGGTGTGGAAAAGAAGCAAGTCTGCTTTCTTCAATATCTACTTTTTGAAAAACTTCTTTTACTAAATTTCTAATCAGCTCAGATGATTTAGTTGGATAATGTGTTTTAAATAATTCATATAAATGATCACCAATTTTCATTAGTGGATTAAGTCTTTTTATGGAATCTTGATAGATAAATCCAAAATTTTTTCTCCTAAATAATTGCGATTCTTTGTTATTTATTTTTCTAGGATCTAAACGAGAAATGGATATACTTCCTTTCGAAGTTGCCCTTTCAGGCAACATATTTACTAATGTTTTGGCAAAAGTAGTTTTTCCGCACCCAGAGGGACCAATGATAGCCAAATGATCACCTTTATCTATTTCCAGATCAAAATTTTTGATTATAGGACTCTGCTTTAAACTATATTTAACAGTAAGGTTTTTAACTGTAAGAATTCTTTCTTTTTTTATTTCCATGATTTTATAGCAAAATTATCTTGTCCTAAATAAAATAAATCTAAAGCAATATAAAATGTCTGAGGCAGCTGCAAATCCAAAAGAAAAAAAAGAAATTGAAGTTTCCGAAACCATTTTGCCTGAAAATAAAAAAAATGAAAGTCAATCTTTGAATTACGAGATAAAAATTCCTGATTGGCTTATTAAAAATATCAATAATTATGAAAGATCAAATAAAGTAAACGATGCGGATCAAAACCTTATCGTAAAGGCCTTTAAACTTGCTTATAAAGCTCACGAAGGACAACTTCGTGCGAGTGGTGAGCCGTATATTATTCACCCAGTGGCTGTTGCAAATCTTCTCAAAGAAATAGGCGCTAGTTCATCTGTTATTGCTGCAGGACTGTTACATGATGTTGTTGAAGATACAGGTATTGATTTAAAGGAAATAGAAGCAAATTTTGGATTAGAAGTAAAAATACTTGTGGAGGGGGTAACAAAATTAGGAGGGATTCACTTTAATAATAGAACAGAAGCTCAAGCTGAAAATCTTAGAAAAATGTTTTTAGCTATGGCAAGTGATATCAGAGTTGTTTTAGTAAAACTTGCAGATCGACTTCATAACATGCGAACAATTGAATGGCTTAATGATGAGAGGAAACAAAGAATAGCGAGAGAAACAAGAGAGATTTATGCACCCTTAGCTAATCGATTAGGAATAAATAGATTTAAATGGGAATTAGAAGATCTAGCTTTTAAATTCCTAGAGCCTAAAGAATTTAAAGATCTAAAAGATCAAATCGCTGTAAAAAGAAGTGATAGAGAAAGAAGATTAAAAGTAACTTTGAATCTTATTAAGGAAAACTTAGTTTCAGCAGGTTTGAAAAATTTTGAAATAACTGGAAGGCCAAAACATCTTTATGGGATCTGGAGCAAAATGGAACGACAACAAAAACAGTTTAACGAGATTTATGATGTTGCTGCATTAAGAATTATCGTGGACAATTCAGATAGTTGTTATAGAGCTTTAGCAGTTGTACATGATACTTTCAAACCAATTCCAGGCAGATTTAAAGACTATATAGGATTACCAAAACCTAATGGATATCAATCTCTACACACCTCTGTGATTGGAAGACATCGACCTATTGAAGTTCAAATTAGAACTACTTCTATGCATCAAATTGCAGAATATGGTATCGCCGCTCATTGGCAATACAAAG
Source organism: Prochlorococcus sp. AG-388-A01 (assembly GCA_003279945.1). GTDB lineage: Bacteria > Cyanobacteriota > Cyanobacteriia > PCC-6307 > Cyanobiaceae > Prochlorococcus_A. The sequence continues at coordinate 184,243 of QCGK01000001.1, forward strand.
AGGGTGGTTCTCCTGCTAAAAGTAATGCCGAGAGATTTAATTGGCTAAGACAATTAGTCGAATGGCAACAAGAAGGTAATGAAGGAGATCATAATGATTATTTAGCTTCAATTAAAGAAGATTTATTTGATGAAGAAGTATTTGTAATTACTCCTAAAGGAGATGTTGTTGGTTTAAGAAAAGGATCTACTGCAATAGATTTTGCCTACAGAATTCATTCTGAAGTTGGAAATCACTGTAATGGAATAAGAATTAATGAAAAGCTTTCTCCATTATCTACAGCACTTCAAAATGGTGACTTCATAGAAATTTTGACAAATAATAATGCCAATCCAAGCTTGGATTGGCTGAACTTTGTAGTTACCCCAACTGCTAAAAATAGAATACGCCAGTGGTATAAGAAAAGCCATCGAGATGAAACGATTAAAAGAGGCAGAGAATTACTCGAAAAAGAAGTAGGTCGAAACGGTTTTGAAACATTGCTTTCTAGTGATGCTATGAAAAAAGTTGCTAATCGATGCAATTTAAAAAATACGGAAGATCTACTGGCGTCGCTTGGTTTTGGTGGTTTAACTTTACATCAAGTATTAAACAGACTAAGAGAAGAAATAAAATTACAGACAGAAGATGTAAAAAATGATTCTGATTCTGAAATAGCAAAATCTCTTAAAAGTAATACTAACTTATCAACTAATAAATCTCATTCGGCGGCTAAATCACCAATTTCTGGGATAGAAGGTCTTGATTACAGAATAGGTAAATGTTGTACCCCACTACCAGGCGAGGACATAATAGGAACCGTATCGCTTGGTAACCATGGAATAACCATTCATAGGGCAGATTGTGAAAATGTCATGCCAATTCCAATAGAGAGAAGATTACCTGTTGGATGGAATAAAGATAATAAAACTGGCGATAATAAGTTTCCAATTCAACTTCGAATAGAAGTAATTGACAGGGTTGGAATTCTTAAAGATATTCTTATGCGGTTATCTGATAAAGGTATAAACGTTAGCGATGCCAATGTTAAAACAGCTTATGGCAAACCAGCTATTATCAATCTATGCGTAGGTCTAGAAAGTTATAATCAACTTTACAAAACAATTGACCAAATTAAATCAATGGCAGATGTTTTGGATATTGCGAGAGTTGGACAAACTTAATTTTAAAAATCAGATAAGCTATCTTTTATTTTTTATATTACAAATAAAGAAAACAATACTGCCTGCAATCAAAGCTAATAATAACCCAACACAAGATGAACCCAAGAGTAATTTTAATGAAAAAATACTACCTTGTTTCCATAAGTCACCAATAACCAAATTTTTTTCAATAGTTTTATTAGGAGAATTATTTAAAAAAATCGAACCGACTTTATAATTAAAATAATATAGTGGAATATAAGTAAAAGGGTTGCTGATCCAAGTACCGATTGCAGCTAGAAAAATATTTCCCTTAGCTAGTTTGGCAAAAAATACCCCTATTAAAGTCTGAAACCCAAAAAAAGGAAAGCATCCACTAAATACTCCTATAGCTAAACCTTTAGCATTAAATAATGGACTTCCATTCTGATTCCTAAATAATGATAGAATTTTCTTATTGGTAATATCTCTTTTAGATCTCATTAAAAATAAAAATTCAAAATTAAATTCTTGATAATCTTACTTAATTATCTATAACAAAGCGAGAGATGGATTCGATAGTTACTACAGAAGATACGATAGCCGCAATTGCTTCAGCTATAAGTATAGGTAAAGGAGGAGTTGCGATAATAAGAGTATCAGGGAAAGATTCAATAAATTCTTGCAAAAAGATTGTTCAGACTAAATCTAAATATGCATGGGAATCACATAGAGTTTTTCACGGTTTTATTAAGGAAAATAAACAAAATAAATTTATAGATGAGGTTTTAATTTTAGTGATGAAATCACCAAATAGCTTTACAGGAGAGGATGTAGTTGAACTCCATTGCCATGGAGGAATTATCTTAGTAAATAAAGTTCTAAAGTTATTATTATCTAGTAATTCTAGAGTTAGACTTGCAAATCCAGGAGAATTTAGTCAAAGAGCTTTTCTTAATGGGAAAATAGACCTTACTCAAGCCGAGTCAATTAATCAATTAATTAATGCAAGCAATATCAGATCAGCAGAGTTAGCTTTTAGCGGGGTTCAAGGAGAAATAAAGAAAAAAATTGATGATATTAAAAATGACCTTATAAATGAACTTTGCGAGATAGAAGCGAGAGTTGATTTTGAAGAAGACTTCACAGATTTTGATTACACCAAATATCTAAAAAATATTAAAAAAGTAAAAGAAAAAATAGAATTACTAATAGAAAATGCAAAAAGAAATTCATATATTCACAATGGAATATCAATTGCGCTTATAGGTAAAACAAATGTTGGTAAAAGCTCTTTACTAAATTTGCTTGCAAAAAAAGAGAAGGCAATCGTAACTAATATTCCTGGGACAACAAGAGATGTTATTGAAGTGAATTTAACTATTAATGAAATTCCAATGAAAATAATTGATACTGCTGGCATAAGAGAAACTCATGAAAAAATTGAAAGTATTGGAATAAAAAAAAGTTTTGGAAAAATTGAAGAGTCAGATTTTATAATTTATATTTATAGTCTTGAAGAAGGATTTAACGAAGAAGACAAAAAAATAATCAAAGAAATTCCCAAAGAAAAATTAATTACTATTTTGGGCAATAAAAAAGATTTAATTGATTCAAAAGATATTAATTCAAATGAGTTAAAAAACACAATTCTTATGAGCATTAAGAATAATGATGGTGAAAGATTATTAATCGACACAATCATAAAAAAATGCGGACTAAAACAAGTTGAAAATATTAATATATATTTAAACGAAAGACACCTAACTAATTTGTCTGCTTGCCTGAGTAATTTAAATGATACTGATCAAATAATAAACAATAGATTGCCTTTTGACTTGTTATCAATAGAATTGAGAGATGGAATTCAAAACTTATCTAAAATAACTGGTCAAGAATTAACTGAGGAACTCCTAAATAATATTTTTTCTAAGTTTTGTATTGGTAAATAAATTTGAGTTAAATTACATAGTGATATATAGTTGATTCTCTAACTTCAGTTGAATTTTTATTATTTAATTATTTTTTTTAGTGGATTTAAATACCCCAATAATAAGTAAGATCATTGATAATTGGATCGATGAAGATATAGGTAGAGGAGATCTAACAAGTTCCTCTATTACAGAAGACAAAGGTAATGCATATTGGATTGCAAAAGAAGAGGGTATATTTTGTGGTGTTGAAATTATTAAAGAAATTTTTAAAAAAATTGATTTAAAAATCAGTTCAAAATTTAATATCTCTGATGGAGATAAATTTGTTAAAGATCAAAAACTCTTGGAAATATATGGGCCTTCAAAAAGTTTGCTCGCTAGTGAAAGGGTCAGTCTAAATTTAGCAATGCATTTATCTGGAATATCTACACATACTAAGAATCTTGTTAATAAGTTAGAGGGCACAAATATAAAATTAGCAGATACTAGAAAAACTACTCCTGGCTTAAGGATATTTGAAAAATATGCATTTAAATGCGGTGGCGGAGTGAATCATAGGATGGGACTATACGATGCAGCTATGATAAAAGAAAATCACATTGCATGGACAGATAATCTTAAAAATGCAGTAAAAAAAATTCGACTAAATTCGCCTTTTACTACTCATATCATAATTGAAGCTGAGAATATACAACAGGCAAAAGAAGCAGTATTAGCAGGAGCAGATAGTGTCTTATTAGATGAACTTAGCCCTGAAACAATCAAAAAAAACATTCAAGAATTAAGAGATTTATCAATTAATAGCTTAAAAAAAGAAGTCAACAAAAATTTAATAATAGAAGTTTCTGGAATAAACCCTCAAGAAATTAGTAAATTTCTAATAAAAGGTATTGATTTAATTTCAACAAGTTCTCCAATTACCAAAAGTAATTGGATTGATTTAAGTATGCGTTATATTAATTAACTATATAGATAAATAATTAAATAATAAATGCTAACCATTTTTAAAGAATTAACAAAAAACTTTGAGCAATCTCTTTTAGATAGTCTTGCAATAAATGATAAAAAAGGAGAATTCGAAAAACTTAGAAAAAATTTAATTACACAATCATCAAAAGAAGAGTTTGGTGATTATCAATGTAATGTTTGTCTAAGTTTATCTAGAATATATAAAAAGAAACCAAGAGAGATCTCTAATGATTTTGTTAACCTTTTAAATCAAAATAAAAGCATATTAAAATTATGTAAAAGTCTAGAAATTGCAGGGCCTGGATTTATAAATATAAAATTAAAAGATGAAGTTCTAATAAATGAAATCAAATCAAATATTCAATGCCAAAGAGCTGGAGTACCTCAAATTAAAAAAGATATAGACAGTGGCTTATCTTATAAAGTTATTGTAGATTTTTCTAGTCCGAATATTGCTAAAGAAATGCATGTGGGGCATTTAAGATCAACAATAATAGGGGACTCAATATCCAGAATTTTCGAGTTAAGAGGTTATGAAGTATTAAGACTAAATCATGTGGGTGATTGGGGAACACAATTTGGAATGCTTATTACTCAACTCAAAGATTTATATTCAAATGATTTAGAAGAAATAGGAAAGATCAAGATAAGTGATTTAGTTGAATTTTATAAAGCATCAAAAAAAAGATTTGATAATGAACCTGAATTCCAAAAAAGATCTAGAGAAGAAGTAGTAAAGTTACAAAGTGGAGATAGTAAATCGATACAAGCCTGGAAATTATTATGTGACCAATCTAGAAAGGAATTTGATGCAATCTATAAAAATTTAAAAATAAAAATAAAAGAAAGAGGTGAATCTTTTTATAATCCCTTCTTAAAGTCAGTTATTGAGGATTTGAATTTAAAAAAAATCCTCGTAGAAGATCAAGGAGCAAAATGTGTATTTTTAGATGGGATGACTAATAAAGAAGGGGAACCTTTACCGCTAATTATTCAAAAAAAAGATGGCGGTTTTAATTATGCCACCACAGATCTTGCTGCTATAAGATACAGATTCAATAAAGCTCCTAATGGGGATGATGCAGCAAGAATCATTTATGTAACTGATCATGGACAAGCAAATCATTTTGCTGGGGTTTTTCAAGTTGCTAAAAAAGCAAAATGGATCCCAGATAAGTGTCAAGTAGACCATGTCCCTTTTGGGTTAGTTCAAGGAATTGATGGCAAAAAACTAAAGACAAGAGAAGGTAAAACAATACGTCTAAAAGATTTATTAAAAGAAGCGGTTAGAAGAGCAAAAGAAGATTTATTGAAAAGATTAGAAGATGAAAATCGTTATGAGACTGAAGAATTTATTTCAAATACTTCAAGAATCATTGGCTTAGGAGCTGTTAAGTATGCAGATTTAAGTCAAAATAGGATTAATAATTATCAATTTAGTTTTGATAAAATGCTTTCCTTGAATGGAAATACTGCTCCTTATTTGTTATATACACTTGTAAGAATTTCAGGAATTAAAAGAAAAAATGATTTTGTTTATTACTTTAAAGATTCTCAATACATAAATTATGAACATAAATCTGAGTGGAAACTTATTAGAAAATTACTTAAGTTCGATGAAGTAATGATCTCTATTGAAAAAGACTTAATGCCAAATAGACTATGTAATTATCTGTTTGAGCTAAGTCAGACTTTTAATAGATTCTATGATCAAGTTCCAATCCTCAAAGAAGAAAAAAATATAAAAATTTCTAGACTTAATTTATGTGACCTAACTGCAAAAACACTAAAAATAAGCTTAGAGCTTCTAGGAATTGAAACTTTAGATAGAATGTAATGAATGTTTTTGATCCATTGAATAATCTTTTCCCAAAACCAAGAAAAGAAATAATAAATATGCAGTCTTACTCTGCACCTTTAGAAGATAGAAGAAATTTACTCCGCTTAGACTTTAATGAAAATACTTTAGGTCCTAGTCCTAAGGTTTTAGAGGCATTACAAGAGATAAAATTAGATGAGATTTCAATTTACCCAGAATATAATTTATTAAAAAATTTCTTATGTGTTAAATATCTTGATGCAAGAAAATTTGATAAAGACGAAATAGGAATTTTCAATGGAGCAGATGCAGCAATAAATGCAATTTTCAATTGCTTTGGAGAAAAAGATCAAATATTTCTAACCACAAATCCAACTTTTGGTTACTATTCTCCTTGTTCAGAAATGCGAGGAATGAAGCAAATAAGTTGTTCTTATATTGGAGAAAATTTTCTATTCCCCATCGAAGAATTTAGAGAAAAAATAATAAAGCATAATCCAAAGTTAATATTTATTTGTAATCCAAATAATCCAACAGGAACAGTTTTAAGCTCTCAAGAAATAATTAACTTAGCTAATATCAAAAACGATTCATTGATAGTTGTTGATGAACTATATGAAAAATTTAATGGAGATAGTCTTCTTGAATCGATAGATTTTGAAAAGAATAACAATATACTTATAATCCAATCTCTTTCTAAAACAGCAGGTTTGGCTGGTTTAAGAATAGGTTTTACTTTTGGCAATAAAAGTTTAATTAAGTACATTAATAAAGTTACAGGACCATATGATGTAAATAGCTTTGCTATCACAGCAGCATTAGCAGCACTTAAAGACAAATCATATATAAATAATTATGTTTTAGAAGTAAAAAAAGCAAGGGAATGGATTTTCAATAAATTTAAATCAACAAAAATCAGAACTAACTTTAGTGGAGGTAATTATTTCTTAATTTGGCCAAATGTAGATCCTAAAATTTTAACAAAACAGATGAGAGAAAAAGGTATTCTTATTAGAAGTATGGAAAACAAAAAAGATATTGGAAAGTCAATAAGGGTTAGTATTGGAACTAAAGAACAAATGATTTTTTTCTGGGACAATTATAAGACCTTAGATTTAATAAATTAATTACCGAAAATATAAATTGTATTTTGATCGATTCTTTTAGGTTTTATTTGAAAATCTTTTCCAACATATTTTACTTTAAAATCTTTCATATTATCGATAAATAAATCAGGATTTGACAAATCACAGTCTTTATTAATTTGTTTGCCACGTGCAAAGTGAACAGGAATAACTACATTAGGTTTTAGAAGCTTAACGATTCTTGAAGCCTCTTTCCCATTGTAAGATTTTATTCCTCCTCCAATTGAAATAAATAAGATATCTGGGCGAGATAAAATAATTTGACTATTAATGTCAATATCACCGGCTGCTCCTCCCATATGAACAATTTTAAGATCACTCTGCTGCCAACTCCAAACAGTTGCCATCCCAAATCTTCTTCCATCTACTCTGTCATGTGGAACAGCAATTCCATTTAATAAAATATCCTCAAATTGATATATTCCAGGTTCAACGAACATTAATTGATCATTTGGGTTATGTCCCTCATCTGGAAGTCTAGAACTAGCTAAAATAAAATCTACATTGACTTCATTTGGCTCCTTAAAATTACTTGCACAACCTATTGCTTTAAAGGGATTTATTAGGATCGATTTTTCTGAACTATTAATTAAAAAACTACTATATCCCAAACTTTTTATAACTAAATTCCTTGCCAATAATGAGGTAGGTAAAAAAGAGCTAAATAATATTAAAAAGAAAAAGTTTTTAATTTTAGAGAACATGATATTCAATTTTTTTTATTTTACTTTTGCTCAGCCATTTTTAGAAAATTACTAATTAATTTGTGACCAAATTGTGTCAAGACACTTTCAGGATGGAATTGCACCCCATGTAAATGTTTATACTCTTTGTGAGAGATGGCCATAATGGTTGAGTCTTCTAAAGTCGCAGTTATCTCTAAACAAGATGGTAGAGAACTTGAATCAACTATAAGACTATGGTATCTAGTCGCCACAAATGGAGTATCGATATCCTTAAATAATTCTTTTTGATTATGAAATATTTTGGATGTCTTACCATGCATAAGTTCTTTCCCAACTATAACCTTACCTCCAAAAGCTTGGGCCAAGGCTTGATGACCTAAACAAACTCCCAATGTAGGAATATTTTTAGATAATTTTTTTAGTATTGGCAGACAAATCCCAGATTGATCTGGATTGCCTGGACCTGGAGATAATAGAATGCCACTAGGATTTAGTTTGATAATTTCTTCTAAAGTAATTTCATCATTTCTTTTAACTATTAATTCTTTAGTTATTTCATGCTCGACTGAAAGTTCTCCTAAATATTGAACAAGGTTATAAGTAAAACTATCGTAATTATCAATAACAAGAAACATATTTATATGGATTTAAAATAACAACTTTATTTTAGGAACAAAGATATATACAGCAATAATAACAGAATTAATAGAAGCTAATAATACTGCTCCTGCAGAAGTATCTTTTGAAATTTTTGCCAAAATACTAAATTCTTTTTTCACTACTAAATCAACGATTGCTTCAATAGATGTGTTTAATATTTCTAATATTAAAACAGACATGATTGTGGGAATCAAAATTACATAATTACTTAGACTAATTTTGAGTAAAAATCCAATTATTAAACTTATAAATGCAAAAATTAATTGGATTTTAAAATTTCTTGAAGTTTTTAATACGTAACTAATTCCACTGAAAGCATACTTAAAACTTATAAATACATTACTAGAAGTTTTGTATGATTCTTTTCTATTTTCTAAATAGTTTATTTTTTTTTCCATTAATTTTTAATCTAATCGAGAAATTAAATATTCTTGAAAATTTAACATATTTTCTAAATCTAGAGCATTATTATGTTCCCATCCCAAAAGATGTAAAAATCCATGACTAGCCAACCAGATCATCTCTCTATAGATTGAATGTTTATATTCATAAGATTGCTCAAGTGCCATCTCTAATGATATAAATATATCTCCCAACTCTATGTGATCTAAATTATTTAGAGATTCATCAGAAATGATTGGAAAAGATAGAACATCTGTTGGGCCTTTTTTTTGCATCCACTTCTTATTCAAAGAAGCAATTTCTTGATTAGATATTATCTGTAAGCCTAATGAAAAAGATTTTTTTTCAAAAATATAATTTGGCAATTCATAATCCTCTTTTTTTAATATTGTATTTATCCAAGATAAAAAAACTTTCTCCCAAAAAATAGATTCAAAAATAAGCTTAGTTTTAGTATCTTTTAACTTATTTGAAAATTGAGAAAAATCATTACATTGAAAAACCAAATCTAAATTTATTTCAGAAATAATTTTTTCTTTCATACATTCTTAAACAGGAATATTGGGCTTACCTATAGTGGCCACAAGTATTAATATCCCAATTAAAACTAGAAAGGTTATTGAAAAATGAGAAATACTTTTTGAACCTTTCCTTACCATATTCCTCATAGCAAGCTTTATAAAGCTTGGAGGAGCAACTTTTTTTTCTAAAATTTCGTTTTTATTTTCCATTAGTTATTCAATAGATTCGCTAGAAGAAATATTCATACGTAATAATTCATGAATAAATGGTTCAAGTCCACCATCTAAAACACTATCTAAATCGTTAGTCTCCTGCATAGTCCTAAGATCTTTTACCATTTGATAAGGATGGAAAACATAATTTCTTATTTGATTGCCCCATGCAGCTTCCACAATATCACCTTTAATGTCAGCGACTTCTGCAGCTCTTTGTTCTTTAGCAATCACTAATAGTTTAGACTTTAGAAGTAACATAGCTTTTTCTTTATTTTGTAATTGAGATCTTTCTTGGGTGCATCTTACTGAAATCCCTGAAGGCAAATGAACAATTCTTACTGCTGTTTCTACTTTATTAACATTTTGTCCTCCCGCTCCACCGGATCTACTCGTTGTAATTTCTAAATCTTTTTCAGGTATATCAAGTGAAATATTATCATCTAATTTTGGCATAACCTCCACCCCAGCAAAGCTGGTTTGTCGTTTGCCATTAGCATTAAAAGGGGAAATTCTTACTAATCTATGCGTTCCTTTTTCATATTGCAGATAGCCGTATGCATATTTCTCATCAATTTCAAACGTTACACTTTTAATACCTGCTTCTTCTCCTTGAGATAATTCATTGATGATAAGGCTCATTTGATTATTATCGGCCCATTTTGAATACATTCTCAATAATATCTCTACCCAATCCTGAGCATCTGTTCCACCCGCACCTGCGTTAATAGAAACTACTGCTCCCTCCTTATCGTATTCACCACATAACAGTCTTTCAAATTCCCATTTATCTAAATTATCTCTTAATTGCTTTAATCCCTGCTTGGATTCCAAAATCATTTCCTCTTCAGGTTCTAAAGAATAAAGCTCAAGAGAGGCATTAGCATCAGTAATAAAAGTTTTCCATTTATCTAACAATTCGAGTTGTGCTTTGACATCATCAAGGATTAACATTTGCTTTTTAGCTGCTTCTTGATTTTCCCAAAATTCAGGCTGAGCAGAAATTTGCTCTAACTCTTTCCTTTTCGCTTTTAATCTTGGAACGTCAAAGACAATCCTGAGCATTACCCAGGCGCTCTGTTAGTTCCGAAAGATCTTTTTTGAAATCTGTAATATCTACCAAAATAGAATTTAATCGTTATTTATAATCTAACAAGCACTTTTGTTTAATAGTATAAACTAAGTATTATTTTAAAAAAATGTCCAAAGTTGAAATTTATACTTGGCAATATTGCCCATTCTGTATTCGAGCAAAATCACTACTCAAGAAAAAAAATGTACATTTTACAGAATATAAAATAGATGGCGACGAAGATGCCAGAGCATTGATGATTGAAAGAGCTGATGGTAGAAGAACATTACCACAAATATTTATAGATAATGAGGGTATCGGAGGCTGCGATGATCTCTACGCATTAGAAAATGAAAATAAATTAGAAGCATTATTAAACTAGATCTTATGAAATTTCTATTCGTAATAGATCCAATTAAAAATATAAATCCCTTAAAAGATTCAACTGCTGCTTTAATGCAAGCATCATCAAAAAAAAATATTGAAATCTGGATTTGTACTCCTCAAGACCTTGAAGCTAGAGGTGATGAAGTATGGGCATCTTCCGTAAAAGTTCAAGTAAATCCATGGATTTCTTTTAAAGAGAATGATTGCATACCTCTCGCAGAATTTAATTGCATTTGGATGAGAAAAGATCCTCCTGTAAATGAGGCTTATTTATATGCGACCCATCTTTTAGAAGTTGCCGAAAGAAAAGGAGTAAAAGTAATTAACAAACCCTCATCTTTAAGAGCATGGAATGAAAAGCTAGGTGCTTTGAGATACAGCCACTTGATGGCACCTACAATAGTTGCGAGTAAGGTAAAAGATCTTATTAATTTTGCAAATATAAATAATGAAGTAGTCATAAAACCTCTTGGAGGAAAAGGTGGTCAAGGTGTTATAAGGATAAATAAAAATTATCCAGGAATTAAATCAATCATTGAATTAATCACTTCTCAAGAAGAATTACCCGTTATGATGCAAAAATTTATTCCTGAAGTCATAGAGGGTGATAAAAGAATAATTATCGTAAACGGTGAAGCAATTGGATCTATAAATAGGATTCCTCAAGGAGGCGATTTTAGGAGTAATTTAGCGATGGGAGGGAAGGCTGAACCCACATTATTAACAGAAAAAGAAAAAAATATCTGCTCAGAATTATCTCAACACTTCAAAGATGAAGGTTTATTTTTTGTGGGTATTGATGTAATAAATGGAATGCTTAGCGAGATTAATGTAACCAGTCCAACAGGTTTAAGAGAAATAGAAAATTTATCCAATAAGAATGTTTCAGAGGAAGTTATTGAAAAATTAGTAGAAATTATCTAGGATTTTTAGCGAAAAATATCTGTTTTACTATAGATTCAAATTTTAATTTAATCTCATCTATTTCTTTCTCTAAAACGGAGCCTGAAACTATACCTGATCCGGCAGTAAATTCAATATTTTCTTCAATACATCTTGCGCCTCTTATTGCTAAAAGAAATGAGGCATTTCCTGATGAATCAACCCAACCCATTGGAGAAGCATAATTTCCTCTAGGAAATGACTCAAGAGTGTTGATCCATTCCAATGCTGGATTTTTTGGGTATCCACAAACAGCCGGAGATGGATGTAGTTTTTTAAGCAATTCAAAAGGACAAATATTTTCAACTTTAGAGAAAATGAGTGTTTGCAAATGAGAAATATCTCCAAATGAATTTACCTTGATATCACTTTTTTTAAAGTTTGTTATTTTTGAAACTTCTAAACATTTAATCAAATACTGTATTACATAATTATGTTCCTTTAAGTCTTTAGTACTTTTTAGGAGTTTCTTAAAATTTGAATTAGTAGAGATAGTTCCAGCAACAGCCTCCAAAGTTAAATTAGGTTTAGTAAAAGAAAATAATTTTTCTGGAGATGCTCCAAACAAAATATCCTTACTATTCCTTTTCCAAACGTATCTACATGTATTTGGTTGATTCTTTTTAAATCTTTTTAAAATTTCTACTAAATCTAATTTAGTTTTAAGTTTTATTTTAATCCTATTCGCTAAAACTATCTTTTCGAGGACACCTTTTTCTACTAATTGTATTCCTCTATTTACTACTTTTTTCAAATTTGTTTTAGAATTTTCTAAGGAGCGTGAGTAATCATCAATAATAGGGGAATCAAAACTAGTTTTTAAGCCAGATGATTTTATTAATTCTGAGCCAGAATTAATAACTTGATTTCTAATTGTCCATATTTCTTCAATTAATGTTCTTAATGATGATTTACCTTCAACATGACCATTGATTCTTAACCAGCAATTCTTATCACTTTTAATAATTAATATTTTTGGTAAGATGGCTTCCAAACTAGGGATATCTGAAGATAAATTTTTATTATTCAAATTTTCAGAGAAAGAAAATAAATAAATTATTTTTGAAAGTGCAGAATTATGCGATTCATTAGTTAAGTTAATTAAATTTTTAAAATTCTCAGAGTTAAACTCTTTTGCTACCTCAAATCTTTTTGGACCATCCAAAGTAATATATTTACACTTCTCGAAAGCTATATATGAAATGCCATCAGATTCCTCCCAAAATGAAGAGAACGGATATTTATTTATTAATAATTCATAAACTTGAAATAAATCAATACAAGGAATCTCAACACAAATACTTACTAATCCAGAATTTTCCACTTTCTTATCGAAAGAGGAAAATACATCTTTTAAAAAATCTGTTAAGTTTAAATCATTTTTCATTACTTATTGAAAATAACTAAAAATCATGCAATAAAGTAAAAAATGTAACTCAATTTATAAACTACATTTAATAATTATCGAATTTTGTGTGTCAATTAAAAATGAAAGAAGATAAAAAAAAATTATGGAAACAAGCAATAAAATGGCCTCTTTATTCTGTTGCCATACTTCCGGTTTTAATAACAGGGGCTTATTTACTCAATCAATATGAAAAGATAAAAATTTATAATTTGATTGCATTTACTTTAGCTGCAATTTTGATATTACTTTGGGAAAATCTAACTAATGATTTATTCGACGCAGAAACAGGAATCGATGAATTTAAATTCCATTCAATTGTAAATCTTGTAAAAAATAAAAAAATAATTTCATTTATTGCATATTCATCTTTAGTTGTTGGTTTATTAATAATTTCAATTATTTCAGTCTCAACAAGTATAAACATTTTGATTTTAGTGACAGCTTGCTGCTTCTTAGGATATTTATATCAAGGCCCTCCTTTTAGATTTGGCTATCAAGGTTTAGGAGAACCATTATGCTGGCTTGCATTTGGACCTTTTGCTTACTCTGCAGTCTTAATTGCTTTAAATCCGTCTAATATTTACTTCGAGGATATTCCCTGGAAAGTTTCTTTATTACTTGGTTCAGGACCTTCCTTGGCAACAACTCTTGTATTATTTTGTTCTCATTTTCATCAAATTTCTGAAGATAAAAAGCATGGGAAAAATTCACCTTTAGTTCGTTTAGGAGCAAAAAAGGGTTCTCAATTTGTGCCTTGGATAATTTTTACAATATATATTTTTCAACTTTTCACTATAGTTACTGGATTCATTCCAGTGTTTTGTATTCTTTATTTGATTAGTTTTCCTCAAGCAATAAGACTTATAAATTTATTAAAATCTTCATATAAAAAACCTTCTGCAATAAAAAATTGCAAATTCGTTGCAATAAAATTTCAAACTCTTAATGGAATTGGCTTAATCACAGGATTAATATTTAATTACTTGCTTAATAAATGAACTTAATATTTAAAAAAAAATCTTATAGCTTTAAGTTATCCACAAAAGTAGAAAATTCTAAAACTAGTTTCCTTGCAAAATCGGGTTGGATAATTAAATTAACAAGTAATGATAAAAAAATTGGGTTTGGAGAAGTTTCACCGCTTCATAAAGAAGACTTAAAAAAATGTGCAAAACAACTAAATATGATCCCTGAGTATGTAGAGGTATTTAATTTATCTGAGCAAATAAATATTTTTCACCCTTGCATTCAATCTGCAATAAATTCTGCATTAGCTGAGATAAATGGAAAAATAATTTTTAAAGGAAAATATGACTTTGATGAAATTGATAAAACTACCATACTTTTAAATCCTGAAGATGTAATTGCAGATCTAAATGAAATTAAAAAAAGACAATCTAATATTGGAAAATTAGTAACTGTAAAATGGAAAGTAGCATTAAAAAATAACCATGATGAAGAAGCAATTTTAGAAGAAATTTTAAGCCAAATAGATAATAATATTAAGTTAAGAATAGATGCTAATGGTTCTTGGAGAAGAGAGATAGCTAATAGATGGGCTGATATTTTGAAAGATAACAAAAATATAGATTGGTTAGAACAACCTCTCAATGTTGATGATATTGATGGACTCACAGAACTCAACAAAAAAATCCCTATAGCCTTAGACGAATCACTTTTAAAATTTCCAAATTTGATTGATGAGTGGAAGGGTTGGCAAATTCGAAGGCCCTCTCAAGAAACTAATCCAGTTAAGCTTTTAAGAGAATTAGAAAATAAAAAAGCTTATATATCTATAAGTACATCATTTGAAACTGGAATAGGGAAGAGATGGCTTTATCATTTATCGTCTCTACAATTACAAGGACCAACTCCAAAAGTTCCTGGTTTAGCAATGAATAAATTCCCTCATTCGTTTCTATTTTTAAATGAGTCAAAAAAGATATGGGATCAACTATGAAAAATAAAATTCATACTATTGAAGTTGAAAATAATGAACCTCAATCTGTAGATAAAATTATTGAAAAAATTAGAGAGAATAAAATTATTTATATAAAAAACAAATTTTATGAAGATGAAGATGTATTAGATTCAATTACTGAAAATGGACCAGCAATTATCTTAAACAGTAGTGGTAGCTGTGGAAAACCAAGACAATGTTTTCACCATTTAGATAATCTTAAATTATCTGCAGTTACATCAGGCCAATGGCTAATAGAGCAAGGATTTGAATTACAAAACTGCTTAATTTTAAATACTTTACCCCTGAATCATATAAGTGGATTAATGCCAATTTTTAGAAGTCAAACTTGGGGATGTGATTGTATTAATATTTCTCCGAATTTAATAAAAAAAACTCGAGAACTTTTACTTTTTACTATTAAATCTAAAAAAAACAAAAAACACTTGATTACATCATTAGTACCTACCCAATTAAAAAGACTTCTAGCTGAAAAAGATGGTATTAGTTGGCTAAAAATTTTTGATCTAATTTGGGTAGGTGGAGCTTCAATTTCAGGCGAAACTGCAGAACAATGTATAGAAGAAAAAATAAAATTAGCACCTTGTTACGGCTCAACTGAAACAGCAGCAATGGTTACGAGTTTAAAACCAAAAGAATTCTTAATGGGTTTTGAAAATGTTGGAGAAATACTGCCTGATACAAAAATAAGAATTAACGCAAAAGGATTAATCGAAATTAAATCAGCCAGAATTGGAATCGAAATAATAGACTCTTCAAAAACTGAAAATTTCAAAAATAAAAACGGGTGGTGGCAAACAGGTGATTTAGGTGAAATTCATCAAATCAATAATTCTTTATATTTAAACTTTCTTGGAAGAAGTGATAACGCTTTTAATTCAGGAGGAGAAATCGTTTTTCCAAAAGTAATTGAAACTCGATTAAATGATTTCATTATGAAAGAAAATATCCCAATTAATAAATTCAATATTTCAAAAGTATCCGACAAATTATGGGGAAATAAAATTAAAATAATTGTTGAATTTAGAGAACTTACAAATCATAAAAATATTGAAAATTCATTAAATTTATTAAAAAAATTTTCTCAAAGTTGGCCTAAACATGAAAAACCTGAAAAGTGGATTGTTAAGAACAAATATACCAGTACAGAAAAAATAAACTATAAATTTAAAAAATATTAATTAGCATTCTTTTAAATTTGTACTTACATTTGAAGCCTCTATCCATCTTTCTAACTGATCAGGAAGTTCTATTTTATTTCTTGAATCAACATCTAAAGAACAATGTATTATTTTTCCTTCTGCTACTTTATTTCCATTTTTTATAAAAAAGCTATTTACTTGGAACAAATGTGTATTAATTTTATGAGGGGAAATTTTTATTTTTAAGAAATCTCCAATTTTTATAGGGGCAAGAAAGTTTGCTTCGCAATTTACTATCGGAAAAATAATTTGAGATTTACGTATAGAAAAATCTGGAAAAATATCTTGATAAGGAATCCCATAAATTTCAATACTCTCTTCCCAAGCTTCGTGAGACCATTTTAATAAGTTATGAAAATGAATTACACCTGCAGAATCACAATCACCAAATCTTATCTTCTTCTGCAATATTAACCAATCAGCGGGTTTCATTTAAAAAACTTATCTATCAACAGATCCCATAATGACATCTATTGAGCCAAGGATTGCCATAATATCAGCGATTTTGGCACCTTTAAGAATATGAGGTAATATTTGCAGATTATTTAAATCAGCTGCTCTGATTTTAAATCTCCATGGGGTAACTTCATTATTTCCTTGAATGAATACACCTATTTCTCCTTTGCCGGACTCTAATCTTGTATACAATTCTCCGTTAGGAATTTTAAACGTTGGAGCAACCTTCTTAGCTACATATTGATAGTCAATACCAAATATTTCACTTTTCTTATCTTCAGTCGCCATTCTTTGAGCTTCTAAATTTTCTGTTGGACCTCCTGGAATCATTTTGCAGGCTTGGCGAATGATGCTTAATGATTGTCTCATCTCTTCAACTCTTACTCGATATCTTGCATAACAATCTCCTTCTTTTTCTGAAGCAATCTGCCAATCAAACTCATCATAACATTCATAACTATCGACTTTCCTTAAATCCCAAGAAACTCCAGAAGCTCTAAGCATTGGCCCAGACAAAGACCAATTAATTGCCTGGTCTCTTTGTATTGTTCCGAGACCTTCAATTCTTTTTCTAAAAATTGGATTATTTGTGATTAATTTTTCATATTCATCTATCTTAGGGCCGAACCAATCGCAAAAGTCTATACATTTTTCTAACCATCCGTATGGAAGATCACATGCGACACCACCTATCCTAAAGAAATTATTATTTATTAACCTTTGTCCAGTAGCAGCTTCCCAAAGATCATAAATCATTTCTCTTTCTCTAAAAATATAGAAAAATGGTGTTTGAGCTCCCACGTCTGCTAAAAAGGGACCAAGCCATAAAAGATGATTAGCAATACGATTAAGTTCCAGCATAAGAACTCTTATGTAACTTGCTCTTTTAGGAACTGGAATATTAGCTAATCTTTCAGGAGCATTTACTACAATAGCTTCATAAAACATTCCTGCTGCATAATCCATTCTGCTTACATAAGGGACATACATTACATTTGTTCTATTTTCAGCTATCTTTTCCATTCCTCTATGTAAATATCCAATTACCGGTTCACAATCAATGACATTCTCACCATCAAGAGTTACAACTAACCTTAAAACACCATGCATTGAGGGATGGTGAGGGCCAAAATTGACCACCATTGGTTCTGTTCTAGTCTCTAGCTGAGCCATTCGAAATTTAACTTCTAAATAAATCTTAGTCGAAAGTTATGCAAACTGACCTATCTGATTCATCTTTTTTCAATCATAAATCAGTTATGACAGATGAGATTATAGCCTCATTGGATCATTACCCATTAATACATAGCAACCAACTTAAAGGAATAGACGCAACTTTAGGCGGAGGCGGGCACTCTTATCATTTATTGAGAAAATATATGGATTTAAGTATAATTGGACTTGATCAAGACCCATTCGCGAGGAAATCAGCATCAAAAAAACTTGATGAATTCAAAAATAGGATTGATATAAGAGCTTCAAATTTTGCGGATTTTGTACCAAAAGAAAAAGTTTCTTTTGTGATTGCAGATCTGGGAGTAAATAGTAACCAAATTGATGACCCTAAAAGAGGATTTAGTTTCCAAAAAGATGGTCCACTTGATATGCGCATGAATCCTTTGCTTGAGGTTAATGCAGAGAAATTAATTGAGGCTTTAAATGAAAAAGATCTGGCTAACCTAATTTATAAATATGGAAATGAGAGATTATCAAGAAAGATTGCTAGGAAAATAAAAATGGATTTGAAAGAAAATGGCAAATATTCTGGTACAAGAGAGTTATCTTATTCTATTGCCGGCTGCTTCCCACCAAAACAAAGATATAAAAAAATACATCCAGCAACAAGAACATTTCAAGCACTAAGAATTGCCGTTAATAAAGAAATTGAAGTATTAGAAAAATTTTTGCAAGTTGTCCCTGAATGGCTTTTGCCGGGAGGAATTATCTCTATTATTAGTTTTCATTCTCTAGAGGATAGGTTAGTTAAAAGTTCTTTTAAGAATGATCAAAGACTCAAAAACCTGACAAAAAAGCCAATAACTCCCACCGAACAAGAGGTCGCACTAAATAAAAGAGCTAGAAGTGGAAAATTAAGAATTGCTCAATTACATTAAAGAGCCAATAATTTCTAACGTAATGATTTGATCGTATTTGTAAGAATATGAATTACCTGTTCTATATCTTTATAATTAGTGCTTAATCCAATACTTAACCTTATCGAAGATTCTGCTTCTTTAAAAGATCTACCTAAGGCTAGTAAAACATGAGATGGTTCACCATTACTGCATGCAGATCCACTAGAACAAATTATTTTAGATTTTAAAAGTTTATGAAACTTTGCTCCGTTTAAATCCAATACAGTCAAATTTAAATTGTGAGGTAATCTTTTTTCTATGGAGCCATTAATTAATAAACCAGAATTATTTTCTAACAAACCCTCTAAAAGGTTATTTCTACATAAAAGTAATTTCTGAGCATTATTTTTTTGATTAAAAACTGCTATCTCTATTGCTTTGGCAAAGCCAACTACTAAAGGAAGAGGTAATGTACCAGACCTAAGACCATATTCCTGACCTCCTCCAAAAACTAAAGCTTCAAGATTAATTTCTTCATCAATTAAAAGAAGTCCTATCCCTTTAGGACCATAAATTTTGTGAGAACTCATCGTTATCATATTCACGTCTGATAAAAGATTGTCTAAATCGATATAACCTAAACATTGTGCAAAATCGGAGTGAAAGGTTATTCCTCTCGATTTACATATCATTGAAATATTCTTTAAAGGCTGAATAACTCCAATTTCGTTATTTGCAAACATGACACTAACCATAAATGTATCTTCTCTTATATTTTTTTTAAATTGTTCTTCTGAAATTAAGCCATCTTTCTCAGGATTAATTTCAGTAACCATAAATCCCTCTTTTTTTAGTTGGTTTAGGGGCTCTAAAACAGCTTTATGCTCCGTTTTTAAGGTAATAATATGTCCATAATTTCCTGTTTTTTTATAGTAATTTCTCGCAAAACCTAATAAGGCTAGGTTATTAGATTCTGTTGCCCCACTTGTAAAAATAACTTTTTTATTCTTAAGAGATAAATTTTGTTCTATTTTTTCTCTTGAGGCTTCCAAGATAGCGCTTGCGTTAATGCCCGATAAATTAGATTTGCTTGAAGGGTTAAAAAATATCTCACTCCAAAAAGGTTTCATAGAATCAACAACATCCTTAGAACAAGGAGTTGAAGATTGATAATCTAGTAGTATGGGATTTGATAGCATTGTATTTAGTATATAAAATTCTTTTTATTACTAGAAAATCAAATTAAAGAATTTAAAAATGAATGAAATTAATCAAATAAATAATGAACCGGTAAGGAAATCAAGAATTTTATTAGTTGATGATGAGCCTGGTTTAAGAACAGCTGTTAAAACATTTCTAGAAGATGAAGGCTTTGAAATATTTATTGCAGTTGATGGAGAGGATGGTTGGGAAAAAGCTCAAACAGTTTTTCCCGATTTAATAATTAGCGATATTATGATGCCCCGAGCTAACGGTTATGCTTTATTAGAAAAAATTAGAGAGGATGAAAAATTAGGAGGAACTCCAGTTATTTTTCTAACTGCAAAGGGAATGACCCTTGACAGAACAGAAGGTTATCTCGCAGGGGTTGATGATTATATTTCCAAACCTTTCGACCCTGATGAGTTAGCTGCGAGAGTTAAAAACGTAATCAACAGACAAGAACGTTTACTGAAAGAAGCCGCACGATTCGCAGATATTGATGTAAGCAAAATGGCGAAGCAAATAACTGAAATAAAATCTATGCTTACAGACCAAAATCCCACGAATTCAGAAAATAAAATAAATCTTCCTAGTTTTACTCCAAGAGAAGCGAGTGTACTTCAACTAGTAGCAGAGGGGCTTATGAACAAGGAAATAGCAAGACAGCTTGAGACATCTATTAGAAATGTTGAAAAATATGTAAGTAGACTTTTTATCAAGACAGGTACATCTAGCCGAACCGAATTAGTTCGTTATGCACTTGAAAATCATTTGGTAAAATAAATTATTAAATTTTTTCGAATTCAACTAGTTTTGAAAAATAAAAAGGAGCTTGATTTAATTTCTTTTTAACCACTTTAAATCCTCTTTCTTTAGCAGCATTAATAATTCCTTTTTCTTTCAATGTATATGCTCTTGTAGTTTTACTTGGCCCAGGAAATAATTTTCCAATATTTTTTAGAACAGCAAGAACTGGAGTATAAGGTGCAAAGCTAACGATTAGTTTTTCTTTGCTTAAATCGCATAGATGTTGGACCATTTCTTCTGCGACCGGTTGAGGATAATGAATAAATACATCCAAACAAACTACAACATCAAATAATCCTTTTAATTTTTCCAGATCACAGACTTCATATTTGATTTTACCTTGATTCAAACCTAATTCATTAATGCGTTTTTTTGTTTCTTTAATCATTTCAGAAGAAATATCGCTCACCTGTAATTCTCTTATACCAAGTCTTAGTAAAGGTATGGAAAGACTTCCAACACCACATCCTGCATCACAATAACTTTTTTTTGTTAGTTCAGGATAATTTTTGATGTATGAGACCACATCATCTACAGTTTTTTGATGTCCTTTTCTAATATTTTTCTGAACTGTATTAATTTCATCAGATTTGCTGTAAATTTTATTCCATCTTTCAAAGCCAGTACCATTAAAATACTCTCTAACTTCACTTTTCTCGATAATCTTATTTGACGGCATAATATTATATGAAAATTTATTCTTTTTATATTAACTAACTGGCGCCAAATTAATTGCACGCCATTATGGGAAAGAATTGATTTGTTATTTTGTCAGAATTGAAATCTAAAGATATTTATAAAATTGCTGTCGTAATGGGTAGTGATTCAGATCTAAAAACATTGAAACCTGCCATCGACATTTTAAGAAAATTTGGAATAAAAACTGAAGTTTGTATACTTTCTGCCCATCGAACACCTATTGAAATGATGGAATTTGCAAAAAATGCAGAATCAGAAAACATAAAAGTAATAATTGCCGGTGCTGGTGGTGCTGCTCATCTTCCAGGAATGCTGGCATCCATAACTTGCATTCCTGTAATTGGAGTACCAGTAGAGAGTAAGACACTTAAGGGGATTGACTCTCTTTTATCAATCGTTCAAATGCCGGCTGGGATTCCAGTTGCAACAGTTGCAATTAATGGTGGTCAAAATGCTGGATTATTAGCAATAGAGATGATCAGCTTATTTGATGAATCCATCAAGAAAAATTTAAAAGAATTTAGAGAAAATCTTCATACACAGATAAGAACTAAAAATAGTAAGTTATCAACTATTGGAGCTGACAATTATCTTCAAAATAAATGACGCCTATATTTTTCTATTAGGCCTTTTTAAGAAAGTTTTCTTTTTTAAGGTAGTTAATAACTTTTTCAACGGAATCATTTAAATCTAACGAACCTGTATCAACAACAATTTCTGGATTATGAGGAGCTTCATATGGACTAGAAATGCCTGTAAATTCCTTAATTTCACCCAAACGAGCCTTTTTATAAAGACCTTTAGTATCCCTATTTTCGCAAACTGTGATATCTGCAGCACAATAAACTTCAATAAAATCCTTTGATCCAATAATTTTTCTCACCTTATCTCGATCGCTAATAAATGGAGAAACGAAAGCTGTAATAGTTATTATCCCAGCATTCATAAATAAATTCGCAACTTCTCCAATTCTTCTTATATTTTCTTCTCTATCTTCATCCGAAAACCCAAGATCTTTACATAAACCATGTCTAATATTATCTCCATCCAAAACGTAAGTCGAAAAACCATCTAAGTGTAAAACTTCATTTAAAGCGTTAGCTAAAGTACTCTTACCAGAGCCAGATAAACCTGTAAACCAGATAACCATTCCTTTATGACCTCTCATTTTCTCTAACTTTTCTCTATCAATAGTTAAATTGTGCCACTTTATATTGGTTGACTTTGCTTGATCTTGTTCTTTCATTGTTTGAATAATCAAAATTAAAAACCTATCCTAACCTTTGCTTCATAAATTATGAAATCCCTCTTTACGAAGAAACTCAATTGATTTCGTTACCATATCTCCCTGTAACTGGATATTACTATCAATTAATATTCCTCCAGTACCACAAAAAACTTTAATTTTTTTTAGTAATTCTTTTAATAAGATTTCATCCTCAGTTCCTAACCCCCTAATTAAAGTAATAGTCTTACCCTTTTTACCTTTTTTTTGTTTTGAAATATTTATTTTTGATCTTTTATTAAAGGTATCTACCCTAGCAGTATCTTCAGATCTTTTTTCTTGATTATCAAATTCAATCCAATTCTTTTTTCCCATTATTTTAAATATAATCTATAGTTAGTTAATACTTATTCTAAAGAAAAAGTGGTAAGTACATTTTCTCGCAAAGATCAAAATTATAAAAATGATGATTTAAATCAACCCTCCAAAGAGGGAAGATTTGGAAAATACGGTGGTCAATATGTTCCTGAAACGCTAATGCCTGCTCTTTTTGAGCTTGAAACAGCTGCATCAAATGCATGGAACGATAAACTTTTTGTAAAAGAATTAAATCATCTTCTTAAGACTTATGTAGGCAGAGAAACACCACTTTATGAAGCCAAAAGACTGACTGAACATTACAAAACTAAACAAGCAACTCCAAGAATATGGCTCAAAAGAGAAGATTTAAATCATACTGGTGCTCACAAAATTAATAATGCCCTTGGACAAGCTTTATTAGCAATAAGAATGGGCAAAAAAAGAATAATTGCAGAAACTGGAGCAGGTCAGCATGGAGTTGCTACGGCTACTGTTTGTGCGAGATTTGGCTTGAAATGTATTATTTATATGGGTGCTGAAGACATAAAAAGACAATCCCTTAACGTCTTCAGAATGAAACTTCTAGGAGCTGAAGTAAAAGTTGTAAATTCAGGAACTGCAACACTTAAGGATGCAACTAGTGAAGCCATTAGAGATTGGGTTTCTAATGTAGAAACGACACACTACATTTTAGGATCAGTTGCTGGTCCACACCCTTTCCCGAAGATTGTGAGAGATTTTCATGCAGTTATAGGAGAAGAAACTAAAAAACAATGTCTAGAATC
Organism: Prochlorococcus sp. AG-388-A01; assembly: GCA_003279945.1. GTDB lineage: Bacteria > Cyanobacteriota > Cyanobacteriia > PCC-6307 > Cyanobiaceae > Prochlorococcus_A. Next base: position 208,315 of record QCGK01000001.1, read on the forward strand.
GTTTGGGAATTTGCCGGACATTTTACTTGCTTGCGTAGGTGGTGGATCAAATGCAATGGGTCTTTTTCATCCTTTCGTTAAAGAAACATCTGTACGACTAATTGGTGTTGAAGCTGCTGGAAGCGGAGTTGATACTGACAAACATGCCGCAACTATCACTAAAGGATCAGTTGGAATTTTGCATGGTTCAATGAGTCTTCTCTTACAAGATGATAATGGTCAAGTACAAGAAGCTCACTCAATAAGTGCAGGTTTAGATTACCCAGGAGTAGGGCCTGAACATAGCCATTTAAAAGATATAGGTAGAGCTGAATATGGATCAGTCACAGATCAAGAGGCTTTAGATGCTTTAAGACTTGTTAGTGTACTGGAAGGAATTATTCCGGCACTTGAAACGTCCCATGCCTTTGCTTGGTTGGATAAATTATGCCCTACTCTTGAAAAAGATACTCATATAGTTATCAACTGCTCTGGGAGAGGTGACAAAGATGTTAATACTGTTGCATCTTCATTAGATATTTAATCAATACCTTGGGATTGATGGGTCAATATATCTACTCCATCCATCAATACCCTCCTCCAAATTTAATATTTCGCTCACAATATTATTATCTAAGCACCATTGACAAAAGTTATAACTTCTAATTCCTGCATGACAGCTAACAACAATTTCTCTGTCTAATAAACCAGCAAATATTTCTTTAACGTATTCAGATGTGACTTTACTAATTGGTATATGTAAATATTCTTTTGAGAAACGAGCTAGTTCAAGCTCTGACTGTTCTCTTACATCAATCAAAACTGGATCTTCTTTCTCAGAGAGAAACCAATCATTGAGACTAGAGGCATTTATAGATTTTGGATAATTTCCCAATTGAGAGGATATATTATGTGTTATTTACAATTTAATAAATTAAGTTGCAGTAGGAAATTTATTGTTAAAAATAAAAATAAACATTGATAATGAAACTTAGAGTAGTAGCAATAATACTATTATTATCTTTACTACTTTTTTTTGGTTTTAAAAAAGTTTCTGCTAATAAAAATAAGGAGCAAAGTACAAATATTGAGCAACTAAATATCTTAAAATATATTCCTGAAAAAAATAAATTATTATTTATTTCAAATTTAGATAGTTTTAATATTGTTAACAATAATGAAAAAGATAAAAATCCAAAAAATCAAGAGAAATTTATTTTAATAAAAGATTCTATATTAGATTATTTAGGTATAGATCTAGGCAACAATAAATTAGAAGATATTTATAATAATGAACTTATAATCTCAACTTTTGAGAATAATAAAAAACTTAAAGATGATATTTTGATTATTTTTAAAATTAAGCCAGAAAAAACAATAGATGATTTATTAAATTTGCCTAATAAAATTGATCAGGTTGATCAATTAATTTCAATTAATAGAGAAAATAAAATAAATTTGCTTAACTTTATATATCGAACAGAAGATAATTATATAATTGCTGCATCAGATAAACAGTTAATCAAAAATAGTATTAACTCTAGTAATCATTTCAAAGAAAAAAAATTTGAATATGTGGGAGAACTTTCTGGACTAAAAAACGAAAAAAATATATTATTTACAAATAAATTTTTGGAAAGCATATTTTTTAATCAAGAAATTTTTACTGAGAATAATGAGGATATTATAGCTACAACATTTGATTTAAAAAATAAACATTTGATTTTAAAATCATATTTGCTAAATAATAAAAAAAATCTTGATATTTATACTTACGATAAGCTAATAAATGAAGACAATAATAATGAAAATAGTACTGAAGTTTCAATTTTTAGTGATGTAAAAAATTTTGATAAATATATTAAAACTTTAGTAAATGATTTTGAACAAAGTTTTTTTGAAGACTTTAATCATAATGCAAATCAAAACATTTTGATTCTCAATTCAAAAAAAGATTGGCTTATTACATTTGAAAAAAATACTGAAGATCAATTTGATTTGAATACTTTGAAAAAACTAAAAGATTTCAATAAATATACTTTGAAACAAAAGGAGGATTTTTACTCGATATATTCTAAAGATATTCTTGAAGAAAAAGACGATGAAATCAAACAATTAACTTTTGAAAATATCTATTCAATAGAATCAGGAGGTTTACAATTCATAAGTAATTATTTAATTGATAGTAAAAAACTAGAAACAATATCACAAAAATTTTTTAACCTAAAAAGTATTAAAGATAAATCTGCTTTTCTTTATGCAAAAGTTGATATAAAAGATGAAAACTTCAATAAAATTGAATATCTTTCTGATTTGGAGGATCTTAATTTTCTTATTAGAAATATTTTAAAAATATCAAATGAAGAATCTTTAGAAATCATAAGTCAATCTATTCCAGAAAAAAATCCAATTCTTTATATAGAAAAAAGTTTAGAAATCCTATAATAAAGTTATTCAAACAAACTTCAAACGCAATAATTTAAGATTTTTTTTGAAGTTAATAACTTATGGTTAATTAAAAATTATTTGACTATCTTTAATCTATAAGTATTTAACATTGAATTAAGCAATTGGATAGCAACAAACTAATTTTAAAACCAGGATTAGAGGGTGTCCCAGTTACTAATTCATCTATCTGTGATATTGACGGAAACAAAGGTAAATTATTGTACAGAGGCTACTCCATTGAGGAACTATCCAAAAAAAGTAGTTTTCTAGAAACAGCTTACCTATTAATTTGGGGTGAATTGCCTACAGCTATTCAACTAAGAGATTTTGAACAAGAAGTTCAGATGCATCGCAGATTAAGTTTTAGAGTCCGAGATATGATGAAATGCTTCCCTGCGACAGGTCATCCGATGGATGCCCTTCAATCAAGTGCGGCTTCTTTAGGGCTTTTCTATTCACGTAGAGCAATAGATGATCCTAATTACATCTACAACGCAGTGATAAGACTAATAGCAAAAATACCAACTATGATAGCTGCGTTTCAACTTATTAGAAAAGGACAAGACCCAATTCAACCTAGAGATGATTTAACTTACTCATCAAATTTTCTTTACATGCTGACTGAAAAAGAACAAGATCCTATAGCTGCAAAAGTTTTTGATAGGTGTTTAATTCTTCATGCCGAGCATAGTTTAAACGCAAGTACATTTAGCGCTAGAGTAACTGCAAGTACTCTTACAGACCCATATGCTGTCATCGCTTCTGCAGTAGGGACCCTGGCTGGCCCACTGCATGGAGGAGCAAATGAAGATGTGATTGCAATGTTAGAAGAGATCAAAACCCCAGAAAATGCTGCTTCTTTTTTGGATAACGCGATAAAAAATAAAAGTAAGATAATGGGCTTCGGTCATAGAGAATATAAAGTCAAAGATCCAAGAGCAATAATTCTTCAAAAACTGGCAGAAGAGCTTTTTATTAGATTTGGGGCAGATGAAATGTATGAAGTTGCTAAATCATTAGAGGCAGAGGCAATACCAAGACTTGGTCCTAAAGGTATATTCCCTAACGTAGACTTTTATTCTGGTCTTGTTTATAGAAAACTTGGTATTCCTCGTGATTTATTTACTCCAATTTTTGCCATATCTAGAGTTGCTGGTTGGTTAGCTCATTGGAGAGAGCAACTTGGAGCGAATAGAATTTTTAGACCATCGCAAATCTATACTGGTTCAGCGCCAAGAGATTGGATAAGCCTAGAAAATAGAGAATAATATTTGCAGCTTTTCATATAAAAACACACATATTGTATGTGAAGAGTTAATGTATTAAATAAATAACTTAAAAAATTTTGGAATACGGATTAGATCTCGAATATAGTTTTAATGAATTTTTAAAAGGGTTTGGCGTTTCTAGTGAAATCGCTCATATAATTTGGCTCCCTCTACCTATGCTTTTGGTTTTAGTAGCGGCAGTTGTTGGCGTTTTAGTAACAGTTTGGCTTGAAAGAAAAATATCTGCTGCTGCTCAACAAAGAATTGGCCCCGAATATGCAGGAGCGCTTGGCGTCCTCCAACCAATTGCAGATGGTCTTAAGTTACTTGTCAAAGAGGATATTATTCCTGCTAAAGCGGATGGAATTCTTTTCACTGCAGGACCTATATTAGTTCTTGTTCCCGTAATTCTCTCCTGGCTAATTGTTCCTTTTGGACAAAACCTTCTAATAAGTAACGTTGGTATTGGAATTTTCTTATGGATCGCTTTAAGCAGTATTCAGCCAATTGGACTTCTTATGAGCGGATATGCATCAAATAATAAATATTCATTATTGGGAGGATTGAGAGCAGCAGCCCAATCAATAAGTTATGAAATACCCTTAGCTTTATCTGTACTGGCTATCGTACTAATGACAAATTCTTTAAGCACTATTGACATTGTTAATCAACAAAGTGGTGCTGGAATCCTAAGTTGGAATATTTGGAGACAACCAATTGGTTTTATTGTCTTTTGGATTTGTGCTCTTGCAGAATGTGAAAGACTTCCATTTGACTTACCTGAAGCTGAAGAAGAATTAGTTGCAGGATATCAAACTGAATATGCAGGGATGAAATTCGCATTGTTCTACCTTGGTAGTTACATTAATTTAATCCTTTCAGCATTATTGGTATCAATACTTTATTTAGGAGGATGGGGTTTTCCTATTCCAGTTGAATTAATAGCTAAGTTTCTTAATTTGCCCATTAATGCACCTCTCATTCAGGTTTTTACCGCGTCATTAGGAATTGTAATGACTGTATTGAAAGCGTATCTTTTAGTTTTCATTGCAATACTATTACGTTGGACAACTCCTAGAGTAAGAATAGATCAACTTTTAGATCTAGGATGGAAGTTTCTTCTTCCAATTTCTCTTGCTAATCTTTTGATAACTGCAGGTTTAAAACTTGCTTTTCCGCAATTCTTTGGTGGTTAAATTTAAGTAGAAATACTTTAATTTAAAATTAATCTACTAAAATAAATTAAACTAAGTAAATTCTTCAAAATGAAAAATTTTCTTCAACAAATAAATAGCTATATCAATGAAGCATTTAATGCTGGCAAATATTTATACGATGGCTTATCAGTAACCTTTGATCATCTTCGAAGAAGACCTGTCACTGTCCAATATCCATACGAAAAACTAATTCCCTCTGAAAGATATAGAGGAAGAATACATTATGAATTCGATAAATGTATAGCTTGTGAAGTTTGTGTAAGAGTATGTCCCATAAACCTACCAGTAGTTGATTGGGTGATGAATAAAGAAACTAAAAAAAAGGAACTTAGAAATTATTCAATAGATTTTGGAGTATGTATATTTTGCGGAAATTGTGTTGAATATTGCCCAACTAATTGCCTATCAATGACTGAAGAATATGAATTAGCTACTTTCGACAGACACAATCTAAATTTTGATAATGTCGCACTTGGTAGACTACCTACAAACGTCACAACAGATCCTACAGTAAAACCACTAAGAGAACTTGCCTACCTTCCTAAAGGCATCATGGATCCTCATGAAATCCCAGATTCAAATACCAGAGTTGGTAAATTACCTGAAGAAGTCTATGATTGGATGAAACCAGATTCCAATGAAAATAAAGATAAAGTTTCTAATCCAAACAATTAATTTCTATTAATTTATGTCCATTGCAATAACAACTCAAATCATTTGTTTTACAGTTTTATCTTTAGTGGTAATTATTGGAGCACTTGGTGTTGTATTGCTAGAAAGTATTGTTTACTCAGCCTTTCTTCTAGGAGGAGTTTTCATGAGTGTTGCAGGATTATATCTTCTTTTAAATGCAAGTTTTGTTGCTGCTGCGCAAGTTTTAGTTTATGTAGGTGCAGTGAATGTATTAATAATTTTTGCCATAATGCTTGTTAATAAAAAAGAAGATTTAAAGCCCATCAATGACATTAAATCGAGAACAATCTTATCAACTACGATATGTTTAACTCTACTCAGTCTATTAATAAGAGTTGACCTGACCAACGTATGGAGTCTATCAAGCCCTCAAAACTCTATAAGAGAAGATTCTACTATTAGGATTGGAGAACATTTATTTAGTGATTATTTACTGCCATTTGAATTAGCTTCAGTTTTACTTTTAATGGCGATGATTGGGGCTATTGTTTTAGCTAGAAGAGATGTAATGAACAAAGATATTTCCACTGGACTGCCAGTTGATCAAGAGTTAATTGAAAAATCATCAGAACCGTTACTTACCAACAAAAATTAGCCTATCAACTTTCTTATGATAAATTTAGAGTCGATTCCTATCCAAGCTTTTTTAATAGTATCTTCAATACTATTTTGCATAGGTATTTGGGGATTATTAAATAGCAGAAATGCAGTTAGAGTTCTTATGAGCATTGAATTAATGCTCAATGCTGTAAACATAAACTTGATGGCATTTTCTTCTTATATTGATAATAATTTAATCCAAGGACAAGTTTTCACAATTTTTGTTATCACAGTTGCTGCTGCAGAAGCAGCCGTTGGTTTAGCTATATTGCTATCTCTTTACAGAAATAGAGTGACTGTAGATATGGAAAGTTTCAATTTATTAAAATGGTAAAAGCATTAAATGAAACTTTCATTAGGGCTAATTATATATCGTTCAGATAGTCCTATAGCTCTAGAGGCTTCTAAATTCTGTGAAGAAGTCCTCAAAGCCAAAAACATAAAATCAAACAGGATTGAAAGCGATTTTCATAAAGATGAAATTGAAAAATATCTTTGCAATTCAGATTTACAACCTGATATTGGCATAGTTCTTGGAGGGGATGGAACCTTCCTAAAATGTGCAAATGCATTAGCGGATTATAATATTCCTTTATTGAGCATTAATATTGGAGGTAATTTAGGGTTTCTTACTCAAGAAAAAAATTTTTTATTTGACAAATCTTTTATTGAAATCCTTGAAACCGAAGAATATATAATGGATTTTCGTAATAGATTAAATTGTAATGTTTGCATTAGTGGGGCAAATCCTGACAAAAATATTATAAAAAGCTATGACGCTTTAAATGATTTTTATTTTAAATCTGTTGAAGAGGATATTTCTCCTACCAATCAAATTCAAATTGAAATAGATAACGAGAAGGTGAATGAATATAAAGGTGATGGATTGATTATATCTACATCTACTGGTTCAACCGCATACTCAATGGCTGCAGGTGGCCCAATTGTACATCCTAATGTAGATGCAATGATAATTAACCCTATATGTCCAATGAGTTTAGCTAGTAGACCAATCGTTATACCTAATACCAGTAAGGTAATTATTAAACCAGTAAAAAAAAGCAAAGGGGCAATAAAGTTATGGAGAGACGGTTCAAAATGTATGACAATAAAGGAAGATTATTATTGTGAGATTAAAAAAGGTAAATCACCCTGCAAAATAATAAGGTTTAAAAAGAGCACTAACTATTACAATACCCTAACAAAAAAACTAGATTGGAAAGGAGATTTATCTCTAAAAAATCAAAAAAATTAAATGGGCTTAGAAATAGAAAGACGATTTCTTATAAAAAATGATAATTGGAAAGAATTCATCACTAAAAAGATTTTTATTGAACAAGGATATCTAACAAAAAGTTTAGATGATTGGATTATTAGGATAAGGTTTACAGGCAAAGACTTTAAAATTGCACTCAAAAAACATATCGAAAGCTTTACTAACTTCGAATTTGAATACTCCATCCCCAGAAAGGATGGTGAAACAATAATGTCAAATCTTTCAAATACAATAAAAAAAGAAAGATTTTTTTTAGAAATTGAAAAAAAATCTTGGATTGTAGATTGCTTTAAAGAAAATAATTATCCACTTGAAATTGCCGAAATCGAGCTCTCTAGGGAAGATGAAGATTTTAGTCTCCCATCATTCATATCAAAAGAAATAACTGGAGTAACACATTACTCTAATTTCAATCTTAATAACAAACCTTTTTCAGAATGGAAGTAGAAATATTTGACAACTCTCGAAAATAACTAGTCAAAGGAACCACCTATCCTTTATATTTTCTTTATATTTCAGTAAAAGATTTTTTTCCTCAAATGTATGGTCTCTACGACAAGGAAGGAATTTTAAGATTTGTTGATTCAGACAAAGATGCCTGCATAGCGTATGCTGAACTTTTCGAATTAGGTTCTACAAATTATTGTTTACTGGATTTAGAGAAAGATACAAAAAAAGGGAAAGAGCACTAATCTTGATCAGAGTCTGGAAGAGAACAGCAATTAAATCCATCTCTACAAATCTTTCCATTATCCATTGCCCAATTCAAAAGTGCTACCCTGTTTTTAGAACCTGTTTTTGTAAACATATTACTTACATGATTATCAACAGTTCTTTTACTGATAGTAAGTTTGACTGCGATTTCTTGATTTGTAAGCCCATCAGCTACGAGATCAATGATTTCCATCTCTCTTGTTGAGAGACCCATCATATCAATGTTGTTTACTTCTTCATCAACCATTTGCATTTAAACAGTTCCTTTTTTATATTAATTAAGTTTAGCAATCTCACTACACTTGTTAACCAATTAGGAAACAAAGCAATTGAAATCGAAACTTCAGCGGACTTTAGAAAAAAAATCCAAAGTAATAACTGCAGAGTTAATGCCGCCCAGAGGTGGAAGCCCCATAAGATCTCTTAAAATAGCACAACTTTTGAAAGATAAGGTACATGCCGTTAACATTACAGACGGAAGCAGAGCCGTAATGAGGATGTGCAGCTTAGCAATGTCCAAACTATTACTGGAAAATGGGATAGAACCGATAATGCAAATATCTTGCAGAGATCGTAATAAAATTGCTTTACAATCTGACATCCTAGGAGCAAATGCTTTAGGAATTAAAAATATCTTATGCATTACCGGTGATTCAGTAAAAGCAGGGGATCAGCAAGATGCCAAAGCCGTGCACGAATTTGAATCAGTTAGATTGCTAAAACAAATTCAGGCATTTAACAAGGGAATTGATCCTACTTTAGGAGAACTTGCAGATAAAAAAACATTTATATTTTCAGGAGCTGCAGCTGATCCAAATTGCAGAAATCAAAAAAGTTTAAAAAATAGAATTAGAAAGAAAAAAGAGGCTGGAGCTCGGTTCATTCAAACTCAAATGGTTATGGAAAAAGATAATTTGATAGAGTTTTGTGAAAAAATTAGTAATCCCCTCGAAATGCCTGTAATTGCTGGTGTATTTTTATTAAAGTCTTACAAAAATGCTCTATTTATAAACAAATACGTCCCCGGAGCAAACATTCCTCAAAATATTTTAAATCGTCTTAAGAATTCTAAAGCACCTTTACAAGAAGGAATAGAAATTGCAGCTGAACAAGCTCATGATTTTATAAATATCGCAAATGGTATTCATCTAATGGCAGTTAAAGCAGAAAATTTAATCCCTGAAATTCTTGAAAAAGCAGATATTAATCTGGAATATTAATTAAATCAGTACCTAACAATTCAGCCATTGCCTTCTGCTGTGGAGAAGGCTGAATCATATCAGATCTTCTAGAGTCTGTGATCAACCAATCCAAAGAAGCGTCTTGCAAATCGAAGTGATCTCCATTTTTGTCCACACAGTAACGGCCAAATACTAACTTATCGACAAGGCGAACACCTTTACCAATTTTCGAATAATCAAAAATAATTGAATTATCAATAGTTGCCCCTTCGCAAATACAGCAACTTGGACCAATCATTGCAGGTCCAATAATTGTTGCACCATCTTCTATTCTTGTCATTCCACCAATATATACTGGCCCAGTAATATCTACTGCATCCCAATTAGCAGCAACATTTAACCCAGTGAAAACTCCTGGTTTAATTTCTTTGCCGGGAATATCTACTTGTCTTACCTTGCCTTGCAAGACGTTACGAATTGCACTCCAATAATCAGGAACTTTACCGATATCTACCCATTCAAAATCCATTGGAAGTGCAAAAAATGGTAACTCCATTTCAACAAGTTTAGGGAAGAGATCAGCACCAATATCAAATTTTTCACCTGATGGTATGTAATTAAAAATTTCAGGTTCAAAAAGATAAATCCCTGTATTAATAGAGTCGCCTAAAGCTTTATCTACAGATGGTTTTTCTTGAAAAGCCTTTATTCGCCCATTTTCATCTGAGACAACTACGCCATAACTTGATACCTGATCTCTAGTGACTTTTTTAGTTATTAAACTTGCAACTGCCCCCTTTTCCTTGTGTTTCTTAACTGCTTCAGTCAAATCTAGGTCAACCAAAGCATCGCCACATAATACGACAAAAGTTTCATCAAAGAACTTTTGAAAATCTTGAATTTTTTTCAGTCCTCCTGCTGAACCTAAAGCATCCCCTATCAATTCCCCATCTTCAATTCTACCTTCAAAACTATATGCTATCTCCACACCAAATCTTTGACCATCTCGAAAGTAATTTTCAATTTCTTCTGCAAGATGAGAGACATTGACCATTATTTCTCTAAACCCATGCTCTTTTAAAAGCTCTAAAAGAAACTCCATTACAGGTTTTTGCAAAATCGGTATCATTGGTTTTGGAATAATATGAGTTATGGGTTGAACACGTGTACCTTTTCCAGCCGCAAGTATCATTGCCTTCATGAATTCAAAACCTCTTTTTAAAGATTATACGTTATCACTATTAAGCTGCTAAGCAGCAGAGGGAGAGTTGTTATTAGTCACCTCGAGATTTTCTATAGGCAATTGGGCTAAGCCTCCATCAGGAATTATTCTTTTAATTTGTATTGGACCATATAAGGAATTTATTTGTTTAATTTCAATTTTATTTTCAGAGGATAAAAATAACAGAGCCCAAAAAACCCCAAGCCGATCTTTATCTAAATCATTTTTCACAATTGTTTGCCATTTTTTAACTAAATATTCAAAATCTGTCCACTGTAATGCTTTTTCCCAACCAGCAATAAATTTCCCTAATTCTTTAGTTGTCTCTGGAAGTTTTTCTCGATGTGCTAAAGATTTGACGTGAGAAATTAAAGCCTTATCAGAATATTTTTTGTTTCTTTTTCTCTTCATAAGCAAAAGATCTTGGGTTTCTATAATTTCGGCAATAGACTCTAATTGACTTACCAATTCTCCCAATGTTGTTGTACGTTTAAGAATTGGTTGTGCTATTGATCTTCTCCTTAGATATTTTTCAGGATATTTTGGGATATCAAATTCGTTATCAATCCAATCTTGATCATCCACTTCAAAATCATCTTCAAATTCTGATGAATTTTCTTTGAAAACATCAGATTCTAAAACTTGAGCCTTTAAATTCACTAGTACGGAAGCTGCAAAAAAAGCCTCGCTTGTCTCAGATAAATCCCTATGATAAGAACTTTTATTGTTTGGAGTTTTTTCGAGAGTTTTTGAGTATTTTTCTAAAAAACTATCAATTACACTTATTACATCGATATCCCATGGATCAATGTCACCTTTACCAGCAGCATCTTGTAGAAACTTAATCAACAACCTAGGTCCTAATTGTTGATTATCAATAGAATTTAAATTAGATATCTTAAAAATGGGCAATAACTATTCATAAGATATCTTTTTATTTATTTAACGCAAAAAAATATTGCATTAATTTAAGAAATTATATTGTTGGAGCTTTTAAGATCTTATTTTTTTGTGTGCCTGAGAAAATATTTGTTTTTACAGCACTTTTTACCGCTAAAAGATCTCTATCAACTAAATTGTTAATAGATGCAAGATAACTTTCAGTAACTAATCTTGGGTATAAACCTATTCCAATTATCGGTAAAAGTAGACAAGCAATAATATAAATTTCTCTAGGCTCTGCATCAATGAGTTTCCTCTCTTCGATTAATTTGGGATCCTCTTTACCAAAGAAAATTTCCCTCAACATTGAAAGTAGATAAATAGGAGTAAGTATTACACCTATAGCAGCTAAAGATGCCATAACCACTCTAAACGGAAGTGTATATACTTCATCAGTAACAAATCCTGTAAAAACCATTAATTCGGAAACAAATCCACTCATTCCTGGCAAAGCAAGTGAAGCAAGTGAGCAAGCAGTCCATAAAGCAAACATAATTCTCATTTTTTGTCCTACACCACTCATTTCATCAAGTTTTAGCGTCTTTGTTCTGTCATAGGTAGCTCCAACAAGGAAAAACAAACTAGCCCCAATCAATCCATGACTAACCATTTGAAGCATTGCTCCACTTGTTCCTAAGCTACTAAAACTCCCTATTCCAATAAGAACAAAACCCATATGACTGATAGAACTATATGCAATTTTTCTTTTAAGATTTCTTTGAGCGAAGGAAGTTAAAGCAGCATAAATTATATTTACTACTCCTAAAACTACTAATAATGGAGCAAATTGAGCATGAGCAACTGGTAATAATTGTGCATTAAATCTTAAAAGAGCATATCCGCCCATCTTCAATAAAATTCCAGCTAGAAGCATATGAACAGGAGCTGTAGCCTCACCATGAGCATCTGGAAGCCAAGTATGAAGAGGGACTATTGGGAGTTTTACTCCAAATGCAATCAAGAGCCCTACGTAACAGACTATTTGGAATTTTTGACTAAATTCTTGAGCTGCCAAGTGAGAGAACCCAAAGTTAGGAAATTCTGTACCATAGAAACCCATCGCTAATGCTGCTAAGAGGATAAATATAGAACTTCCAGCTGTGTAAATAATAAATTTTGTTGCTGCATATTGCCTATTTTTGCCACCCCATATAGCTAATAATAAATATACGGGAATTAACTCAAGTTCCCAAGTAAGAAAGAATAAAAGCATATCTTGAACTGCAAATACAGCTATTTGCCCACCATCCATCACCAATATTAAAAAGAAAAATAACTTTGGTTTGAACTTGACTGGCCATGCAGCCAAAACAGCTAAAGCAGTTATAAAACTAGTTAATAATATTAACGGCATCGAAATACCATCAGCACCAACCGACCAAGTAAGACCTAAATCAGGGAGCCAACTAATATTTTCTTTTAGTTGAACATTTTCATTTTTTATGTCAAAACCATTTATATAAGAGCCTACAGTTATTAAAAAAGTTATTAATGCAATAGACAAAGCAAACCATCTAACCTCTTTGCCATCCCCTTTATCTGGGAAAAAAGGTATCACAAAGGCACTAGCAATTGGAAACAAAATTGAAACAGATAGCCATGGAAAAGTAGACAATCCAGCCCCCAAAGTTCCTATCGTTTGTGTAGTCAAATGTGTAAAAAAATAAGTACTCAATTTAATAAGAAATTGTTCTTAAATAAAGTCTAGAAATTATCTGTATTTTTTCACCCTAATAGACAGTGAAGACACACAATTGTAATTAAGTTACCTGGGGAGATTGAAAACCAAATATAGCAACTAAAAGAATTACTCCTCCAAAAACAATAAGCGCGTAAAATTGAGCTCTACCGGTCTCAAAATATTTTAAACCCTCTCCACTCCCTAAAGTTACAAGTCCAGTAAGATTTACAACGCCGTCAACAACTTTAGAATCAACTTCTAAAACTTCTTTAGCTAATTTTCTACTTCCCTTCACAAAAAGTTTTTCATTAATATCATCTAGATACCATTTATTCGATAAAAATTTATTAATAGCAGGAAACTTCTCTGCAAATAAAATTGATAAATTTATTTTTTTTACAAAATATGCTTTATAAGCAACAGTGATTCCAACTGATGCAATGACAACTGAAGCAATCGCAAGAGGCAAAAATTCTTTTAGCTCGAAAGCTTTTGCAGCAATATCAGCCTCTTCAGGATCTAGTAATTTTGCAAATTTACTATCCCATGGGGTTCCCATAAAGCCAATAATTAAAGATGGGACAGCTAGAAATACCAAGGGAAATGTCATGGACCAAGGAGACTCATGAATATGGCCATGCTTTTCATGCTCTTCTTCATTTTCTTCATCTATATTTACTTTGGAAGCAAGCAAAAGGTCTTTTTGTAATTCTTTATTCTCCCCTCTAAAATCTCCTTCAAATGTCAAGAAATAAAGCCTAAACATATAAAACGCAGTCATGCCTGCAGTTAAAAATCCTACAAACCAAAAAGCTGGAAATGATATAAATGCATTTCCAAGTATCTCATCTTTACTCCAAAAACCTGCCAGTGGAGGAATACCACTAATAGCTATACAACCTATTAAAAATGTTGCTGATGTATAGGGCATTTTTTTTCTTAAACCACCCATCAATCTCATGTCTTGAGCTAAAACAGGCTGATGACCTACTACTTCTTCCATTGCATGTATTACAGAACCAGATCCCAAAAATAGCATTGCCTTGAAGCAAGCATGAGTAACCAAATGGAATATACCCGCTATTGGTGCTCCACAACCCATCGCGAGCATCATGTAACCAAGCTGTGAAACAGTACTGTATGCTAACCCCTTTTTTAAATCCATTTGGGTCAAAGCTATAGAAGCACCTAAAAAACAAGTAATGGTACCAACCAAAGCAATAATAAACTGAATTGAGGGGAATATTGAATACAATGGTTGCAACCTAGCCACTAGAAATATTCCGGCGGCAACCATCGTAGCAGCATGGATAAGTGCAGAAATCGGTGTCGGTCCCTCCATCGCGTCAGGTAACCATACATGAAGAGGAAACTGAGCAGATTTTGCCATTGGCCCTAAAAAAACTAAAAAGCAAAGGAGTAAAGCAGCCCAAGTAGGAATTGAATTGTCAGATAGAGATTGGGAAATGCCAGTAGCTATTTCATTAAAATCAAAACTATTAGTTGCCCAAAATAGACCAAGAATGCCAAGTAACAATCCAAAATCTCCTACTCTATTAACAACAAATGCTTTTTGTGCAGCATGTGCAGCACCATCTCTGTCGTACCAAAAACCTACCAATAAGTAAGAACACATTCCAACTAATTCCCAAAAAACGTAGATTTCTAACAAATTTGGACTTACTATTAAGCCCATCATTGAACTACTAAATAAGGCTAAATATGTAAAAAATCTGACATAACCTTTGTCATGCGCCATATAACCATGAGAGTAAATCATCACCAGCAAAGTTATCGTAGTTACTAAAGCAAGCATTACACTACCCAAAGGATCAATAACAAAGCCCATTGGGATTGTAAAATCGCCAGCATTTGCCCATATAAATAATTTTTCTACAGATTGATAACCATTCACTTGTTCAATCAGAGCTTTATAACTAATTACTGCAGAAATTCCAACGAAAGAGATCAAACCTACGGAAACAATTTCTCTAGAATTATTAATTTTATTATTAATACTTATTAACCCTAAACCAGAAAGCACTGCTCCAATAAGTGGGAAAACAGGGATTAACCAGGCAATTTCTGAAGCTTGAGGCATCTTTTAAAAAACTTATACTTTAGAGTTTAAACCGTCAATTGAAAAATTCCGACAAAAATGATGAATTAAATGTTTTAACAGCAATATTGATATACTGATGAGACCACCAAAGTACTCCTATTGCAATCAAAATGCCAAGTTGAGATAACTTCATGAATTCTTTAATTCTAAATTCTTGCCTTCCCTCAAGTATCGCTACAAAAGGCACTATGGATGTATCCTTTTTAAACTTCATAAATTCTTCTCCAAATCTTTGAGCTAATCTCCTATCTCCATGCCATATAGCAAAAAGATGATGCAAAATTAACCCAATAGATGTGATTAATGTGAATGATGAACCAATCCATAAAGTATGAGCAAAGCACCAAATTATCTGACCAAATGCTTGTGGATGTCTTGTAATTCTCATTATTCCGGTTCCGTAGAGTCGCACTTTAGGTTCTAAAACTGAAGGAATTTCCAACAAATTGTAAGTAGCGGGATATAAAAATAAAAAACTTATCGCTGTGAGAATCCATACAATTATTAGAACTAAACTATTAGCTTGAAAATTCCATAACCTGATTCCGTCATATCTGTGAGCCAAAAAATAACTAATCAGGATAATTGCGGATGGCAAACTTAAAACAACAAAACATAAACGCCATAATCTTGGACCAATTATAGATTCTGCCTTAATTCTTAAAGCAGCTCCACCACTATGGATTACCGCAAAAACCACAATCAACAATAATACAATTAAAGAAGTTTTATGAGTCTCCATAAATTAAAACTATTTAAATAATTTTGTTCTTAACAAGAATACTGCCTAGTATTAGAATTATAAATAATTGTAGGCACAATAGATGCCCGAATTACCATTTACTCTTGACCAATTAAGAATATTAAAAGCTATAGCAGCTCAAGGAAGTTTTAAAAAAGCTGCTGATCTTTTGTACGTAACCCAACCTGCCGTAAGTTTACAAATACAAAACCTAGAAAAACAACTTGAAATCACAATTTTTGATAGGGGAGGTAGAAAAGCTCTTTTAACTGAAGCAGGAAGACTACTACTTGAATATTGTGAGAGAATTTTGAATCAATGCGACGAAGCTTGTAAAGCTATCGAAGATTTAAATAGTTTAAAAGGTGGAACCCTCGTAATTGGAGCCAGTCAAACAACAGGAACTTATTTAATGCCAAGAATGATAGGTCTTTTCAGACAAAAATATCCTGATGTATCTGTGCAACTACAAGTTCATAGCACCAGAAGAACTGGCTGGAGTGTTGCTAATGGACAAATTGACTTGGCCATTATTGGAGGACAACTACCTGGAGATTTAGAAAATTTGTTACAAGTGATTCCATATGCAACAGATGAATTAGCTTTAGTTTTACCCTCCAATCACCCACTTTCCAACAAAAAAGAGCTTTTAAAAGAAGACTTATACAAATTAAATTTTGTAACATTAGACTCTCAATCCACAACAAGAAAAGTCGTTGACAAACTTCTACAAGATTCTGGATTAGATATTCAAAGATTAAAAATTGAAATGGAACTTAACTCTCTTGAAGCAATCAAGAATGCAGTCCAATCAGGCCTGGGGGCTTCGTTCTTGCCTGTCGTTTCAATTGAAAGAGAATTAGCGGCTGGAACAATCCACAAAGCATCTATTACTGACTTAGAGGTTAAAAGAGAACTTAAAGTAATTACTAATCCATCCAGATATACTTCAAGAGCATCAGAAGTGTTTAAGAAGAATATTCTTCCAAAATTCGCTTGTTTAGAAAGCCCATTAAGGCAGTTATAAAATTTATTGTTATTAAAACTGAATTGCTTCTTTATTAATTCCTACTCCTCCATCTTCCGCTTGTCCATCGCCCTTGATTATAAATTTATTTTCATTAACATCAGTTTGATAAACGCATTTAACTATTGGTTTATCTCGTATAGATCCAATATAAGCAAAGGTATTCATTCTTTGCTTACATTCTCTTACATCTTCATTACTAATTGCCCCCTGTTTTTGTAAAACGGTCCAATTTTCTCTTCTTATTACACATCCTGGCTGTAAAGCTGGTTGTGTTACAAAACTAGTCGAAGGATTTAAAGTCGTATACATTTCAACATCGATGACAAAGGCGCTTGCACCCCATTGTCTGCAAAATTCAGGATCTGGAACAGCCATATCTAATTGCTGTTGACTAGCTATATTACCCTGACCGCCATCAGTTGTACTGGTAATAGCGCTCCCAATTCCAACTCCTAGAATTAATACTCCCGCGAGAACAGCAATGGTTCCTGTGCTGAAGTTAATCTTTTGTTCAGAAGAAGAGGCAGGCAATCTACTTTTTCTTGTTCCATAAGGATCCCTATCTCTTGGATTTGAAGAGTAATAGCTTTTATTTGAGCCGCTCCTTGGCCTTCTATTTGAGGGTGGTCTATTCACAACACTTCATTTGTCTTTGGTAAACCCATTGAATAGTTCATCACTCTACAATCGGGGTTGTAACTTAATTGCCCATTTTGAAGCAAAAACTTAATCAAACCTTCGATTTCTGATCCTATTTTTCGAAGTTCATAATCATCTAAATCCTTTCCTGCTCTCTCTTTTATTAATTCATTAAATTTTTCATTTATTTTTTTTAAAGAATCTTCGTTCCAAATAAATTCGTTATCGGGATCTAAATCGAGAGTCAATTTACTGGGATGAAACTTTAATTCTTCATCAACTACCTCAGCAGTAAAAATTCTTACATGTCGAGTTGTCGATTTTAAAAGCATTTTTTCCATAACTTTAAGAAATAATCAACGAAAAAAACTATTATGTTCTAACTTTAATGTAGCTTATTAGTAAGTGTTAATTTATTTCTTGATTTAATAATGCGTGTTGTAATTGCTGGTGCAGGTTTAGCAGGTTTATCTTGTGCTAAATATCTAGTTGATAAGGGTCACATTCCAATCGTTCTCGAAGCTAGAGATGTTTTAGGGGGAAAAATTGCTGCATGGAAAGATGAGGATGGAGATTGGTATGAAACTGGTTTGCATATATTTTTTGGGGCTTATCCCAACATGTTGCAACTTTTTAAAGAACTAGATATTGAAGACAGACTCCAATGGAAAAGCCATTCAATGATCTTTAATCAGCCGTCTGAACCAGGTACTTACAGTAGATTTGATTTCCCTGATATACCAGCGCCAGCAAATGGTGTTTCAGCAATACTCAGCAATAATGATATGCTTTCATGGAATGAAAAAATCCTTTTTGGATTAGGTTTAGTACCTGCGATGCTAAGAGGTCAAAAATATTTAGACAAATGCGATACTAAATCTTGGACAGATTGGCTAAAAGAACACAATATTCCAGAAAGGGTTAATGATGAAGTTTTTATAGCAATGAGTAAAGCATTAAATTTCATTGGTCCTGATGAGATATCATCTACAGTTTTACTAACAGCATTAAACAGATTTTTACAAGAAAAAAATGGTTCAAAGATGGCATTCCTTGATGGAGCACCTCCAGAAAGACTTTGTCAGCCGATGGTTGATTATATAACTGCTCGTGGAGGAGAAGTTCACTTGAACAGTCCATTAAGGCAAATCAACCTTAATGAAGATAGCACTGTTAAAAGTTTTACGATTGCCTCTCTAAATGAAAACGAAAAGAAAGAGATAACTGCTGAAGCTTATGTTAGTGCAATGCCTGTAGACCTCTTTAAATTAATAATCCCTAATCAATGGAAGGGTATAGATGCTTTTTCTAAATTAGATGGTTTAAATGGTGTCCCAGTTATAAATATTCACTTATGGTTTGACAAAAAATTAACAGATATTGACCATCTTCTATTTAGCAGATCACCACTTCTTAGTGTTTACGCGGATATGAGTATTACATGTAAAGAATATGAAGATCCAAATAGATCAATGCTCGAATTAGTTTTCGCACCAGCAAAAGATTGGATAAATAGAAGTGATCAGGACATCGTTGATGCAACTATGGAAGAACTTAAAAAATTATTTCCAACACATTTCATGGGTGATGACAAGACAAACTTAAGAAAATATAAAGTAGTCAAAACCCCAAGATCTGTTTACAAGGCGGTTCCTGGATGCCAAGAGTTCAGACCAAGTCAAAAATCTCCCATAAAAAATTTCTTCTTAGCTGGTGATTATACAATGCAGAAATATTTAGCATCTATGGAAGGAGCTGTTTTAAGTGGTAAATTATGCGCGGAGTCAATTAATAAGGAGTATTCCAAAATCCCTGAAAATGTTTCTTAATAACATTTAAAAAATTTCTTAATTCAGCTAAAACTTTTTGAAAAATTCAATTTCTCAACTAGATCAAGCATATGAAATATGCCGTAAAGAAACTCAACAATGGGCTAAAACCTTTTATTTGGGGACTCTTCTACTGCCATTAGAAAAGAGAAAAGCTATTTGGGCAATCTATGTATGGTGTAGAAGAACAGATGAAATAATGGATAGCGTAGAAGCTTCAACTAAATCGCAAGATGAATTATCAGATAATTTAGATGCATGGGAAGAAAGGACAAAAAATATATTTAACGGCAATATAAAAACAGAACTAGACGCGGTACTCCTAGATACGATCAAAAAATATCCACAAAGTATTCAACCCTACCTAGATATGATAGAAGGTCAGAGAATGGACCTTAATAAATTTAGATATAAGGATTTTAATGAACTAAAACTCTATTGTTATAGAGTAGCTGGAACAGTTGGATTAATGACACAGAATGTCATGGGTATTGATAGCGCTTATACTTCAGCACCATGGAGTGCCAAGCCTGACCCCTCAGAAGCAGCTATATCTTTAGGAATAGCTAATCAACTAACGAATATATTGAGGGATGTTGGAGAAGACAGAGAAAGAGGTAGGATTTATCTACCACAAGAAGATATTAAAAAATTTAATTATTCTGAAGAGGAACTTTTAAAAGGCAAAATAAACAATCAGTGGAAATCACTAATGAACTTTCAATTAACAAGGGCTCGCGATTGGTTCCAAAAATCTGAAGATGGGATTAAGTGGCTATCTTCTGACGCAAGATGGCCTGTTTGGACATCTTTACGTCTTTACAGAGGGATATTAGATTCTATTGAAAGGTTGGATTACGACGTTTTTAACAATAGGGCATTTGTAAAAAATTCAGTAAAAGCTTTCGAAATTCCTATATCTTTTTTAATTTCTCGAATCAAATAACTAAGCAGGTGTCTTTTGATTAGCCAATAAATCTTTTAATTTAGATAGTTCTCCAGCCCATCTTGGATCAGGTGCTTCAAGATTAGGGGCGTCACTATGGACAATTTTCTTAAAATCTTTCCTCTTCTTATTTCTATTTAAGTTTCCGCTATTTCTTTTATTTGAAGCAGAATCTTTCTTTTCTGATAGCTCTACTCTTAATTTAGAACCATTAAATTCAAACCCGTTTAATTTTTGAATAAGTAAATTAGCATTCTCTTCATTGCTTGTAGTCGCGAAACCAAATCCTCTGGATTCTTTAGTTTCCTTGTCTAGAACTGCTTTAAATTTAATCGAATCAGAAACTGATTTTAAGATAGTATCAAATTCTTTTGGATTAAAACCTTGTGGTAAGTTGCCAATGTAAATGCGAATGCTCATAAATTTTTAAAAATAATTTTGAAGTCTGAACTTTTAAACAAAACTAAGCTATGTGTATTTAATCACATTTTGGCGCATTTTGTTCAATCCATTGCTTTGCTTTATAAATAGCTTCATCAAAACTATTCAATCTTTTATATGCAAGCTCCTTAGAAAGGTACTGTAAAAGCTCTCCTAAAACGGGTCCATCCTTTATTTTGAAATTTTTTTTTATAACATCACCATTAAGTAAATTTGAAGGATGAAATAATCTGTCATCCTTATCGCGCCATCTATTTAGCCAATCAAAGCGTAAATTTTGAGGTAAATAAAAAATAAAAGACGGAATAAACATCTCCAATTCTTGATGTAATGCAAACCTATCTAACTCATTTAATTGAGAGATATTTTTTTTCTTCAACAAAAAGTGCCATTTTCGTAGTAACTTAATTTTTGCAATTTCAGCTTTACTAAATTTAAATTTCTCTAGAGATACCTCATCTAAAATTTGAGAAATATAAAATAATGGTAAAAATTTCTCTTTCTCATGCTGGTTAAGTTCTACATAATTAATTTTTTCTAAATCTAAAAAAAAAGAATCTTTATATAAATCATCAAGACCAAATATATTAAATTTTTTTACTAAAATTATCGCCTCAAGAACATTTGACCCATTTACTATTTTCTGTATTTCATAATTAATTCTCTCTTTAGCAACAAGACGTAATTTATTTTTATTTTTTTTTATAAAAACAACTAATTTTAGATCAATTTTAAAATTTAATTCTGAAACAAATCTAAAACATCTTAATATTCTTAATGGATCATTCAGTAAATTTGATTCTGAATAAGTTCTTAACAGAGACAACTCTAAATCTTTAAGGCCATTTAAAGGATCAAACAAACACTTCTTATCAAGTAAAAAACCAATTGAATTAATAGAAAAGTCCCTACTTCTCAAATCACCTTCAATAGTAGAGGAAATCTGATTAGCAATATCAATTGAAATATGATTAAAAATAATTCTTACCACCTCTCTTTTTTTATCTAAGATTATAAATTTAGATCCAATATTCTCTGAAATCTTTTTCCCAATTTCAATAGCGTTTAAAGGAACCACAATATCAACATCCACATCTTTGGTTACTCTTCTCAAAACAATATCTCTTATATAACCACCAACTAAATATGAACCCTTAGGTAAAAAAGATAAGATATAATCCCAATTATAAAATTTTATACTTCGTTCTAATTCATCAACTATTGTTGTATGATCAGTGATAATATCCTTACTTATCATTTTCTTTATTAATTATGTGCATTTGCATCAACTGTAAATGGGTTGATAGATGTATCACATATCATGATGTCGAAAATAATCATGGTGTTGATCATATTTGTGATGTGCCTGATTTTAAAGCAAAAAAACCATTCATTCATGTAAGTATAGTTAAAGATAAGAATGGTGTTTACAAAACTGATTGGGATGTTCAATCTTGTGAAAGTTTTAAGAATGAATTTGGTAAATGGTCTAAATGTAATCCAGGTTTGGAATTACCTGTTTAGAGCTAATGGAAGATGAATTATAATCTCAAACAAAGACAAAATCTCCCTACATTAGTTATCCATAGCACAGACAATTCTTTTGGCTTTGGATACAGAAAAAACGATAACCCTGAATTGGATAAACTTTTTATCAAAGAATTTGACAAAGACTTATGCAATAACTTAATTGTTGATTTTAAAAAGTTTATTTCCAATGAAAATTTACAAAAAGTAAATAAGATGTCTGTCAGTATGGGGCCAGCAAATTTTAACGCCTCAAGACTTATTGTGGTTTTAGCGAGAACTATCTCGCAACAGATAAATTGTCCCTTAGACAGTTTTAGTTCATTTAAAATAATGGCAAAAAGAATTGCATCAAAAAATAATATTTTTTCAGACAAACAATCATTCTGGATTTACAAAAAATTAAAACGAAAGGGATTTATTGCAGGTAAATATGAGATTTGTCACAGCGAAGTAAAAAATTCTGATCTATTCATTAGAGAAACGGTTTCTCCAAAATTTTTTAAAGAATTTAAAAGTAAAGAACTTTTTTTTGAGGCTAACTTTAAAGATGCAGAAGATTTAACAGAATTATTAGATTTATCAAATAAAAATTTATTAAATGCAAATGTAAATTCATGGGAAAAAGTTTTGCCACTTTACCCTATATCTCCAATTAATTAAGTATTCATCCAATCAAATTATTGATGTTTTCTTGAAGTTTAATAGTTAAAAGTTTTAGATCATCTCTTGATGAGCTTTGTGGAGGTTCAATAGGTTTTCCTACTTTTATAACTATTTTTGAAAAGAAAGGAATAAAGAATCTAAATCTTATTAGTTTATGTGAATTAACTATTGCAACTGGCAATAATAATTTTTGATTTTTAAAGGCCAATAGTGCAGCACCTTGTTTTGGCTTATTTACTCGCCCATTTTTTTGTCGAGTACCATCAATAAAAATTCCAATACAATTATTTTTTGATAATTTTTCACAAGCTGTTTTAATAGTTTTTTTATCAGCAATTCCCCTCTTTACAGGATACGCTCCACAAGCCTTGATAACAAAGCCAAGAAAAGGAACTTTAAAAAGCTCTGCCTTGGCCATAAAAGATATTTTCCTTCCAAGAGCATGACCTAATAAAGGAGGATCTAGTAAAGAACCATGATTTGAAACCATTATAAAAGAATCTTTTTGCGGAATATTTTCTCTACCTATTAAATGGCCTGTAAATATAAATTTATAAATAGGGAATACAAAAACATTGCTAACTAATTGATAAATTAATTTTTGAAAAGTATCATGTTTCATTTGAATTAATAAGTTAGTTGATCAGAAGATGAAACTTGAGATATTTTGACAGCCTTCAAATGTCTTTTACTTAAACCGCTAAGTATATTTGAAGGACCGATTTCAACAATATGAAGATCACTATCTTGTGCCATTAAATCCATCGTCTCTCGCCACCTAACCCCATTACACATTTGATTTTCCAATCTAATTTTAAGCTCATTTGGATCGCTACAAAGTGATGGTTCATAATTACTTATTACAGGGAAAGAAGGATTCCTAAATTTTAACTGTTTTAAATACTCAGAAAATTTTGCTGAAGGCTCTTCCATAAATGGTGAATGAAATGCACCTGAAACATTTAATTTCATAAATCTTTTACATGAAATTTCTCTCGATAAATTATCTAACCCTTCATTAGATCCTGATAAGACAACTTGGGAGGAGCTATTATCATTAGCAATGACAACATCATCAATTTTTTTTACTAATAAATCAAGTTGATTTCTATCAAAGCCAATTACTGCTGCCATAGATCCTTTTCCAGCATCTATCATCAGTTGCGATCTCACTTTTATTAGTGATACACAATCTTCGAAAGAAAATACATCCGCACAATATAGTGCCGTAATTTCTCCTAGACTATGTCCAGCTACATAAGTTGGTTTAAAACCATTATTCTTTAAAGCATCTAATAAAATCGCTTCGACTAAAAAAAGACAAATTTGCGTATTTCTTGTATTATTTAAATCACGAAGTGGATCTGTTTGTTCAGTATTTAACTCACAAATTTCAAATAAATTCCTGCCAAATATCTCAGAAGCATAATTAAACCTCTCGTTTGTTTTTGGCAAATTTTCAATTTGTTTTGCCATTCCAATTTTCTGCGAACCCTGTCCAGGGAATACCCATGCGACTGTCATAATACTCCTATTTTGTTTTTAACCCCATTTAATTAGGGCTGCACCCCAACTTAGCCCAGCACCAAAACCACTAGTGGCAATAATATCATTTTGTTTAATTCTATTATTTTTAATGGCCTCATCCATCATTAGCGGAATTGTTGCTGCTGAAGTATTACCATATTTTTCAAGATTGCTAAGAATTTTTTCCCTAGGAATTTTTAGTCTATCTCCTACAGAATTCAATATTCTTTGATTAGCTTGATGTAAGACAAGCCAATCAACTTCGTCAGAACTATAGTTCGTTTTTCTAAACAATTTTTCAAGAATTATCGGAACTTCTTTAACTGCAAATTTATAAACTTCCTGACCATTCATCTGAATTGGAGAAAAGCCTCCACTTAAAAAATCAATATTATCAACAATTGAATCCTTATTATTATTAGACGGAAGATTTAGAAAAGAACCCCTTTCACCATCAGTTCTCATATCAAAACCAAGCAAATTATCAAATTCATTTGTGGCTTCAATTGCTAATGCACCCGCTCCATCTCCAAAGAGAATACAACTTCTTCTATCATTCCAATCAACAAAGCTTGATAATTGATCTGCTCCAATAACAATTGCCCTTTTAAAACTACCCCCTTTTAAAAACTGTGAGGCTGTTATTAAGGCAAATAAAAAACCACTACATGCTGCAGTTAAATCGAAAGCTACAGCATTGTAGGCTCCCAATTTAGCTTGAATAGACGGCGATGAACCAAATAAATCATGTGGAGTAGAAGTAGCTAAGACAATTAAATCAATCGTTTTAATATCCCAATTAGCCATTTCAATCGCATTTAGCGCAGCCTTATAACCCATCTCGGTGACATTATCTCCTGAGCTAGAAATTCTTCTCTCAGAAATGCCAGTTCTAGATTTGATCCACTCATCACTAGTATCAACCTTTTGACTAATTTTTTGATTGGTTAGTATTTGATCGGGTACATAGCTTCCACTTCCTTTAAATGAGACTCCAATCTGATTAAACTTTAAACCTTCCAAAAGAGTTTTTTAGTTACTTATATTAGTCAAACATAAATTCGACGAAATATGTTTTATGCATTTAAAACTTGAAGCTTTTGAAGTTGATTTAAATTTTCCATCACGTTATGGTTGACCGCCGAATGAGCCAAGCGAAGAGCGCTAACGACTGATAAAGACTTACTGCTACCATGGCCTATCACGCATACACCGTTCACACCAAGTAATAAAGCACCACCATGTTCAGCATGATCCAACCTTTTTTTTATTCTAAGTAGATTACTTTTTAAAAAAGCTGAACCAACTTTCCCTCGCCGCCCTCTAGGAAGCTCAGATCTCAATATATCTAATAAAACACCTCCCACAGACTCAAGAAATTTTAATAATATATTACCTGTAAACCCATCACAGACAACTACATCAAAACTACCAGATAATACATCTCGACCTTCACAATTGCCTCCAAAATCAAAACTTTTTTCATTAGACAGTAGTTCAAATGTTTTTAGGGATAAATCATTACCTTTACATTCCTCTTCCCCGATATTTAAAAGGCCAATTCTTGGTTTTTTTACTTGCAAAACATCTTTTGCATAAATGTTACCTAAAAGAGCAAACTGATGCAGATAAGAAGGTTTACAATCGGTATTTGCGCCAACATCTAAAACTAATACAGGGCGAGTTTGATCTCTCGTCGGAAATAATGCGCCTATAGCAGGTCTATCAATCCCTTTCAATCTACCAATTCTAAATATGGCAGAGGCCATCATTGCTCCCGAATTACCAGCAGAGTAAACAGCCTGCGCTTTATTATTTCTGACCAAATCCATCGCAACATTTATACTTGCGTTTTTCCTTTTTCTGACTGCCGTAGCTTCTTCATTCATTCCTATAGGTTCTCCACTATCAATTAATTCAAGACGATTATTTACTATTTCTTTTTCAAGTAGATCTAGTAAGCCAAGTTTTTCTGCAGCAATTTTAACTTTTTCAATTTTACCAACAAACTTTATATTTATTGGAAATCTGCTTATCGCTTCAAGACAACCCTCTAGAATTGGTTCAGGAGCATAATCTCCACCCAAACCATCTACTGCGATCCAAATTCTATTAGATTGCGATTCGTCCACCTTATCTAAGGAATTATCGCTACTTTGTAATCTTTTTAATGGGTCAAAAACTAATGGCTGTAATGTATTTTTAGCCAATGAACTAGCATTTGAAACTACACTGCTAGCAGTATTAACAACGGATTCAGCGCTTGAAACTACATTGCCTGCAACATTGCCTGCAACATTACTAGCTGTGCTTACAACAGATCCAGCACCAGAAACTACATTGCCCGCCACATTACTGGCAGTTACTGCAGAATTAGCAGCAGTATCTACTAATGAAGTCACAGCAGAGTTTCTTTTATACCAAATCACTAATCTTCTTATAGCTCTGGGCTTATTAATTTTATGTGCAGTTTCTTTGACCATTTATTTACCATCAAAAGGAGTAATATCGACAATCCTTTGAAAAAGATAGCCTGTGCCTCTTGCTGTTAATATCAATTCAGGGTTAGCAGGATCTGCCTCCAGTTTTGATCTTAATCTTGATATGTGAACATCCACTACTCTTGTGTCTACATGTCTCTCTGGTGTATATCCCCAAACCTCTTTTAAAATCTCTCCTCGACTAAATGGCTCTCCTGACCTACTTACCAAAAGCTCTAAGAGACTAAATTCCATACCAGTTAATCTAATTCTCTCATCGCTTTTAAAAACTTGTCTTCGATTTGTATCAATTTTTATATCAGTAACCAAAATTAATCCTGAATTAGGCATTCCAGGGATTTGTTCTTTGTCAATTCTTCTTAGAACGCACCTGATTCTAGCTTCTAATTCCTTGGGACTAAATGGTTTAACAACATAATCATCAGCCCCTAATTCTAAGCCTGTTATCCTATCAGCAACATCTCCTAATGCAGTTAACATGACAATTGGCACATCAGAATCTTTCCTTAATTCTTGACAAACTCCATAACCATCTAACTTTGGCATCATGACGTCAAGCACTACTAAATCAGGCTCATAATCTTTGAATAACTTTAGTGCTTCTTTCCCATCACTTGCAGTTACAACTTTGTAGCCAATCATGGAGAGACGCGTCTCAAGAATTCTTCTAATACTTGCCTCGTCATCTGCGACAAGAATTGTTTCTTTAGTTTGACTAGATAAAGCCATTTGTTTCTATTAGCTAATCAGTAAGAGAATTTATTATTAACCTAATCTAACTTGTAGAGGGGCAATATCCCAAACATTCAAGTTCCATTACTTTATTCAAAAACTAAATGTCAAGCAAATTGTCGACTTTTATTTGTCAAAATTGCGGAACTGAAACTTCTCAATACTTTGGGAAATGCCTTAATTGCAACTCATGGAATTCCATTGTTGAAGAAATTAAAAGCAAGAGATCTAAATATCAAGAAATAAAAAATAGTAGGAAAGCTATATCATTTAAAGAAATTTCATCAAAAAAAATATCAAGATTTACCAGTGGTTTTAAAGAATTTGATCGAGTTCTAGGAGGTGGAATAGTACCTGGATCTGTTGTTTTACTGGGAGGAGAGCCAGGTATAGGTAAAAGCACGATAGTTCTTCAATCAGCAGGAAAAATATCTCTAAATGAGAAGGTACTATACGTTACTGCAGAAGAATCTTTAGAACAAGTAAAAATCAGGTGGGAAAGATTAAATCAAACTAGTATTGATTTGAAAATTTTTGCAGAAACGAATATTTCCCTAATTATTGAAGAGATCAAACGTGTAAAACCAAGTTTTGCAATAATTGATAGTATTCAAGCTATCCATAATCATGATATGGAAAGTTCGCCAGGATCAGTGTCTCAAGTAAGAGCATGTTCATCTGAATTGCAAAATCTCGCGAAAGACAATAATATTGCACTTCTAATAATTGGCCATGTCACAAAAGATGGTGCTTTGGCAGGTCCAAAAACTCTAGAGCACTTAGTCGATGTAGTATTAAACTTTGAAGGAGATAAAATTTCTTCACATAGATTACTAAGAAGTATAAAAAATCGATTTGGATCGAGCTTTGAAATAGGAATTTTTGAAATGCTTGAAGAAGGCTTAAGAGAGATAAAAAACCCAAGTTCAATCTTCACGAATAAAGAAAACATTTCAGGTGTGACAACTACGATAACCAATGAAGGTACTAGACCATTCGCAGTAGATATACAAGCACTAGTCAATAAAACTTTTTACAGTAACCCAAGGCGAACTACAACTGGAATTAGCATTAACAGATTACATCAAATTCTAGCTGTTATTGAAAAACACGTAGGTGTTAAATTATCTGAATTTGATTGTTATGTAGCCACTGGAGGTGGTTTTGAGATAAATGATCCATCATCTGATTTAGGCGTAGCAATTTCAATTTTATCAAGTTTAAAAAATATCCCACCTTTGGCGAGTAGTTCATTTATTGGAGAATTAGGTTTGAGTGGTCAAGTTAGAAAATCAAATAATCTTCGAACAAAGATAGAAGAGGCTGCAAGATTAGGGATTAAAAATATAGTGGTGCCAAAAATTGACGAAAATCTAAATAATAATTTTAAAAATTTAATAAATATTAAAGAGATTTCTAATATAAAAGAGGCAGTTGAATATTGTTTATCTGGTTAAAAATTAGAGGTACATATCGATCGAACTTCTTCCTGAGTTTTTCAACCAATTCTCAATATCTAAATACCCACCTGGATATAATCTAACTGCTTTAGACCAGACTTCAGCAGCTTTATCAAACCAAATATCTCTCTGATCTAAATCACCATTTTGCTCAGCGTATCTTCCCCTTTTTTCATAAATTAAACCTATATTTTTAAGGCATGATGGCTGTTTGGGATTTTCTACTAATGCTTTTTCATAAGTTTCAATAGACAAATCCTCTTCACCATTACTCATGTATATTATTGCCATATTTTTTAAAGTCTCACCCCTATCAATTTTATTTTCTTCAAGCAGTAAACTCTCTTTGTAATACTCTAATGCTTCCGAATAATCCCCATTATTTTGGGCAGCTAGGCCATCTCTGTAATAGATATATGCCTTTTTTTCTTTCTCGGCAATAGGCATTATTTTTACTATAGATTCAGCGATCACAGTAAAAGCTTTATCAATAAAATTGTCTCTGTTTTGATTACTAGGCACTGCTCTAAATCTAATAAAGTTAATATAGTAATTTAAAAAATAACTATTTAAAAAGTCTATTACATTTATTATTATAATTAAAAATAAGGTCAAGCATTAATTTGCTTCTATTGTGAAAAATATGGAAAGCATTCAGTTAAGCATTACAGGAATGAAGTGCGGAGGTTGTGTTAGTACTGTTGAAAAAATATTGAATGATTCTGATGGTATTAAAAATGTTTCTGTTAACTTACTTACTGAAAGTGCATATTTTGAAATTACTCAGAAACACATAAAAATAGAGACAGTTCTCGAAAACCTTAAAGAGAGTGGTTTCCCATCAAAGATTTACATTAATGATTTTTCAAAAAAAATAAATAAAGCAGAATTAGAAAAAAAAAAGAAGTGGAATAATCAATGGAAAAAACTAACTTTTGCCCTTTTACTTTTATTATTTTCAGGTTTAGGTCATCTAGCAGAAGGAGGATATATAAATTTTCTAATATTAGGTAATATATTTTTTCATGCTTCATTAGCTACATTAGCTTTATTATTTCCTGGCAGAGTAATAATTATTAATGGATTTAAATCATTTATTAAGAACCGTCCGGACATGGATTCTTTAGTAGCTCTTGGAGTAACTAGCGCATATATAACAAGTCTTCTATCCTTAATTTTCCCTACCACAGGTTTTCCTTGTTTTTTTAATGAACCAGTTATGCTTTTAGGTTTTATACTGATTGGGCGTTTCTTAGAAGAAAGAGCAAGATACCAAACTGGTTCATCCATTGGAGAGTTGTTAGATCTTCAACCTGAAATGGCAAATATCTACACAGAAAATAATCAAATAAAGCCAATAAGAGTAAATACTTTAAGACCTGACCAAGAGATTCAAGTTTTAGCAGGAGACAGAGTACCTGCTGACTGCATTGTTACTCAAGGTAATTCATATGTTGATGTTTCACATATTACTGGAGAATCCAAACCTATCGAAGTAAAAGAAGGCGAAAATTTATCTAGTGGATCTTTAAATCTTAATTCAACTCTTAGACTTAAAGTACAAAAGGTCGGAGGGGATTCTTCTCTTGCAAAACTAGTAAGTCTTATTGAGTCTGTAAACGCTAAAAAACCTCGCATTCAAAGAATTGCTGATGAAATTGCTGGCAAATTTACATATTTTGTACTTATTTTTGCTACATTAACCTTCTTCTTTTGGTGGAAAGGGGCAAGAAACCTTTGGCCTGATTTATTAAGTCATAATAATCAATTCATAACTCACTCAAGCCACACACTTCATAGTTCGCTTGGAAGTAATGCTGAGAATTTCCTGAGTTTAGCAATTCAATTGTCCATTGCTGTTTTGGTAATAGCTTGTCCTTGTGCATTAGGTTTAGCCACCCCAACTGTCATAACTGTCGCATCAGGTAAAGCAGCAAAAAAAGGAGTTTTATTTAAAGGCGGGGACAAAATAGAGATGGCTTCAAAAATTAATCACATTATTTTTGATAAGACAGGTACCTTAACCAAAGGTAAGCCTTTCATTGTTGATTATAAAAATAATAATGACCATTCATTTTTATTAAAAATAGCTGCCAGTTTAGAAAAGGAAAGCAGACATCCAATCGCGAATGCACTAATTCAAGAGGCAAAAAAACAAAATTTAAGTTTATTTCCAATAAAAAAAATTTTCACCTATTCAGGTAGAGGTATTTGTGGAGAACTTGATTCAATTGATGGAATTATTAACATTGGTAATATTGGATGGCTCCTGAGCAAAGGAATAATTATTGATAGTGATTCGAAAAAAGTCATTGAAAATGAAGAGACAAAAACGAATACAATCATTGGAGTAAGTATCAAAGATAAGTTACTAGGTTTTATCTTGTTAGGAGATTTACTCAGAGATGATTCAATTAAAACAATTCAGAATTTGAGAGAGAAAAAATTTAAAATTAATATTTTAAGTGGAGATAGAAAACAAACAGTTTTAGCTTTAGCAAAAAAAATTGGTTGTAAAGAAACTGAAGTAAAATGGGATCTTCTTCCTCAAATGAAGCTGAAGACTATAGAAAATTTAAAAATCAATAATAAAGTAGCAATGATTGGTGATGGTATTAATGATGTCCCAGCCTTAGCATCCTCAGACTTAGGAATTGCAGTAGGATCAGGTACTCAAATAGCCAAGGCAAATGCAGATGTAGTACTGATGGGAGATCAACTAAATGGATTACCCTACGCATTAAATCTTGCAAAAAAAACTATGATAAAAATAAAACAAAATCTAATATGGGCTTTTGGATACAACTTACTAGCTATACCTTTAGCCGCCGGCATATTATTCCCTAAATACGGTATTCTTCTTACTCCCTCAATAGCAGCATTATTGATGGCTATTAGCTCTATTACAGTTGTAATTAATGCTTTATCCTTGGATTAAATGAAAGGGAAATTTATCGTTATTGAGGGTATTGATGGATGTGGCAAAACTACCCAAATAGATGAACTATCTAAATGGCTTCCTAATAGTGGTCTAATAAAGAAAGGGTCTAAATTAATCACAACAAGAGAGCCGGGCGGCAGTCTTTTAGGGAAAAAACTTAGAGGACTAATTCTTGATAATAATGAAAATAACAAGCCTTCATCGCTTGCGGAATTATTGCTTTATTCAGCTGATAGAGCAGAACACATTACAAAAATTATTTCACCTGCTTTAAATAATAATGATTGGGTAATAAGTGATAGATTTTCCGATTCCACTCTGGCTTATCAAGGTTACGGAAGAAATATAAATTTAGAGATAATTAAAAATATTGAATCAATTGTGTGTCAAGGAGAATCTCCTGATATAACTTTTTTCTTAGAAATTTCTCCAGAAGAGAGTATATTCCGAAGAAAAAATGAAATTCCGGATAGAATAGAATCAGAAGGTATTAGATTTTTAGAAAAAGTAAATGAAGGCTTCAAACTAATTGCCAAAGAAAAAAACTGGAAAATAATATCTGCCTCACAAAATATTAAAACTATTTCGAATCAAATTAAAGAAACTTTATTGAAGAATTTTTCTAATAAAAAATGATTGAAGACAAAAAAAATAATTTTTTATTTCATGAAGAAATCAATACCCATCTTGACAACATAATTCAAAACAAATCATTTGCTAATGGATACATATTTTATGGTGCCGAAGGAGTAGGGAAAAGGCAAACTGCTTTTAGATTTATAAAAGAAATTTTTAAACAATCTTCACCAAGCGAGAATATTGAAGAGAGAATTACCAATAATAACCATCCTGATTTTCTAATAATCGAACCTGATTCTCTTTTGGTAACTAAAAATTCAAGAAGTTCCAATATTGAACAAAAAATAAAAAGTGGATCTGAGATTATTAAGATTGCTCAAATACGTAATATCAAAACTTTTCTTGGTCAGAAATCAATAAACTCAGAAAAAAAAATTGTTTTAATTATTGATGCACACTGCTTAAACGAATCAGCCTCAAATTGCCTTCTAAAAACCTTAGAGGAACCAAGTAATGGCATTTTTATTTTACTAACATCTAAATTAAACCTTCTCTTAGATACGATCATCTCAAGATGTCAAATAGTAAGATTTCGATCCTTGTCTAGTACACAAATAAAGTCTATTTTGAAAGATTATTTAGATACTTCTAAATTAAATATAAATACAAAATTAAAATTTGAAGATTTAATAAGCTCTGCAAATGGATCTCCAAACCAATTATTGAAAAATATTGAAATTTGGAATGATTTTTCAGATGATATTATAAGTAAATTAGATTCGCCAATAAAAAATAGTTTAGAAATATTAGAAATATCTAAATTAATATCTGAAAAATTAGAAATTTATCAGCAAATATATTTAGTCAATTTAATTGAAACTATTTGGTGGAGAAAGTCAAAAAATGTTGGTTTAGTTAAAAAACTTGAAAATTTAAAAAGTCTTTTAAGAAAAAACATTCAACCAAGGTTGGCATGGGAAATTACTTTTTTAAAAATTTCAATAGAAGATATATGAAATTAATCTACTGCAGAGTTTATCAAATCAGGATTTCTTGCTTGAATAAACTCTTGCTTAGCATTTTCAACTTGAGTACCAATAGGTAACTCAAGACAATAGCCGGCACCATACACAGTTTTTATGTATTTAGGCTTGCGTGGGTCAGGTTCTAATTTAGTGCGTAAGTGTCTAATATGAACTCTTATTGTCTCAATATCATCATCAGGTTCATATCCCCATACTTCTTTAAGAATTAATGCTGGCGATACAGTTTGACCATGCCTCTGCAAAAGACAGTGAAGTAATTCAAATTCAAGATGCGTTAATCTAACAGGTGATTCAAACCAAATGGCTTCAAATCTTTCCGGCACAAGAGTTAAAGGGCCATAATTTAATATTTCTTGCTGATTACTAGAATTCAATTGCGCTCTATTAGTTCTTCTTAATAGTGCTTTTATGCGTACATGTAATTCTTCTAGATCGAATGGTTTAGTAATGTAATCATCTGCTCCAGAATTAAATCCAGTTACTTTGTCCTTAAGGCCACCTAATGCAGTTATCATCAAAATTGGGATATTTGATGTTCTTTCATCTCTTCTAAGTCGCTGGCATAAAGTTAATCCATCAACATTTGGCAGCATTAAATCTAGAAGTATTAAATCTGGTGAATATTGAAGAGCTAATGCTTGTCCTTTAATGCCATCTTCAGCTTTTAGAACATCGAATCCAGAATGTTCTAAATGCCTAGCCACCAAATCACGCATATCACGATCATCTTCTATTAAGAGGATTGAAATTTTCATATTTATAAACTATTAAATTAAGATTAAGTTTTGGTATTATGATTCTCTCAAGAATTTATAAATATTGCTGAATTAATGTAAACAATTTTATCAATTGGATTTATCGATTAACTTAATAATTGCAGTGTGTTAGACAGAAATTACAAATTTTTTTAAAGTTTAAATTTTACAATTTCTTTCGATTTTATTTACTTTTTCTTAATAATTAGAGGAATATTCTAAAAAGAATAATGATTTAATTTGAAAAAATAACTTAATTCAAATTACCATAGGCAAGACATCTAAGAATGCAATATATAGTGATTCTCAGTTGTCAAAAAGGATTTTAATAAGTTTAAAGTCTTTGATTTCTTCTGAGTGTTTAAACTAAAAATTTTCTCTATATTAAAACAAATTTAAGGATCCATGAAAAAGAAGTCATTAATCTTTTCTGATTTATCAAAAAAACAACTAGAAAAACTTAAGGAATTTTATATTCAAAAAAAAGTCGAGTCTATGAGTCATAAAGAGCTTAAACAATATGTACGAGAAATTATTTCTCATCAAATAAACGATACTATCGACAAAGAAGAAGAAATGGAAGCATGGAGAGAAATGTCAGATTTTTTTGGAGAGCAATTTGAAATAGTTATCCTAGAAATGCAAACAAAATTCAGTGATGAGAACAACGTTCTTGAAACAGAAATAGATTCTCAGAAACAAAGAATAGAATTACTTGGAAGGAATAATTTAGATCAAGAGAAAAAGGATATGTGGGATGACTAGAATTACCTGAAAGATGTAATTCAAGCCAGAAAAACACTAAATTGTAATTTTATTACATTTAACTTACAAATCAACTAAGGAACTTATTTTTTATCTGGAGAATTTCATAAATGTTCTATTTACTGTTCTTGAAACATATAAATTTAAACTACATAATTATATTCTTAAGATGTTTTACAAATTAATTTTAATGTTCTACTTACTGTTCTTAATAATATAAAATTTACTATAATTTTTCCTCTTCTAACTACCATTTGACAAAAAAGAGATCAACTAAACAAGAAACTGAATTAAGAGTTGCACATGCAGCTGAATTAGTTGCTGAAGGACAAGCGCATTCATCTATTACTTCCCTTGTTGCCGCGAAATATGGAATATCAAGAAGAAGAGCCAGCCAGATCACTTCTAATGCTTATCTTTTGCCGAAAAATGATATTGAGGAAGGGGACTTAAATCGCCCTGAAATGACAGCAAAATTGTATGCACCCTAGAAACTGCAATGTTTAGAGCAATGCAAGAAAAACAATGTTCAGCAGTTGCAAGTAATGCAAAAGTTATTATGAAATTAATAGGATTAGAAGCAAAATAAAAAGTTAGATGCATTAATTTCTAACTGTCTCATTGATTTGCAAAAATACTAACAACCAAAATCACTCCAAGGAACAAAGAAAGCCCAGGACTTACTGGTAACATAATAAAGATCAATATAATCCAAGTTAATAAAATAATACTGCCAAATACTATCCCAAAAAAATCACCTATTTTTCCTATTTTTCTTTTTGTTTCATTGAAATTATCATTAACATAATTAAGACGACTTTCATCATGAACAGAAAGTCCTAAATTTTTCATATAAATTTTTATATTATCTTCTATAAGTTCAACCGTATCGGCCTCAGCTGCATTTGTAAGAGCTTTTTTTAGTATCAATATTGATTCTTTGAATCTTTTAGTCTTATTTCCATGTGTGACGGCTAACCCATTTAGACATAAGGCAACCCTATCACTAATAAAACAATAAAAATCATCAGTATGATTTTCTTTTACATCTTCCAATAATGGGTTACATAAACTTATAAGCTTTTCTGAAATTATAAATGTTTGATTTGGTTTTTCCTTAGCATTTTTTTTAGCATCAGTAATATATTCCATAACTTCAGAAATTACTTTATCTTCTTCGCGTGAAGATTTTAAAACCTCTGAATCTTTTTTAGATAAATCAGATATTGTAGTGACTTCTTGGAAAACATCCATGAGATTTAGCGTTATTGAATGAGCTAAATCTCTTTCATTGTGGGTATTGTTTAGTTCAAGGGCTAGACTTCTTACCTTAAACCCAAGATTTTTACTTTGTATATGTTCCAAACCTCTTTTTTGAGTACTGAGTTGTATTGGTTGAACTAACTTATCCCATTCTCTTAATTCTTTATTGAGTCGAATAACTAATTTTTTTAAAGCACTCTTACTGTAGTCCGATGATGTCATTGTTTTTATATTTTCAATTATTGATGTCACCTTTTCTTCTTCTGTTAAAACATATTGTTTGAATTGCAATTCAAAAGAATCAACTAAACCAGAAAGCAGAATTGGCTCTTTAGTGGCGTTTGACTCTTCTATTAATGAAATTAATAAGGAGGAATAGATGTTTAACTTTAGTTCACTTGTATATTTTTTAATACAACCTAAATAAAATGATTTCCTAGAGTTTATTTGATCTTCAATATCCTTATTATTTTCAACCTCTGGAAAGCCTGAAGTGGATCGGTCTTCGTTTATTAGAGATTTAATTTCAGACAAATTAAACTCATTAAAAGTCTTTATTAATAATCTAATTAAATAAATATTTTCGAAGTCAGAATTATTCTTATTTATTAAATTTGCTATCAAATTTGCATAGCTTAAGGAGTTTAGTTTCCATACATTTTTCATATTTGTCAGATCATATTTTTTACTTCTAAAACTACTGAATATTTTTTTCCCCATGCTTGTATTCCCTGGGAAAAAAGATATTTCAGCTTCAAGTCTTTTTCTTGGATTTGAAAGTATTGATCTTGATTCGTTTGCTTTGATTGAATCCATATCGAATGCCGCCTCATCCGCCAACTCAAGAAGCTTCTTTCTATTGTCTTTTGGACTTGCTTTTAATAAATAAAAAGGATTCTCAATTAAATACATTTATGAAAAAATCCTAACCTCTAATAATATTTGCCTTATCAAAGATTGCATCTTCACTACCTCCTAATTTTATTTGATATAGAGTTGCAACAACGCCTCTTAAAGAATTAATATCACCAGATTGAACTAAAAGTGAACCTTCTGTAACTAGCTTCCTATACATCACTTTATCAACAAATAAATGAGGATTAGATTGGAGACTTGAAAATCTTTCTAATACAAACCAATCTTCTCTCCATAAAATACTGAAGTTACGACTTCTCAACTCTTCAAGATAATTTTCAAATTCATTAGATCCTGAATCGATAGCTCTTTGAGCTGTATTGACTAAATTTTCGAAAGCTTCAACTTCTGACTCAGTTGCATATTGTTTAATCACATCATGAAATAATTTTTCTGTAGAATCTAGATCTATTTGTCGAATTTGTTCTGAATTTTCTCTTTTAACTTCTGCTAGTAATTTCTTGGCCGATTGGACATCCTCGAAACCTTTTTGAGTATCCTCTGGATCCGATTCATTTAAATCTTTAGAAAGAATATCTTCTAATATTTTTTTTGACTCGTTTAATTTTTTCTCTGGTAAAACCTTTTGGATATCTTCCAGTCTGGTAATTGTTGCCCTTACTTTTTCTTCAAGCAGTTCAGACGAAGAAGAAAAGTCATACTGACCTTCTTGACTAGCATACAAATTCTGTCCAGAGTCGAAAGATGCTTTAACAGATGGTATCTCAGCAGTAATAGTTATATTTCCTGAGTCTAATATCTCGAAATTACATATAATATCGGATCCTATGGGGATCATAGTGCCCTCTTCTAAATCTCTTCCTTCAATAAGAAAGTTTCCAATATATCTGTTATCTGAAATTGGCGATTGGATATCACCTTCCCAAAGTTTTATTCGAATAGCATCTGAAGTACCTGCTTTAATTAATTCACTTGTCTTGAAGGTTTTTGTGATTTTTTTGGGAAGAGGATCTGATTCCTTTACTAAATAGTCCAGGGATACGCTACCTCCAAGACTTTGAAGAGTTTCAATTCCAATAGAATTTGATGAGGGTATCCCTCCAACAATTTCCGATTGGAGTTTAGTTATGAAAATTTTATCTTTAGAAAGATTTACAGGATTTCCACTCGAATCAAAAATATAGACTTTAAATTTGTTTTCTCCTTCTTTTGATAAATCCAAGTCAAGAGAACTGGCATGTTCTAACTTTATTCTTCCCGATGTCCACCCTGTATCAAGACTATCAATTTGATATTCTCCGTTATTTAGTTTTCTTTCTCCAAAAACAAATCTAATTCTTGCCTTTGGTTCAACAGATCGAGAATTATATTGAAACTCAATATCAAACTCGTCTTTATTAATTATTTTTGTAGTACTTGATTTTCTTACCCTATTATCGCTTGACCAATCTATTGATTCTGCAAATATACTAGCGCCTTCTGCTACTGCAGTCATTGGATTAACATCAACTCCACCTTGAATGCCAAGCTCAAATGAGATTTTATCTCTTAGGGGTTTGTAATTAGTAGGCCCCCCTACGAAAACAATTTTTTCTAAGTCTTCTACATTAATACCAGCTTTCTTAACAGAATCTCTTATTGCCTTAATAGATTCCTTTACTTGCTTTTCGATTAATTGATCATAAATAGTTCTATTTAAAGTAATGTCTACATAAATATCCTGACCTTTCATATCTTTTAGTCTTATTTCGTTCTCTGAAAGGCTAATTAATGCTTCTTCTTTTGATGAAAGCTCTATCTTTGCTCTTTCTATTGCCCAATTACAAAGACGCAGGAGTGATTTATATTCTTCATTAATAGATAAATTATCAGGTAGCTCAAAATTCTCAAACAGCCAAGGCTTGACCACATTGCTTAGTATTGAACGGTCAAAGTCCCTACCTCCGCACATTGCTATTCCGCCCTCGGAAAGAAGATTAACTCTTCCAGAAATACTTTCTGCTATTGAAATATCTAGAGTTCCACCACCTAAGTCATAAATTATAAAAATACCTTCTGTCTTAAGACTTTTCATAACACTCATCACAGCTGCAACAGGTTCTTGCATTAGAGCTACGTTTCCTATACCGGCTAGAGAAGCCGCTTTTTTAGTGGCCTCTTTTTGCATCTGATTAAAAGCTGCTGGAACTGTAATAACTGTTCCTGTTTCTAAATCGTTTCGGATTTCCTCTGGCAGATAACCAAAAAGAACTTTTAGTATCTCAGCAGAACATTCTTCAGGGCTCATAGAAAGTCCTAAAGAAGAAAACTCAATAGGTGTACTTGTGCCCATGAAGCGTTTAAAAAGTTTTGCTGAGTTACCTGGATTGTAAGGTTCATTATCGTATGCTCTTTTTCCAAAATATTTGCTTCTTTTATCCATGTAGATAACAGATGGGGTAACATCGTTTTGTTCTGGACTTTTCCATACTCTTGTTTGGATCCCATCGAATGAGCAAATCGCACTATTTGTAGTACCTAAATCAATACCAATATAATTTTTCATTACACTGACCTCTTTCTTAAAACAACTGTACCTGCTCTTAAAACACCTTCATTACTCATTACAATCGGTTCAATCATTTGATCAATTTCTAAATCGTCATGAGGTTGAAAATCATCGAGATTTATTGCTGTTACTGCAGCTCCCGCATCGTATTTTTGATTTTCTAAATTGATAAATTTAAGATTAGCTTCTTCTAAGGTTTCATTTAGTTTTTTATTAAACCAAGACAATTTACTTTTATATTTACGTTGTTCCATCGGATCAGATTTTATTAATAGCCTTTCAAACGATTTTGATAACCGCCAAGACTCAATAGCAAGAGATGCAAGTGTAGTTTCCAAAATGTGTTTTAGGTTTTTAATATTTTCATTAATAATTTAAAGTAATTCAACAAATACTTATTAATTGTTACTTTCTAGTCCATATAAACTCTCTATATTCTGTGAAATAAATTCAGCAAAAAGAAACTCTAGTTAAATATCTTCTTTTACTTTTTCTACTTTCCACAGACCACCCATGACCAACTTGACTTTTTAAGTAGGTGCGGAATTGCTTTAGAAGAGTACCAGAAAGCATGCTACAACTTGTAAATCTCTAGGTGCATTTTAAAGTGCAGAGTCTATTAATCAAACGCTATAAAGTACTATAGGAATTACGGCAGTTACGAAAGAAATTTTCAGATTGATTGATATAACTGTTTTTTCGCGATATGGGGCCATAGCTCAGCTGGTAGAGCACCTGCATGGCATGCAGGGGGTCAGCGGTTCGAATCCGCTTGGCTCCATCAAGGTTTTCGCATTTTATACCAATTAGTTTGGTCAATTTATCATAACAAAACGATACGTTTTGATAAGGTAAAATATGGCAAAATATGACCCCTCTGCCACCACCTCTGCGACCATGTTTTAAAAAAAATTTTTTAAATTAAATTTCTAAATAACAATAGTAATTATTAGATTTAGATATTCTCTCTATAAGATAATTCCTACTTTTCAAAAGATGAAGGATATCCTTTTTATTTTTTGAATATCTTTTAAGATTCTCCTCATCAATCTCTAAAATCAAAATTGTTTTATTTTGTTTAAAAAAATCTATTGAGTGATTTAATATTTCAAATTCAAAACCTTCAACATCAATCTTAACTAGATTAGGAGTCTTTATATTTGATAATTTTTTGATTGTTCTTATTTCACATATCTCTGATTTTTTTGTATTTTTATCAAATTTATTTCTAGCGATATAATTTGAACCAGGTTCATCAGTCAATATTATTTTCTCTTTTTTATTAATACTACCAATCCCGAAATTATGCGCTTTAACTTTTTTGAAGAAAGTTGTATTTAATTTCAAAAAACTATGATATTTCTTAGAAGGCTCAAATGCATATATATAACATGAGTATCTTTTTGCTATGAAAACTGAATAAATTCCGACATTTGCACCAACATCCCAAAAACTTTTAATTTGTTTATTTTTGAAAATCTCTTTTATTTTTTCAAAAGTTTCTGGTTCATAGGTTCCATTTAAATATTGCGTCCAATGATGTTTTGGAAGAATCAACATCTTTAGATTGAATTTATATAAATAAGGAATTGGCAAAAAATTAGGTAGTAATCTTTTTATTACTCTTAATATCTTTCTCAAAAGGATAAAGTTTATATCTTTTCCATATCCTAGCAATTATTAAAATGCGACCATCTCTGCGACCAAATCAACTTAAATTGCCTTCAACTCCAGTTATAACTTAATTGGTGATCTGCATGGCATGCAGGGGGTCAGGAGTTCGAATCTCCTTGTCTCCACTTATTTTTCTTTTAATCCAAATAATTTAATTTTATAAATTTTTTTTTAAGAAACTTAATTAGAATATTTAAGTTTTCAGAAATTAGAAGCAAAACTTAATTTGTTTTGGTATCTATCTATTGGTTAAAGAAAGAGATATTCAAATTCACTTATAAATAATAAAAAGTATTGTTTTCATACCAACTGTTTTCATAATTCATTGAGAGTTTAATAATAATATTGCGCTAATCACTAGTTATCCAATCATATTTGTGAGATTCTGCTCTCTAAAATGCTCTTAGAAGTATTTTTTGTTGTAAAAATAAAATTTTATAATTTTTAGCCGAAAAAATATCTTTGTTAAATAGGATTTATGATTTCAGAAATTATCAATATAATTAATAATTTTAAATTAGGCAAAATTAAATAATCTTTTATCAATTAAAAATTATTTCTTTTAGAGCTTTATAAGAAGTAGCGTGTTCAAGTTGATACGAGGTAAAAGATATGCCAAAAATATTTTCTATTTCAGCAACTAATTGAAATTGTGCCATCGAATCCCATCCAGGTGTACTGCCATATTCAGCTCCATTTAAATCTTTTTCTTTTTGAATATTCAATACTGATCGAATCAAATCATCAAACTTTTGTATGTCATTTAATTTAACTTTATCAGAATAACTTGAAGGCAAATTGTCTTGATTATTATCCTCTTTAAAATGATCACATATTTGAAAAATTTTATTCTCAAATTTATTATCTTTAATTAAAATCTCCCAAGTCTCATCATCTTTATTCTCAAATTTTAATTCTTCAAATAATTTATGAGTAGGAATATTCTTATTATTTTTTATAATCTTTCCAATCAAGTATTTATATTTTAATTTATATAAATAATTCATACACCAATAAATGCATAATTTTTCCAACCCTCTGCCGAGTACCCTACAAGATAATAAAAAAAGTTTCAAGATAGCTCTTTCCTTGCAAACTAAATCTTCTTCTATAACTAACAAACCTATATTTTCAAATTCAGAATTTTTTGATTCTAGTCCTACTAAAATTATGGTACCTCCTGAAGCATTTATAGTTTGCAATTCTTGTGATGTAAAGCGAATTGTAGTTGTATTAAACTGATTTGTTTTTTGGCAAAGCTGATAAGCCCTATTGATATTTTCATTTGTTAAAGGTGCAAAATGTACACTCATTTTTAATTCCGACAAATAAGTTTCATAACTAACAAGATCAAATTTTCTTTTTTTTATCTCTCTTAATTCCTTGTAAGATTGGATTCTTTTTTTGTCTTCCGAAGTCTCAAAGACAGAATAAACATAAGGATTACTTAAAAGAGAATTTTTATAGTGAACTGGATCTTCAGGAAGTTCTAAAACCCTTACCTCAGGTAAGAATTGCATGACTTGTTGTCTTTCAATGGGATTATCATCTATAAACAAAAAGGATTCGAGTCCTAAATTTAGTTCACTAGCAATTTCTTGGATACTTTCAAACTTTTTTTTCCATGAGATTTTATGTGATGAAATTTTATCAATACTTATAGGCATATTTAAATTTTTTATAGCTTTAATTGCGGATTCTTCGTCATTTTTACTAACTATAGTCAAAACTATACCCCTTTCATATAAATCTAATAGTGCTTTTTGAAAGTCGTAAAATACATTACCTGGAAAATCTCCTCCTATTGACAAATTGCTTATGCCATCTTCTCCAAGAACTCCACCCCATAAAGTATTATCTAAATC
Organism: Prochlorococcus sp. AG-388-A01; assembly: GCA_003279945.1. Taxonomy (GTDB): domain Bacteria; phylum Cyanobacteriota; class Cyanobacteriia; order PCC-6307; family Cyanobiaceae; genus Prochlorococcus_A. The sequence continues at coordinate 252,010 of QCGK01000001.1, forward strand.
GAGAATAATTGCTCTAATTGACTTTCCCAGGAATGCGATAATAAATGAAGATAATTTATCACTAATTAAATCATCCCAATGACTAGAAAATGGGAATCGGCCTAAATACCATAATCTTTTATCTTCAATTTTTTTTGTTGAAGATACCATAGCTTCATGTGCAAGATCAACAAAAAAGGTGTTCTTAGATGATTTAAATGATTCTTCTAATTTATTATTCAAATGTTCTATTATTGAGCAATATTCTCTTTGTTGTGAATTAGATGAAAATTGATCCTTAAGAAAAAATTTAAAAATGATATTAAAACCTTTATTATTTTTATTTAAGTAAATAATTTGATCAATATAGTCATCTAGGTTTTTTTCAAAATCATCTTTTTCCATCATAGGTGAAAGGTCATTTATATTACTAGTAAATATTTTTATATATGGTTTAAAGCTTCTTAATCCAGAACTAGATTCCATTATTTCTCTTGCAAATTGTCCATATGGAATTGAATAAAAACTAAACCTTCTCTCAGGTAAGTAACTCTTTAATTTTTCAGATAATTCTTTTTCAAGATTACTTAAATTTGCATGACCCAAAACTGCAATATTGTAAATAGGCTGAGTAAGTGATTCTTTTATTTTTTCATATATAAGTTGTTTTTGAATTGAGTTTTTAACTAAAACAAATTTGTTTTTTTTAATTTGTTCATTTGAAATTTTTGCAAAATCTTTAGTTGTTAGAGAATTTAATACACCTTTGAATAAATTTGTTTCTTTATATGAAATGGCTTTTTTAAAATATTTTTCAAGAATTTGAGAATCTAGATTTGGATTAATATCTAAATTTCGAACAAACATTTTTATTTTAGTTTTATTAAAACCTTGACCATAATCTGCAATCCCTTCAAAATACTTGAAATATCTATATGGAACTTCGTTAATTTCTTCATATCTATGAATTTGAGTACAACTTTTTAATCCACAACCAATCATTAATAATTGTGCGTTGACTTCTTCAAATTTCGAAAAAATAGAGTCATTTCCCCATGTAGTTGTAGATACAATATTGTCTAAAACATTTGCATTCTTGCCAACTACAACAAATGAATATATTGGATGCTTACTTCTAAAACTACTAGAAATTTCTTTTAAAACCCAGTCTGCATATATTCCTGTCTCTGACTTATTTTTATTAAATGCGTATTTACCTGATTTACAAAATGAAAATGTGAATGCTGGTAAAGCTATAGTCCATCCTTTAGCTACTAATTTTTTAATCGAATATAAAGCATCAGATGCAGTAAATTGTCCAGGTGGCGCTAATCTTGAAAAGGATGAATAAATTACCAAGAATCCAGGTTTATCCGGAATTACTTTTGTTATTGCATCAAAAAATTCATTTCTTAATGTCATATAAACTTTCTATTAATAGTGAAGAGTTAATAAAATAGTTCAAATCATTATATCTTATTCGAATAAATCAAAATTATAGTAAATTTCAAAAACTAATTATAGATTAAAACTTGAAATTAAATTAATAATTTTCTAAAAAAAGAAAAATCATTTACTAAACTGATTTATTATTTTTTGATAAACAAAATTTTTTGATAGGATAAATGATTATAAAATAATAGTTATTATGAGAGAAAATCCATCTTCTATAATAACTTTAAAAAACCACCCATTTTTTGTAGGGGTTGTAGATAATAACAAAACCAATAAAAAAATCCCGACTTCAATTGATTTCGAACTAGGCGTTGATAAGAAGCTTTCAATTCCTAGGCTTTTATTAAATGATGAAATATTATCTTCATTAAAGAATGCGTATTCAATGGGTTCGATGATGTCTACACCATTAGGAGAGAGCGACTTAGCTACTGAAAGAATGAATGGATTTATTGAGATAATAGAAAAATGTTTAGATAATAAAATTATGGGTAAGAAATTTTTAGAAATTGGATGTGGAAATGGTGGTTTACTTAATGAAATCAATAAAAAAGGAGGTATAGTTACAGGCTTAGAAATTGGACCTCAGGCTATATCTGCTCAAGAGAAATATAGTTTAGAAATAATAAATAAACCTATTGAGAAGTTATCGATAGAAGTTAAATTTGATTGCATTTTTTCTTATGGTTGCCTTGAACATATTATTGATGTTGAAAGTTTTTTTAATTCATGCAGAAATTTTTTAAAAGAGGGAGGTTTGTTTATCCATAATGTCCCTAATATTGATATTTCAATTAAAAATGGGCTTATTGATCAACTTCTGCATGAACATATAAATTATTTTAGTCCTGATAATTCCATACCATTGTTACAAAACCAAGGATTTATAAAAGGGGGATATCATTTAACAAAAGCAGAAAATGAAATGACAATTTGGGGATATTATGACAGTGAGAAAATTCTAAGTTGGCCTTTTTTTCGCTACCAAGATGAAAAAGAAAAGATTAAAAAATTTAAAAGATTAATTGATAAAAAAACAAAAATCATTGTTAATGGGATCAATAAACTTATAACAAACAAAAAAACTATAGGTTTTTATGCTGGAGGATTTGAATATGCTGAAAAATTAAATTTAAAAGATATTAGATATTTTGATGGAGATGAGTTTAAAGTAGGAAAATCTTGGATTTTAAACAAGCCAATTATTGAATCCCCAAAAAATTTAGTAAAAAAACCTGTAGATTTTATAATAATTTTTAAATCTCATTACTTTGAACCAATAAAAAATAATCTAATTAAATTAGGCGTTAGAGAGAATTCCATAATTGATGTTAACGACATTTAAAATTTCTTGTATAGGCTTACAAATATTTACTTTTGAAAGATCCTGATTAATAAATCTTTAAAATGAAACCAATTACAATCTTTAACCTATAACTTTAGGCACTTAAATGAACCACTTTTAACCCATTTTCAAAAATAGAAATATTTAAATTTAAAAAGACACTAAAAAAGACCCTTACTGGGGTCTTTTGCTGTCTTATGAGACTTATATTGAACTCCCCGGGCGGGATTCGAACCTGCGACCAATCGATTAACAGTCGATCGCTCTACCGCTGAGCTACCGAGGAATATATGATGAATTTAGCTCTTTAAAGTGCCTTATGACAAGTAAAAGATTTAATTATATTGAAATTTTGATGGTTGTTGCCATCCAGATAAAAAACCATTTTTCAACTCTGCTACTGAATCAGCATAAATTAATTCTTCATAACGATGAGTAATCCATAAAGCGGATAAAGGTTTTTTATGGTCACTTGTAAGATTTTTAATAGTTTTTAAAACTTTTAATTGGCTGGTTTGATCAAGTAAAGCTGTAGGCTCATCCAAAAGAATAAAATTTCTATTACTAATAAGAGCGCATGCAATAGTTAAGCGTTGTTTTTGCCCACCGCTTAACGTGTGCACTGGCCTTCTTTCAAAACCATTCAACCCCACCTGATCAAGGACATATTCAATTTTTTTATTAATTTCATAATCACTTATATTTTGGTTAATATTTATCAGAAGTTCGCTTCTACAATTTGGCATCAATATTTGATGATCAGGGTTTTGGAATACCATCCCAATATTTGCTTTAGATTTAATGATCCCATTATTGGGTTTAATTATTCCATTTATTAATTTTAAGAGGGTACTTTTTCCACTTCCGTTATTACCGACTACCATCCAAAATCCAGTTTTTTTTATTGAGAAATTACATTTAAGAATTAAATTTTCTTTTTCTCCTGGATATGAAAAAGAGACATCTTTGAAATGAATATGAGGTATTTCACTTTCAAGAAAATCAAGCATTAATTCTATGAATCTATGTTAAGAGAAAATCCTGGTCTTTTAGCTCCTCCTGCTACTGCTGATTTTTCATATATCTGAACAGAAATAATTTCTTTAGCTCTCACAGCAATTAATTTATCTTGTACTTTGTCACACTTTAATTCAATCAAGTTTGAAGATTCTAAAGTTTCATTCATAGAATTTTTTATTTGATCATAAATTCGTTTAACATCTTCAAATTCTTTCTTCTGAATTGAAATTGGAAAAGGTGAATATCTTAGACTTAGTTCTAGGGAATACATAATCATTATAAAACTACCCTTTATAATAATAATATTTTTACGCAGAAAGTTATTTTAAATTAAATTCTTTTGAGAAAATTATATAAAAGATCTTTAAATACAATTATTATGTAAATAGGAGATTTAATTTTGCAATTTAAATAATGATTCCATGGAAATAGCAAATGATATAACTTCTCTAGTTGGAAATACCCCGTTAGTTAAATTAAATCGAATCAAAAAATATTTTAATTGTTATCCAGAAATAATAGCTAAACTAGAAAGTTTCAATCCATCAGCTTCGGTTAAAGATCGCATCGCTTATTCAATGTTATGTAAAGCTGAAAAAGAAGGATTGATAACGCCAGATAAAACAATATTAATTGAAGCAACAAGTGGAAATACTGGCATCGCATTAGCAATGGTTGCTGCAGCAAAAGGCTATAAATTGATATTAACTATGCCGGATACGATGAGTATTGAAAGAAGGGCAATGTTGAGAGCATATGGAGCTGAATTACAGCTAACACCTGGGAAAGAAGGAATGAAAGGAGCTTTAGATTTAGCTAATGAGTTGTCTTCAAGCATTACAAATAGTTATCAATTTAATCAATTTGAAAACTTTGCGAATCCAGATATTCATGAAAGAACAACCGCTCAAGAAATATGGGTTCAATCCAATAAGAATTTAGATGGATTAGTTACAGGAGTAGGCACAGGAGGAACAATTACTGGTTGCGCACGTTTTTTGAAAAAAGTTAATCCAAATTGCAAAATTTATGCTGTAGAGCCCAAAAAAAGTGCTGTCATTTCAGGTGAAAAGGCAGGATCGCATTCGATTCAAGGAATAGGAGCAGGTTTCGTACCGAAAGTCCTGAATACGAAATTAATTGATGAAATAATAAAAATAGATGACGATGAAGCTTTTTATTATGGTCGTTTATTAGCTAGATTGGAAGGCCTTTTATCTGGTATCAGCAGCGGTGCAGCTTTAGCCGCAACTATAAAAATCGGTAAAAGGAAAGAACTTATGAATCAAAGATTAATAGTAATTCTTCCAAGTTTTGGTGAAAGATATTTATCAACAGCAATGTTTGAATCGAATACCTCAATTCAAGCCAGAAAAGATGGTTATCTTTAATCCCTAATTTATAAAATGGAAAAAAATTTATATGAAGTATTAGGACTCAAAAAAAATGCAACCAAAAATGAAATTAAATCTGCATATCGTTCTTTAGTTAAGCAACATCATCCTGATACAGGCGGAGAAAAAGAACGATTTCTTACGATACAAAATGCCTGGGAGACTCTAAATGACCCTATTAAAAAAGAACAATATGATAGAAATTTTTTCTCTTGCAGTTCATCATTTGATTCATTAAATGAAAATTGGGAAGAGAAAATTAATTCAAAAAAATATAATTCATCAATTAAAGACATAGAAGTTGGAATATGGATTAAAGAAATTTATACTCCGATCAATAGATTAATTAACCAAATAATTAAACCTTTAAATAAGGAAATAAAAGAACTATCTGCGGATCCATATGATGACCAACTAATGGAAAATTTTTGCAGCTATATAATTCTTTCACAAAAGAAAATAGAAAAAGTTGAAAAAATTTATAACAAAAAATTAGTTCCAAATTCTATTTCAGCTTTAGGCCTCGATCTTTATCATTGTTTTTCGCAAGTAAAAGATGCACTATCAGAATTTGATAGATATACGCAAGGATACGTAGATGATTACTTATTTGACGGTAAAGAAATGATTAAAGAAGCAAAAAGAATCCAATCAGAGATGTCTAAAGAGAAAAAAAATAAAAACTTTTAGACATAAAAATTTTGTAATATAAAAATTTATTGAATATATTCTTTAAGTTGATCTAATTTAAACCAAACATCTGGAACAGGTCTACGCCATCGAACCTGAGCATATTCTTCTTTGACAGAAAGAATCTCTCCAGGGCCTTCAAAGACATAATTAGGCAAATCATCACCACTGGCTAGGGCTTCGATACTTTGTATATAATTTCCTCTATCGACAAAAACTAAGCTTCCTTTTCTGAGAGGTTTCTTTTGAATAGAATCTGTCATCTTAAAGTTAACAAAGTCATTTGAGATTTATTATACAAAAACTTGTCTCATAAATATTTAAAAAAATTGAAAACGGAATAAAAATTACAAACGTCTAACAAATTTAATAGCATTAAATTATAAATATCTATAAAATATGCGTCTTTTACTACTTGGCTGCACTGGATTTGTTGGTAAAGAACTAGTACCAACACTACTCAATGAAAGTCATGAAATATACATTGTAAGTAGAAAACCCATAACTAAATTAAAGCTTAATTTAGATTTCAAAAAATTTAAATTTATTCAAATAGATTTATCAAAAGAACGAAACTGGAATAACGAAAACCTTCTAAATATTTTAAAAGAGACAGATGGAATTATTAACTTGATAGGTGAACCTATAGCAGAAAAAAAATGGACTTCAGCACAAAAACAAGAGATTGAAAATAGTCGTATTAAAACTACGAAATTAATGATGAAGACTCTTAAAAATTTCAAAATTAACCCAAAAGTTATTATAAATGGATCAGCAATAGGTTATTACGGTACAAGTTTGTCTGGTGAATTCACTGAAAATAGTATTGAAGGAAAAGACTTTTTAGCTAATCTTTGCAAAAAATGGGAGGCGGTTGCTTCTGAAAAACCATTTTTTACAAGATTAGTTATTTTTAGAATTGGAATTGTTCTTGAGGCAGATGGAGGAGCATTAGGGAAAATGCTTCCTATATTTAAAGTTGGTTTAGGTGGTCCAATTGGAGATGGTATGCAATGGATGAGTTGGATTCATAGAAGTGATTTATGTGCATTAATTACTCAGGCATTAGTTGATAAGAAGTATTCAGGAGTATTTAATGCCGTTGCACCAAATCCAGTATTAATGAGAGACTTTTCTCAAACTTTAGGTAAATGTCTTAATAGACCTAATTTACTTCCTGTGCCAGGAGCTGTTTTAAAAATATTATTAGGAGATGGAGCAAAAGTTGTATTAGAAGGACAAAAAGTAATAAGCAGTAGACTCAAAAATTATAATTTTAGATATCCTCTTCTTGAGAAAGCAATTTACGCCTCCACCAAGAATTAATACCGTTTACTAAAGCACCAATAATAAGAATTGTTATTAATGGGACTATAAGAGGATTCCAAATTATCTGAATAAAATTAATAAAAATGAATATCCCATTTAATTGCATAATGATTGCAAAAATAAAAAATATTGCAAAAAAAATTACTGTAAATAGGTTTATTAATAACAAATTATCGATTATTTGTTTTAAGTTATTTGGTTTATTTTCCTTAGTCATTTTTTATGCAAATCTTAATATCGTCAATCATCTTAAGACAAGCTTTGTTTTCACCTAGTCTTTTTTTGGCATTTTCATTACATGAAATCAAAAACTTTTTATTTAGCTTTATTAGATATATTACTTGTATGATCAATTTTATTGTTTGATTTATTTGATCATTCTTATCTTTATAATTACTTGCACAAAAAACATATTGTCCAAGCAAACGTCTTTGCGCTTCTGCAAAAGATTTTGTAAATTGCGGACCTTTACCCTCAATCTGAATAACTGGTTTTCCTAATCCTATCGCTTGCTCTGCTGCAGTTCCTGCCATACTTATACAACATCTACTTTTCAATAATATTTTGTCAAAATTATTCCAATATATATTCACTTCTAAAGATTTATATTGGAATTTCAAGAGATACTTCTCTTTTATTTTTTCTATGTATAACCATCTTCTTTTTTGAAATATCTCTTTTATTCTTGATGAAGATAAAGCATTAACTATTGCAAAATTAAACTCAATTTTTTGAAAATATCTTAAATCTGACAGTGCCTCTAATAACTCTAAAATCAAAACAAAATTATTTGAAATCTCAGGGAATCTACTTCCTGGTAATAATCCAATACTAAATTCAGATTTCTTAAATTCTTTATCTCCAGAAAAAAACTTATCCATAAATGGATTTCCTAAAAAAGACACTTTCTTTTTTAATTGCAAAGTTAAATCATCAGCTGTAAGAGAATCTCTCGTATATATTTTTTTTGCCTTTTGTGAGAGCAAGAAAAATTTAGAAGGCCATGGTAATTTTAACTTCCCTTCATAATGACTGGAATAAGCAACTAGATATGTAAAAAAATCTTTCTTACAAAACCAAGCAAAAAAAACTGGCACAATATCTCCGACTACAAAAAAATAATCATACTTTTTTCTTATTTTATAAGTTAAATATAATCTTTTTAGAAGATAAAATATTTCTCCTCCAAATATCTCAGTTAGTCTTCCCTTAAAAGAGTTATAGCCAATTCCTCCAGTACTAAATTCTTTAGTTTTTCCAATAATCTTAATTTTTTCTTTTGCGTAATGGTTTCCTTTACCAACAATTGGCAAAGCATTAACAGAATAACCACTTTTTACGAATTGCTTAGCTATTAAACTCCCAGATAGATCTTCTCCATGCCCATTACTTAATATTAAAATTTTAGACAATTTATAATTCCAACCATTTTTTTACTTTAGTTAACTCAGGCCAATCTGGATATCTACTTAATCCGTCTTCAACAGATTCTTTCAACTCACTTTTAACGTCTGGCATCATCATAGACATTTTTTTTATTAACTCAATATGATCCCTAACACCTTTATTATTGGTAGCCAAAAGAGCTAAAGACAAATTCATTCTTGCTTGTGGATCTTGCTGATTTAATCGCACAGCTTGTCTTGCAGCTGCCAAAGCTTCTTCATTATTTTTCAAAATTAATTGAAGCCATGATAGACAAGTCCAGGCAGCAAAATGATTTGGTATTTGATGTATAATTTTTTGAAAATCTTGAACGATTGGAATTAAATCTTGCCCAGCTTTATATTTTGATAGAGCTGCATTAAAATCCTCTTCGATAGGACTAATTTCGTTATTCATTACTAATTAAACTGCGAAGGAGCTTCCACAACCGCAAGTTTGAGAAGCATTAGGATTGACAAAATTAAAGCCGCCTCCAATCAATTCTTTGCTAAAGTCTAATTGCATTCCGTAAATATATAGTAGACTTTTTGGATCACAAACAACTTGAAAGCTTTGATCAGCTTTTAATGAATAATCATAAACTTTATCATCGGGATTTATTCCATCACTTCCTATAAAATCCATCGTATAACTCATCCCACTACAACCACCTGATCTTACTCCTACCCTGAGTGCTTTTTTATCACTTTGGCCCTTTAATAAATTTGAAATTTGCTCTATAGCATCATTCGTAATTAAGATACCCTTGCCATCATCAGAATTCTTAATTTCCTGTTTAATTTCTAAATTTTCCATAAACAAAGATTTCCTACTATTTATAATATAAAAACTTAATCGATAGGTTGCATAGAACAAACAATATCCAAACTTGATTTGTTATAATTTTAAGAAAAAGTGAAAATTGCAATAGTTGGTTCTGGATTAGCTGGTCTTACAGCGGCAGTCAATTTAGTTGATGAAGGGCACGAAGTAGAAATTTTTGAGAGCAGATCATTTTGGGGAGGTAAAGTCGGAAGTTGGGAAGATAAGGATGGCAACCACATAGAAATGGGATTACATGTATTTTTTTACAATTACGCAAATCTATTTAAATTAATGAAAAAAGTAGGAGCTTTAGAAAATTTACTCCCGAAAGATCATACTCATCTATTTATCAATAATGGTGGAAATTTGAAATCTTTAGATTTCAGATTCCCCTTAGGAGCTCCATTTAATGGACTAAAAGCTTTTTTTACAACCGAACAACTTACTTGGATAGACAAAGTCAGAAATGCCTTAGCTTTAGGGACAAGCCCAATAGTTAGAGGATTGTTAGATTACGAGGGCGCAATGAAAATAATTAGAGATTTAGATAGAATTAGTTTCAAAGAATGGTTTTTAAACCATGGCGGAAGTGAAAAAAGTTTAGAAAGAATGTGGGATCCTATTGCATATGCTTTGGGTTTTATTAATTGCAAAGATATTTCAGCAAGATGCATGCTAACTATCTTCATGATGTTTGCTTCAAAAACAGAAGCCTCAAAACTTAATCTTTTAAAAGGTTCTCCTCATAAGTGGTTAACTCAACCTATTGTCGACTACATCACAAACAAAGGGGCAAAAATCCATCTTAACCATAAGGTAGAAGAAATTATTTATGAAAAGGAATCTTCCTCATATTCAGTTAATCAGTTAAAAATATCTTCTCCTGAAGGAATTAAGGCAGTGTTCGCAGATAAATTTCTAGCTGCCTGTGATGTTCCTGGAATAAAAAAAATAATTCCAAAAGAATGGTATCAATTTAAAGAATTTGAAGGTTTAAAAAAACTTAGAGCAGTTGCTGTTGCCACAATCCAATTAAGGTACGACGGTTGGGTTACCGAATTACAAAAAAATAATACTGGAAATACTCCAACTGGACTTGACAACCTTCTTTATTCTGCTGATGCTTCTTTCAGTTGTTTTGCTGATTTAGCACTAGCAAGTCCAGCAGATTATAGAAAAAAAGATATGGGATCACTTCTCCAATGTGTTTTAACTCCCGGCGATAGATGGATGGGAAGATCTACAGAAAGAATCACAAAAGAAATAGATAAAGAGGTTCGCCGTCTATTCCCATCCTCAAAAAACCTTAAATTGCTTTGGAGTAACGTAGTACAAATTCCACAATCACTCTATAGAGAATCTCCCGGTATGGAACCTTTCAGACCCGATCAAAAAACATCTATATCTAATTTCTTTATGGCAGGAAGTTACACTAAACAAGATTACATAGACTCCATGGAGGGAGCCACAATGAGTGGTCATTTAGCTTCTGCTGCAATTTTAGAGAAGAAAGCAGAATTAGCAAAAAATCTTGCAGTGAGTTAATTGATGGGTACTTGGCTAAAACATGATGTAATAACAGTAGTTAATGCTCCTATTGAAAATGTTTGGAATACATGGAGCGATTTAGACTCAATGTCACTTTGGATGAGCTGGATTGAATCTGTAAAAACAGTTGATGAAGAAACTAATACGTTACCAGATTTAACAGAATGGACTTTGGCTGCAAATGGCTTTAGGTTCAAATGGAAAGCTCAAATTATAGAAAGGGTCGAAAAAAGCAAACTTAAATGGAAATCTATAGGAGGTTTACCAACAGAGGGATCAGTAGTTTTCGAAAGTAAAAGTGATCAAATCACAACGGTAAATTTAGCCATTACGTATGAACTACCAAAAATGATTGCTCGGTTTATGGAAGAAAATATTTTAGGCAAAATGGTTACAAACGAATTACAGGCCAATATTGATAGGTTCAAAGATTTAGTTGAAGAGAACTATATAAAAAATTTTTCTAACTAAAAATATTAATTGCCACATCTAGTAGTCCTTCAAAAGTATATTTTTGTGCCTGACTATCTACTCTTCCAAAAATCTTGTTACATATTTTTGTTGTCTGAGGTCCAATAGTTAACAACTTAATTTGATCAAAATATTCTAACCATTGTTTACCAAGCTTTTTTTCTAGTAAAAAAGCAGCATTTGAAACGGTTTTACCGCTTGAGAAAATAATTGCATCGACTTTACGATTAAAAATAATATCAATTGTTTCTTCTGGAATTGAGTCAGGACATCTAGTTTCATATGCAGCAACCTCAAATACACGGGAACCAGCTTCTCTAAATTGATCTGCAATTAGATCCCTACCACCTGTTTGAACTCTTGGTACAAAAACTCGAAGTCCATAACCAGATACTGGGAAATTATCAATTAAACTTTCAGCAACAAATTCTGGAGGTATGAAATCAGCCTTAATCCCAAAATCATCAAGAGTTTCTGAGGTTTTTTCTCCGACTACAGCGATTTTTGTTTTTTTAGAACACTCTTTTAATGAACTATTAAAGTATTTTAGTCTTTTATCCACAAATTTGATCCCATTACTACTGGAAAAAATAATCCAATGAAAATCATTTATTTGATTTAATGCTTCGTCAAGAGGATTCAAATCATCAGGATCACCAATGCTTATTGCAGGCAAATCAAATACATTGGCGCCCTTGCTTGTGAATATCTTTTTTATATCTAATATCCCTTCTTTTGATCGAGTGATAATTATATTTCTTTGGTCAAGGGGTAGATCAACTATTGGCATCCTTGTCCTCAAAATTATTATTTTGATTTTTATTTTTCAATTCATCGAGAAGTTTCAAGACTGATAATCCTTTATCAAGAACAACATCATCTTTAAAAATTATATCTGGAACTCTTCTCATCTCTATTCTTTTTCCTAATCTGTGTCTTATGGAGCTTTTAGCAATATTCAAATTTGCCACAATCTCTTTCCTCACTTTATCTTGAGCAGTTGAAGTTATATAAATTTTACAGTGTTGCAAATCACCTGATAAATCAATCTTAGAAATATTGACGAAATGATCTCTAATAAGATCATTTTCCATATCATTCTGCAAAATAAGGGTTATTTCTTTCTTCAAAAGAGACGAAACTTTTGCAAGACGGTAATTGTTTGGCATTATGGTTGTAAATTCATTGGATTTGTCATCGCTTGCAAGACAAAATAAACAGTTATGAAAGCACTTAAGACAGAAGATATCAAACCTACTATTGTGAGTGGATTTGATCTATTCTTGAATAAAGGTTCAAGCAATGCAACAAGTCCCCCTACAATAATGGATATTAAATACTTGGGATATCTTGCAACATTAGAGAAAAATTCGCCCATCAGCTCCACAAATAGATTACTTTTTTAGCTAAGTTTTAACAAACATTAAACAGCATGATTACATTATATCAATTTAGGCATAGTGCTTTTTGTTTAAAAACAAGAATGGCTCTTCATGCAAAAAAACTACAATATCGCGTTGAAGAAGTAACACCTGGTATAGGTCAATTCGAAATCTTTAAATTATCAGGTCAAAAACAAGTACCTGTAATAGTCGATAGTAATGATCAAATTATTCATGACTCAACAACCATTTGTGAATATATAGATAAAAAAAATGATAACAATCCACTTTTTCCTGAGGACCCAATATTATTTGCACAATGCAAACTAATTGAAGACTGGGCAGATACTACAATGGCTACAACTTGTAGAAAAGCTTTAATAAAATCTGCAATAGAAAATCCACAGCTAAGAACTGCATTACTTCCAGATGAAATACCTTCTTCAGTTAAAAGTATTGTTGATAAATTACCTTTTGAAAATCTTAGTAAAATCTCTAATGTAGTTTTGTCTTCTAAAGATAATTTAGAACTTCAAAAATTACTGGAAGCTTTATCAAAATCCTTGATCAACAAAAAATATTTAGTTGGAGATAATTTATCAATTGCAGATATTTCAATTGCAGCTCAATTATCTCTTCTTAAATTCCCAAAGTCTGCAGGGCCAATTCTTTCAGGAGAGGGTAGTCAAGAATACATAAATAACCCTTATCTAGAAAATCTTTTCATGTGGAGGAACAATTTAGAAGAATATCTTTTTAGTGCTAACTCTCAATAAACTCAAAAGTCAATTTATATTTATTTGTTTTAATAGCATGAATAGAAGGATCACCAACCTTTGAACCATAAGAAGCAACATACTGCACTCCACAAATTGATGGTTTGATTGAATTATCAACTTCCAATATTTTTTCGGAACATTTTTGAAATTTACTAATTGTCTCTACCTGATTAATCCTTGAAGCACCTGGTTTATGTGCTGTTTGTATAACTAGCTCATCTGCGAAAAAAATTTCATCATCTTGGATCTGATTTCTCCCTATAATTCTTGAATCAATATAAAAATCATCTTTTAAATAAGTAATTTGATTATTAATAGATTGAGGATCATTTACAACCTTGATTAAGGTGTCACCAAATATTGCTTTTCCAATAGATTCAGAATTTTTTGCACGATTACCAACAATTAAATCAGAATCATTCTTAAAAAAATTTACTTTATAAATAACTGGCTCTTCTGAATCATTAATTATATCTTGAGAGGTAACAAGCCAATTCCCCTCAAACCATTTAGGGTAAATTAAATCTTTAGAAGTATCAGATAATTTAAAATTTGGCAAATATAATTCTGGCCATTGATTTACACGATTTCCCAAGAACTCTCGTACATTAGAATCTACTAGAGCAAAAGAACTTTCTAAAAAAATTCCTTGAAAAATCAGGCAAAAAATTAATCCAAGAAGAATTTTCATTATGTCAAATCCATTAATAAGAGCATCAGATCATTATGTATTACTAGAGCCAGATTCAAAAGAAAAAATTGTATCCAAGCAAGAAGCAATTTTATGGTTGAAGAATTGGCTTAGTAAGACAGAAACACAAACAATATATCAAAATATAGAAGATCCTGATCAGGAATTTTTTGAAGAATTATTGGAAAGCACTTATGAATTAGAAATAAAATTAGGATATGTTATCAAATGGTTTGCAGTAAGAATTGAACCAGATTAACTAATTATTTCTTTATGAATTGCATTGATTATGTTCATAGCAACTTCTTGAATATTTTCCCTTTTTACCTTAATTCTTAAATCTGCTTGAGAATACAAATGTTCTCTAGATTGAAAAATGCTCATATATAAATCATTTAGATTCTTTCCCTGAAGTAGTGGTCTATTTTCGATTTCATTTTTCAATCTTTCAATTGCGATATCTTTGTCGAGATCTATCCAAGCAATTATTCCCTGTCTTAAGATTCCCCAGTTTTCCGATTTGGTAACTATACCTCCCCCAGTCGAGATTACTAATGAAGGGATTTTAATAGTTTCTTTGAGGCAGCTTGCTTCTAATTCACGGAAATTATCTTCTCCTTCATCATTAAAAATTTGATTAATAGATTTATTTGCCAACTTCTCTATTAATGAATCTAAATCAATGTATTTATACTTCAATAATTCAGCCAGCTTCAAACCTGTCTGTGACTTACCACAACCCATCATTCCTACTAAAAATATGCTTCTACCCTTGATGCTATGAACTGTTTTTTCGATAATGGATTGTTCCATAAAGACAAAAGCGTATTTAAAACCTTAAGATAGTATTATCGCAGACAGGTATGACTTCTACACAATCCAAACCATTACATGGAAAAGGACGTGAATGCGTCATAACTCGACGTGCCTGCTTTAGTTCTAGTCACCGTTATTGGCTTCCTGAAAAAAGCCCAGAAGAAAACACAACTCTTTTTGGAAAGTGCAGTATTGCACCAGGTCATGGTCATAATTATGAACTTATTGTTTCAATGGGTGGAGAACTAGACTCTGATGGAATGGTACTTAATCTCTCTGATGTAAAACACTCTATTAAAGATAAGGTTACTAGACAATTAGATTTTCGTTTTTTAAATGATGTCTGGCCTGAATTTAATGTTAACAATCAAGAAGGTATACTTCCCACAACTGAAGCATTAGTAAAGGTTATTTGGAGTCGTCTAAAGGATGATTTACCTCTTACAAGTCTCAGACTTTATGAAAACCCTAATTTATGGGCAGATTATTTAGGAAAAAACATGGAAGCTTTTTTAACAGTTCAAACTCATTTTGCAGCCGCTCATAGACTTGCAAAAGAAGAGATATCCTTTGATGAAAATAAAAAAATCTACGGGAAATGTGCCAGAGTTAATGGACATGGTCATAACTATCTTGTCGATATAACTGTAAAAGGAGACATTGATAAAAGAACAGGAATGGTTTGCGACTTATCTGCCCTCCAAGAGATAATTAATGATTTGGTTGTTGAACAACTAGATCATACTTTTCTAAATAAAGACATCGAATTTTTCCATAATTGTGTTCCAACTGCTGAAAATATAGCTTTATATATTTCTGATATTCTTAAAAAACCAATACATAACCTTGGTGCAACATTACACAAAATAAGACTCCAAGAGAGTCCAAATAATGCAGCAGAAATTTATGTTGATCAAAAGCTAAACAATTCATTGAAGTTGAAATTTGAAAATAGTTTAGTGACACAAACTTGAGTATCCCAAGAGTAATAATTGTTATAGCATCTAGTCTCGATGGGAGAATTGCATTTCCTGAAGGTGGAGAATCACATCTTGGAAGCGAAGAAGATAAAGAGATGTTAAATCAAAACTTATCAATGGTTGATGCCACCATTTTTGGTTTAGGTACTTTAATAGCTCATCAATCAACTTACCTAATTAAAAATCTAAATGATAATGACGAAGTAAATATATCAAAAAGCCAACCAATATCTATAGTTGCTTCAAATACCAAAAAATTTAATAGTAATTGGAAATACTTTCGTCAACCAATTAGAAGATGGCTAATAAGCTCAAGCAAAATTGATAATGCGTCGAATAATGACTTCGAGAAACAACTCTTTTTCGAAGATTCATGGGGAAAAACTTTAATTTCACTAAAAAAACAAGGGATAAATAATCTAGCTCTTCTAGGAGGTGCAAAACTTATAAATTCATTTATAAAAGAGGATCTAATAACAGATATAAAAATTACAATAATTCCACAAATTATTGGAGGTAAATATACATGGATCCCTCCAGAACAAACAAATGAAATTTTTAATCTCAAAAGACTATGGGAAATAAAATCAATTAAAAATTTAATGAATAATGAAATCCACGTTCACTACAAAAAAATTTGAAATAGTTTCAATAATAAATGAACCAAAAAATACATAAAGTTGAAGTCAAATTGTCCATTAAGGAAATCTCCAAGGAGATATGGAATGAACTTACTAATGAAATCAATAATCCATTCTATGAATGGACTTGGCTTCAAAACCTTGAAATATCAAAAAGTGTTTCAAGAGAAACTGGTTGGCAGCCTCTATATTTTGTTGCTTATGAAAATGAAGAAATATTAGGAATTGCCCCACTTTTTTTAAAAAATCACAGCTATGGAGAATTCATTTTTGACCAATCATTTGCAAGATTGGCTCAAGAGCTGAATTTAAATTATTACCCCAAATTGATTGGAATGAGTCCTTATAGTCCTGTAAATGGATATCAATTTCTTTATAAAAAAAATAAAGATAAGAAAGAAACTACAAATTTACTTATAAACCATATCGAAAGCTTTGCGATTACAAACAAAATTTTAAGTTGTAATTTTTTATATATTGATGAAAGTTGGGGTAACCATCTTAAATCTTTGGGATACCATGAATGGATAAATTCCAGCAGTGAATGGAGGAGTAATGGAGAAAAAACGTTTGATGATTTTCTTTCTAGATTTAACTCTAATCAAAGAAAAAATATAAAAAAAGAGAGGAAATCAATTACTGAACATGATATTAAAGTGGACATTTTTGAGGAAGATAATATTAACCAAGAAATCCTCAAAAAAATGCATAATTTTTATGAACAGCATTGTTTGAGGTGGGGAGTATGGGGAAGTAAATATCTAACATCTACATTTTTCGAAACAATTGTTGATAATAAAAAAAATCTTTTACTTTTTAGTGCATCAAAAAATGATTCAAATGATATTTTTGCTATGTCGATGTGCGTTAAAAATAAAAACAACTTATGGGGTAGATATTGGGGTAGTCAAGAAGAAATATCTAATTTACATTTTGAATTATGCTACTACCAGCCAATTGAATGGGCAATAAAAAATAGTATCCATTTATTTGATCCTGGAGCGGGTGGTAAACATAAAAGGCGGAGAGGGTTTTTTGCAAAAAGCAGCATTAGCTTGCATAAGTGGTTTGACAAAAATATGGAAAATATAATCTATCCTTGGCTAAATGAAGTTAATAAACAAACCGAGATGGAAATTGATTTTGAAAATAAATCTATACCCTTTAAATAAAAAATTATTAGGCTTTACCAAAGATTATATTAGTAATATAGTTTTTTATTAACTTCTAAGAATGAATCCTAGTAAAAGTTTCAATGAAAAAATAAAGATTGATAATAGTCTATCCAATCGATATATAGAACTAGATCCAAACGGTTATTTTATTATAAAAGTAGATTTAGAAGAAAATAAAATAACTTTAGAGCACTTTCTAAATAATATTAATGATGACGGATATGCGCTTGACCCAGAAACAAATGAACCAATTAAATGCGACTCACAAAATAAAAGAGTTAGTAATGAAGTTTTTGAAGGTATTAGTGCGAAACAACTTGGAATATTGATCACTGAAGAAAGAAATGACTTAATAACCAGATTCGATCATGCTCTATATTTAGGCCGGGAACTGCAAAAAGCAGAAGAATGTTTATACAAAAAACTACCATATATCCAAGATTAAGAAATTAAACGAAAAAATCTAATCTTTTCATCTGATGTTAAATTAAATAAAAATAAAAAAATTAATGAACATCATTTTCTATTTTGCATTTATTGGTTTTGGTTTTGGAGCTGCTTTCGCATTAGATAAGCTCTTAAGAGCAGTTAAATTAATTTAAAAAAACTACAAAATTTTAATAGTCTCTCCATACAAATCATATTCATCAGCAAAAGAAATATTTGCTTCAACAAATTTACCAATATAATCTGTCAAATCATTTTTATCTTTAACAGATAAAATTACAGTCCCGTCAATTTCAGGCGCGAAATTGTAGGAACGACCTATTAATTCGTTATTATCTGATATTTTTTCTACCAAAATTTTCATTTTAAAACCAACATAAGTCTTATTTTTATCTTTAGAGATATTTTGTTGAACTGAAATAACGTTATCTTTTCTTGCCTCTGCAACCTCTGGGGATACTTTATTTGGCAAATCAAAAGCTGCAGTTCCTTCTTCAGGAGAAAAAATAAACACTCCTACATGATCAAATTTGTACTTATCCAAAAATTCGAGAAGATGTTCAAAATGTTCTTTTTTTTCTCCTGGGAAACCAACAATTAGACTTGTTCTTAATACAGCAGATGGAATTTCTTCTCTAATTTTCTCCAAAATTGATTCATTCAAAGAAGCCTGCCAAGGTCTATTCATATTCTTCAACACGTCTGGATGACTATGCTGAAGTGGTAAATCAAAGTAAGGCACTATATTCTTTGAATCTTTGAAAGCTTTAATAACCTCATCAGTTAAACCCGTTGGATAAGCATAATGTATCCTTATCCAAGGGATTGGAACTTTAGAAAGCTCATTCAAAAGTTTGGCTAATGATGGTTTTCCATAAATATCTTGACCATAATTAGTTGTTATTTGACTAATTAATATGATTTCTTGAATACCCTGCTTTGCAAGACTTTTGGCTTCTGAAACTATAGATTCTATGGTTCTACTTCTTTGAGGACCTCTCAACTTGGGGATAATACAAAAAGCGCAATTATAGTTACAGCCTTCAGCAATACGAAGATAAGCAACAAATTTGTTTTTATCTACAAAACGAGGTATTTCCTCATCTGCAATAAACTCCGGTATTTTTGAAACTTCATTAACGATTTCCCCTTTTTCTACTCTGTCTAAAACCTTGGCTATCTTTTGATAATCTCCTGTTCCAACCAAACCTTTTATTTCAGGGATTTCTTTTAGAAGTTCATCTTTAAAATGCTGAGCCATACAGCCTGCAACTATTACTTCCTTTCCTTGATTTGTATATTCTAGAATTTTTCTAATAGATTCTTGTCTAGCTGTTTCAATAAAACTGCAAGTGTTTACAACAACAACATTTGCATCATTAATATTGCTGTCAACTTCATAACCCTCTTTATCCAATAAGCCTTGCATATGTTCAGTATCAACAAGATTTTTCTCGCAACCAATATGACTGAATGCAATCTTATTTAGTTTTTTTTCTTTTACATTGAGACTATTTTGTTTCACAACTTGAGAAATAAAAATTAAAAGATTTAAACAGCATTTCGTAAAAAACTCTCATGCCAAGATAATATTAGGATAGATAATGTAAATAACAAACTTTCATTTTCTATGGCCCTTAAAACTTTAAGCAGAAGAAATAAACAAGATTTGAAATGGCCAAAAATCATAATCGCAATTCTTAGCACTATAGGCATAGTCGACACAGGTTCGATTACTTTAAAAAACTGGGGATTATTTACTTCGCTTTCATGTCCGGGGATACAAAATGGTTGTGAAACAGTTTTAAATAGTCCTTGGGGTACTTTATTTGAAAATAATCAAGTTAATATACCTCTCTCATTAGCTGGATTTATAACTTATTTATCAATATTAATTATTACAGTAATACTTTCGCTTAATTTAATTTCCCCAAAAGAAAAACTAAATAAGTTTTTATGGTGGTTATTATTTCTAATTTCTTGTGCCTCCTCCACATTTAGTTTTCTTTTAATCAATATAATGTTTTTTAAGATTCAAGCATATTGTTTTTTTTGTATACTTTCAGCAATTTTATCGTTTTCTATATTTATAATTTCTATGATTGGAGCAAAGTTTGAAAGTCGAGAACCAATGATTTTTAGAGGTTTCATAGTTGCCATAAGTGTCCTACTTGGTGGCCTAATTTGGTCAACTAACGTTGACCCCTCTAATGCTATTGATGTTATAAGTCCCTCTGAGAATGTATCACCAATAATTACCACTTCAAGCTCTCCTCAGAAGGTGAAATTTGCAAAATTTTTAAGAAAAAACAATATTGTTATGTTTAGTGCTTATTGGTGCCCGCATTGCCACGATCAGAAACAACTATTTGGAAAGGAAGCAGTTAAAGAATTAAAAGTAGTTGAATGTGCTAAAGATGGAAAAGATAATGAATATGAGCTATGCCAAGCGAAAGGAATTAGTGGATTCCCTTCTTGGGAAATAAATGGAGAAATTATTAGTGGTACCCGCGACTTAGATGAATTAGCGATTAGTACCAAATATCAAGGAGATTCTAATTTTTAATAAATCTTTTATGAATTTTTTGATCTAGCTGTTGTCTAGTATGGCATTTCCAATTTTTATCTTTTTCTGGAAAATCATCTCTATAATGACCTCCTCTACTTTCTTCTCTAAATAGACAAGCTTTTAATAAAGTTATAGTTGTTAATTGTCTATTCTGTAAATCAAGTAAAAGATTCAGTGCCCTCCTATTGCGTTCACTGAGTTTGATTTTTTGGTCAAATTTTATTTTTTCAAGACTATTTAGTAAATGATTTTTATGTAATTGATCAATATCGTCTTGAATATAATTTAGAAATTTAATCATATTGACCTTATTTCGAGATACTCCTAGATTCGCCCAACATAGTTTTCTTAATTGATCTATTTTTTCTACAATTTTAGATATTTGATCTTCTTTAGGATCTTCAGTTTCAAACTCTTGAAATGATCTATCAGATTTTGGGAATTTTGGAAGATCATTCAAGACAATTGAAGACATTTTTCTTGCGAAAACAAGGCATTCCATCAGTGAATTACTTGCCAATCTATTAGCACCATGCACACCAGTAGATGCAACTTCTCCTACCGCATATAATCCTTTTCTTGTAGAAGATGCATTTAGATCAGTTTTAACGCCTCCCATCCAATAGTGAGCTGCAGGAGCTACAGGAATAACCTCATTCAAAGGATTAACACCATAATCCTGACAGCGACTTAAGATAGTAGGAAATCGTTCTACAATTTTTTCTGGATCAATATACCGAAGATCAAGGCCAACATGATCAACATTATTATCATGCATATTCTTCATAATTGCTCTACTAACCTGATCTCTAGTAGCTAAATCGCGATTTTTAAGATTCTTAACTGGGCTCTCACCATTTTTATCAACTAACATAGCCCCTTCTCCTCTGAGTGCCTCAGATATTAAGAAACAAGGTGCCCCATAAAATTTTAAAGCTGTTGGATGAAATTGAACAAACTCTAAATCTTCAATAGCAGCACCTGCTTTCCATGCAAGAGAAATTCCTTCTCCAGATGACTGAGCAGGATTGGTTGTGTTGGTAAATAAATGCCCACCCCCTCCTGTAGCTAAGACAACAGCTCTCGAATAAATCCAATATAAATTCGCTCCATCAAGAACCTGGACTCCTTTACATTCTTGATTTTCAATAAGAAGTTCAGTTACTCTGACACCCCTACAGTGAAGAACATTTTTTTTATTTTCAATATGATCTTCTAGAACTTCAACTAATGCTCTTCCAGTACGGTCCTTAACATGCAAGACTCTTCTTCGAGAATGAGCTGCTTCTAAAGTAGTAGCTAGTTGATCAAAACTTTGATCAAAAATCATACCTAAATTCTGCAACCTATCTACACAACATGGGGCCTCTTTGACCAGCATTTCTACAGCTTGAAAATCACAAAGTCCATCTCCTGCTTTCAAAGTATCATCTGCATGTAGATCAAATGAATCATCTTGTCTAACAACAGATGCTATTCCTCCTTGGGCCCATCGACTAGAAGATATCTTGCTAGTATTCCTATTTAAAAGCAGCACTTTTAAATTTGAGGGCAATTCAAGACAAGTCATAAGTCCTGCAGCTCCAGCACCTACAACGATTACATCCCAATTATTTAATGGGATGGATTCTTGGGAAAATGGAGGCCTTAACATTAAACCAAGCCACTAAAAGTTGGTTGCAAAATTGCTAAAAAAATAAAGATACCATCAACGATTAATGTCGTTTGAATTACGTAACTAGAAACTAAGAGTGCTTTACCGTTAGTAGTATTAATTGTCCCAGAATTAAAAATTTCTTTTGAAATAAACCAAACTATAAGTGCAACAAAAACAATAATAGATAATGATTTGAATTGAATAAGATTCTCTGAGGTTTTTTGAAGAATTAGTGGGGCAGTTTCAGAATCTGCAGTAATGACCTGCCTCCATTGATCCATGATTCCTATAAAAAATATTGTAATGTCAGTAACTGCAGTTCCAAACAAAGAAGAGATATAAAAACTAGAACCAATTTTCCAATTAGTACCTAGTCCAATTAAAGCCAAAGGAAGAACTACAGCTTCAACAGGAATGTGTAAGATAGGAAATGGACTTAACCATCCCCAGAACAAACATCCACCAAGCCAACTTCCTGATACGCCAATTAATAATGAACTGACAATAAACCATTTATTTGATCTTTTTTTGTACAAAATAAATGCTGATATTATGATTATAAAAGTAAAACAAAGAGCACTAATTGGTTCTAATCTGACCCAAGGAGCCTGAACAAATATAGGTAAAATTACAAAAAAAGAAGACCACAATCTTAAAGAAATTGGCCTTGATAAAAGAGTACCTTCATATGAATCAACTGTTTTATTCAGTTCATAATTCAATTTATCTTTCACTTCAGATTTTTTTGTAATTAATTCATTCAATGAACAAAGTTTATTAGGTTATTACAATTAATTTAAATCGTGGTTTGAAAAACTGCGAATTTCATATTTTAATAAACTGAAGACCCCAATTTAACAACTATATTTAGAATTTTAAAAGTATTTAATACACTTTGAGTCATATATGAGTTTAAAATAAAAATAAAGAAGAATATTTGAAATTTAATTGTGTGGCAAGAAATTAATTACAAAGAAGATTCGAATGATCTTTTGGTTCCCAATATTACCTATAAAATAAATCCTGCAGAAATTGAAAGTATTGAAGTTAATTCCATTGCTCAAGAAATTGGATTTGAATCAGGTGATTCAATAATTAGTATTAATGGAAAAAAACCAAGAGATTTAATTGATTATCAGATTCTCATTAGTGAAGAAATCTTAAATATATCAGTTTTAGATAAAAATGATGAAATCCACAATATAAGCATTGAAAAAGATCAAGACGTAAGTTTAGGTATAAATTTTAAAGATGCATTATTCGATTCAATCAAGCAATGTAATAATAATTGTCCATTTTGTTTTATAGATCAACAGCCAAGTGGTAAAAGAAAAAGTCTCTACGTAAAAGATGATGATTATAGATTAAGTTTCCTTTATGGCTCTTATTTAACTCTTACAAATTTAAAGAAACAAGACTGGGAGAGAATTTCTACGCAAAAACTATCCCCACTTTTTATCTCTGTCCATTCTACTGATCCTGAGACTCGGGAAAAATTATTAAAAAATAAAAAAGCAGGATTAATTCTTGAGCAAATCTCTTGGTTTGAAAAAAATTCTATTCAAATACATGCTCAAATTGTTGTATGTCCAGATATAAATGACGGAGAGATTCTTGAGAAATCAATATATGAACTTGCTAAATTTTACAAAAAAACCTCTCAAACAGTACTTTCAATTGCAATAGTTCCTGTAGGACTTACAAAATTTAGACCTGAAAATGATGGCTTAAAATCAATAAGCTCAAAATATGCAATAAAAATTATTCAACAAGTAGAGAGAATTCAAGCTTCATTACAAATTAGTCTTGGAACTCGTTTCTGTTGGCTAGCAGACGAATGGTATCTAATAGCCGGTAAAAATTTACCTAGTTACAAAACCTACGAAAATATGCCACAAGAATCTAATGGAGTTGGCTCTATTAGAAGCTTTTTAAAAACATTAAGTGAAAAGACTAAAAACCTTCCCAAAAATATAAAAAAGCCAAAAAAAGTTAGTTGGATTGTTGGTAAATTAGTTTATGAGGCCCTACTTCCTATAGTTAAGAAATTAAACTTAATTGATGGACTGACAATTAATTTATATGGTCTACCAAGCATTTATTGGGGACAAGAGCAAGTTGTAACAGGACTTCTAACAGGAGAAGATCTAATTCATGGACTGCAAAATAAGGATTTAGGAGAGGCTATTTACATACCATCAATCATGCTAAAAATTAATACTGATTTATTCTTAGATGATAAAAATATTAAAGAAGTAGAAAATCAATTGAATACCAAAATTCACGTTCTAGATGATTCAAATGATATTATAAATACTTTGATTGGCAAATCTAATAACACTGATACTATAAAAAATGCTTAGAAGAGTTAAAAATCCAATATTTTTCTTGCCTCTTGCTGTATGTATCAACTCTATAAATGTACTATCGAGCGAAACAAAAAATTACATTGAAAATACATTAGAAGAAAAATCAAATAATCCTTTTGTTAGTTATCAAGAAATAGAAAAAACGGTCTTAAATAATCAAGAGTTAAAATCGTTACAAAAGTTAGTAACCTCAGCAAGCTTTAATCTTTCGAGTCAAATTGCTCAAAGATACCCATCCTTAGATTTTCAAGCCAACGGGTTGCCAAAGTATGTCGCAGGTAAAAAATATAGTAGCAAGTCACCGACTTTAAAAACATCACAATTTACAGCTAACCCTTCTTTAAATATTAAATGGGATTTAATTGCTCCCCTTCGAGTATCCGAAATTAAAATTGCCAAAGCAAGTTATAAAATTGCAGAAAATAATTATCACATTAAGAAAAAAGATTTAATTCAAGAAGCAAGGATGAGATATCACAAATACCAAAAATCATATCAAGATATTCAAAATAAAAAATTCACACTTGATTTATCAATTACAAGTTTGAATAATGCTAAGGCAAAGTTAGATGCTGGAATAGGGACAAAATTTGAAGTTCTTGAAGCAGATGCTCAATTATCTCGAGATAAACAATCTCTTAATGAAAAGAAAATAGAACATGAAATTGACAAAATTTCCCTTAAAGAGATTCTTAACATAAAGGGTGATTTCGAAAGTAATAAAGAGCAAAATTTAATAGGTTTCTGGAATCATAGATTGAATAAAAATATTAATGAAGGTTTAGATAAAAATCTTTCGTTAAAAAACCTTTTGCTTCAAAAATCAATCAAAAAGAGCCAAGCAAATAATTTTTTAGCTCAAAATAAGCCAAATATTTACATAAGCAACACATTATCAAGTACATTTGCCAAGGGCGACTCACTTTCAGAGGTTATTGACTCCGAAGAATCTGGATCTAACTATACAAATACAATAAGTCTAAATTTTGCATGGAGTATTTTTAACGGAGGACAAAATAAAAAATCTTTCAAATCAAAAATTGCAGACGCAGAAGCTGAAGAATATTCTTATGAAAATCTAAAAAATGTTTTGACCACAAATATTAGTAAAGCCTATTTGAATCTAAAATTAAATGAAGATAAAATAATTTCTTCTCTTAAAGAAATCGAATCTAGTAAAGAATCTGTAAGACTTGCCAGACTTAGATATGATGTTGGAATATCAACTCTCAAAGATGTGCTTGTAAGACAAAGTGAATTAAGTAATGCAAAATCAAAAAATATTAATGCTTTATATAATTACAACTTGAATTTGGATGAATTAGAAAGATTAACTTATCTTGAAATAAGTAAAGATTGCTTAGATAAGAATAACTATAAAGATAAAGATTCTATTTGCAATATCCCAAGATGAATCTACCAAATTTAACAAATAAGCAGCTAAGAGAATTAGATTCATTATTTGAATCAATTAGCGAACGTCAAATAAAAGATTTTGGGAATATTAGTGCTAGTAATAAAGCAGACGGATCATTAATAACAAGTTGTGATTTATGGAGTGATAAAAAAATCGTTGATGGTTTAGCTTCAATAGCCCCAGATGAGGGCGTTCTTAGTGAAGAAGGAGGTAAGTCCATTCCTAATTCAAAAGCATATTGGATAGTCGATCCACTGGATGGAACAACAAATTTTGCTGCAGGTATTCCATACTGGTCTATATCAGTTGCAAGATTCGTAGATGGCAGACCTCAATCTTCTTTTTTAATAATCCCTACGTTGAAAAAAAAGTTTGTATCCATAAGAGGGAAAGGTGTTTGGTTAAATAACCAAAAAATATATCCTAAACAAAATAATCACCAAAGTGAATGCATATCTTTGTGTAGTAGATCTATAAAAATTTTACAAAAAAATCCAAACTCAGTATTTCCTGGCAAAATCAGACTCTTAGGTGTATCGAGCTTAAATCTTACAAGTGTAGCGATGGGACAAACTTTTGGAGCAATAGAATCAACCCCCAAGATATGGGATATTGCAGCCGCATGGCTGCTATTAGAAGAGCTTAATTGTTCTATAGATTGGTTGGAAACTGATCCCTTGGATTTAGTTGCTGGACAAAACTTAAGCGATGTTAATTTTCCCTTAATTGCTGGAAGATCGATAGAAAAAATTAAAGTTTTAAAACCATGGGGTGATTTATTATTAGAAAATTAGTTGCATCATAAGTAAATAATTGCTTGAAAAATCTCTTAATTAGATACAATAAAAAAAATATATAAGGAAAATATTTGAAAAAATTAAATATGCAGCGCAGTTTAAAATGGATACTGAAAAGTTTGTGGGGAGCTTGTGAGAGATGGGGCAAATCTGATTGTATTGATTTAAGTGCCGCATTTGCATACTACACACTACAATCATTTTTTCCTATTCTTCTTATTTCTCTATCAGTTGCATCCTGGTTCCTAGGAAAACAAGAGGGCTTAGATCAAGAAATAATTGCTATTGCAGCTCAAATTTTACCTCCCTCAGTAGTTGAATTAGTAGAAACAACATTATTTAAATTAATTGATCAAGGTTTTGGAGCAGGTATTCTAGGGGCTATGTTTTTGCTTTTTACAGCAGGAAATGCATATTTATCTCTTCAAAGAGGTTCAGATAGGCTCTGGGAGGACGAACTTCCTTCTAAAAGAGTAAATGCTGCTTGGAGAGAGCAAGCCTCGAGATTTCTCCGCAATAGAGTTGAAGCTTTTTTAATAGTATTCTTTATAGGATTCTTAATGGTATTAGATCAGATAAGTGCAAATCTTAGGATGATACCAAGTAATGTTTTAGAAAATCTCACAAAATCTAATAATCTAATTTCCGATTTATTACTTAAATTACCACTTTTGCAAGTTGGTCAATTTGCAATACCACTAATTGGTTTTTCTTTAATGGCTCTATTATTACAAGCCCTTTTGCCTAGTAGGAAAGTTCCTCTGAGGCCGCTTTTGCCTGGATCTTTTCTTATTGGAATTGGCCTAACTACTTTAAACTTGGCAGTAAGTAAAAGTATTCTGTCACTTGGCTCAAGATTTCAGGCATATGGTTTTATTGGAGGTTTCCTTGTACTGACATTATGGGTCTGGCTACTTGGAGTGATTTTGTATTTTGGACAGTGTTGGAGTGTAGTTATTGCTAGTATGTCTTTAGTAAATAAAAAAAGATATAAGAGATAAGAATAGTCCTCATGTATTATTTTCTTAAAGCTAATAAAAAATTGCTCACTTACTCAATAGTCATATTACTAATTGTACCTATTTTTGGAATTAATTTTTTCATAAGCTTTTTAGGTAATATTTTACTTCTATTATTTCTAATTCCATTATTATTACTGCTGCTAATAATTGTAGGTTTTAATTTTTACAAGTCGAAAATTAACACTTGTAGTAATTGTGGTGCAATATCAATAGGTTCGCGGGAAAGATGTATTCAATGTGGTTCTAACTTGAATGATTTAAATAAAATAAATCAATTAGATAAAAAACCAAGTGAAAGTATCATTGAAGTAATGGCAGAAGAAGTAATATAATCCCTAACCTATTCCAATTTGCCGAAGAATACTTTGTCCTGTAATAAGTTCAGTTCCCAGACCAATTAAAATTCCCATCATTGCCATACGACCATTCCAAGTTTCAGCAAAATTTACAAACCCAAACCTAGTTTGATTTTCTTCATTCATGATTAACTGCAATAATTAATAAATATTTTAACGTTTTATGGAAGAATTTATGATAAAAGATTTATTAATTATTTAATATGTCTTACCCCATCGACAGGTCGATATTCATCTCCAGTTAATTCCTCATATACTATTGCTGGCAACCCTGTATCAAACATTGTTTGCAATGCTTCCTTAAGCATGGGATTCCAACCTCCGGTACTCACTTTTCCATGTCTTACTGTCCAATCCCAAGTTCCCTGCAAATCTCTTGGTATTCTACCCTCTCTATCTCTTCTAGCTACTAAATCGAGAGACTCTACTAAGCCAACAATAATTGGGTTCTTTCCGTAGGAAGGAGTAAGGCTTAGTTCAAGTCTAACAGGGTCTTCTTTAACCATCTTTAGACGAAATCTTGGTGGCAACTTGAGAGATCTTATGACCGCTGAAACAATTTTAGTTCTTAATTCCAATTTTTTTACCTTAAATTTTAATTTCGTTAATCGTTTGTGGAGCCCTTTTCTTCAAGAGTGGAGTCATTATCATTAGAAAATCTGACTGTTAATAATTCTTCTTCTGTTATATTTCCTGATTTATCTAAAAGTTCTGGATGTATAGTGTACTTTTTTTGTTTAAGATTATCAGTATACAAACGTTTTTTATCATTTCCAGATGATATGCCCCAACCATTGGACATAACTTTAAAAGCTTTCCATACTAAAAAGGTTAAGGCTGCGGAATATATGATTGGGAATAAAATTGTCATCGAAACTAATAAACAAATTAGTATTATGATTAATATGATAGCCCGAAAAAAAGGAAAATAGCTATTTTAAATTAAAAAATTCTTTTCTAAACTAAATAAAATATTTTTAATAGTTATAGTTAAGCTACACAAATCTTGTGTATCAAATGCATTCGAAGAATAAAAAAAAATCTAGACTTCAAAACTACAACCAAAAGAATTTACTTGTCGCTTCTGTAATTTCCATGGGTATTTCATTCTCATCACATGTAATCTCAGAACCATTAATTAATCCGAAAGTAAATGAAATTAATAATTATTCAAATAAATCTTTCATAACCAAAGCTGTCGAAAAAACTGGTTCTTCAGTAGTGACAATTGATACTGAAAAATATGTCAAAAAAAGAAAATTTGGAAATGATTCTCAACTATTTTTAGACCCATATTTCGAAAGATTCTTTGGACTTAATTTACCTTATGACAATAAGCCCAGAATAGAACAAAGCCAAGGTAGCGGTTTTTTATTCGCAGATGGACTGGTAATTACCAATGCTCATGTCATAAGTGGATCTGATAAAGTTATTATTGGATTAAATAACGGCAAAAAATATAAAGGAAAACTAATAGGACAAGACTTTTTTACAGATTTAGCTGTGCTTAAAATAGAAGGAAAAGGACCTTGGCCAAAAGCACAATTGGGCGATTCATCAAAAATTAAGGTTGGTGATTGGGCAATCGCAGTGGGAAACCCTTTCGGACTAGAAAATACAGTTACCCTTGGTATTATTAGTAATCTAAACAGAAACGTCACTCAATTAGGAATATACGATAAAAAACTTGAACTTATTCAAACAGACGCTGCTATAAATCCAGGAAATTCTGGCGGCCCACTACTTAATAGCAATGGTGAAGTCATTGGTATTAATACCTTGATCAGATCAGGTCCAGGAGCAGGTTTAAGTTTTGCAATTCCAATAAATAAAGCAAAGGAAATTGCCTATCAACTAATAAAAAACGGTAAAGTTATTCATCCTATGATTGGGATAAGCCTAATAGATGTAAGTAATTTTGAAACAAACAATAAAGCCGTAAGAGTTAGTTATGTAGCCCCTAATAGTCCAGCTGAAAAAAGTGGGATTATGGTAAATGACATTATCATTAAAGTTGGTAATAAAAATATTGAAAAAGCTTCAGATGTTATAAACCAAATAAGTAAAAATGGTATTAAGAAACAAATAAGTATCTTAATAAATCGCAGAAATAAATTGATTAGATTAAAAGTAATACCAACTGATATTACTAATCTACAAAATAAATAAAGTTTTTTAATTTTCAGGCTTCTTAAGTATTTCCACGCAACTAGAAATACAAATTCTATCTTTCATATCGCAGCTTGAAATGCACTCAAAGTAACTTTCAATAGGATCAGAAATTTGAAACTGTTTTTCATTAAAATCATAATTATTCATAATTAATTGTTAAAAGTTGCTTATGTATTTTTTAGGATAAGTACCAACAATTAACTATGTAAAGAACAATGAGTGATCTTGCCTAGCCAAATGTAAACTTTTTTAAAATTATTCAATATATTTCGAAAAAATTAAAGAAATATTTTTTTACTTTTTATTTTTTTTCTAAAAAATATTCGTAATTTCCATCGTATGAAATTAATTTTGAATCTTTAATTTCAATAATTCTATTTGCAACTTTAGAAATAAAATATCGATCATGAGAAATGATTAATAATGAACCTTTATAGTTATTAATAGCTAATTCTAAATTTTCTTTAGATTGAAGATCTAAATGATTTGTGGGTTCATCCAATAATAAAAAATTACTTGGATTGATAATCATGATCGCCAAAGCTAATCTTGCCTTTTCTCCACCACTGAGTTGTTTAATAAATTTAAAAACATTTTCATTTTGAAAACCAAAACCACCTAAAAATGTTCTTACTTTTTTTTGTGACCACTCTGGAGATTTTTTACATATTAAATCAATAACCTTTTCCTCAAGAGAGAGTGCTTCAGCTTGGTTCTGTTCGTAATAACTTGGAATTATATTGTGTTTACCAAAATTAATCTCTCCAATTTCAGGAGATATTCTTTTCATAATAATTTTAAGCAATGTAGATTTACCACAGCCATTAGGTCCTAATATTGCTATTTTCTCTCCTGATGAAACCTTCAAATTCACATCTAAAAAAAGAATCTTCTCTTCATAACTATGAGATAAATTTTTGATAGTTAAAACTGATTTTCCTGAACGAGGACACTCTGGAAAATTAAAAGCAGGACTTTTTATTTTGACTATTGGGGCTTCAATTTTAGTAATCTTTTTTAATTGTTTTTCTCGGCTCTTTGCTTGAGAACTTCTTGTCGCACTAGCTCTAAATCTATCTATATACTTCTTCTGGATCTCAATTTCTTTTTGTTGTAATTGATATGCTTTATTTTGGGATTCATCATTTAAAGACTTCTGTTCCACAAAAAAAGAATAGTTGCCATTGTATATTTCGGATGTTCCTCTATCTATGTAAATTATTTTTTTACATAATTTATCTAAAAAATATCTATCATGACTAATAATTATGATCGCAATCTTAAGAGAAGAAAGATATTCTTCCAACCAGAATATAGTATCTAGATCTAAATGATTGGTAGGTTCATCTAATAATAGTAAATCAGGTTTTTGTAAAATAATTTTTCCAAGTGCAATTTTCATTTGCCAGCCACCTGAGAAATTTCCAACTAATTTATCAGCATCACCTTTAGAAAAGCCCAGTTTTGGCAAAATTTTTTCTACATCATATTGGATTTTATAACCACCTAACGTTTCAAATTTTTCTTGATATTTTGCTAGTTTTTTTACTAACGTTTCAAGTTTATAGGAATGCTTTTTTATATCCAAAGATTTCATATTATGCTCGATTTCTAAAAGTTTATTAGCAACAATTTGTATATCTTTAAAAGAGCTTTCTAATTCTTCTCTCACTGAACAATTCAGGTTACAATCAAATTCCTGTTTTAAATGGGCAATTTTAGGATTTCCCTCTTTAATAATGGTTCCACTTGTTTGATCTTCCTCTCCAATCAAAATCTTAAATTGGGTTGATTTGCCTGCACCATTTGAACCAACTAAACCTATTTTTTCTCCTCTTTTAATCTCCCAATTAATATTTTTTAAAACGACATCTTTAGAAAAAATTTTACTTACCCCTTCAAATCTAATCACTGTTTTAAAAATAGAATTTACAAAATTTGAGGCTTATTTACTAAAAAATATTTTGTGGAATAAAATTGAATTATGAAAAGAATAGAACAAATTGTAGTAATTTTCATAGCTGCAGCTCTTGCAATTCCAAGTTATTGGTTTTTCTGGACTTTAGCTGGTGGAGGTGGTTACAACAAAAGAATTAAACCAATTACGAATCAAAACAATAATTATTCGAAACCTTTTCCTAAAGACCTCCTCGAGCCTTAACCAACCACATTTTAGTTGCCTCATCGTCAATAGTACTCAAATATTCAATAATCTCCTCTTTAGTCACAGAAATATTTAACTCATTACCAATATCGCATATTTTATCCAAGGCTTTTTTGGGATTAGTCAAGGCTGTCATAAACAAACTTTGTTTCTTTTTAGAGTCGTTTGCTATTAACTTATAGAGCTTTTCAGCATTGCTAGACATGTTTTTAAAAATCTATTTATTAATAGATTATTACTTCAAGCTACATTTTGTTCATTATATTTATCAATAGATAAATCATTATCTGTATCTTTTATTTCTTTTGCTGATGCATCTGCCATACTTCTTGCGTCTAAACATAAAACCTTTCTTAGTTTCGCAAAGTTAGCTGCATGCGATTTTCTACCATCTTTTTGAGCGTAATACTCAGACTGTTGAAGAATATGGTGAAGATGAGTTAACAAATATGGACTTATTACAGCCGATACCAACACATCACTATTTTCATTATCGAAAGTATCAGAATTAACTAATCTTTTTTTCTTCTTATCAATTATGGACCTTTGAGGTGAAACAAGTTTTCTTGAATTTTTCATGAGAAAATAAAAAGAATCAATTGATACAGGCATATAATTCCTTACTAATATTATACACAAAGATAGTATCCTTGACTAACTGTGTATACTTATAAGTAACAGTTATGCACTTTGACTCATGGCTACCCGTCAAAATTCAACAAATGGGAAGCCTAAATCCCCTAGGATTCAAGTAGTGCTACCTGAATTAATTTGTGACCAACTGACTATTTTAGCCAATAATGAATCTAGAACAGTAAGCAATATGGCAAAAGTATTAATACAAGAAGGTATAAATAAATATTTTAAAAAAGAGGGCAAAGCAATTGCCTCAGAACATAATTTAAATACAGATAAATTCAGAAACGAGCTAGAAAAGCAAAGCGTCAGAAGATTAAAAAGAGCGCCTCAAAGAATTAGATACTATAAAAAGTCTGATTAAAAATAATTAATTTTGCGGCAATCTTTGTAAATCTGCAGTTTTTCCCATAACTACCAAAATATTTCCTCTTTCCAAAATATATTTTGCTGGAGGATTAACTGTTAATTTTTCTGCAGGTCCAGCTGCAAGAACATTAACTAAAAAATTTTTCCTCAAATTTAAATCTCTCAAGGATCTCCCAATAAATTCCTCTGGAACAGTTATTTCATCTATACCAGTTTGATTATCTAGTTCCAATCTTTCAATTAGATTTGGTCTAACTAGTTCTAAACCTAATCTTTCTCCTTGCATTCTGGAGGGAAAGACAACTTTATCTGCACCTACCCTTTTTAACATTTTTTCGTGCAGGTCACTCGTAGCTCTAGCTATTACTCTTTTCACTTTACTACCTTCACTATCCTTAGCAATAAGAGTTGTAGTTATACTAGCTTCAATAGGTTCACTTATACCTACTACAACAGTATTCATCTCAAGTATGCCAGATTCCTTCATAGACTCTTCATCAGTACAGTCTACGACTCTAGCTTCTATTGAAGGTTCCAGCTGTCTCAAATCATCAATAGCTTTTTCCGAATAATCTGCAGCCAAAACATCTGCACCATTACTTATAAGCTCTCTACAAACTGCGGTTCCAAATCTTCCAACGCCAACAACTGCAAAAGTAAGGGCTTCTTTTTCTCTCTTTTGAGACCACTGCCACCAATCAGCCATAATAAACTCAGTCAATCCTAAACATAAAGATCAGCTCTAGGATAGCCAATTCTCTTTTGTCTATCTATTCTACTCTTATAGAGAGCCTGCCAAAGTGCACTTAATAACAATAGGATTCCAAGCCTGCCAACAAACATACCAACAATAAGAATAAATTGGCCAAAATGATTTAATTTTGAAGTTAAACCAATATCAAAACCAACTGTTGCAAATGCAGAGATACATGTGAACAGAATTTCCAGGAATGTGAAGGATTCTTTTTTAACAAACGTATTAGTTGTACTTAGCAGCATTGCCATTAAAAGAACAAAAAGCAAAGATCCAACTGTAATTCCAACTGCCTTTAGAATGACTTTATCTGAAATTAATCGATTGCTAATAATTACATCTTTCTGACCTCTTAAAGTTGATCTAGTTGCAGCCATTAAAGCTATAAATGTAGTTGTCTTTATGCCCCCACCAGTACCTCCGGTACTTGCTCCAATAAACATCAGAGTCATTAATAACAAGAGACCTGTATCTGAAATAGAGTTTAAGGAGATCGGGTAATTTGTAAATCCTGCAGTTCTTGCACTAACTGTTTCAAAGATAGATGATAGTAACTTCTCAAATAAATTCAAATCATTAAAAAATTGACTATTTAGCAAAGTTTCAGTTATGAAGAATCCTAATGATCCGAATACTATAAGAGACAAACTTGTCCTAATAACTAGTCTGGAATGAAGGCTCAATTTTTTATATGAAAGATTTTTTTTATTACTCCAAATATCATCAATAACCCGCCATCCCAATCCACCCATGAAAATTAGAAAAATAAATACAATATTAACCAAAATATTTGTTCTATAGTCCTTTAAGCTATTGGACCATAAAGAAAAACCTGCATTGTTATATGCAGATATGCTGTGAAAAATGGAGGACCAAAGTCTTTCCCAATTATTTTGAATATCTACAAATCCAAAAAAATACAAAACAATTGCACCAAAAGATATGATACAAGTTGCAGTAATAGCAATGCTTTGAAAAGTTCGACCAATTCCTCCAACCCCAAATTCATCTAGAGTCTTTCCCTTATCTAACCTAGTTCTAAGCTTTGTACCCTTTACGACAAAACCTTGTAAAAATGTCGTAATTGCCATTAATCCTAAGCCACCTGATAAAAGCATAAAAGCCAAGAAAACTTGGCCAAAAAAATTTAAATCAACACCAATATCTATTATGGTTAAACCAGTAACAGTTATGGCAGACGTAGATGTAAAAAATGCTTCCCACAAGCCTACCTTTGAAGATGAACATAAAGGGGAACTCAAAATTAGAGTCCCAAAAAAAATAATGAATAATCCAGTAACAATAGTAAATTGAGGTACAGATAGTTTTCTGTAAACATCTTTTAACTTATAAACATTACTTGTATATTTCACTTTAGTTATCTGAAATTAAAAATTATCAATGCTGGTACAGTAAATGACATTATAAGTGTTAAACCAGCTCCGTATTTTGCAATATCAAAAAATCTATATCTTCCAGGACCATAAACCATTAAATTTGTTTGATAACCCATTGGAGTCAAGAAAGATTGACTTGCCCCGAATAAAACGAGCATTATTAAAGCGCTAGGTGAAATATCTAAAACATTTGAGAATTCAATAGCTACTGGCAATATTAAAGCAACTGAAGCAGCATTACTAATAAATTGTGTAAGAATAACGGTTGAGACAAAAATTACAACTAGTGCAAAATAGAGAGGCATTCCATTAAGAACGAAATTAAGATTAAGTGCTATTAAATCTGCTAAGCCTGTTACTTGCATAGCTACACTAAAGCATGAAAGTGATCCAAGCAATAAAATAACGTCTAACCTAATTGATTTTTGTATCTCCGCAGGTCTTAAACAACCAAAAGCAACCATTGCAATAACTGCCAATAGAACTGAACCAACTAATGGAATATTAGTAATAGAAGGCAAAACTACCATTCCTATTGCAATTGCTATCGAAATAGGTTTTTTTATCAAGAAAGGTAAATCATCTTCGAATTGATCTAAAACAAGCAAATCATTACTGGCCTGCAAACCTCTTATTGAATCTAACGGAGCTTGTAATAATAAAACATCTCCCGCTCTTAAAACAGCTTGACCTAATCTCTCCCGAACAGTTTGTTGACCTCTTCTCAGTGCCAGAACTGTTGCATTGTGACGCTGCCGAAATCTTAATTCTCTCAAACTTGCACCAGCTAGAGTGGAGCCAGCAGGCAACAACGCTTCAAAGGTTTTAGTGCCTTCATCATCTGAGAAAACATGAGCTCCGCCTAAAGATGTTTTATTTTCTCCTAAAAGGATAGTATGTTCCTGTTGTAGCCTTAATAAGTCTGCCCTTGTAACTCGGATTATTAATCGATCATCCGGTTCAATCTTTCTATCAGCCAAAGGAGGAAGAATAACTTTTCCATTTCGTTGCAATTCCAGAACATCAACGTCAAATCGTCTTTGCAATCTACTGTTTCTCACAGATTGTCCAACTAATTCTGAAGAAGAAGGAATAGTCACTTCAGTAAAGTATATATTCATATCTCCATTTTTAATAAACTCCTTATCTCTTCCTCTATCTGGCAAAAGCATGTCAGAAACAAGAATCATATAAGTTGTACCTATAAGCCACACAGGAATTCCAATTGAAGTTAAACTAAATAATTCCAAAGCTCCATAACCTAATTGTTGACTAATATCACTTACAAGAAGATTTACTGAGCTACCTAATAATGTCAGAGTTCCACCTAGTAAAGTAGCAAAAGAAAGAGGTAATAAAACTTTTGATGGTGATATATTTCTCCGCTCACACCAACCTTCAATTAAAGGTAACAAAGATGCTACTACTGGAGTATTAGGTACAATTCCAGATATTGGAGCAATCAAAAAAGCAATTAAAGAAATTAATTTCCTTGGCGTTCTAATACTTTCAGAAGAAATCAATTCTCTTACTCTGTCTAAGGCACCACTTTTAAATAATGCAGAGGAAACTGCAAATAAACCCATAAGTGTAATTAAAGATGGGCTGCCAAATCCAGCTAAAGCTTTTTCAGGAGAAAGAACCCCTGTAGCTATAAATATTCCAACACATAACAAACCAGTCAATTCTGGCGCAATAGTATTTTTGATAAATAAAATTATTGACATTATTAAAACAACTACCGTTATAAACGCATCAAAATTATTACTAACTACTGCAATTAAATTCATATGAAACTTATTTAACTCAATATACCCAAAAACAATATTTCAAAAAAGTTTAATTGGAATTATTTTTTTTAAGAAACTTTTTAAAAATTGATTTTTTTTGGAACATCCATGAATATGCAGATTTTAAGCTTTCCCTAATATCAGGCAACTTGGAAGCATATATAATTCTTCTTGCCTCAAAAGCCAATTTCCCAGATAAAGTAAACCCAAGCCCAGAAATTGAAGCTTCACCTATTCCTAAGCTAATCATTTCACCATTGTCTTGGAATTCAAAAGGTAAAGTATCATTTCCTAGAATTAATAGTTCTAGATTTTTAGCTAGATGCTTGCCTTGCTGCATAGCAACTTGAGCAGTTATAGGCAAATCCTCCATTCCTTCAATAATTGAAATATCGCCAATAGCAAAACAATTTTTATAGTTTTCTATTCGCAAATTGTTATTAACTAAAATTCTTCCAAATTTTTTTGTTATTTCATCAGTTTTCAAATAACCTAAATTAGGTCTGACACCTGCAGTCCAAATAACAAGATCTTTATCTAAAGAAGTGATTCCAACTTCGCTGGAAATACTAATTTTATTTTCGGAGACTTCTTTAACTGTTGAATTTAAAAGAACCTTGATTTTTCTTTTTTCTAGTGCTTTCTCTGCTTGTTCTCTATTAAAAATTTTGTTTCTATTAAGAATTTCATTTGATTTTTCTATTATATTAATTTCAAATTGGTCTGCAAATATATCTTTAATTTTGCATGCCAACTCGATACCAGAGGGACCACCCCCAACTATGAATAACTTTTTATGAATTGAATTTTTTTGTGATTTTTTTAAAAAAGATTTTAATTTATTTAGATCGTGAAAATCATTAAAAAAATAACAATTTTCATCTACACCTTTTGCTAAAAAACTATTTGGAAGAGATCCTGTACAAATTACAAGATATCGATAACTCAATTTTAATTCATCACTAAATTCAAGAGTATTTTCTTTGAAGGAAATCTTAGTTAAACAATTTTTTAAAAAAGTGATACCTGCATCAGAAAAAATATCCGCAAATTTTGGAGCTGCTTCCCAACTTCTTATTTCTTTACTTAAAACTTCGTACATTAAAGGTTTAAATATAAAGTTAGATTTAGAATCAACTACAAGAATCGGTAAAGAAGGATTAAGATTCTTTAAGTTCAAAGCAAATGTCATACCTGCAAAACCTGCTCCAACTATTACTATTGGTTTTTGTATCGATTTCATTAGCGAAATATTGTTATGCATAAATGTATTATTAAACTATACGAATAATTTTCAAATTGAGCGGAATAACATTAAACTCATAACCAACTTGAAGAATGATTGAAAACTTCCACAATGATATTCAACCTAAATTAAGGAAATATAATCAAGAGCTAGTAGATATGAAGCCTCAAGAAATGCTTACATGGGGTTATGAAAAGTTTGATAATCAATTTGCTATTACGACAAGTTTTGGTATACAGTCATCAGTCCTTTTAAGTATGGTCAGTAAATTATGTCTACAAAAAAAAATCAAAATATTTTGGATAGATACAGGTTACCTACTTCCAGAAACATACCATTATGCTGAAAAGCTTATGGAAGATTTATCCTTAGAAGTAGAAGTTCTGCAAAGTGAATTATCTCCAGCAAGAATGGAGGCTAAATACGGAAAACTTTGGGAAACAAATAAAGAGAGTGATTTAGATAAGTATCATGAATTAAGAAAGATAAAACCTTTAGAAAATGGTCTAGAAAAATATAATATTTACTGCTGGGCAAGCGGTGTTAGATCAAGTCAAACAGAAAACAGAAAAAAAATGAAATTCCTAGACAGAATTCGTCAAAGACTTTCTTTAAGACCTTTATTAAATTGGACAAATAAAGATATTTTTTATTATATGGAAGAGAACAATTTACCTGCCCATCCACTTTTTATCAAAGGTTATTCTTCTGTAGGGGATTGGCATTCAAGCGGTCCCGATGATATTGAAAAAAAAGGCAGGGATACAAGATTTGGTGGGATTAAACAAGAATGTGGAATACACACTAATAATTAAATTGATCATAAAAAAATGGTCTCAGATATAAATTTTTTATTAGTAGGTAATAGTAGGCTTCATTGGGCTCAATATTCTCAAAATCAATTTAAATTCTTCCACACCGAAAAAGAGCAAAAAGTTCCCGACAATATAGATCTTGATCAGTTAATTTGGGCAAATGTAGGAAAACTACCTAATTTTCTGCTGAAAAAAGAAAATGAAATAAAAACTAAAGATATTAAGTTATCAAATCTCCCTGATTATTTTGGAGTTGATAGAGCTCTTGCCTGTATTGCAGCATTAAAAATTATTGAAAACCCTTTAAAAAAAGATTTGCTAATTGCAGATTTTGGCACAATATTATCCATAACAAAATTAAATTCAAATGGATCTATTATTGGTGGTCAACTTGTTCCAGGTTTTCTAACACAATTAAAATCAATGGAACAAACTACAAAAAATCTCAAAGTTCCCAAAAAATATGATATTCCGACTCAAGATTTTTTAATTAATACAGAAGAAGCAATTTTAAAAGGAGTAATTAACTCTCTTACTGGAGTTATTGATAGTTTATTTAATCCAAATAAGGATATTTTAGTAATATGCGGAGGAGACTCGGAATTCCTCACAAAATCTCTAAAAATTCAGAAAGAAAATATTATAAATACTCCTAATTTGGTTATGGAAGGAATGATAATTCACCATCTATCCATAAAACATTTATTTTAATCCAAGGTCTGCAATTATATGATCAGCCATTATTGCTGCTTTTACCTTTAAATAAATTTTTTGGATCTTACCATCAGTATCAATCAAAAAAGTATTTCTCATCATTCCCATATATTCTTTTCCCATGAATTTCTTAAGTCCGTAGCTATCGTAATCAGAAGAAACTTTAAAAGGTTCAGGATCAGTTAAAAGAATAAAAGGTAAATTAAATTTTTCTATAAACTTCTGATGAGAAGAAGCATTATCTTTACTGATACCAATCACAACAATATTATTTTTCTGGAGCAAATCCCAATTTTCTTTAAAATTACAGGCTTCCTTACTGCATCCTGGAGTATTATCTTTGGGATAAAAATATAGTATTATTTTTTTACCTTTAAAATCTTTAAGAGAGACTTCCTTCTCAAAAGAATCTTTTAATTTAAATTCTGGTGCTTTGTCACCAACCTTAAGAGCCATTGAAATTATCAAATGAGTATAAATATAAAATACCAAAAATTTGGTTTTATGAGATTAAAGGTGTACAAGATGTCGTAACGGTAGAGGAAATTAAAATTGCAGAAAAACTTTCAGGTTTAAGATCAAAAGTTTTTTTAGAAACTAGAGGATATTTAAGACAATCATTGTCAACAATTTTTGACTTAGATCCTCTAGAAATTCCAATAAATGCTCTTCCTGGTGAACCACCAATATTACCTCCTGGCATGGGAAATATAAGTTTAAGTCATTGCAAAGATGCCTTAACTATAGTTTGGCATAAAAGCAAAATTGGGATTGATATTGAGAGAACAGATAGAGATTTTAACCATATAAAATTGGCAGATAAATATTTTTTTCATACCAATAAATCAACTCATAATAAATTTACAAAAAACATGGTATTAAATCAATGGTGTGCTGTTGAAGCGGCTATAAAATGGGATCATGGAAAATTAGCTAAAGACATAAACCATTGGGAATATTTTGAAAAGTCGAATGAGTTAATAAATAAGAAGAAAAACATATATTTAAATTATTCCCAAATAGATTTTTATAATTGGACTATTGCTTTAGCCTATGAAGAAAAAACTTCTTTTAATCCTGAGATTATTTGTTGTTCAAAAAATTTTTAGTTTTCTTTTCTTCTAAGCAGTTCTTCATATTTAATTTTCTCCCAGCCATTATTATTTGGTTCCCATATTTTTAAACCTCTTACAGATTTAGGAAGATATTCTTGTACGACCAATTTGCCTGGATAATTATGAGGATTGACATAACTATTAGAATTATTTTTTAAATGACGAGGAACTTCAAAAGCATTCATAGATTTGATTGTTTCAATTGCTCTAAAAATACTTTTCGTACTATTACTTTTTGGAGACATAGCTAAATATAAAGAAGCTTGCGTTAAAAAATATAATCCTTCTGGAAAACCAACTCTATGAAAAGCATCACAAGATGATTGTACAACTACTATGGCATTAGGATCAGCAAGTCCAATATCTTCACTGGCAGATATAAGTAGTCTTCTAAAAATAAAATTAGGATCTTCACCAGCCTCAACCATATTTGCTAGCCAAAATAAAGTTGCATCTGGATCAGAACCTCTTATGGACTTGATAAATGCGCTTACTATATCGTAATGATTTTGACCATTTTTATCATAAACAATAT
The DNA here is from genome assembly GCA_003279945.1 of Prochlorococcus sp. AG-388-A01. GTDB lineage: Bacteria > Cyanobacteriota > Cyanobacteriia > PCC-6307 > Cyanobiaceae > Prochlorococcus_A. Next base: position 294,296 of record QCGK01000001.1, read on the forward strand.
TTTTCTTTTGGATTGCATCTTCTGCTATTGAAAGATTAATATTTATTTCTTTAGCATCATTTTTAGCGGTTGTTTCTATGGCCATTTCTAGGGCATTTATTAATTTTCTTGCATCACCACAAGAAAACTTAATTAAATGACTCATAGCATCTTGGGTTAAACAAACCTTTTTTGAATTTTTTTGTTTTGAATAGTGAGTTATAACTTTTTGTATTATTTTCTTCAAATCATTTTCAGCCAAAGGAAGTAATGTAAAAATAAGAGACCTACTAACAAGCGCTTTATTAACAGCAAAAAAAGGGTTTTCAGTTGTAGCACCAATAAAAGTTATAGTTCCATTCTCTATTAAAGGTAATAGTGCATCTTGCTGCACTGATGTAAATCTATGAACCTCATCGATAAATAAAATTGTTTTTCTTTTTGAATTTGTTAATCTTTCTTTTGCATTTGCGATTTCATCTCTTAATTCTTTAACACTTGATAACACTGCATTCAATTTAATTAATTTTGAACGAGTATTAAAAGAAATAATTTCAATTAAAGTAGTTTTTCCAACACCAGGAGGACCAGAAAAAATAAAATTACTAATCTTATCATTGAATATTGCACTTCTTAAGAGCGAATTTTCATTCAAGATTGATTGTTGACCAAAAAAGTCATCTAAATTCTTTGGTCTTAATTTATCTGCCAAAGGAGCATTATTCTCTTTTTGAGAGTAATTAGTAAATAAATCTTCTGAATGCATATAAATTAAATCAAAAAATCATTACTGTAAAGTTTATGTAATTACTGTAGGAGTTTCCATTTGAGTGAGTTTTGAAATATTTAATAAATGATCTAAATCATCAATTAGAGGTTTCAAAGCAACTTGTGGATTTAACGAAAGATTCTGTTTGGGATTGAAAAATTTCTCAAAGTAGAGTCTTAATGTTGCCCCTTTTGTTCCAGTTCCAGAAAGACGCACAACTACTCGCGAATTATCATCAAGAATCAATCTTAAGCCTTGATTTTCACTTATGGAATCATCAACAGGATCTAAGTATGAAAAGTTATCTGCAATTTGAACTAAATGGCCTGCAAAATTACTTCCTTTTAAATTTTTAAGAATAGAAGATAGATTACTAAAAATTTGATTAGCAATATTTGAGGGAATTGCCTCGTAATCATGTCTTGAATAATAATTCCTACCAAATTGTTTCCAATGATTCTGCATCAAATCACTTACAGAACATTTTTTTTCAGCTAAAACTTGTAACCAATACAAAACTGCCCATAATCCATCTTTCTCCCTTACATGGTTACTACCTGTTCCAAAACTTTCTTCTCCACATAAAGTAATTAAATTAGAATCTAAAAGATTTCCAAAAAATTTCCAACCTGTTGGTGTTTCGAAACAAGGTATATTTAATTCGCGTGCAACATTATCAACCGCGGAACTGGTTGGCATAGATCGGGCTACCCCTGTAATACCATCTTTATAACCAGGGACAAATTTAGTGTTAGCAGTAATAATTGCTAGGCTATCACTAGGATTTACAAAACAACCACTTCCTAGAATCATATTTCTATCACCATCTCCATCGCAAGCAGCACCGAAACTATAAGATTTTTTATTTAATAATAAATCAGCTAAGTGAGATGCATAAGTCAAATTTGGATCAGGATGTAAGCCGCCAAAATCTTTTAAAGGATTACCATTCATTACACAATCATTTGGGAGACCCATTTTTTCAACAAAAATATTTTTTGCATATGGTCCTGTAACCGCATTCATTGCATCAAATATTAATGAAAAGTCTTTTTTTAAAAAATCACTAATTTGATCAAAATCAAAAATTTTCTCCATTAAATTAGAATAATCTTCTAATCCATCAATAACTTCTAATGTAGTTTCCCCATAAAAATACATTCCATATTCACTAAAATCAGGTAGTTTAATTTTGCATATTTTATAACTAGTTAGTATTTGTGAAGATTTGAATATCTTATTAGTAATCATTTCAGGGGCAGGACCACCATTAGAGATATTTAACTTAACTCCAAAATCACCATCAATCCCTCCAGGATTATGACTTGCCGAAAGAATAATACCACCAATAGCATTTTCTTTTCTAATTAAATGGGATGTCGCAGGGGTAGATAATAAACCACATTTCGGAACAATAACCTTTTGAACTTTATGAGCAATACATATTTGCACAATTTTTTCTATTGCTTCAATATTTCCATATCTTCCATCACCACCAACTACTAATGTTGAACCTTGTAAATCTTCCAGTGATTGTAAAATTGCTTCTATAAAGATTTCTAGATAATGCTCTTCTTGAAACCTTAAAGTACTTTTTCTTAGACCAGAAGTTCCTGGCTTTTGATCTAAGAAAGGAGAATCGATATTTATAACATTAACTTCAGTCATATTTTTAAGAAACTTCCAAAAATCTAACTAAATTAATGAGGCATTTCGGATGTTCTTAACATAGCGATAAACCATAATGAACAAATTATTAATGCGCTCAATATTCCATAGTTAACACCAAATTTAGAAATTGTAATTGGAACAATAAGTGGAAATGCTAATGCTCCAAATAAAGGAGTTAAAGCTACAATTTTTTTCAGCATTAATTTAATTAATTAAAACCATTCTGTATCAGCATTATCTTTTTCATTCGTATCGTCAAGTGGAGTAGTTCTATCAAATTTCATTAAAATACTTTTTTCTTGCTCACCAGATTCATCAACAGCTTTAATATCGTATTTTTGAGTCCCGTCTCTAAATGGAACTTGAATTCTAAAAGTACCGTCAGCAGCAAGAGGTACATCTTCTCCACCAATTGTGAGTTTTGCAGAGGGTTCTGTTGCTCCGTAAACAATTAATTCAGCATCTGCAACAAGCCAAAAAGATCTATTTTTAACAATTCCACTTCCAGATTGATTTAAACCTGAAGACCATTTACCAGCACCTGAATCAGTAAGATTATCATTAGCATTTGTTGAATTTACATTTTCCATAAATTCTTCTGAACCAACTTTCCTTTTAAGAGGGATATTAGTTGCTGCTTGATATAGTCTTTCATGTATACCATTTTGTTCTGAAGGAACAGGGTTTGAGATATCTAGGATCGATTCAGAGGTGGAATCCAAATTAAAAGGTACGAATTTATCAAGAATTTGCTCAGATGGATGAGATCCAGGAACATGACTGATCGAAGAGAATGCCAATGACATCCAGTTAAAACCGTATTTGTAACCTAATTCAACTTTATAATCTCTGTCTGCAAGTGGGATTGGTAAATACCACTCAGTACTATAACTATCAACAGCTATCTCCCTTAGTGTTCCTTGATTCAAATTACTTCCGTCAGAACCAGATGCATCATATAATCGTAAACATAATTTATTTGCTCCCAAAGATTGAGCTTTTTCTCGGTCAGCATCAGAAATTTGCCAGAAAACATATGCCCAATCTGGATCTCGGGGTAAGAAGACTACATTTGTTTTGACTTCTTCACTACTATTTAATGTATTGGTCTCAAAAGTATCTCCAGAATTGGTCTTGAGTGAATTGATTTTTATTTTCTTAGAAGATTTTTCCTGATATTTAAGTATTAGATCAACTAGGACAACCTTTGTTTTACGGCTGTATAAAGGTACTGATAATTTGCTTGCTTCTTGACGTAATTGTCTGAGGGTTAGTGAGAGTAATTGATCTTTATTCATGATCCCATCAGCCACTTTAAAATCTCCGTTTTTGTTTGGGATCAGTATGTTCTTTTTTTTTTAAATTTGTGTGCCTTTTAGCTCTGTCGTCAGGATCCTCTGACTACTCAATAATTTACAAAATTCGTAATTCTTGTCAAAACAGTTGGTAATAAAGGAAATAGTTAGTTTTCAAAGTTTGTTTAAATGTAAATTAATTTTCTTTTTTTTTAAATTTTATTACCTAAATTTGTTAACAACTCAACAAAAATATATTTTTTCTTCGGGATCAATTTGGGAAGGATTCTAACTTTGTTCAACTAGAAGTACTAAATCATCAATCTCTAAATCCTCAATATTTTTCCCTATTCTTTGGGAAAAAGTATTTAACTTTTTCGCAGTGGAATTTAATTGAGCATAAAAAAGGTCACTAAATTTTTTATCGTCAAATTTTCTGGATTGATTATCACACCATTGTCTCAGAGAATTTTTATCACATAATTCAGAACTATCATCTGCGGTTATGATTTTTAAAATATGGAGGCAATGAGCAAGTATTCTTACATGATGTTTCTGCATTATTGGTAAGTCTAGATTGTCAATTTCTCTAATAGTTTGCATATTTAAAGGGTTTAACAAGGGATCAAGATTGTTTGACATTAATTTTTAGTTTTAATAAAGGAAAAAAACTCAATAATGGGGGTATCTTTCGTTAAAGTATATAAAGCGTATTGTAATAAGTTATTTTTGGATAACATGGTTAAAGAAAACTTAGTTAAAGATGTAGTAAAGGAACCTTACAAGTATGGTTTCGTTACAGATATTGAAACTGAAAAAATTGCAAAGGGATTGAATGAAGACATAATTAGACTTATTTCACAAAAAAAAGAAGAGCCAAAATACCTCCTTGATTTTAGATTAAAAGCTTTTAAAAAATGGCAGAAAATGGATGAACCTGATTGGGCAGGATTGGGATACAAACAAATCGATTATCAAGATATAATTTATTACTCTGCTCCCAAACAAAAAGAGAAAATTTCTAGTTTGGATGAAGTTGATCCCAAACTTCTTGAGACTTTTGACAAATTGGGAATACCTCTTACAGAGCAAAAAAAACTCACAAATGTAGCAGTAGATGCAGTCTTTGATAGTGTTTCTATAGCTACAACATTTAGAGAGGAACTGGCTGAACATGGAGTTATATTTTGCTCAATCAGTGAAGCAGTAAAAAATCACTCGGACTTGATTGAAAAATATTTAGGTACAGTAGTTCCAGCTAGTGATAATTATTTTGCGGCACTAAATTCTGCTGTTTTTAGTGATGGTTCTTTTGTTTATATCCCAAAAGGTGTTAAATGTCCCATGGATCTATCTTCTTACTTCAGGATAAATAGTGGAGATTCTGGACAATTTGAGAGGACTCTAATCATTGCTGAAGAATTAAGTTCTGTAAGTTATCTAGAAGGCTGTACAGCGCCAATGTTTGATACAAATACCCTACATGCTGCAGTTGTGGAACTAGTAGCCCTAGACGATGCCTCAATTAAATATTCAACAGTGCAAAATTGGTATGCGGGTGATGAAGAAGGTGTTGGCGGAATTTTTAATTTTGTCACCAAAAGAGGAAAATGTTTAGGTAAGAGAAGTAAAATTAGCTGGTCTCAAGTTGAAACAGGGTCTGCAATTACATGGAAATATCCTAGTTGTCTCCTCTTAGGGGAAGAATCTATAGGGGAATTTTATTCAGTAGCACTCACCAATAATCTTCAGCAAGCAGATACCGGCACAAAAATGATCCATATTGGTCCCAAAACCAAATCAACTATTGTAAGTAAAGGTATAAGTGCAGGTAATTCAATAAATAGCTACCGAGGCCTTGTCAAAATGGGTACAAAAGCTACAGGATCAAGAAATTACAGTCAATGTGATTCAATGTTAATAGGGGATCAAGCTTCTGCAAATACATTTCCTTACATCAAATCTCAACAGCCCAATTCTGAAATTGAACATGAAGCAAGCACATGTCGAATCTCCGAAGATCAACTTTTTTATCTCCAAAGCAGAGGTATAGAATTTGAGGAGGCAATATCTATGATGGTCAGTGGTTTCTGCAGAGATGTATTTAATCAATTACCTATGGAATTTGCTGCTGAAGCTGATAAGTTACTGGCACTTAAACTCGAGGGATCAGTAGGTTAATTAATCAATTTCTAAACTGAAATGCAAAGTAAAATGAAAGAATCAGATCCAATATTAGAAGTTGAAAATCTCTTTGCATCTACTGATAATCTCCCAATTTTAAAAGGTGTTTCACTTACCGTCTTTCCTGGAGAAATTCATGCCATTATGGGAAGAAATGGATGTGGCAAAAGTACTCTTTCGAAAATCATTGCAGGACATCCCTCCTATAATATTACAAATGGTGATATAAAATTTTCAGGTGAAAATATCAACTCTCTAGAACCTGAAGAAAGAGCTCAATCAGGAATTTTCCTTGGTTTCCAATATCCAATAGAAATTCCAGGCGTTAGTAATCTTGAGTTTCTTAGAGTTTCAACAAATGCTAGAAGAAAGTTCCTTAACAAAGAAGAATTAGATACTTTTGATTTCGAGGAATTAGTTAAAGAAAAGTTAGAACTTGTGAAAATGGATCATGCATTCCTATCCAGAAGTGTAAATCAAGGTTTTTCTGGAGGTGAAAAGAAAAGAAATGAAATTCTGCAAATGGCTTTACTTGAGCCCAAGATAGCAATATTAGATGAGACCGATTCTGGTCTAGATATTGATGCTCTAAGAATAGTCGCATCAGGAATTAAAAAAATATCTAATGCACAAACTGGAATTATATTAATTACGCACTACCAAAGATTACTAGATGAAATTGAACCAAATTATGTCCATGTAATGGCAGACGGACAAATCATCAAAACTGGTGGAAGTGATCTTGCTTTAGAGCTTGAAAAAAAAGGTTATGAATGGACTGATAACTTTGTAAAAGAGACTTAAATAAATGGAAATCATTGAACAAATAAAAACTAACAAATTAATTGATAATCCAACAGATATACAAAAAATATGTCTTGATAAATTACAATCCAGGCCCCTCCCTAATCCTAAAAGTGAACTATGGAGACTTTCCAATAAATCAAAATTTTCAAACTTTTTAAACTACTCGGTGAATGAAAAAGTTCGCAATTCTGACATATCATATCCTTTTAATTCTCAAAATATTATTAGGATAACAATTGGTGATAATAGCCAAATTTCATTGGTAGAGGAAAACTATTCAATACAGCAATTAAGTGAGAATAAAGTAAATGCATATATCAAGGAACAGATATCTTGTTTTGATCAAAACGACAATTGGAGTGACTTACTAAATCTGTCTTTAAGCTGTACAAAAAATATCTTGGGATTAAAAATAAATGGATCAAAAATCCCTCCTATTGAAATCTTTAGCCATGCATCAAGTAATTCTTTAAAAGCAAAAACACTGGTAATTTTTTTAGAAAAAAATTGTGATATCGAATTATTACAAGTGAATCTAGGTAAAGAAAACTCTTCATTATCTCAATCAACGTTCTTTTGTTTAGAAGAAAATAGTTCCGTAAATCATGGTGTTGTTTCTTACGGTGAAAATAAATCAAATCTATTAAATTCTCTCAATGTAATTCAACAAAAAAATAGCGAATACAACTTAGGATCTTTACATTTCAAATTCAATTATGCCAGATTTGAAATTCGTATTAAACAAGCTACCGGAAGCGCTAAAACTAACATTAAAGGTATGCAAATAACAAAAAAAGATGAACAAATTTCTACTTATACAAAAATTGACTTTAATGGTCCAAATGGATTTCTAGATCAAATCAACAAATCACTTGCTGACGATAAATCGCATGCAATATTTGAAGGTTCAATAATAGTTCCGAAAATTGCCCAGAAAACTGATGCTTCTCAATTAAGCAGAAATTTACTTTTATCAAATCTCGCACAAATAGATACCAAACCTCAATTAGAAATAATTGCTGATGATGTCAAATGCAAACATGGAGCTACAATTTCACAATTAAATGAAGAAGAACTTTTTTATATGCGAACAAGAGGGATCACATTACCAGAAGCGAGTAAACTACAATTAAGTTCTTACTTTCAAGAAATAATTTCATTTATTCCCGTTTCAAAAAATAGATGGGATTTGCTTGATAAACTTTTAAATGAAAATTAATGGAAACGATTCAAAATTTCCCTGAAATAACCAATAAAGACTTCCCTCTTTTAAATAAGAAATTAAAAAGTAATGAACAAATCATTTATTTAGACCATGCTGCGACCACGCAAAAACCCATACAAGTCTTAAAAAAAATTGATGAATATTACAGGAACTTTAATGCTAATGTACATAGAGGTGCTCATCAATTAAGTGCTAAAGCAACAGAAGAATTTGAAAATTCAAGATATTTAATTAGTAAATTTATAAAAGCGAATTCAACAAAAGAAATTATTTTTACAAGAAATGCTACTGAAGCAATCAATCTCGCAGCTAGATCATGGGGTGAATCTTCTTTAAAAGAAAATGATGAAATTCTTTTGTCAATAATGGAGCATCATAGCAATATTGTGCCTTGGCAAATGGTTGCAGCAAAAAATAAATGCAAATTAAAATTTGTAGGTATAGATAAAAATGGGAAATTAGATCTTGACGATTTTAAATCTAAATTAACATCAAGGACAAAGCTTGTTAGCATCGTACATATAAGCAACACACTAGGTTGCTGCAATCCAATTAAAGAAATAACTAAACTAGCTAAACAAAAAGGTTCTTTAGTTCTAATAGATGCATGTCAAAGTTTGGCGCATCAAAAACTGGATGTGATTGATCTTGATATTGACTTTTTAGCAGGTTCAGGACATAAACTTTGCGGTCCAACAGGTATTGGTTTCCTCTGGTCAAGAAAAGAAATCCTAGAAAATATTCCTCCTCTCTTTGGTGGTGGTGAAATGATTCAAGATGTTTTTGAAGAGACAAGTACTTGGGCGGAACTCCCACATAAATTTGAAGCTGGAACTCCTGCTATTGCAGAAGCAATAGGTCTTGCAGAAGCAATAAATTACATAAATAATATTGGTTTGAATGAAATACATGAATATGAGAAAAATATTACTAAGTATTTATTTGAAAAATTAAATCAGATAGATGATATTGAAATTATCGGTCCATCTCCAGACAAAGATCCAGATAGAGCTTCACTTGCTACTTTTTATATAAAAAATATACATTCAAACGATATTGCTGAAATTCTAGATTCGAAGGGGATTTGTATCAGAAGTGGTCATCATTGCTGTCAACCTCTGCACAGATATATTGGAATTAAATCAACTGCTAGGATTAGCATGAATTTCACAACCAATAAAGAAGAGATAGATATATTTTTAGAGAAATTACAAGAGACTATTGATTTCCTAAAAATAAATTCTTAAATATTCAAAGCATTTTTTAAAAATTGCTGAGATTTTTTAATTACTACTTCCTTAGTTTCAATATTTTTAAAACCATGTCCTTCATTTTCAAAAAAAATAGCTTCTGAATATTTATTATTACGAATCGATATTTCTTGAATTTTATACGTTTGTTTATATGAAACAACAGAATCTTTTTTTCCATGAAACAATAAGATAGGTTTTTTTATTTTGTTAATTCGATTTATTGGCGATCTATTTATGTAATCATCATGGTTTTTTGCATAATCTCCTACCAAAGAATTTAAATAATCTTTTTCAAACCTATGGGTGTTGTAATGCATATCCTTAAGATCAATAACAGGATATTTACAAATTGCAGCTTTAAAAATAGACCCATCAAACAAGCAATTTAGAGCGGTAAATCCACCAGCACTATTACCGAAAATTACTACTTTTTTACTATCAACTAGATCTAACTTAATTAATTCAAGAGTAAGTGCTTTGCAATCATAAGAATCAACAATACCCCACTTATAGTTCAATCTCTCTCTATACAATTTCCCAAAACCAGATGATCCTCCATAATTAACTTCAGCAACAAAAAATCCTTTGGCAGTCCAATATTGAACTTCAGCATTATACGAGCCATCAAATAATGAAGTTGGCCCACTATGAGCTCTAACAAAGAGTGGTGGTTTACTAAATTTTTCAACAAGCGGTCTATACAGAAAAGAATGAGTACATTTATCTTCAAAACCTTTAAACCAAAAAGATACAGGTTTTGAATAATCTTTTATGTATTCAATATTTATTTCCTCAAAAAAATTTGAAGAAACTTTTTCTGTAAAATCAATTTCAAGTAAATTCCCAAAAAAATCAGATCCATGACCTTTTAAAACAATTTTCTTCCTAAAAACACTAAAATCACTGACTGCAGTAAAGTGGGTGGAAAATTCCTTAACTAATACAAGATCCTTATAATGTTCGACTATCAAATTATTTTCTTTTTTTGCTAAACAAAATAAATTTTTGATGGTTCCTGAAAAAAATGTTATTCCAGAGACCCATTGTGGTGATCCATATTCAATCAAATTTCTCTCTACTTTTTTTTTAATAACAATACTCTCAAAATCACTTGCATCTAAAAACAATAAATTCCACCATCCAGAACTATCTTCAGAACATACTAAAAGTTTTTCACTTATCCAATGAGGTTGAAAAAAAGAAACGTTTTTATTAACATTAACTAACTTATTTGAGAATTTTTTTATTTTTTTTAACTCTCCATCAAAGTCTATTTGAGCGAAAAACAGCTCATTTTTTTCCCAGGGCATATATGGAGAATCCCACTCGATCCAAGAAAGTAAGCTAGCAGAATTATTAGAAGATAAATCTCCAGCAAAATTTTTAAATTGTTTTATTAGATGAATATCTTGTTTAGTTTTTTTTAAGTTTAAAGAAAATAAATAATCTCTACTATTTATTTCGCAAATACCATACAAAAAATTGTTTTCAGAAATAACAAATGAAGAATCGAAATTTCCCTCAATTGATTTAGATAGTTGTCTAGGTTCTTGTACTGAATCAAGATATTTACTTTGACTTCTATAATTTGATGCTACCTCTTTAAAAATTTGAAACCATACTGCCTTTGACAACTGATCTATCCATATCAAATAAATATTATTTTTAAAATCGATACATGCATAAGATTTACCACCATATCCATGAAATTTATTTTTTATATTAAAATTTTTATTAGTTAATTTTTGCGGCAATGCATCTTTCTCATTAAATGGTCTTGCAAAAATAGCATTTTGATTTGGACCTTCGCCAATAAAATCAATCCAAAAAATGGTATCTCTAATAATAATTAATTCCTTAAAATCTTTTTTTTTAGATAAATTTTTCCTAACTTTTAACTTAACATCGTTACCCATTTCAAAAACTGTAAAGAAAGTAAATTAAAGTGCTAATATTTTTATAGCTAAACTCTTTACTAAAAACTTTTTTATTAACGTGGCAAACCATTTTTCACAACTTGCAAGAAAGTCAAGAACAAATGGGGGCTCGGAAAAAATTACAAAAGAACAAACAGGTAAGCCATCTCTAGAAATTTATAAACTTGGTGATGATGTTTTAAGACAAAATTCCAAAAGAGTAACTAAGGTTGATGAATCGATTAGAAAACTTGCTAGAGAAATGCTTCAAAGCATGTATGCAGCAAAAGGAATTGGACTTGCTGCACCTCAAATTGGTATTAATAAAGAGCTTCTTGTGATTGATGTAAATTTTGAAGATTCAGCAGCAGAACCTTTAATATTAATAAATCCAGAAATTACAGACTATGGAACAACCCTTAATTCATACGAAGAAGGCTGTTTGAGTATTCCTGGCGTATATTTGAATGTCGTGAGACCATCAACTATAAAATTGAAATTTAGAGATGAAATGGGTAGACCACGTAAAATGAAAGCAGATGGACTCCTAGCTAGGTGTATTCAACACGAAATGGATCACTTAAATGGAATATTATTTGTTGACAGAGTTACATCAAAAGATGATTTAAACAAAGAACTTATAAAAGAGGGATTTCACCAAAAAGACGTTATTTCTATTAACTAATTTAATGACTGAAACTACAATATTTCAAAAAATAATTAATGAAGAACTTCCCTGCGATAAGCTTTACGAAGATAAGTTTTGTATTGCATTTAATGATATCCAGGCGCAAGCTCCAATACATTTTTTAGTGATTCCTAAAAAGCCAATTATAAGTTTATTAGACTGTATTGAAGAAGACGCAAATTTATTAGGCCATTTACTGTTTGTAGGTACCAAAATAGCTAAGTCAAAAAAATTAACTAACTGGAGAACAGTAATTAATACTGGAGCAGAATCGGGACAAACAGTTTTTCATTTACATATTCATTTTTTATCTGGAAGAAAAATGAATTGGCCACCGGGTTAAAACTCTCGAAATAAATCTTTATGGGTTATAAATAAATAAAAAGAAAAATGAATACTCCAGATTCTATAAACACAGAATCCAAAAACTTGTTAAATTTAATCTCAAAAAATTGGGACTCATTAGATGACTCACTAAAAAGTAAGTTAAAAAAAATTTGGACCATTTTAACTTACAAATGGCAATTACAAATTTTATTTAATCTACCTTTATTAATATGGTGGGCATTAGATAAATTTTTTCCAAAAGTACATGAATTTGATGCCACAATTTTGAATTACTTAAATTTACCTGACTGGGCACTTTCCTTTATTGGCTTTAGTCAATAGACTTCAAAAAGATATAATTTATTTTATAAAACTTGTCGAGTAATGAATAAAACCCTTAAAAATAAATCCAAAATATTTTACCAATTACAAAAATTAAGAAGGTTATCCCAGCCATTTTTTCTCCCAATAGATCAATGTAATGGATTTCAATTCATTTGGCTTTTAATATCTCTTTTATTTTGTGTTGGTGGAGTAGTCCTTGTTGGCCTAACAGGAATAATAAGTTTTTTTGAAAGCTTTCAACCTATTTTTCTTGAAAAATATTTCGGAGGTGTAATAAAAACTGTCAATTTAATTTGGGCTGGTAACTGGGGATTACTTTTCTCTGCTTTATTTCTAATTGGATCAGGAAGCTTTTTTAGTTTAAGACGTCAATTAAAAAACCGTAGATGGTTACATTGGTTATTTCTTGCGATAATTGTATTAATGCTCTTAGCTGTAAACGGAATAAATGCAGGAATAGGATTTATAGCAAGAGATTTAACTAATGCTTTAGTAGAAAAACAAGAAGATGGATTTTATCGGATATTGGGGATATACGCTTGTTGTTTTGCTGTTGCTCTACCAATACGTGTTTCCCAAATATTTTTTACATACAAATTAGGAATAATTTGGAGAGAATGGCTTTCAAAAAGTTTAGTCAAGGATTATATGACTAATAAAGCTTATTACCAATTAAATCCCAATGATGAAGAGCAAACTGATGTAGATAATCCTGATCAAAGAATCACAGATGACACCAGAGCTTTTACAGGACAAAGTCTCTCTTTTACATTAGGTATTTTTGATGCATTACTAACATTCTCACTTAATATTCTTATTTTGTGGAGTATCAGTACAACACTTACTTTTTCTTTATTTGGTTACGCTGCATTTGCAACATCTATTCTTTTAATTGCTGGTAAAAATCTTGTAAAGATAGACTTTGATCAACTCAGATACGAAGCAGATTTTAGATATGGCTTGGTGCACATTAGAGATAATGCTGAATCAATTGCTTTTTACTCTGGGGAGAATCCTGAGCGGAGTGAAACTGAAAGGCGATTAGGAGAAGTGGTTAGAAACTTTAATTTACTGATCATATGGAGAGTAATAATTGATGTCATGAGAAGGTCCATTAATTACGCAGGAAATTTCTTTCCATATTTAATAATGGCAATCCCTTATTTCAAAGGTGATATTGATTATGGGCGTTTTATTCAAGCAAGCTTTGCATTTGGTATGGTCGAAGGTTCGTTATTTTTTATTGTTAATCAAATAGAGGAACTTGCAAAATTTACGGCTGGGATAGGAAGATTAGAGGGATTTCAATCAAAAGTCGAATCTATTAGTCAAACTAGCCCTACAAGCAATCGTAACGTTATTTCAGATTATCCCTCAATTCTTATTAATAATGCTGACCTTTCCCCACCAGGATCAAATAAAATAATAATTAAAAATTTAAATTTGAGTATAGACAATAATCAATCACTTTTGGTTGTAGGCCCTTCTGGATGTGGAAAAACATCTTTATTAAGAATGATTAGTGGTTTATGGGAACCTGATCATGGAGTAATTAAAAAACCAAAAATTGGGGAATTATTATTCATACCTCAAAAGCCTTATATGTTACTAGGTTCTTTAAGAGAACAATTATGTTATCCCACAGAAGTTAAGAAATTTAGTGATGAACATCTTACTTCTGTACTTCATGAAGTAAATTTAAAAACCTTAGTGGATCGTTATCCTAACCTTAATATCAAACAAGATTGGCCAAGAATTCTTTCTCTGGGGGAGCAACAAAGATTAGCTTTTGCAAGACTCTTACTAAATTCTCCAAGATTTGCAGTACTTGATGAGGCAACAAGTGCTTTAGATATTGATACTGAAAAAAAACTATATAGTTTACTAAAGGAAAGGGAACTTTCTCTAATTAGTGTTGGACATAGACCTAGTTTAAAAGATTTTCATGAAAATATTTTAGAATTAAATGGACAAGGAGACTGGAAATTATTCACTTCAGATAAGTATAATTTTATAGATTAACAAAAAAAATGAATTCTAAAGAAGAACAAACTAACTCAGAAGTAACTAATTTAGCGAATGAGAGTTCTAAAGAAGAGGAGAAAAATGAAAATTATATCAATGAACAAACTAAAGAGAATAAACTAGATAAGAAATCAATAGAAATTGAAGCTCAATATAAATTCGGATGGAGTAACTATTCTGAAGTAACTAATGGAAGATTTGCAATGATAGGATTCTTAGCAATAATACTAATTGAATTATTTAGTCAACAATCGTTTTTAAAATGGGCAGGAATCTTATAATCAATCATCAAATCTAGAACTGTTATCTCTAGGTTTCTTTTTATTTGTTCCAACAGTATATCTACCATTTTGATTCTTTGAACTTGATCTAGCTGAAGAACTTACTCTACGGGTCTCACGAGATTTTCTTAATTGATTAGCATCTTTAAATGAAGCATCTTCTACTTGCTCAGTTGAAGTTTGCTGCCTAATAGGAGATATTACAGGTTTCTTTCTTGATGTAGAAGAATTATCAGGAGTAGAAATATTATCTTGTCTAGATACTGTCCGATTCATTCTAGGTCTTGATCCTGTTTTCACTTCATTGCGAGATAAGTTTCGTCTCTCACCAAAGTTATTTCTTTCTGATTGATTACTATTTTTATCTGCTGAGGACTTTCTTCTTCTTGTAGGTTCTTCATCTGCAAACTTATTTACTGCTCTTGTAGATGGTCTGCTTCTACTTGCAGCAGCAGAGGGTATAGCTCTTGAAACATTCCTCCTACGAAGTCTATCTTCCTCATAGTCGTCTTCAAATTCATCTTCTTGTGGTTTAAATCTTCTTGATGATCTTTCAGCTTCTTCAAACCTATCGTAATCGTCATTAAATCGACCTCTAGAATTTCTGGGCGAATCAGAAATAGGTTCATCATCAAAATAAGATGACCTTCTAGCTTGATCAGTTGCAACTCCCCTCAATCGGACACTTTCATATGCGAAAAAAACTGTGGTTCCTGCTAACAAAAACTGACCAAACTGAAGAATAGGATCTAACCTCCAACCTTGAAAAAATAATATTCCCCCGCACAAAAGACCTATTGCTGCGAAGAAAACATCATAATCTCTTGCTAATGCAGGTTTAAAAGACCTTAAGAAATATAGACCTCCGCCACATACGGCGAGGACTATACCAACAATACTTGCCCAATTGAGACTAGCATTGACCACATTCTTTCTCCAAAATTTATTTTTTAAGGGTTACTTAAATCACCCTATATATATATATTGTACTTAAAACTTCTACAAAAACTAGCGCCTTCCAGTAGAAGTACGATCAAGGGAATCTTTCTGACTCACAAAAATCAAAAATGCAGAAGCTGGAATAACGATAATTAAAGCGGCGGCAATAAAACTACCAATCATTCCAACTGCGGAATTATTTGCAACTTCAGCAGAAAAATCTGCTGCTAGTAATAAATTTGAAATTTGAAACACTTTTTAAATATTAAATTCTCAACTAATAATAAGAATTAAATACGTTTCAATGGGTTATTTATTAAGATGAATTAAATAATTGTGATTTCCTTGCTTGTAGACCCTCTCAAAATTTTAGATGTTAGTTTAGGAATTTCTCTATCGTATCTAACTATAGTTTTTTTAATAAGATTAATTCTTACTTGGTATCCAAAAATTGATTTAAGTCAAGGTTTATGGTTATTAATTTCAATACCATCTAGTTCTATTTTAAATTTAACAAGAAAATTAATACCCCCGATAGGAGGAGTTGATGTAGGACCCGTAATTTGGATTGGAGTTATAAGCTTTATAAGAGAGATATTAGTTGGTCAACAAGGGCTTATAAAACTTGCATTGCATACCCATATTTCATAGAGCTTATTTAATTATTCCTCAGTAATTTGGCAATAATTCTTCTTCTACATATTTAGTATGTATCTTACCTTCCTTAAATTTAGCTTTATTCAATAACTTTAGATGAAAGTTAATTGTTGTAGGAATGCCGGTTACTGCACATTCATTTAAAGCCCTATTCATGCGTTTAATTGCAGCGTTACGATCTTTTCCCCAGACTATTAATTTACCAATTAAGGAATCATAAAATGGAGGTATTTCATAACCGGTATATACATGACTATCCACCCTTACACCTGGACCGCCAGGTGGAAGCCACCCAGTTATTTTTCCAGGTGATGGTCGGAAGTTATGAGAAGGATCTTCAGCATTAATTCTACACTCAATTGCATGACCGTTTAAGTGTATATCTTCCTGTTCAAATCCCAAGTTTGCTCCGCTAGCGATTTTAATTTGCTCAGCTATTAAATCAACCCCCGTAACCATTTCAGTAACAGGATGTTCAACTTGAATCCTAGTATTCATTTCCATGAAATAAAAATTATCGTCATCAACTAAAAATTCAACTGTACCAGCCCCTTCGTAACCGATACTTTTTGCAGCAGCAATAGCTGCATTTCCCATTTTTTTTCTTAATTCGGTATTGATTGCGGGGCTAGGAGACTCTTCCAATAATTTTTGATGTCTTCTTTGAACAGAGCAATCCCTCTCTCCTAAATGAACAACATTACCCGACCTATCGGCCAAAATTTGAATTTCTACATGTCTTGGCTTCTTTATAAATTTCTCCATATATAGTCCATCATTACCAAAAGCTGCTTCTGCTTCACCTTGAGCTGCTTTAAACATTTTTTCAAGATTATCAGCGCTTTCAACCAACCTCATGCCTCTTCCACCTCCTCCAGCAGTAGCTTTGATAATTACTGGATAACCGATATCATCTGCCAATTTATAAGCTTCATCAACATTTGATAACAAGCCTTTACTTCCGGGGACTGTTGGAACCCCTACCTCTTCCATAGTTTCTTTTGCTGTAGATTTATCACCCATAGATCTAATTGCTGTAGGAGATGGGCCAATAAAAACTATGCCATGATCGTTACACATCTCAGCAAATTTATCATTTTCAGCAAGGAATCCATAACCAGGATGAATGGCATCAACTCCTCTCGATGTAGCCGCAGCAAGTATATTTGGAATATTTAAATAACTCTTATTACTTAACGAGTCTCCAACACACACTGCTTCATCCGCGAGCTGAACATGTAATGCTTTTTTATCTACAGTGCTAAAAACTGCTACTGTTGCAATCCCAAGTTCTCTACAACTTCTGACAATTCGTAAAGCTATTTCTCCACGATTAGCAATTAAAACTTTTTCAACCATTATGAAAATTGAAGAAATGAAAATGACTTAAAATAAAAAATTCTTTGCCAAAGTACTGAACAAAATTTTTTAATGATCAGAGGACATTTTTTACAATACAACCTAGAACGTTATATATGTATAAATATTTGTTTTATGCAATAGAAAAATAATTAAAAATATTAAAAAATCCTCTAAGCAAACTACATCCTTATTTCATTCAATAATGTATGATAATTTTAAGGTTTAAGTACCCGACGGTGCTTGAAAACCCTTTGCGGACGTGGCGGAATTGGTAGACGCGCACGTCTAAGGAGCGTGTGGCTTAGGCCTTGCGAGTTCAAGTCTCGCCGTCCGCATTTTATGTATTCTTTTTTAACTGCAATGAAAAAAAAATCACTTGCAGTAGTTATAGTTTCTAATGGTCCAGGTGAATTAGCTACGTGGGTCAGACCGGTAGTTGATGAACTTAACAAAATCAATAAATCTCAATGTGAAAACGATATCTTGGATTTCAATCTTAGATTAGTCTTAGTTCCTTGCCCAAATGCTACTGGTAAAGAATTTATAGTTGCAAATTCATGGAATAAATTCGAATTGATTACTAAATCAAACAGTTTTTGGAAATTAATAATAAACCCATATTCTTTTGCAAATTGGCCAAAAAAAGGGATTGTGATTTTCCTTGGAGGAGATCAATTTTGGAGCATTTTATTAGCTAAAAGATTAGGCTATATGAATATCAAATATGCTGAATGGATTTCACGATGGCCTCAATGGACAGATAAAATTGCAGCTATGAACGCAAAAGTAAAGGAATTAATACCTAAAGCATATAGGAATAGATGTCAAATAATAGGAGATTTGATGGCAGATATCGAATTACAAAGTGAAATATCATTAAAAGATAAGCAAAAGCACTATATTGCATTATTACCTGGTTCTAAGAAAGCCAAGCTATCTATTGGAATTCCTTTTTTCTTAGAAATAGCAGATAATATCGCAAAAAAAAATAAAAATATAAATTTTATAATCCCCATCGCCCCAACTACCAATAAAAGTGAATACTTATTCTTTCAAAGCGATAAAAATCCTATTGCACAATATTACACTTCCAAAATCAAAACAATTAAAAACATTAAAGATTCCATTTTTGATTATGAAATTAAAACATCAAAAAATACAACGATTTATCTAGTAAAGAAAAATCCTTGCTACGAAATATTAAAAGAATGTGAACTGGCAATTACAACTGTAGGGGCAAATACTTCAGAATTAGCAGCAATCGCTCTTCCAATGTTAGTTGTTCTACCAACTCAACATTTAAATATGATGAATGCTTGGGATGGTATCTTTGGATTAATAGGAAAAATTTCGATTATAAATAGATTCATAACTTTTATAGTGAAATTTTTCTACTTTAAAAAAAAGAAGTTTTTTGCTTGGCCAAATATTAAAGCAAAAAAAATGATTGTCCCAGAAAGGATAGGCAATATTTCGCCAAAAAAAATTGCAAAAGAAGTATTATTTCTAATTAAAAATAGAGATCAATTAAAAAGTATGAGGAAAAATTTACTTAAAGAAAGAGGAGAAAAAGGAGCCACTGCAAAACTTGCTTATATAATTTTTGATTCAATAAAACAACTTTAATAATTACCAAGGATCTTCAATATCAAAGTTTTCTGATTTTTTATTATCTTTAACTAAATTTTTTTCATCTAATGGTTCAATATCTAAAGTTTCTATTGCATTTTGAATTGGTCTTTTCGATGCCAAATTCATATTTGATGGTTTCTGGATTTTTAAATCAATATTTTTTTCTTCATCTACTTGATTAGAAATATTTTGATTATCGATCGTATCAGAGTAATCATTCTCCATATATAGCTTTTTTCTTTTATTAATTTCTTCTGAAGAACCCTTTATTTCAACATATTGAAGTTCATTTTCATAATCATCTTCATAATCATCTGCATATTCATCTTGTTCTTGAACAACTTCTTCTTCATATTCGTCAACCAAATTGATTTGTTGTTCTGATTCCGAACCAGACAGTAATTGATTCTCAACTGGTACAAGATTTCCTGAGTATCCACCTGATTCCCTTTCGTCCCATGCAGAGCCTCCTACTCCAAGTTTCTCAAGCAGTCCACTACTTAATTGGTTCAATTTCTCTTCAGCACCTTCATAAACAATAATTCTATCTGTACCACTACTTACTATTTCCTCAACAGGAATTTCCCAAGTACTTAAAACTCCCTCCCCTAAAAGCGGAACACCGACTGCACCCATGACAAGAGAAATCAAATCACCAGTCTCGATATCAAAAGAAAAACCAAGCACTCTGCCTAAAAGTTGTCCAGACTCTGTAATCACCTGACAATTAATTACCTTTCCATATCTTTCTGGAGAAAAACCTTCGCTCAATGAATCTAAAGAGTCTACTAATATGACATCTCCAACTTGCTTAATACTTTCCAAAGGCATCCATTTTGGTAACCCTGGTAAAAATCTTGTAAGTGGATTATCTCTAAGTCCCAAAGCAACCACTTCTCTTCTGTCAATATCAACAACAACTTCGCCAACTACGCCTAAACGCCTGCCAGTATCAGTTGTTATAACTTGAGTTCCCATCAATTCTGATCTCAACCATAACCGTTCGCTAGGAACTGAATTAGGACGATTTTTATTTGCAGATGTTTTAGACAAACTCATAAATATCTTTTTATCATTCTGACGTATAAATTTAAAAAAGTGGGTTTATGCAGCATTTGGTAACCCAAGAACTTGAGTATTAGCACCTCTTGCTTGCGCAACACCAATTGTTCGTTCAGACGCACTTATCATAGGCCTTCTATGACTTACGACTATAAATTGCGCATTTGATGACTGATTAGATATTAATTTTGATAACCTTTCAACGTTTATACCATCTAAAAAACTATCAACCTCATCTAGTGCATAAAAGGGTGAAGGTTGATACTTTTGCAAAGCAAATAAAAAACTTAAAGCAGTTAATGATTTTTCGCCACCGGACATGGAAGCTAATCTTCTGACGTTTTTGCCCTTAGGATGAGCAACTAAGGTTAAGCCACCTTCCAAAGGAGAACTAGGATTTTCAAGCTGCAGGAAACCATCTCCATCAGATAAATTTGCAAAAATTTCTCTAAAATGCTTATCAACTTCTACAAATGCTTGCATAAAAGCCTCTTGACGCATAGTCGATACAGTTTCAATTCTCAGCAATAATTCAGATCTTTCATTAGATAAAATTTCTAATTTTTCACGTAAACCATTTAATCTCTCAATTAATTCTTCTAATTCATCAAGAGCCAACATATTTACAGGCTCTAAGCTTTGTAATTTTGCATTGAGGATCGAGATTTCTGATTGTAAATCTTCAAGACTCTTGCCTTCATATTGTCCAAACTCAGGAAGAGGACTAGGTAGATCTTTTTTATAATTTTCTAATTTTATTTTCTCGCTCCTCATCTCTTCTTTAAGAGAATGAATATCTCTTTCGAGGTATTCCAACTTTAAAAGGAAGTTATTATAATCTTGCCTTTTATTTGAAATTGAGGCGTTTAATTCATCTCTTTTTCTTCTCAATAAACCTAAATCTTTTTCCAAAGAAATTTTTTGATTATCAAGAACTAGAAGCTCTTTTTTATATTCATCTCTTTTTTCTATCCATTCACTATGAGAAATCGCAAGATCTTTGATTGATTCCTGCAAATTTTTTTCTTTTATTAATGTAATTTTTAATGAATTATTGATACGTTCTTTATTTAAAGCAAATTGATTCTTCTTATCTAATAATGTATCTCTCTCCTGAATAAGTAATTCAAGTTTTTTATCCAAATTATTAAATTCATTATTAAAAACTATTAGTGATGATTTTTGATTTTTTTCATAATTATTTTTAAGAATGATTTGCAATTTATCAAATTTGTCTTGATTGGGCTTAAGTTTATTTTTTAAACGATCTAATTCTCCAAGCAATAAACTATTAGCACTATCAAGTTTATTTAATCTAGATTTACAATGCTCAATTCTTTGTACGACATCATCAAGAGAATTTTTATTTACTTCTATTTCTTTATTAAATGCGGCACAATCCTCAATTATTTGACTATGGTTTGAATTTAATGCACTGAGTCTATTGGTTTTTATGATCAAATCATTATTTGACTCTTTTAAAGCTTCTTCAATAACCAATAATCTTTCTTCCATAGGGCTAGAGTCATCAAGATCATTATTAATTCCAAATCTATAAGCTAAATCTTTTTTTAACTTACTACCTCCTGTAATAGCACCACTTGCCTCTAATAATTCTCCACTTAAAGTAACTAGCCTAATTTTTTGTTTAGATAACCTAGCTGAAGCTAAATCTGAAAAAACCAAAGTCTCTCCAAAAACATATCTAAAAACTTCAGCATACACTGCTTCAAAAGAAATTAAATTAATAGCTTTATCAATAAAACCAGGTTCTTTATTATTCTCAAATCTTGCAATTGCATAATTCTTTGTTTGACTTTTAATTCTATTTAAAGGTAAAAAAGTTAATCTTCCTGCCTTCTTCTTTTTAAGAATTTCAATTGCTTTAGCCGCAATATGATCATTATCAACAACAATTTGCCCGAGTCTATTTCCTGCTGCAATTTCCAATGCGTATCTATTTTTCTCACTAACCTCTCCAAGTTGAGCTACATAGCCATGTATACCCTCTAGCCCTGCTTCTAAAAGAATTCGGAGAGCGTATGAACCTCTGGATTCATTTAAAACTTCTTTTCTACTTTCAAATCGTGATAAATCCTTTTCAAGACTTAATTGTTCGTTATTTAGCCTTAATTTAGTTTTATTTAATACATCGATTTCATTTTTTAAAGAATTAATTTCTGCGCTATTACTTACCAATTTATTATTTTTCAAGTCGGCTGTTTCTTTTTTTCTTTTGTTTCTTTCTAAAAGTTTCTGTTGTTCTGAAATCAAAGCATCTAACTGAGAAGATATTTCATCTTTTTGAATATTATTTTGAATTGTCTCTTCTTCAACTTTTCTTTTATTTAATTCCAAAGGACTAATTATATTTTTTAAATTATCTAGCTCATCATTTAATTTGATACTTTGTTTTGAGAATTCACCAGATTCTCCAGCTGCATCAGAAAGTTTTTTTCTGGATAATTTATGTTTTAAAGTAAGATCATCAATTTGCAAGTTTAATTTATTTAAAAAATTCTCATCAAAATTTTCTTGCTTCATCTTTTCTGTCTCTATATTCCTCTTAGATATTGAAATTTCATCTCGCTGTTTTTGTAATTTAATTCCCTCTTCTTTATTCTGACTTGATATTCTATCAAGTTCTCTCAAGCTAGAATTAATACTTCCAATATCTGAATTCACTTTTATTAAATTATCCTCTCCTTTCTCCTTAAGCTCAGCAACCAATATCTTCATGGCACCTTCTAAGACGGATATTTCTTTATTAATCGATTCTTTTTGTTGATTAAATAAAATTTTATTTTTTTCAATTTCCGTTTCTTTTTTGTCTATAGATTCGACGTGCTTAACTTGTTTATCAAAAATAAGAACTTTCTCTAATTCTATTATTTTAAGGAGTTTTCCCTTTAATTCTTTATATCTTTTAGCTTTTTCACATTCTTTTTCAAGCTTATTTTTACTAGATTGCAATTCATTTTCTAATATTTCACACCTTTCTTGTCTTTCAAAAACATCATTTAATTTTGCATTAGTTTGTTCTATTCTCGTATCAAAAAGTGCGACTCCTGCTAATTCATCAATAAGATTCCTTCTCTCCTTATTATTCATTGATACTATTCTTGTGACATCACCCTGCATAACAACATTGCTACCCTCTGGATCAACACTAATTTCCCTTAAAATTTTCTGTATTTGTTGCAAAGTGCATTGTTGTCCATCAGAAGTATAAGTCGAAGCGTAAGAACCTCCAGGCATAAGCCTTAACTTTCTAGAAACTACCCATTCTTTTTGATCCTTTTTAAGAGAAATATCATCTTCTTCTAATTCCAAAGGAGGAAGATCCTCTCTAGGAGACCAATCCTGAATATTAAATTTTACTGATACAAATGTTTCAGATGATTTACCCTCTTTAACTTTGGAATTATTTATTAGATCTGGTAATCTTTCTGCTCTCATCCCTCTACTATTAGCTAAGCCTAAACAAAACAAAATACCATCTAAAATATTACTCTTGCCAGAGCCATTAGGCCCAGTAACCACTGTAAATCCCTCTTCAAGAGGAATTTTTATATTTCCCCCAAAAGATTTAAAATTTTCAAATTCGACCTGATTGATATGTACCAATCTGAAGTCTCAATAGCTAAATAAGAATAACCAATTTGCAAAAATTCTCAAGAGAAATATTACGATTATTTATAAATGAATATTAATTATATTTGCTTAATTTACAAGAATTGCCGGAAATTTCAAACACACCATTAAGAAGGTGGCCTTCCAAAATGAATCTAAAACAGTCAGAGTATGAATTATCAGAAACATTTGTAAATATTCCATGGTCTATTCTTCTTACGAAGCCTCTATTTCCAGAGAGTTCATATTGTTCCCTAGCTAGCCATACAAGTCTATGGTTTGGCTGTTTAAGAATTTCTATAGAAGCTTGATTTAATAAAGGTAGTTTTAAAAATTTCCAAGTTAAACAATCTATTTCATTTTCAACAAGAAAATCATAATGAATATCCAAAGATTTATCAGAATAAACTTTATGTTCAAGCAAAACCCATTTATTCATTATCTAGTTGATAAAAAATCCAATCAACTTTAAAACAAAGTTGACTTAAATATATTTTTTTTAAGGTTGTTTTGCTATTTAATTACTTGCATCAGGGACAAATCTTAAAGCAATGAATAGCAAACTTCCAGCTCCTGCGATAGCTGCAGCTACTAATCCAATATCTGTAGGAATTGTGCGAGATGCAAAAATGAATGATGCAAATGTGATATCCATGATTAAATTTAAACTCATTTAATAAATTCAGTAACAGCTTAACAAAACCTTCTTGCAGAACAGAGTAGATAAATAAAATGTAAATAAACTTTTATATGTTTTTATTCTACATAAATCGTACAAATCTTTAGATAAGGGTTCCAAATTAAGAAAATAGGGACTAATCTTAAAATAATCAAGATTAAATAATGGAGACTTACGATCCTCCCAAAGAAGTAGAAGAAAAATTAGATAACTCTGAACTTCCTGAACAAGAAGTTATCTTGGAAAAATGGTTACTTGAAAAAATTGATAGTTTAATACCTTTGATAAAAGAAAAATGGCCTACTATTG
This sequence comes from Prochlorococcus sp. AG-388-A01, assembly GCA_003279945.1. Taxonomy (GTDB): domain Bacteria; phylum Cyanobacteriota; class Cyanobacteriia; order PCC-6307; family Cyanobiaceae; genus Prochlorococcus_A. The sequence goes on from QCGK01000001.1 coordinate 319,334, forward strand.
CTCAGCAAACCATTGAGGCTACAAAAGGGAGTATTGATGATTTAGTTAAAGTAATAGCAAGCCATACTGGAACCTCCACAATTGGCACAAAACGCCAACTATTTGAAATCATTGATTCAATCCGAGAAAACAATTGGGAAATCTCAGAAAAAATTGAACCTATCGAAAGTCAATTAGAAGAGTTATTAGAAGAACTTAACAATACTCTTAGACCAAAAATAGAGAGTCCAATAAGAAAAAAACCACTATTATCTATTGCTATTGCGGCTGGTATTGGTTTACTGATAGGGAGTCTACTAAACAGTGGCAGAAAATAATATGGAAAAACCAAAAAATAAGAACTTTGCAAATACTGCTTCAAGAATTTCAGCTATCGCAAGTTCAGTGATGGATTTACATGTAAGAATAGCTCTTCAAGAAGTAGATAGAGAAAAAAGAAGATTAATTAGTGGTGGAATATTTTTAGCAATTGGAATTACATTATTATTGTTAGTACTAATTTGTATCCATATTATATTTTATCTTTTTCTAACAAATTATAATAACTGGAATATTGAATATAATTTATTACTCATAATATTTATCGATTTATTTCTTGCAGGCTTAAGTTTAAAGCTTGGAGGAAAATTAGCCAAAGGTCCTTATCTACCACAAACATTAGAGGGTTTAGGTAAGACAACAAAGGCCGTTTTAGGCAAAAAATAAATTACCTTATTAAATATTTTATCCATCTACAATCTATCCCCCCATTACTGACGGGAATTTTCATTGAAGATTTCAATTTCAAATATTTTGTTAGTTTTGGATTTCCACTAAGCAGCCAAAATTCCCAACCTGAAAAATTATTCTTTAGGAAGATGCCCATTTCTTCATATAAAGAAATCAATTCATTTTCATAACCCAATTTTTTGCCATATGGAGGATTACATATAATGATCCCAGATGTGTATTTTAATTGGAGTTCTAAAAAATCATTATTTATAAGTTCAATATAGTTTTCAAGTCCAGCCAATGATATGTTTACTTTTGCCTGCTCAAAAACCTTTTTATTAATTTCGCAGCCTATTATTGTTGGTAATTTTTCATAATTTATAATTTTATTTTTTGCCTTATTCTTTTCATTAAGATAAATATCTTTCCTAAAGTCCAACCAATTCTCAAAAAGATATACTTGGTCAATATTTATTGGAACTTCAAGAAACTGGTTTACTGCCTCAATTAAAAAAGTTCCTGAGCCGCACATAAAATCAATTAAAGGGACTTTGCCATTCCATTGAGTAATATTTATCAATCCAGAAGCTAAATTTTCTTTTAATGGAGCATTTCCAACTGCGGGTCTATAGCCTCGTTTGTGTAAGCTTTCCACACTACTTTGAAGACTGATAATGGCTTTATTATTATTTAAATGCAGATGAATTATAAAATCAGGATTATCTAAAGAAATATTTGATCTTTTATTCCAAACTGACTGTTGCAAATCAGTTATAGAATTTTTTACTTGAAGAGCAGTGAAATGTGTATGACTTAAAGAGGATGTTTTCCCAGTTACTTGCACATTAAAGGTTTTTTCAAAGTGCAACCAATTTAACCAATCAAATGAATCTCTGACGCCCTCATATAAAGATTGCTTGTCATAGCAATTAAAACTTGCAATTTCTCTATAAAAACGAAAAGCTAATCTGGAATAGAAATGAACTCTATAAAAAGTTTCGAAATCACATTCAAAATTTATAAATCTTCTATAAGTATTAACATTAAAGCCACCTAAATTTGAAATTTCTTCAGCTAAAGATTTCTCTAGTCCCCCAGGAGCTGATGCAACTACATTCATATACGATAAAACTTAATAAAAAAACTATTCAATACTCATTTTGCCTGTCAGAATATAAATGTCCAATTGGACTAGGTGATCTCAACCGATGTTTCGGACAGCGGTTCGATTCCGCTCAACTCCACTATTTGGGGTTGTAATGGTTTCGACGGGGCATAAGGAAGGTGACTGAAGCCGGCTCGGTTAGAGCAAAAAACACAAACGCTAACAAAATCGTTAGTTTCTCCCGTCAAACAGCACCAGTTGCTGCTTGATCCTAAAGGAGATGGGGTCATATCAGCCTTATCAACCAAATGATACGCGGAGTCTGGAAGGACTCCACTTTTTTAAATAACTAAGAAGTTGTAGTAGATAATTTGTTAGCGTGTAAATATTGCTGCAATTGGCTGTATTAAAAAAAAAATTTTTAATTTTATAAGTATAAATACTGAGAAGATAAGTTTTAAATTAATTTATCTTATTAAAAACTCCAATCTTACAAAATGGAACCTAATAAAAAACTAAACGATTTGATAATAAATCTCAAACCTAAAGTTATTAGATTCACTGGCGAAAAATTTCCTACTGAACTATGGGATAATGGTAGTGAAATAAAAAAAAATAAGAAAATATCTACCTAAAAATTTAATTAAATACTTGAAAAAGGATTTTTGGGCATTTTTTTTAAACAATTTTTTGAAATTTCCTGAAGTAATTTAAATTCATTTTGATTTAAATTCCATTTGAATACATTTGATACATCTATAACTTGAGATTTTTTTCGCATTCCAACGAGCGGAATAGCTCCTTGATAACAACACCAATTAATTGCTACTTGAGCTTGGGACACTGATCTTTGATTTGCAATTCTTTTAAGACACCTCCGCAATTCATATGTTGGTTTTTTATAGTTTTCAAATAAAGCATTACGAATAAAACTTTTTTCCTTATTTTCTTCTTTATCTGGATCAATACAAAGTATTCCAAATGACAAAGGACTATAAGCAAAGAAATCAATATTATTTTCTTCGCAAATTTTTTTTACTTGATATTGTTTGTTTAAATCGGGAGCAAGCAAAGAAAACTGTATCTGAACACTTTTTAGTCTTTGATCTCTTTTTGCCAAGAAATTAATTAATTTCTTCAACCTTTGAGGCCCTATATTTGATAAGCCAATTTGAAAATCAAAGCCTTGATCTTTTAAATCGCAAAGATTATTCAACAGACCTAATTCCTGCCAAGGATTGTATTTTGCAGTTGACCAATGCAATTGCACTATGTCTAATTTATTATTTAGCCTTTCTAAACTTTTTAAAAAAGGTTTATTAAACCCTCTATCCCCAATTCTCCAAGGATAAGGTGCGAGTTTGGTCGCAATTTGAATTCTATTTTTTTTTGCAAAAGGAGTATCTACTAAAAACTTGCCTATCAATAATTCACTTCTACCCCTAAGATTCCCCGTACCGTACGAATCAGCAGTATCAATTAAATCAAAACCTCTTTTCAGAGCTTCATTATATGTCTCACGTAAATCATCGTCATTTGCAGATTTATAATTCCAAAAAATCTTATTCCCCCAGGACCAAGTACCTAGTCCAATTCTTTTTTTCACAAGCCTATTTAAATAAAGCACTTTAATAAGGTTATCTAAAATATTGAACAGTTTGAAATATTTCAAAAAAAATAAGTTTTAAAGCATTAAAAATCAATTTCTCTTGACATTAAGAGATTATTCTCCAAAGTAAGAGAAATAAAAATAAAAAAATTGTTCATTACCGTTTGCGGACAAAAAGGAGGTGTGGCCAAGACCTGCACAAGTATTCACCTTGCTAGTGTTTGGCATTCTGAAGGAAAAAAAGTATGCATAGTAGATGCTGACAAAAATAGATCTGCATTAGCATACTCTTTAAGAGGTAATCTTCCATTTCCAGTTTTCCCAGTCAGTTCAGCTGCTAAAGCATCAAGATCATCAGAAATCGTAATAACTGATGGACAAGCTAGCAGTGATCAAGAAGAACTTAAACACTTAGCATATGGTTCAGATTTAGTTATCTTACCTACCACTGCAAAGGCAAGATCCGTAGAGTTAACTGTTGAATTAGCTAATTTATTAAGCAACTTAAAAGTTCACCATGCAGTAATGATAGTAAAAGTTGATTTTAGACAGCAAAAAGCAGCGCAACAAGCCAAAGCAGCTCTAGAGAAATTTGGTTTATATGTTTTTGATACCTTTATACCCCTACTTTCAGCGTTCGACAAAGCAGAAGCCTCTGGTAATGCTGTATTTGACGCTGTAGATGATTTGGGCAGATCAGATCCTCGTCGAATGGCGGGCTGGTCTGCTTATTGTTCAATTGCCTCACAAATTCCATGCCTGATTTCGAAGCCCTCATCCGACACCAACAACTTAAACAACCAACAGCCAATCAGCGCTTAAAAGTAGTTGATAATCCTATTTTTGATGAAGAAAAAAACGAAGAACCAATAATTACAAAATCTGGATTATTAATAAATTTTTTTGGAGGTTTTATAGGTTCTGTAATTGGAACTTTAACAATATTGTTCCTTTATATAAATGAATATCTACCAATAGATTTACTAAAACTCAAGTAGTATATTCTATATTGATAAAAATATATGGAGTAAAAGTTAGTTATATCAATTAATCTCAAGGATTAAGTTGATGCCATATTGGTGTCATAAACCTTTTCAAGGTCTTCGAAAATATTGCTATCACTATACGAGTATCATAAAAAATGTAATAAGTTGGAAGACTTGGAATCAATTAAAAATTTCTAGAACTAAAAATAGTCGTAAATAACTTTTATTATCATGCAAACATTTAAAATTCTGCTAACTTCAAGTATTTCAATTTTAGGACTTTTAACACTTTCTTCCCCTGCGCAAGCGGGATATAGGTGTTCTACTAATTCTTGGGGAACAACTACTTGTTCAGGATCAATTAATGGGCAGAGTGTTTATTCAAGAACTTCCACTAATTCTTGGGGAACATCTACTACTACTGGAAGTATTGGAGGAAAATCTTTTTATCAGAGGTGTTCTACTAATTCTTGGGGAACAACTACTTGCTATTAATTTTAAAAGATAATTAATTTCTTGATTTAATAATGTCATTAAAGTAATTATTATTAATCCAAATTTTTAAAAATCTTCATTTGAAATAATTTTATTTAGAAATCTACTGTCATATACATGTCATAAAGTTTTTATTATCTCTGTAATCTATTGCCCTGCAGTCGATTTAGACTTATGTAGTATATTCGCTATTTATTTCAACATACTTTTTAGAAAGATCGCATCCCCAAGCTGTGCCTTTTGATTCGCCAGAATTTAGATTAATCATAATTTGTACAATATCATCAACTAAATATTTACCTTTCATTTTAGACCTAATATAGTCTGTAACTTTTTGAGAATCATATTTATTTAACTTGCCCTTTTCCAAAATCTTATCGCTACCTATATATAAATCTAAGTCATTTAGATTGAATTTAACGCCAGAATTCCCTGCAGCAGAAATGATTCTTCCCCAATTAGGATCACAGCCATGTATAGCAGTTTTTACCAACACAGAATTGCATATAGATTTAGCAACCATAATTGCATCATCAGTATTTTTTGCTCCTTGAACTAAAACTTCTAATAAACAATTTGCCCCCTCTCCATCCCTCGCGATACTTTTTGCCAAATTTTGACATACAATATCAATTCCTTTTTGGATGACTGGCAAAAACATTTTATCAATTTTATTTCCTGCATTTATGCCAACAAAAGAATCGTTTGTGCTTGTCTCTCCATCAACTGTTATTGCATTAAAAGATTTTTTAGAAGCAATAGAAATCATTTTGTCCCATTCTTCTTTCTCAATACCCACATCACAAGTTAAGAAAGCAAGCATTGTAGCCATATTGGGATAAATCATTCCTGATCCTTTTGCAAATCCTGCTATTTTTATCTTTCTACCTTGAATTGTCGTCTCTATTAAAACTGTTTTCAAAGTCAAATCAGTAGTTAAAATTGCTTGTGCTGCATTTTGAAAGTTATTAACTGTTAAATCACTAACTAAATTCGGTAAATTTTTTACTAAATCGTTTATTTCTATTGGAACACCAATTACACCAGTTGAACACATTAAAACTTCTTCATCTTTTATTCCTAAAAGTTCTGCAATCTTTGCTGTAGCAATTTGAAAATGTTGCAATCCAAGATTTCCTGTACATGCGTTTGCTTGACCAGAATTAATTAGTATTGCTCGTACAAAACCTGAAGATTTTTTAATCCTTTCTTCACAAATATCTACACAAGAAGCTCGAACTATTGATTGAGTAAACATCCCACTAAAAATGCTTCCTTCTGGAGCAAATATAAGTGCTAAATCTTTTTTATTAGAAGCTTTTAATCCAGCCGATATTCCAGCAAAAAGAAATCCTTTAGGTGTTTCATTACCTTCATCAACAAATGACCAAGTGAAATCAGACTGGCTCAATCTTTTTTTATATTTTTAATTCATACTAACTTCTCTTGAATCCTAAAGAAACAGATAATTAGATTATTATTAAATATATGGATATTCTTCATAAATTAAAAAATAACCAAAGAAGAATTGGTTTAACTGGAGGAATTGCCAGTGGGAAATCAACCATAACAAATTTCATTAGAAAACATAAAAACATTCCAATATTAGATGCAGATAATTTATCAAGAGAATTAATCAAACCAAACACTTATGGATATAAAAAAATTTTAGGTTATTTTGGAAATCAAATAATTGATAATAAGAACAATCAAAAAAACGAAATAAACAGAAAAATTTTAAGAAACATTATTTTTAAACATTCAGAAAGTAAAGAATGGATTGAAAAACTGCTTCACCCCTTAATTAAAGAAAAAATGATAAAAGAATGCAGTAAATACAAAGATAATCAAACTATAGTATTGGTTATTCCATTATTATTTGAAGCAAAATTTGAAGATGTATGCACTGAAATATGGTTAGTTAAATGTCCTCGAGAACTACAAAAAAAAAGACTTATCTTACGAGATAAAATTAGCGAAAAAGAAGCATATGAAGCAATAAATCTTCAATTAAGTTTTGAAGAAAAAAGAAAACTCTCAGATATTATTTTAGATAATTCAGATGACCAAAATAAATGGATCAAAACAATTAGCGAACTTCTTTGAAGATTTAGATATTCAACTTTTCTCTAAGAAGTTTATTTGCAAGTTTAGGGTCAGCTTTACCTTTGGTTCTTTTCATAAGTTGACCAACAAAAAAACCAAGTAATTTAGTTTTACCATTCCTAAATGCTTGAACTTCATTTGGATGTTCAGTTATGAGTTCATTAATTATTGGTAAAATACTTGAAGAATCAGATATCATAGCCAATCCTTTTTCATCAACTAATTTTTTCGGAGAAATATTTTTTTGAATTAGTTCTGGTAAAATTTCTTTTGCAATTTTTCCACTAATAATATTTTTTGAAATCATATTAATCATTTCAGCTAGATTATCAGGAGTAAGCATTAATTCAGTAAAACTAAGTTTGTTTGCTTTTAAATAACCCACAATATCACTCGTTACCCAATTTGAAGCTAGTTTGGCATCAGCACCCTTAGCTACTGTTTCTTCAAAGAAGTTTGCCATGTTAATTTCATCAGAAATTACCCTTGCATCATATCCAGATAAGCCAAATTCACTAACATATTTCTTTCTTTTCTTTGAAGGTAATTCTGGTAGTTCTTTAAACCATATTTCTTTTTGAGCTTTTGTTATTTCAATTGGTCCTAAGTCAGGATCAGGAAAATATCTATAGTCACTACTACCTTCTTTTAGTCTCATACTTTTTGTTAATTGCTTAGCTTCATCCCATAATCTTGTTTCTTGGAAAATTTCTCCCCCATTTTCATAAACTTCTATTTGTCTGTCAATTTCATAATCGCAAGCCTTTTGAATTGCAGAAAATGAATTCATATTTTTAATTTCTACTTTGGTACCAAAAGGGGCATTAGGTCCTTTTCTAACAGAAATATTGACATCACATCTTAATGAACCCTCCTGCATATTTCCATCTGATACGCCTAGATATCTAACTGTTCTTCGAATCTCTGAAGCATATTCAGATGCCTCCTTACCTGTTCTAATATCTGGTTTACTTACAATTTCACAAAGTGCTATTCCAGCACGATTATAATCAACTAAGGAATACTTAGAGCCAGCTAATCTGTCACTGCCCGAATGAACTAATTTACCTGCATCTTCTTCCATATGTAGCCTTTCTATACCAATTTTCTTAAAATAAGGTTCTTTACCCTTTTCTATTATTTCGACTTCTAACCATCCATTTTCAGCTAATGGCTCGTCAAATTGTGAAATTTGATAATTTTTGGGCAGATCTGGATAAAAATATTGTTTTCTATCAAATTTACAATGTTCTGCAACCTTTAAATTTAATGCTAGAGAAGTTTTCACAGCGTACTCCAGAACGGTCTCATTCAAAACTGGAAGAGTACCTGGCAAACCGCAAACTACAGGATCAATATGAGTGTTAGGTTCATCACCAAAAGCTGTTGATGCAGATGTAAATATTTTACTTTTCGTATTAAGCTGTACATGGGTTTCCAAACCAATAACAGCTTCCCAAGATTCAAAATTGTTCATTATTAAAAGTTTCTTAATTAATAATATTGGATATAAGGTAAAAGAGGACCAAAAACTAGTAAAAATATTAAATATTAAATGACTCAAGAAACAAAAAATTCAATTTTAATTATTGGTGGTGGATTAATAGGTTTATCTATTGCTTATGAATTTGCTAGAAATAATTTTCAAGTTTTAGTTTTAAGCAAAAACAGAAATGAATCAGCTGGATTTGTTGCGGCAGGAATGTTAGCTAGTCATGCTGAAGGGCTCAAAGATGAATTACTAAAATTTGGACAAGAGAGTCAAAGTCTAATACCAAAATGGATAAAAAGTATAGAACAAGATAGTAGTATTAAATGCGGATTAAAAAAATGCGGAATAGTAGTTCCTTTCAGGAATAAAGAAGATCTTGAAGAATTTCCTACTTATAAATATGGAAGGTATTTAAATCAAGAAGATCTTCAAGCAGAAATTAATGGAATAAATTCTATTTGGAAACACGGTTTACTTTTTGAACAGGATGGTCAGATAGATAATCGAAGAAGATTAATGCGTGCACTCGAGAGGGCATGCTCCTTGCATGGAGTGAAATTTCAAGAAGGATCAGAAGTACAAGATTTGATAATAGAAAAAAACAAAATTACTGGTGCAACAGTTTTGTGTGCTACGGGAGGACTGAAAAAAATTTATTGTGAAAAAGCAATTCTATGCAGTGGTGCTTGGAGTAAAAAAATATTCAACAAGATTCCTGTTTTTCCTGTAAAGGGACAAATGCTTTCAATACAAGGTCCAACAAATTTTTTGAAAAGAGTGATTTTTGGACCAACAACCTATCTAGTGCCGCGTGAAGATGGACTGATTGTCGTTGGAGCAACAGTTGAAAAAGGTTCAAAATTTAATCCCGGGAATACGCCTAATGGTATCAATCAACTGCAAGAAGGAATTAGGTCTCTATTACCTGAAGCAATTAATTGGCCACAAATGGAACATTGGTGGGGATTTAGACCTTCCACACCAGATCTTCAACCAATACTTGGGGAATCTAAAATTGAAAACTTTTTTTTAGCTACGGGTCATTATAGAAATGGGGTTTTATTTTCTGCAATAACAAGTGATCTTCTTTTTAAATTAGTTCAGAATAAAAGCCTAAAAAAAATAGAAAAAAGATTTTTAGAAAAATTCAGTGTAGATAGATTTGAGATTTAAATTTTAATTTTCAGATCGCCATTTCGAATCAGAAGTTTCCCACTCACATAATTCCTCTTTGTTAAACCATAGATTAATTTCAAATTCTGCTGTATCTTCTCCATCAGAACCATGAATTATATTCCTCCCAATATCAATAGCTAGATCACCTCTAATTGTTCCAGGCTCTGATTCAAGAGGTTTTGTTGCGCCTATTAATTTCCTAGCACTTAAAATAACTCCTTCGCCTTCCCAGACCATTGCAACAACAGGACCACTTGAAATAAAGTTTACTAAATCACGAAAAAATGGCCTTTCTCTATGTACTCCATAATGATTTTGAGCAAGATTTTTTGATGGGATTAATTGCTTTAAACCAACCAATTTAAATCCTTTTTTTTCAAATCTGCCGATGATCTCAGCAATATATCCTCTTTGAACTCCATCAGGTTTAATTGCAATAAACGTTCTCTCTTTGGTCATTTAATTAATAATCACTCTATGTATATTCAGCTTTTGGGTGGTAACTTGGCAAGTAATCATTAAAATAAAAGATATTGTTTTAAATTTTTTTCAAAAACATTTCTTAAATTACTAATACAAAAATTGACCAATTTTGAGCCAAAAAAATCAAAGAATAATTGGACTATTAAAGATAGTATTTCTACTTACAACATTGATAAATGGGGGGATAAATATTTTTCTATTAATTCAAAAGGAAATATCTCAGTCACCAAAGACATAAAATCAGAAGAGAAGATTGATCTTTTTAAGCTTGTCAAAGAACTCAAAAGTAGAGAAATAAATACCCCATTAATTATAAGATTTAACGATATATTGAAAGATCGTATAAATGAATTACATGAAGCTTTTATAAAAGCAATAAAAACTTATAAATATAAGAACATTTATCAAGGAGTTTTTCCTGTCAAATGTAATCAACAGAAAAATGTTCTTGAAAAGATAATAGAGTTTGGGAGCCCATGGAATTTTGGTTTAGAAGTTGGAAGTAAATCAGAATTATTAATTGGGCTTTCACTTCTTGAAAACCAAAGTTCATTATTGATATGTAACGGATATAAAGATAAAAAATATATTGAGATTGCTACTTTGGCAAGAAAACTCGGGAAAAATCCAATAATAGTTATTGAACAACGCGATGAGGTCAAAAGAATTATTCAAGTAGTTCAGGATTTAAAGGCGACTCCATTGATAGGGATAAGAGCCAAGTTATCAAGTAAAAGTAGCGGTAGGTGGAGCAAATCTATTGGAGATAATTCCAAATTTGGATTATCAATCCCAGAAATTATGTTAACAATACAAGAACTTAAAGAAGCAAATCTTATAAACGAAATGAAATTGCTTCATTTTCATATAGGAAGTCAAATAAGTGATATTGCTGTAATTAAAGACGCCTTACAAGAAGCTAGTCAAATATATGTTGAACTAAGTAAACTAGGTGCCCCAATGAAATATATCGACGTTGGGGGGGGATTGGGGATAGATTTCGATGGAACTAAAACTTCCTCCAACACTTCTACAAATTATTCTCTTCAAAATTATGCTAACGATGTAGTTGCAACCATTAAAGATTCATGTGAATTAAATAATATTGAACATCCAACTATTGTCTCAGAAAGCGGAAGAGCAATAATTAGTCATTGTTCGGTTTTAATTTTTAATGTCTTAGGAACAAGCCATGTAAGCTCCAAACTGAGAATTTATGATGAAAATAATCATTCATTAATCACTTTAAATCTACTTGAAACTTTCTATGAACTAAAAAAACTTAAAAATAAAAAGATAAATTTATCTCAAATAATTGAACTATGGAACGATGCAAAAAAGTTTAAAGAAGATTGCTTAGTAGCTTTTAGATTAGGATTTTTAAGTTTGGCAGAAAGAGCTTATGCCGAAGAACTGACCTGGGCTTGCGCAAAAGAAATTGCTAATAACCTGAATAATGATGAAATCAATCACCCTGATTTGTTTGAAATTACAGAAACTCTTGCATCAACTTATTATGCAAATTTATCTATCTTTAAATCGATTCCTGATAGCTGGGCAATCAATCAGATTTTTCCAACAGTACCAATACATAGGCACTTAGAAGAGCCATTCTGCAAAGGAAACTTTGCAGATTTAACTTGTGATTCAGATGGGAAACTAAATAGTTTTTTTAATAATGGAAAAATTAAATCATTACTAAATTTACATAAGCCAGAGCAAGATAAAGATTATCTAATTGGAATCTTCATGACTGGTGCCTATCAAGAAGCATTAGGAAACTTGCACAATTTATTCGGCAATACAAACGTTGTTCATATTGATATAAATGAAGATGATTCATATACAGTCAAAAATATTATTAAAGAGGACAGTAAATCTGAAATTTTGCAATTATTGGATTACAGTTCAGATTCTATGGTCGAATCTATAAGGATCAATACTGAATCAGCAATTGATCAAAAAAAATTAACTATTGAAGAATCAAGAAAATTAATTGATCAAGTCGAAATAAGTCTGAGAAAAAGTAGTTATTTATCAGAATAACTTTCTAATATTTTTTGCAAATGATTTTTTGCATAATCTAAAGCAATGCTTAATTTATCAATATCTTTAGCGCCTGCTTGTGCAAAGTTAGGTTTTCCTCCTCCACCTCCCGAACAAATGCTTGAAATCTCTTTAATTAATTTACCTGCATGAAGTCCCATATTTACGGCATCATCACCAAAAGAAACTACAAATAACAACTTTCTGGTCTCTGGATTTGGTATTCCCCCAAGAATAACTATTGCTTTCTTTCCTAAATAAGATGTTAAATTTAGTGCTGCAGATTGCAAAGAATTTCCATCTAAACCATCAATCTGATTTACTAATATTGAAAAAGAATTTACTCTTTTTGCAGATGATTTTAGAGAAGAGTATTTAATATATGCAATTTCATCTTTCATTTTTTGTATTTTTTTATTCTTATTTATAAGTTCTGCTTGCAAATTATTAACCCTTTCAAAAAGTTGATGAGGATTAGCTTTTAACAAATCACTTAGTTGATTTACTAAAGCATTTCTGTCACTAAAATAGTCGAAGGCTGATTGGCCTGATAATGCTTCGATTCTTCTTACTCCAGCTGAGATTCCTTCCTCACTAATTATTTTGAAAGAACCTAATTCAGATGTATTTCTTACATGTGTTCCTCCACATAGTTCCATTGAAACTCCTGGCACATTAACAACACGTACTTCATCATCATATTTTTCTCCAAACATGGCAACTGCACCCTTTTCGAGAGCCTCACTCTTGGACATATTTTTTATTTCAAGGGAATGATTTTCCATAATCCAGGAGTTAACTAGGGTCTCAATCTTTGAGATTTGATCTTTAGAAATAGGATTAGAAGAATTAAAGTCAAATCGTAATTTATTAAAGGCTACTAATGAACCTTTTTGTCCAACACTTTCATCAACAACTGATTTAAGAGCAGATTGCAACAAATGGGTAGCTGTATGATTTGCTGCAGCCCTAGTTCTATTAGAGGATTCAACCTTAGTCTTGACTTTTTGTCCAATAGTTAATATTCCTTTTTTTATCTTTCCAGAATGTAAAAAAACATTTTTCTTTCGAACAACATTATCAACTAAGACCTCTGCACCTTTTGAAAATATCGTTCCAATATCACCAACTTGCCCGCCAGATTCTCCATAAAAAGTTGTCTGGTCAAGAACAATTAAAACTTCCTGACCCTCACTTGCTTGCTTAACTAATTTTGAATCCCTGAATATACCCTTTATTTCAGCTTCCGTAATAAGTGAATCATAACCATTAAAAACAGTTTTATTAAATAAATCTATTTCTCGTTCTAATGATCCCTCTAATGTTAAATCAATATTACTTGAAGCAGCTTTTGCTCTCTCTTTTTGTGCATGCATTTCTTCCTCAAAACCCTTTATATCAACCCTAATACTATTTTCTTCAGCAATTTCTATAGTAAGTTCTAGAGGAAATCCATAAGTATCATAAAGTTCAAAAGCTTGAAAACCAGAAATTAATTTCTGCCCTGATGAAATTAACTCACTTAGCAATTTCTCTCCCCTTTCAAGAGTTTCCCTAAACCTAACTTCTTCAATTTTTATCTCATTCAAAATTAAATCATTATTATTTTTTAAATCAGGATAATTCTTTTGCATTAAATCTATACCCACAGAAGCAATATGAGGCAAAAATTCATTTGTTATGCCTAATAATCTCCCATGTCTAACCATTCTTCTAATAAGCCTTCTTAATATATATCCTCTGCCGAGATTACTAGCTGCTACTCCATCAGAAATTAAATGAATAACAGCTCTTGTATGATCTCCAATGATTTTTAAGGAAATTCTGTTTTTGTTATCTGAAGAAAAATAATCAATATTTGCAAACTCACAAGTTTTTTGAATAATAGGAAAAATTAAATCTGTCTCATAATTATTTTTCTTTTTTTGCAATATTTGAGCCATTCTCTCTAGGCCCATTCCTGTATCAATATTTTTAAATTTTAAATCTGTCAATTTTCCACTAGAGTCGCGATTATATTGCATAAATACAAGATTATAAAATTCAATAAAACGATTTCCATCTTCCAAATCGATATTCTGCAGACCTTTTTCAGGATTAAAATCATAATAAAGTTCTGAGCAAGGACCACATGGACCTGTTTTTCCAGAAGACCAAAAATTATCTTTCACGCCTAGTTTCACTATTCTATCTGGATGAAGACCAATTTCATCTCTCCAAATTTTTGCAGACTCTCCGTCTTCATGAAAAACACTCACAATTATATTTTCAGCAGAAAGTTGATAAATATTAGTAACTAATTCCCAAGCCCATTGAATTGCCTCTCTTTTAAAATAATCTCCAAAAGAAAAATTACCAAGCATCTCAAAAAAAGTATGATGTCGAGCTGTAATTCCAACATTTTCTATATCATTCGTCCTAATACACTTTTGGCTTGAAGTAGCCCTTTTAGATGGTCTTTCTTTTAAACCCAAAAATACTGGTTTAAAAGGTAGCATTCCAGCAATTGTGAGCATAACAGTAGGATCATCTGGGATTAAAGATGCACTTGGAATGATTTTATGTAATTTTTCACTGTAAAAATTTAAAAAAGCATTTCTTATCTCATCTCCAGTAATTATTTTTTTAATTAGTCGAGATGTCATTTACCCAGAATAAAAAGAACAAAAAATTAAAGAAAAGCGTAATTTCGGTTATTTCGCAAAAATAATCACGCGGATTTATATTCTATATAACTAAAGTTAATTTATAAAGCGAATTATTCTATGATAGCTTCTGCCCAGACAAGTAATTCTAAATTGGCAAAAATAAATAACAAGTTGACAGTTCAATCTCAAAACTTCGCTGTTGATTCTTGCGCCATAAGATCTTTGGATTGGGATCGCAGTAGATTTGATATTGAATTTGGTTTGAGAAATGGAACTACCTATAATAGCTTCATTATTAAAGGCGAAAAACTAGCAATTATTGATACTAGTCACGCAAAGTTCGAAGAATTATGGTTTGAAGAATTACTGAAAGAGGTAAATCCGCAAGAAGTTGATTATTTAATTACAAGCCATACAGAACCTGATCATTCTGGTTTAATAGGTAATCTTTTAGAATTAAACCAAAATATCACAGTAGTAGGATCAAAATTAGCTCTTAAATTTATCGAAGACCAAATACATATTCCCTTTAAGCGTCTAGAAGTTAAAAGCGGAGAGTTTTTAAATCTAGGAACTAATCCTAATAGCGGTTTAGAACATAATATTGAATTTATAAGCGCACCAAATTTACATTGGCCAGATACAATTTTTTCATATGATCACAGCACACATGTTCTCTATACATGCGATGCATTTGGACTCCATTATTGTTCTAATGATTTTTATGACACTAATCAAAAAGAAATATATGACGATTTTCGTTTTTATTATGATTGCTTAATGGGTCCAAACGCTAGAAGCGTTCTACAGGCAATTAAAAGAATAGATAAGTTACCTGAATTAAAAACAATAGCCGTAGGTCACGGGCCTTTGCTTCATAATCAAGTCAACTTTTGGAAGGAAAAATATCTACAATGGAGCAGTAATAAAAGTAAAGGAAACGAATTTGTAGCAGTATGCTACATAAGCGACTATGGATATTGTGATCGACTAAGCCAAGCGATATCTCATGGGATAAGTAAAGCAGATGCGCAAGTTCAATTAATTGATTTAAGATCTTCTGATCCTCAGGAATTAACAGGTTTAATATCTGAAGCAAAAGCAGTGGTTATTCCCACATGGCCCGTTAATGCAGATAATGAATTAAAAGAATCTCTTGGCACTTTGTTTGCAGCGTTAAAGCCTAAACAATTTACGGCTGTATATGATGCTTTCGGAGGAAATGATGAGCCAATAGATTCTTTAGCAAGCAAGTTAAGAGAACTAGGCCAGAAAGAAGCCTTTTCACCTTTAAGAGTCAAAAATATTCCAAATCCAATTATTTATCAACAATTTGAAGAGGCTGGAACTGACTTGGGTCAATTGATCAACAAAAAGAAAAATATTGCCTCCATGAAGAGCCTTGACTCAAATTTAGATAAAGCTTTAGGCAGGTTAAGTGGAGGATTATATGTTGTTACAGCTAGCCAGGGAGAAGGTTCGTCACTCAGACAAAGTGCAATGGTCGCAAGTTGGGTTAGTCAAGCAAGTTTTTCTCCACCAGGTATTACAGTTGCAGTAGCAAAAGATAGAGCTATTGAATCGTATATGCAAGTTGGAAACGGTTTTGTTGTGAATATATTGAGGGAAGACAACTATCAAAAAATGTTTAGACATTTTTTAAAAAGATTTGCTCCTGGAGCCGATAGATTTGCAGATGTAGATATAATTAACAACATCGCAGTGGGAGGACCAGTCTTATCAGATTCACTCGCTTTTTTAGATTGTAAAGTGAGTTCCAGACTAGAGACTCCAGATCATTGGATAATTTACGGAATCGTTGAAAATGGTAATGTCTCTGATTTATCATGCAAAACAGCAGTTCATCATAGAAAAGTTGCTAATCATTATTAGAAAATAAACCTTTCAAATGACAGAAATTAATGTGAGCTCACTTTCAAAAAAACAAAACTTGTCAAAATTTGAAATTACTGAAAATTTTACTTGTTTCAGATTCATTGATCAAAATAAAGAAAGATTTGAGCTTGAGTTTAATCTAGAAAAAGGAACCTCTTTTAATACTTTTTTAATCAGAAATAATCAAGAACTCTATATTATTCATCCACCTGAAAAACAACATTTAAATTCATTTATTGAGTTAATATCAAATTTTTTTGACCATTTTAAATTACATAAAATAAACATAATCTCCGGACATATAAATCCTCAAATTATAGAAACTATAAAAAATATTAGTACTCAATTTCAAAATTTAACTATTACTTGCTCAAATCCTGGGTTTAAACTTATTTCCGAACTTTGGCATCAAAGAAATCCTAACTTAGATAACTTTATTGAAATTCAATTACCCAAAACAAACATAATCAAAAAAGAACTTCGTTTGGAATTAAATAACATTTCACTAGATTTAATTCCTATTCCAACAGCGCGTTGGCCTGGAGGCCTAATTATTTATGAACGCAATCAAGAGATACTTCTAAGTGAAAAAATTTTCTCTGCACACATTGCATCTGAATTTTGGTCAGAGACAAATCGACTTAGTACAGAAACTGATAGGAAACATTTCTATGATTGTCTGATGGCTCCAATGTCTAATCAAGTGGTATCAATTACTGAAAAAATTGCAGATTACGACATTAAAACTATTGCACCATTACACGGTCCCGCTATCGAATATAGCTTAAAAAGCTTTTTAAATGACTACATAAGATGGGGTGAGAACCTCTCAACAAATAATCCTAAAATTGCTTTAATTTATGCAAGTGCATATGGAAATACAGCCTCCATAGGCGATGCATTAGCAAAAGGGATCAATAGAACGTCAGTCGAAGTTGAGAGTATAAATTGCGAATTTACTCCTAATGATGTGCTTGTAAAATCCATCCAAAATGCTGATGGATATTTAATCGGTTCACCTACACTAGGAGGTCACGCCCCAACTCCTATAGTCAGTGCACTAGGAACATTGTTATCAGAAGGTAATAGAGACAAACCAGTGGGTATTTTTGGTAGTTTTGGATGGAGTGGCGAAGCAATAGATTTACTAGAATCAAAATTAAAAGATGGTGGTTTTAAGTTTAGTTTTGACCCTATAAGAATAAAATTCAGTCCAAATAAACCAAAGATTAAAGAGCTAGAAGAAATAGGAACTCACTTTGGAAGGAAAATTATAAAAAAAGCCAGGAAAAAACCTAGAAATTCAGATACTGGAATGATTACAAGCAAAACAGATCCAAAGTTACAAGCTCTTGGAAGAGTAATTGGCTCACTTTGTGTTCTAACAGCTTCTAAAGGAAAAGATGAGAATAATATTAAAGGAGCTATGCTTGCATCTTGGGTTAGTCAAGCAAGTTTTTCTCCGCCTGGATTAAGTATTGCAGTAGCAAAAGATAGATCGGTAGAATCTCTCCTTCAAATAGGGGATTCATTCGCATTAAATATTTTAAGTGAAAAGGATTTTAAAGAACCTTTGAAAAGATTCACAAAACCTTTTACACCAGGAGAAGATAGATTTGCAGGATTAAATATTGAATTAACTCCTAATGAACAGCTAATCATTCCTGAGTCTTTAGCATGGTTAGATGCCTCTGTAAAAGAGAGAATGGAATGCGGAGATCATTGGGTAATATACGCCGAAGTACTACACGGTAATATACTAAAATCCGATAGTCTAACAGCAGTTCATCACCGTAAAACTGGTGCTAACTATTAAATTTATTTATCTAATTTATGACTGAATCAAAAGATCTAATTATCATCACGGCTAGCTGCGGCAAAAATTTAGAACTTTCTGAAAAATTCATTGAAAAAAGTAATGAACTTAAAATAAGTTCTGAAATATTAGATCTTACGACTCTTGATATTCCGTTATTCAATCCAAGAATTCACAACAAAGATAATATCCCAGATGAAATAAAAGCAATTAAAAAAAAGCTTTTCGCAATAGAAAAATGGGTTATTTGTGCTCCTGAATATAATGGATCTATACCTCCTATTCTCACCAACTTCATAGCATGGCTTTCCATTTCTGGAGATGACTTTAGAAATTTATTTAATGGTCAACCAATTGCAATTGCAACATTTTCTGGTGGGATAGGATTAGAACTTCTTACCTCATTACGCATTCAATTAGTCCATTTAGGCAGCCAAGTATTAGGTAGACAACTTTTGTCCTCATATAGTAAACCGATAGATACCAAAACTATTGAAGATATTATTCAAAGACTTTTACAAATGCAAAAATTAAAGACATAGAATTTAAAAGATAAACATTATTATCATTTTTTTTCATTCCAAACGTTTAAAATTTGTCTAGCCATAGGAAGCGCATGTACAGAACCTCCACCAGGGGTATTTTGTGCAAAAGCAACTACAAGCAATTCACT
Organism: Prochlorococcus sp. AG-388-A01; assembly: GCA_003279945.1. Taxonomy (GTDB): domain Bacteria; phylum Cyanobacteriota; class Cyanobacteriia; order PCC-6307; family Cyanobiaceae; genus Prochlorococcus_A. The sequence continues at coordinate 338,576 of QCGK01000001.1, forward strand.
GTTTTCAGAAGGAGTAAAGCAAACAAACCAAGCATGATCTAAGCCACCTTCACCATCTTCAGCAGTTCCTGTTTTACCTGAAACTGGAGGTAAATTCGAAACTCCATAATTCATCGATGCTCCTGTTCCAGACTCTACTACTTTCCTGAGACCACGTTTTATCAACTCAATATTATTTGGATCAATGTCTAATTTAATACGTTTTTGATTTGAAAGATTTTCTGCATCTTTTTTTACTAAATAGGGCGTAACTAGATAACCTCCATTTGCAATAACAGCATATGCTCTAGCTATTTGAATAGGAGTAACTTGAACGACGAATTGTCCAATAGACATACTTGCAATATCTTCTGGAACCCATGGAGTTCTTCCTGGTTCGCCCCATCCTCTACCTTCTATAGCCCATTCACTATTAGCTACTAATCCTATATTTTCTTGTTCAGAAATTTCAATTCCAGATAAAGCATTAAAACCAAGCTTTTTAGAGACCTTATAAATTTCATCAACCCCTACACCATATCCGACTTGATAAAAAAATGTATTACTTGAAACTCTCAAAGCATCCTCATACCCTATGACTCCAAAACCTAAATCATTATGTTCTCTAAAACATTGACTACCATAAGTAATACATGATTTCGTTTCTAACATAGTATCAATAGGAAATTTTCCACTTTCCAAGCCAGCTAAAGCCGTTACAATTTTCCATACACTACCTGGATCATAAGCATTTAATGCTCTATTAAAGAGAGGTTTCTCAGGCGAATTAAATAGTTCATTATATTCTTTCTCAGACTTAAAATCCTTTGAAAAAAAATTTAAATCGAATGTAGGTTTACTTGATATTGCTCTTATTGCACCATCTCTTGGATCCATGACTATTATTGCTCCAGCTTTTTTATCTTTAAGTACTTTTTCAGCAACTAATTGTAAGTTCATGTCAATAGTCAATTCGATATCATTGCCTTGTTTTGAGGGTTTTATACCCAATGATCTTTGAAATTTGCCTAAAGAATTTACTTCAACCATTTCTCCACCCCATTCACCTCTTATAAAATCTTCGTAAACATATTCAATTCCAGTTCTCCCTATTAAGTCATTTAATTTATAACCCTTCTTTGATAAAAATTTATATTCTGCTTCAGTGATTGGTTGAGTATAACCAATTGCATGAGCAGCAACAGATTTATAAGGATAATTTCTAATTAATTTCGTCGCTATTTCAAAACTAAATAAATTATCTTCATTTTCCTTAAATTTTATTAGTTGATCTACATTTAAATCATCAAGGATAGTTACTGAAAGTTTTTGATTTTTTAAACCTTCAAAATATTTTGTTTGAATTACCTTACTATCAACATTTAACAAATCAGCAATGCTTAATTTATGTTTTTCCCAATTACTTTTATTTACAGATTGAGGCTTTACTATTAAGGAATATTTAACTCTACTATCTGCTAAAACATTACCATTTTTATCAAGAATTCTTCCACGAATTGGTTGAGAAGCAATAAGTCTGATCCTGTTTTCATCAGACATTTTTTTAAAAGATTCATAATTGATCAGTTGTAAAAAAATTAATCTTAATAAAATTAAGAAAAACGAAATTGAAGAAAAAATAATTAAGACTAAAGGTTGTCTCTTTAATGAAATAAGTTTTTTATTAGGGCTAGTTTTTATCAAACAAATAAAAGTTAGTTAAATATTATTTTTTCCAATAAAGCAATGTTTTCTTTTATTTCTTTAAGTTTAGTAATTAAGTTTTTGTAATCACATTCTTCATTATTAAGATTGAACTTATCATTATCGATATTATTTGAATTCAAATTTCCAATCATAAAACTCTTACTTTTGAAATTAATCATTACATTTATTATAGTCGTAAATAAAAAATTTATTTTTTCAAAATAATATATATTCCGACACTGGATAAATATCATAAAAAAATTAATTTAGTTGATTTATGTTTTGCTCAAAATAAGGATTGCAACTATTCTTTGATATTCCTAAAGACCATCCAATAAATGATGCAATAAATATCGTAACTATTAATGGCAAAATAGCTTGTTGAGTATTATCGAGACTAAACCATTCCCTCCAGCTACTAAAAAACCTTTCTCTTTGAAATTTTCTTTTTTCATTTTCTAATAATCTCGCTTTTTTGGCGAAAGATTTTATAACCCACTTTTCAAAAGGAATCTTTTTTATGATCGCCATTTTTCTCTCAATTTCTAATAGCTGTCCAGAACTAAGATTAGGGTGGAATGTACCTATCAATTCAAGAGTTTTTAAAAACATCTCAATAGTTGCATCTTTTATCAGCTTTTGCTCATGACTTAAATCAGCCCAATCTATTTCTGGATAAAAACGGTTCCTATTAGGTTGAATTTGATCCTCTGACATTTGACCAGGTTCTCGAAGCCATCTATTGGTATTTTCGTCAAACCTGCGCCAATACAAAAAAGGATTAATAAAAATTGTTTTACCAGATACTTTAACTACATCTTGTTGAAGATGATTAGTTATCTTTCTTTCAGAATTTTTGGATTTGATCAAAAGTTTAAATTAATAATCTAACTAAAGATTATCTTTAATTCACTATTTTTCCAGAAATATAAAAAAATTGTCCATGGGTATTAAGTTATCGATAACTTCCAACGCCTCTTTAAATAATTGCAATATTCGCATGTTGATGAAGGTTTAGGAAAAGTATCCGATCGTAATAAATTGACCGTATCAATTATTGTCTGTTCTACCCATGTTGTAGAGCACTCTAATCTAATCAGATGTACATCAAAATTTAATTGATTATTAAAAAACTCTTCATTTTTTTTTCCATTAAAATATAAAAGATATGCTTCTTTCGCAACTTTAAAACCATTTTTTTCAAAAAGCCACTGATACATCTCAAGTTGTCTCTTATAAGCTTTTGCATATTCATATTTATTAAAAGTCTCAGACCAATCAAAATTATTTCTTGATGTTGCTTTTACATCAACAATAATAAGATCGCCATTTTTTTTCTGCCAAATATCATCCACAGCTCCACCAAAATCATAATGATGTTCGATTGACCTATACCTTATTCCTTGAAAATTACTTCTCCAACGTTCTAAATCTTTATGTTTAAAAGGAACAGCATCAATACAATGATCAATAAATAAAGGATGAGGTTCCTGAATTCTTCTATAATGATCAAATTCATTTTTACATAAATTATCTACAGCTATATTTAAGGTAAATGGTAATGATGGCGGTTTTATTTGATATTTTTTATCAAGTACGCAACATCTTTGACAACTAAGATATTTCTCTATAGTAGTTCGACTTAATTTAATAATCTCGCTCATTACGATTTCAATCTCATTTAAAAAAAATTTCTTACGTAAATTATAAGTCTTAATATTTTAGAAAATTTTGTTCTTAAGTTTATTCTGCTATAGAGTATTAAATAATATTTATTATTTATGCGGATAATAAAGCAATCTGATAACTATTCCAAAGCAACATGGCTGAAAACCGATTTCCCAGCTCTTATAATTGATGATTTCATAAGTATTCAAGATTGTGAAAAACTCATTCTTGATGGCGAGAATTTTATAAAATCTCAGGCAAAAAGCAATTCAGTAATTCATGGTGGAAGAGTTATGATTCCTTTTTCTTCAAATAAATTTAATGAGCTTGTAAAAGAAAGCAGGACTTGGGATAAATTTTCCAGAATATTTAGGAATAAATGCTTTAAATTTATTATGAATGAATTAAACAATATCCAAAACTTATCAGAGATTTCCAAATCTTCTATAGAAGAATTTAAACATACAGAATTAAAAAAAAAAGATACTTTTAACATACTATCGAAATTTAATTTTGGAGATCTTGAAAAGAAATATAGTGCTTTATTAGAATATAAAATAGGTTCTATTCCACCTTATAAATTATTATCCATATCACTTCTTAGAATTCTTGATACATATTTTAGAAGATTAATATCATTTAAAGATTATTTATTTAGGAAAAAGCCCCTAATACCACTGTTCGACTATAGCTTCTCAAGTAATGGTTACGGTAGAGAAATACATAGAGATTCTGATAACAGGTTAATAGTAGTGCTTTTATACTTAAATAATTTAGATAAATATACTTTAGGCGGAGATCTTGAAATTTATAATATCAAAAAAGAAAAAATTAAAGACAACAAATACCCCCCTCAACCTAACAAAAAAGATTGTGATCTGGAGTACATCATAAAACCAAAAAGAGGACGGTTGGTTATGTTTGTTAATCAATTTAATTCATATCATGGCGTATCCGAAATGATAAATGACACAAGAGGTAGACATTTTATATATGGAGGTTTCACTTATCCAAGTTCAATATTTGTTAATAATAAAAGGCTTTTAAATACAAAATCAAAAACGGAAATGTTTTTATATAACTAAAAATTCTATAAATGTAAAAAACTAAAAAATATAAAGAATTTAAAACCTAATGAATCAGATTATAACTGGATTCTTAAACTCCTTTTATTCCCACTCTATAGTACCGAGAAAAAGGGTAGTCATAAACGTAGTGATACCAACATGTTAGAGTCTATAATAACACACATTTTCCTGAGGGAAACCTTTTTTTAGATCAAATTTATTTAATAAAAACTTAAAATTTATTACTCTGTCACAGTAAATTAAACTATCACTTTAATATGAATCAATGAGAAGAAAAATTATCCTTGATATTTAATGTTGCGACTTCTTCCACTCCCGATTTTTATTTGCATTTATCTATTCTCTTGGTGGAGATGTAAAAAAAATATTATCGCTAGCGATAAGCAACTAAAACAATGCATTGATTGGGCATATGTAAAGAATTTACCTCTCCCACCAAAACCTTCATTTATCGAGTTCTATATTGTTTATGTTTCTTCTTTTTTTAAATTTCCTTTTGGGATAATTGTTCAACAACTACCTTTCTCAAAAAAAGTAAGATACTACGAAAGAGAAATGAAATTAATATTTGATAAATGGAATTTAGAAAAAATTAAGAAAATAATTAACTAATTTGTCTAGGAAACCAAAAAAAGAATTGTTAAAAATATCTTGTTGGAATTCAGATTGGGCAACTCCTACATCTAAGAGAGGTAAGTTTTTTATTGATAAATTTGATTCTGATATTATATGCCTTACAGAGGGATATGAGAATCTGCTCCCAAAAGTTAGTTACAACCCCATTTATTGAAAAACTCTTCTGCCGCTCCAAATCCTAAATCCATAGAAATTCGTAAATCCAAACAATAACCTTTCTTATCTCCTAAATAATTTTTAGTTGTTGCACGATCTAAATAAAGTGCTCCAAAAGTAGGATCTAAATCTATCGCCTTATTTATAAATCCTAATGCTGCATAATGTTTTTTTAAATATCCATGAGACATAGAAAGCATTAAATAAACACGAGATTTAGATTTTGATGATAAGTTGGGGTATTTTTTTAAAATTTTCTGAAATTTCAAAATTGCTTGTTTGTTATTACCTTTATCAAATATCTGAAGTGCATTTTCAAAATCGTAATTAAAAGAATCTGCTAATATTTTTTCTGAATATGAAATTATCATTACAGAACTTGATAAGACAATTAAATTTTTAATAATCAAAGGTTGCCCAAAAGGAATTAAAGATAATATTGCGCCAATAAAAGCAGTTCGTTTTTTCATATCAAAATTTACTTTTAATTAATATACCAACTGTAGAGAAAATGAACTTTATACGATTTCTCTTAAGAGACAGTCAATTAGGTCAATGACAAACCCGTGACAAACTGAGGGGGTGGAATCCCAGTATTTCCGTTTCTATCTCATACGTGACAAACTGGTGACAAACCGAAGACTTCCATTCTTTATACTTTTCTCTGTAATTAGATGCACTAATTGTTGAGAATACGTCTTTAATTTCAATAACTTTTTAAAATTAACAATTTTCCTTTATCCAACTTTTATTAGCATCCTCATCACCCAAAGAAAATGCTTTTTTTGCATCTGCACAAGCACCTTTAATATCTCCAATATTCTCTTTAGATACACTTCTATTCGTATATGCTAATGCATATGCTGGATCAATTTCTATAGATTTTGTATAGTCAGATATCGCTCCATAATCATCTTTAATTTTGGATTTTGTATATCCACGGTTGTTATATGCTTTTGAATAATTTGGATCAATTTCTATAGATTTTGTATAGTCAGATATCGCTCCGTAATAATCTTTTAAATCACTTTTAGCATTGCCACGATTGTAATATGCATCTACATCATTTGGATTAATTTCTATCGCTTTTATATAGTCAGATATCGCTCCATAATTATCTTTCAGTCTTCTTTTTGCATTACCACGATTGTAATAAGCACCCCCACTAGGATTAATTTCTATAGATTTTGTATAGTCAGATATCGCTCCATAATTATCACCGTTTCTCCCCTTTTCCAAAGCACGATTAAAATAAAACGTATAAGTTTCTGCATTTACTTTTTCAGGTAAAGCAATCAAACCTGTCGATGATAAAACTACACCAGTTTTAATTAATAATGGATGCCCTAATGGAATTAAAGATAATATTGCGCCAATAAAAGCAGTTCGTTTTTTCATATCAAAATTTACTTTTAATTAATATACCAACTATGGAGAAAACAAACTTTCTACGATTTCTCTTAAGAGACGCTGAAAAAGTGCTACGTAAAACTCACGTAAAACCACCATATTTTTTATCGCCCAAATCCGCTGCTATGACATAACCACTATTTTGAATATATTTCACGTAAAACCGATAAATTCAAGTTATAACTGGGTTCTGAAAATCCGTTTATTCCCACTCAATAGTTCCAGGAGGTTTGCTTGTAATATCATAAACAACTCTATTAACTGAAACTACTTCATTAACAATTCTATTTGCAATCCTCTCCAAAATCTGAAAAGGAATTCTTGACCAATCCGCTGTCATACCATCTTCACTAGATACACAACGTAAAACTATTGGCCATGCATATGTCCTTTTATCACCCATAACCCCTACAGTTTTAACAGGCAATAATACTGCAAAAGCTTGCCAAATATCATTATAAAGACCTGCTTTTTTAATTTCATCTCTCACTATCCAGTCTGCATCTCTTAAACAATCAAGTTTTTCATTATTCACTTCTCCTAAAATTCTTATAGCTAAACCTGGTCCTGGGAATGGATGCCTTTTTATAATTTCATCCGGCAAACCTAAAGCAGCTCCCAATTTTCTGACTTCATCCTTAAAAAGTTTTCTTAATGGCTCAACTAATTTAAATTGTAAATCTTTTGGTAATCCACCCACGTTATGATGACTCTTTATTTTTACAGCTATTCTTTCACCTGTCTTAGGATCAATATTAGTACCAGCACTCTCAATAACATCAGGATAAAGAGTGCCTTGAGCTAAGTAATGAAAAGGGCCTAGTCTATTACTTTCTTCTTCAAATACTCTAATAAATTCTTCACCAATAATTTTCCGTTTTTGTTCTGGATCGGTAATCCCTTTTAGTTTGGCAATAAACCTTTCCCTTGCATTAATATATTCAACCTTTATATGAAATTTCTTATCAAAAAAATTCATTAAAAATTCTGGTTCGCCTTTTCTCATAAAGCCTTGATCTATAAACATGCATGTAAGCTTATTTCCAATTGCTTTATTGAGAAGAAAAGCGAGAGTTGACGAATCAACTCCTCCTGACAAGGCAAGCAAAACTTTTTTATTGCCAACTCGCTCTCTTATCCTAGGAATAGTCTCCTCTATAAAGGTTTCGGTTGTCCAATCAGCAGCACAACTAGAAATTTTATAAACAAAATTTTTAATTAACGTCATCCCGAACTCTGAATGAATAACTTCAGGATGAAATTGAACGCCAAATAATTTTTTTCTATCATTTGCAATTGCTGCATGTAGTGTGTTCTCGGTATGCGCAATTTTATTAAATCCATCAGGCAAACAATTTATTGAATCGCCATGACTCATCCACATTATAGATTTATCTGCTACATCAGAAAGAAGGGCAGATTCTTGATCTATGTTGATAGGTGCTCTACCATATTCAGCTTTTTTAGTTGCTGAAATAACAGATCCTCCAAGTTCTTTGACCATTAATTGCATCCCATAGCATATCCCTAAGATAGGAATTCCTAAATTAAAAATTTTTTCATCACATTTAGGAGCATTTTGTTCATATACAGAATTTGGGCCTCCACTCAAAATGATACCTTTAGGATTAATTTCATTGATATCCTCAATTGAAATACAATTACTTACCACAAGAGAAAAAACATTTGTTTCTCTAATTCTTCTTGCAATCAATTCAGAATATTGAGATCCGAAATCTAAAATTAATATTGAAGGATCTCGTTCTTTTTTTAAAGATGTTTGACTCATGTATAAAAGTTAGCTCAATTTATTTACAAAAGCATAATCAATCAAAATTAATCTCATTGAAATAAAGAAATGTACTTATTACCCTTAGTTCCAGCCCACCTTATTTTTCTTTTTCTGTCAAAAATGATTGATGCGATTTCCATATCTGTTTTTACATACCTATTTACATATGTAAAAGAACGCTTTTCAATGGTATTTGATAGATTTAGGAATAATTTTTTAGCCATAGATTTATTAAATCTTTCAAGTAGTAATAAGGCATCTTCCAGAGTATTTAAATGAGATAATTTGACTATTATTTCAGGTGGTATTTTTTCTTGAACTGCTAAATAAACAAGAATCTCTATTCTTCCGTCAGCTAAATGATTATGCGTATGAAAGATACCGCCCGCTAATTTAATTAATTTTCCGTGATAACCAAAAAGAATTACCGTTTTAACATTTTTTATTGCAGCATCAACTATTAGTGGTCCTATCCAGTTACCAACTTTTATAATCGGCAACTTAAGATTACAAGTTTTTGCCAAATTTAATCCATTTTCACCAATAACAAAAACAACTTTCCCTTTAAAGTCATTTTTAATTAATTTTGCTAGCTGAGTTTTTGCCTCTTCTAATTGATCGGGAGAAGCACTCGAATAAGTTTCAGCAGAAGTTCCAATAATAGATAATCCATTCACAATATCAAATGACTTATTACTAGTTCTTTCTGCTAAAAACTCCCCATTTGGAAAAATAATTTCTAAGTTTAAATAAAAACCCTGTGGAATAGTATCCAATAAATTTTCAAATATCACTTCTTTAGCAAAATTAGAAATGCATATCTCTGATGTCTTTTCTTTGATACCTACACCTGATCCAGCAATGATATTTATTGGATTTGTTTGAATTGGATTATTAAGAGAAATTTTTTCTAATGAGGCTATTGTCCATATTTCTAAGTTTTGAGTAATATCAAGATCTAATCCAGACTTTGCAAAGGAAATTCCTAATGCATGAGTATTACCTTTAAGAAAACCAACAGAATGAATCTCGATTTTTATTTCTTTTTTTTCATTAGGAATTTTTATTAATTCATAATTATCAAATGGAAGCCCTACTAGTTTCTTTAATGCTGATCTAGCAGCTCCAGCAACCCACAAAGGTAAAGAAAATCCTTTTTTCAAATCAAGTAATTGAAAAATATATAATGAGAACTAATCTAAGAATGACCTATTTAATACAAAGTGGCCATACAACAAAAATTATCATTGATGATTCCTGGACCCACACCAGTTCCAGAAAAAGTTTTACAAGCATTAAGCAAGCATCCAATAGGTCATCGTAGTAAAGAATTTCAAGATCTCGTAGAAAGTACTTCTAGCAATTTGCAATGGCTTCATCAAACTAAAAATGATGTTTTAACAATTACTGGAAGTGGTACTGCTGCAATGGAAGCTGGAATAATCAATACGTTAAGTAAAGGTGATAAGGTAATTTGTGGAGAAAATGGAAAATTTGGCGAAAGATGGGTAAAAGTTGCTAAGGAATTTGGGTTAGAAGTAATAAAAATTGATTCCGAATGGGGTACTCCTCTTAATCCAGAAGAATTCAAAAAAATATTAGAAGAAGATAAACAAAAAGAAATAAAGGCGGTAATCTTAACTCATTCTGAAACTTCAACAGGTGTAATTAATGATCTAGAAACTATAAGCAAATATATTCAGGAACACAACAAAGCATTGTCCATCATTGACTGCGTGACAAGTCTTGGAGCTTGCAATGTCCCTGTAGATGAGTGGAAATTGGATATTGTTGCCTCTGGATCACAAAAGGGATATATGATACCGCCCGGCCTTAGTTTTATAGCAATGAGCCAAAAAGCATGGGCAGCTGCAGAACAATCTAATTTACCAAAATTTTATTTAAATTTAAAATCCTACAGAAAAAGTCTTTTAAGTAACAGTAATCCATATACTCCAGCAGTTAATTTGGTTTTTGCTTTAGATGAAGCTTTAAAAATGATGCGGGAGGAAGGATTAGAAAATATTTTCCTCCGACACAACAAACACAAGTTAGCTATGAGCAATGCTATAAAAGCCTTAAATCTAAGATTATTTGCTAATGAAAAATGTTTAAGCCCTTCGATTACAGCAATAAGAACTGGAGAAATGGATGCAGAGAAATTTAGAAAAACAATAAAAAATAAATTTGATATCTTATTGGCTGGTGGTCAAGATCACTTAAAGGGGAAAATATTTAGAGTGGGTCACTTAGGATATGTAAATGATAGAGATATCATTACAGTAATTACTGCTATTAGTAATGTACTTCTTGATTTAGGTCAAATAACAGCTAAAGAAGCTGGTGAAGCATTAGTGATAGCATCTAGATATCTCAATGCAAAATAAGTTAAGTTCCTGGCTCTTCAACATTTCCACCTAATTCAACAATCTTTTTTCTAAGTTTTATTGATTTTTTCTCATCCCCATTAGTTTGAGCTATTGCAAGAGCAAACTCTAATTTTTCGAGCTGATGACCACCCTCAAAAAAAGATAATTTCTTCTTTATAGGGCTTTTATTAGCTTTGTATGAAATTTGTAAAGACATAAAAATTCACGCTTTATAAATATTATGCCAATAAAAGGGGACATTATGAGAGAAAAACAAAAATATAATTTGACTATAAAACCAAGCAAAAAATATTTTTTCTAATATTATGTCCAAACATCTTTAAAATTTATGCCAAACATAAATCTAATCTATTATTTAATCGCTGGTAGTATTTTTGGAGCTTTGGCTCTAAAAACTGGTATCCCTGCAGCTCCTCTTGCAGGCGCTTTAATAGGCGCAAGCATACTAAGCATCAGCGGCAAAGTGGACATAGCAGAGTGGCCAATTGGCACAAGAACAATATTAGAAATTGGAATTGGGACAGTTATTGGTACTTCGTTAACTAAAGACTCTTTAGTCGACCTGCAAACTCTATGGAGACCTGCTATCTTAATAACTTTTACTCTAGTAATTACAGGATTAGCAATTGGATTATGGACAAGCAGATTACTTAATATAGATGTGATTACAACAATTCTTGGAGCTGCGCCAGGAGGTATTAGCGGTATGAGTCTGGTTGGTTCAGAATATGGAGTAGGAGCTGCAGTAGCAACCTTACATGCAGTAAGATTAATTACTGTGCTTCTAATTCTTCCTTTAGTTGTGAAATTCTTGAATTTGTTCGGAATAATAAAATCTTAAATTTCTATAGACATATCGCTAATAAAAGATATTTTTAAATAAAAGAAAAAAGTTTAATGCAAAGAGCTAAGCAGAAAAAACTAATATTATTATCGATAGGAATATACACTCCTATAGCTCTTTTTACATCAAATGCAAAGGCAAGTTCATTTGGGGCAGAAATTTTTTGTACTATGAGGGATGGTGGTAATGATCATGAAAGTAGCTGGGATGCGGCATACAGTTATATAAAAAAACAAAAGGGAGGATTGTTCAAAGTTTCACCAAAAAATGCAGCAGCGCAAATTACTGAAACAGTTATAAGAGAAAGAGAAAAATTTAAATATTGTGTTGAATACTTAGATAATCTTCATCCAAATAGGAAACTTATAAGAGATTTGAAAAAAGAAGAAGAAAGAAAAGAAAAAGAAGCAAAAGATAAAGAAATCAAAATGAAAAGATTAGAAAAAGAATTAGAAGAAACTAGTGAAGAATTAAGTGAAGATACCTTTGAAAGATATAGTTATTAATTAATAAAGGTCTCAAAAAAAATTAATATTTTTGGATAGAAGATTTGAAAATTTTAATTTGTATCTATTAACACAAAATTATATTTATACTAGCTATTTTAGACTAAAAAATAATAAATAAACATTGACTTTTGATGTATTCAAGCCATTATTCAATTAACTAAATGATCTGAATGCATATTAATGATGCGGTGTTTTTAGAGGATTTGTGCCCTAAGTTCAGATTAAGACAATGGCGAAAATCTATTCATAGATTTACAGGAAAAAGTTGTATATATTGCGGAAAACCCTCTGAATCCATTGATCATGTATTACCGCGTAGCCAAGGCGGCTTAACTAAAACAGAAAACTGCGTGCCTGCATGTCTTTCTTGTAATGGGGATAAATCAGATGAAAATGCTTTGTATTGGTATAGGAAACAAAAATTTTATGACCCTCGAAGAGCAATGGCCATAAGAGCATGGTTAGAAGGAGATTTGAGATTAGCTATAAGATTACTGCAATGGGCTAACCCTAAATTTAGGTTAAATCAAAATTACGAAAAAGATGAAACAAAATATAAAGCAGCTTGACTACCAAACATTACATATTTTTCTAGAATAATAACTCTCACATATATTTCCCAATTCTCTTGGCGATTCTGGGAATATTAAAATTGTCGAAAATGAAATGAGAATGACAAATAATTTTTGGTAGAATTGAAAATTAACTAAACTGATTTCTTTATCTATCAAAAGACTATAGCTTTTGCTTACGGTATAAGTTTTTGATTTCAAATCAGGTTTAACAGCTGTCTTCATCATTAATTAATACATATGTACTACTTTAGCGAATCATGAAGAATTCCGCAAGGTCACTAAATAATAAAAATAAATTTTTAATCTTGGGATGTGGTTTCAGTGGCAGTTTCTTTGCAAAAACCATAAGGAAATTAGGTTTTACTGCTTTAACAAGTTCAAGATCTGAAAAAAAAGATCCAAATAATTTCGTATTTGACAGTGAAAACGGTATAGTCCCTAATGAAAATATTTTTGATGGAGTTACACATATTCTTAGTTGCATTCCTCCCGACAAAAATGGAAAAGATCCAGTATTAAGAAGTCTTAAAAATAAGCTAAAAAGTTTATCCCTTGAATGGATTGGCTATTTATCTACAACAGGGGTTTATGGAAACACCAAGGGTGATTGGGTTTCTGAAATTGATCAACCAAACCCTTTCCAAATAAGAAGTCATAAAAGGTTAAATTGTGAAAAAGAATGGATTGAATCTGGTTTACCTGTACAAATTTTCAGGTTACCTGGTATTTATGGACCTGGAAGATCGACTTTTGAAGCAATAAAAAATAAAAAAATTCGAGTTATCTCTAAAGAAAATCAAGTATTTTCAAGAATTCATGTTGCTGATATTACAAATGCAATTATATATTTATTACAAAATAAAAATTCCTTAAAGTTTCACCAAATTATTAATATTGCAGACGATAAGCCCTGTTCACAAATAGAGGTTATTCAATATTGCTACGATTTACTTGGTTTAAAAATGCCAGAGCCAATATTATTTGAGGAAGCAAAACAAGAATTATCACCTATTGCTCAATCTTTTTGGATGGAAAATAGAAGAGTTTCTAATAAACTTTTATGCGAAACACTTGGATATAAACTAATTTATAAAAACTATAAAATAGGCTTAAAAAATTGCTATCAGAATAGTTAAAAAATAAATTTAAAAACTTTTTATGAATTTTCAGAATACAAATAAAAAATTGAAGGTAATTTTAAGCGTCGGAGATGAGTCAGGTATTGGGCCCGAAATAATATTAAAAGCTCTTTGTTCTGATGAAATACCTAAAAATATTGACTTTATTTTAGTTGGATCAAAAAAAAATCTACAAAATACATATAGTCATCTTAAATCTTTAGGATTAAAAAACCTCGCGAATCCAAAAAATTTAAAGATACATGATCTAGATATTTCCTTATCAGATAATGAATCTAAATCAAGTTATGGTAATTCAAGTTTCTATTATTTAACAAAAGCAATTGAAATTGTAAAACAATATCCTAATTCAGCACTTGTAACTGGACCAATTTGCAAAAAATCATGGTCACTAGCAGGCCATCACTTCTCTGGTCAAACTGAAGTATTAGCAAAATCTTGTGGAGTAAAAAATTTTGGAATGTTATTCACAGCAAAATCACCAATTACAGGTTGGAGATTTAATACTTTATTAGCTACAACCCACATAGCTCTTTGTGAGGTCCCTAAAAAATTAACTACAGAATTAATCCATTCCAAACTAGATCTTTTCAAAGATTTTTGTAGTACATATATTAATAAACCTACCTTAAAAGTAGCAGGATTAAACCCTCATGCTGGCGAAGAAGGCATTTTGGGTAATGAAGAAAAAGATTGGCTAAATGATGCATTGGTTGCTTGGAATGAGAAGAATAGAGATATTAAATTATTAGGCCCTTTATCACCAGATAGTTGCTGGAATTCTTCTGTAAAAGCTTGGAGTAACAAAGATGCTGAAAAGCATGATGGCATTCTTGCTATGTATCATGATCAAGGTTTAATACCCATGAAAGTAATAGCTCTTAATTACTCAGTAAATACAACAGTAGGTTTACCTTTTATAAGAACATCTCCAGATCATGGAACTGGATTTGATATTGCTGGCAAAGGAGTAGCTCAATCACAAAGCATGATTGAGGCTATAAAGGCAGCTATAGAGATGACTAACAATTCAAGACTGCTTAACACGCATTAAAACTTGACCAAATTCAACTGGAGTTGCATTTTCAACGAGAATCTCTACTATTTCAGCATTAAATTCAGATTCAATTTCATTCATTAACTTCATAGCTTCCAAAATACAAATAGTTTGGCCGACTTTAACGTTGTTACCTACTTCGACAAATGGCTCCTCATCAGGCGCTGCAGCCCTATAAAATGTTCCAACCATTGGAGAGGTAATATCAGTGAGGTCAGAGCGTCCAGGAGGTGCCACCTGAGGGGCTTCAGGCTCGGTAACAACTTGAATATTATCATTAATGGATTTTTTATTAGCAATTGTTTTACTTTCAAATGAAGTATTGGAATTTAAATTATTGATAACTTGATTTTGATCCAATAAATTCCTTTTTATTTCAAGTTTAAAATCTTCTCCCTCTAGAGAGAATTCTTGAATATCGCTACTAGAGATTTTCTCTATTAGACGATTTAAGTCTTCATGATCTAATTTCATAGCCATTAATTTTCACGTCCTAGATAACTGTCGTTACGAGTATCAACTTTAATCATTTCTCCCACAGAAATGAATAAAGGCACCATAACTTGAGCACCTGTTTCTAGAATAGCTGGTTTGGTGCCCCCACTAGCAGTATCACCTTTAACTCCAGGATCAGTCTCTGTAACTTTCAAAGTAATAGAGATTGGAAGTTCAACTTCTAAAACTTTACCATTATGGAAAATTACATTGACCTCCATTCCCTCTTTCAAATACTTTGCGCCTTTACCGATTTGTTCAGAGGAAAGTCTTGTCTCTTCAAAACTTGTCATATCCATGAAAACATAATCTCCAGACTCCACATAAGTATGTTGCAGGTTAGACTTCTCAAGGATAGCCTGCTGTACTGATTCTCCGGCTCGAAAAGTTTTTTCAACTACGTTGCCGTTTTGAACTGATTTTAATTTTGTTCTCACAAAAGCAGAACCCTTACCAGGCTTGACATGTAGAAATTCTACAACACGCCAAACTTGTCCATCCAATTCGATGGTAGTACCTGTGCGAAAATCGTTACTGGAGATCATTCCTGTATTCCATCCCCAAGGATCATAAACCTGTAAGAGTGCTATGCAAAAATTCTTTTCAAATCAGAACAAACTTTTCTTAATCCTATCAATCGTAATTTTACAGATTTTTCTCTATAAACCGGTTCAAGTTTTAGCTGATTTACCTACAGGAAATGCGGTAAAAGACCCTAACGCAATCCTCAGAAACGCACTCCCTATCAAGCAAGTTGAGTTACAAGAAATTCAACACAAATTAGAGGAAACTAGTGATCTAGTGAGAGGAGGAAGATGGCCTGCTCTTTCAAAAACTGTTACAAAATGTCAATCTTTACTAAAAAAATATCAAAGTCTAATCATTCAAGAATTACCAAATAATAAACAGAAAATTGCTGAAAAAACATTTTTAGAGCTCAAAGAAAATTTTAATAGCCTTCAAGATCATGCCAAAGCAAGGGATAAGTACTCATTTATAACAACCAGAAAAGAGGCTTTAGATAAGATAGGAGGATTAGAAGAGTACTTTCTACCAAATCAATTTCCTTATTCTATCCCAGAAGAATTTGATAATTTACCAAGATTACTAGGCAGGGCAAAAGTAAATATAAAAACCTCCAAGGGAGATATGAAAGCCATTGTAGATGGATTTAACGCGCCCCTTACAGCAGGAGCATTTATAGATTTATCTTCAAAAAAATTCTATAAAGATTTACCCATTAACCGAGCAGAAGAATTTTTTGTTCTACAAACAGGTGATCCAAATGGTGATGAAATTGGTTATTTAGATCCTGAAACAGGTGAAGAACGCCATGTTCCTCTAGAGATAAGAATTCCTAATGAAAAGGATACTTTTTATAATCAAACTTTTGAAGACTTGGGCTTTTATACAGAGACACCAACATTACCTTTTGCAACTCTTGGAACTCTAGGGTGGTCACACTCAAATACTTCAGTTGATGATGGCTCATCTCAATTTTTCTTCTTTTTATATGAAGCAGAATTGAATCCAGCAGGTCGCAATTTAATAGATGGAAGAAATGCTGCCTTTGGGTATGTTATTGATGGTTTTGATGTGTTAGAAGAACTTACCAAAGATGACATTATTATCTCAATTGATGTTTTAGAAGGAATTGAAAACCTCAAATTAAATGCGTAAAGAATTATTAGAAGACATAGGAGAAAAAGAATTAATAAATAGGCTTGGAAAATTTATGCCTAAAAATCAAATTTCAGATGATTGCGCTTTAGTAAGAACTAAAAATAATGATTTGCTTGTTAATAATGATTCATTAGTAGAGAATGTTCATTTCAATGACATTACTATTTGTGCTCAAGACCTTGGATGGAAAGCAGTTGTCAGCAACATCTCTGACTTATTATCCAGTGGCTGCCAAAAAACTATAGGGATTACAATAAGCCTAATTTTACCTGCTAAAACTGAGTGGATTTGGGTTGAAGAGTTATATAAAGGAATCAATAAAGCTTTAAAAAATTATGGCGGGGTAATTCTTGGAGGAGATTGCTCAATAGGGAATGAAAAAATTATCTCAATTACAGCACTTGGTATTCAAGGGAAACTTAAATTACGAAGAAATGCATGTAAGCCAGGGGAGATTATATTAACTACAGGAATTCATGGTCTTAGCAAACTAGGATTTATCTTACAAAGTAAAAATAATTTTGAAATAGATATTTCTCTCAATAAAAGATTAATAAATAAATCCATTGAACGATTTTGTCGACCAAAAGTTTACCCAGATTTTTTAAAAAATCTCCTTAAAACTCGTTCCAGTGAAAGAATTACAAGAGTAGGATGTACAGACAGTAGTGATGGTTTATTTCAAGCCCTGCATGATTTAGCAATCGCTAGCAACTGCAAAGCAATTATTAATTACGAGAAAATACCAAAAGACGAAAATTGGCCAAAAGGAGATAAATGGGATGAATATTATTTTTTTGGAGGAGAAGATTATGAATTAGTATTTTCATTGCCCAAAAAATGGGCAGAAAAATTGTCTAAATTAGATAAAAATATAAAAGCGATTGGTTTTTTTACCAAAGGTGAACCATCAATAGAATTTAAAGACTATAAAAAAAATGAATTATTGAAGAATACGCCTTTCAAACATTTTTAATTATTCCCATTTCTTAGCCACAATCTCTGCTAAATCAACAACTCTCTGACTATAACCCCATTCATTGTCATACCATGCAAGGACCTTAACAAGGTTATCACCTATACACATTGTAAGATCACTATCTACAATTGATGATTCGTTAGTCCCTGCGTAATCACTAGAGACTAATGGTTCATCTCCATACTTAATAACTCCCTTCATTGAACCTAAAGAAGCTTCTTTGAGAGCACTGTTAACATCTTCGCTTGTGACAGATTTTGAAGATTCGAAAACAAAGTCAACCGCTGAAACGTTAGGGGTAGGAACTCTCATAGCAATGCCTGTCAATTTGCCTTTCATCTCTGGGTAAACTAACGCTACAGCTTTAGCAGCACCTGTAGAAGTAGGAACAATATTGGTTGCTGCTGCTCTAGCCCTTCTTAGATCTCTATGACTATTATCGAGAATTCTTTGGTCGCCTGTATAACTATGTATTGTAGTCATCAAACCTTTATTTATCCCAAAAGTTTGATCTAAAACTTTAACTACTGGAGCTAAGCAGTTTGTAGTACAACTAGCATTACTCAAAATATCGTAATCTTTATGGTTATAAGTATCAGCATTAACTCCAACTACATAAGTACCAACTCCAGCGCCTTTGCCTGGAGCAGTTAAAATAACTTTTTTTGCTCCTACCTCCAAGTGCTTACTTGCTCCAACGTCTGTATTGAAAACTCCAGTTGATTCAATAACCAAGTCCACACCCCAATCTTTCCAAGGAAGATTCATTGGGTTTCTATCAGAGAAACACTTGATTGTCTTGTTATTAATTACAAAAGTGTCGTCCGTATATTGAATATCAACACCATCGAGTTGACCAAGTACCGAATCGTATTTTAGAAGATGAGCATTTGTCTTTGGGTCTGAAGTAACATTAATACCTACTACTTCAATATTGGTGTAAGCACCTCTACTGAGCCAACAACGCATAAAGTTTCGACCAATTCTGCCAAACCCGTTAATTGCAACACGCAAAGTCATAACTAAAAATTTCTAAATGATTAACCTAAGTTGCTGATCATACTGAATTTTGTGCAA
Source organism: Prochlorococcus sp. AG-388-A01 (assembly GCA_003279945.1). Classification (GTDB taxonomy): domain Bacteria; phylum Cyanobacteriota; class Cyanobacteriia; order PCC-6307; family Cyanobiaceae; genus Prochlorococcus_A. The sequence continues at coordinate 357,760 of QCGK01000001.1, forward strand.
TAACGTAAGGTTTTTTTGATTTATTAAGCAAATAAGTCTAGTTTTGTATTAATTCAAGAAAAAAAAACATTTTTTTTCAAGAAAAAATACCAAAATTTTGCTAACAAGTTATTTTTATTTAAGTAAAAGATCAACATTGAATAAAGAATTACTACTGAAAAGTCATTTTCATTTTATTGGAGTGGGGGGTATTGGAATGTCAGCAGTTGCAATGGGTTTGCTGAAAAAGGGATATTCCGTTTCAGGATCTGATTTAGTTAAAAACAATGAAACTAATAAATTAAAGCATTTAGGCGCGATTATCTTTATTTCTCAAGTTCAACAAAATATTGATTTTGTAACTTCAAAATTTAACAACAAATTGATTAATTTTGTTGTAAGCTCAGCGATCAAGCCAGACAATGAAGAATTTTCGTACTGTAGAAAAAAAAATTTAATAATAAAACATCGTTCAGAGATCCTTGCAATGTTAATGCAATCCTACACTGCATTAGCTGTTGCAGGCAGCCATGGGAAAACATCAACAAGTACATTTCTCTCTACATTACTCGAGTTGTGTACGCATGATTCTTCTTCTATAACTGGAGGAATTATTCCTATTTACAATTCTAATTGTCATTTAGAAAATACAAAATTCTTAGTTGCTGAAGTTGATGAATCTGATGGGACAATAAATAAATATAAATCTGATATCGGCATAATCAATAATATTGATTATGATCATTGCGATCATTTCTCTAATTTAGGTGAAGTTATATCTTGTTTTAAAAATTTCGCTTCAAACTCAAAAAAATTATTACTTAATTTTGATTGTGAAGTCACGAAAAATAACTTTGATTCCAATACTAAGTGGTCAAACACTACAGCATGCAACGCTACTTATGCGTTAATACCTACTGAAATCAATGAAAATCATACAATTGGAAAATATTATGAAAATGGCAATTTCATTAGTACATTAAGTATTCCAATTCCAGGGTTACACAACTTATCCAATATCACTGCTGCAATAGCAGCTTCAAGAATGATAGGTATAGATTTTATAGAAATTAAGAAAAATATTAAATACCTTAAACTACCAAAAAAAAGATTTGAATTTAGAGGCAAAATAGATGAAAGAAATTTATATGATGATTATGCTCATCACCCAAATGAAATAAAAGCAACAATAAAACTAGGAAGATTATTTATTAAACAAAAACGTAATAATGAATTTCAAAAAAATAGATTAGTTGTTATATTTCAACCTCACAGATATTCAAGAGTAAAGCAATTTGCGGAAGAATTTGCAGAAGAATTATCAAAGGCAGATGTTATCTACATAACTAGCATTTATGGAGCAGGTGAAGAAAACGAAGAAAAAATTAATTCGACAATTATCACTGATCTAATTTTTAAAAAAAACAAAAATGTTAGTTACATAAATAATTACAATGAAATTATAAAAAACTTTTTTCAATTAACCCAAAAAGGGGATTTAATTTTAAATATGGGAGCTGGTGATTGTCATAATTTCTGGTCAAAATTACATATGAAGAACAATTCAAATACTTCAATTAATTTATGAATAAGGCAATTTTTTCGGAGAACTTTAATCTAAATACCTATACAACAATAAAGGTTGGTGGGGTCGCTGAATATTTTGCTGAACCAAGAAGTATAGACGAATTTTATTATTTAATAAAATGGTCTAATTTGCACAATAAAAGATGCCAAATAATTGGCGCAGGTTCAAATCTTTTAATAAATAATATTTTCATACAAGGTTTGGTTATATGTACAAAAAAAATGAGGTCATTAACGATAGACCCATATTCAGGAATTGTTGAAGCAGAAGCAGGTGTAATGCTCCCAACATTATCTAATTCTCTCGCTAAAAATAGATTACAAGGAGGGGAATGGGCTGTTGGAATTCCAGGAACCTTGGGAGGAGCAATTTATATGAATGCTGGCACAGGTGATTTATCACTAGCAAAAAATCTTGTTTCTGTAAAAGTTGTTAATAATAAAACTAATGAAAAACTTGAAATTGAAAAAAAAGATTTGAATTTCGATTATAGATTTAGCTCTTTTCAAGGTAATAATTTCGCAATTATTAGTGCAAAACTACATTTTGAACCTAATGGGAATCTCGAAAAATTAATTCAAACAACTAAAAATAACCTTAAATTAAAAACAGAAACACAACCATATGATCAACCAAGTTTTGGGAGCGTTTTTAAAAATCCCGCAAATTATTATGCTGCAAAATTAATTGAGGAAATGGGTTTAAAGGGTTTTAAAGTTGGTGGTGCAGAAATTTCTACAATGCATTCAAATTTTATAATTAACAATTCTTCAGCAAGTTCAAAAGATATTTATGAATTAATAACTGTAATTCAACAAAAAGTACTACAAAACAAAGGAATTTATTTGCAACCTGAAGTAAGAATGATTGGTTTTGACTATCCTAGTTAAAGAAACATTTTTATAAGATGGCTGGTTTTGGACTTCCTAACTTTGGACAACTTACAGAAGCTTTCAAAAAAGCTAAACAAATTCAGCAAGATGCTCAAAAATTACAAGATGAACTTGAAAATATGGAGATTGAAGGGAAAAGTGATGATGAAATGGTAAAAGTATGGATTAGTGGTAACCAACTTCCTTTAAGAGTAGAAGTACAGGAAAAAATTTTAAATTCAGATAAAGAAAAAATAGAGCAAAATATTTTACAAGCTATTCAAAAAGCACATGAATTATCAACCTCAACTATGAAAGAAAGAATGAATGACTTGACTGGAGGATTAAATCTTAATCTTCCTGGTTTGGATAATATTGATTCTTAGAAAACTCCATCATTTCTCTATAAAAAGGATATCTTTCAAAAGATTTATCTAAGTTACAGCCCTCATCATTTAAGTGTAAACAATTGCGAAATTTACACTTAATTCCTGCATCTACTACTTGTTTATATATTTCCGAATAGAGATTTGGTAAAAACTTAATATCAACCTCAAGAGGTTGCATATTAAAACCTGGAGTATCCACAATATAACTTCGTTTTGATAAAGAAAATAACTCAACATTTCTAGTAGTGTTTTTCCCTCTCTTAATTTTTTCGGAGACTGGAGCAGTATTATTATGAACGCCTGGAATTATCATATTAAGCAAAGTAGTTTTACCAACACCAGAAGGGCCCATAAATATCGAACACTTTTTTTGCTTCAACTGTATTAATAAATTTTTAAAGTAATCAGGTTTGTTTACATTTAATGTAATTACTTGGTAACCCCATTTCTTAAATTTATCAATTAAAAAAGATCGTCTTTTGACTGAGATTAAATCACATTTAGTTAAAACTAATGAAACTTCTACTCCCACAGATTCTGCTGATATCAAAAACCTATTGACTTGAGAAAAATTTAACTCTGGCTCATCAACGGAAAAAATAACATAGATGTTGGAAATATTTGCTACCGATGGTCTAATTAATAAATTTTTTCTTTTTTCTAAACTTATTATTAATGCGCGCTTGTTTATTAAATCAATATTATCAATTATGACTTCGTCTCCAACATAAATTAATTTATCTTTGAAATTTATAGACTTCCTAACCTTACATAAAAATCTCTCACAATTTCCAAGGTTTTCTTTATTTTTAGAGTCAACTAAATAAAATTCATTAAATTTCTTTGTAACTAAACCTAAAATTTTGTTATTATTTTTCATTTAAAATTTTTATTTTTAAAAATGTTTCATGCTCTTTTATTTTTGTAAAAAAACATCCCATATCTTTTAAATTATTTAAAACCATTTCTTCTGGTTCACCTTTATCTAGTTCAACTATGAGTTGCTCATTTTTGGATAACTTCTCTAAAGCCAATTTTATTTTTACAACATTTAAAGGGCATGGAACAGATTTAAGATCCAAATACTTTAAAGAAGGCATTAGGATTCTTTACCAAATAATTTACTAAAAAGACCACTACTGGAATTAATATTTTTATCTGAATATTGAGAAGCTAAACCTTCTAAAAGCTTACGTTCATCATCAGTGATGCGGGTTGGCAATTTTACCTTTACTAAAACTTCATGATTTCCTCTTGCAACTGGATTACCAAGTCTAGGTACCCCTTTGTTTTCGAGTGAAAGAGTTGTATTTGGTTGAGTACCACTTGGAACTTTTAAATTAACATTTCCATCAACTGTAATAATTTCAACAGTATCTCCTAAAATAGCCTGTAAATAACTCACAGTTATTTCTGAGTAAATAGTCACACCATCTCTTTTTAATTTTGAATCATTTTTTACCTTGATGAAAACATAAAGATCCCCAGGTGGGCCACCTCTCAAACCCACATTTCCCTCTCCAGAAACTCTTAATTTAGTACCAGTATCAACGCCTGCAGGAATATTAATTCGTAATTGTTTTCTAACTTGCTTTACTCCGTTACCACCGCAACTTGCACATGGATCTGCAATTATTTGACCAACTCCATTACATGAAGGACATTCAGCTACTTGTGTGAAATTGCCAAATGGTGTTCTAGTAGCTCTTCTAACTTGTCCGCTTCCTCCACATGTTGTACAAGTTTTTGGTCCGGTTCCTGGTTTAGCACCAGTTCCCCTACAAACTTCACATGTCTCAAGATGAGGAATTTTTATTTCTCTTTGCTGACCAAATATTGCATCTTTAAAATCAACATTGAGGTCATATCTTAAATCATCTCCCTGCTGAGGACCTCTTCTTTGAGTTCTTCCACCCTGTGGATTTTGGCCGCCAAAGCCATTAAAAAAGGTTTCAAATAAATCTGCAAAACCACCCATATCACCCATATCGGGCATTCCAGCTGCACCTCCAAGACCAGCCTCTCCAAACTGATCATATCTAGCTCTAGTATCAGGATCAGCTAATGCTTCATAAGCCTTACCAATTTCCTTAAATTTATCTTCAGCACCAGGTTCTTTATTAACATCAGGATGATATTGTCTTGCTAATTTTCTATAAGCCCTTTTTAAGGTATCCGCATCAGCATCTCTTGAAACTCCAAGTGTTTGGTAAAAATCAGCCATTAGATAATGCTCAAGTAAAAATTTGGAATTTATACATCTTCAGAAGTATTTTCCTCTGAATCGATATCCCCTTCAACTTTATCCTTTTCTACTTCCTCTTGTGAATTTTGTTTGCCGGGTCCCATAGAAACTTTAACTAAAGCATGTCTCAAAACCTTACCTTCTAAGTGATATCCTCTCTGCAATTCTTCGATAATAATATCTTCTTTAAGCTCATCACTTGGCTCTCTTAATACAGCTTCATGCAAATTTGGATCAAATTGCTGACCTACAACTCTCATGGGTGCAACTCCTTGGTTTTTTAAAACTTCTACTAGTTGTTTATACAATCCTTGATAACTTCTATGAAGAGCTTGAGCTTCTTCACTTTCTGGTTTAAGTTGTTGTCTTGCTCTTTCAAAATTATCAACAATAGGGAGTATTGCGGTTAAAGACTTAGAAATGAGTTGAATTTTCATATCATCCTGATCTCTAGACTGCCTTTTCCTAAAATTATCAAAATCTGCTGATATTCTTACATATTGATTTTTTAATGTTTCATGCTCTTTTTCTAACTGTTCTAACCTTGCATCATTATTGGAAATAGTATTTTTTAATTCTTCGGTATTTATTTCTTCTGTTTTTTTAGATGATGATTCATCATTTTCAATTATTTGATCTTCTGGAGATGAAGCGTCTTCAGGAGCACTATCCTGGCTAGAAATATCATTTTCTTTATTATCAATATTGTCTGATTGATTTTCAATCATTTTTTTAAAAAATTAATAAGACTATTTTCCATTAAAACGAGGCACAAAACAAGTTGCGGAAGGCCGCACAAATTTTTAATCAGGGACAAACTTTAATGCTATGCCGTTATTGCAGAATCTTTTTCCTGTTGGAGGTGGTCCATCATTAAAGACATGCCCTTGATGGCCTCCACATCTAGAACAATGATATTCCGTTCTTGGGACAATCAACTTAAAATCAATCTTTGTTTCGATTGATCCTTGAATTGAATCCCAAAAGCTTGGCCATCCTGTGCCACTATCATACTTTTTATCTGAGAGAAAAAGCGGCAAATCACATCCTGCGCAGTGAAAAACTCCTTTTCTTTTTTCATTATTTAATTGGCTACTGAAAGCTCTTTCAGTTCCTTCCTCCCTCAAAACATAATAGGATTCTGGACTAAGCTTGGATTTCCATTCTTCTTTTGATAAATTCCACTCTTCTTTAGAGTTAATTGAAGAAGCTAAAACTTGAATAGGATTTAAAATTATTTTTAAGATTGACATAGTAGGAATTAGAATAAAAGATCTTCTTGTTAGAAATTGATTCATATACTTAAATCACATAAGGAAGTAATGAGTTTTAATCAACCTAATTCTATGAAAAATATTCATAAATTAAGTATTGCTCCAATGATGGATTGTACTGATAGACATTTCAGAATGATAATGAGAAAAATAAGTTCTAAAGCCCTCTTATATACAGAAATGATTGTTGCCCAAAGTTTAGTTCATACTAATAAAAGAGAGAATTTTCTAGATTTTAATAATGAAGAACACCCAATATCGATTCAATTTGGTGGTGACGATCCTGTAATTCTTAAAGAGGCTGCTCAAATGGCCCAAGACTGGGGTTATGACGAAATAAACTTTAATGTTGGCTGCCCAAGTCCGAGAGTATGTTCTGGAAATTTTGGCGCCTCACTTATGAAAGAACCTGAAAAAGTTGCAAAATGTATAGAATCCTTAAAAACCAACTGCAGGTTACCGGTTACGATTAAACATAGAATCGGTGTGGACAATGATGATAGTTTCGTAAATTTAAATAATTTCGTGAGATGTGTTGCAAATGCAGGAGCAGACAGATTTACAGTTCATGCAAGAAAAGCTATATTAAATGGTCTCAATCCGAAACAAAATAGAACCATACCGCCACTTGAGTACGATAAAGTAAAAAAATTAAAAAAATTCAATCCAGAATTATTGATAGAAATCAACGGGGGATTCACTAATATCAATAAATCGTTAGAAGCCCTAAATGACTTTGATGGTGTCATGATTGGAAGATCAATATATAAACATCCCTTAAGATGGTCTGAAATTGATGAAAAAATTTATGGAATTAATACAAAATCCAAATCAGCATCAGAAATCATCCTCTCCTTAATTCCTTACATGGAAAAGCACTTAACTGATGGAGGCAAATCTTGGGATATCTGTAAGCATCTTATAAACTTAGTGGAAGGTATACCAAAAGCAAAAATCTGGAGAAATCAAATTTCTGTTAAGTCTATAAAAAAAGAACTAGATATTGATTATCTTCTTAAATTGACTCTAAAGCTTAAAGAGATGGGTTACTAATTTTCCTCACCTGAGGTATTACCTTCGTTGGAAACTCCCCGTTTTCTCCTACTTCTACCACTTTCATAATCAGAATTTTCAGAGGAGTTTCCTCCATAGCTTCTATCTTCCCAACCTTCTGCTCCAGAAGATTTATTGCCACCGCCGTAGCCGCCACTATTGCCACCGCCGTAGCCGCCACTATTGCCACCACCGTAGCCGCCGCTATTGCCACCACCGTAGCCGCCACTATTGCCACCACCGTAGCCACCGCTATTGCCACCACCGTAGCCACCACTATTGCCACCGCCGTAGCCGCCACTATTGCCACCGCCGTAGCCACCACTATTACCACCGCCGTAGCCGCCGCCTCTACCTCCTCTACGAGATCCTCCAGAACCTCTAGGTTCTGCCTTATTTATTCTTAATGGTCTGCCCATAAGCTCTGTTCCTTGCAAACCATCAATAGCTGTCAACTCAATTGATTCATCTGCCATTTCAACAAATGCGAATCCTCTTTTTCTTCCGGTATCTCTTTCAAGAGGAAGAGAACAATTCAAAACTTCACCAAAAGGGGCAAACAACTGTAAAACATCTTCACGCTCTGCGCGGAAAGGCAAATTGCCAACAAAAATACTCACTTTAAACTAAACAAAGAAAAATTACCTAATTAAAAAAACCACAATAAGCAGCCTTATAACTTTACTTTATTATTCTACTTCAAAGCATACCCATGTTGTAGAAAAATAATTGAGATTCAAAGTAACAATTTTTTCTGCCAATTATTTATCTCCTTTTCAACCTGAGTAAAACCTGTTCCACCTTGACTAGTTCTTGATTGAACAACATTAAAAGGGTCAAGATTAACAAAAACATCCTCATCGAATTCGGGATGAAATTTTTTTAATTCATCGATTTTTAAGTTTTTAAACAACATTTTTCTCTCTGAGCAATGCTTAACAATTTCACCCACGACTTGATAAGCAGTCCTAAAGGCAACATTCTTACAAACTAAGTAATCCGCTAGATCAGTAGCATTAGAAAAATCATTTTCTACCGAATCAGATAAATTTTTCTTATGAAACTCTAATCCCTCATTTAATAAAATAGTCATTGCTTTTACACAAGAACATATAGTCTCAGCAGTATCGAATATTGGTTCTTTATCCTCTTGGAAATCCTTATTATATGCAAGAGGTACTCCTTTTACCATTGTTAACAATGCTTGCAAATGTCCATAAACTCTTCCCGTTTTACCTCTTATCAATTCTGGAACATCTGGATTTTTTTTTTGGGGCATTAAGCTACTTCCAGTAGCACACTTATCTGTTAATTTTGCAAAAGAAAATTCATCAGTTACCCATAAAATTATTTCTTCAGAAATTTTACTCAAATGAGACATTGCTAAAGCAGAGGCAGAAACAAACTCTATACAAAAATCTCTATCACTTACTGCATCAATACTATTCTTATAAATTTTTTCGAAACCTAGTTCTGCAGCTGTGAAGTTCCTATCTATTTTTATTTTTGTGCCGGCTAATGCAGCAGCTCCTAATGGAGAAGTATTAACTCTTGATCTCACTTCTTGGAACCGTTCTCGATCTCTTTGGAACATTTCTAAATAAGCCAATAAATGATGGGCTAGAGATAATGGCTGTGCTCTTTGCATATGTGTATAGCCAGGAATTAATGTGTAAATATTAGATTTAGCAAGTTTAAAGATGGATTTTTGCAAATCATTTATTAACCTATCAAGGTTATCAATTTCTTTTCTTAGCCACAATCTTATATCTGTACCTACTTGGTCATTTCTACTTCTGCCTGTATGTAATTTTTTTCCAGTTTCACCAATTAAACTGATTAATTTTTCTTCAATACAATAATGAATATCCTCAGAAGGCGGACCAGGCACAAATTTACCTTCCAAAAACTCAACTTTAATTAGCTCAAGACCATTAATAATCTGCTGAGTTTCAGAAGATGTTAATACTTGAGTTTTGCCAAGCATTTTTGCATGAGCCATCGAACAATCTAGATCTTCTAAAATTAGCTTTCTGTCAAAACCAATGGAAGCATTAAATTTTTCAATGAAAGGGTTTAATGTATTATCAAATCTTTTACTCCAAACTTTTGCCATATCAATTAATAACTTTAGATATATCTAATAAAGCATTTTTTTTTATAAGTGACAAAAAAATCTATTTTACTTGAAAAATTACCATAGTTGCATCATCTTCCAAATGTCTATTCTGTCCTGTAAAGTCGTCTAGATTTTTAAATATTTTATTTAAAATTTCTTGAGAACTACAAGATTGCTTACATAATTTTATAAGAATATTAATTAACCTTTGTTCATCAAACCTTTCACCTGAAGAATTAGTGGTATCTATTACTCCATCAGTATAATAAAGTACTAAATCATTTTGATCTAACTTGATTTCGCCACAATTATATTCCGCATTTTTTTGCAATCCAAGCACAAGTCCATCTGCATCTAATTTTATAATTTTCTGATCTGAACTTTTCCAGAGGAGAGGAGGATTATGGGCTGCATTAGCAAATCTCAATTTTCTCGTTCTAGGATCATAATCTGAATAGAATAATGTCACAAATCTATGTGATTGATCTAAATCATTAATCGCTAATTGATTTAAATCATGCAAAATTCTATGAGGAGGTAAACCTGTAAGAACCTCTGCACGTAACATACCCCGTAACATAGTCATTAAAAGACCCGCTGGAATCCCTTTACCCATAACATCACCGATCACTAGAGCCCATCTGGCTTTTTCTTTTCTTTTTTCTGAAATATTCGTCTTTAAACACATAAAATCATAATAATCTCCGCCAAGCTGAAGAGCAGGTCTACAATGTGCAGCAAGGTCTACACCATAAATAATTGGACAATAATCTGGAAGTAATTGAGATTGTATTTCTGCTCCAGTTGAAATTTCTCTATCTACCTTGTCATGCTCTTTATTTGTTTTTATTAAAAAGTAGTTTTCTAGTCCAACAGCAAGACAATTTTTTATAAAATTAAAAATATAATCATTAGTAATGGATTCATGGCAAGAACCTTTGCTAAAAATATAAATAAATCCTCTACATTTACCTCTAGATAATACTTTTTCTGTTTCGATAGTAAATTCTTTAAAATTATTTTTTAAAGCATCTTCGAAAATTTGGATTTCTTTTATTTTGAAATTTTTTGAAAAATTAAATTGATTAAAAAAAATATAAATTTGTTCTTTAATTTTTAAACATTCATTATTAGCTGAAACTTTTGTATTTTGATGCCATATTTCTCCCTCATAACTTAAAGGAACAATTAAAATTATTTTTTCATCAAAAATATGTTTAAAAATTAGGCATACATAATCTAAGAGTTTATTAATATTAGAAAAAGATTTTAAATAATAAGCTAGTGAAGATGCAATTTCAGAAAATTTATATTTATTTTTTAGTGATACTGTTGATTGATTATCAAAAAATTTTTGAATAAATTTGTTTGAAAATAATTTTTCTTTTTGATTATTTTTCACAACAAATTAAATACTTAGATATGTTTTAACATTAAATTTAAATTTTTAAAAAAATTTAATTAATATTTATTTATCTGCGAGCATTGCTTCGACAAATTCATAACTATTAAAAGGTCTCAAATCTTTTATGCCCTCTCCTGCTCCAATAAATCTTATAGGCAAATTAACTTCTTCAGAGACAGCTAAAGAGACGCCTCCTCTAGAAGTACCATCTAGTTTTGTTATAATTGCTCCACTTAAATTTGCCGATTTGGCAAAACTTTTTGCTTGGTTTAAACCATTTTGTCCTTGACTCGCATCTAAAACTAACAATGATTCAATGCTTGCATCTGGAACTTTTTTATCAATAATTTTTTTTATTTTTGCTAATTCATCCATCAGATTATTTTTAGTTTGTAATCTACCTGCTGTATCTACTAATAATAAGTCAACATTTCTTTTTTTTGCAGAATTAATTGCATCAAACACTACAGCTGCTGGATCAGCATTTTTTGATTGATTAGATATAACATCAACATTACTTCTCTCACCCCATATTTTTAATTGTTCTACAGCAGCAGCTCTAAAAGTGTCAGCAGCAGCAATCAAAGTTTTATAATTACTCCTTGATGACAAATAGGCTAATTTACCTAAGGTTGTAGTTTTACCAACTCCATTAACTCCAACTAGTAACCAAACATTTAACTTGCCTTTTTTGGGCACTAAAAGATCAGTACCTGAATTTTTTATTGGTTTATCAATTATTGATTTTAATTCCTTCTTCAAGAAATTTATTCCTGCTTCACCACCTACAACTTCTTCATTTAATTTTTTTCTAAGTGAACTTATAACTTTATCAGTCGAATCAATACCCACATCGGCTCTTAGTAGAAGGGTCTCTAAATCATCAAGAGATTCTGGGGTAAGGGGATCATCTCCTAATTTATCCAATAATTCAGTAACAAAACCTTTTCGAGTTTCTTCTAATCCTCTTCTTAATTTTGTTAACCAATCAATTTCATCTATAGATATTTGATTTATTTTTTTTCCTTGAGCAGCAAGGACCATTGCTGACCAAGTAAAATTATCATCAAATTCTCCTAATTCTGCTTCATCGAAAGTTTTAAGTTGTCCAGGAATATTTTCTTTACTAACCCTATCAATCAAACCTTGCTTTTCTTCTGCTTGTTTTTGCAAATCTTGCTTTTCTTCTGCTTGTTTTTGCAAATCTTGCTTTTCTTCTGCTTGTTTTTGTAAATCTTGTTTTTCTTCTGCTTGTCTTTTTTTTAAAAGTGCGTAAGCTTGCGCTGCCCACTCTCGAGAATTATCAGAAGCATTATTAGTTTCAGTCATTGATATTTATGATTCTTAGTTCAGTAAAATTTTAAATTATTATTTATTTATATCAAATAATCATTGCAATTTTACCGTTTGTAATCTCCTTAAAACTCCATTAATAAATTTTCTGCCTTGAATATCACTATATTTATTTGCAAGATTGACTGCCTCATCACAAGTAACAGCAACCGGTGTGTCCAGAAAATTTATATCCACATAAGCTAATCGCAAAATATCTCGATCAATTCTTGGTAATCTTTTTAATTTCCATCCTTCCATTGCTTGATCGATATCAGAATCAATAATTGTAATGTTATTAATAATGTAACTAATCCTCTGATTCACATCATCTCTAATATCAATTTGTCCACTTGATACAATTAATCTTGGAAAATCTAAAGTTACAGAAAGTGTATTCATTACAGTTTCAATTTTTTTTAAAGATTTTTTTAACTCGTCTCTAACATTTGAAAAAGAAGAATCTCCCCCTTCTTGCAACTCACTATCTAATATTTTTTGTGATGCATTTTCTAAGTCTGATTCACAATTATCCAATTCATCTCTGCAATGATTAATTAAAGATTCTAAAGCAGATTCAAAAATCTCTTCTATCTGAAATTTATTTAAATTGATATCGGCATTATCTTTTATAAGACCTAAAGAAATTAAAGATAATTCTCTAGAGAGGGATTTATTGCGCATCAATTAAGAAGAAGTATTAGTAGAAGCTCGTAGTTGAGAAAATAATTTTGAAAATGTTGGGTTACTAGTATTATTTTTTTCATCAGGATTAACTATTCCAGCAGAAATTATGGTTCTAAAAGCATCTTCAACAGAAATATCCAAATCCTTAACAGAGGACTCAGGAACTAATGTGTACCATCCAGTGGTTGGATTTGGTGCTGTAGGTATGAAAACACTAAGCAACTTTTTTTCTAATTCTGGCTGCAAAGAGGGACCAACATCACCAGTTACAAAACCTATGCTATATAAACCCTCACGTGGATATTCAACTAAAACAACTCTTCTAAATCGATTAGATTTATTACTTAAAAACGTTTCTAGCAATTGTTTAAGAGTTTTATAAACTGCACCTGCTATAGGTATTTTTGATAAAGTACCTTCTCCAAATTCAAGTAACCATCTTCCAACGAAGTTTCTCGCCATTAAGCCGATAAGCAAAATAGCCAATAAAGGTACAGTTAAACCCAAAGTAAGATTAATTAAATCTTGTAATAAAGGATTTAAAGTAATAAAAGGATTTAACTGCTTAGGAACAGAAGTAACTAATGTTAAAACAAACTTACTAACTAACGATGACAACCAGATAGTTGTTGCTAAAGGTATAACAACCAATAATCCAGCAATAAGATCATTTTTTAGATCTTGTTGGAGCCTAGATCCTAGATTCGAATCTTGATTTTGATTAGATTCAACCAAAATAACGTTTTAACTAAATTAACTTTACTTATAATTTAACTGTTTTTACTTAGTTAGGATATGTTTTTTTTTAATAAATTTAAAATATTTATTAGTTTCTGCCCTGAAAATTACTTTTATGAGAAATGCTATACATAATAAAGGTATGAGCAATACTCTTCAAGAAAAAAAAGAAATAAGTAAAAAATTAAAAGAAAGAGCAATTAACGAAGGTTTTACAATATCTGGTATTGCATCAATACCAGGAAGTTCACGCTTAAATTTAAGAACCAATGCATTAAACAGGTGGTTATCGAACAACCTTCATGGTGAAATGAAATGGATGGAAGCAGAAAGAAGAAAAAACATAGGCTCACTTCTTGAAGGAGCAAAAAGTGTTTTAAGCGTAGGATTTACCTACATTAATTCACAGAACCATAACAAAAACAAAATCTTCAAGGTAGGAAAATTTGGTCAAGGAGAAGATTATCATAAAGTAATTCACAAAAAATTAAAAAATATTGGCAGATGGATTAACCAAGAAATTCCAGATTGCAGATGGAAAATATGCGTTGATACATCTCCTCTTCTTGAAAAAGCATGGGCTGAAGAATCAGGTCTAGGTTGGATAGGTAAAAATAGCAATTTAATAAATAAAATACATGGTTCATGGTTTACTTTAGGTTTTATGATTCTTACGAAAGATCTTGTACCAGATAAACCACATAAATCACTTTGTGGTAAATGTGATAAATGTATTGAACATTGTCCCACAGAGGCAATAGTAGAACCCTTCGTAATACAATCAAATCGATGTATTGCTTATCACACAATAGAAAGTAGAAAAAAAACTATTCCAAAAAAGATAAAAGAAAATTTAAATGGATGGGTTGCAGGATGTGATATTTGTCAAGATATATGCCCTTGGAATAAATCAGTACCATTCAACGATACTTTTGAAACTAGTCCAAAAGAATGGATTAAAAATCTCAATAATGATTCATTAAGTTGGGATGACAAAACTTGGGAAAAAAAACTACAAGGATCGACTTTAAGAAGAATTAAACCATGGATGTGGAGAAGAAACATAAAAGCAAATCTTAGAAATCAATAAATAATATGCAAAAAATTTTTAGAAAGATAATATGTGTCTCTTTAGTAAGTTTTTACTTTTTCAAAATTGATCAAGTTAAATCATTAGTGCCCTATTATTATTTACCAACAATTAAAAATATACAAAATGAAAGTTTATCTATTAGCAAATATGCTTCTCAACTTTTATATTTTGGGCAATACAAAGAGAGTCTTAACCTAGCAAAATTAGCTGCAAAAATGAATAAAACAGACGAAAAAATATTGATAATTTTGGCTGAAGCGCAGATAATTAACAACCTATACAAAGAAGCATTAATTTCTCTAAATAAAGCGCAAAAATTAAATTCAAATATTAGTAAAATATACTTTGCTAAAAGTAATGTTTATTTTAATATTTCACAATTAAAAAATGCAAAGACTGCTTTAGAAGCTGGATTAAGGATTGAACCAAATAACCATAAAGCTATTTTTCAATTAGGAAATATTTTGTTAATGGAAGAAAAATACTCTGAAGCTATAAAAATATTTGACAAATCTGTAGAAATTAAACCTAATTTCTGGCAAGCAATAAATAATCAAGGGTTAGCTTATTTTGAGAAAAATAATATCAATTTATCTATAGAACTTTTTGAAAAAGCAATCTCAATTGAAGACAACGCAGAGCCATTACTAGGACTTGCTTCTTGTTTAAGAGTAAAAGATATTAAATTAGCTGTTGAACTTGCAAAAAAAGCGTTAATTAAAGATCCTAGATATGTTAACTATGATTATAGAAAAGAACAGTTGTGGGGGGGAAAATTACAACGTTCAACAGAAATTCTTTTGCAGAATGATCAACTTCAAACAGATGTGATTTTGGCAAAATCCAAAATAAATACATCTTCTACATTTTGAATACTGGTAAATATTTGTTTAGCCATTAATCTTAATTTAGTTAATCCATATTAATTTTACGCTCTGATGGATAAGAAAAAATTTACATCTATATCTCTCCAAGAAGAAATGCAACGTTCTTATTTGGAGTATGCAATGAGTGTAATAGTTGGTCGTGCTCTACCCGATGCAAGAGATGGACTTAAGCCCGTGCAGAGAAGAATACTGTTTGCTATGTACGAACTAGGTTTAACCCCGGATAGACCATTTAGAAAGTGTGCGAGAGTTGTTGGAGATGTACTTGGAAAGTACCATCCTCATGGGGATCAAGCAGTATATGATGCATTAGTTAGACTAGTGCAAGATTTTTCAACTAAGTATCCAACTTTAGATGGACATGGAAATTTTGGATCTGTAGATAATGATCCACCAGCAGCAATGAGGTATACAGAGACGAGATTAGCTCCAATAGCTCATAAAGGTTTTCTAGAAGAAATTGGATCAGAAACAGTAAATTTCACAAATAATTTTGACGGGTCGCAAAAAGAACCAGAGGTTCTTCCAGCCCAGCTTCCATTTTTATTATTAAATGGCTCTTCAGGTATTGCTGTTGGAATGGCAACAAATATTCCCCCACATAACCTTGGTGAAATAGTCGATGGTTTAATTTTTTTAATAGAAAATAAAGATGTAACTAATAAAAAACTTTCTACTATTATTAAAGGACCTGATTTTCCTACAGGTGGAGAATTGATTTATAGTCAAACAATTGAAGAAGTTTACGAAACAGGAAAAGGGTCAATAACAATAAGGGGAGTGATAAATACAGAAGAAATAAATTTAGGTAAAGGTAAACATAAAAGAAATGCATTAATAATCACAGAACTACCTTATCAAGTCAGCAAAGCATCTTGGATAGAAAAACTAGCAGAACTTGTTAATTCAAGCAAAATTAATGGTATCTCTGACATTAGAGATGAAAGCGATAGGGATGGAATGAGAATTGTAATAGAGTTAAAAAAAGATTCTAATACTGAACTTGTAATTTCTAATTTATATAAAAAAACAACTCTTCAAACAAACTTTGGTGCAATATTTTTAGCTTTAATTAAAGGTAAACCTGTCCAACTAAACTTAAAACAATATCTCACCTATTTTCTTGAATTTCGAGAAGAGACAATTAGAAAAAGAACTAATTATTTTCTAAAAAACACACTTGAAAAACTAGAAATGTTAGAAGGTTTATCTAAAGCAACAAAAGATATAAAAAAAATTATCGAGATTATTGAAGATTCAAAAAATACTGTAGAAGCCAAATCTAAATTAATTGATAGTTTTTATTTAAGTGAAAAACAAGCAAATGCTGTTTTGGATATGCCACTAAAAAAATTAACAAATCTAGAAAAAAATCAAATAAACGATGATATAAAAAAATTGCAAACAAAGAAAGATGATTTTCAAAATTTATTAAATAAAAGAAAATTATTGCTTAAATTACTGATAGAAGAACTATTAATATTAAAGAAAAAATATAACGTTAAAAGAAAAACAAAACTACTTAAAAATATTGATCAAAATGAAGAATTAGAAACAATTAATAAACATATATTAGAAGACTTTATAAATAAAAAAACTAAAATTTACATAGATAATAGATTATATTTAAGGAAAATGATATTAAATAATTATAAGAAATCATTTGAGGATGTTAATAAACTAATAGATAATAAAAATATTCAAAAATTTATTTGTAATATCGATAAAGATATAAAAATAATTGGAGTCACGCTTACAGGAAAGGTTTTTCATATTGATTGGGAATCTAATATTAATCATGACTACAAATTAGATAATAAAGTCCTTGGAAATATTGATCCAAATGAAATAATAAATTTTCATTCAATTAAAAAAGGAAGTACAAATTATTTATGTATCTTAAATTCAGACGGAAGATTTAAGAAAGTTTTATTTGATGAAGATATGATTAAAAGTAATAGATCCTTCGCAATAACAAAATTAAAATATAATATTAAGACAATTGAATCATTTATTTCTAGTGAAGAAAAAGATTTAATAATATTAACCTCAATAGGAAGAATTTTTAAATTTAATTTATCAAACAAATTTTTAACACCGACTACTAAGCAGTCTCAAGGATTAATTCTTGTAAAACTTTTACCTTCTGAAATGATTGTTTCTTGTTGTACGTTTCAAAATGGGGAAAATATATATTTAGTTTCTAAGCAAGGAAAAATCTTTTGTATAAATAGTAATGAAATTTATTACGCAAATGAATACAGTTTGGGATATTTAAATGAAAAAACTCAACTTAAAAACGATTATTTCTTCAAAATTTCACCAAGTAAACACTTCCTTGATATTGAAACTAATAAAAACAAATCTGCCAGGTTAGACTTCGATAAATTAAATTTCAAATCTAATAAAACAAATTTTTTAATTGACTTTTTAAAATTAGAAAAAAGTGAACATCTTGAAAATTGTTTCCGACTACAAAACTTTCTAGACTAAGATTTATATTCATTTTCAACCCAATTTAGGTACTCTTGATTTACTGTACCTGTTACATAAGAACCAGTAAAACAGCTCATCTCCAAATCTTCAATATGAGTATCAGATATTATAGATTTACGTAAATTTGCAACACTTTGATAAACGAGTTTGTCAATTTCCAGTTGATCAGCAATTTCAACAATTGTTCTATCGTGAGCAATTAATTCATCTCTATTAGGCATATTAATTCCATAAACATGAGGAAAGCGAACAGGAGGTGCTGCAGATGTAAAAAAAACTTTATTTGCTCCTGCATCTTTAGCCATCTGAACAATTTCTTTTGAAGTGGTACCTCTTACAATTGAGTCATCAACAATCAGTACATTTTTATTTTTAAACTCTGTACTCATAGCATTTAGCTTTTGTCTAACGGATTTCTTACGTTTCTGTTGACCAGGCATTATAAATGTTCTACCAACATATCTATTTTTAAAAAAACCTTCCCTGTATTCTATTCCTAACTGTCTTGCAACTTGCATAGCAGCAGGACGTGAAGAATCAGGAATAGGCATTACAACATCAACATCTCCAGAATGAATTGTTTCTTTTATTGTTTCAGACAAATAATCTCCCATTTTTAAACGAGCTTGATAAACGGAAATTCCATTCATAATTGAATCTGGCCTAGCTAAATAAACATATTCAAAAGCGCAGGGGCATAGTATTGGATTGGCAGAACATTGCTTAGAAAAAAACTCGCCATTAATATTTATAAAAATAGCTTCTCCAGGATCTACATCTCTAACAACCTGATAATCGTTATTCTCAAGAACTAAAGATTCACTAGCAACCATCCACTCTTCTTTTTTTGTCTTTGATGAAATTCTTTTTCCTATAACTAAAGGTCTAATACCGAAAGGATCTCTAAATGCTAGTAAACCATGCCCTGAAATCAATGCAATTGAGGCATAAGATCCCTGAATTCTTCTATGTAAAGATTTGACAGCATCAAAAATAATATCAGGTTCTAATTCTTGATTATGAGTTTGTTCTTGCAATTCTGTAGCAAGTACGTTTAATAGCATTTCAGTATCGCTTGAAGAATTTGTATGCCGCTTATCAATGTTGAATAATTGTTTTTCTAAATCTCTGGTATTAGTCAAATTGCCGTTATGTATCAAAACAATTCCATAAGGAGCATTAACATAAAAAGGCTGGGCTTCCTCTACACTTTCTGCTGATCCCTTTGTAGCATACCTAACATGACCCAAACCAATTTTACCTATTAAATTTCTCATATTTCTTGTTCTATAAGCAGTATTAACCTGACCTTTGGCCTTATGAATATGAAACATAGTATTTTCCATTGTAGCTATACCTGTTGAATCTTGGCCTCTATGTTGTAGAAGCAAAAGACTATCGTAAATTTGTTGATTCACATCATCAGATGAAACGATTCCAACTATTCCGCACATAATTTAATTTCGTGAAAATTTTAATAGTTGAAAAATGTTATACATGTTTAAAAGTAATCTGAAATACTATTATTAAATTTTTCGGTTAATTCCTCAACCCTAATATTGCAGATGTTTTTATCTTGAATTGTTATCTTAAGAGTCTCACTCGAGACATTTCCTATTTTTTTTATATAGACACTTGATTGAGAATTTATTTGACTGTTTTTTAAATAATTAAGCCATTCTTTTTCTTTCATTTTATCTATTGAAAAAATAATTCTAGAGCCACCTTCTGCAAACAATAAATTATCTTCTCTATTAAGATCATTATCTAATTCTATATTTGCACCTTTTACAGACGAAATACAACACTCTGCTAAGGCTATCGCTAAACCCCCATCGCTAATATCGTGAGAAGAAACAACAAAGCTTTTTAAAATAGCATTTCTTAAAAAACTCTGGCAAAACTTTTCATCTAGCAAGTCTATTTTTGGAGGACGTCCTGTAATTTTTCCATGAAAATATTCCAAATAAGAACTAGCTGCAATTGTTATTTCCGATTTATAAGAGCCAATTAGCCAGATTTGATCATCAATATTTTTCCATTCACTATTTATAGCTTGCTCAACATTAGCCATCTTCCCAACCATTCCAATTACTGGAGTAGGATTAATAGGAGTAATTTTATGATCTTTATTTTTTGATTCATTGTATAAAGAAACATTACCTCCTGTAACTGGAGTTTCTAAAGCTTTACAGGCTTCAGAAATTCCCTTACATGAAGATGAAAGTTGCCAATATCCTATTTCGTTCTCAGGAGAACAAAAATTCAGATTATTTGTAATTGCTACTGGTTCAGCACCAACACAACTAACGTTTCTGGCAGATTCTGCAACTGCAGCAATAGTTCCTCTAAAAGGATCAAGAGAAACCCATCTACTATTACAATCAACTGAAGCAGCAACACCTGAAAATACTTTATTTTTATCTTTTTCGGTTTGTTCTCTTAGTCTTATAACAGCTGCATCTGATTCTCCAGGTTTAAAAACAGTATTTGCCTGAACTTGAGAATCATATTGTTTATAAATCCATCTTTTAGAAGCTATTGAGGGATTAGAGAGAAGTTGCAAAATTATTTGTGAATAAGAAAAAGTCTTATTTTCCTTCAAAGAAAATATTTTTTGCTCATTAATTTCGGGTAAGCTATTTTCCTTCCATTCCCATTTCTTTAATAAATAATCAGGTGGGTTCTTAATTACATTATGAAAATTAACAGGAGTATCATCAGATAAAGCAGAGGTAGGGACTCGGGCGACAATCTTACCTTTATGAGAAATAATTACTTCATTAGACTCTATTACTTCACCAATTACATTGGCATTTAATCCCCATTTATTAAATTTTTCTATAAGGAAATTTATTTTTTCTTGCTTTACCACAAACAACATCCTCTCTTGCGATTCTGATAATAAATATTGGTATGAAGACATATTATCTTCTCTGGAAGGAACCAAATCTAGATCAATTGATATACCTAAATTTCCATTTGCAGCCATTTCTGCACTGCTACATGTTAAACCTGCTGCGCCCATATCTTGAGCTGCAATTACATCTCCCGTCTTAAAAGCGTCTAAACAGGCTTCTATAAGACTTTTTTCAACAAATGGATCACCTACTTGAACAGCAGGTCTGTCATCTAAAGAAGTAGTAGTTAATTCTGAACTTGCAAAACTTGCACCACCAACACCATCTCGACCAGTCGTATTCCCAACATATAGTACTGGTGATCCTACCTCTTTAGCTCCAGAACAAACAATTTCATTAGTCTCTAACAGTCCTAAAGCCATAACATTAACTAAAGGATTTCCAGAATAACTATCATCGAAGTCAATTTCACCTCCCACAGTAGGAACACCTACACAATTTCCATAATGTGCAATACCTGAAACAACTCCTCGAAGTAAATCAACATTTGATGTTTTATCAAGATTTCCAAATCTCAATGAATTTAATACTGCAATTGGCCTTGCTCCCATTGTAAAAATATCTCTTAATATTCCTCCTACACCTGTTGCAGCTCCTTGAAAAGGTTCAATTGCAGAGGGATGATTATGACTTTCTATTTTAAAAACAAGTTTTTGATTATTACCAACATCAATAACACCAGCATTTTCTCCGGGGCCAACCAAAATATTTTTTCCTTTAGTGGGAAATTCAGATAATAAAGGTTTTGAATTTCGATAACAACAATGCTCTGACCACATCACGCCAAACATTCCTAGTTCCGTTCTGTTTGGTTTTCTCTTTAATCTTTTACAAATTTCTTCGTAATCATTAATTGTTAAATTTTCAACTTTAAGTACCTTATTTAGATCAGCAAGATCATTATCTTTTGGATTGATCATTCTTTATATCCAAGGGTCATCTTCTTTTTTATCACTAAAAGATCTTGTTGGTATATCATCATTATAAAAACTTTTTTGTGTAAAATCTAAGTTTTGGTTTATATCTTCATCTTCTTCAAGCCAATCCTCTAATCTATTTGATGCTATGTTTTTCATGTCATCAAATCTATCAAATATTTTTTTTCCTTTTTGTAAAAATTCATTTTTAATACTTGATTTTATTAAAGTTAAATCATCTAAAGAATTGCTTTCACAAAATACTAAACCAGGTTGTTGATCATTAATATTTTCAATGTTTAATTTCCATCTACTAGACCCTGGAATCTTAGGATTTGATCGAGAAACCAAATAATATTTAATTTTACCAGTTTTAATTTCGAATAAAAAATCTGCAATAACTCCTATTTTTGATCCATTTATATTTATCAGATTAGCTTCTAGTAAGGTTGGGAACCTATTTAAAGTTGCTAAATCAGAAATCGCTGGATCACCCTTAACATAAATTTCATTATCTATTATTTGACTAATTTGATTTAATCGCCAAACATTTCGTTTTAGATCAAAATTTGAAGGACGAGAATACCAACCTAAAATTCGATGAACTGGAGGATGCATCCAAACATTTTCTCCATTTCCATAATTAAGAACCATATTACCCTTCACAGTGTAATTTATTAAGTCACTTAATAAAATTTCTTTCGGTAATCTCAAGTTAAGAACGAACCTGAACAGGCATAACTAGGTAAGTAAAAGAATTAAGATTATCTTCTGGGACAAAAATAGCGGGTGTAGTTGAAAGATTACACTTTAAAAGTACATTTTCAGAAGCAATAACTTTTAAACCTTCTAAAAGATATCTAACGTTAAATGCAATATCAAAATCTTCTCCAGAGTAAGAAACAGGTATTGATTCCTTTGCATTTCCTATATCTTGAGCATCTGCACTTATTGAAGCTAAATCTGTATTATCCAATTTTATTTTTACAACACTACTCTGCTGATCAGCTAAAACAGCAATTCTTTCTAATGCGTCAATTAATTTTTTTGTATTGAAATTAAAAATCTTAGAAAAAGTATCAGGAATTAATTGCGAATAATTCGGATAAGTACCTTCGAGTGTTCTTGTTGTAATTATTTGATTAGAAGAAATAAAAACTACCTGGCCTTTATCATAAAAAAGCTTTATTGAATTTTCTGAGCTTCTCAAAGTTACTAATTTTTCAATTTCTCTTAATGATCTGGTTGGAATAGTTACGGATAAATCATTTTCATTTGAAAGTAAATTATCTTTATTTTTAATATTTTCCTCGTTACCAGTTAATGCAACTGCCAATCTATGTCCGTCTGTAGAAGCAGATTCTAAATAATTTTGTTTAAAAGTAAAATTAACACCGGTAAGTAATTGTTTAGAATCATCATTACTGCTTGCAAAAATGGTAGTTTTTAGAGCCTTTAAAAAAGAACTAGGATCAATATTTAATGAAGTACCACTTTCAACAAATGGTAAATTTGGATAATCATCAGAAGGTATACCTTTAAGATTAAAAGAACCTCTATCACTTTTTATCAAAATATTGTCTGAATTCTCATCTACTTCTAAAGAAACAGGCGTTTCATTAGGTAATTTGTTAACTATTTCTGATAACAGTTTCGAGGGGATGGTAATAGCTCCACTATTTTTAACAGTTGCATCGAAAGAAGTTTGAATTCCTAAATTTAAATCAAATCCTGTCAAACTAATCTTGTTTGTTCCTTGGTCAGCTGTTAAAAGTATATTTGCAAGAATTGGATGTGTTGGACGTGAAGCAACTGCTTTGCTTACTAACTGTATAGCGCTATTTAACTCATTTTGATTACAAATAATCTCCATCTGGATTTGGAACTTTTTTTACATTCACAATATACTTTTTTCGTAAATTAAATTCAATAAACTTTTAAATTATCTTTTTCTAATATAAAAAAAAATAAAGAGATAATTAATTAGTAGTAGTAGTTTTTGTGGAAACTGTGGAATTCTTGACTTAAAACTTTAGCTGACTTATTTTTCGAAGATTAAACAAAGTGGAAAAAATTTCTTAATTGTTAAGTAAAATTTTTTTGGCTGAATATATATAGAAGTATTAAACAAACTTAATTGTTTTTGGTTTGTTTTTCAACAAAATAGATTTAGTTTTAATTGGTTTCCACAGACACTAATTTTTTTGGATTTTAATATCCTAATATTTTGGTAATATTTTTTAACGAAGGTTCAATATTTTTCCTGAAAATAGCATCATTATTTTCAATAGCGCAATCAGGGTCTTTCAAACCGTTGCCAGTTAGAACACACACAATAGTAGATTCTTTTTGAATTCTATTTTTATTTTTAATCAGTCCAGCAACTGATGCTGCACTGGCAGGTTCACAAAAGACACCTTCTTTGGCCAAAATTTTATAAGCAGTGATTATTTCATCGTCTGTAACTGATTGAAAGTCTCCTTTACTCTCTTTTTTAACCTTTTTTGCTTTTTCTCTATTCACAGGATTCCCAATTCTTATTGCTGTTGCAATTGTTTCTGGATTTTTAACTATTATATTTTCAACTAATGGAGCAGAGCCCTCAGATTGAAAACCCATCATGATTGGTAATTTTAAAGGTTTTTTAATTTTTGAATATTCCTTAAAACCCATCCAATAAGCAGTTATATTTCCTGCATTGCCCATGGGAATACATAGCCAATCCGGGGCAATACCTAGGTCGTCAATAATTTCAAAAGCTGCTGTCTTTTGGCCTTGTATTCTGTATGGATTAACAGAATTAACTAGCTCTATAGGATATTCTGAGGATAAATCTCTAACAATCTCAAGAGCTTTATCAAAATTTCCATTAATAGATATTATTTCAGCTCCATACATCAAAGCTTGTGCAAGTTTTCCTTGTGCAACATATCCTTCTGGTATTAAAACATAAGGTTTTAATCCTCCTCTAGAAGCGTATGCAGCAGCAGCAGCAGAAGTATTCCCAGTACTTGCACAAATTACAGCATCACGGCCTTCTTCTTTTGCTTTGCTTATAGCCATAGTCATTCCACGATCTTTAAAAGAGCCAGTAGGATTTAGACCATCATATTTTAAAAAAACCTTTGTCCCATTACCGATTAAATTGCTAATTGACTCACTAAGAATTAGTGGAGTATTTCCTTCATTGAGAGAAATGATAGGAGTTTTTTGTGTAACCGGCAGATATTGTTTGTAAGCTTCGATTAGACCCGGCCATCTTTTTTTTCTGTAATTAATACCTAGTTTGTTTTTGATTTTATTTACTAACAACATGTTTGTTTAATTTGTTTTAATTTTTTCTAAAGGAGAATTTGTAAAAAAGTCTAATAATTCTGAAATTGATTCTACTTTATTCATAATTTTGCTTAAAGCATTGACATCTAGAATAACAGTTTTAGTTGGATATCCTTCAAAGAAATTTATTAAATTTATTTTCCCATTTCCTATTTTAATTCCTTGAATTACACTCGCTCTGAGGGCTAACATACCAGTTTTTTCATCATTAGCTCTAGTAGGATGAATAATAGATGAAAGTCTTGTTAAAAAAACATTTCCAATCTCAGAATATACTAATTTGCTTGCAATTGTAATCGGGACTTCAAAATCTTTATTCAACACTGATCTGATTTCTTCATCGGAAGATCCAGTTGCATTTAAAATTCTTTTTAATTTGTTTGTTGAATTACCTTCTTCAGCAAAATTTTTTAATGAATTCACTTTAATAGTTCTTGAAAATATGCTGTATACAATTTTAATTTCATCTGCAGAATTGGCTTTTGAAACATTAAAAAGTAACTGTGAACTTATAAAAATAAAAAATATTTTTATTATAAAATATTCATTAAATTTCATCTTAGATATTTACACCAGCGGCAATTTTTACAAGTCTAATCATTCCTTTTTCTGTAACTTTTTTTGCAATTTTCATACTCATTTCTTTTGTATATGGCTCATTTATAAGTCTAGGAATTCTTTTAATAAAAATATCAATAGAGTAACCAGGTACTTTTTGTAAAATTTCTAAAAAGTTTCGTAATGGCTCTATATAAATTATAAATTCACTTAAGTTGTTGTTTTCATTAGTTGTATTTAATTTGATTGAGCTTGGAAGGTAGTTATTTAAATTCTTCAATATTTTTAGACTAAGCAAATCTATTTGATTTGTTAAACTTTCAATTATTTCATTTCTAAGGAATCCTCCTTTTGGAGAAAAGAGAAGATTTATTACTTCATCTAAAAGCTTTTCCAAATCGATGTTTGTTTGTTTTGCTGCGTTAGAAAGAAGATCTTCTAAGCGATCCCACTTAAATTTTTTATTATCGAAAAGCATTTCTTTCAAACTTTCTCTTAATTGTGGATCAGGATCTTCCATCAATCTTCTGGCAAAATATGGATAAGCTGCACCTAATATTTTAAAATTCGGATCTACGCTTAAAGCAATTCCCTCTAATGTCAGTAATGACCTAATTATTAGTGCATAATAAGGAGGTAGTCTGAAAGGGAATTTATACATAACGCCAGACATATCGTCTGTGACGCTTTTAAAATCCATTTTTGAAACACCTTGTTCAACGGCATTAATAAAAACATCTTGAAATGCTGGAACTATGGGTTCAAGATTAACTTCTTCTGACAAAAATCCTAATTTTACAAAGTCTTGGGATAATTTATCAAAGTTTTTATTTACTAAATGTACAACTGCTTGTATTAAGCCGGACCTAGAGTTTCTTGAAACTTCGCTCATCATTCCAAAATCTAGATAACATAATCTGCCATCACTTAAGGCTAATAAATTTCCTGGATGTGGGTCAGCATGAAAAAAGCCATGTTCTAAAAGTTGTTCTAAACTGCACTGCACTCCTATCTCGATCATCTTGTCAGGGTCGATTCCTAATTTTTTTACATCTTCTAAATTAGTTAATTTCGTGCCGTCGATCCATTCCATTGTTAATACTCTTCTTGATGTTATTTCTTTATAAATTTTTGGTACGGCAATCATTTCGTTATGTTTATGCATATTCCTGAATTTTTCTGCATTTTCAGCTTCGTTTAAGTAATCCATCTCTTCAAAAACTCTTTTGCCTAATTCATCAATTAATGCTACGAGATCGCTTCTTATCAATCCAATATTGTTTTTTAGCCAATAAGCAATATTTCTTACTATGTAAAGGTCTAAGGTTATTTGTTCTCTTAAACCTGGTCTTTGGACTTTAACAGCAACTACTTTTTTATTCTTTAATTTAGCTTTATGAACTTGGCCTAGAGAAGCAGCAGAAATTGGCTCTTTATCAATCTCTAAAAAAATTTCATCTATTTTGGATCCCAAATCTTCTTCTATCAACTCCATCGCTTTATCACCATTAAATCCAGGTAGTTGATCTTGCAATTCAGATAATTCTTCCAAAAGAATTCCTGGAATAATATCTGGTCTTGTAGATAAAGCTTGACCTGCTTTAACAAATGCAGGTCCTAATTCTACTAATAAATTTGTTAATTCTTTTGCTCTAAATCTTGCTTGCGCTTTATTCTTTAATCTACCAGTTAATTTATCCCACCCAACAGAAAATATGTAGCCAAAAATAGGTATCAGTGTTTGCCAAAGTCTTTTTAAAAGTCTTTTTGGATTTTTTTTATAAATTTTAGAAATCGTATCTGGATCATAATCTAGTAGTCCAGACACTTCTATAAAATCAGTAAAATCTTCTTTCATGACTTTATATATTAAAAACCTTTATTTTTTTAAAAAAGAAGTTAATTTTTTTATATGGAAGATTTATCATGTTAATACAATTAAAAATAGAAAACATTGCCTTAATTGAAATTATAGAAATTAATTTCGAAAAAGGTTTGAATATCATAACTGGAGATTCAGGTAGTGGAAAATCTTTAATTTTAGATTCTTTAAATGTATTGTTTGGTGGAACTAATATACCTTTAAAACATTTAATACGTCCAGGAAAAGATTATTGTGTTATCGAGGCAAAATTCTCTTCTTCCTATCAAATTAACAATTGGTTAATTAGTAAAGGCTTTGAAACAAGTTGCTCAGAACTTAAAGTTAAAAGAAAATCCTATATAAAAAATAATAAAATTTTATCTAAATATACCCTTAACAATTTATCTATTAATAAACAATCTTTGGAAGAACTTGGAGGACTTTTGATAGATTTTGCGGGTCAATCAGATAGTTTTTTATTTGATTCACAAGATAAGAGGAGATTAATTATTGATGATTTATGTTCGCAAGACTTCAAAGACATTAGTTCAAAGATTAAAAGTTTATGGGGGGAAAGTCAGCTTTTAAACGAATTACTGAATGAAAAAATATTGTCTTCTAAGAAAGAAGAAGAAAAAAACTTAGTAATGAAACAAATGTTGAAGAGTTTAGAGGAGGCTAACTTAAATTCCAGTGAAGAAATCTTAGAATTAGAGTCACAACAAAATAAACTTGTAAATAATCTCGAAATAAATAATTCAATTCAATCATCTTTAGATAATCTAAATAAATTTAGTCATGATGAACCATCAGTTACTTTTTTGATTAATCAATCAATAAAAAATTTAAATAGAACAGCAGATTTAGATCTGAAAATTCAAAATTTTAGAGAAAAGTTATCAAATATACAAACTGATGTTGAAGATTTAATTTTTTCTCTAAATTCTTATATGCAAGAAATAGATAATTACGAAACTCATCTTTCAGAAATACAAGAAAGATTATATTTTTTAAAAAACTTGGAGAGAACTTTTTCAATGAATTTACCACAACTAATTCAGAGACGAGATGAATTAAAGACATATTTTTTAAAAAATAATCAAGAGAATGAGATTTGTAATATCGAAGATCAAATCAAAAACTTACAAATCAAGTTGAGCTCTTTATTTGTTATGCAATCTACTGAAAGAAAAAAAGTTGCTAAACATTTACAAGATTCAGTAATTTCAATTTTAAGAAATTTAGGATTAGAAAATGCAAATTTTTCAATTCAATTTTCCGAATGTAAACCTTCTGGCTATGGAATTGATAATGTAAACTTTTTGTTTTCGGCAAATCCTGACCAGCAGCTTGCTCCTTTATCAAATGTTATCTCTGGTGGAGAAATGTCAAGATTTTTATTAGCTATTAAATCAAGTATTTCGAAAAAGCCAAATACTTTTTTTTTAGATGAAATTGATAATGGTTTAAGTGGTAAATCTTTATTTTCTTTAGTTGAGCTAATAAAAGAAATTGCTAGAAATCAGCAGATTTTATGTATTACACATCAGCCTTTTTTAGCTGCTGGAGGATTAGCTCACTTCAAAGTTAATAAAAACGTAATTGATGGTATAACTTATACTTCAATATCAAAATTAACTACAAAACAACAAAGAAAACATGAATTAATAGAACTCATTGGTGGAGGTTCTGGAGAAGCAAATGATTATGCTTCTAGACTTCTTGAAAGAGCAGCAGCGTAAAACATAAAAAATTCCACTATAATGGTCTTTTTAAATCATAAATAGATTTAAACATGGTTATTAAAATTAATAATAGTTTTGAAGAAGATAATGCAATCAATATTAGAGGAGCTCGTCAGCATAATTTAAAAAATATTGACCTTTCTCTACCTAGGAATAAATTTATAGTTTTTACGGGTGTAAGCGGAAGTGGTAAAAGTTCTTTAGCATTCGATACAATTTTCGCTGAAGGTCAAAGAAGATATGTTGAGAGTCTTTCAGCATACGCAAGGCAATTTTTGGGTCAAGTAGATAAACCAGACGTTGACAATATTGAGGGCTTATCACCTGCTATTTCAATTGATCAAAAATCTACAAGTCATAATCCAAGATCAACAGTTGGTACTGTAACAGAGATACAAGATTATCTAAGATTACTATTTGGTCGTGCTGGCGAGCCGCATTGTCATCACTGTGGGATTCCAATTGCGCCTCAAACAATTGATGAAATGGTTGATCAAATTCTTCTATTGCCAGAGGGTACTAGGTATCAATTGTTAGCACCTGTTGTAAGAGGGAAGAAAGGAACTCATACAAAGTTAATAAGTGGACTAGCTGCAGAGGGCTTTGCAAGGGTAAGAATTAATGGAGAGGTGAGAGATTTAGCTGATAGTATTGAATTAGATAAAAATCAAATTCATAATATTGAGGTTGTAGTTGATAGATTAATCGCAAGGGAAGGAATACAAGAAAGATTAAATGACTCTTTACAAACTTGTCTCAAAAGAGGTGATGGATTAGCAATAGTAGAAGTTGTTCCCAAAAAAGGAGAAAATTTACCTCCCAATTTAGAAAGAGAAAAATTATATTCAGAAAATTATGCTTGTCCTGTACATGGTTCTATTGTAGAAGAACTTTCTCCTAGATTATTTTCCTTTAACAGCCCATATGGTGCCTGTCCAGATTGTCATGGTATTGGTTATTTAAAAAAATTTACTGCAGATAGAGTTATACCAGATAAAACATTACCTGTTTATGCTGCAATAGCGCCTTGGAGTGAAAAAGATAATACTTATTATTTTTCATTACTATATTCTGTTGGACAAGCTTATGGTTTTGAATTAAAAACTCCTTGGAAAGATTTAAGTGATTTGCAAAAAAATGTTCTACTGTTTGGCTCAGATAAACCAATATTAATTCAAGCTGATAGTCGTTTTAAAACTTCTAGTGGTTTTGAAAGGCCATTTGAAGGAATTTTACCAATTCTAGAAAGGCAATTTAAAGAAGCTAGTGGAGAATCTGTTAAACAAAAATTAGAAAAGTATTTGGAATTGGTCCCATGTAAGACATGTTCTGGGAAAAGACTAAGACCTGAAGCTTTGGCAGTTAAAATTGGTCCTTACAACATAACTGATTTAACTTCAATAAGCGTTTCTGAAACATTAACTCATGTCGAGCGAATCATGGGGTTAGGCAAGTCTAATAAGGAAAATATATCTTTATCAGAAAAACAAAAACAGATAGGTGAATTAGTTTTAAAAGAGATTCGTTTACGTTTGAAGTTTTTAATCAATGTAGGTTTAGATTACTTAACTTTAGATAGGCCAGCCATGACTTTGTCAGGTGGAGAGGCTCAACGTATTAGATTAGCTACACAAATAGGTGCAGGTCTTACTGGTGTTTTATATGTATTAGATGAGCCAAGTATTGGTTTACATCAGAGAGATAATGACAGATTATTAGCAACATTAAAAAGCTTAAGAGATTTAGGAAATACTTTGGTTGTTGTTGAACATGATGAAGATACTATGAAATCTGCCGATTATTTAGTAGACATAGGTCCAGGAGCAGGGGTTTATGGTGGGGAAATTATTGCTAAGGGATCTTATCAAGATGTCCTGAAATCAGAGAGGTCACTAACTGGAGCTTATCTTAGTGGCAGAAAGTCAATTCCTACTCCAAAAGAACGTAGATCATCTGTAAAAAAAAGTTTAATTTTGAATAATTGTTCTAAAAATAATCTACAAAATATATCTGTAGAATTCCCTTTAGGAAGATTAGTTTCAGTAACTGGAGTAAGTGGTAGTGGAAAAAGTACCTTGATAAATGAATTACTTTACCCTGCTTTATGTCATTCTCTAGGATTAAAAGTTCCTTTTCCTCAAGGGGTAAATGAGCTAAAAGGTATAAAGGCTATTGATAAAGTCATAGTTATTGATCAATCTCCAATAGGGAGAACACCAAGGTCAAACCCTGCTACTTATACAGGTGCTTTTGATCCTATAAGGCAAATATTTACTGCCACAGTGGAAGCAAAAGCAAGGGGTTATCAGGCTGGCCAATTTAGCTTTAATGTTAAAGGAGGAAGATGTGAAGCGTGTAAAGGACAGGGAGTTAATGTTATCGAAATGAATTTTTTACCTGATGTGTATGTGCAGTGTGAAGTTTGCAAGGGAGCTCGTTTTAATAGAGAAACTCTTCAAGTTAAATATAAGGGTTTTAATATATCAGATGTTTTAGAGATGACTGTTGAACAAGCTGCAGAAACTTTTTCTGCTATACCTCAAGCAGCTGATAGATTATCCACATTGGTAGACGTGGGTTTAGGATATGTCAAATTAGGTCAACCAGCCCCTACATTATCTGGTGGAGAGGCTCAAAGAGTTAAGTTGGCTACGGAATTATCAAAAAGGGCTACTGGAAAAACTTTATACTTAATTGATGAACCAACTACAGGTTTAAGTTTTTATGATGTTCACAAACTAATGGATGTAATACAACGTTTGGTAGATAAAGGTAATTCTGTAATTGTTATTGAACATAATTTAGATGTAATTAGATGTTCGGATTGGATTATTGATTTAGGACCTGATGGAGGCGATAAAGGTGGCAAAATTATTGCAGAAGGTATTCCTGAGGATGTAGCTAAACATCCCACTAGTCATACAGCAAAATATCTTAAAAAGATTCTTAAATAAA
>QCGK01000002.1 GCA_003279945.1 Prochlorococcus sp. AG-388-A01
ATTTAAATTCAATAAAAAATATACGATTCTACAGGGAAATCTAATTCGAACCTTCCCTTTAACTCTATTAATTCAACTGCAGTTAGGAGTCCTGTTATTTTTTTGTGATTTTTTTTAAGAATCTTGGAAACACAATTAACTGTTCCTCCCGTAGCCAATAGATCATCAACAATGGCAAAAGAGCTATATTTTTTAAGAGCTTTTTTTTGAACTGAAAGCGAATTTTCACCATACTCGAGAATATAATCCTCTTTAAATAATTCTCCTGGAAGCTTCCCAGGCTTTCTTGCCACAATCATTGGTTTTGATGCTTCCACTGATATTGCAGAACCAAAAATAAAACCTCTAGCATCTATAGCAATTATTGCCTCTGCATTTTTGATGATCTCACTAGAAGACATCTTAACTATAAGTTCCTTGAATAAATTTGGTTCTTGCATAATTCCAAGAACATCTTTAAAATCAATTCCTTTTTTTGGAAAATCTTTATATGTCTCAATTAAATCTGAAATTTTTTTCATTCTCAAATAACAATCGTTAAATTTAAGGTCTTCCTAATTGTTTATTCTAATACTAACTTGCATGAATTTTTTTTCTAATTTTTTCAAAATAGTAAATCCAACTAAGTTTTTATAATGACTCTAAAAATAAATGAACTTTTTAGAGCCCTTTTTGAATAAGGTTTATTATAAATTTCATAATTAAGCATACTTTTATAATTTAAAAAACTGAGTTTCATAGATAAACGTAACAATAGTTGTGAGAAATACTTTCTTGTTGAAAACCTCTTTATTTTGAAAAATTTGCAATTTAGTCTTTTATTAATGGGAGTTATGAACTAATATCTTATGAGCGGGGCGTGGCGCAGCTTGGTAGCGCGGGTGCTTTGGGAGCACTAGGTCGCAGGTTCGAATCCTGTCGCCCCGATCAGTTATAGCAGTAAGTCTCAGCTAATAATAATTAGCCCTCAAAAATACCTTCCCTCAAAATTCCCTCAAATGGGTAATTTTTTCAGGAATTAATTTTTAAATTTTAATAAATATAGTGAAATAGACTTCTTGTAATTACGATTAATTTTGGAGAATACTTTTAAATTTGCAAATATCTACATTAAATAAATATTCTTTTTTAGACTTATCCATCATTTTTATAGAATATTCACAATCATTTTTTTCTTCAAAAATGTAGCCTAAATATAAGCCCCTATTTTCAATATCAATATTATTTTTTTCTAATATAAGTTCAGAGATAGTTGGTAATAAACTATCAAAAGATTCTTCATAATTACTTCTAATAGTAGGTGTAGCGTACAGCGGTAGGTTTGATATAGAAATAAAAAAAACAACAACAAATTTATGCAAGAAGATAATTAAATAACTATGTTTACACTATAGCTTTTACAAAAATTGGTGATCATTCCACATTTTTTTAATGGATAAAATTAAATCCTTCACTCTAATATTAATATGTTCAATTTCTGGTTTTTTGTTCTCCTTTTTCATATTTAACTCGAACACAGTTTTGAGATTGATTGATGGTAGTTATTCGCAATTAAAATTAAAGTTTTTAAAATCAAATTCTCCTGCTCAGGAGAAAAAAAAATCCTCTGAGCTATTTAAGAAAAATTCATCGCTAAAAAAAGAATATCAAAATCAAAAAAATATTGAGCAAACTATAGATTATGAATGTAGATCAATGATTCGAAAAGAAATAACATACTTAGATAATTTTCAAAGCGAAGGACTAAGTGTTAGAGAAAACAATTTTACGGTGTATAAATTAGCTTTTGATTATGAAAATCAAAAGTTTCTATTTTGCAAGAAAGTAGGTACATTTGAATTTAATAAGGTTTATACAAAAGGTGAATGGCAATTCGAATTTGATAAACTTTTAAATCAGTGCGATACATATTTATATTGCAATCCAATAAAAATATTTGCTTACGCAAAAAATAATAAAAATTCTAATGTAAAAAAAATTTCGGTTTTCAATACTGTTGGAAAGGTAAACGGAAAAATCGGTGCCCTTGAATACTATGGGGAATATGATAAAGGGAATGATATTTTTGACTTAAATATTGATTACACATCTTTGATCAAATATTATCTTTAAGTCTCAATAAAAGATTAAAAACCTTTATAAAAAAAGTTTGATCGGTGCTTTGGGAGCACTAGGTCGCAGGTTCGAATCCTGTCGCCCCGACTCTCAAAAACCAAGTCATACTAGCGAGTCTCCCAGCTCGCTTTTTTATTGCTTACTATCTCATATTGCGTAAGGGTAGCTCTAGGGGTAGCTCATACGAAGTACTTTGATCTACTTTGTGCCTATTTTTCTATATACAAGTAAAGAATTTAAATATCTATAAATCTAGTTGGATTAACCTCTTAGTGCTTCTATTGATTTAAAAAAATTCTCTGATTTTAGATTTAGTCCTTTTCGCTTTTATTGGTTAAAGTTTTATTTTCTTCTTTTTTTAATTAAACATCCTTAAACTTAATTTTTTTAAAAAAAATTTTTCTTTAACTTTACTTAACCATAGGTGAATATTATTTATTAAATAGAAATTGCGGGGATGTTTAAATACAGGGAATTCATTGCTCAAATCAAATATAAAGAAGTAATGTCTTCACCTGTATATTTTATTCCTGTTTTGCTTTTATCCATAATGATTATTATTGAAGGTTTTCACATCTTTAATCACAAACAAAATTGCAAAACTAAAGCTGAGTGGATGGAACAATCAGGAATGACTTATGACAGGGAATCAGAAGTTAATTAATAAAATCTAAAATATAATTTATTCGCAGCAACGTTTTTTATTTGAAGAATAATCTGTCAAAGAAGTCATCCATTCCTTGATCAAAAAGAGAGCTTCTTTATTTAGGCTGT
Organism: Prochlorococcus sp. AG-388-A01; assembly: GCA_003279945.1. GTDB lineage: Bacteria > Cyanobacteriota > Cyanobacteriia > PCC-6307 > Cyanobiaceae > Prochlorococcus_A. The sequence continues at coordinate 2,890 of QCGK01000002.1, forward strand.
AATACACCCATCTACCCTCTTGTCTGTCTGAGATAAGACCAGCTTCCTTCAAAATTTTTATGTGATATGAAATTCTTGACTGAGATAAATTAGTTAATTTCATAATATCGCAAACACAAACTTCTCCATCCATCATTAGGTCAATTATTTCTAGCCTAAAAGGATCAGAAAATGAAACCATCAACTTAGATATATTTTCTTTTTTTACTTTGCTAATATCTTTTAACAATTTTAAAGTAATTAAATTTTCCTAAATATAGCTTAAATAAAAAAGATTTCATTAATCAAAACATCTTGATACATCAAAATATTTTGATGTATAATTTATATAGAAAATTTCAAAGTTATGAAAATTGGAATTAATGGTTTTGGAAGAATTGGCAGATTAGTTTTCAGAGCATTATGGGATAGAGCTGATATAGAAATAACTCACATTAATGAGATAGCAGGAGATTCGAATGCCGCTGCGCATTTACTCGAATTCGATTCGGTTCATGGTAAATGGGGAAAAGATATAGAGGTCAAAGAAGAAGAAATAATAATTGAGGGAAAGAAATTAGCCTACACATCTTTTAAAAATTATCTTGATGTTCCTTGGGAAAAATCTTCTGTAGATATTATTTTGGAATGTACAGGAAAGAATAAAAAGCCAGACAAACTTAATCCATATTTTGATTCTCTTGGGATGAAAAGAGTAATAGTAGCTTGTCCAGTAAAGGGGATTGTAGCTGGAGAGGAATCACTTAATATTGTTTACGGTATAAATCAAAGTCTTTATGACCCTTCTAAACATAAATTAGTAACTGCAGCATCTTGCACTACAAATTGTTTAGCTCCGATAGTAAAGGTAATCAATGAAAATTTTTCAATTAAGCACGGCGCTATTACAACTATTCACGATGTTACCAACACTCAAGTTCCTGTAGATTTTTATAAAAGTGATTTGAGGAGAGCAAGAGGATGTATGCAAAGTTTAATACCTACTACTACTGGATCTGCTAAAGCTATAGCTGAGATCTTCCCAGAATTAAAAGGAAAATTAAATGGGCATGCAGTAAGAGTTCCTCTACTTAATGGTTCTTTAACTGATGCAGTTTTTGAATTAAATAAAGAAGTGTCAACTGAACAAGTAAATTTGGCACTTAAGTTAGCTTCAGAAACTTATTTAAAAGGAATTCTTGGCTACGAAGAAAGACCTTTAGTTTCAGCAGATTATGTAAATGACTCTAGAAGTTCAATAGTTGATAGTTTATCAACTATGGTTGTTAATTCAAATTTATTAAAGATATACGCTTGGTATGACAACGAGTGGGGTTACAGCTGCAGACTTGCAGATCTTACTGAATATGTAATCAAAAAAGAGATTTAATTTATGTCTTTATGAAGTTATCTAATATTCAACAATATAGTGTTGTAACAGCAAACTATTGGGCATTCACGCTTACTGACGGCGCATTAAGATTATTAGTTGTTGGTCACTTTCATGAGCTAGGTTACACAACTCTACAAATTGCTTTACTTTTCCTTTTTTATGAGTTTTTTGGAATAATTACTAATTTATATGGTGGTTGGATAGGAGCAAGATATGGTTTAAGGCTTACTTTATGGATTGGGACTATCCTTCAAATCATTGCTCTTTTCATGCTTATTCCAGTTAAGGAGGATTGGCCAGTAATATTTAGTGTCGTATACGTTATGGTTGCTCAAGCAGTCAGTGGGATAGCAAAAGATTTAAACAAAATGAGTGCTAAAAGTGCTGTTAAGACAGTTGTTCCAGAGACAAATAATGGCAATGATACTGGCCAAAAACAACTTTTTAAATGGGTTGCTATTTTAACTGGATCTAAAAATGCTCTTAAGGGAGTTGGGTTCTTCTTGGGTGGACTTTTATATAAGTTATTTGGATTCAATAATGCTGTAGGAATTATGGGTTTTGGACTCTGTTTAGCCTTTTTATTGACATTAATTTTACCTGGAGAAATTGGCAAGATGAAAACCAAACCAGCTTTTAATGATCTTTTTTCAAAATCAAATGCAATAAATATTCTTTCTGCAGCAAGATTCTTTCTTTTTGGAGCAAGAGATGTTTGGTTTGTTGTAGCTCTTCCAGTATTCCTAGATATGGCATTTGGTTGGGACTACATGGAAATAGGCTTATTTCTTGGGGCCTGGGTAATAGGTTATGGGATTGTTCAGGCTTCTGCTCCAGCAATTAGAAAGATATGGGGCCAGAAAGAAAGTCCAGATCGTAAAGCTATCCAATTTTGGAGTGCCGTATTAATGGTCATACCATCTTTGATAGGAGTCGCATTATGGAGAGAAAGTTCCCCATCAATAGCAATAATTTTAGGCCTTACTATTTTTGGATTTGTTTTTGCAATGAATTCCTCTACACATTCTTATATGATTTTGGCCTACTCTGATAATGAAAAAGTCAGTTTAAATGTTGGCTTCTATTACATGGCAAATGCTGCTGGAAGACTAGTTGGAACATTACTATCTGGCTTACTATTTATGATTGGGAGAAATCCGAGTATTGGTCTTCAATATTGTCTTTATTTTTCATCACTTCTAATATTCTTATCTTGGATTTCGAGTCTTAAATTACCAACAATCAAACAAAGCTTATCAGCTCCATAAAGAGTAATTTTTAGGAATTAGAATATTTTAATGGCAAAAATATCCTTAATTGAACTTGCAAAAACTTTCCTAAAAATTGGTATTTTAAGTTTTGGAGGACCCTATGCTCATGTTTCCTTATTCGAAGATGAACTTATAAATAATAAAAAATTGATATCAACTCAATCTTTTGAAAAAGGTATTGGATTATGCCAAATACTTCCGGGACCAATATCTACTCAATTGGCAATATATATAGGTCTTAAAATAAATGGTTATCTTGGTGGATTGATATCAGGTATAAGTTTCATTATCCCAGGATTCATTTCGGTATTAGCTCTTAGTTTTTTTTGGCAAATTGGTTCTGGATCAAAATTCTTAACAGATTTAATTTATTTTAATCCGCCTATTATTGCAGGAATAATTTTTTCATTCTCATTAGTTCTACTAAAAAAAAGATTAAAGTTTGATCGAATATTATTCTCCAGCTCAATATTATTTCTACTTATATTTGCTAAATATAATAGTATTCAATTTCCACTCATAACAATTCTTAGTATTGCAGGATTGATAAATATATTTTTAAAGAAATTCAAAAATATTTTTTATAGCTTGGTCCCTTTATCTATATTTTCAACAACCTCATTTTTGATTAGCTCGGTCTTTTTAGATGTATCAAAGTTTTATAATTTTTTAAGAGAGTCTATAAACTCAAAGTTTTTAGTAGATTACCTTAATCTGTTTTTTTTCTTCTTTAAATCGGGACTTTTTATTTTTGGAGGTGGATTAGTAATCATTCCTCTTATGAGTGATTATGTTGTCTCGCAAGGATGGTTAACAAATAATGAATTTATAGATGGAATAATGATTGGCCAGATAACACCTGGGCCTGTCTTATTAACTACAAGTTTTATTGGATATAAAGCAGGTTTTTCAATTGGAGGTATTAATGAGGCTTTAAAATATTCATTTATATCAACTTTTGCAATTTTTTTACCAAGTTTTATATTGATTTTTGTTTTTGGAAAAGGCTTTATAAAAAACAGAATTAAATCAATTAATTACTTTATCGAAGGAGTAATCAATACAATTCCTGGAGCAGTTATTTTTTCTGGCTTTAATTTAATTGAAAATAGTTTTTCATCAAAATACTATTTAATCACCTCTATTTCTATAGTTTTAATCTCCACACTATTATCTTTTTTAAAAGTAGTTCCAACATACATACTTATTCTTTTTTCTTTAATATTGGGTTTATCAAAATATTTGTTTGCATAAAAAAAGGAGGAAATAAATTCCCCCATTTAAATGTTTGTCTTACGATTTATTTGCCGATTCTTTTTACAGCAGCTCTTGATTTCTCAAGAATATCGCCTTTCAAAGGAACAAATCCAAGTGATGGAGCTTTATCTTGATACTCATCACTTAACAATGTATTAAAGGCTTTTTTGATAGCTTTAGTGTTTCTACCATTACCTTCCTCATAGGCAAGTATCCATGTCAATGAAGCTATAGGATATGCTCCTTTTGCTGTTGGATTAGGATTTTTACCAGCAAGATTTTCATCTAAAGTAATTCCATTAAGAGCTTTTGCTCCTGCCTCAACTGTAGGCTTTACATATTCTCCAGAAAGATTCTGAAGTGCAGCAGCCTTAACATTACCTTTAATATAGGACTGGTTAACATAACCAATTGCGCCTGGAGTGTTTTGAATAACACCTGCAACACCAGAATTACCTTTTGCTCCAACCCCTGCTGGCCACTTAACTGACTTACCAGTTCCTAAAGTCCATGTTGGTGAAAATGCTTCCATAGAGTTTGTAAAAGCTTTAGTTGTACCTGATCCATCAGAACGATGTGCCCAAGTTAACTTACCTGATTTACAGCCTAATTCTTTCCAATTTTTAACCATACCCATAGCAACCCTTACTGCTTGCTCTTGAGTAAGTTTCAAATCGCAATCATAGTTGTAACCGAAAGCAATAGTTCCACCAACCATTGGGATTTGAACTAAACCTCTTGTAACCTTTGCTATATCTTTATCTTTCATAGGATCATCTGATGCACCGAAGTTAACAGTTTGATCAATAAATGCTTTCCTTCCAGAGCCAGAGCCGACAGCTTGATAATTTACTCTTGGCCCTCCTGAAGTGGCTAAATCTTTGAACCAACGAGTGTAAATTTTGGCAGGAAATGATGCTCCAGCACCACTTAATCTTGTTTTAGCAGAAACACTTGTGCCAGGAACACTTGTACCAGCAGCAATGGCTACTGCAGAAGTGAAAACCAAAGCTTTCTTAGCTATGTTCATGGATGTCATGATTAAATTAAAGACTACATATATATAGCACCGAATTTATACACAAAAACTCATTAATTAAAATTTTATCCTGTGGTTAATTAGTTCTTAACTTCTTCTTAAACTAAATATCAAATTGAGCTTTTTCGTTTGGATTTAAAAATATTTAAAAATAAACATCGTATAGTATTTAACTTTTTTTTTAAAAAATCTCGAAATTAATGGACATTTTTTTATTTAATTTAAGGGAAGTTTAATTTCTCTTTAAATTTTCCTTTTTGACTTTATTTCTTACCCGTTTCTTAACTTTTATTCGTTCTTATAGATTTGGATATTTATCCATCTTTACGTGTTGAGGTTCATGAAACTTTTTCAAAAATTAATTGCTGCTCCTGCCATCATTTCTTTGGCATCAGGTTTCGCAGTAAATGCAGCTGAGATCAATTCAACAGATCTTAGTGATTATGCAAATTCTAACAATTTAGTATCTTTAGGTGATTTCAAATCAGATACTTTATTCCCAGGAGATTGGGCTTACGATTCATTAAAGAATCTTACAAATAGCCCAAAATTCAATGGAAATTCAGTCTCTCGTTTAGAAGCTGCTGCTGAATTAAACAATCTAATTGCAGGCGGTGAAGGCTTAATGAATGGAGCTGCAATAGACAGACTAAGTGATGAGCTTGGTTCTGAGTTGGCAATTATGAAAGGAAGAGTTGATGGTCTTGAAGCTCGTGTAAATACAATAGAAGCTGGTAGTTTTTCTGAAACCACTACTATGAGTGGTGCAGCTGAATTTTTGATCGGTGCTAAGAGTAATGGTGATTCTGACGCTGAAGAAGCTGTCATGACTGCCTTTCATTATACATTTGACTTAAATACAAGTTTTACGGGTGAAGACAAATTAAACGTTGAGATATCAGCTGGTGACCAAACAGGTACTAAAACACTTGGTGCAGATCTTGATTTCGGAGAGCCTTCAGGTGGTGATCTAAGAATTGAAGATCTTAACTACACATTCCCTGTAGGAGAATGGAAACTATCCTTTGGTGAATCAATGGATGCTTCCAAAAACTGGCCAAATGCCTGTGCTGTAAATAACATTTATGATGCATTAGGTGATTGTGGGGCGGCAAACTCAGTTGATCTATCTGGAGATATTTCATTTAGTGCTGGCAGAAGCTTCGGCGATGGATGGGATGTTGGTGTAGGTGTTTCAGCAAATGATGGTGAGACCACAAGTGGTATATTCACTAAAGAAGGTGCTGATTACTATGGAGCTGCTATAGGATACTCAGCAGATAATTACGCTGTAACTCTTGCTTACTCTGATAAAGACACTACTTCATACTGGGGTGCTACAGCTTCTTATAGTACTGATGGTGGCGCAACTATCAGTGGCGGTATTGAATTTGGAAACCCAGAATCATCTTCAGCAGATACTACTCAGTACGTTGTAGGAGTTTCTACCGACGTTGGTGAGGGTACTCTCTCAGCAGCACTAGGAACAAAAGCTGCTTATACTGATAATCAGACAGAGCATTATGCTTACGACTTCAATTATTCTTACCCAATAAATGATTCAATGACTATCACACCATTTTTCTACATAGTTGAGAATGCTGGTGAAGATGATAATGGATTTGGAGCAATCACAACATTCAAATTCTAAATTGAGATTTAATTTAAGAATCTTACACACCTTAAAAAGACCTGCACATAGCAGGTCTTTTTTTTGCCAAAGATTTAATAACTTAAATTGTTCTTAATAAATTAATTTTTTTTTCTTAACTTACAAAAGCAATTATGTAATAGTATTTTTCTTAAGCACTAAATGAAAAAAACATTAGCTGCTGCAAGTTTTTCTGCATTACTTGCAATTGTCGCCTCCTCTACAAGTAGCGGATTTGCAAATTGGAATACAAAATATTGGGCAAATGAAAAAAACTTCAACAGAATTTCTTCTTTTAATGTCAGTGACAATTTACCATACGGATCAAAATCTACAACCAAAACTTCTTCAGAGGTTGTTACAGCTTCAGAAGATGGTAAGACTTTGATGTATACAGATAGCGATCTAGGAGTAGTAGGTTTAGTTGATATCTCAGATCCTGCAAAACCAAAAGCTTTGGGAGTTGTTGAACTTGAGGCAGAACCAACTGGAATTGCAGTACTTGGAAACAATGCTTATATAGGTTCGAATACATCTGAAAGTTATACAAATCCTTCAGGAGCATTAGTTCAATACAATTTAGAAAGAAGAAAAGCAGTAAAAGAATGTGATTTAGGTGGGCAGCCTGATAGCGTTTTTGTTTCACCAGACGGAACATTTCTAGCTGTCGCTATAGAGAATGAGAGGGATGAAGAATATAAAAATGGATTTATCCCTCAAATTGATGACAATGGCATTCAAATTAATCCTCCAGGTTATGTTTCTCTTGTGAAGTTAAACAAAAGAGGAAAAATACAATGTAACTCAATTAAAAAAGTAGATTTAACTGGCTTATCCGAGATAGCTCCTTTTGATCCCGAACCAGAATTCGTTGCTATTAATGATCTTGGTGAAACAGTTGTCTCTCTTCAAGAAAACAACCATCTTGCAGTAATTGATAAAGATGGAAATGTAATATCACATTTCTCGGCAGGAGTTGTAAAACAAATGGCAGGAATGGATACAAAGAAAGATGGAGCACATAAATTTAAAAGCAAACTAAAGAATGTAAGAAGAGAACCCGATGGTCTTACTTGGATTGATAATGACCATTTTGCAACAGCAAATGAAGGCGATTACAAGCATATTGATCCAAATCAGGCAAAAAGAGGTGGTTCAAGATCCTGGACTATTTTTAAAAAAGATGGAACAGTAGTTTATGAAGATGCAAATAGACTAGAAAGAGCAATTGCACAAATAGGTCATTTCCAAGATGGGAGAGCAGGTAAAAAGGGAGTTGAACCTGAGTCAGTTACATATTCAAAAATTAATGGGACGCCCTATTTATTTGTTGGTGCTGAACGAGCTGGGATAGTAGCTGTTTACGATATCACAGAACTAAATCAACCTTTGCTTACTCAATTACTTCCATCAGGCATTGGACCAGAGGGATTTGTCGCAATACCAGAGAGGGGATTAATTGCCTCAGCAAATGAAAAAGACTACAACAAAAAAGAACCTGGTTTATCTTCTCATGTGACTATTTATCAACTACAAGATGCTCCTGCTTCATACCCACATTTAACAAATGAAAATGGCCTTGAATTTGTATCTTGGGGTGCGATAAGCGGAATGGTGGCTGGTGATGACGGTAAAATTTATGCTGTAAATGATGGGACTTTTAAAACTCAGCCAAGAATTTACGTTATTGATCCTTCATCTTCCCCAGCACTATTAGAAAGAGCTATAGATATAAAGCTAGATGGTAAGACTGCATTATTTATGGATCAAGAGGGTATTACTACTGATGGTAATGGTGGATTCTACATTTCTACTGAAGGAATCAAGAAAAAGCTAGATGAACATCCTCCTGCAATCTACCATGTAAGCTCAGATGGTGAAATTTTAGAGAAGATAACTCCACCACTTTCATATCTTAATTATGCTAAAAATCCTGGTTTTGAAGGCATAACAAGGAATGGGGATATTCTTTATATTGCTCAACAGAAGCCTTGGGGTGATGATACTTTCAATACTACTAAGATCCTTTCCTATAATTTAAAAACCAAACAGTGGGGGGCCGTAAATTATCAATTAGATAGGATCAAAAAAGGTGGCGTTGGCATTTCAGAATTGACTTACCATGACGGGGCACTTTATGTAATCGAAAGAGATAGTTTCTATGGAAAGAAAGCGAAATTGAAAGCTATATATAAAATAGATTTAGATGATGTTATTTTCGAAGGTCTTCAGACTAATATTCCTCCCAGACTTTATCCTTTAGTTGAAAAAGAGTTAGTTACTGATCTAAAACCAGTAATGCAATCTACGGGTGGTTTTATCCTTGAAAAGGTTGAAGGCTTAGCAATAACAAGCGAAGGGCAAGCATGGATTTCAACTGACAACGACGGGACTGGAAAGAAATCAACTGGTGAAACTCTTTTCCTAAATATTGGAAAAATCTAGTTAAAACTACTAATAAAAGTCACCTTTTATATAAGGTGGCTTTTTTTTGCAGTTCTTATAATTAAAAAAAGTTAAATCATGAAATACCTAATATTTATTATTTTATTCATCGCCCCAGTTAAAGCTGAAACAAAATATTATTGGCAGGGTGTCAGGCATTATTTAAATCGACCCAAACTAATGATAGAAGCATGCAAAGATATGAAAGAAGAAAATGACATTGGAACATCTGCTTTCGAGAGTATGTACATGCCAACATTACCTGATAGGCTTTGGTTAGCTATTGGCAAAAGAGATTCTTATTGGGCAGATGATTCCAAAGAAGGAAGCATTCTTTTTACAAGAGAAGGGGTTTTGAATTTAAAAAAATTTATTGCAGAAAAATCATGTCCTAATATTTTTTAAATTTTCCTATAAATCTGTATTAAGACACGGAAAGATAGTTTCAATAATCGCTCCACCATCTTTATGATTAAATGCCTTTATAAAACCTTTATTGTTATTAATTATTTTTTTTGTAATTGAAAGACCTAAACCACTTCCACTTTTCTTAAATTTAGTCCTTGATGGATCCCCACGATAAAAACGAGAAAAAATGTCATTTGATTCATTTTCTTCTAATCCAATACCTTTATCTCTAACTCTTATAACAACAGAGCTAGCTCTCTTAAAAATTTCAATTTGTATGCCCTCTTTTGTTGGGGAATAACGAATAGCGTTATCTAAAATATTTATAAATGCTCTTTTTAAATTTTCAATATCCCCAGATATATAATATTTTGTTGGAGAAAATAAATGTATTTTTATATCCTTTTTTTCTGCAAGCGGTTTTAGTGTTTGCCAAGATTCCATAATCAAATCTGAAACAGATATTTTTTTGTTTTTATTAAAATCTTCGCTACTTTCTAGCTTAGAAAGCTCTAAAGTCTCTTCGGCCATTTTTCTTAATCTTTTTGACTCTTTCTTAAGTCTTTTAACAAGATACCTATCCTTTTTTGATACTACTGATTCAAGTCTTTCCCCAATTAAGATAAGTGATGTAAGAGGAGTTTTCAGTTCATGAGACACATCATTAATTAATTGATTTTGTCGTTTTTTTATCGATTCAATTGATAATTTACTTTCCAATAATATTAAATAATTCTTTTTTCTTCCTCTAACAATATTTACCGAAATGGGTACTCCCGCAATTGTGAAATCAAGGTTGAATGGGAAATCTTTTTTTCTTAAATATAGAATTTTATTACTAAGTACTTCAAGCTCATTAATATCATTAATTGCTTTTCCAATAACATCTTTATATTTGATAACCCTAATAAGAGATAAAGCTTTCTGATTGATAAATTTTATTGTTAGATCAGATGATAAGATTATCCACCCTTGCGATGAATAATCTAACCAAGACAACACTTCTTGAGGTTTAATTTTATCAAATGGGAAATCAATAGTTTTTTTATACTTATTTTTATCAACTTCAAATTTTTTTTCTTTTGATTGAGAAAAATGCTTAACTTGTATTTTCCAATTCTGATGAAAAAACAATAATACTTCTTGTAGTGTTTTCATTTTCATCCAAACTTATATCCAAAACCTCTTACAGTTTTAAGAAACTTTGGAGCTGAGGGATCTTCTTCTAATTTCTCTCTTAGCCACCTAACATGAACATCTACAGTTTTAGTATCACCAATAAAGTCAATTTCCCAAATTTTTTCAAGTATTAAATCTCTTGACCATACCCTTTTTGGATTTTTCATAAACAACTCTAATAATTTAAATTCTTTTGGAGATAATGTTATTTCTCTATCAAAAGAAGTTACCCTACATTCTTCCAAAAACATTTTTATATGATTAAACTCGAGAACAGTTTTTGATTTTTCTATATATTTTTTATTACGTTTAGATCTTCTTATTAAGGCTCTAGATCTAGCAATTAATTCATTTAAACCAAAAGGTTTTGTTAAATAATCATCTGCACCAACCTCTAATCCAAGAACCCTGTCTGATTCATTATCTTTAGCACTCAAAATTAGTATGGGTGTATAGTCTTCATCATTTCTTATTTTTCTACATAACTCTAATCCATTTAGTCCTGGCAACATTAAATCTAGAATTATTAGGTCAACATCTTTTTTAATATCATTATTAATAAAATCTAAGGCACTTAAACCGTCTTTAAAACTTGATACTTTAAAACCTTCGCTGCTCAAGGTTTCACTGACTGTAAGCCTAATACTCTTATCATCCTCTACAAGAAGAATTCTTGAGTCTTGCAAACTTTTATGATCTTTAATAGCCATGGAAAGTTCCAACAATTTTATTTTATATAATCAAAATTATTTGATCTAATTATTTCATAATTAATTTACATTGAATTATTATTTTTTTCATCTAATATTATTTCCTTTTTAATTCTCCCTTAAACTCTTTTATCTATATTTAGATTGTCTCTTTAATCTTCCTCACACAAAATTTTAAAGAGACAAATTTATTGAATTTAATAATAGATATTAAAACTAATATCCCATCGAAGCGTAATAATCGTCATCTTCATCTATATTTGTCACTACCCATTCTGGCGGAAAGTCACCAATTTTTACATATTGATAAAGCTTATCAACATCTGGATCGTAATAAGTATCGTTGATTTTTGGATCTTTGACTACTTTGCTTGGATGCATAATAAAAATTATTTCTACTCTTTTTTTATAGATTATTTAGTTTAAAGCAGCTTTAAATATCATTTAAATATTTTCATTTGACCTAGTTAACCTAAGACTAATTTAACTTGTAGTTAGTCTTGATTGTTTTAATTACCGATTTTTTCGGATCTTTATTTGGATAACAATTAACAATTCTATATTTCCCACCTTTTCTATCTGTCTCAACGAGAGTAAATTGAACAAATTTTTCTTTTTCAGCACTTGAAAAATCTTTGACTTCTATTTTGATGATTTCTTCATTTTCACTTTCAATTATTCTGGATTTACCTCCACAAAGACGAACAGCAGTTTCTTTAGTTACATAAAACAATTTTTTTTCATCAGTAATGGATGATTTATCTTTCTTAATCGAAATTTCATCTTTTGTAATGGATAAATCATCTTGGGTAATGGATAATTCATCTTTTGTACTGCAAGAAGTAATAATAAGGATAAATAAAACTAATAGCTTTTTCATGATTTTTTAAATGATAAATTCACTAATAATTTCTTCTAATTGACTTTTATTTAGTTTAATAAGATAGTTTTGGATTTCCTTTCTAAATAATCTATCTTCAACTCTTTTAGTTTGAAGAATCGAAAGAGTGATGAAGTTAACAAGTTGTTTTTTATCCATACATATTTTCTAAATCCCTATTGTTAAATCATATTTAAATTTTGATTAAGCTAAGAAATAACAACAAATATCTATTTTAGAAATTTAAGCCATTTAAAAAAAATTTATTTTTTAATTAATCATTACTTAATCCAAGAAACCTAAATTTTTAATGTATAAAAATATTGAAATGTCTTTAAAAAACTTATCTTCACAAAGGAATAACCAAAAAAAAATCGGCACAGAATTTTCAAGAAATTTTTATAAAGGAAGCTTTGAGAATAAAGAAAAATTTTTCTTAAATGATTCAGAATTTATTGAGAATTACAATAACTCCCTAAAATCACCTCAATCAAGGAGACTATACAAAACATTAGAGAATGAAGTCTATCCAGACACAATCATGGTCCAAGAAATTTTACCTATAGATAAAATTTCTATTTGAAATCCTTTCACTTAAGAACTACTTTTTAAGATTTTTTACCTACACTCAATAAAAAACATTTTCCTGGGGGGGATTAGATCTTAAAAAACTACTTGATTTTTAATTGTTTCCGAAGTGAAGAACCACAAGATTCAATAATAAAAACTATAAAAACAAATTACAAATTAAATAATTAGAAGATTTTTTGAGTGAGAGACTTGCATTTTCAGAAAATAAAGGGAATATAAAGAAAATGATAATTCCAATGGAATCAATTAAAAAACCAAAAAGAATTATTAAGAAACAGCTTAAAAATGTTAATAAAGCAATTATTGAAATTGCAGAAATGAAATTTGTAAATATTGAAGAAAAAAAAGAAAAATTAGATGCGCTTGTTTTTTTAAAGAATCAAATATTGAGGAAGGCGGAGAAGTTAGAAATTAAATAACTAAATAATTGTAGATATTGAATCTTTATTTTTTTGTATCAGCTACATTCTTAAAGAAATCGCAATAAGCCATCAATTCTGACTCGGTTTCGATTTTAAGATTTAAATCGCTAATTGCCTTCTTGGTATCAATTCTGTAGCCATACCAATCTAGACAAACTTCTCTCTGCCTTTGGGTTTCTGAAACTGAGATCGAATCTGTCATTGAAGTCTTGGAACAACCCAAATGAAAATAATTAAAGGGATATAGTGCTTTGGGAGCACTAGGTCGCAGGTTCGAATCCTGTCGCCCCGATTGGGTTTTCAGCGAATGACAAAAATGCTTGTGGTATAAGCGTGGTATAGCAGATAATACAAACTGGAATAAAGGTAGAGGGTATACCCCTAAATCCCTTCCTATACCACAACTTTCTGGACATATATGAATATACAGCTAATAATATTGGTATCTAGTTTTAGTATCTACTTATTTATATAAAGGCTTTGGGGAAGGCTGTATAAGTACGAAAAATGACTATTTAGGTTGAGAAGCCTGCCAAATGCTTTGCAAATCAACTTAATTTTCATTTTTCATTATGAATTTATCCGAATGGTATGGGGTTGCCAAAACCTCCGAGATACTTGGTATCTCTCAATCCCTTTTATGGGAGCTAAAACAAACCAATGAATTAACTGCAGGTGAACATTGGATATATGCAACTGGCAAGCGTAAAAGTAATGTCCTATGGAATGCAATAAGCATTAGAGATTGGCAAATAGCTAAAACAAAAGAATCTGAAAGTGCACCTGATGATGGAGCTGCAAAGAAGATTGTCACCTATCAAAAGATGGGGGTCTAATAGTGGAAAACAAAAAAGAAAAACCTGTACCTATATCAGATCAGGACTTATGTGCAGAAGCCTTACTTATGTGGTCGCTAAAGGTTCAAGAATTACCACCTGAGTTTCTAATGATGAATGCAGAAAATCCTTTTTACCATGAATTTCAAAAATGGTTAACTAAGTATCAACTAGCTCTGCATTGTATAACTGATTTAGAGATTGGTTGTTGTGAAAATTTAGCTGAAATAACGATAAGAAAATATGTAACAGACGTTTATAGGCAAGACCTTAAAAGAATATTTCATAAGAAAGCTAAAAGGGGTCAAAATGATGCCTGAATTTCAAAAGGAAAAGCATATTGCCATCACTAAACACACCTTTGAAATGTTGGTTAATAACGTGATGGAAGAATATAGACCTTATTTAAAAACTGATGCTGAATTACTTTTAGGTACAAATCTTGCTCACATGGTCGTTAAAGTAAATGCCCTAATTGTTGAGTATGACGAACTAAGAAAAGGCTATATGGATTTATGTAAGGCGAATGATGAAAATAAAAAGTTATTGCTAGAACTAGCTACCCAACAAAAACATCAAAATACCTTTTTTACCAAAAAAATTAGAAACATTGAGAGAAGATTGCCATGAAAAAAGCCCTGTTGTGCAGACAAGGCAAGAAAAATGATGATAGCAATTTCATTGTAAGTTATTCATCACTTGAAAGCCATTGTCCACCTTTTATTCCAGAAAATAAGACCAAAATCATAGTTTGGGTCTGGGATTGTCGTATTGAAAAAGCTAGACAACATAAACTTGCCTGGTTTTTATCTTCAACTATTAAATCAATGGTTGATACAAGAAATCGTATTAAATCTGGAGGTACAAAATAATGTTCATGGACGAAAATGAAGAATGGAAAAGTAAGTACATTGATTTAATGGCTTACGTTGAAGAACTAAAAGAAGCCTTAGAAACAGGTAGTAAAAAAACTATTAATGACCCATTTCAAGATTTATTAAACAAATTACTTTCAGCTATGAAAGCTAATAATGAAAATGAAGAAATGAATTGTAGAGCACTTTTAAAAACGCAATACAAATTACAAGATCGGCAAATAGATCAAAAATTAATATCTACCCTTACTGCAAAGTCTTTTATTAAAAAAGTTCAATTAGAAAGTTCTATTAATTTAGAAACAGTTGAACCATTAACTTATTTAATGGACGGGTGGTTATTGAAGGGTGATATATCTCTTACCTATGGTTCTTATGGTTCTGGTAAAACAACTCATGCTTTATATAAGGCATATAACTTTGCTCATGGAAAAAACATATTAGATAGAAGTACACCATGTAAAAAAGGTAAAAGTCTATTTATTTGTACTGATGGAGGGGTAGCACCTTTTAAAAAATCTATGAATGATTTAGGGCTACAGGATAGTGACCCCATATTTAAAAAGGGTGAAAAGCAGATGATATTTGTATGGGGCTATGAACCTAAACAACACTTTCTAGCTTGGTGTGCCAATGTTCATGGATTGCTTAAATTATCGAAATTTGTAAAAGAAGAAAAAATAGATTATGTGGTTATTGATAGTGCAAAAGCAGTATGTTCTAGGGCAGGTACTTCTTATCTGGATAATGATGCTGTAAGGTCACTTCTGCAATACATAAGAGAGATTATTGCCTTTCCTAATAATTGCCATATAGAAATTCTTAGCCATGATGGTACAGCTAAAGGTGCTCATGCAGGTGCTAAAAGTTGGGCAGAAGAACCATCAATGGTAATGCACTTACAGGCTAAAAAAGATGAAGATACAAAAGAAAAGATAGGTGTTATAGCTGAATTTAAAAAAGATAGGGCAACAAATATAGATTTCAATAGGACTATTACTTATAAATTAGTTGATGCTGAAATGGAGCTAGTCGAACAGAAGGAAATAGTAGGTAGCTGTGAAGATACGATTATTTTAATTATGGAAAATTATCATATTCAAGGTTTAGATCGGGTTAGTAGAAAAATGATTGTTGATACTGCATTTAATGATTTTGAAAAAATAGCTAGAAAAACAGTAGATAATACACTTGGCATTATGGTCAATAATGGAAGGCTAAAAAGATACCAGAAGGGATTTTATGGGTTTACTGATAGTGAGATACAAAAGATAGAAAATAGTTCCCGATAAGTTCCCGATAAGTTCCCAGTAAAAAACTTCGGGAAGTGGTAAGAATCTAGTCATAGACTATTATCTTTGCTTGTTAGTTCCCGATAGATAGAGAACACCCCTAAAATAAATACCACCTTTCTATCCTGTGGGAACTCACAGTACTAAATCTATTGATATGACTAACAAAACACGACTTCCCGACCTATTCCCAATGGGAACTATGGGGTTAGTGGGTTTAGTGTAGTTAGTGCAGTTAGTGTAGTCAGTTAATTATTCATATTCCTTGTTTTGATCTAATAGTTCCCTTATATAAATATCTGCTAGTTCATTGTCGTACGTATTTTCTTTAATTTCTTCAATGATTGCGTCTAAATCTTCCAAAATCGTCAACCCCTATGTGACAGTTTTTTAGGACAAAATAAGCAGAAATAAGCCAGTTTTAGACCTATTTAGTAGCTAATAGACCCTACATAACGAAACATAGAACCATATAAGAAAAAAGCAATATTTTGGTCAGAAAATCAGGGTGTATAAGGGATTAGGTCAAATTGTTTTTATGAACAGAAAGACTACCTATGACATTGATGATGACTTAATTGATTCAGACATTAATGCCCTTAAATCGCCCCAATCAAGGCGGTATCAAAAACTAGAAAATTCAGAAGATTCTAATGACGAAAACTCCTGAAAAATTACTAGAAACTCGGTTTATTGATCTTATTGACGAAACTGCAGATGGCAAAACTGATGAATTAACTTTTTCATTTAGTTCTGAAACACCTGTAGCTAGAAATGGATTTAGTGAAGTACTAGACCATGACGTTAGTTCAGTTGATTTATCGAGACTCAATAATAGTGCTCCTTTCTTGTTTAACCATGACATGAATCAACCCATAGGCAGGGTCAAACGTGCATGGATAGAAAACAGAAAAGGTAGAGCAACTATTGAATGGGGTTCTAGTGATTTAGCACAACAGCTAAGACGTGATGTAGAAACTGGTGTTTTAAGAAATATCAGCGTGGGCTACACCATAGAAAAAACTGAAGAAGATGAAGATGGAAACATGAGAGCCATGATCTGGCAACCACATGAACTGTCTTTAGTTTCAATACCTGCTGATACCAATGTTGGTGTCGACAGAAGCCTACCCACAGATAAACCATTAAATGAAAGAGCTATGCCCTTAGAAAGTTATGCACCAGATCATCTTTATTCACAAAAAGAAGATGAATTTACAAGAGAATCAAGGAATTTTTCAATAGTTAAGGCTGTACAAGGTCTTACAAGTGGAAGAATGTCAGGTAGAGAATTAGAAATCCAACAGGAGCTATCTCGCAAAAATGGTAGAAGTTCACAGGGTGTTTTTGTTCCTTCTGAAAGTTGGAAAACAAGAGACTATGTAAAAGGTACAGCTACAGCAGGTGGCAACTTAGTCGGTACTTCTCATTTACCCGATAACTTTGTTGATGTTCTTAGAGCTAAATCAGTAGTCACAGAATTAGGTGCAACAATTTTGCCTGGACTAATTGGTGATACTTCTATACCTACAAGAACAGCAGGGGCTACTGCATATTTTGTAGCTGAATCTGGTTCTGTTACTGAAAGTACAGGCACATTTGGAACTATCTCTATGTCACCAAAAGTAATGGGTGCATTTAGTAAGTTTTCTCATTTAATGAAGTTACAGGCAACACCTGAAATAGAAGGTCTAATACGTGATGACTTTATTTCTACACTTGCTACAAAACTTGATTCAGTTGCCTTAAATGGTGGCGGTTCTAATGAACCAGATGGAATCCTACAAACTACAGGCATAGGTTCAGTAGCCATTGGAACTAATGGTGGAGCTATAACCTTAGATAAAGTTTTAGACCTAAAACAAACTGTAGCTGTAGATAATGCTGACGTTGCTTCTTGTGCTTTTGTCACTAATACAGCAGTAGAAAATGCTTTATCTAAATTAAAAGATGGCAACTCTGCTTATCACCTAAGTCCTTATGCGGGTGCTATTGGTAGCCAACAGATCGCTAACAGATCATTCATGGTATCTAACAACGTGCCTTCTAACTTAACTAAGGGTTCTAGTTCTGGTGTTTGTAGTGCATTGATCTATGGAAACTTTAGTGATTTATTGATCGGACTTTTCTCTGACGCAGAAATTTTGGTTGATCCATACACCCTTTCACAGACAGGTGTTACATCAGTAAGAATCTTACAGGCAATAGATGTAAAGGTTAGACACGCTGAATCATTCGGAGCTATCCAAGACATCACAACATAAGTATTAGAGGGTAATAAGTTGGGTATATCTTTTGGGTCGATCAGATATACCTTAATGGTGTTTACTACCACCGCACCTAAGTACATAGTTAAGCAGATTGGGCTCTGTAGCTTATTGCCCTCGACCCTATACTTTTATTGATTGACAGTTGATCGCACTTAGAGGGTTTTATAGCCCTCTTTTTATGTCTAAAAAAAGTTGCTTAGGTACCTTTTGACTATTTCAATGTGGGTCATCAGAAATCGCTTTTATTATTTAGCGTCAGCGATTATTAGAAATAGACAGCGTCTAAGCAGATATAAAGCAAAATAAAGCTATTTAGCGAGATTTACGTAGAGATTAAGGTCATAGTCGTTAAGGGGTATGTAATTGGTTGCAGTTAAATTATTTTCAATATGTTTGGCTAAAGTAACACCCTTAATTTCACCCATATAAAGGTATTTTTTATCATTAATACGTCTTATATAAGGCTCTAATATTCCTTTGTCTTTTAGCTGATAAATACTAGCTCTGGATTTAAAACCTAAGCACTTATATGCTTCTGTAAAAGTACACAACATCATTAAACCAACTGATTAGCTTTTGCGTAAATGTCTACTGTTCCATCAGGAGCAAATCGGGCATAGTTATCTAAATGAACCTCTACAGAATGACCCATTGATGAAGCGATATTTGCAATAGGAATACCATTAGCATGACTTTCTTTACTGTATCTATGCCTAAATGAATAAGGTACAGCGTGTTGTCCTATCAATAATGCTTCATCTTTTATTTGCTTATAAATAGTCTTTCTTTTTATATGAGTAAGTATTGCCATACCTGCAGCTCCTTCCTGTCCTAAAGGTGGTAACTTTTCACCTATTTCTAATCTTTGCTGTAATTTCCAATTTATTGGTTTTCCATCTATATCTTTAACAAATAAAGGGTTTAATCTTCTTGGTTCTGTTCTTTCACCTTTATTACCACCCTTACTTTTTCTATAGATAGACCATAATTCCTTACCTGCTGTACCTTCCATAATTCTTAAATGTCTTAGTTCTTCTGGTCTTAATCCATAAACAGCCATTAACTGATATGCAAACTTCCATTGTTCATCTGTTTCACCTTCTATAAGACTAATTATCTGTTGATCGCTAAATGCATAACCAACTTTCTTAGGTTTTCTTACTTCTGGAACTATTGCAGGTGGAGCATAACAGTTAGGTAACTTAGCTCTTAAAACAGCCCAATTAAGAAACTTATTTAATGACCTTCTTTGTATTTGTCTTTGCCTAGAGCCCTGCTCCCATTGTTGTAATGCCTTCATCATTAAATCTTCACCATCAACAGGTTTATGTTTCTTTCTATCTAATAATTCTTTTGCTTTATATAAAACTGGTAAATAGGATTTATTCCATGTTTGATCTGATGCATTAGGTACAAAATTTCTAAATTCTTTGATTAAATCAGAAAATTCTACTTGGCTATCACCTGATACTTTTACCTCTTCACAAGCTCTTGTTAGTTGCCTTGTATTGCCATCATAAAATCTTTTATATATTTGCTGTATTTCTGGAATAGCGGCAGAAAAACCTTTTTTAGACCACTCAAAAGGTAAAAGCCTGGTCTGTTTCTTGCCATTATCTTTTACCTGCAATCTTATAGAGCCATTATGTTCACCAACAGACCATTGATGATGTTCTTCCATTGATTGTCTAAGTAAATCTCTATATTCTTTTACCCATGTATCTGTTTGAGTTAGCTTTGGCATGAGAGCACTAGGTCATCTGATTAACTCTATTGTGGTATAGCTGTGGTATAGGGTCAAGAATTTGTCAATATATTGTGATATAGGTCGGAAGTAAAATATAGCTATATCAACTGGTATCACTTATAAAAGCTAGTTATAGCAATAAATGACATATTGCTTTGGGAGCACTAGGTCGCAGGTTCGAATCCTGTCGCCCCGATTGGGTTTTCAGCGAATGGCAAATATTACAATACGAAAGCAATACGAATAACAAAACCTCTTCTGGACAATTTAACTAAGTTATAGAAAGCCTTTCGTACCAATCCAGTTTTGTAGGGTTGTATTTTAAATAGTTCGGTTTATTATTTATACAACTAAGTAGTTTTCTTAGAAGTACACTTACGACCTTCCAAGCATAAAAAAGGTAGCTTTGACCTCTTGGAAAAAATGTAAATGTCGGATGACGTTTCGATAGCTCCGACTACCACAAGCAATGGTTAACCGACTGGGGGAAGTTCCCAACGATACGAAACACAGGGAGTAGGAGTTAATGGTGATGCCCCCCTTTCCTACCTGAGATTGGCAAACCTAAGAAAATTGCATCAACTTCCGACTCATAGGACAAGGTGTGAGGGAGATTAGGGATATAGAAATGTTATGTCTATTAAAAAGAATAAGAGGTTTTTTACTACCTCCGAAACAGTCAATTTGACTAATTTAAGTAGAACTCGCCTAATGGAACTAAAACTTTCTGGCGATCTTGTTGCAGGTACACATTGGGTTTATCTCGGTGGCAATATTAAAAGCAAAATTGGTTGGGATGTATCAGAAATTGAAAAATGGATGGTAGAAAAAACTAAAAAGTTTTTAACCACTCCTGAAGAAGCAATAGCTCAAATAGAAACCTATGCAGAAGCAGGAGCATAGTAATGTCCAAAAATTCAGAATGGCATATTAAAAGGGAAGAAAAAAATCTACTACTTTTAGAGACTTCAAGAACTCTATTTGCTCTAGCTGAAAGAACACATCCAAATGGAAATATTCTTAGTTGGTTAGTTCTAACAAGAAATTCTTTAACGACTTATTTCCCTGAGGTAGTTCCTCCAAAAATCGAATCTGTACTTTCTCAAATAATTGAGGAATTTTTCTGTGGAGAGGTATTAAATGATGCCTGAGTTCCAAAAGGAAAAAAATCTTGCCATCACTAAACAGACCTTCGAAATGTTGGTTAATAATGTGATGGAAGAATATAGACCTTATTTAAAAACTGATGCTGAATTACTTTTAGGTACGAATCTTGCTCACATGGTCGTTAAAGTAAATGCCCTGATTCTTGAGTATGACGAACTTAGAAAAGGCTATATGGATTTATGTAAGGCGAATGATGAACATAAACAGTTATTGCTAGAACTGGCTACACAACAAAAAAAACAAAATACCTTTTACACCAAAAAAATTAGAAACATTGAAAGAAGACTATGAAAAAAGCCCTGTTGTGCGGACAAGGCTCTAACAATGATGGTTGCAAACTAATTGTAAGTTACACATCACTTGATAGCCATTGTCCTGACCTTATTCCAGAAAATAAAACAGAAATCATAGTGTGGGTCTGGGATTGTCGTATTCAAAAAGCCAAAAAACACAAACTTGCCTGGTTTTTTACATCAACTATTCAATCAATGATTGATACAAGAAATCGCATTAAATCAGGGGGTAAAAAGTAATGTACATGGATGAAAACGAAGAGTACAAAAGTAAGTACTTTGATTTATTAGCTCACGTTGAAGAATTAAAGGAAAAAAATCAAAATTCTGAACCTGATAAACCTAAAGAAAAACTCGACCCTATAGAACAAAGATTATTTGCTTTAGATGAAGCTCTAGAAAAACTATTTATTGGTAAGGAAAGAGTTGATTTTAAAAACAGATTAATTTTCGCCAAAGAATACGCTAATTCTTTAAAAATAAAAATTACTTCTGAAGAATTAAAGCTGAGAATTTGGGATGCCAGAAAAAGAGTAGAGGGGAATACTGAAGATTATTCTCCTGATGACATTATTGAAGCCCCACCTCATGTTTGGTCATGGGAAAAACTAATAATGATGTCAGATACTAATTTAATTTCTGCATCACCAAAAGTAGGAAAAACTACGCTACTCATTGAAATGATTAGTAAATGGGCTAGAGGTGAAGATGAATTTTTAGGTCATAAATTTACTGGTAAATGTCCAGATGTAGTTCTTATTGGAACTGATATGCCAAATAGTAGATGGATGCCCTTACTTTATAAGTTTGGATTAGCCGAAAAAGTATCTGAAACAGGATACAGATTTCTTAAACCAATAATTCATTTATTTACTACTGATAGACCATTACATTTAGACGATCAGGGGCTCTCAAAAATTGCGGATATTGTAGAAAAAAATCCAAACTGTATATGTTTATGGGATTCTTATGCAGCCTGTTGCCCTAATGGAATTGACGAAAAATCTAACTACTTTAGTCAACCACTAGATGATCTTAAAGAAGTTACCGCACCCCATAAAGTAACTAATCTGATTGTTCATCATTCTGGAACTGAAGGGTCTAGAAGTAATGATGCTGTTAGAGCTAGTAGAGGGCATAGTTCATTACCTGCTGCAGTTAGTCAACTTCTAGCTATGAGATGGCATAACAAAGAAGATGACTTGGAAGATAATCGGATTATTTTGCATACGAAAGGCAGGGGTGATGAAGGTATCCATTTAGTAGTTGAACAAAATGATTATGGCTTTGAACTGAAAGGTACTTTTGCAGAAGTTATGCAGGGTCAAAAATTAGAAAAAATAATAAATGGATTAACTGAAAGACAACAGGATGTATATGAAATTATTGAAGAGCATCCTATCGACTTTATAACTCCTACTGAATTATCTAAAAAAGTTGAATTTGCAGAAAAAGAGAAAACTAATCTTGATTTATGTAGAAGAACTTTAGACCAACTAGTTAAAAAGAGGTTAGTACAGAAAGAAAAAGGTTCTGGAGATAAAAACTCTATAGAAAATAGATATAGGAAACTACACTAACTACACTAACTACATAGCTACAGGGAAGGGACAGTATAAAAAAATAATCAAAATTAAATTTTCTCTCTTACTCCTGTAGTCGTGTAGTAAGTGTAGTCAGGTGTAGTCAACTAACCCCACAAATCTATTTTTCACAAAAACTGTCAACCCCCTTGTGAAACTTTTTTAAGGCTAAATAAGCTTATTTAGAGGGTTTCTTAGTTGTTTTAAACCTATATAAGAACTACTTAAAGATGAATAGAAAGATATAAAAAAAACAGCAAATTTTTGCAAAAAAACATGGTGTATAAAGTCAGTAGTCGCAATACTTTATGGACAGAAAACCATTAAGAGTTGATGACGATCTCATAGAAGAGATTAATCCACTCAAATCGCCACAACATAGGCGGTATGAACTAGCTAAACAAGAGGACTTAAATGAAAAAGACTCTAAGTAAAAAGCTAGATACTCGTTTCCTTGATCTTATTGACGAAACAGCAGACGGACAAACTGACCAGATGACATTCAGCTTTAGTAGTGAAACACCTGTTAAGCGAAATGGATATAACGAGGTTTTAGATCATTCTGTTGAATCAGTTAATTTAGATCGTTTGAAAAAAGATGCACCACTATTGTTTAACCATGATGTTGACAAACCTATTGGCGTAGTCAGAAATGCTTGGATTGAAAACAATAGAGGTAGAGCAACTATTCAATGGGGAACTAGCGATTTAGCAAAACAAGTTAGAAATGATGTTGAAATTGGAGTCCTTAGAAATATCTCTGTGGGTTACACCATAGAAGAAGAAGAAGAGGACAAAATGGGAAACATTAGAGCTACTAGATGGACAGCCCATGAAGTAAGCGTGGTGGCTATACCTGCGGACACCTCAATAGGAATAGGTAGAAGCCTTCCTACAAATAAACCTTTAAACGAAAGAATCATGCCACAAGAGCAATCATTTTCACCTGACCATTTATATGAGTCAAAACCTGATGAACTAGAAAAAGAATCTAGGGAATTTAGTGTAATTAAAGCAGTTCAATCACTTGCAAGCGGTCGTGGCTTAGTAGGTCGTGAAGCTGAAATTACAAGAGAAATTGAAATCCAAAGAAACAAAAGAACTTCTGGATTTTTTGTACCAAATACAGGTTGGTCTAATACTCAAAAACGAACCTATGTAACTTCAAGCAGTTCAGCAGGGGGCGACTTAGTTGCTACTAACAAAATGCCTGATGAATTTATAGACATTTTGAGAAACAAACTTGCAGTTACTTCTTTAGGGGCAAGAACATTAACAGGAATGGCTCCAGGTAATATTGAAATCCCTAAAAGAGATACATCAGGTGGAGCTGCTTTCTTTGGTGGTGATGATGCTGACAGTATCAGCGAAACAACTGGTAGTTTTTCAACTATTTCTCTATCACCTCACCCATTAGCTAGCTATCAAAAATTCTCACATTTGATGGAATTGCAAGCCTTGCCACAAATTGAAGAACTTATTAGATCAGATATGGTCGAAAAGTTAGCTCAAGAAATTGACATAGCTGCTATTGCAGGCACAGGCTCAGGTGCAAATCCACGTGGCATACTTTTTACTACTGGAATTGGCTCTGTTGCAGGCGGTACAAATGGTTTAGCTCCTACGATTGATAACCTTATTGATCTAAAAGCTGAAGTAGGAATTGACTCTGGTGACGCAAATAGTGCTTCTTTCTTAACTAACTCAAAAGTCGAAAAAGTGCTTAGCAAACTGAAAGACTCTCAGAACAACTATCTGTTGAATCCTTATACATCTAACTTGGGTGATGCTCAGGTTTGCGGTAGAAGAATGTTTGTATCTAATAATGTTCCTAGTGATCTAACAAAGGGTTCATCAAGCGGTGTTTGTAGTGCAATTATCTATGGCGACTTCTCACAATTAATGGTGGCTGTATTCTCTGAGCTAGAAGTTTTGGTTGACCCATTCACAGATTTCGCTAAGGCTACAACAGGCATTAGGGCGATTACTTCTATAGACATAGGCATTAGACAACCTTCTGCTTTTGCAGCTATGCAAGACGCTTTAACTGCATAAGTATTAGAGGGTAATAGATTTGGTGTATGGAAGGGGTCGACTCTATACACCGCACTTGGAACATAGTTTGTTTCTTTACATGGACTGTTGTAGGTCTATTGCCCTCGACCCCTATACTTGTATTGATTGACAGTTGATCGCATATTAGAGGGAATTAATATCCCTCTTTTTTTTATGAAAACTAATCAATGGGTTAGCACTAAAGTAATTGCTGAATATTTAGAAGTATCTGAAAAGACTTTGCAAAGATGGAGGACATCAGGACTATTAAAGTTAGGTATTCATTGGCGTAGAAAGTTTCCATCAACAAAAAGATATTTACTTTATAACTTGGAATTAGTAGAAAGAGTGCTAATCAATGCAGGGTCATTAGAGCTATAGGTTCTTTGTAGAGTATTTGACGTGGTGTCATCCGAAGCACAATCATTCTCTAGCGTGGAGATTTTAAAGTGCTTTACAAGTTAACTATCCTAAAGTTCTGTATTTCTTCTTATTCTTCCCTATCCGTTCTTATATTCCGTTGTAAACCTCTAAGTAAAGGTAGTTAAGCAACTAATTGTTTTGCAAATTTATTAAAAGTACCTTTTGGAATGAAACGACCATAGTTTTGTTGGTGAACTTCCGTTGTATGACCCATAACAAAGGCAATATCTTTCAAAGTTAAATTTAATTCAACAGATTTTGCATGAGCAACTTTTGCGAACCTGTGCCTAAAACTATATGGCTTAATTTCTTCACCTAAATCTTTTGCATCTTGTTTAAATTTTTGCCAAGTATTACTTCTGGATAAATGTTTTCCTAGTCCTCCAGAAGCAACATCACCTAGTGAAGGTAATTCTTCTTTTTTTTCTACTCTTTCTAATAAATTCCAATTAATTAAACCTTTACCATCTTCAACTAATAAAGGAGCTAATTGTCTAGGTTCAGTTTTTTGTCCTTTTGTACCGCCCATAGATTTGCGATACATACACCATAGTTCTTTACCATGAACACCTTTCTTAACTACTAGGTGTTTTAGTTCAATAGGTCGTAAACCATAAACTGCTAAAAGTTGATATGCGTATTGCCATTGTTTACTTTTTTCTGAAGCAATTAACTGAAGAATTTGATCATCCTCTAAGGCATAACCTATAGATTTTTCTGCATTATTAGCGTCAATTTTTACAGGGGCATATACATTAGATAATTTCCCTCTGATAACAGCCCATTCTAAAAACTTTGCTATTGCTCTTCTTTGTATGTTCCACATTCTTCCGCCATTTTTCCATTGTTCTAATGATTTAATCATTAATTCAGAACCATCTACAGGTTTCTTTTTAGAAGTAAGTAATTTTTTAGCGTGATTTAAAACAGGTACATAACATTTTTTAAAAGTTGCATCACTTGCTGTAGGACAATAAGCTCTAAAATCTTTAATTAATTGGTCATAATCTATATTTCCTTTTGAACTAATAGCTTCTGTAACATCACAGGATTTAGCTAATGATTGTTGACCTACTTCTGAATAAAAATTTTTATAAATAACTATTATTCTTCTAGCTGCTTTATAAAGACCATCTTCAGACCATTCATAATTTAAAACTCTGGATTGATATTTACCGCCATCCCTTACTTCTAACTGTACTGAGCCATTTCTATTAGATATGTACCATTTAGCATCAACTGCCATTTCTTTCCTGATCATTCGCCTGGCAGATTTAACCCAATCATTAGTATGAATTTTTTTTGGCATAGCACTTGGTCGTTTCTATATCTTTAATATACGTAAGGCATACGAAAGGAACAACCTTTTGTAAACAATACTGGACACTACAGAACAGGATTTTAAGCTAACAACTATTGTTACGACTAAGATTATAGATTCTCACTAATTTTGGGTAAGTGCTTTGGGAGCACTAGGTCGCAGGTTCGAATCCTGTCGCCCCGACTCTATAAAAACCAAGTCATACTAGATAGTTTCCCAAGCTCTCTTTTTTATTGCTTTCTTTTAGAATAATGAGACTGAGCAAGCTTTGTGTGAGGATTTGCTATACCTTGCATAACCTTGCCGAATGGTATCGCTCAAAATGATTATGACATTCACAAAATAATCCCAATATTTCCTATGATTTTAAAAAACAATAACCACAATGAAATCTCTGCTTTCAAGTAAAAGATCAAAAGCGATACTAGCTATTGGTTTAATAGCTATTGGTATTGGTGCAATTTCAAAAAAGGTTATCAGCTATCCAACTGGAGGCTGTATGAAAGGCACTCAAGAATTGACTCTTAATAAAGGGATAAACATGTTCTTTATTTAATGAGTAAGCGTCTCATTTAATCTTTACCAGTTTAAAAATTCATGGCGCCCTTTATCAGTTAACTTATAAGATCTTTCTTCCCACTTAAGTTTTTTTAGCCCTTTACTTTTTCGCGCTTCATTTTCTAACCAATGAATTTTTATTTCGAGAGTATAAGCGGTTAAAGAATCGCCGTCAGAAGCATTTTCCCCACTCCAAGGGATTGGTTTTTTTGACTTTTTGCTTTCTAAATCTCTATAACTTCTACCCAAAATATATACTGAAGGGTCATTATCATTTGTTCGCGTTATTTTAAAACAAGGTGAACCCTTTGGAGCCTTATGATAAGCAGTATCGCAACGTGAATTGCTTTTATATTTAGTGATTCTTATACTCGCATTGGAGGTTGTTGGAAGAATTGAGAAAAAAATAGTTAGAAATAAAATTATTTTCATGAGCCTTTAAAATTTAAATCTCTTCTTTACTTTAGAAAGCTCATCTAATCCCAATATTTGGTTTGTATCTAGATCATTTTTACAGTAATAATATTTTGATTGATTTTGCTTCATCCATTTTGAGAAAGCTATGTCGGCTTCATATCTCGATCCATATTTGCCAAATATATTTGCATTTACAGCAGTTGGTAAGGTAAGTAAAGCTGATAATGAGAGTAGTAAGAATTTCATTTAACGTCTATGATTCATCATCACTAAAGAAGTCTTGATCAATTTTTGACACCTTAATGACCTCTTTTACTTGTACTCCAACAGAATGTTCAATCATTAATTTGGCAAGATCGACTCCATCAATAAGAATTAATCTTTGATCTCTGAGCCCCTTTGCAAATTCAATCGCTTCGGATGTGAAGCTGCTACTCGTCACAAAAACCCCCTTACGACATCCTCCTCCAGTCATAGCGCCAACAAAACTCTGGATGGTTGGTCTACCAACAGAATTATCAGAATATCTTTTTGCTTGTATATAAATTTGATCTAAACCAAGTTTATCCTCATTAATTTTGCCATCAATACCTCCATCAGGTCCCCTGGGAACACCTTGTATTCTTCTCTCATCTCCGCCTCCATATCCCATTGAAGCTAAAACTTTCAATACAAGAGCTTCGAACGAAGCTGGATCTATATTTTTGAAGTTATCGATTAAATCTCCTATTAATTGTGAGTTAAGTCTTTTAATTCCTTTATCAATAAGATCTTGAGGCGTGTCATTCTCCTGCTCATTGGTCGAATCATAAATATCTTCATTTTTGGAAGTTTGTCTTGCATTATGTATAGTCTGCCATTCTTTTGTTTTTTTAATATCAGCAACAGTTAGTAATCTTCCAATGCTCAAAAAATCATCGGCATTAGGCCCTAAATACATATATCCTCTTTTTGGTCTAATTATCCCTCCTGCTTGCTTTAAGTAAGATGAGGCCCAACCTACTCTTTCTCTGGCAACAGATCTACCTGTACTCTCTCTTATTACTGCTTTTTGCTCATCTGTTAATCCTACTTTTTCAATGGTCGCATCAAAAGCATCATTTCTATACATCTCACCATTTTCTTTTAATACCAAAAGAAGGGGAGTCATAAATTCATGAAATTTTGGAATCTCGACCATTTAAGAGCAAGGAAGGAACTCCATATAATAGTAGATTATTTTTAAACAAAAGAAATCATGATGGAAATAAACGAAGTTACAAGGTCAAGTAGGGGGAAAGCTGTAGGGGGAGTATTAAACGTTTCAATTTATTCAACTGGAGTAAGTGAATAACAAATGTCTTTATAACCATTTTCTTTATCCCACTTTTTCATCTCTGGAGTACTTGTCGCAGCAGCAAATCCTTCTAAATCTTTAACTTTAAGTATTAAGTGACTTTTATGTTCATTTACCTTGATGAGTTCATATTCTTCGACATATTTATGTCCCTCCTTTTCATGGAAATCAGCTACAAATTTATCGAAATCTTCAAAAGAACAATCAAACGTAGAAACTATTAAGGTATTCATAAAAAAAGAGGGTTTTATCCCTCTATGTTAGGTCGACTGTCAATTAATTATTTCTTTTTATATCAACTTAATATAAGTAATTATCAAATTAAATTTATGCTTAAATATTTTAGTTCTCATTAACTTACAAATGTATTATTCAGAAACTAAAGTCATAATGGGTGGTCTAGCCCATGTTCCAATATTAATTTTCATAGTAAATTTTATTAAAGGAAAGTTTGAATCTATAGCATCAAAAGTAGTTGAAGTTAAAACGGAAGAGCCAAAGTTAAAAGTAGTTGAAATAAAAGAAGAGGAAGTAAAATCGGAAGAGTTAAACGCAAGTGAATTAAAAGAAGAAGCAGAATAACGGGAAGAAAAAGTAAAAAAAAGAGGGTTTTATCCCTCTAAGTTTAGATTGTTTTTCTATTTTGTTTATCCGTTATTTTGATTTTCTTGTCCCTCCATAAGAATATTGGCTCTCTTTTGAAACAATGTTCCAACAATGTTTACAGCAAAAAATCCAACTTTTATAATTTATAGATTTTACTCTGTAATGGATTACATCTTCCTTATTGCATAGATCACACTTTTTCATTTAATAAAGTAAATAATCCCGCCAACGAAAGTACTACCTACAAGTAGCAAGACCATAAGAAGAGCAATTAATTTAGGTAAACTTCCAATCATTTTTTATAGGTCATTTTGAAGGTTAAATACGCAAAGCCACCTAGTAACAATAAGCTAACATCCTCATAAGTTATTGCTATGCCGTACATATTCTGACTATTAATACATTGCTAGTCCCATAAAGACAAATCTGAATCTCCTGTTGATCTTTGCATCCAATGGATTTTCCAAGTCCCATTAATCTTTTTGAAGATAGAAGTAACAGTTGGTAAATCATCATTAGGAGTTCCTTTATAAGAGAATTTTGCCCCAAGCGTAAAAACACACATTGCTACATCGGCAGCAAGAAATTCAAACTTATGAATTTTTGTAATTTCTGCTTTTTCCTGAACAACATCGCCAGAACTCATCATTTCCTCAAATCCCTTTGCACTTATTGGATTCCCACTAGGCCTGATGAGTAAAAAATCTGAAGTGGCATTTTTTACAAAAAATGAGCCCATATTCTGCGGTGTTGCTAACTCATACAACATCGATTCAATTGTTTCTCTATCTGTCATAAAAGAAAAGGGTTTTATTCCTCTATGGTAGATCGACTGTCAATCGTTAATAAGTTTAGGATCTAGGGCAAAAAGTTACAGGGTCCAATTCTGATTAACGGTAATTTTCTTGCTTTTTTCTTATATCTTCGTAAGTATGTGTATATAGGCTCTAATTTGCTCTCAATATTACTATTACTGGCTTATTTAGGCTTATTTCCCTCTAAAAAACTATTACATAGGGATTGATGATTATGGAAAATTTAGACGAAATCATCAAAAAAATAAGAGAAAACGGATACGATCAAGAGCTTGTAGAAAACTACATAACGGATAAAAGATTTATGAGAGAGCTTGTAGATAGGGATAAAGAATATGATTAACTTTCCAATGTTTATAGAAGGTTTATTGATGCCTTTATTAGGTTTAGGAGTATTTGTTGTTTATAAGAGATCAAAGAGAAAGAAAAGAAAATTTCATGCACCGCCCACCCATCAACTACCTAGTTAATTGGAAGAGAAAGATTTTATGTAACCCAGGGTTTGGCTTTACTACTCTTGAAGCCTTTAAATTTACCTGCAAACTTGGTCTTAAGTCTAATTATTTTTATAACTAATCCAAAAAACAATATTGGGTATTAAACAAGAAACCCCTCCAGAAATTCCAACTACTGAAAGGGTTATTAAATTGACTCGCAAACTATATTGAATCAATCTATGTCTTGCAGCAAACGTAGAGTGTGCTGACGAGGTTTGGCCTCAATTAATTTATAGCAAAAAATTTTAAACTCCCGCTATTTTTTGTTCCTCTAGTCGTTTTTTTAGAATTGAATAATTTTGTGTAGCCCATTTTCGAGAAATATCTAATTCAAGATCTAATTTTTCTCTAAATAATTTGCCAATTTTAAACACTTCTACAAAACCTAGATAAATTATTACCAGCAACTTAATTATGTTTATTCCGGCAGTTATTACATTTTCAATTCTTTGATCTTGCATTTGAACTCATTAAAGCTTTCTAAAATTAACAGAGGTAAGAAATTATGCAAATGCAATGAGTTATAGAGGAGGGAGCTGTAGGGGAGGCTAGAGCCTATAAACACCTTATATATCTTCGAAGATATACCTATATTGAGTCTCAAACTCGTTCCGCCTTCTGCAACTAATTAAGTCTATAACTACGATTTTGAAGAAATCGCCTTTGATAGATCGAGTCCTTTGGGAGCACTACTGAATATTTTTCTAATATCCTTAAGACTTTAGTCATAGCAAACTAAATAGTGTAATAATAATCGATTTGAGAAAGAATATTTCAATATTCTATTGCATAATATTAAATGATATTAGTCAGGAGGGGCTCTCGGAGGGGGTCTTTAGATATAGAATTTTTACTAAATATTCCTAAATATAAATCAATATTTTCTAAGAATTATGGCTCCCTTTACAGATGATAAATATATAAGAATCGATGAAAATGAAAAAAAAATAAAAGAATTGTTGTATCAATTAGTTTTAAATCCTAGGGTTACCGCTCTTAAGTGGTCTTCAATTACAAAACAAACTCCTAATATGAAGATTGGATACCCTGCACAGCATATTGCATCGCTTATTACTGGTGTCTATGGTGCAAGAACTGGAGCTAGGGGTGATGATCTTGAAGATGGAACAGAGGTCAAAAGTTGCAGCAGAGTAGATCAGTTAGATACATGTAAAGATTGCAAAAAGAAGGTTTTAAGGATTGAAACTTTATGCCCCCATTGCGGTTCATTTAATATTAAGAGAATGAATGATAGTAAATGGCTTTTTGGCATAAAAAATGAAGATGAACTGGAGTTACTTACATCTAAGATAAATAGAGTTTTTCTTACAATTGCAGACTATCCAAAATTTCATTCAAATAATTTTGAAATAATAAGATTTCAAGCCTTCGAAATTTGGAATAATGACTTGAGGCATAAACATTTCAAGGAGATAATGTCTAATTATTATTATAAAATTTTTCTTGAACATATAAAAATTAATCCAAAAAAAACACCTGCACCAAAAAATTTTTGGCCCTATAGCTATCAATTTTATCTTTGTAATCCTGTTAAGGTATTTCAAGCTACTGTTAGAAATGCAAATTATGATCCAAAGATCAATATTGATTTGTTTGTTAACCCAAAAGAAAATAGATCTAATATTAAATCCGAATTAATGCCTACTTCTCTTCTATATCCAGAGGAACTTGCTCTGTTAATTAGTGAACATAATCGAGATAGAATCGAAGATAAATTAGGAATGGAATATGGAAATTTAAGAGACATACTATCCAAAAAGAATATTGATCAAAAAAGATTGGAAAAGTGTTTACCTTTTATTGATGAAGAGATAAGAGAAATATTTTATCTAAGAGATACCAATAAGATAAGTACTGCAAAAGTTAATTATGCAAGAAGATAATTTTATGACTTCCCAAAAAAATTTCTGAAAACTTCTTGAAACTAATTCAAGGTAATAATTCTTTTTCTTTTACTTTTAACTTATTATTTTCCTCACTAATACGGGCTTGTTTTTCCAATATTTTTGAGACTAAAGAGTAACAACTATCTTTTTCAAATATCTCGAAAGGTACTTTTAAATTTTTTAAATCGTTTGAATGCAAATGAGCAGTTTGGCCTCTTACCATTGTTTGAATATCTTTTATGGTTTCAGATGATCTAAGAAAAGCTAAAAGTAAAAAAGGAGAAATTTTTTTAAAATCAGGTCGAATTAACATTATTTCGCCTACGAAAGATAATTCTTTTTCTTGTAAGAAATCAGGTGTACCTATATAAACATCACTTTTTTTTGCAATATATATAGGACTATGCGCTGAAGAAGTCATTAAAATATCTCCCTTTTTTAAGATTAAGGGTAATTTAGAAGCAAGTCTTTTCGATAATTCTTCTTTCGCTATAAAGTTTCTATCTCTAGGAACCCAATTTATTCCAGAACCCGTCAGATTTCCAACCTTTAGTAAAAATGAACCATCTTTTGCATATTTCTCCCTTGAAGGAGTCTTTCCTGTCCCAATAAATGTACAGATTTCTTCTAATCGAAATCCATCTTTTTGCTTTGTTTTTTTAATAAAAATATCTTCGAGAATTGAAAAGCTTTCCTTCTTATTAAAATTTTTGATGCAGATTACATTCCTATTATTAATTCCTGTTTCCAGAACATTTTTAATTAAATGATGTAAATTAATTAGTTCATTGCTATCTCTAGATCTGCCCGTGGAGTCAAATCCTACATTATTTATATCTGCATAGGCTATTTTGTTTTCTTCATTACCCTCACTTTTATTTTTGAATTTTTTTGCAAAAAGTACAATCGTTGTTGTTTGGGTCCCTGTTGTGGCAAATGTTTCAGGTGGTAAATTTACGATACTATAAATGTACCCATATTCACCAAGAACTCTCCTAGATAATCCTTGCGATGAATTTGTGGCTATGCTTTTTGGGATTACAATTGCTAAAGTTCCACCTGGTTTTAACATTTGGAAGCATTTCTCTATGAAAACAATCTCGCTTGATTGCTTCTTCAGGAGAGCCCCATTTTTGTCAAAACAGGTTTTGAAGGATTTAAAGTTATAGTTTTTTGAGTCAATAGAAACACCAAATGGTGGATTGGTCAGAACAATATCAAATTTGTTATTAGATGATGAATTCTGTAAAGAGTCGGTCAAATTCTTATGGAATTTAACTGTTTTATAATGGTTTAAATTTAATTCTGATAAAAGTAGCATTCTAGGATTTTTTTCAAATCCAAAAACCTCACACTTTTTGGTGGGGTTAATGTAGTTGAGAAATTCTATTAAAAAGGTTCCAGAGCCGCAAGCAGGATCAAGTACTTTATCTTTAAATGAGGGATTTATTACCTTAACAATTGTTTTAACAACTTCATCTGGGGTAAGAAAAATCCCATGACCCTTCCTTAAGTCAGATGAAATAAATTCTTTTATTGCATGACTTCTTATGTCATAACTAATTTTATTAAACTGAATTGGAAAAATTAATTTATTTATCTCCTCCAAGCAGGAATCAGATAAATGAAATTTTTTATCTCTCCAGATATCAGTGGAACAATTCTCTCTAATATTTAGAAATTTATTAAAAAATTTTTTAACTTCTAAGATTGAAGGTAAAGATTCTTCATGTAAAGTTTCTTGTATTTCGAAGTTTTGTTTGAAATATAGATACTTTAATAGTTCATCGAAGGCTTCTTGAGGCTGTAAACCATCGATATTCCTCATTTTATTGTGGGCCTCTCTATAAATTGAGGCTAG
Source organism: Prochlorococcus sp. AG-388-A01 (assembly GCA_003279945.1). Taxonomy (GTDB): domain Bacteria; phylum Cyanobacteriota; class Cyanobacteriia; order PCC-6307; family Cyanobiaceae; genus Prochlorococcus_A. The sequence continues at coordinate 37,974 of QCGK01000002.1, forward strand.
TTCTCTAGTTGAAGTTATTGGATTAAATTTTTCCTTTATCTTAAGTGAAACTAAATGTACTTCAACTTATATATTCATATTTAAATCATAAAAACTTATTTTTTAGATTTTTAAAATTTATCAAGATGGGCAAAAGGAGCAACAATAGGTGCAAGTGATAGCATGCTATAGCTCAGGAGGGGCTATGGGGGGTAAATCTAAATATGAGACTAATTATAAATTAAAGAAGACAGGCTGGGAAACCCGTCTATGACTTAGATTATTAGAGTCCGGGCGACAGGATTCAAACCTGAGACCTAGTGCTCCCAAAGCACTTAATAGCTCTAGTGCAGTACTAGGTTTTCAAGCTATGTCTGTCTTTTTGCTTGGTTCTGCGAAGTTTGTAATGACAAATAAAGCAATATTTGTCCGCAATTTGTCCGCAATCATTGAGGACAGAATTTAAATAATAAAAAAGACAGGCTGGGTAACCTTTCTATAACTTGGATAATTAGAGTCGGGGCGACAGGATTCGAACCTGCGACCTAGTCTAGTGCTCCCAAAGCACCCAGTACGCAATTTGCGACAGTACCCATGAGAACGAAGCGAGGCTATAGCTTATTAGTTGGTAATACTAGGATTTACTTGAGTCTCAATATTGCTCCAATCTGCAGCAATGTCTGGCAAAGATGTGCAAATAATCGCTGAATAATCGCTAAACTTCAACCTAGTGCACCGTAGGCACTAGGTCTCATAAATTTATGGTGGTTCTGATTGACAGTCGATCTAACATAGAGGGATAAAACCCTCTTTTTTTTATGGGAAAATTCTCTTCACAAGAAATAGAAAGTCAATATAATTTGATCAAAATGCTTTTAGCTGAACCCGAAAAGTATAAAGATGCTATTGAAGCAATTAAGAAAGATATTGCTTATATGCCTGTAGAGCTTAAGAAAAAACTTGAAGAAGAAAATATTACCTTCTAAATGAAACACTCACTACTTGCACCGATTGATTAAATTTAATTGAAAGAGCGGGAACTATATCCTTAATAATTTTTAGTAGAAATTTAACCTTAATTTAAAGTAAGGGAATTGCTTTTTAAGAAATTAAAGAGAATATAAAGAAAAAAGTTAATTCCGATGGAATCAACCAAAAGCCCAAAAAGAGTTATTAAGAAACGGCTTAAAAATGTAGATAAAGCAATTGTTGAAATTGCACAAATGAAATTTATAAATTTTGAAGAAAAAGAAGAAAAACTAGATGCTCTTATTTTTTTAAAGAATCAAATATTGAGGGAAGCGGAGGAGTTGCAACTAAAATGACTATTTATATACATCAAGTAATTTTATATATATTCCAAACAATACTAATACTGCTAAACCTACCCCAATAATTGAATTTGGTTGATTATTCCAAAGCTCTGTAAAAAATTCCATTAAAGGTTAATAAGCAAATTGGTGGTTAATATACATTTTTCTATAGTCTTCATGCAATCTTTCAGTTGCTAATCTTCTCTTGTTCATTGTTTCTCTAATCAAATCCATTTCGTGGAAGTTTTGATTGAGGATTGTGAAAGGAGTAATGAGTTTCATAAGACCTCCTATATCTACACCTTTATTGTCCTCCTATTGTTATTAAATTAATAGTGCGGTTTTAGGAACAAAAAAAGGGATAAAGCAGCACATGATTTTGAAAAATGGGCAAATTATGGACAAATGTTGCTTTATTTAACTAAACAAATTACGCAACACCACGCAAGAATCCAGATTTAGCAGGAAACACTAGTGCTTGCAATAGGTGGTGAAGTGCTTTGGGAGTAATAGGTCGCAGGTTCGAATCCTGTCGTCCGAACTATAAAAAAGCAAGGGATCCAAGCCCTTGCTTTTTCATTTCTAGATTTTCTCAAATATACAAATAGTGCTAGAAACTTATTCAAACTAATTAGCTCTGCTTTTGGTGTTCTATTTTTTGATACATATAAGGAATAAATCAAACATTTATATAGTCATCCAGGATCGTATCTGATGCCATACTTGAAATTACAATTTATGCTCCATCAAGGAACTTACCCTAAAGAAGGCAAGTTAAATTTTTTCTATTTTTTACCAGAATTTAAATATGTTTTCTTTTTCTACAATATTTCCACAACTATTTATATTTTCTGCTTTTACTGGATTTTCGCTATTCAAGGATCTTAAAATATCCACTATAGATATCGCAAAATTTAAGTTCTGAGCTCTACCTTCATCCCCAGGCAAACTCCAAGTATTAACTCCAACTACCTCACCATTACTATTAACTAAAGGTCCACCACTATTACCAGGGCTTATAGCCGCATCTGTTTGAATAAGAGTTACATAATAAGGTACAACATCTTCTAAATCACTTGATGGTTGTCTAACCGCACTTACAATCCCTCTCGTCACTGTTCCTGCCAGACCTAGAGGAGATCCAAGAGCCATAACATTTTGACCAGGTCTTGGATATTTACTAAAACAAAGAGGAAGCGGTTTTGAGTTTTTAATATTATCTGCTTGTATTAATGCGAAATCAAGCTTTGAGTCTACATAAATAACTTCACCTTGATCTTTTAATCCATCATCTCCAGAGATAGTGAATTCTTTATCACCACCAGCAACTACGTGCATGTTAGTAACAATAAGTCCTGTATTATTTATAAAAAAACCACTACCTAATCCAGAGTCTCCCTCTAGTTTGACTACTGATGGAAGAGTCATAGATGCTATTTCCTCTACATCAAGTTTTTTTGAACTAATTGAGGCTCGAGCTATTTCATATTTAGGTTTTTTCCACTCTTTTGTATCCTTCTGGAATAATAGTTTTAAATTTTTTATTGTCTCTTCTCCGATAGGAATAAATTTATCGGCTAAACCACTATTGGGTATAGCTTTAATTTGTAAATTAATAGATTCATTCTCACCCATATTCTTTATTCTTTTTGCAAATCCAGAAGGGAATTGAAATTCACCTCTACTTCCTCTTAATCTAAACCTCTTGTCTCCAACAAATATCTCTATAAAACCAGGAAAATCGTAATATCTTGCACTTTCATAAGTACATGTCCAAAAACCACAACCACCCCAAGTTAATATTCTTCCTTCTAATTTGTTGGTATTCCATTTGGTTACATAACTTTTAACTGCTCCAGTACTAAAATCAGAAACATAATCCCTGTCAAAAATTGTTAATTCATAGGAATTTCTAAGAGATGATTTGTATTTTATGATTTTGGACCAAGCAATCTTAGGATTTTTCTTTTTCCAATCGACATCTTTTTCATATTCAATAACTTCTAAACCTGTATTCTCATCAATAACTACATTTCGCAAGTATTTCTCAGTACATTTTTTTTTATTTTTATGAACAGGTGAATCACAATTAATCTTTACGGCTAAAATTTCCGGAGCATTAATAAAAGAACCACACACCAAAAAAAATACTAAAAGTATGAATTTTCTCATCAAATAGATTTTCTTTTTCTTGATATTATCTGTATTTAATTTAATTGTCCCTCTTTTGTTAAGAGCAGATTAAGCATACAATGATACAAAGAAGAAAAAATGTAGTTAATGAAATACATTTTTAACCTATTTAGCCTTTTTATTTTTTAAGATATATAAAACTAAATTTCCAATAAAATGAGCAAATTTAAAGATAATTTTTCAAGCGAAAGCTTTTATCCAGATAGTAATTATTACCTTGATCAGGAGAATACTCCTAAAGAGATTCCAGTTTCAGAAGAGCAAATATCAAATACGCCTAAATTTGAATGGCCAAATACCTATTGGTTTATTGCGGAAAGAACAAATGGAAGGCTAGCAATGATAGGTTTCATGGCTGTCATTATTAACTACAGCTTATTTGGTTGGATAGCATATCCAATCCTTTAAATGAGTAATTCAAATTTTAATAAAAATGGTGTAGATAAGTCTGGAATACATTGGCTTCAATATGCTGCATTTGTTGTGACTGCATTTGCTATTTATTTTGGATGGGCATTTTTTTATGATGCTAGTTTCCACCATTTCGCTGAAAAAATATTCAAGTTTTTGAATTGCAATGGATATAACCCTCTTAGCTATTGCGTAATGCGTTTGAAAGTTGACTTTTATCCTTAAAAAGTAATGGCTAGGTCTTACTGGTTGGTTAATTCAAATAGATCAAAGGTTAAAAGGTTTATTGAAAATACAAATAATAAAGACCAATTTTTTAAATATATGTTTATTGATTCTGGAAAAGTTTCTTCTACATGGGGTAAAGAACCTCCTGTGATGACAACTAGAGAAGAATTAAAAAAAGAATTTGCTAGAGAAGAATGGAAAAAATTAATTGCTCAGGGTTGGAGAAGAACTGAGGAAGTTTGGAAAAAATAATAGGGGCAGAGCTTCACCTGATTTTGAAAAAGTGAAGAGATATTGGGCAAACGTTATTTAATTTGTCAGGACAAACTAGACATAACTAAGCAGAAAATTTAATATAGCTTAAAAAATTAATGATGCTTATGGGGGCGACGTGATTTGAGATCACTAGGTCGCAGGTTTGAATCCTATAGCCCCGATAAGTAATAGGAGTAAGTCTTAGCTAATACATAATTCAAACAAATAATTGCTGCACGCAAAACTCACGCAAAAGTTAAAAATTATTGATGACTGGGAAATATTTTGTACTATCATTTCAGAATAAATATCATTAAAAGGTATATAAAATATCATGCAAAATCATTTTAAAAAAATTGCAAAAACTATTAAAGATAATCTTAGAACTGCCAATAATAAATCGATAGAATTGTTCGAAGAATTGCCAAACGGGCTTACATTCCTTGATATTGGAGCAGCAGGAGGTATTCAATCTAGATGGGGAAAAGTTAGTAAATACCTTAACTACATTGGGGTTGAATCTGACCCCAGAAGCAACAAAGGATTGGAACATAATAATAAGTTCAAGAGTACAAAAATTCTAAATACATTTGCATGGAGCGAGGAAAAAGAAATTGAATTTAATCTTTGTAAAAAGCCAATGGTTTCATCTTCTTATAAACCTAATCGAGAACTTTTAGACCAGTTCTCAAACGCAGAAAGGTTTGACATAGTGAAAAAAGAGCTTCTGCAAGCTAAGCCCTTATTTAAAGATAAAGGTTGTCAGAAAATTGATTTCATAAAACTTGATATACAGGGTGGTGAACTAAATGCGTTAAAAGGTCTTGAAGAATCTCTGAATAATTGTCTCGGAATGGAGATCGAAGTTGAATTTTCGGAGATATATAAATCTCAGCCTTTATTTGGCGATATCCATAATTTTCTGGAAAGCAAAGGTTTTTATTTTTTTGACTTTATAAATCTCAACCGATGGGAAAGGAACTCCTACAACGACTTCGGAAGATGTGTTTGGGGCGATGGTTTATGGATGAAGGAATTAAAAACTTTTAATACAAACGATACTGAAACCTATCTCAAATATGCAGCAATTTGCTCGATCTACGGTAAGACTGAAGAGGCTATTTACTCGATGCAATTACTCGGGAAGGAAACTCCATCAGAATTTAGAAGAATTTTAATAGAGCAACTAAAAATACAAAACAAAGAAAGGAGAAATTTCAATTTAATTAAAAGACTCTGGAAATTATATTCTCCAGACTCCAGTCTCAAATTAATTGAATAGCAAATTAGTAATTTCAGAATTTTTTTCCTTTTATCTATTTATTTTTGGAAAAACTAAATGCATCACTAACTGGGTGTTTTGGGAGAAAAAGTCACAGGTTAGGCCTGTCGCGCCGATTAGCAATAGCAGTAACTCTCAGCCAATAATAAATTATAATCAAAAAATATCGCACTTAAAATTTACCCATAATGGATAAAAAAAATACAATCACAAAACATATTGGTATTCTTTGTGCAATGCCTGAAGAAGTTGGTTCTACTCTTAATAATTTAAATAATATTGAAACAAAAACATATGGTGACTTAAAAATCTATTCTGGAGATTGGTGTCAATCTAATTCATCCTCTAAATCTATTAATATCCAGCTATCAATTGCTTGGAGTGGTTGGGGTAAGGTCAGTGCAGCCAGAGCAGCGACAAGACTTATTAGTCATCAGTTTAATAATATTAAGATCGATGCAATCTTTTTTACTGGTGTAGCAGGAGCAATAAATTCAAAGTTAAAACAATGGGACATTATTATTCCTAATGAGTTAATACAGCATGATATGGATGCGCGTCCTCTTTTCAAAAAATTTGAAATACCCGCCCTAAAGACTGTCAGAATAAAAAGCAATAAATCAATAACTGATTGGACATTAAGTGCTTTAAAAAACTCAAAAAAAGATGGCTCATTGAATATTTTTGGAGATATTTATGAAGGTTTAATCGCCACAGGAGACAAATTCATAAGTAATAAGGACGACTTTGAAAACATAGCAAAAGAAATGGAAGAATTATTTGCTGTGGAAATGGAAGGGGCCTCGGTAGCACAAGTTGCTAAACAGGAAAAAATTCCATTTCAGATAATTAGAGTAATTTCTGATGAGGCTAATGAAAACTCATCTGAGGACTTCAGTAAATTCCTAATAAAATACAATCATCACTCTGCGAAATTAATTTCTTCATTAATAGAAAATATAGAAAGATTGCCTATTTAGTAATGTAAATTATTCTTATTTAAATTTATAAAATCAAGAAAAGCTGTATGATCTGAGAGCCATAGGTCGCAGATTCGAATCCTGTAGCCCCGATCAGTAATAGAAGTAAGTCTCAGCGAATAATATAAAAAACGCAAAAAAGTGAGCACAAAACCGCAGGCAAATAAATATTTATTAGTTATCAATATTTCAGTTACTAAATTCTTAGTTAGGAGGTATTTTTCTTAATCTCATAAGTATAAGCAGAGCTAATCATGTCTATTGAAATAGACATAATTCTTGAATACTTACAATACATTTCATTAAAGTATATTTAGATATATTTTTAGATACGTACCTACTTAGCAAATTATTACCTTTAATTTTCTCTCCATTAGGGTTTGTTTTAATCCTATTATTGGCTTTCTTTATTAGAAAAAAAGCAAATTTTATTTATTCAGCATTTATATTTTTAATTATTTTTAGCAATGGATTAATTTCTGATATATTGTGGAGATTATTAGAGTATCCATGGAAAAGATTAGATTATTCTTTAGTTACCCCCTCAGATGGGATAGTCGTCTTAAGTGGTGGAAGACATTTACCTCCAGGGGATATAAAAATCTATGAATGGAACGATCCAGATAGATTTTTCGCTGGAATAGATCTTTATAAGGCGAATAAATCAAATAGGTTGATATTTACTGGAGGAATAAATCCCTTAACTTCAGATTTACCTCCAGAAGGAGACATATACATTAATGAAGCTATTTCAATGGGGCTTCCAAAAGAAGACTTATTTACCACATATCCTGTACATAATACACTTCAGGAAGCTAAAGCAATTAAGAAATTACTTAATGATGAAATACCCTTAATTCAAAAGAGAATTATTCTAGTGACAAGTGCCTTTCATATGAAAAGGGCAAAAAAAGTTTTTGAGAATGAAGGGATAAGTGTTCAACCATATCCTGTAGATTTCAAAAGTAATAAAAGTTTTTTCTCTTCATTACTTAATCCATTAAAATTAATGCCTAGTTCCAACAATTTAAACAAAAGTTCTAGTGCGGTTAGAGAAATTATTGGAAGAATTATCTATGGAGCTTGGAGATAGATTTTTAACTAACTTTTTCTTTAAAAATTATTTATATATTTAAGATGGTCCCTGCATAAATATGTGGTACTGTTGAGACTCATCTTAATTACTAGCTTTTGACTCACTTGTAAGACCAACACTAGTAGTTATGATTTAACCATTGCAAATTGAAGAGCAGGTTCTTTGGGAGCACTAGGTTGCAAGTTCGAATCATGTCTTAACAAATCTAAAAATTCATTATGAGAAGGCATCACAACTTGTCTTTTTTTAATGGATTAATTTTTATCAACATACTACATAGACAAAAAACATTATTCCGTCCAAAAATAGGGGGGTTTTGATTAGTTGAATGTTTTTGAAGAGTTTTCTAGTAATTTATTTAATTCCGAGAGTTCTTCATTGGTAAATTCTCTATATTTTCCTATTGGTACGTCTAACTTTATATTCATAATCCTTATACGCTTCAATGACTTTACTCTATAACCTAAGGTCTCGCACATTCTCCGAATCTGACGGTTAAGTCCTTGAGTGAGTATGATTTTAAATTTTTTTTGGCCCAATTGTTTTACGAAACATTCCTTAGTAATTGTTTCAAGTATTTCAACTCCATTACTCATGGTTTGAATAAATTCTCTATTAATTGGACGATTAACGCTTACGATATATTCTTTTTCATGATTATTTCTTGCTCTGAGTATTTTATTTACGATATCTCCATCGTTAGTTAAAAGAATTAATCCCTCACTGGGCTTATCCAATCTTCCAATAGGAAAGATTCTTTTAGGATGGTTAATAAAATCTATAATATTATCAGGTTCTACTCCTCTATCAGTTGTGCAAACAATTCCAACAGGTTTATTAAAGGCTAAGTATATGTTTTTTTGTTTCGCTGATTTTTCTATTCTTTGGCCTTCAACTTCTACTTGATCACCTTCTTCTACCCTGGTACCTATTTCAGGAACTTTACCGTTAATGGTTACTTTCCCTTCTTCAACTAGCCTATCAGCTCTTCTTCTAGAACAATAACCTACTTCACTCAAATATTTATTTATTCTAGTAGCCATTTTTTCAAAGTCCCCTTTTATTTATTTTAAATTTGGTAGTCTTGGTAAAAAATAATGACATTTTTTAGCTTTTCATTTAAAAAATACTCATTTGTTCCGTTTCTTTTTTTTTTAAATCTTCTACTACCCAACCTTCATGTGACCAGGCCATCATAATTGGAAGCAAACCTTTTAATTCATAATCATCTTTAACCTGTTCAGTCCATTGTTCTTCATATCCAATAGGAACAACAACAGGCATTCTGTGATGTAACGGTTTAACTATTTCATTTGGTTCAGTTGTTAGAACGCAGCAACTCTCTAGCTCCACCCCATTAGGGGAGGACCACTTGCTCCAGATTCCTCCTAACCAAAAGGTCTCATAATTCTCCTTTCTAATACGATATTTTTTTTCATAAAAACCACTCGCTGGTATTAAGCACCTTTTATGTTTCCAACTTCCACTAAATAATTTTTTTTCTTCTACTGTTTCTGATCTTGCATTAAATGGTCTTGGTCTTTCTTTATCAAATGGATCTTTAGCCCAGGGTGAAATAAAACCCCAAAACATAAAAGTAGTTTTCATTCTTCCTTCGTTTTTAATTACAAGAACTGGGTCAGTTGGTTTGATTAAATTTTGAGTCTCGTATTTTGTATCAAGTCCACTTGGGTAGTCTTGTTTTAAAACCTGTGGTAAATTTTCAAATTTAGTTTTTAGCTCAAATCTTCCACACATTTCTTTAAATTCAACGAGCTAATTTTTATTATTTTAGTTCGAATTTCAGTTTTTAGAAATAAAAAATATTTATATTTTTGATCGTAATGAGTTTTTCAACTAATAATTAAAAGAACATATAGATATTGGAAAGCTTCCTCAAATTTAATTTGAATGTTAGAAAATAATATTATGACAGATCCAATTCTATATTTATCAATGTTGCTTGGACTTGGTGGAGTATATGTATTAATTTCTTCCTTCCATGATGACGATGATGGCGATAATGATGATGGAGAAAAATATTTTTACAATCTTGAACAGACTAATTTAGCGAGATAATTGATGGGTTTATAAAGTAAAAATATCTAAAGTGAAAATAGGTTTCGTTGAAAGACTCTAATTTTAAAATTTCTTTTATAAGTACCGGAATAATTAAAATATTTCTAGTTTAATTGAATTTAATAATCTGCATTATATTCGTTTTTAAAATTAATTGTTGGTCCACTATCCGTATATGTTTGTGCCTTAAACCGTACATTTTTGTTAGTCGGTTGAATAGCGTGCCTAGTTAGAACCTAGAAGTAGCAAACAAAAAAAAATGCCTTCAATACCAATCAAATCTTGTAATAAATATGTTTTGAGTTACAAAGATTCATCAAACAATACACATGAAGTTGGCTTCTATGCACGAGATGCATACGATTGCCTGATGCTTGCAAGAGAATTTAACTCTTACGTGCATGACAATCCTGGATCTGTAATCAGAATCCAACAAAAATTTTGAGGAAATTAATTATGAATTTAAAAAGATCACCATTCGCTATTCAAGATAAAAATGCAAGAGATCTTGATAATTTAAAAGATTATCCAACTATTGCAGATTTAATGAGAGAACAGAAGGTCCCACAAGATGATGGAAATACAGTTCACCATAGAAGAGATTTAGATTCTCTAGGTTAATTTAAAAGAGAAGAAGATTATTAGTTTTTAAAAATCGCCATTCTTTATCTTAATTAAAGAAGAATTTGAATTGAATCATCATGCAAATTTTTAAGAGAAGAATTCAATCAGAGATTGAATAATATTAAGATTGCTAGGATGAATTTAATAGAGATACAATTCAAGCTCAACTTGTATTGATGCTCAATAGCATCTCAATTTAAAAAATATTTATTTTTTATTCTCAAAATTGTATTTTTACATATCATGCTTTGTTTAGATATTGGGTTAAACAATATCCACTTTCAGAAATTAATACTACTGAAATGTTTATTAAATTGACTCATAATATATAAATCTAATAAATGTCTTGGAATAAACGTAGAGCATACTTAATGAGGGCTGGCGTTAATTTACTGATAACAAAATAATAATAAATTAAAGAAAGTTTCTTATGCAGTAAGCTTTTAATTCGTAGGGTAATATTTTCTTCATCAAGTTTTTTTAAGGTCTATAGGTATATAAGCAATATCTTTCTTAATTGTATCAATGCAGTCTTTGTACTTTTCAGGTTCAGCTAAAAGCACTTTAATCAAGATGTAATAACTTTCAATTTCTTGAGAAAAGAATTTTCCCAAAAATAAGGAAGGTTTTATCCATCTGTGATATGTCGAATGTTAATCATTTAATATATTAACTGCTAATTCGAGGCTGCTGCAATTTCTTTATGGACGGAGAGAAATTCATGATCTGTTAAAACTGGTGTGACTTCAATTTCTACACCAAAATTATCGACCCATATACTACTCCATTTCCAAATGTTCTGATGATTTGAAGATTCAACTATTGCCCAACCATTGGCCCCCTCAGGATTTACCACTCGATTAACTACCTTAAACCCATCAAATTCATCACCTTCGCATCCTCCTTCCAAAAAACCCGCGAAAGCTTCTGCACCTTGCATATGACTTTCTTGATCTGGGAATTGCCAGTGAATAATATATGTTTGCATAGCTAAAATAATTTTTTTTATTATGAATTATCGAATCTAAAAATTAAATAAAAAATCTTTAAATACTAAAAAAATGATAATAAATGGCAAAAAAAAAGACTCTTACGAGCCTGGGTGATGGGGATTTCTATCATGACAAATTAAACAGAAACAGACAACCCCATCAATAGGTAATTTTTATTACATACAAACACTATATATAGTGCTAAGATCTTAAAAAGTCTGGGTGATGGGGATTATCCCGCTTTTTGATTAGGGCGAAGCTAACGCCCTTTTTTTATGGAAATTTTATGGAAAAATTTTCTTTAATCAACAAAGATAGATCGAGGATTAAAGTATTTGAACCTTTTGAAGACAGTGCCAAACCCTCTCCCATCATTAATGCAATTTTGATTTCTTATGGTTGTGTTTATAAGCGATCAAGTAAGCCCGTCATGAAAGGCTCTAGGGTGGAATCTATTGAAGAAGCGAGGAAAGAATATAAAAAACTATTAGAAGAAGGATGGAAAAAAACTTATAGATTCAATATATTTTACAAATAGTGAATAGGTATAGGTAGTTCACCTAAAATTTGACATTTTCAAAAAATAATTGCTAGGAGAAGCTCTAAAATAGAGTATTAATTATGAAAAAAGAAATTTTTCAAAAATTAAAGATTCAGAGGCTTTGGAAAGTTTTTTTTAATACATAGCTTCTTGTAGTATCAATAGCGAAGGGGGGATTGCACAACATTATTTTATATAAGACATTTAGAAACAAACAATATTGATTACCCTTTAAAATTTTCAAAAGCAAAGATGATTGATAATTGTTATATTTCATTAATGTTATTTCCACCTCCTGAAGTTGTTTTTGGTCTATTGCTTTTTTCCATAGCAATAGTTCTCATTTGGGATATTAGATACAACCCTTTTGGAGAAGACGAAGAGGGGAATTAATCTTCAACTAGGAAGCTGATTTGAAGGAGGCGCGTGAAATCGCCTTTTCTTTCTTTTAAGTCTTTTGTAAGCAACTAAAGTGCTTAACACCAACAATGTAATAGCTATTGAGTGAACCATATTAAGTGCTTTTATACCTATAAAAACAAATGTGTTCTAAATATCAATGATTAAAAATTATTTTCTTAAAAAGTACCTTAATATGAACTAATTTTAATATTTAGCTTTGAAATTAGGTACACAAAACAACCAAGGGAAAATGCTTATCTAACCAAAAGTAAATGCTATACGATAAGAATTAATCACTTTTTATTATTTCTCATTTGGTACTGCAGAATATCTTTTAGATGTTGAACTTCTTTTTCTAAAGTCTCAATTCTTTTTTCTAGCTCTTCATTAGTTGACATATTTTATTGGGAGATAAATTCCTTGATATTAATAATAAAAAAATAACTTGTTACCCATGTAATTGACAAATAAGTATTAGATACTATTGATCAGCACAATTTATTTAGATAAATTATGCAGAGTATAAATATAGGGGAATTTATGAGTGGAGATTATGAGACACTAGAAATCAATCAATCAAACATCACATATTATCGGAAAAGATCCGAAAATAATACAGAATGGTTAGATGAATTAATCAACCAAATTGAAGATATGAAAAACAATATATCAAAACCCGCTTAGTGACAGAAAAAGAGTTAAAGGAATTAGAGAAATTTGCCAAAGAAAATGGATACAATGACGAGTTAAAAAATATATATTTAAGGGAAGTTCTAGACAGAAATAAAAAATACGAATGAGATCAAATTTTCGACCATACATTTGACTAACTGTTCCAAGCATGCCACTCGGCTCTCCTAGGATTGGATGCATGCAAACAACTCACACTCTCTTAACTATGAGAACTAAAATGTAGTTTCATTTAGTAAAACTGACAAAACAAAAATACTTGATAAAATTTCTACTTAATACAAATACAAAAATTAGGAATAATGCATGTTCTTCTTAGAAATTTAAAATTTTTTATTTTTTTATTTTTCTTATCTCTAAATTTCAATAATCACTGGTATGCCCACATGAAGGGGACATTTTCCTCTGAGCAAGAAGCTGTAAAGAGATCATTAGAACTTGGTTGCGAAGGAATACATAAGAACCAAGATAAATGGCTTCCATGCAAAAACGAAAAAGAATTACATATATACTTGAGGAAATAGATGGAAAAATTTAAACCCAATAAAAGAAAAATTCACAGAAAAGTAACTGCAATCTCAGCTATCCCTTTACTAATTACTATTTTATCTGGGACTATTTATAGTTTTCTTCAACCATTAGGAGTAGATGCTTTTTGGTTGATCAAATGGCATACAGGTAATTTTGGCATTATTAATTTACAACCTTTTTACTCGATCTTTCTTGGTATAGCATCAATAATCTCTGTAATATCTGGCGTTAGACTATTACAAAAAAAGCCTTAGATTTATTCTAAGTCAGTCAAAAAATATAATTAATTAATAGTATTTGCTCCGCCGCTTACTAAGAAAATTATTGCTCCAAGTGCCATGGTTGCTACACCCATATAAGGGTATTTCTTAATTCTTGATTTAGTAATTGGAAGCCATGAAAAGTATCTATCAGATTTATTTAATTTAACTTTTTTTGATCTAGGTGGTAAGCCTAACTCTTCCCTTCTTTTAGCTTCGCCCATAATTTTTAAATTTAAACTATGTATCGATAATAAAAATAAAGCGATATCCTCGTGAGTTATTTTTATCTAAAAAAATACTCCTTTATGTAAAAATAAATAATTTAAAGCTTATTTAGCCTTCTTTAAATATAAATTCTTTGTATTTGCTTGATCTGATGTAAATAACAAAATTAATATAGTTCCAACTAGAAATGAAAAAATCATTGTTAAACCAACAACCTCAACCATCTCAGTAGGCAGATAATTTAGAAACATAAAAAATAGATCTCTTATTTTAAACTTAGCAATTGTATTTTTTATGTAAAGTAAGTATTCTTTCTTAAATTGTGAAAAGAATTTAGTAAAATCCCTAAATAACTATCAAATTATTATTTGGTAGAAAAAATCTACAGCTAGTCCATCACAATTTACTTATTTAGCTATTCCTATTTTCTTAAGTAATTTCAGGTAAGGCAAGGCCCAATTACCAAAGGTAAAAGAGATTGTCGTATTTTTTGAAGTTGGCAATAATGTTTTAGAACGTAGAGAGGCTAATTTTGAGAATTGCTTTATAGTTTCAGCTTCTAGATTATCCATATAGAATTTTCTTTTAGTACCTCGATTTTTCTTCTGGGGCAAATAATTTTCAATAAACCATAAAACTTGATCCAAATTTGATTTATTTGGTGAAACTTTAAATTGTTTAGATTTCTCTTTAAACATAGTTATTTGCCTCTTGATTCCTGAATTAAATTTGCCATTAATATTTTTGAATGCAATAGTAAAGAATTTAATCTTAGGTTCTTTTAATAATAGAAAATAGAATAAAAAATTATTTAAAAATTTTTTACTAGTGTATTTTCTGTACAAAAAAAAGAGGGTTAAACCCTCTCTTTTGATCAGTTATAAAATAAGAATTTAATTCTTAGATTCTTTAAATCTCATTTCTTTTTGAGCTTGTCTGACTCTTTCTTCAAAAACTGATTTTCTATAAGGAGTAACTTCTCCATTTTTAGTTGCCAAAAGTTGGGCTTCATAAAGCAAATTGGCTCTTTTGATTTTTTCTCTTATTTGTAAGAGGTTATTCATGGTCTTGTGCAGTTAATGAGAATCCCGTTCCCTATTCCCATGTCATGCGTCCAGATATGTAAACTTGGATGAACGTTAATGGAATAATAACTACTCTAAAAAAAATATGCGAGAGTAATTCTTACTAATTTTTTTGTAAGCAATAAATACTCAATAAATTGGAAAAAGAAAATTTAATATTTAGTACTTTAGGATAAGAAAATCGTCTGTGAACCATCATTATTATCATGAATCAATATTTTTTTATCTGGAAAAATTTCTGATAATATTCTTTTCAAATTAGAATTATCGGAGGTAATTATATTACTAATATTTTTTGCATTAATTTTCCAATTTTCATCTACAAATAATTCTTTATCCTCACTATTTTTTTTTTCGATTGAGGTCTTATTCAGAATCTTAAGTAATAATTCTGAATCGTAATCTCCAAATCTTTCAGGGTTATCTTTGAAATTTTCAATCATTATTGGGAAATCTAATGTTTCTAAATCTTGCTTAAATAATTTGAATAACACAAGGTATTAAATACCTAAAATTTATAAAAGAATAGAAAGATTAAGTTATAATTTAAGACTATCTATTTATAAAATTTATTTTTTAAAACTGCTTGATGCCTATGTTTAAAAAGATTAATAGATCATTTACACCTCTTATTATCTTGTTAAGTTTCAAATAAGAGATATATAAAAATTTGCCAAGAGTAATTAATAAAAAAATAAGATTTTTAAGATGGTTGAGCTCAGGGATGATATTGCCATTTATTATCATGGCTACCTGTTCTACAATTATTCTTTATGGATTTTTATATATTCTAATAAAATAGTTTTCTAATTTAAGCAGCTAAGTTTTCATAAGATTTTGATATGATCATTGCTGCTTTTTTAATAAACTGACTACTTCTTTTCTTCAAACTGCATTATCAGATTGACGGATTACTTCAGCATATTTTTTATTTGTTTTTTCATAAAAATTTTTTTTAATTAATCCAAACTTACAGTAATATAAGATTCCGTCAATCATAAATTATTATAATATATTTTTTACTAATCATATATTGAAATCTTGTTTTTAATCCATTGTTATTATGCTTTGAAATTTATTAATAAATGATCCCAAAGAAGCATAAATAATTCAAATCAATACATAAATTATTATTTAAATAGGCAATCCTTATACTTATGCAATCTTAATAGATCGAAAAACATAAAATAAACCTCCGATTAGAATCACTATTGCAGCCCCATAAAAAAGAAAAGGTATTATTGGATATTTATATAGTGTGGACCTAACTTTTTGTTGTATGGATTTTTTATCGAGTTGAGGCAGCTTTATATCTTCAGTTTTTTCTCTAGGCGGAATTCCTAAATTTTTTCTTCTCTTTGCTTCTCCCATAATTAGTACTGAGGTATACCCATGCATTTTAAATAATTATTATCAGCTAAATCTAAAATAAGGACCCATTCTTCACCAGGTGTTTCTAAAGAATTTTTAAAATCTTTCTCAAATTTAAGCATACATCTTTTTTCTATATTTTCTGGGGAATTATAATTTCGTAAAAAAGTTACGCTTAAATAAGATAATGATGAAAAAATTATAATTATCTTAGCAATCCAAAAACGATTCATATCCAAGATGATTCTTCCATAGTTGAGAAATCAACTTTATGACTTTTTATCCATTCACTATTTGCTTTCACAAACTTTTGAATATTTCCCTCTGGAGCCTGATGTATGCAAATAACTTTTTTAGGATCATCTTTACTGAATCCTCTAAAAATTGGCTTAATATCAAATTCAGAATGTCTCATATCTGCTTCTTTACTATCAAAAATTTTTACCCATTCTTCAAATTTACTTTCAATCTTAAAAGAAATTACGGTTGTTATTTTCCTAGACATAAAGAATTAAGTAATTTTTTTTATTCTAAAAGGCATGTCAATCATTCTCAACTGTTAAAAGCATCAAATTTTGAAAATACAATAACTTTAAGATACAGATTTTATCTAAATCTTCTAATTAAGTTTCAATAGCACTTTAAAAGAAATAACAATATAATTTTAGGTCTCCTAAAAATTAAAGAATAGATTTTAGAAATACTTAATTAAAAGGTGAAGAGTTATTAGTTAGTAAAGATTCATAAAAATAATGTATATCAATATCTTCTTTAAAATTATTGCATAGATAGTAAAAACTAAAAAGTGAATATTACACAATTTCGCTTTATAGTTTGTTTATCTATTATTTACAATTATCAAATGATGAGTTCTATTAATTTAAACCATTTACCTATTCAGGATTTGATTCTTTCAGGATTAATAATATTTATTATATCGACAATTATCGCCAATATTTATAACCCATTATTAGGCATACTTTATGCATTTGGGAATATACTTACTCTTACATTTTTGAGTTGGTTATACAAAGAGACTTGGAATGATCCAAGTAAATAAATCTAATTCAGACAAAAGATAAATAAAAAAACTACTTCTGTATTTTTAGTTTTGAAGAATACTTTAAATTAACAATGTACGTAGAAACAAGAGATAGTATCAAAAAAAATAATAAGCTTTCCAAGGTAGATTGGGGCATAACCATGAGTAGTACCATAAATTATATATCTTTAGAGAAACGAATTCTGAAAAAAAATCAACCCTTTAATTATTTTTTATTCTCAAACTTATAAATTTAATTAATCTTAAATTTTAAACTAAGCTAAATAAAAACACACTAAGCAAAATTTCTTAAAATTCATTTTAGTTTAGATTATTTTTAATTTGATATGTATTTTTCTGCCCTTCTTAAGGCTTTTATTGCCCCTCTATAATCAAGATTTTTTAATTTTTTTTCACTTTTAAGTTCCAACATTTTTATTATTTCGTTTATCTTTATTTTATCAATTTTCAACTTATGATCGAATATAAGATCGAATTTTGGGGAATACAAACTAGATAATTCTTGTCTATATTTTTCAATAATTTTTTTATCACAAGATTTAGATTTCAATATTTCTTTAGCCTTCATTTTGTCTTCTAAAGCTCCTTTGAAATTTCCTAGTTTAAATTTCTTTTCACTTGATCTGATTAGCTTAATAAGATTTCCCAATATCAATTCACCAGAATCTTCCATTTTTTTTTTTAAATTTAAATTAATCCTATCAGCATTAAGAAAAAACAAATTATTTTTTTTTAATACTCAAATCATTAAATAATTAACCAATAACAAGTCCTTTTTTAAGAAGTAAATCGAAAACCTCCACACTTTTTGTTTTTCCAAATTTGGGGGGCTTATGTAAATCTAATGTTTCAGCAAGGCACATAATCCAATAAGTATCTTTTTTTAAATTAAGAGCTTCGCAAATATGATAGGGAGCCGATTTAAAACAGCCAAATTCTGTTGATATATTAATGTTCATGATTTGAGTTTCAAGTTCCAGGCTTAAGAGTTCTATTTCTTGCTCAGAAAGGGATGTCCCAAAAGAATATGATTCAATTAAAAGTTGATAATTCATAAAAGACTTATTTTTTCAAGAAATCCAGCGAGTTATTTTTGTACCCGCATAGATAAGCCCTGAAGCTTCAACAATAAGTGTTCTTTCAGGATTCATAAAAATATCGCATAAAGCATCTTCTGGTCTTTGAAAAATTACGATCGCCCTTTGACGATCATCTAATGATTTACCAATATAAAATGTTTTAACTCCCATTTCTATAAACATCGTCTACCGTTCCTTAGCATTAATGTATGCTTCATACGCATCGAAGGTATTACTTAGTTGTAAATCTAGAATAGTCGTTTTAATAGTTATAAAAATACTAAAATTTTTTTAATTTTAAATCATTCTCAAAAAATTAATCTAAAAAGATTAGTTTTTATTAAGCAAAGTATTAACTAATTTTTATTTTTAAGTTATAAATCAACTATAAAAAAACGATTTTAATTTTGGACTCAAAAATTTCTCAAAGAGAACAATGGACTAGTAAGCTAGGATTCGTTCTCGCAGCTGCTGGAAGTGCAGTTGGTCTAGGCAACCTTTGGGGTTTTGCTTACAGAGCATCTCAAGGTGGAGGTGCAGCTTTTGTAATTTTATATATATTGATCGTTTTAATTGTATGTCTTCCGGTATTTGTTGCTGAGATGGCATTGGGCAGAAACGCAATGGCTAGCACATTACTTGCACCTGTTAAGCTGGCGGGGAAGAATTGGTATCCATTAGGAATTCTTTTCTTCATAGCTCCCATGGGAATAGCATCATATTATTCAGTGATAATGGGATGGACAGCCGATACCTTGTTCCATTCTTTATTTTTTGGATTACCTAAGAATTTAACAGAAGCAGAAACTTTCTTTGGCTCGATTAGTAGTGGTAGCAGTGTTTTGTTGGGGCATCTATTAAGTCTTGTACTTACAGCAATAATAGTTTCATCAGGTATAAAAAAGGGTATAGAAAAGGTTACTAGATATTTCATGCCAATCCTTTTCATAATTATTGTGATTCTTGCTATTTGGGCTACTTCACTTTCAGGAGCATGGGAAGGATATAAAACATTTCTACTTAAGTTTGATTTTAATGAATTAAGAAATCCTCAAACAATAAGAAACGCTTTTACACAAGCATTCTTTTCATTAAGCTTAGGGATTGGAATTATGGTTACCTACGCATCCTATTTAAATAAAAAAAGTAATCTTCCAAAACTAAGTGTTGGAGTCGCATCATTAGATACTTTGGTGGGATTAATGGCTGGATTTATAACTTTCCCAATAGTTTTAACATTCGGTTTAAGTGACGCTATTTCTGAATCCACTGTTGGTGCTTTATTCATATCAATTCCAACAGGCCTAGGTTCATATGGTGCAGCAGGAAGAGTTGTAGCTGTTTCATTTTTTGCACTAGCTTATATTGCAGCTATAACTTCATCTGTTTCATTATTAGAGGTTCCGGTTTCCTCTTTAATGGATAAATTTGGTTTTAAAAGAGAAAAATCGGTTTGGTTGATAACTCTATTCCTTTTCTTAGCAGGCATTCCCTCTGCATTAAATTTAAATATTCTTGGAACTATTGATTCCATTTTTGGAGGGGTATTACTTATCTTTGGTGGATTCTTGGTTACTTTCTTTATGGGATGGGTAGTCCCTGGAAAGTTTAATGAAGAACTTAATATTTCTAAAGTTGGAGCCAAAACAACACGTTATTTGAAATTCATGACAAGATGGGTTGCGCCTCCAATTATTGGTTTTGGACTATTTGTTAGTGTGTTTGATTTACTTAAAGGCTGGGTAAGTTAGAAAATTTTTACAGGTAACGTAGTGCGAAAATAAGAGCGGTGGTGTAAGTTGATCAAAAAATTAAATAGTTGAATTTTTTTTAATATTATTTTTAAGCAAACTTAAAACTACATTCGTCAATAAATTAGCATTTGCAATGGTTCTTGTTTAAATATTTGATATAATGGCAAAGTTCTTTTTTGATTTTTAAAAGTCTAAAAATTTTCTTCTAAAAAATGTTTTACTGCGCAACATCTTTTTAATTAAGTATTAAATTTTAATTTCTTTTTAATCTCAAACTTATCGGCAAAAACCCTCTCTAATAGAATCTATTTAAGATACATTTAGGTGTTTGATTTAAAGAAATTATAATGCCAACAAGTATAGATAAAAAATTTGATGTCAACCAAATCTGATTCATTTAAAGGAAAACTTACAGAAAATTTTTTTGAATTTTCTCAACTTTCTGACTATTCTTTTATGAATTCTCTTAAGGCAGATCCTCAATCAACAAAAGATGGAAATGATCATAAACCACGTTCAGTATATTCTGGCCATTACGTACCAGTTGTTCCAACAGCTATTCCGGAACCAGAATATATTTCACACAGCAATAAACTTTTTAAAGAACTTGGCCTAAGTTCAGATCTTACAAAAGACCAAAATTTTTGTAGATTTTTCTCAGGTGATATTTCAGTTGCTGATTATCCAATGAGTCCTGTTGGTTGGGCAACAGGTTATGCATTATCAATTTACGGGACTGAATATACCCAACAATGTCCCTTTGGTACTGGTAATGGTTATGGCGATGGTCGAGCAATTTCCGTATTTGAAGGTTTATTTAATGGGAGAAGAATGGAGATGCAACTTAAAGGTGGAGGTCCAACTCCCTACTGTCGTGGGGCAGATGGTAGGGCTGTCTTACGGTCTAGCGTTCGAGAATTTCTTGCACAGGAATTTATGGATGCCTTGAGAATCCCTACTTCAAGATCTTTAACACTTTATGTGTCACGATCAGAAAAAGTAAGGAGGCCGTGGTATTCCAAAGGCTCCAGGTATTTTGAACCTGACATCATGAGTGATAATCAAGCGGCAATTACAACTAGGGTCGCTCCATCTTTTTTACGCGTTGGCCAGATTGAACTTTTTGCAAGACGAGTTCGCAATAATGCTCATAATGAGGCCCTCAATGAACTAAATATGATAGTCCAACATCTTATAGATAGAAACTATAAAGATGAAATTGAATATGAGATTTCACTTGAAAGAAAGATAATAAAACTGGCTTCTTTATATAGATCGAGACTGATATCACTTGTCGCAGACTGGATGCGAGTTGGTTATTGCCAGGGCAACTTCAATAGTGATAATTGTGCTGCTGGAGGCTACACCTTAGACTATGGACCCTTTGGATTCTGTGAATTATTTGATCCAAGATTTCAGCCATGGACAGGTGGAGGTGAGCATTTTTCATTTTTTAACCAACCTTCTGCTGCAGAAATCAACTTTAAAACATTTTGTTCTTCTCTTTATCCTTTACTTTCAAAAAGCAAAAAAGATCAAGAAAAGTTAATTCAAATTGAAAAGGATTTTTCAGAATTGATGGACAAAGAGTTGAAGAAAATGTGGGCAAACAAGATTGGTTTACAACATTATAACGGAACTCTTATTAATGAATTGTTTAATCTTTTGGTCATTTCAAAAGCAGACTATACAATCTTATTCCGTAAACTCTCTGACATACCTAATACGATATCTTCTTTAAATGACGGTTTCTATTTGCCAATTAATGATGAGCTCAAAAATCGGTGGGAAGTCTGGCTTGAAAACTGGCAATCAGTATTGAGGAAAGAGGCAAATATTAAAGCAAAATCGGCATCAATGAAATCCTTTAACCCAGTCTATACATGGCGCGAATGGATGGTCGTCCCTGCATATGAAGAAGCTGAAAAGGGTAATTACAATAAAATAAAGGATTTGCAAGCTGTTTTGAGCAATCCATACAAAGAACAGCCTTCAGAGATTGATCAAAAATTTAATCAACTTAAGCCGAGCCAATATTTTAACTATGGAGGCGTATCTCACTACAGCTGCTCTTCATAAAAGTTCAATCATCAAAATGAAGATTAGATAACTTTGAGAAAAATCTTATTTATTTATGGCAGTAGGGATTCCAACTACTGATATAACTCCCACATGAAGTATAGCTGGCTTCTTTCCTACATTTTTAACATAGTGGGCGCCGCCATTATTACTCTCTACAAATGCATCACCTGCTTTAAAGAAATTAATTTCTTCACCCCTCACATGCTTTAATCTTCCTCTGGTGACATGAATCAACATGGGTGAAGGATGAGTATGAATTGGAGTTTTCAATCCGGCCGGAATCTTCACTTTTAAGAGTCTTAATTCAGGCTTACCATCTAGATAATTAAATTCTTTGCCACTTAGTCCTTTTGAACTTTGAATAATAGGTATAACTTCAATCTTTTCTTCTGCGGGAGAAGGTTGATGCAGATCTAGAGGTCCAATAAAAAGTAAACAGATTGGGATAATATATTTTAATTTCATTAGATATTTGTTTTCACTTATAGTAACTAGTTTAAAAATAATAAACTTATTTATTTCTTATATAACTTTTCTAATTGATTGATTTCCTCTCTTAAATCCTTGCCTCTCTTATTCAATTTATTATTTTTATTTATTATTGGGATAATCCACCAAGCTTGAAGACCAAAAAAAATAAATACTAGAATTAATAATTCAAAAGTACCAGTCTGCATTTGATAAATAAACCTTCTTTCTTAATAACATTATTCTAAAAGTTATTAAACATTCATGAGATATTCAATATTTTTAGGCTGCCTCTAATTCAATATTAAGTTCAATACCCTTTGAAATGATTGCCTCTTTAAATTCAATAAGTTTGGAAATTATTATTTGTTTCTCATTATCAGTTTTATAAATATCCTCTACAACTTCCTGCATTGCAAGTGTTACTGTTTGTAGTTTGATTTCTAAATCTTCCCTGTAATTCATAAGCTTAAAGAAATTATCTTTTTTATTAAAAAACAAAATAATTATTAGTAAATAAGTACTTAACCTTAAAAGGATTGACAGCAAAACAAAAAGAATATAATTTATAGTACAAACGTATTAAAATTAAATTAGCCTTTTAAAGAAAAAGCATGGAGTCTAAATACTCATTTGGATGTAGCACTAGCAAGCCAAACGGGTGTCTGCTAAATCCCGAAGGCAGCAGAATGATCTTTTTCGAAGAATGCAAAAATTCTCCTAAACCTAATTTTAAAATTCATACTCATATTTTTTATGTAAATCACCTTGGAGAACCTGGAGGGTACAAATCCTCAGAAAAACTAAACATAGACTCAGCGTGGGAAAAGTGGCATGAACTTCACCAGGAAGGCTGGACAGAGGTCTATTGCCATTACGGATAAGGATTCCCTGTTAAGAAAATGCTCAAAAATTAAGTATTTAACTTTATAAGTAACGGTTTTGCTACATATATGTAGCATATATCTTGAGAATCACTTATTTTTGACCTATTACTTTACATTTGTTAATAGTAGTGTTACATTAATTAACAATTACATAATTTAAATGACTAATTCAAACGTTACTACTGAATCGGGTGGTAGACAGAATATGTTTCCAACGGAGACACGTCCTTACATAGATGAGTCTGTTTCATATGACAGCTACCCACAAAATGCAGAAAAAGTTAATGGTCGTTGGGCAATGATTGGGCTTGTTGCTTTAGTAGGTGCTTACGTTTCAACTGGACAAATTATTCCTGGCATTTTTTAATGAGTCCACTTTCATATTTCTTAGCCATAATTGTATTCTTTACAGCTATCCTCGTTGCTTATTTAACCAAGCAATTTCAAAACGAAAATTTAAACTATTCATCTTTTAATCAAATGAAAAACACAAACACAAATGTCAAAACAATCGAGAAAGAAAAAGTTATTGCTGAAACTCTCAACGGCAGATTCGCAATGCTTGGATTAATTGCTGCTGTTGGAGCATATCTTACAACAGGTCAAATAATTCCTGGTTTCGTTTAAAACTTAATACTTAATAAAACTACAACTCAAAAAATGGAAAATTCAAAACCAACTTATTGGCAATATGCCGAAAGAACTAATGGAAGAATGGCGATGATGGGCTTATTTGCATTAGTTGTAAATTATGGCTTGTTCGGCTGGATAATCCCTGGAATCTTTTAAAATGAATTTAGGCTTACTTTTTCTTAAAGTAAATACTTTAGGAGTTATAACTCTTTCTGAACTTGATTGGATAACTAATCATCAATCTGAATTTTCAAGGTTAGATATGTCTTTAGTTATCAAAATCGGACGTCTTATGGATTCTGGAGTTGTTGAAATTGATAACAGATTGTCTGTTTAACTTATAAAAAATTGATCGTCATGAGTGTTTGTCAATAGGGATACTGACAAGCACTTTTTTTATGAGAAAAAACTTTATATCAAAAAAAAGAGATTGTTTCTTAGCTAAAAACAATCTCTCAATTACCTAATTCTTACATGAAAATTTCAAGTAAGCTAATAAATTTTAACTGATTTTTTCTTTTAGTAAATACGTAAAAATGCTTTTTTTTTATTTATCTTTTTAAACCACCTCTTTTTATCCATAAAAACCATGTAACCCAAATAGGAGGGAGAAATCTTATTAAAAAAGAAATTTTATAAATATAAAATGGCGCATTTTCACTTTGAAATAAATTTATCAAAAAATTAGATATAGTGACCCAAAGTAAAATTATTAATATATTGGCTCCCAACAAAGCGAACTTATTTTGTTTGAATATTTTTGGCATAATGGAAATTTTTTATATTCTTAATTTTAAATAATCTCGGTAACTTAATTATACATTTTCAAAAAAACTTTAAATTTAAAATCCATATCCAAATAAAAAAAATACTAAATTTTAATCCCTCTCCAAATAACATTCCAAAAACAATAGGAGGGGAAAATATAAAAAAAAGAATTGAGAATAAACTAAATAAAGCAAATGATACTCTTAAAAAATAGTTTTTTCTTTTTGTTTTTCTTAAATTTTTTAAGGTATTCCAATCCCATTCGATAAACCTGTAGAATTTTTCTGAAAATAAAAATAAATACTTCATTAATATTATGAATTTCTATCGGCTTTTCCTATTTATAAAATTAATTTCTCCTGTTAGCAATAAACTTTATCCCCTTCTTCAGAAAGATAGTAAATTCTATTTTCTGAACTTACAAAGAAAGTTAATCCCTTATATTGTGATCTTCTAAATTTATCTAATCTAAGTTTATGTAAATCCCAATTATCTGTACTTACATCAGGATTAAATTCTTGTTCCTTTAAGGTAGGCAGATAAGTTGGACTAATTGTTACTTTTTTGGCAAACCTTTTATTTCGTTTTGAATAAAAAAATAATAGAAATAAAAGAACAAAAAAAACAATCAGCAAAAATAGAATTAATAATATATTTGTCATTGTCACTTTTCTAATTTGAAGAATTTATTTTGAAGAATCAAGAACTTTTCACAATAAATTTTTTGGTAAGTAAAAAATCCTATTTTTATATTCTTGTATTTTTGAATACTTATCAAGGGTGTACATAAATCAGATGATAAAGTCAGTCGCATTTTCAACATGACTCAAAATTCAATGAATACTCCTTATGCAAAAAGAGTAGCTGAAAAATTTAGAGAGGCTCAAAACTATTTAAAAACTAACGGTTTTAGTAGGTCAACCAAACATTTACTTGAAGATATTGAAAATTCTGTTGAAAAATAATAATGCCAATAACCCCTCACCTACCACAATTACAATACGGCTACGATGATGGCTTTACAACCATTGTTTTTGGGTTACTAGGAAGTTGCTTGGGATGTTTTTTAATTTTATTAATTTCATTTTTTGAATTTAAATTCAAAAAGCAAAATAGTAAGCCTTAAAAGACTAACTAAACATTAAATAAGAACTCCATTACATCTCCTTCTTTTACAACATATTCCTTACCTTCACTTCTTAATAAACCTTTAGTTTTTGCATTTGCAATTGAACCAGAATCAATTAAATTTTGATATGAAATGGTTTGAGCTCTAATAAATCCTTTTTCAAAATCAGTATGAATTACTCCTGCTGCTTGTGGGGCAGTCATCCCATCTTTTATAGTCCAGGCTTTTGTCTCCTTTTCTCCTGTAGTGAAATAAGTTTTTAATCCCAGTAATTTATATGTTGATCTAATTAAAGAACTTAATCCCCCTTCTTCCACTCCTAAACCCATAAGGTAGTCTTTTTTATCTTCTGGTTCTAACTCTATTAATTCAGATTCCACTTGAGCTGATATTTTTATACATTCTGTATTTTCACTACTTGCAAAACTCTGCACTTTTGATGAGAAATCATTACCTCCAGCTAAATCATTTTCATTCAAATTTGTTGCGTAAATAATTGGTTTAGCCGTAAGGAATCCTAATTGCTTAATTATTAAATTTTCTTCTTCGGTCAGAGATATTGATCTAACTGAAAGTCCTTTCTGCAGCTCTTCTTCAATTTTTTCTAGTAAAGAATCTTCTTTTGCTGCCTCTTTACTAGTTCTAAGCTGTTTTTTAATTCTTTCTCTCCTTTTTTGGAGTTGGGTTAAATCAGCTAAATTCAATTCCAGATTAATTATCTCAATATCATCCAAGGGATCTACCTTTCCAGAGACATGAATAACATCATCATCTTCAAAGCATCTCACGACATGAACTATTGCATCAACCTCCCTAATATTTGATAAGAATTTATTTCCCAAACCTTCGCCTTTACTGGCTCCTTTTACTAATCCAGCAATATCTACAAATTCAATTTTTGTTGGGATAATATTTTGACTAGAACTTAAATCACCTAGCTCTTGCAACCTTTGATCGGGGACTGAAACTATACCTTTATTAGGTTCTATAGTACAAAAGGGGAAATTAGCCGCTTGAGCTTTAGCATTTTCTACAAGTGCATTAAATAAAGTTGATTTTCCAACATTTGGTAATCCAATAATACCGGCTTTTAACATTTGAAAAAATTTATTGAAAAATTATCAAGAAAACATCTTCTAGTAATATAGTATTTACTTAACCAATCTTGGATAAGTTAATTATAATCGACTTGATTATTTATTTAGTTCCCAAATATTCTCAATTACTGTTTTTCAAAAGAAATGCTTGATTTAATAAAAAAAAATATAACTCTAAGAAGTGGAATTATATTACTTTCACTAACTATATTTTTCGTTTTTATAACCAATTCCTTCAAGAAAAATAAGTCAAAAGATATTTCTGATTTTGTTGTTCAAGTTGAAAAAGGAATCCTCTCAGATTCAATTAATACTAGTGGTGAAGTAAAAGCAATAAGGACAAGCAATATTGGACCTCGGAAACAAGGTGTTATAAAAGAAATCAAAGTAGATGAAGGCGATCTTGTAAAAAAAGATCAGGTTTTAGCTTCTCTTGATGATGATGACTTCATCTATAAAATTGAAGAACTTGAATTAAATTTAGAAAAACAAAGATCTGAATTTTTAAGAAGGGAATATTTATATCAAGAAGGTGCGGTAAGTAAAGAAGATTATGAAAGTTATAAAAATAACTACAACATTAGTAGCGCCAAACTTAATGATGCAAAAGCTGAAAAAAGTTTCTATCTAATTAAAGCTCCTTATGGAGGGAAAATAACTGCAAAATATGCAGAGATAGGATCTTATGTCACACCAAGTACAAACTTAAGTTCAGACCCTAAAACCAAAAACTTTATTTTTGAACTATCAGAGGGTCTAGAAATTGTTGCCAAAGTACCTGAGAGTGACATTGGCAGAATAAAAATAGGTCAAGAAGCCTCAGTAAGAATTGAGGCTTATCCCTCAAAAAAATATAGTGCCATAGTAAAAAAAATAGCTACAAGAGCTGTAAAAGATAATAATGTAACCTCATTCGAAGTAACTTTAAATTTTAAAGATATTTCTGAAGAAATTAAAATTGGAATGACTGCAGATCTTGAATTTAGAGTCGAAGGTAATGAAGAAAAAATCTTAGTGCCAACAGTTTCTATTGTCACAGAAAAAGGTGAAAAGGGAATTTTGAAAGTCGATAAAAACAATTCTCCCAAATTTGAAAAAATTGAAATTGGTATTAGTAGTGGAAATAAAACTTCAGTAATTGATGGATTAGAAGCTGGAGAGCAAATCTTTATTGATATTCCACCTTGGGCTAAGAAGAGAAAATGAGTTTAAAATCCGAAAACTCTCAAAAACCAATTTTACTTTTAGTCGATGGACATTCACTTGCTTTTAGAAGTTATTACGCATATAGTAGAAGTTTTGAAATTCTTGTAACAGCGAATATAAAAATAAAAAGTGAGATCAAGGAAGATCTTGCGGGAGAATTAATAATTGAAAATCCCTATGAAAAGAAATTTAATGTTCAAATAAATAAAATAAACTCAAGAATTTTAGATTATGAAGATATAAGTTATTTCTATCCAGATAATTCAAATGAACAAGATAAATTCTTTCAATTTACCCTTAAGTTTTCGCCTTCCTTATCAAAAGATGATGAAAAGGAATTAAGAAAGGCAATAACTATAAAGTTAGATTTACTAAATATTAATGATTTTGAACTTTATCCTGAACTTGTTCCTGCTAACAGATTAACAACCGATTCTGGGATCCCAACAAATATTACCTACGGATTCCTCAAAAGCCTTTTAGAGAATTGCAAAAAACATTCTCCGCAAGGAGTTTGTATTGCATTCGATACTAAAGAACCTACATTCAGACAAGAGATTGATCCCTCTTATAAAGCGAATAGGGGCTCACCTCCAAGTATTTTTTTAGAGGACATAAAGAGGTTAGAAAATATACTTAAAAACCATTTAAACCTACCAATCTTTAAAATGCCAGGTTTTGAAGCTGATGATATTCTTGGGACAATATCTCAAAAAGCATCAAAAGATAACTGGTATATCAAAATTCTTTCAGGAGATAAAGATCTATTTCAATTAGTAGATTCAAAAAAAGATATTTATGTTTTATACATGGGAAGTGGTGGTCCATTTGCTAAAAGTTCTGAGCCAATTCTTATGAATGAAGAGGGTGTTGTAGATAAATTAGGAGTTGTACCTGAAAAAGTAATAGATCTAAAAGCATTAATGGGAGATAGTTCAGATAATATTCCAGGAGTTAAGGGGATAGGTCCTAAAACAGCTATTAATTTATTAAGTGAAAATAATGATTTGAAGAGTATTTTTGAAACTCTAGATGAAATTAATTCAGGTGCAAATACAAATTATAATGGCTTCATAAAAGGTTCAGTCTTAAAGAAATTGGAGAATGGTAGGGATTTTGCTTATAAATCTCAGTTACTTGCGACTATCAAAACTAACTTACCATTAGATAATGATAATTATTTTTTATCTCAAGTAGATTCTGAGAATTTGTCAGAAAAACTTAGAGAATTAGAACTTAATTCTTTGGTAAAACAAGTAAATATATTCAATTCAACCTTTAGTAAAGATGGTTTTAACAAAAATAATAAGAATAAAAACGAGGAGACAGAGCCAAAAATCTCAGATAAAACTGAATTAGAAAATAGTAAAAATAAAATCCCAGAAATCAAAGTAACTGTCGTAAATAATTTTGAATTACTTGATAAATTAATTCAAAGATTAGAAAACACCAATGAGATAGTTTCTTTAGACACTGAGACTAATAGTTTAAATACAATCGATGCAGAACTAGTTGGAATAGGATTATGTCTTGGAGAAGAAACTAATGATTTATTTTATATACCTCTTGGTCATCAAACAGATAAAGAAACGCCCAATCAATTATCAATTGAAGATGTTTTCTCAAAACTAAGAAATTGGATAGAAAATCCAAAAAAAGAAAAGGCACTCCAAAATTCTAAATTTGACAGACAAATATTTCTTAATCATGGGCTTGATCTTAAAGGGGTAACCTTTGACACCTTATTAGCAGACTACCTTCTTAATAATCAGGAAAAACATGGGTTAAGTGAAATTAGTTTTAGATTGTTTGGATTTAGGCCACCTTCATTTAAGGAAACAGTTAAAAAAAATAAAGACTTTTCATTTGTTGATATTGATGAAGCAAGTATTTACTGTGGTTATGACGTATTTCTTACCTCTAAGATTGTCAAAATCTTTCAAGAAATATTTAGTCAAGATGAAGAGAAATTAGCTAAATTATTTAGAGAAATTGAACTCCCATTAGAGCCAGTATTGTCCCAAATGGAGATGAGTGGGATCATAGTTGATATTTCATATTTGGAAAAACTTTCAAAAGAATTTAAAAGCAAATTAGGAAATATTGAAAATAAAGTTTATGAACTAGCAGAAGAGGATTTTAATTTATCTTCGCCAAAACAACT
Source organism: Prochlorococcus sp. AG-388-A01 (assembly GCA_003279945.1). Classification (GTDB taxonomy): domain Bacteria; phylum Cyanobacteriota; class Cyanobacteriia; order PCC-6307; family Cyanobiaceae; genus Prochlorococcus_A. The sequence continues at coordinate 68,844 of QCGK01000002.1, forward strand.
TGGTGACATTTTATTTGAAAAATTAAAATTAGATAAAAAAAAATCACGAAAAACAAAAACAGGTTGGAGTACCAATGCTGTAGTTCTTGAAAAATTAGAAGATGAACATCAAATAATTCCACATTTAATTCAATATAGAACTCTTAGCAAACTAATTAGTACTTATATTGAACCTCTTCCGAGTCTTATCAATGAAAAAACTGGAAGGATTCATACAAACTTTAATCAAGCTGCTACAGCTACTGGGAGACTAAGTAGTAGTAATCCTAATCTTCAAAATATCCCAGCTAGGACTGAATATAGTAGAAGAATAAGAAAAGCTTTCTTACCAGAGAGGGGCTGGAAATTATTGTCAGCAGACTATTCTCAAATAGAATTAAGGATTCTTGCCCACTTAGCTAATGAAGAAATACTAATAAATGCATTCCAGCAAAAAGATGATATTCATTCCTTAACCGCAAGATTAATTTTTAATAAAAAAGAAATAAATTCTGATGAAAGAAGAGTTGGTAAAACTATTAATTTTGGAATTATTTATGGCATGGGGTCCAGAAAACTAGCTCGATCTACTGGTGTAAGTACTGAAGAAGCAAAAGATTTCTTGAAAAGATACAAACAAAGGTATTCAAAAGTTTTCACATTTTTAGAATTTCAACAGAGACTTTGTCTGACCAAAGGGTACGTAGAAACAATTTTTGGTAGGAAAAGAGAATTTAAATTCGATAAAAATGGATTAGGAAGATTACTAGGAAAAGACCCTTATGAAATTGACCTACAAAGTGCTAGAAAAGCGGGAATGGAAGCTCTGACGTTATTAGCTGCTGCAAATGCGCCTATTCAGGGTTCATGTGCAGACATTATTAAAATTGCAATGGTTCAACTAAATAATAAATTCATAGAAATGAATGTTCCCGCAAAAATGCTTTTACAAGTACATGATGAATTATTGTTTGAAGTTGAACCAGATTCTTTGGAAATTACGACTAAATTAGTGAAGAAGACTATGGAAGATTGTGTAAAATTAAATGTGCCTCTTTTAGTTGATATTGGTATTGGAGACAATTGGATGGAGACAAAATAAACCTTATGAAATACTTAATTTAAGATGATCAAACTTTTTAATACTTTAAGCAAAAGAGTTGAGGTTTTTAAACCTATCGATGATGTAGTAAAAATTTATTGTTGTGGAGTAACTGTTTATGATTTATGTCATCTTGGTCATGCCAGAAGTTATATAGCCTGGGATGTATTGAGAAGATTTTTAATTTACAGTGATTTCAAAGTGAAGTATGTTCAAAATTTTACAGATATTGATGACAAGATCTTAAAAAGAGCGAAAGAAGAACGCAGTTCAATGATGGAAGTATCTGAAAAAAATATTATTGAATTTCATAAAGATATGGATTCTTTAGGGATAATGCGTGCAGATAGTATGCCAAGAGCAACGAATCATATATGTAATATCTGCTCCTTTATAACAATCCTTGAGAACAAAGGTTATGCATACTCTAGGGATGGAGATGTTTATTATTCTGTTTTTAAAAATAAAAATTATGGAAAGCTAAGTAATCAAAATATACAAGAACAAAATATCAATCAGCAAGGAAGAATGGCTAATGACGAAAATAGTAAAAAACTAAATCCGCAAGATTTCGCACTATGGAAAAAAGCCAAAGATGATGAACCATTTTTTGATTCGCCATGGGGTAAAGGTAGGCCAGGATGGCATATTGAATGTTCGGCGATGGTTAAAGATGAATTAGGAGATACTATTGATATCCATTTAGGTGGTTCTGATTTGATTTTTCCACATCATGAGAATGAAATTGCACAATCAGAAGCAGCTAATGGCAAAAAGCTAGCGAACTATTGGTTACACAATGGAATGGTCAATGTAAATGGACAAAAGATGAGTAAATCCCTTAAAAATTTCAAAACTATCAGAGAGCTCATTAAGTCAGGTATAAGCCCTATGACTTTGCGGTATTTTGTTATGACTGTGAATTATAGAAAACCACTTGATTTTACTGAGGAAGCTTTAAGGAGTGCTTCAGAAGCTTGGAAAAACATTAATGTAGCCCTTTCTTTTATGGAACTTACAAAAGGTGCTTTTAGATCTATTGATAAAAATGAATCCATCGAAGAAGAATATAAAGAGAAAATAAGTTTTAAACTATCTCAAAAAAAGCTTAAATTTTCTGAGGCTCTGGGAAATGACCTTAATACAGCAGGTGCTATTGCAATTATTTACGATTTAGCAAAACCATTAAAAAACTTTTTAAACCAATTTCAAAGGGTTGAAGGTTTTAAAATAGATCTAAATGAAAAATTCTTTCTAATTGAGAATTTTAAAACTCTTGAAAATTTAACTGAGGTACTTGGTCTTAAAAAGGAGGTTTTAGTAAAAGAAAGTAAAATAACAGTAGAAGAAATATCATCGCTAATTAATAAAAGATTGAAAGCAAAAAAGGAAAAGAATTATTCAAAGGCCGATGAAATCAGGAATTTGTTAAAAGAAAAAGGTATTGAACTTATTGATCAATCAAAGGAAATAACAACATGGATAAGGGTCTAAATTTTAAGAAAAAAACCAATTTGAAATTTTTGTTTTTTAAATACACCTTTAAATGGGAAGATATTAGAAATATCAGAGAAAATTGAAATACATTACTGTGCTCGGTTCTACTGGTTCAATAGGGACTCAAACTCTCGAAATAGCTAGTGAGCAGCCTGATAAGTTTAAAGCCGTAGCTCTTTCGGCTGGAAGAAATATTAATTTATTAACTGAACAAGTTAAAACACATAAACCAGAAGTAGTTGCAATTGAGGATGAAAATCTTATAGAAGATTTAAAAAGTAATATTAATAACTTAGATTTGGATAGTGCTCCCTTGGTTTTGGGTGGAAAGGAGGGGATTAACGCAGTTTCAGCGTGGGAGAAGGCAGATACTGTGATAACAGGGATAGTAGGCTGTGCAGGCTTAATTCCAACAATGTCAGCAATTAATGCGGGGAAAAATATTGCACTTGCTAACAAAGAAACTTTAATTGCGGCAGGGCCAATTGTTATTCCTGCATTAAAGAAAAATAATAGTAGGCTTTTGCCTGCTGATTCAGAACACTCTGCTATCTTTCAATGTTTACAAGGATTACCTAATTATGAAAATGCAGATTTTTCAACTGGAGAGATGCCTAAGGGTTTAAAAGCCATACATTTAACAGCTTCTGGTGGTGCCTTCAGAGATTGGGCCGTCGAGGATTTAAAGCATGTCACAGTGGAAGATGCGACTTCACATCCTAATTGGGATATGGGAAAAAAAATAACTGTAGATTCTGCAACTCTTATGAATAAAGGATTAGAAGTCATAGAAGCTCATTATTTATTTGGGACCTCTTACGAAAATATCGAAATAGTTATCCACCCTCAAAGTATTATTCATTCAATGATTGAGATGGAAGATTCTTCAGTATTAGCTCAATTAGGTTGGCCAGATATGAAGCTACCTATTTTATATGCGATGAGTTGGCCTGAAAGATTTAAAACAAATTGGAAAAGATTAAACCTTAGTGAAATTGGACAATTAACCTTTAAAGAGCCAGACGAGTTTAAATATCCATGCATGGGACTTGCCTATGCCGCAGGAAAATCTTCTGGGACTATGCCTGCAGTCTTAAATGCTGCTAATGAAATGGCTGTTGAACAATTCCTTAAAGAAAAAATTTCTTTTCAAGAAATTCCAACATTTATAAGTAAAGCTTGTGAATCACATATGGAGAATTTGAATTTAAGTCCAGAATTGGAGGATATTCTTGAAGTAGACAATTGGGCCAGACTTTTTGTTAAGCAAGAAATTAAAAAAGGGAAAAAATACGTAAGTATTGGATAAAAGTGAATATTCAAAAGCATCTAACTAGCCAAACTTTTTTTAACACTACAAGTTAAAGCAAGTTCATCTATTAGTGGAATCAGGAATTAAGCATTCCATTAATAACCGATGTTATTTCTAGGGTTAGTTATATAAATTATTAGATTTAGAACGTAATTAGCAGGCAAATTTAATGGCCTTAAAAGTAGCAAAGCCATTCCTTGAGTTACGTTAAATCCTTTATCTTCCATAAATAAATAAATGGATTCATACATAAATTATAAATAGATTGTCAATCACTAAATTGATTAAAAGGTGTTGAATCAACAACTAAGTATTTTTCTTAATATTATAAAAATCTAGTATTAAGTTAATAATTTATAGAAAATGGAAGTAATTTTTAAAAGAGAAACTTCATTAGGTTTAGAATCCTTTGAAGGTTTAGGTTTTAATTCCGAAAAGGAACTTGAATTAGAAATTTCAAAACTTACGAAATTAAGACCTGAATTTGATACTAATCTGGAAAATATAGATAGAGGTTCAGAAAGTAAACGTTTCATTTAATATTCTTGATCTTTAAATTATTGGTCTTGATTTAATACATCAAACCATTTGCTCAATACCCATAAAAAAGTCCGCCTTTATGGCTACTTGCACGCTTACATGACGATATACGTTTTAAAAACTATACAAATGTGTTTGTTGTTGTGATGCTTAAAACAAGTGTAATAAAGAATTTGTAAGGAACAACTTTAAGGGGTACATATCCTTGCCTTTGAGATATAAAATCCATTTTATACAAACCCTGGGATAATTTGTCCTGTTGTTAGATATGAACCAATAAGAGCAATAAAGCCGATCATCGCAAATCTGCCGTTGATCTTCTCAGCTACAATTTTTTCCTTCTCAACTGTTTTTGTTTCGTTCATCTGTTTGGTTATTTGTTTAGCTAAGATTCTTTCTAATGCAATCTTGAAATAAATCTAATAATAAAAAATAATAAGCGTGAGTATAATTACTTACTCTCATACCTTCTATAGGCTGGGCTTATAAAATAGTATTTTTAACAGGTGTTTGAACAATCCCTTAGAGTTAAATTAAAAGTAGTATTGGAAGGGTTATTAAAATGGGGAAAGAGGTTCATAAACACCTTCTACTATGCGCAACACCGACAAAACAAAAATGCTTTAAAGGCAATGAAGGACAAAAAACATGGGAAAATCTGAAAAAAATTTTAAAAAAATTTGAGAATGATCACCCAAAAAAAAACATTCATATATTGAGATCAAAAGCTGACTGTTTAAGAATATGTAAAAATGGCCCAATTCTTCTAGTTTGGCCTGATGGTATTTGGTACGAGAAAGTTTCTCCAGAAAAAATTTCAGAAATATTTAACTCACATATTATTAATGGTAAGCCAATTGAAAAATGGATTTTTCAAAAAACACCATTTTTAAATAGCTCTAGATACTAATAAACCAATTCTTTACGGCTTCATCTGACCAGCAGCCATTCATAGAATGGAAACCATTATGTCCCCCTTTTTTAGTTATAAAAATAATAAATTTATCAATAGATTCTTTTCTTAAATTCAAAGTAGCCTTATATGGAACCCAAGGATCATCCTTGGCATGAATAAAAAGCGTTGGTGGTAATTTTTTTATTGATTTCTGAATTCTAAATATTGGAGAAGCTCTGACATAATAATCCTCTAAAGAATTAAAACCCCAACTAGGAGCTGTAAATTTCTCATCAAATTCCCTTATACTTTTTAAACTTCTAATTTTTTTTCTTAATTTCTCTTTATTAAGAACTCTAACTTCATCATTATATCCTTCCCATAACTGATTTTTTAACCTGTGAAGTAACCATTTTTGGTAGAAATAATTTCTAGGTTTCTCAATACAGATACTGCATGATGATAGATCTAAAGGGCTACTTACGCAGGCCAGGCCATCTAAAAGTCTTAATCCGCTGTTTTCATCGTAATCTAAACAGGCATTTAAAAGAATTGTTCCACCTAAAGATAATCCAACACCGTAGATAGGAAGATTATTTTTCCTTCTAATGAGATCTTTGAACTCAAAATTAATTAATTTTTTAAAATATTTTATTGCTGAAATGACATCACTGGAGCATCTAGCACAATAATTTCCTTTAGCTAAATATCTCGCAGACCCAGATCCTCTTAGATTTAATTTAAGAACTCCAAAACCATTATTTGCTAATTTCCTAGAGATTCTTCTTAAACCGAACCGTTTAGTCGAGCCCCCTAAACCATGAGTAACGATAACAAAACCCCTAAGAGAACTTAAGTTTTCAGGTAATTCTAGAAATCCTAGAAGATAATCAAATTCAAATTTTTCAGAAAGAATTTTATTAACCGGGAAGAATATTTTTTTATTTTTTTTTGATTTACCAAAATCAATAGTAAATGTATCTCTCAAAGTTTGTAAGTCGCCACCTATCCAAGGTAAGACTTCTCGAAATGGCTTATTTTTTAAGTAATCTGAAAAACTAAAAGATATACTATTATTTGTCCCCAACTCCAAGATCCTTTAATTCTCCAATTAAATCATTCAATACCTTCTTTGCATCACCAAAGACCATAGAGGTATTTGGTAGATCAAATAAATCATTTTTTATTCCTGAGTAACCTGCACTCATTCCTCTTTTAATTACAAATACTGTTCTTGCTTCCTGCACATCAAGAACTGGCATTCCATATAAAGGGGAAGAACTATCATTTTTAGCCTGAGGATTAACTACATCATTTGCTCCTAAAACTAAAACAACATCTGTTGCTGGAAAATCAGGATTTACAATATCCATTTCTTTTAGTTGTTCGTAAGGAACATCCGCTTCTGCTAAAAGTACATTCATATGTCCAGGCATCCTCCCAGCGACAGGATGAATTGCATAGACAACTTCAATACCATTTTGCTCTAGTTTTTTTGTCACTTCCCTTAAAGTATGTTGAGCTTGAGCAACTGCGAGACCATAACCAGGAACAATTATTACCTTGTTAGCTGCCTCTAAAGTCAATGCACATTCTTCAACACTACAAGAAGTTATATTCGTATATTCTCCTGATCCAGAAGATACTTTACTTTGCGCAGATAAAGATCCTCCAAAAAGAACTGAAACCAATGATCTATTCATCCCCTTGCACATTACTTGAGTAAGTATTAGACCTGCTGCTCCAACCATTGCACCTGCCACTATCAAAAGCTGACTATCAACAACGAAACCTGCTGCCGCTGCTGCGATGCCTGAATAGCTGTTTAATAAAGATATAACAACTGGCATATCGGCTCCTCCAATTGGCAAAGTAACTCCTATTCCTAATAAGGAAGAAACTACAACTAAAAGCCAAATAGAACTGGTATTACCGTTTATCAAGTCTAAAATGGCTATCAAGGAAGCAACTGCGAAAACAATATTTACGAAATGTCTAACTTTGCTCTGAGTCCATCTTGGAGTTGACAACCAACCCTGTAACTTTGCCATTGCCACAATCGAGCCAGTGAAAGTTATGGCACCTACAAATATGGAAACAGATATAGAAACTTCGTTAATCAGTGACTTGAAAAAATCAAGATTTTCTAAACTATTAGAGATTGGGAAAATAGCTACCCCTAGTGCCACTAAAAGTGATGACATACCACCACAACCATTAAACAATGCAACTGTTTCGGGCATGGAGGTCATCGGGACTCTTTTAGCCAGTATTGCGCCGAACAAACTACCAATAATTGTTCCAATTATTATCCAAATCCAAGACTGAATAGCAATTCCAGATGTTCCCAAATAATAAGATAGTAATCCTATTACTGATAGCGACATTGCAAATGCAGCTAATCTATTAGCATCTCTTGCTGATTTTACTTTTGATAACCCTTTTATTCCTAAAGCCAACAAAAGTACAGCTATTAGGTCAATAACGAATTTAATGATTTCAGGAAGATTCATACGAATAATTACTTCTTATTAGATGGTTTACGGCTAAACATTGCGAGCATTCGATCAGTAACAAAGAAACCTCCCACAACATTAAAAAGAGCAAATCCAAGAGAAACTGAACCAATAATTAAAAGTGGTACGTTACCTTCTGCTTTTACAATTAAAGTTAATGCTGCAAGCATTGTTATTCCTGAAATTGCATTTGCTCCACTCATTAAAGGAGTATGAAGGGTTGGGGGAACTTTTCCAATTAACTCAAGGCCTAACAAACTACCAAGTAGAAGGACCCAAAGAAGATTTATAAAAGACATAATTTTAAAACCTTAATTTTCAAAAACTTTATTTTGAAGGACAACTCCTTCATCACTTAATAGACATCCAGAAATAAGTTCATCCTCTTTATCTAATTTAATTACACCATCTTTTATAAATGGTGTAATCAAAGATGTTAAGTTCTTAGCATAAAGTGAACTCGCATCGTAAGGGACTGATGAAGGTAATTCACCAGCACCTATAAGCTTTACACCGTCTTTGATAGTAGTTTTATTTGATTTTGTTCCTTCGCAGTTACCTCCTTGAGAAACTGCTAAATCAATCACTACAGCACCAGGCCTCATTTTTTCAATCATTGAAGAGTCTATTAAAACAGGCGCCTTTTTACCTAGAACTTGCGCAGTACATATAGCAACATCTGCTTCAGATAAATATTTAGTTAAAGTAATCTTCTGTTTTGAAAGAAATTCAGTAGTTACTGCCTTTGCATAACCTCCTGCCTCTCCAGGTTTTTCGTCAACTTCAGGAAGTTCTATAAATCTTGCTCCTAGGGACTCTACTTGTTCTTTAACCGCTGGTCTTATATCGGATACAAAAACTATTGCACCAAGTCTTTTTGCTGTAGCAACTGCTTGTAATCCTGCAACTCCTCCACCTAAAACGACTACTTTGGCAGGTTGAACAGTGCCAGCTGCAGTCATAAGCATGGGGAAATATCTATCTAATTCACTTGCGGCTAAAAGAACTGCTTTGTATCCAGCGATATTGGCCTGTGAAGAGAGAACATCAGAAGATTGAGCCCTACTAATTCTCGGAAGCAACTCTAGTGATAAAGCTGAAATCTTATTACTGTTTATAATATTAAGAAGTTCTTTATTTCCATATGGGTCAAGAAGACCAAGAAGAACAGCGCCTTTCTTTAATTTTATTAAATTATCTACAGATGGAGTTTGAACACAAAATACTATATCCGCTTCACCCCAAATGTTTTGATCTAATTCACTTATTATTATGCCGCCCGACTTTTCATATAATAAGTCATTAAATCCTGATAATTTTCCTGCTGAACTTTCAATATAAACATCACACCCAAGGCTTTTTAATTTCTTTACTGCTTCTGGCGTAGCTGAAACTCTCCTTTCACCAGAGCATGTTTCGGCAGGAATAAGTATCTTTGTCAATTTATTTATTTTTTTAACATACTAAATATAAATTGAAGAAAGTCAAAAGTCTTGGATTTTTGTTAAAAATATATTTTCTTTTCCGTAAAAAATAGCTATCTAGAATATATAGATACTAAAAATCCAATGAGTATAAAAGCAATCGAATGTCCTGATGGAGTATGTCACAGCCATCATGGTGGTCATGCTGTACCTAGGCAAGCTATGCAGAAAAATCTCGAAAAGCATGGAAAAGATTGGTGCGAGAAATTAGCAGAGAGAATTTATGAAATGTCAGTTGATACTTATTCACAGACAGTCATGCCAAGTCTCCACTCGGCAGGCTGGCAACGAAGACACTTAGATTGGGAGTTCAAGCTAGCAGAAAATGATTCTGAACCTGATGAAGCTCTTGTTGAAGGAATTATAAATGCTACCGAAAGCTTTTTAAGGAGTAGTGAGGTGCATCGATTATTTATTCAGGAATTAGTCCAGGGAACATTTGAAGAAGCAAATGATAAAAAAATTATTTCTAAAGCAATAAAATCCATCATTGAAGAAGAGATTGTTAGTTCACTAAGAGAAAAGAAAGAAACTCTTTTAAAAAAAATATCTGCAAAATTAGTATCAGAAGAAAAAGTTAGCGAGGAACTTGCAATAAATTCAGCTAAAGAGGGTTTTGAGGAAGTCGAAAGGCTACTTGCAAATCATAGCGAGGCAGTTTAACCCTATTTCTTTATATTTACTTTATAATTCCATCGATAATTGGCTCAAATATAAATTAAAGATTAAATTTTTGTTTGAAAGTACAAAGTTGTAACTGATTAGACAATACATTTATTCCTTAGTGTGTTTACCTATAAAGAACTTTATAAGTGTTAATGGACAATTTCATTAGGAAAAGGATCGATATTGCAACCTGTTGGGCTACCAACAGAATATCTGCAATGGATACTCTAGAAAGATATGAAGATAGTTATGCAATAGCAGAAGAATTTAGAGAGTGGATATTACATATTGGAGAAAAGAACGAAAATTTAAAAGATTCTGTTTTAAATTTCCCAAAGGAATTAAAAAAGTTATTAGACCAAAAAGTCAACGATTAAATAATAAATAGATCGTGTGAAACCCTACCTCCATTGTTAGGGTTAGTTTATTATTATTAGTAGTGAAAGTTAGCAAATAAATGGAAAATAAAGAAAAAAATCCAAACATAGAAAATGTTGTAATTATAGGTTCAGGCCCTGCAGGTTATACAGCAGCAATATATGCAGCAAGAGCAAATCTTCAACCTTTACTCGTAACAGGATTTAATTCTGGTGGAATTCCTGGTGGGCAATTAATGACTACAACATTTGTTGAAAATTATCCAGGTTTCCCTGATGGAGTACTAGGTCCTGAATTGATGGATCTAATGAAGGCTCAAGCAGAAAGGTGGGGTACGAATTTATACGAAAGTGATGTTGTCTCAATCAATACTGATTTACATCCCTTTGAATTAAAAACTTTAGAAGGAATTATAAAAGCCAACTCAATTATTATTGCTACTGGAGCAAGTGCAAATAGATTAGGCTTGATAAATGAAGATAAATTCTGGAGCAAAGGAATAAGTGCTTGTGCAATTTGTGATGGAGCGACTCCACAATTCAGAGATGAAGAATTAGCTGTTATTGGAGGAGGGGACTCTGCATGTGAAGAAGCAGCATATCTCACTAAGTATGGCAGCAAAGTGCATTTGATTGTTAGGTCAGAAAAATTAAGGGCTAGTGCAGCAATGGTTGACAGAGTAAAAGCTAATCCAAAGATAAAAATCCACTGGAACACAAAAGTAGAGAAAGCTAATGGTTCTGAATGGCTTGAGAGAATAGAAACTAATCACTCTCAGGAAGGGAAAGGGGAAATTAGTATAAAGGGTCTTTTTTACGCTATAGGTCACACACCAAATACAAAGTTCTTAGGCAATAAAATTGATTTAGATAATAAAGGATATATTGCTTGTAAATCAGGGCGACCAGAGACATCTATTGAAGGTATCTTCGCAGCAGGTGACGTTGTTGATTCAGAGTGGAGGCAAGGGGTTACTGCCGCAGGAACAGGATGTATGGCAGCATTAGCTACTGAAAGGTGGCTAGCCGAGAAAAACTTAGCAAAAACTATAATAAGAGAAACACCTGAACCAGAAAAAAAACTAAATTCCTCAGATTTTAATGAAGAGGAAGTTAATGAAGAGACCTTTGATTCAAATTCTGAATGGCAAAAAGGTAGTTATGCCTTAAGAAAACTTTATCACGAGAGTAAAAAACCTATTTTAGTTATTTTTAGTTCCCCAAGCTGCGGGCCATGTCATGTTTTGAAACCTCAGTTAAAAAGAGTAATTAAAGAACTAGATGGTGCTGTGCTCGGGGTAGAAATAGATATTGATAAAGATCAAGATATCGCAAAACAAGCTGGTATTAACGGAACACCAACAGTTCAACTTTTTAAAGAAAAATTATTAAAAAAACAATGGCAAGGTGTTAAACAAAGAAGTGAGTTTAAAGAAGCTATCAAAAATATTATTTAAAATAAATTTTTACTTATTATTCCTCTTAGGATTATTTTTATTTGTTGTAGGTCTTGCACCCCCTCCTGCATTCCTTTCTCGATAAGTTATCCTTCCTCTTGAAAGATCATAAGGGCTTATCTCAACTAACACTTTATCTCCAGCTAATAATTTAATTCTAAATTTAGTTAATTTACCTGCAGCTCTGCACAAACATTGATGTCCTTCAGGCTGCTCTAAGGTAACCAAATAAAAACCATTTCCCTGCTCTTTTTCTATTACACCTGAAGTTTCAATCATTAATTAATTATTTTTCTAAATATATTTTATCAGAAAAAGATTGGCCAAAATTGATTAAATAAAAATTGGGCGATTAAAAAGGGATTTAAGTTAAATAGAAAATTTTATTTCATTAATTATTTGAAGTTGTCCATAGTAAAAATTAGCTTTCGCAATTTTTTCAGAATCTTCTAATTGATCAAAAAAAACAAAGCCAAGGCTTTCCCACAATGAAGAACCGCAAACATTATTCAATTCATTTTTTGCTTCTTTTGCAAAATTTTCTAGTTTTCGTTCTAGATTTTTAGATTTAGAAACAGACATAGGGGAATAAATTACTATAGTACAAATATACTATATTATTTCAGCCTTGCAATATTAAAAAGGTAATCTCTTTTTTTCTTCTATATTTAGATCTGCTTCCATTTCCCTTAATCTTTTTAGTATTTGTTGATAGTACTCTTTAATATAATTCTCTAAAGATGTCATATCTTCTTTTTTAATTTCAAATATTTCGTAGGTTTTGCTCATATCAGCATCTAATGATTCTCCACTACTTGTTACTTCAGCAAAGGCCAATCTTTCAGCAACATTCAAAGAATCTTGGAAAAAGGATACAACTTTTTGCGTAACATTAATAAGAAAAGGTGAAACCCTAAATATCTTCGCTTTTTTTTCACTATATCTTTCACATAGTGATATGACTTCGTTTGAATCCCATGCTTTAGGACCAACTAATGGCAAGGATGTTCTATGAGTTTTTGGATTATTAACTGCTGCGACAATAACTTTTGCCATGTCTTGAGTATTCATATAAGCAATTTTCGTTGGAGTACCGCTCATCCATACTGCTTGACTATCTAAAACTGGGATAGCAAATTGACTTATAACACCTTGCATAAATGCTGCACATTTAAAGATTGTATATTCTAGATCAGATTTCTCAAGAAGTTTTTCGGTACAATATTTAATATCCATTAATGGAACATTTCTAAATTTTTCTGTTAAAAGTATTGAAAGAAATATGACCCTTTTTACTTTTAGAGATTCACAAGAGTTAATTAAGTTAAGTTTTCCATCCCAATCTATTTCATAAATACTTTTAGGATCATCTGGTCTGCTAGTAGCCGCATCAATAACTACTTCTATATCTTGCAATGCATATTCTATGTCGGAAGAATTTAATAAATTACCTTTTGTTAGTTCACAACCCCACTCTTGTAGAAAGGAAGCTTTCCTTGGGTTTCTTACAAAGCATCTTACTTCATGTCCATTTTCTATAGCTTGCTTTGCTATTTGCCTACCAAGGGTACCTGTTGCTCCTACTAAAAGAATCTTCATATTTAAGATTTACTTAACCTGTAGACCATAACTCAATTTGTTATCTATTCGTGAGAATCAATCTCCTTGAAACTTTAATAATAATGCACCACCAACCAACCCTATTGGTATTAGTATCCAAAAAACTGCCGCAATACTAAAAATTTCTTTAGCCATAGTAAAATTTAATGATTAATATAATTTACATTCAATATACATTTATTTGTTAAAAAAGTAGATAATGCAAATATCTTGAAAATTTTTTGAGCATATGAATAATAATTTCAAAGAAGAAAAAATTAACTTTCCTAACTTCTGGAATTGGAATGGTTTTAAAATATGTTGGAGTGTTACGGGCGAAGAGAATGAAATTCCAATCATCTTTCTCCATGGATTTGGAGCAAGTCGAAAACATTGGAGAAACAATGTAAAATATTTTGCAAGAAGAAATTGTGCTTCTTATTCTTTAGATTTAATTGGATTTGGTGATTCAGATCAACCTGGGATAAGACAAATTGGAAGATTAAATAACAAGGTTTGGAGTAATCAAGTAAAGGACTTTATTGCAGAGGTCATAAGACCAAAGAATTCTGGTAAAGTCATTCTTATTGGAAACTCTCTTGGATCATTAGTGGCTTTAACGTGTGCTGTTTCATTAGAGGACCAGATTGCAACAGTTATTGCATCCCCTCTACCAGATCAAATCCAAGAAAACAAAAAAACCATAACAAATAAAACATTATTAAAAAAATTTAAAGATAAATTCATAACAATATTTTTTATATTTTTCCCTTTGGAGATTATTTTATTTTTAATAACTAAATTAGGAGTAATAAGACTGGGTTTAAATTCTGCCTACTTCAAAAAAGATAGTATTGATCGCGAATTAATCAATTTGATAACAAAGCCAGTTTTAAGAAAGACCTCAGCTAGATCATTAAGAGCAATGTGTATTGGAATGTCCTTAAGAGATGAAGAATTTCAATCTTCTTACCTTTTAAGAAAACTTGGCGCTTCGAAAAAAGTTCCATTTTTATTAATTTGGGGAGATAAAGATAATTTCATACCTTTGTTTCTTGGTAAAAAGATTGCAAATTTACATAGATGGGTAAAATTAAAAATAGTATCTAATTCGGGGCATTGTATCCATGATGAAGATCCTTCAATATTCAATAGGATCTCTTATGAATGGATTAGAAATTTAAAAACCTTTTAAAATATGAAACATACATTATCAGTTCTTGTAGAAGACGAATCTGGGGCTTTGAGTAGAATCTCAGGCCTCTTTGCTAGAAGGGGGTTCAACATAGACAGCCTTGCAGTGGGACCTGCAGAATCCAAAGGAATTTCAAGATTAACAATGGTTGTAGAAGGTGATGATGAAACTCTTCAACAAATGACTAAGCAACTTAATAAGTTATTTAATGTTCTTGGAGTTGTAGATTTTACTAATCTAGCCGCTGTTGAAAGGGAATTGATGTTACTAAAAGTTTCATCGAAAGAAGATACTAGAAGTAACATTCTAGATATAGTTCAAATATTCCGTGCAAAAGTTGTTGACGTTTCAGATATAGCCTTAACGCTCGAAGTGGTTGGAGATCCTGGGAAGTTAGTTGCTTTAGAGAAATTACTCGAACCTTACGGCATACTTGAAATAGCAAGAACTGGAAAGGTGGCTCTAAAACGCTCTTCAGGAGTTAATACAGAAATGTTGAAAATCAATAAATATTCTCTAGAAATTTAATTAGATATCATGATTTCTTTAATAAAATCTTCTTTCTTAATTTTTTCAAGTACATCTAAACCTTTAATAATTTTCCCAAAAGTTGAATATCTTCCATCTAGTTCTGGAATCTTATTAGTTACAAAAAAAAATTCAGTAGATGAAGATTTGTTCTTACCGCTCTTAACCATAGCGATTGAACCACTCTCAAAAATATTAACTAAATTCTCACTTTCAGAAGGGTTTTTTATTTGATAGTTGTATCTTGGTTTAATTTCTTTTTGGAATTTTATTTCTAAAGGTATTGAAGGACTTGTCTTATTTACGTTTCGATAATGTTCAAAATAAGATTTATTTTCTGGATTAAGACCTCCGTGTATAAATTTTAGTTGGGAATAATTAATTATTTTGTAAAATTTTTGATTTTCATAAATATTATTTTCTATGTTTTCTATGAAGTTTGATACTGTTACTGGGTTATCTTTGCCAAATAATTTAACCTCAAAATCTCCTTTTGAAGTCTTAAAAAGCGCTATTTTATTATCTTTGATACAACTTAATTTAAGTTTTTGGCAGAAATAATTTGAATCAATCTCATTTTTAAAACTGCAAGCTGAAACCAGAAACAAAACTTCAATGAAAGTTAATACTCTTAATAAATATTTCCTTTTTATTTTAAACCCTCCAAATTAACATTTAAAAATTTTGCTAGCCTCGCTCCTTCCTCTTCAACTTGAAGAAGTGGTTTAAGTTCACCTGCTCCGCTTAAAGGGAGAGGTTTTTTTCTACCTTTGAGTACTAAAGCGATTCTTCTTCTAGGATTAAATCCCTCACTAATGTCTAACTTAACTGATTTAATTTCATCGAAATTCAATTTAACTTCAATATCTTTAAATAATCCTTTTCTTTTTATTTCTACAGATTTTGATGATTTATCAAAAGAATTACTACCTGAACCAAAGTTTATGTAAACCAAATACCACAAATAAAAATTTAATAAATTGGCTATTACTCCATAAGCTCCCATTATTATTCCTTGAGGTATAAATAATAAAGTTGAGGGATTTCCTAGAGGTAATAGATCCCTTCCTGTGTAACTAGATATAGAGGCCAAAAGAAAACCAATACCTCCAATTGTAAGCATTCCACCAATAATGTAATTTGAAATTTTTCTTGATCCACCTATCTTTTGTTCGATTTTATCGAAAGACGTGAGTTCTGAATTCATTTTTATCTTTTTTTAGAGCCTAATTAAGATAATTTAACAAACAAAAGGAGTATTCTTACCTAATTTTTAATAAAAAAGTCAGGAAAGCTTTACAAGGCATTTCATATATACAGATATTTCCCCACATTACTCTCAATCTTTGTTACAGTCACAGCGTATCCCGAAGCTAAAAACGATTTCTCATGACGATCGCAGTTGGTAGCGCCCCACAAAGAGGATGGTTTGATGTCCTCGATGATTGGTTGAAGCGCGACCGCTTTGTATTTATTGGTTGGTCCGGACTACTTCTACTTCCTTGTGCATATCTTGCAATAGGTGGTTGGTTTGTCGGAACAACATTTGTTACCTCTTGGTACACACACGGAGTTGCAAGCTCATACCTAGAAGGTTGTAACTTTTTAACAGCAGCTGTAAGTACCCCTGGTGATGCCATGGGACACAGTCTATTATTTTTATGGGGTCCTGAAGCCCAAGGTAGTTTCGTTAGATGGCTACAACTTGGTGGTCTTTGGAACTTCGTTGCATTACATGGAGTATTTGGCCTTATTGGTTTTATGCTTCGTCAGTTTGAAATTGCAGGTCTTGTTGGTATTAGACCATACAACGCTTTAGCTTTCTCAGCAGTAATTGCAGTTTTCACAAGTATCTTCCTTATTTATCCTTTAGGACAGCATAGTTGGTTCTTCGCTCCATCATTTGGTGTCGCAGCAATCTTTCGTTATATTCTGTTCATTCAAGGTTTTCACAATATTACTTTAAATCCATTCCATATGATGGGAGTAGCTGGAATTCTTGGTGGTGCTCTTCTTTGTGCTATCCATGGAGCTACAGTACAAAATACTTTATATGAAGATACTAGTATTTACACAGATGGAAAGGTTCAAAGTTCTACATTTAGAGCTTTTGACCCAACACAAGAAGAAGAAACCTATTCAATGATTACAGCGAATAGATTCTGGAGTCAAATCTTCGGTATTGCTTTTTCAAACAAGCGTTTCTTGCATTTCTTAATGTTGTTTGTACCTGTTATGGGTATGTGGACATCTTCAATTGGTATTGTCGGCTTAGCACTAAACTTGAGGGCTTATGATTTTGTAAGCCAAGAAATCCGTGCAGCAGAAGATCCAGAATTTGAAACTTTCTATACAAAAAATATACTTTTGAACGAAGGTATGCGAGCATGGATGTCTTCTGTGGATCAACCACACGAAAACTTTGTATTCCCTGAGGAGGTTCTTCCACGTGGAAACGCCCTTTAATAATTTATTAAGAGCTCCAAACCAAAGTATTGAGGAAACTGGCTATGCCTGGTATGTAGGTAACGCTAGACTAATCAATTTATCTGGACGTTTATTAGGAGCTCACATTGCTCACTCTGGACTTATAGTCTTTTGGGCGGGAGCAATGATGCTCTTTGAGGTTAATCATTTTACTTTTGATAAACCAATGTGGGAGCAAGGTTTAATCTGTATGCCACACGTTGCTATGTTTGGTTACGGAATAGGCCCTGGTGGTGAAGTTACCGATATCATGCCTTTCTTTCAAGCAGGTGTGGTTCATTTAATAGCTTCCGCTGTGCTTGGTTTTGGTGGTATATACCATTCATTGGCAGGTCCAGAAAAACTTGAAGAAGATTTCCCATTTTTCTCTACTGATTGGAGAGATAAAAATCAAATGACAAATATCCTTGGATATCATTTGATTGTTCTAGGTATTGGTGCATTAGCATGGTCAATTAACTGGTGTTTTATTGGCGGTGCATATGACACATGGGCGCCTGGTGGTGGTGAAGTTAGACTTGTTAATCCAACTTTAGATCCAAGAGTTATTCTTGGTTATTTATTCAGATCACCTTGGGGTGGTGCTGGTTCAATAATCGGCGTTAATTCTATTGAAGATATTGTTGGTGGACATGTCTATGTGGGTATAACTGCAATTATTGGAGGTATATTCCATATCTTTACCAAACCATTTGGATGGGCAAGAAGAGCATTTATCTGGAATGGAGAAGGTTTATTAAGTTACGCTCTTGGTGGAATTTGTGTAGCAAGTTTTATTGCTTCAACTTTCATCTGGTTTAACAACACTGCTTACCCATCAGAGTTTTATGGCCCGACCAATGCTGAAGCTTCTCAGGCTCAAAGCTTTACTTTTCTTGTAAGAGATCAAAGGATTGGAGCTAACGTAGGTTCAACAATGGGACCAACAGGTCTAGGTAAATACCTCATGAGATCTCCTACTGGTGAAATCATATTTGGTGGTGAAACAATGAGATTTTGGGATTTCAGGGGTCCATGGTTAGAGCCTCTAAGAGGACCTAACGGATTGAGCCTTGAGAAAATCCAAAATGATATTCAGCCTTGGCAAGTAAGAAGAGCTGCTGAATATATGACTCATGCTCCTAACGCTTCTATCAACTCAGTTGGTGGAATCATCACAGAGCCTAATGCAGTCAACTTCGTTAACCTTAGACAATGGTTAGCTGCAGCTCAATTCTTCCTAGGATGGTTTACATTCATAGGTCACCTTTGGCATGCTGGACGTGCAAGAGCGGCCGCTGCTGGTTTCGAAAAAGGAATCGACAGAAAGAGTGAACCAGCTCTAGAAATGCCTGATTTAGATTAATTTCTTTTTCATATAAAAAGCCCTATCAATAGATAGGGTTTTTTTTTGCTCAATTTTCTTATTTATATAAATTTTTTCTGAGCCATGGCAAACTTAAACCCATCACATTACTAAAACAACCCTCTATTTTTTCTATATATTTACCGCCTATACCTTCCAAAGCAAATCCTCCCGCACAATATAAAGGCTCCTTTGTATTTACATAACTCTTGATTTCCCAATCTTCCAACTTAGAAAAATAAACTCTTGAACTTACTGTTTTTTTTATTATTTCAGTGATTTTAAAAATTTCAGAAGTGGAATCAAAATTTCCAATTATCAGAGTATGACCAGTATGTAAAAATCCAAAATCTCCAGACATTTTTTTCCATCTAATAAATGCCTCTTCTTTATTTGATGGTTTTCCGTAAGCTTCTCCTTTAAATTCAAAAATTGAATCACACCCAAGTATTTCCAAAGAACCATAATTAAATTCTTTGAGCAATGTTATTTTTTGAATATTTTCAGATAAACTATTAGCCTTTTGAAAAGATAATTCCAAAGCTAAATTAAATATATTCTTTTCTTGAATAGTAGTTTCATCAAAGTCACTTGATATTTGAATAAAATCAATTTTACAATTTTCAAGTAATTTCTTTCTAGATTGGGAAGCAGAGGCTAGAATTAACACAAATTTTTTACCAAATTATAATTCAATTTACTAATTAATAAATTCTAAAATAAATATAAATTACTAATGGAATCAGAAGCAAAATTACATGAAATAAAGAAACCAATAATGGTCCTAGGCACTTCCAGTGGAGCAGGTAAATCTTTAACGGTTACTGCTATTTGCAGGATTCTTAAAAATTTAGGAGAAGAACCAATCCCTTTTAAAGGACAAAATATGAGTAACAACGCTTGGGTTGACTATGAAGGTGGAGAGATGGCATATTCACAAGCACTTCAAGCTTTTGCCTGTGGGATTAATCCCTCTGCAGAGATGAATCCCATTTTATTAAAGCCACAAGGTAATTCAATAAGTGAGGTAATTCACCTTGGCAAAAGTATAGGAATAACAACCGCCAAAAATTACTACCAAGATTTGTTTATTCCAGGTTGGGAAGTAATTAAAAAAAGTCTAAAATCTATTTATAAAAAACAACCAAATTGCCGTTTAATTATTGAAGGAGCTGGAAGTCCGGTAGAGATGAATTTGATTCATAGAGATCTCACAAATTTAAGAGTTGCTAAGTATTTAAATGCTAATTGCATTTTGGTAACTGATATTGAAAGGGGAGGAGTATTTGCACAAATAATCGGAACCCTTGAATTAATGAAACCAGAAGAAAAAAAACTTATTAAGGGGATTATTATAAACAGATTCAGAGGAGACCTCTCATTATTTGAAGAAGGGAAAAAATGGATAGAAAATAAAACTAAAATCCCTGTTATTGGAATTATTCCATGGTTAAATGATTCATTCCCCCCAGAAGATTCCTTAGATTTAATAGAAAAAAAATCACGGTTCTCAAATCCTGAGATCAAAGTTGGCATTATAAAATTGCCATCTATAAGTAACTTTTCAGATTTTGATCCATTAGAAAATGAAGAATCAATATTAATTGAATGGATTAGAGAATCGCAAAACTTGAGGAAGTATGACTTTATTATTCTTCCTGGGAGTAAACAAACTATTAAAGATCAAATATTTCTTGAAAATTCAGGTTTGTCTCAGGATATAAGAGAATATTCAAATAGTAATGGAAACATAGTTGGGATCTGTGGAGGTTTGCAAATGTTAGGGACAACACTCGAAGATCCCTATTCAAAAGAGGGTCCCAAAATTTATTCTGAACAAAAAACTAAAGGGATTGGATTACTGCCATTAAAAACGACTTTTCTTGAGAAAAAATTGACGCGTCAAATTAACTCCGAATCTTTATGGCCATGCCAAACAAAAATTAATGGATTTGAAATTCACAATGGGCAGACCAAATTAGATAAAACTCAAAGCTCATTAAAAATTAAACCTATCTTCAAAGACTTAGATCTAGGTTGGTACAAAGAAAATAATGGGGGTGGGACTATTGCAGGAATATATATTCATGGGATATTTGAAAATGATAGTTGGAGAAATAGATATATTAATTTAATAAGGAAGAGTAAAAATTTACCATTATTAAATAAAAAATCAATATCTTATAAAAAGAAGAGAGAATGCATTATTAATAATCTTGCAAATGAATTCGATAAACATTTAAATCTCAAATCACTTTTAAGTTGAAAGAAAGAAACATAAAAATTATATGGCCAAATAATAATGAAACATTTGTTTCAGAGGGAGATGACTGGTTCTCCTCTGCTGAAAAAGCAGGCTTAGAAATACCGACTGGCTGTCTTACAGGAAGTTGTGGCGCCTGTGAAATAGATGTCAATGGACAGACGGTGAGGGCTTGTATAAGTGATATTAAAAGTAATAAAAAATGTATGTTAAAGGTTTCTTTAACCACAGACCCCTTTTGGGAAAAATAAATTCACTAAACATTTCCAATGATTAGATAAAGAAAAATATAATAAAAAAATGATCCCAAAAATGTGTTAATCAAGATAACCCTTTTTTTGATGTTTGAAAAGGCAATAATATAGCTTCCCAAGATATGAGGCAGGATTGGGAAAGATCTTATTATTAAAATATAAAAGGATCTGAAAGTAACATTTTTAAATAATTTATATAGATTATTCTTCTCTGGTTTTTTCAAGAAAAATATTTTTCCAGAAAATTTGAATTTAATTTTTCTCAAAATAAGAACCTGAATTACACTTAAAATAGTTAAAATTGGAGAAAATAATAAAACATAATATAACCCAAAAAGCTTTATTAATATAAAGTCAAAAACAATTGACAAGGGAAGGCCTAGAAATATTGAAATGATATTCAAGGCTATTAAATACTTGTATCGAATATTATTAAGTAAGGTTTCAAAATCATAGGTATATTTAAATATTAAAGCCAAAAAATAAACCACTAAATAAGTGAAAAATATTTTAAAAATTACTGATTTAAAATTCAGATCTTTCCTATTCATAAAAATATCACCATTCCAGCTGATTATCAAAAACGGAGAGGATGTACCTAAACTCCTAATTAGATGTCCAGTATAGACCTATTATTACCATAGTTGAACTTAATGGTTCATATGAAAATGTGAGACAACAAGAAACACTCCAACAAGAGAAAAAGTTAACAGTATTATTTCATCCTAGAAAAACTTCTATTTAATTTAAAGTTAAACGAAAGACTTATCCTTTCTTCATCAGATAAATTAATCTCAACAGCGTGAGGTAACCATGCAGGAAAAACAATTAACATATTTTCTTTTGGTGAAACTGTATTAATGGGGTAGTCAAATCCTTGCATTTGATAATCTTCTTTAAAATGCCCCATATATTCCGTTGAGATAAAGTCAGCTTCATTAAAGTTTCTATAAAAAAGAAATCTTCCTCCTTTCATCTCTTTTGGTACTCTAATGAAAAACACACCTGAATAAGTTAAGCCAGAATGAGTATGTGGTGTATTCGAGGAACCTTTTCCGCTTATATTTATCCAGAAATTTGTTAGTTGCAGCTCACCTTTTCTGCTTATTTGATGAATTGCATTTACAGCATTAATGATTTGATTTAATAATTGATTGGTTCCCGGAAGATTAGTTAAATCTCTAATATCTTTTGAATGATATCCATTTGAACCAGAATTACTTTTACGAACACCATCTTTATCATTTTTTCTTATCAAATAAGCCTCATTTTGTAATTGCTTTATATTTTCATTTAGTTCAGCAGTCCAAAACTGCGTTGGGAATAAAAAACCTGGTTTAATTTGAACCTTCATTTAAAAAATTTGCAAATCATTTCACCACTTTAAAATATATAAATTTTTAATAATCATCAACTTTAAAAGATTTTTATCTTCTTTTTTTGAAATGAGTAAGATACAAATTAGAGTAATTAGCTAGAACTAAAAGCAATAATAAAAAAGTATTTAAATAGTTCAAATTAATCTTTAAAATTTAGTTACTCTTTAATCTATCGTCAAATAATTATAGACGGAACCCTAAGCTTTAACGTTTATAAGTATCCGCCAACAAACATGCCATCAAGAAATTGTCACTTGGGTTTAATTTAAGAATTAGATTTAAAATTTAAATAGAACATGTATCAACTAAAAGCTATAAAATCTATAAAATTCTATAAATAAATCGTTCAAATAATGGAACAATTTTTAATCTTATGGAAGTGCTTAAATTACATCTTATTCAACTCGGCAGTTTAAGAAAACCAAAGGGAACATTTTGAGAGCAATTCATACTCAGTCATCACTTTCATTATCGCCTCCTACTTTTTCGGAATATAAAGTAAGACTTAGATCGAAATATGAAGGTCAATAAAATTAATTTATATTCATAAAAAAAAGACCTCTAATACTAGAGATCTTTTAATGGTTTAGTAAATCAAGTGTTTCCTTGTTTCCACTGATTTTAGTAAACCTCTCCTTCACACATTTAAAGAGTACCCTATTTATTTCTTATCCGTGGAAGTAGCAAATGGAATATTACTAAATTGTCACATGTATCTATTGTCCATTTCAAAATATTTGTCGTTTTCAAAAAAACCTAATTATGAGAAAAGGGAATTTACTTATAAGAAATTAGTATATGAAGATTCTTTAATATATATAAAAACTGGGCCAAGGCATCAAATATCTTAAATATTAATTAATATTGTTTTTCCAAAAATAGATAAAGATTGGAAAAATGGCTTTAGTATCTACTATAGCCGTACTTCTTGAAATCAACTTCACTCTTTCAGAATTACGTTTTTATCAAAATTACAAAATTTCATTTTATTTTCTTAGAGCATTCGCATTTCCTACTGCGTAATAAACATAAAGATCATTTTCTACTTTTGCCATAATTAAACGTACTATTTAATTCCAAATTAATATAACTCGATTTTCATTAGTACTGGGGAGGATTCTATGGGGTAGATGGATTTAATTTTTTTATGTTATTAACTTCACCCCAAATTAAAATTGGTTTATTGCTTATAAGTATTGGGATAGCAGTTAATTTTGAAATTAAATTTGATATTTTTAAAAGAAATGTATTAATTAGATCACAGGAAAATTAATTAAATTTAGAATAAGAATAAGAAACATCCTGCAATAAATCCACTTAGATGGCCCAATAAACTTACCCCTGGCAAGAAAGAAAATATCAATCCTATAAAACAAATTGTCCTTGACATTTTTTGAACCTCATAATCAGATTTTAAACCAATCTTTCTACCTAAAAAATAACTCTTACCAAAGAAAGAAGTTAATAGTAAGAATCCAAATAAAGCATAAATTATTCCACTAAATCCCAAAGCAGCATAATTCGGATAGACATTAAAAAAATAAGCTAAGGTCTTTTCGTAAATCCAGATAATAAAAAAATTAAAGAAAGAACAAATTAAGATAAATTCCAAATAAAAAAATCTCCTTTCAATACCAAGTCTCATTAAAAAATATCTAGTTATAATTATTCCACCTAGATTACTTAATAAATGATTTAAATCTGCGTGGACTAGGATTGAGGTGAAAATCCTATATGGTTGATAACCAATTAATTTTGGTACATAGTATAAAAATTTTTTATCAAAAACTTGTATTAAATCTGTAAAAAGAAAAACTGAAATTAAAAGAACTGCGCTTACAATGTACTGCCAATCATATTTAGAAATTGAATTATTAAAAGGCATAAATGCAAATACCTTTTATTTGAATTACAAGCATATATTATTTATGATAATAAATTTTATTGAGCTTACAAGCGATTCTGAGGAGAGCAAATTGATTAATAAATTGAAGTTTTAAGCAAATTTAGAGTTTTTTACATTTTCCTATAGTCATCATGTAATATTTCTATTGCCAACTTTCTATTCTTCATTGCAACTCTGATTAAATTCATTTCATGGAAGTTTTGATTGAGGATAGTGAAAGGTGTAATGAGTTTGATAATACCTGCTGTGTCTACACATATTTTATCCCTCTTATGACTTGAAATTCCTAGAATATTAATACCCGATTAGAATTGAAAAATTTGAAAACTCTTCGTTTTAACAAACTATTAGGGCCTGCCAGTAATATTAATAAACGAAGAAGGTGTATTTCCATTTGACTCTTTGTGGCATTAATTGGCACAAAAACCAAATCGTTTTTAGGATTTTTATACGTTTTTTTATACGTGTTTAATCTTCTGACCAAAACTAATTCTTATGCTAATAATAGGGAAATTTTTAACCCATCATGGACAAAGAAACCCTTATCAAACTTGCTCAACCATTAGCTACTGCATTATTAGCAATTTCTGTTTTAACTCTCCCAATCACTGTTAAAGCATATGGTGATTCAGTAACTATAGACGGAGGGTATTTGACAGTAATTGGTTGCAATTAGGAATACTTTTCTCTCTTAGTTTATATAAAAAAACTTAATTTAATAAATTCTTAAAACGGAGAGGGTGGAATTCCATTTGACTCTTTGTGGCGCTAACTGGCACAAAAACTGAATCGTTTTTGGATTTTTATACGTGTTTTTATACGTGTCTTTAAAAGTCCATTTATACGTGTTTTTATACGTGTTTTATCTTCTGACCAAAACTAATTATTATGCTATGACTAGGGAAAATTTTAACCCATTATGGACAAAGAAACCCTTATCAAATTAGCAACTCCTGCATCAATTGTTGCATTGGCAATTTCTATTTTAAGTATTCCTTTAACTACAAAAGCAGAATTTCCTTCTTTTCGAGGGTCATATAGTAATCCTATTCATGTAGAGCATCTGAATTCATGTAGTTAAATGCCTTCTTTTTTATACTTAAGAAACTATCAAGGCAAACTTATTCACCAAAATTACTGAAGCGAAATTAAATAACATTTCTTTTTGCTAATTTTTTCTGAATAGTTAAAAATTTATTTTGCATCAAAAGAATTTGTCACCATATGACACTATCTGGCAAAAAGTGACATTCCAAGAAAACGGAGAGGGTGGGATTCGAACCCACGAATAGTTGCCTATTAAACGATTTCGAGTCGTTCGCTTTCGACCACTCAGCCACCTCTCCTTCTTTTTATAATTTTGCTCATAAAATAAATATTACTAAATACTATATAAAATTTTTAATCCCAACCTGCATCTTTCATAAATTTTATTGCAATAGAATTATTTTCCCCAAGGTCTTCTACTGTTACTTCATCAGGAGTAAATTCTCCAAAGTCTTTGACAATTAGATTCTGATTAACCTCTTTCAATGGATGTTCAAAAGTAGGAGCAGCAAGGCCTTTACTTCCCTTAGGAGATGCCAGATATTCAAGGAGCTTAATTGCCTCATTTTTATTTGTAGCATATTTGGCTACACCACCAGCACTAATATTTACATGTGCAGGACTAGGTGTAAGGACTGTTGTTTTTTTCGCATATAAAGCATCTCTTCTTCCATTTACACCAGCCAGCATTCTTGCAACATAATAATGATTTACAATACCAACACCACATTTTCTTTTAGAAACTGCTCTTACAATAGAAATATCTCCAGGGAAAAAAGGTTGGGAGACATTAGAAATCATTCCGCTCAACCAAGCCTTTGTTTTTGATTCGCCTTTATTAACTATTTGATTGGCGACTAAAGATTGGTTATACGGACTTTTTCTATTCCTCAAACATACTTTTCCTTTTAAGGAAGGGTCAGCCAAATCAGTGTAATCATTAATCTTACTTACATCTACAACCTTTGGATTTGCGACCATGACTCTAACTCTTCTTGTTAACGCGTACCATTCCTTATTAGGATCTTTTAACCCAATAGGTACATTATTTTCTAAAGTGGTGGAATCTATTTTCTGAAGCAATCCTAATTTTGCAGCATTAGTAATTCTTGCTGCATCAACAAGCAAAATTAGATCGGCCTGGGAATTTTTACCTTCTCTTTTTAACCTTTCAATTAAGGAGATACCAGCAGCCTCAATTAATCTCACCTTTATGCCTGTTTCTTCAGCAAATTTCTTATATACACTTCTGTCTGTGTTGTAATGTCTCCCTGAATAAACCCTAACTTCTCTTTCGGAGGATTTAGAGGGAATATTTACATTAAAGATAAGTCCTAGGGTTAAAGTTGCATAAAGCAATTTTTGAAATCTTTGCAATTTTTTTAATTAGTATCTATGGTTACTTTATCTCTAACTAACGATCAAGGATCTAAAAAGAAAATTTCGATACTTTGATTTGTATCATTTTTAATATTTTTTTATGAACTATTTAACCAGACAATTATTAAATCACAAAGAGATTAAACTATTAAAAACTGAATTAGATAATGAAGATTTACCATGGGAAGATGGAAAAAAAACAGCGGGTGATCATGCTGCCAAGGTAAAAAATAATTTACAACTGAAAAAAGATTCAGTAATTGCTAGAAAATATGGGGATTTAATTATTAAGAAAATTCTAAATGAAACGCTTATAAAAAGTTTCGTAATCCCTAAGAAAATACATGGAACAATGTTCACAAAATCAACTAAGGGGATGAAATATGGTTGTCATATTGATAATCCTTATATGGCTTCTGGGAGAGCCGACCTATCTTTTACTATTTTTATAAACTCTAAAGATGAATATGAAGGGGGAGAATTATGTATTGAGAAATTAGATAAGGAGGAAGATTTCAAGTTAAATTCTGGAGAAATAATAATTTATCCCAGCACATATCTACATTCAGTCAAAGAAATTATGAATGGGGAAAGATTAGTTTTTGTTGGTTGGATAGAGAGTTATGTAAAAAGTATCGAACAAAGAGAATATCTATTTGATCTTGATGCAAGTGCAAGATCCCTACTTGCCAAGCATGGTAGATCAGAAGAACTTGATCTTATTTTCAAATCATATTCAAATCTATTAAGAATATTAGGAGATTAAAGAATCATTTTATACAACAACTAGAGAATAAGAAAATAATTGATTAGCATATGATTAGTTCAAAATTATGGCATGAGAAAAAAGGGTTCTATTGCGATGTTCATAGCCGCTACTAGTGCTTTAACTATTTCTTCAATTGATTCAAATTCTGCTAAGTCAGGACAAAATGACTTGGGAGGTTTAAAAGAATGGAACACAGATATGGCTATTGATGCAGAATTTAAATTAGATGCAGCAGCACAAGAAATTGCTGATGAAGCAGCAAAGTCAAGTGCCTGCATACCAATTGGCGAAGGGGAGAACTGCTGGTAAACATATTAAATTTAAAAAATAGACATAAAAAAAGCGCTCCATTGGAGCGCTTTTTATTAACTAGTCTTTTTAGAACTTGAATGTTGTTTCAATAATAGCACCAGTCATATCTTCATTAGCAGTGCCTTTTCTGTCTGAACCGCCAAAAATAGCTGGAGTTACAGTCATAGAATCATTCACTTTAAATGAATAGTATGCTTCCCATGCAAATGGATCAACAGTCTCGTCTGAACGAGTTTGTGGCTGACCAAAAGCAATACCTATCTTGTCTTCGGCTTGGAACATATCAGTCCAATTTAGACCTACAAACCAAGCATCTGTTTCATCTTCATTAGCAGCTAAAGTTGCGTCGTTATCTATTGTTGATACGTCATAACCTACTGATATAGAGGGAGTTGCAGTACCTGAATCTTCTGGTCTCCACCAACCTCTTAAGCCATAGTTAGTGCTGTTTGCATCGTTCGCTCTAAGCGCACCTTTTGTAGTTGAATAATAACCATCATCCCAACCGTTATACTTCATATTCATCATTAATGATATTGAGTAATTATCAGTCGTATAACCAATTTGGTTTGCCCAACTTGTTTCTGATTCTTCAGTTAGGATACCCTTAGTACTATTACCTTCTGTAACAAAGTTGGTACTTACTGCAAAACCATTGTCAGCTTTGTAAGCCCAGCCAGCACCTGTTTTTGTACTTGCACCGTAAGCAGCACCATTTCCACCAAGTACAAACTGTTTAGTAACAGCCTTGTAAATGGAAGGAGTAGTTGCATGCATATAGTAGTTTTCAATTTTTGGACCAACCCAAACTGTGTTGTTCTCACCAACAGGGAATGTGTACCAAATCTTGTCAACATGCATTCCATCTTCATACTTATCAGAGTTTGAAACTAGATAAGCACCGTAGGTAGTAATCCCAAATGGGTTTTTACCATCTTCACCATTACCTGTTCTCAATCTGACGTATAAATTATCATCACCGGTAAAACTTGTATTTAAGTCCATGGTGTATTGATATTGTGCTTGGAGACTTTCGTTTGATGTGTCATCGGTAGCAGCTGAATCTTTCTCTGGATGATCAATAGCCCCAAGAACAAAAACTGCTTTACCTGAAAGAGCTGTCGTATCTGAAAAAGAGCCAGCCTCAAGATTATTATGATTAGCTTCAAGACCATCTACACGGCCTTTTAAAGAAGCAAGTTCTTCACTAACTTCGTTAATGAATGTTTTACTATCTAATTTTGAAGATTTTTTTGTGCCACGAACGTAGCTATTAATTTCTTCTAAATTGACAACGTCGGATGCTTGAGCAGCAACTGGAGCTAATAAACTCAAAGATGCTCCTGCAACCAACATTTGTTGGAAGAGTTTCATTTTACCTCACACTAAAATTACCCAATATAATATGGGTATCTATACTGTATCGTCAGTAACAAAAAACGAAAGAAAGATAAGTTTCATGATTAGGTAACATTTTATACCTCTATTTTTTTTTAATTAATGGATGCCCAAGAGATTCTCTTTCTTCCATCCAAGAGGATGCGACTTCTCTTGCTAATTTTCGTATCTTTTCAATATATTGTGCACGATCTGTAACTGAAATCACTCCTCTTGCATCAAGCAGATTAAAGGTATGACTGCATTTAAGGACAAAATCAAGAGCTGGGTAAGTTAATTTCTTTGCAATTAAAGAATTTGCCTCGTCTTGGTAAATTTCAAATAATTTCCTAAGATTTTCGGGCCTAGATTCAGTAAAATTAAATGAACATTGACTTTTTTCAAATTGAAGCCAAATATCACTGTATTTAAGACTTTTGTTCCAATTCAGATCCCAAATACTCTCCTTATCCTGTAAAAACATTGCTATCCTTTCTAGGCCATATGTAATTTCAATTGGGATTGGATTACAATCTATCCCACCGCACTGTTGGAAATAAGTAAATTGAGTAACTTCCATGCCATCCAACCAAACTTCCCAACCTACTCCCCAGGCCCCAAGTGTTGGTGACTCCCAATTATCTTCTACAAATCTAATATCATGATTTTTCGGATTTATTCCTAAAGACTCCAAAGATATTAAATATTTTTCCTGAATATTATCTGGTGAAGGTTTAATTATTACCTGATATTGAAAATAATGTTGGGCCCTATTGGGATTATCGCCAAACCTTCCATCTGTAGGTCTTCTACATGGCTCTGAATATGAAACACTCCATGGTTCAGGTCCTATAGCCCTCAAAAAAGTATGAGGATTCATAGTTCCTGCGCCTTTTTCTGTATCATAAGGTTGCATTATCAAGCAGCCTTCTTCAGACCAAAATTTATTTAAGTTTTGAATTATATCCTGAAAAAACATCTATTCAAAAAAGTTAAGAAATTTGGAGCAATTCCATATGTCAATATAACAAAGCTATCAAAAAAAAAATAATAAAAACCGTTTATTTAAGAAATTTTTTTTTGTCAACAAAAAGAAGGTAATATAATTCCAATTAGAATTACCAAATTTATTATCTGAAAAAGTTTGCCAGCCCAATAAATACTCTGCAATAAATATTATTGATTAAAACATAAATCACTTATTAATTGATAAAAAAATCTAGGGGCAATGGTCCAAAGGTATTAGATTCTTTAGACTCATGGTCGTCATACTGACAAGTTAATAAAATCCCTTCTCCAAGACCATTTTCAGATCTAATAAAAACATTTCCAGTTTTTTGATTACCTTTTAGATAAACACATCCATTGGCATTGAGAGAATCTAAATCACTAAATTGAATTGAAGAATATTTTTTGCAAATTGATTTTAAGGCTTCTTTTGCTTCAAAATCAGAAGTTGCCATGATTCCTATCGTAATCCAATCGGCTTTTATAATGTTTGTTTCAAGTTCATATTGTAGTTTTTTTATTTGTCTTCTACTTAATTTAGGCGATGATCTAAGACAATTTAAGTCAACTAAATTATTTATTTTCATTTAATAAATCTATAAATAACTTTAATTCGTTATCCAAATGTTCTTCCATTCCAGGCCCACATTGAAGCTGAGACATCTTCGAAAGAAATATAAATCTTATCTATTGGAATTCCCAATTTATCACTTACAAAATCGGAAATTTGATTTGCCATATCTGAAGGAATCAGAGAACCTATTGACTTAATTTCTAAAAAGCAACAGGGGCCTTCATCATCAAAATACATTTCACAATTATCATCTAATTTTGCCATAACAAATCTTTTCGATTTGTTAGTTAAAGAAGAAATTAATGTCGAAATTTCTTCAAGTAATTTTTTTTTATCTTCTATTTTTGATGAAGTCGAAATATTAATATAAGGCATTTTACGCAACTAAATAATCTTTTTGAGAATCACTTTTCAGAACAACAGTTTTATTTTTTAAACTTCTCTTTGATGAAAGATAGGCCATGTCATAAGAACTTATTCCGTTTTTATAGGGATTGAAAAGAGCTTTGCTAGATCTATCTTTTTTAATTCTTTTAAACTCGATCATTATTAATTAAATTATTTATTAATAATTTAACTTTATTTGAGTAGATGTCTAGTTTTTTTTAAATCTAATTTATTAAATATAAATATATTTCGAAAACACAATTTTAATTTCTATTTATTAGATTAATTTAAAATAAAGAATCATAGGTTTTGGAAGTTTTAAATAATTATCAAAGAAAAAAACTTGATGAGAGTAATGATGAAGAATTTTATACTGATCCAAAATTTGTCTATCATCTAGATGCAAATTTCAGACGATATCTATCAGATCTTTATGAAATTGAAATTAATAATTATTCAATTGTTCTTGATTTAATGTCCAGTTGGGATAGTTATTTACCCAAAGAGAAAAAGTATAAAAAAGTTATTGGGCATGGATTAAATAAGCAAGAACTTAAAAGAAATAAGATTTTTGATTCTTATTGGATACAAAATTTCAATTTAGATCAAAAAATCCCCCTAGATAATGAAAGTGTTGATTATTGTTTAATGGTGGCAGCTTGGCAATATTTACAATATCCAGAAAATTTAACTAGAGAAATCGTAAGAATTTTGAATGATCAGGGGAAATTTATAATAGCTTTTTCAAATAGGGCGTTTTGGCATAAGTCTCCTAATATATGGACTACCTCTACTGAGGAAGAGAGAGTCAAATATGTAAGAAAAGTATTAATCACAAACGGATTCAATGAACCAAAAATTATAAAAAAATTCACTCAACCCGCTCTTAATATCTTTAGTTTTTTAAATAAAGATCCATTTTATTGCTTAATTGCGACTAAGGAGTAATTAATAGCTTTAATTCATTTCAAACAAACCTATTAACAAAGATCTATAGCCATACTTTTGATTTTTTACTACTATTGGATAGTTAAAATAAATAATATGGGCTCTAAAAGAGAAAAATATCCTGAAAAATGCCCTTGGGATTTAGGACCTAATCAGAATTTAGCAAAAGAAGAAAACTGGACTTTAAGATTAGGAGAGGCAAACGTATGTTTTAGCATAAATAAACTAGACAATAATTATTTTCATGTAATTAGTAATGAAAATGAAGAACAAATTTTAGCCTTTAGAGCGAGGCTCCTTTATCAAAAACTTCTTGATAAAGGTTTTAGATTGGTTGAATAAAAAACTTATTTCAATAAACTTAAATCTTCGAAAACAAACTTTTGTGTTTCTTCTTCTTGATTTTGATTTAAGTAAGTTATTGTTCTCGACTTTAAGATCCAATAATCTTCTTCACCTATATTTTTGAATTCATCCTCATATTCTAATTTTTGTGATTTTGCCTTAAGTGTATCTGGATCAATCGATTGACTACTATATTTTTTGCTAAGATAACCTTCTCCTGTCTGTAAGAATTCTTCAACAAAAATTTCAATTATTGTTCCATGAATTTTTCTATAGACCATATTAATAAAGTCATTTTTAACTCTATATTTATCACCTTCATTCTTACCTGAAACACTCATTTCAATCCCGCTTTCAGAATTTTTGAGTAAATTAAAATTATTTTCTGAATGAACAGAATTAAATTCTCTCTTTACCCTATGAATACATACTTCAAATAACTGAGAGGCAATACTTTTAACAATTTTCTCTTCTTCTATTTTTTGAATATTTGGTTTGAAATCTTTACCTAATTGGAATTCACCTTCATGAATATTTTTATTAACAAAAAAAATACATTTACCTTTGTAACCACTAAATTCATTCCTCCATGTATATCTATTTTCATAAGCTTTTCGAAAAATCTCCTTACAATTAATTTCTTTAAGAATACCCATTAATTTACAAATCACTAAATTTATTATGTAATCCTACAAAAAAACCTCCCTAAAAGAGGAGAGGTTTTTTTAATTGAACTAGTTTTGAGTAATTTTTGTATTTTCAATATTGTCAAATGCTTGACCAATTTTCTTAAAGTCAAATCCCATTGCCCTTAACGCATGCCAAAGATGACCTTGTAAGAAAAAGAATCCCAAATAGAAATGAGTATTAGCAAGCCAAGCTCTTGAGCTGTATGCTCCCGAACCTAAATCAACCGTATCAGTAAAATAAGGTGCGAATTCAAATTGAAGCTTTAAAGGCTCTCCATATAGATCAACTGGATATATTGTTGTATTTGAAGCACACCAAAAAGCAGCAACAAAAGCCATATAAGAAACACCAACTACTGAGTAAGACAAAATAGCCTCAGCTCCAAGTAATCCTTTTCCTTTAAATTCTGTGTATTCTCCAAATTGTTTAGTACAAATATGAAAAACCCCTCCAATTATTTCAAGGAAAGCTAAAAAAGCATGACCTCCCATAACATCTTCAAGACTATCAATTTTTAAAAAATCAAATTGATGATTCCAGATAGCAGCGATATCTAAATTGTAAACAACTTGTCTTGTAGATCCTATCGCTGGGTCGTAAATTCCATGAATGCGAGCCCATTCTACGAACATTATTGCTCCAAGCCCAAGAAAGATCAGATGATGACCAAGAATAAAAGTTAATTTATCTGGATCATCCCATTCAAAATCAAATTTTTGTGGCTTACTATTCTCTGGATAGTCTCCAAGATCGCCTGCAAATTTATTGGAGTGTAATAATCCTCCAGCGCCTAATACGGCAGAGAAAATTAGATGTAATGTGCAAATTACGACAATTCCATACGGTTCCGTAATAACACCATTTTCAACGCCACCAATTCCTATTCCAGCCAGATGGGGCAAAACAATCGCTTTCTGCGCACCCATAGGGATACTGGCATCATATCGAGCCAATTCGAATAATCCAAAAGCTCCTGCCCAGAACATCATTAATCCTGCATGGGCAGCATGAGCTGCTATGAATTTACCTGAACGGCCAACGACACCAGAATTCCCTGCATACCAGTCATAGGTGACATCAGATTTTCCGTAAGTTTGTAACACTTGATTTAAGTAAACAGCAAGTTGAGCATATTGCTAACCAGTCTGATTTTTTACATGTTCTTTACAGATTTAATTACTTATGTAAAAAAAATATATTGTGAAAGAACAAATGTTACAAATAGCTAAAGCAATATCTTTGAAAGCTTACGCCAATGAAGGGATTTCGCCTTTAAGTTGAGAAGCCCATGTTTCAAGACGTGAATCAGTTAAATCAGACTCACTATCTTCGTCTAGAGGTAATCCACAAAAGCTTTCTCCAATGACGCTTTTTGACTCATCAAATGTATAGGAAGATTTATCTACATAACCTACCATTTCGGCGCCTGCTTTTATGAAGTAGCTATGAAGTTCTTCCATGGCATCACAGTAATTTTCTGTATAGGTAGAAGAATCTCCTAAACCAAAAATTGCAACCTTTTTCCCTGATAAACTTAGTTCACCAATATCCTCTAAGATTGAATCCCATGCAGTTCCTGATCTTTCTTCGTCTGCTCCGGTGTTCCAAGTAGGTATCCCACAGATAATCCCATCAAGTCCCTCGAATTCTGAAAGATCATCAACATCAGATACATCCTTAGGTGCTTCTGCTGAAGAAACAAAGTTGTGAAGACGATCAGCTACGTCTTCAGTTTTTCCAGTTGTAGTTGCGTAATAAATTCCTACAGTCATAACTTCAAAATGTTTACCTTAAAATAATAAAATCTAAAAACGTTAAATTAATTTCTTTAAAAACTTTTTCATGTAAAATTTTATACTATTTAAAGTAAGAAAAAATTTTTAAGAATTATTTATAAAAATATTTAAACCATCGTGACTGACAAATTTCAAAATGATATTAATAATCTTGTTGAAGAACTTAATTTTAAAGGGGCGGGGGATTTTAAATTAATTGTTTTACTTGGTTTGTTGGGAGATTTTGACAGCTTTGAATATACAATAAATTTAAAAAATTTCATCGATAATCATCAAGATATAAATTTGGATATTTTTGCCATTGCCATTGGTAACCAAAATGGGAAACAAAAATTTTGCAAATTCACTGGCTTTCGTGAAGAAAATTTAATAGTTGTTTCTGATAATCAAATTCATAATAATCTTAAAGCCTCAGAAGGTTTAGATATAGGTTTAGGAGGTTGGATCAATATGCTTTTGATGCTATCTGGGATAAATTCTTTTAAAACAATTAAAGAAGTTATTAGAGGTTATACGGGCGACCGAAAAGCAAAGCAAATCTATTCAGAATTTGACAAAATTGACATTTTTAAATTTCTAAAATTTTCAGGCAATTCTTTTAAACAGGTTTTCGGAGATGGTTATTTAAGACCATTTGAATTGGCAACATTTAGATTAAACAATATGAATGAAATAATACAAAATTGGGGTGATTATATTCTTAATGCAAAATATCTTCCTCAAAGAGGAGCTTCCTTTTTATTAAATGATAAAGATCAAGTTATCTATAAATTTTTTTCTAGTGATGTTCTTGGGTATTCATCAAATATGAGAGATCCTTTAGAATTTTTATCTGATTTAATAAAAAAATAAGTTTTAAAACTTTATGAATGTAGACATATTTGGATATCTCGCCGCAATTTTAACAACAGCTGCATTTCTTCCTCAATTGATAAAGACTCTAAAAACAAAAAAGGCAGACGATGTTTCTTTGACAACTTTAATAATGTTTATTATTGGAGTTCTGTTTTGGATTATTTACGGTTATAAAATTTCTTCAACACCAATATTGATTGCTAATTTAATTACCTTGATTTTAAACCTCTTGATATTAATCTCCAAATTATATTTTTCAAAAATCTTAAGTAAGTAATATTTATCTTAATAGTATTAAATTATTGAGATATTAATTCAATGTTATTTATCATAAAATAAATCGTTAATGATCTTGAAAACTTCAAAATGCTGGGTTTGGTTTAAAGGTAGCCTTAGTAATAATGGTTTTTGGAAAGAGGGGTTTACTTGTACTTTTGATGAGAAACCAGGAGTTTTAATAGAGAGTCCTGCTTACGTTACTTGCAGGGTTCCGACTTGGAGGGTTTTGACTAAAGAACCAGAAGATTTATATAAATCTCCTTTAATTCCTGATAAAGCAATATGGAAAATTATTTAACTTATCCATGCATTAATAAAAACTTTTTGACTGTGCTGTGGCAAGTTAATATTGCTTTATTAATTACTTAATACCATCTACTCACTCTTTGTAAATATTATCCCTTTTTTAATTTTTGGTTTTTTTCTTGGGAAAAAGAATCCAAATATTTCTAAATATATTTCAAGACCTTTAATAAGATTTGGGATTCCATTAAGTGTAATGGGTCTTTTATTAAAAGAAGGTATAGATGTAAACCTTATTACAAGCGCATCTTTAGCATTTTCTCTTATTGGTATTTTAATAATTCTGATAAATATATGCCCAATATTTAAAAATAGTCTTCCAAATTACACTTTGCAGATGGCAGGCCTAATAGGTAACACATCATTTCTTGGAATACCAGTTGCGATAGCTCTTCTACCTTCAACAACTATTAACTTCACTATCGGATTTGACTTAGGAACAACACTATTCGCATGGATATTTGGACCTTTTTTTCTACAAGAAAAATCCCAAAACAAGAACATCCTAAATATCCAAGGATTATTAAACGCATTGATAAATAGTCCTGCATCAAGAGGAATAATTGGTGTACTTGTGGCATATCTTTTCGATCTAAATGAAATATTAGGTAATTACCTTTGGATACCTGCAAGAATAGTTATCGGTTTGGCAATAATAATTGTAGGAACAAGACTTGGGATAATAACAAATCAAAAGGGCAAAATTTTTGATCTTAAAGAAGAAATTAAATTCTCAATTTTATTAAAGTTATTTATTCTTCCTTTTATTGTTTTTTTAATAAGCAAATTTTTGAGTTTTGACTTCTATCAGTCATCAGCAGTAATACTTCAGGCTGGAACCCCAACGGCAATATCAACAATTTTAATGGCAGAGGCTTATGACGTAAAACAAAAAATCGCTTCAAAAATTCTTTTTACTACAACTTTAATTTCAATTATTACAATTCCTCTCTTAAAAATTCTCCTAAACACATTAAACTAAATCTTAGTAAGTAAAAGTGCATGATTAATGAATAATGTAAAGATTATATCCTGATAACTACATAATGTCTTAAGATTTAGGTTATGAAGTCAGCGAACCCTGAAAATGAATATATCCCTTTAGACCTCAGGATTTCTGTGAGGAGGGATACTCTAAGGCTAATCTCAGAGATGGCTCAGGATATGGGAATAAGCATTAATGAGGTTTTTAGTTTTTTAGCCGAAGATTCTGTCATCGATCTCGAATTATTTGAAGATTTGAATGAAATTAAAATCCCTAGTAAGTGCAGCATTGATGATCTTAAAAACGCCCTTCTTAAGAAGAGGCTTTGTTAAAATTTCTCAACTTTTCTATTTTTCCAGTCAGATTTAAAACCGCTATTAACTAAAAATTCCGAATACTTATTTAAATCACTTTTCTTAATTCGCCACAAATTATAAATCCCATATTCACCCAATTTTTGATGATTAATATTTGACCAGTGCTGTTCGCGTGAAGAGTATAGATCTATCACCACCAATAAAGATTTGTTTTCATAATCAGGTTGGTCCTCATAATTTTCTCTCCTATCAGTATTTAGCCTATCTGAAAGATTAATTAATCCTTCTTGAGTATTTGGTTCATAAAAAACTATTTGTCTCGAATAATAATGTAAGGAGGGTTTTCTTATCCCAATCATTGCTAAAGTTTCCTCCCCCTCACGAATATGTGAAATTAGTTTTGAGATATTCCTCAAAGGTAATTGTCTAGAGTTATCTGCTAATTTTCTAATTGGCGACATCAAAAAAGATTGACCTATTAAAAATAAAATTTGAAGATAAAGAAAGATATTTTTGGATTTTAAAGAAAGTAAAATTATTGCAAGAAGAGTAAATGAAGAGAAGAACAATTTGGCTTTAAAAATTATTCCAGAACTTATTAGTTCAGATGCAAGATTTGGCATTTCAGGATCATTTATTGAACTTAACCAAATATTTGAGAAAAAGAATGATATTGAGACGCCAAATAATATTAAAATATTGAAAATCCATAAATATAAATAATTTTTATTTGAATTTTTTAAGTTTATAAAGCTATTACTAATTAAGATTGCTGCTGCTGGAATTGCTGGCAACCAATAACTTGGCAGTTTCGTGGCAGAAATACTAAAGAAGATTAAAACTGATGATAACCAACATAGTGAATAGGTATAAAGTGTTTCAGAGACATTGATACTATCTTTTGAATTTTTCAAGAAATCCTTAAATGCTTTAAATATCCCGTAATACAAAAAAGGGGTAAATGGTAACGAAGCCAATATCATTATGTAAAGAAAAAACCAGAATGGTTCTGAATGATTATTTACAACTGAAGTATATCTCTGGAAATTATGATAACCAAAAAAGTTATCCCAAAAAGGCTTTCCCTCTTTTATGAGTTCTAAGATGTACCATGGAACGCTTATCAGCATTGTTATTAAAAAACCTTTCTTAGGGTTTATCTTGCAGAGCAACGTTTTCCAATCCTTCTGACTCAATAAGAAGGATGTAATAGTTAACGTTGCCAAAACAAATGCAACAGGTCCTTTAGTTAAAATTGCTAACCCTAAAAATACCCAAGCTGAAATGCATTGTTCATTATTTTCACTTGCCATTCTTCTCCAAAACAACAAAAGGCTGATACCTAAGGTTCCAGTTAAAAGAGCATCACTAACTGCAGTTCTACTCCAGATAATTATTAAAGGAGATAGAGCAAAGCCTAATGATGCAACTATTGGAGTGAGGAATTGCTTATCACCTTGCTGTGGCCAACAAAATAACGTATCTCCAATCATCAACATTAAAAATAATGATCCCAAAGCTGAAGGGAGTCTTGCTGAGAGTGTACCGAAACTATCCCAAATCTCGTTTTTTGGTAATGAGTAAAAAAAACCCATTAGCCAATATATTAGTGGAGGCTTATCGAAACGGAATATTCCATTGACTTTTGGAGTTAACCAGTCACCAGATTCACTCATTGCCCTTGCAGCAGCAGCAAATAAAGGGGGAGTTTCATCAACAAGTCCTGTACTGCCTAAACCTGAGATAAATATTGTGATCCCACAAACTAAAACGATCAATAAGCTTAAAAGTCTTTTTTTTGATTTCAGAAAAATCATTTAAAAATATTAATTTTATTTATATTCGTGAATTACCTTATTAAGCCAGTTCAAAACCTTGTTAGCAAATATATCTGTGGAGGCATTTTTCTCTACCCATTCTCTACATTTCTTGCGCTTTATTTTTTCAATAATCTCTACATAGGAAAGCATATTTTTTTTATCATCAGGATCAACAAGAAACCCCGTTTGCCCATGCTGAATAATTTCACTAGGTCCTCCCCTTTTATAAGCTATAACTGGTACCCCACAGGCTAAAGCTTCAACAATAACGTTCCCGTATGCCTCATTCCATTTCGGAGTATTTAATAACACCCTACATTTACCAAGTTCTTTTTGTAATTCATAGGTTGATAAAAAACCCATCCAATCTATAGTTCCTTGAGGAAAAGATTGTTCTATCTTTGAAGCATAGCTCTTATCTTCTATGACTCCCCAAACTTTTAGTTTTTCGCCAAGTTCATTTGCAACAAAAACTGCATCCTCTAAACCTTTCTCCGGAGCCACTCTCCCAACCCACGCCAAAGGCCCCTTTACTGAATCTTGGAAAGTATAATTATCTAATTTAAAACCATTACCAATAATTATTGGTTTCTTTACAAATGGATAATCATAAGCTTGTATTTTTGAATGAAAAGCAAAATTATATGGACGTTTAGCATAAACCTTTGAAATTAAATTATTAATTACTGAACTCTCAGAGCCCATACTGATAATGTGCGCAATGGGTATCTCTACATTTAATGTCATCCAAATAGGCAACCAATCATAAGACATATTCAGTAGTACATCTGCCTTCTTAGCAATATCTAATCCCTTCTCAAGCATTCCTGCCAAAAGTGAATCATCTGGGATAATTACGGGAGAATTGTAATTTTGATGCTGCCAACTAATTTGATCTTTACCTTCTACAAAATGTAATTTTACTTTTTCATTACTAACATATAATTTTGAGTTTTTAGGGGCTATCACCTCCACAGAATGTCCTAAAGAAAGCAAGCCTGAAACTAAAGAGTTTAAAGTTAATTCAACTCCTCCACCTTTGCCGCTTCCAAGGAAACCCATTGGAGTACTAATCAAAACTATGCGCATTATTTATACTTTTACAGCAAGAAACCAATTAAATACTATTATCAGTGTATTTATTTTCCCACAGAGACCTTCTCTGACTAACAAAAAATACAGAAATAAGCACAAAAACTACACCTATCCACTGAACAATAGTGAGTCTCTCATCTAACCAAACACCTCCGCTTAGAAGAGCAAATACAGGAGTTAAAAATGCAAGAGTACTAAATCCAGTTATTTCTTTATTATTAGCAAAATAGAAAAACAATCCATAAGCTATTGCTCCCCCAAAAATACTTGCAAATGACATCAGTCCCCAATCAAATATTGACCAGTCAGGGATTATTTCGAAATTTGATTGTAAGCAATGCTTAATAAGCAAGGGTACACTCCCAAAAACCATATGCCAGCCCGTAACTGCAACTGGATCACTTTTGGTGCAGGTGAATCTAATTAAAATAGTCCCCACTGCCATAGCAAGAGAAGCTGCAAGCATCCAGAGCTCTCCAAAGTTAAAAGCCATATCACTCATTGCAGTATCAGACATTAACCACAAGTTACCTAGAAATTCTTGAGGAACACCCAAGAATACTATTCCTCCTAAACCAAAAAGTAAGCCTAACCATCCTATTGGATTGATTAAATTCCCAAAAATTGCCCTTGCTAAAATAGCCACCAAAAGCGGTTGAGAATCAATCAGTACAGAGCCTAAACCTGCTCCAGTTTTTTCAATACCATAAGTAAGAAACAACTGAAAAAAAGTGGCGTCCACAATTGTAAAAACAAAAAACCACTTCAAATCGCACTTATAAATCTTCAAATCTCTTTTAAACAAATATGTTGTAATTAGAACAAGAATTCCTGCAGGAAGTAATCTTAAAGAAGCCACAAAATCTGGTCCAGCACTAGATACCAAGGGAGTCATCGCCGCCATTGAAGTACCCCAAAGTGCAAAAGGGAGTATCATTAAAAACCAATTTAGGATTGAATTCATTAGGTCTGCTGATAATCTTTTTAAAGTAGTTTTATGTATTTACCTTAAAAGAATGATTTGGCCTTTTAGACGAAAGTCAAAAAAAAGAATGGCTCGTATCGTAATCGATGAGCCTATAACTAGTTCAACAAGAGTTTCTGTCCTCAAAGCTCTTAAACAGATAGAGGATAGAGAATTTCCTGCTTTAATCGTGAGAATTGACTCACCAGGAGGTACTGTTGGGGATAGCCAAGAAATATACTCTGCTATTAAAAGACTAAAAGATAAAGGATGTAAAGTCATTGCTAGTTTTGGGAACATATCGGCATCTGGAGGAGTTTACATCGGGGTTGCATCTGACAAAATAGTTGCGAATCCAGGGACTATTACAGGATCTATAGGTGTAATTATAAGAGGAAATAATTTATCTGAACTATTAGATAAAATTGGCATAAAATTCGAAACTGTTAAAAGTGGCGTATTTAAAGATATACTCTCTCCTGATAAATCTTTAAGTGAAGAAGGTAGAGCGCTACTTCAAGGGCTTATAGATGAAAGCTACAAACAATTCACAGAAGCTGTAGCCGAAGGAAGAAATTTGCCTGTCGAAGAAGTAAGAAAATTCGCGGATGGAAGAATTTTCACTGGAACGCAAGCTAAAGAATTAGGTCTTGTTGATGAAGTTGGGGATGAATTTGATGCAAGAGAACTTGCTGCAAAGATGGTCAATATTGATCCTAAAATTCAACCCTTAACATTTGGTAAGAAAAAAAAGAAAATACTTGGAATAATCCCTGGTAGTAAAATTGTTGAAAAAGTTATAAATAATATCTTTTTTGAGATTGATTCATCTAATAAATTACTTTGGTTATATAAGCCCTAAAGTAATATGTATGAAAAAATGAAAGATGATTATAGAATTACATTTATTCGCGGAGCCACCACTGCCTCGGGTA
Source organism: Prochlorococcus sp. AG-388-A01 (assembly GCA_003279945.1). Classification (GTDB taxonomy): domain Bacteria; phylum Cyanobacteriota; class Cyanobacteriia; order PCC-6307; family Cyanobiaceae; genus Prochlorococcus_A. Next base: position 111,811 of record QCGK01000002.1, read on the forward strand.
ATACAGTCAAAGAGATAGAAGATGCTGTGGTGGAATTAATAGATGAGCTAATTTCACGCAACAATCTGATAAAGCAGCACTTATTATCCATTACATTTACCGCGACAAAAGATTTGGATGCATGTTTTCCTGCCTCAATTGCAAGAAAATGCAATGGACTTGATTCAGTAGCATTTTTAGACTGTCAACAAATGTATGTAACTAATGATGTTGATTTTTGTATAAGAGTTATGGCACAAGTTTTATTTCCTCAAAATAAAACTCCTAAACATCCTTATTTGAGAGGCACAGCAAAATTAAGGCCAGATAGGTGTTAGTCTTATTACATCAATCTTCCATTTTAAAGCTGGATACCTAAATCAATCCCTCATAAAATTTATTTAACCAATGCTAAAAACAAAGAAATTAGTGTTAAATTTTAAAATTTTAAGGTTTTTTCTTATCCCTACTTTTTTATTTTTTAATCCATTTTTTAGTAACATCCAAGAGGCTAAAGCAAGCTTAGAATTCCAATGGGATCAAGACTCTTCATACAGAAGATTAAAGTGGTATCAAAAAGAAAATAAAAAAGGATTTAGAAATAAAATTTATTTTTTCTTCAAGCCATCTGATAGAACTTCTGAACTCTTAAAAATAAATCTAGCCATCCCCAAAACTTTTAAGTCAACTCTTGATAAAGAAAAAATAAGTCTTTGCAAGGTGAGGATAGGTGGGTATGAAAATCGAACTAAATGCCTAGAAAATATTCCAGCTGATATTGAAATTAATACTGACGAATCATCATTACGTTCATTAAACATTTACCCTTATAGCCCAATTCCATTTAATAAAGAAAGTTACGCAATTGTTTTAAAAGTCTTTAATCCAAAAAGGACAGGGCTATATCAATTTCATTCATATGGGCAACCTAAAGGAAAATCAGTTTCAAGTTATTTAGGAAGTTGGACTATAGTGATCGATTAAATGATAAATTAATTATGGATAATAAAAAAAATGACTAAAAGAACTTTTGGCGGAACTTCAAGAAAAAGAAAACGTGTATCTGGATTTAGAGTAAGAATGCGTTCTCATACTGGTAGAAGAGTTATTAAAAGTAGAAGACAAAAAGGTAGAGAAAAGATAGCTGTTTAACTCTAAATTTAAATGGCCTTACCAAAAGATATGCGTTTAAAAGGTCATAGGACTTTTAATTATATTCATAATAACTCTATAAAATATTATGGTAAATTAATGACTTTTAGAGTTGCAAGATCAAATCCTGAAATCCTTTTATCCCATAAATTCCGTAATAACTCGAACAATTTGAGGGTTGCAATCGCAATTAGTAAAAAAGTTTCAAAAAAAGCTGTTGAAAGGAACAAAATAAGAAGAATTTTGCAAGAGTGGTTACTAACAAACATTCAAAAAATTAATAACCACAAACCTTATTGGTTACTTGTTAACCTTAAGGTTGGGGATTTCTGCAATGATAAAAATAGACTTTTGGAGGAATTTCAAAACTTAATGTTCAAATCTCGTCTAATCAAATGATTAACATGAATGAAGAAACCTTCTACGAAGGTGGTCCAGCCAAGGGTGATTTAATAATAAATTTACTTGCAGGACTTACTATTCTTGGTTTGCCATTTACCTTTGCCGCCATAGTTAGGGCCTTCTGGTTGAGATATAAAATTTCAAACAAGAGAATAACTATAGATGGCGGGTGGTTTGGCAAAAACAAGACACAAGTTTCATTTAACAATATTGAAGAAATCAGATCTATACCTAGAGGATTTGGATCATATGGTGATATGGTTCTTATTCTTAATGATGGATCAAAGGTTGAGATGAAATCACTACCCATTTTTAGAGAAAAGCAAAAATTTATTGAAAAAAATATGATTAAAAGATCACAAACATTAAATATCAATGATGTAAAAGGATTTGCTACTAAATCCTAAATTAAGTAATTACAAAAAGCTTTTTTTCCTGTAAAATAAAATGTCAAATAAAATTTTTCTCTTTTTAATGTCGTGATAGGGTTCATTTCTGAAAAACTACTTATCCCGATTCTAGATTTTTTCTACGGTTTAGTACCTAGTTATGGTTTAGCAATTGTTGCCTTAACAGTCGTAATTAGAATTGCACTTTTTCCTCTAAGCGCTGGATCTATTAGAAGTGCAAGAAGGATGAAGATTGCTCAACCAGTAATGCAAAAAAGACAAGCAGAAATAAAATCTAAGTTTTCAGGTGATCCAAAAAAACAGCAAGAAGAATTAGGAAAACTAATGAACGAGTTTGGAAGCCCTCTCGCGGGTTGTTTACCATTGATTGTTCAGATGCCTGTTCTATTTGCATTGTTTGCGACCTTAAGAGGATCACCATTTGCTGATGTTCCTTACAATATAAATCTGAAGGTTGTTCCCCAAGATCAAATTGCAGCCATTGATCCAAAACCATATAAATCCCCAAGACATTCAATCTTTATTACAGAAAAATCTCACTTCCCAGTAATAGCTTCAATTCCTAACGGAACAAAATTAGGAGCAGAAGAATCAATAAAAATTAACTTACAAACAACCAATGGCAATAGCTATTCGGAAGTTTTATCTAAATATGATAATGGTTCAAAATTTCTTCCTACATGGACAGTTTCAAAAGGATCCGAAAATCTAAAAGTTTCTCAAGACGGTACAGTTACTGCAATCAAACCAGGTGATGCAACAATTGAAGCAAAAATTCCAGGTCTGGCTGCTAAAAGTGGATTTCTTTTTATTAAAGCACTTGGTCAAGTTGGCTTTTATGTAAATGGTTCTGTAAATTGGGATATCGCAGCTCTTGTGGGAGCCTTTGGACTAACTTTGCTACTTTCTCAAGTTTTGTCTAGCCAAGGAATGCCAGCGAACCCTCAGCAATCAACAGCAAACAAAATAACTCCAGTAATGATTACTGGCATGTTCCTGTTTTTCCCTCTTCCTGCAGGTGTACTATTATATATGGTAGTTGCCAACGTCTTCCAAGCATTTCAGACCTTCCTTCTTAACAAAGAAGCTCTTCCAGATAACCTACAGAAAATTTTGGATCAACAACTTTTGAATAAAAATGATGCAATAACTACTGCTGCTTCAACTATTTCAGAGAAAAGATTACCTTTTGAACCTAATAGTAATAAATAGTCTGAACCTTAAATAATGAATTCTTGGTGTAAAAATTTAGAATTACTAATAAAATCAAGAACTTCATTAATTTGGATTAGGACTAAAGAAGAGGAAAGATTAGAAAAAATACTCAATTTTTCATGTGAAAGATTAAATATAAAAAGATTTCTTCGCTGGGATTGTGTTAGCGGTATTAAAGGATTAGTTAATGAGGAAGGTAAGTTTTCTAATAATCCATTAGGCGTGCTTAATTGGCTTAAAGAACAAAGTTCTGAAGTCTCAACAATATTATTAATAAAAGACTTTCATAAATTTTATGAAGATCCATCTATAAATAGAACTATAAAAGCATTATCATCTTCTCTTAAGGAAACTAATCATAATTTAATTATCAGTTCGCATCTATTTCCCGCATCAGAAGATCTTGATGAATTAATGACAATTTTAAACTTACCCTTACCTGATCAAAAAGAGTTGAAAAATCTAATAAAAAAAATTGCAAAAAATACTAACTCAAATCTCGAAGAACCAGATCTAAACGAACTTTCTATAGCTTCAAGTGGATTAACTGAAATTAAAGTAAAGCAAGTTACTGCAAAGGCACTTGCTCAAAGAGGGAAAATAAGTAAAGAAGATATCAAAGATATTCTTGAAGAGAAAAAACAAGTCATTGCTAGAAGTGAAATTTTAGAATTTTTTGAGGCCAAATCAAGTCAAGATGATATTGGTGGTTTAAATGTTCTAAAGGTTTGGCTTAATCAACGATATAGAGCATTTTCTAAAGAAGCTAGAGACTATGGACTTCCTATCCCAAAAGGAGTTTTACTTGTAGGTGCTCAAGGAACAGGAAAATCACTTACCGCAAAATCAATTTCTAAGAGTTGGTCGATGCCGCTTCTTAGGTTAGATGTGGGAAGACTATTTTCTAGTCTTGTTGGTTCAAGCGAGGCACGAACAAGAGAAACAATATCTAGAGCAGAGGCTATGTCACCTTGCATCCTTTGGATAGATGAAATTGATAAAGGCTTTGGTGGCGATGCCAGAAGCGATGGAGGTACAAGTCAAAGGGTTTTAGCAAGCTTGTTAACTTGGATGGCTGAAAAAGAATCTACTGTATTTGTAATTGCAACAGCCAATGCTATAGATAAGCTTCCAGCTGAATTATTAAGAAAAGGTAGGTTTGATGAGATATTCTTTCTTGATTTACCTAACGCAGAAGAAAGATCAAGCATTCTTGATTTGCACTTAACAAAAAGAAGACCAAGTTACAGTTTCCCTCTTTCTACAATTATTGATAGAACAGATGGATTCTCAGGCGCAGAACTTGAACAAGCAGTAATAGAAGGGATGCACATCTCATTCTCTGAAAATAGAGAGCTTATGGAGAAAGATTTAATTAAGTCAGTTTCAGAACTTGTTCCCTTATCAAGAACTGCTAAAGAACAAATTGATTTACTAAAAAAATGGTCATCATCAGGACGGGTACGTTCTGCATCATGATTAAAATTTAATTAATTTAATATACCAAGTAAGTTAGGAATCATTAATTTAGTTAATTTTTCATGAAAAATTCCTAATATTGAATTTAGATTAACTATCTTTATTAAGGTATAAAAAAAAAAGAGTGTTAGATCAAAAATTAATAAGAGAGAATCCAACATCTGTTGAGGAAATTCTATCTTCAAGAGGAAAAGTTTATAACATATCCCACATACAAGAATTAACTCTTAAAAAAAAAGAAATTGATACAGAGATATCAAACCTTCAATCTGAGAGTAAGAAGTTAAGTAAATTAATTGGTCAACAAATTGCCAAATTTCAAAAAAATAATTCTCAAGAATTAGATAATTTAAAGAGAAAGGGAAACGAATACAGAATCAGAATTTCTGAATTTGAGGAAAAACAAAGAAACTTAGATAAACAAATACATAATGAGATTTCTAATTTACCAAATTTCCCTAGTGAAGATGCACCTGTTGGACAAGATGAAAGTAATAATGTACAAGTAAAAACCTGGGGTGATCCACTGATAGCAGAGAATCTCAAATCTCACTGGGAAATAGGCGAAAGTCTTAATCTCTTTGAATCTATAAAATCAACAAAAATATCAAAAAGTCGTCTTATTACACTTATTGGGAATGGTGCCAAATTAGAAAGGGCATTAATAAATTTCATGCTCGATATACATACCAAAAATGGATATCTGGAGTTAATGCCTCCAGCTTTAGTGAATTCATTAAGTCTTAAGGGTTCTGGACAATTACCTAAATTTGCGAATGAAAGTTTTAAATGCTCTAATGACGACTTATGGCTTTCTCCAACAGCTGAAGTTCCACTAACTGCTTTTCATAGAAATGAAATAATTGACCCAAAGCATTTACCTATAAAATATGTTGCATATAGTCCATGTTTTAGGAGAGAGGCTGGAAGTTATGGAAGGGATACTAGGGGTTTAATAAGACTTCATCAATTTAATAAGGTTGAGTTATATTGGTATTGTGATCCGACTAAATCTTTAGAAGCTCATAAAAAGATTACTTCCGATGCAGAAAGCATTTTAAAAAAGCTCAACCTGCCTTATAGATTGATAGATATTTGTACCGGCGATTTAGGGTTTTCATCTAGTAGAACTTTTGATCTAGAAGTCTGGCTACCTAGTAGTAAATGTTATAGAGAAATTTCAAGTTGCAGCAACTGTCTTGATTTTCAAGCACGTAGATCATCAATAAGAACAAAAATTGATAAAAAAAATACATATTTACATACCTTAAATGGTAGTGGTCTTGCCATTGGAAGAACAATGGCTGCGATTCTTGAAAATGGCCAACAACCAGATGGAAGCGTAAAGATTCCAGACGCTCTAGTTCCATATTTTGGATCAAAATTTTTAAAAACTGCCTAATATAAAATAATGAATGTTTTAACTTCAATAACAGTCCTAGGATTTCTTATTTTTTTTCATGAGATGGGGCATTTTCTCGCAGCAATTTTACAAGGTATCTATGTTGATGGATTTTCAATTGGGTTTGGACCCTCAATAATTAAAAAAAAATATAAAGATATAACTTATTCTTTTAGGGCATTCCCTTTAGGGGGATTTGTTTCATTCCCTGATGAAGAACTTAATAATATTGACCCTAAAAATCCAAATCTTTTAAAAAATAGACCGATAATTCAAAGAGTTATTGTAATTTCAGCTGGAGTTTTCGCTAACCTAATTCTTGCTTACACAATTTTAATTATAAACGTAACCACCGTTGGGATTCCATTTGATCCTGAACCTGGGATTTTAGTTTTGGCTACTCAGTCTGGGAAAGCTGCCTCTCTTGCTGGTTTGGAAGCTGGAGATAAAATCTTGAAAATTGAAAAAAATACCCTCGGAGTTGGAGATCAAGCCATTTCCACTTTAGTAAAAAAAATTCAAAATTCATCTGAGAATCCAATTTCAATAGAAATTGAAAGAGATGGATCTTTTAGAGATTTAACTCTAGTGCCAAAAAATGTTGATGGGAAAGGAACCATAGGAGCTCAATTACAGCCTAATATTAGGAAAGAAACTAAAAAAACAAAAAACGTTCCCGAACTTTTTAAATATACTAACAGTGAATTTTCATCACTTTTAATAAAAACAATACAGGGTTACAAAGGATTAATAACAAATTTCTCCTCAACTGCACAACAATTAAGTGGGCCAGTTAAAATAGTCGAAATTGGTGCTCAACTTTCAGAACAAGGAGGAACTGGGATACTACTTTTTGCAGCTTTAATTTCTATTAATTTAGCAGTTCTTAATTCATTACCTCTGCCATTATTAGATGGAGGTCAACTTGTTTTCACTTTAATTGAGGGCTTCCGAGGAAAACCTGTACCAGTTAAAGTGCAAATAGCTGTCACTCAATCAAGTTTCTTTCTCTTAGTTGGACTAAGTGTTTTACTAATTATTAGAGATACAAGTCAATTACTAGTAGTACAAAGATTACTAAACCATTGAGTCAATTTCAAAAATTGCAAGTCAAGCTGTTAATATATAATTAGTTGAAAAATTCCCTATGGCGAAAAAGTCCATGATTGCGAGAGAGATAAAACGCAAGAAACTTGTAAAAAAATATGCTGCAAAAAGAAAAACTTTACTGGATGAGTTTAATGCGGCCAAAGATCCTATGAAAAGATTAGAAATTCACAGAAAGATACAGGGTCTTCCTAGAAACTCAGCCCCAAATAGAGTCAGGAATAGATGTTGGGCTACAGGTAAGCCAAGAGGAGTTTACAGAGACTTCGGATTATGTAGAAATCAATTAAGACAAAGAGCACATAATGGTGAACTTCCAGGAGTTGTAAAGTCAAGTTGGTAATAAATCTAATTTTGTTATAAATAAATCTTTTACTTCAAATTTCGTTTAAAAATTTCTGAATTACTTTAGAGATCTGGTCTTATTTTAATGTTTTTTTAAAAGATTTACAGCTTATTTAAATAATTTACTCAATATGTCCCTATAAAATGTAAGAATAAATTATGTATAGATTTATAATTTAAAAAGTGGAAGGACAAAATAAGTCGATCACGTTTGACGGACGAGAGATACGACTAACTACAGGACTATATGCTCCTCAAGCAAGTGGATCAGTAATGATTGAGTGTGGAGACACATCATTATTAGTCACGGCGACAAAAACAACAAAAAAAGAAGCTGCTGACTTTCTACCTTTAATATGTGACTACGAGGAAAAACTATATGCTGCGGGAAGAATTCCAGGCGGTTTCATGAGAAGAGAGGGTCGTCCCCCAGAAAGAGCAACTTTAATCTCAAGATTAATTGACAGGCCAATGCGACCTCTTTTCCCTTCATGGATGAGAGATGAAATTCAGATAGTTGCTTCCTGCCTCTCTCTAGATGAAAGGGTGCCTGCAGATGTTTTAGCTGTTACAGGAGCATCGATTGCCACCTTGGTTGGAGAGATACCATTTTATGGGCCCATGGCAGCGGTTAGAGTTGGACTAATTGGAGACGATTTCATCTTAAATCCAAGCTATAGAGAAATAGAAAAAGGAGATTTAGACATTGTTGTTGCTGGTTCACCTGACGGTATTGTCATGATTGAAGCAGGCGCCAATCAATTATCAGAACAAGATACTATCGAAGCTATAGATTTTGGTTATGAGGCAGTAACTGAACTTATTAAATCTCAAGAAGATTTACTTAAAGACTTAGGAATAAAACAAATCATGCCCTTGGATCCAGAAGAGGATAAAACATTATCTACATATTTGGAGAAAAACTGCTCAAAACAAATTGACCTAATCCTAAAGAAGTATGATCAATCCAAAGAAGAAAGAGACTTAGAACTAGATAAAATAAAGTTAGAAGTTCAGACCAAAATTGAATCTTTGAAAGATGATAACCAAATTAAAGTTTTATTATCAGAGAACGAAAAATTAATGAGTTCTGACTTTAAAAAACTTACAAAAAAATTAATGAGATCTCAAATCATTAATGATGGCAAAAGAGTTGATGGCCGTGAATTAGATGAAGTTAGGAAAATCTCAGCATCTGCTGGAATACTTCCAAAAAGGGTCCACGGCTCTGCACTATTTCAAAGAGGTTTGACTCAAGTTTTATCTACAACAACACTTGGTACACCAAGCGACGCGCAAGAGATGGATGATTTAAATCCAAGCACTGAAAAAACATATTTGCATCACTACAATTTTCCACCATATTCTGTTGGGGAAACAAGACCAATGAGAACTCCTGGAAGGAGAGAGGTTGGCCATGGAGCTTTAGCAGAGAGAGCTATAATACCAGTTCTACCTGGCAAAGAGACTTTCCCTTACGTACTCAGAGTGGTAAGCGAGGTTTTAAGTTCTAATGGATCAACTTCAATGGGGTCTGTATGTGGAAGCACCCTTTCACTATTAGATGCGGGTGTACCTCTTAAGGCTCCTGTAAGTGGTACGGCTATGGGACTAATAAAAGAAGGTAAAGAAGTAAGAATTCTTACAGATATTCAAGGTATAGAAGATTTTCTTGGGGATATGGATTTCAAAGTTGCTGGTACTGAAAAAGGTATCACAGCTTTGCAGATGGATATGAAAATCACTGGATTACCAGTGTCTATTATTTCAGATGCAATAAAAAAAGCGCGTCCTGCAAGGATTCATATTTTAGAAAAAATGCAAAACGCAATTGATAAGCCTCAAGAATCATTATCTCCACATGCACCAAGACTTTTAAGTTTTAGAATAGACCCAGAACTTATAGGAACCGTAATTGGACCTGGAGGTAGGACTATTAAAGGTATCACAGAGAGAACAAATACAAAAATTGATATTGAAGATGGTGGGATAGTGACTATTGCCTCCCATGATGGAGCTGCCGCTGAAGAAGCTCAAAAAATCATAGAGGGATTAACTCGGAAAGTACATGAAGGTGAAATCTTCTCTGGAGTAGTAACAAGGATCATACCCATAGGAGCCTTTGTTGAAATACTTCCTGGAAAGGAGGGGATGGTTCACATCTCACAATTATCAGAAGCAAGAGTAGAAAGAGTAGAAGATGTAGTGCGGCAGGGAGATGAGGTTACTGTTAGGGTTCGCGAAATTGATAGTAGAGGAAGGATTAATCTTACCTTAAGGGGCGTCGCTCAAAATGGTGGCATGTCATATCCAGAACCAACACCAACTCCTGTAGCTCCTCTTAATTAAGATCAATAGGAAATAAATTAAATTCCCTCATAATTCCTTTAATCTGCTTACATTTGCTTGCATGTGTTTTTTTATCATTTGAAGCAATTATTATTCCTCCCTGGTCGTAATTTTCTTTGTTATAGGAAAGTTCTTCATTGTCCAAATTTGTTATTGCCCCTCCAGAAGATCTTAAAATTGCTTCAGGAGCAGCGAAATCCCAATCTTTTGGACAACTTTGACCAGGCAAACTTAATGATATATAAATATCACTTTCTCCTCTAATAAGAGATGCTATTTTGCACCCAATACTACCCATAATCTTCACATTCTTGAATTTAATCTTTTTAATCAAGTTTTCAAGATTTGAGTTCCGATGATTTTTACTTGTCACAACAGTCATATCTTTAATTTCCTTTCGAACCGGTTCAAGAATAACCTTATGCGATCCATCATTTCTTTCACACCAAACCTTTTCTCCATTTGAGATCCATAATTCATTTTTTTCTGGAATTAGTACAACTCCTAAAAAAGGCTTATGATTATAATTTAATGCTAAATGCATGGCATAATTACCAGTTCCTTGTATAAAGTCTTTCGTGCCATCTAAAGGATCAAGAATCCATAACCATTTTTTTATTTCTTTACAAATAGGCCTATTTAAACTTGAACTTTCTTCACTCAAAATATCCCATTCACAGTTTTTATAAGCATTATTAATTCTTTGTATTATTACTTCATTCACTTTTATGTCTGCTAAAGTCACAGGATCTTTATTATCTTTCAGTTTTATTAAATCATTTTTTTTATCAGAGTCTTTGAGTATCTTAGAATAATAGAGTAATATTTCCGATGCTTCCCAGCTGAAATTGATCAGATCCTCGATAAGATTATCTTTATCTACACCAAGAGGTAATTTAGCCACGATATGAATATCAATTCCTCATTATCTCATAGAAGCAAAGAGCCTGAAAATAGCGCTTTGTACATTGTAGGGACCCCTATCGGCAATTTAAATGATTTATCATTTAGAGCTATTAATATCTTAAAGAATGTTTCATTAATTGCCTGTGAAGACACTAGGCAAACTCTAAAGTTATTGAACAGGTATGAAATAACTAATACTCTTTTAAGTTTTAATATGCATAATTCACAAAATAGAATTTCTAAAATAATACATGAACTTAAGAATCAAAAATCAGTCGCTTTAGTAAGCGATGCAGGAATGCCAAGTATTTGCGACCCAGGAGAGGATCTTATTAAAAAAGTAAAATCAAACGAATTAGAAGTTATTTGCATACCAGGACCATGCGCTGCAATTACAGCATTAGTATCAAGTGGTCTCCCTTCTTCTTCTTTCATATTTATGGGTTTCTTACCAAAAAAGAAAACCGAAAGAAACAAATTTTTATCAGAAATTAGTAAATCCGAAAAGACTATACTCCTTTATGAATCTCCTTATAGACTGAAAAAACTTTTGATAGAATTAAGAGAACATTGCGGAGGGGAGAGAGAAATTCAAGTTTTCAGAGAATTAACAAAAATACATGAGGAGAATGTAGGAAATAACTTGAATATGGTGCTCAACTTTTTTGAAGCTCAAGAAATAAAGGGAGAAATAACATTAGTAATAAAAGGTGTAGAGATGCAGGACGAGGAATTAAATAATTTAAGTTTAAAAAAAGAATTAATTGAATTAATAAATGCGGGTTTAAGTTTATCAGCCGCCTCTAGATACCTTGCAAAAAAGAAAAGTGTAAAAAAAAGCATAATTTATAATTTATATGAAGACCTATAATTTGTTTATTGAGATTTTTACTTATATGAAAAATTTAGTTGTTTCAACTATTTTTAATTTTTGTTTGTTTATTTTATTAATGGTTGGCATTCAAAACAGTTCAAACAAACGTAAAGTAAATTTATTAATTAATGAAACCGTAGATTTGCCAATAAGCTTCATAATCGGTTCAAGTTTTATTCTAGGGTCCTTAACGGGCAGTTTTTTATCATCAAATCTTTTGAGTGAAGATTAACCTCGATATCATAGTGATATTAAATTCTCAGGACTAACTATTCTTGTAATTCCTCTAGAAAGCAAAACTTTAGCTGCGATCTTAAAAACATTTGTATTTGGTACTTTAATAACTTTTTGTTCCTTATTACAAAATCTTTTAGCGATTTTCAAATCAAAATATATCTGTATTGTTTTCCTTTGTAATTCATTTGACGAAAGGAATTGCCATTCAGGATATTCCTTCAATATTTTTGTTTCTAATTCAATTTTATGATCAACAATCATGTAAACAATTTTAGGTAATTCGATTTCTGATATAGGTACTGATGATATATCTCTCTGGGTTTCGTTATTAATCTGGTAGTCTAAAGGTGCGATTTCCATAAATTCCTGATTCATTTGAAATTCAGGCTTTGCATTATGATCAATAACTTCGATTGAATCATTAGAATTCTTTACCGTTTCCTCCGCTAAAGGTTTTTCAATTATTTTAAACTCCCCTTGTTGAGAAGCACTATCAGCCTTGTTTTCATTTTTATTTTTAATTATTAAAAAATTATATTCTTTTGAATCTAAATTATTTTTTAGATTTCTTATTATTGTTGATTTTGCACATTGAAACTTTTTGGATAATTCATCTATACCTTTTCCATTGATAAAATCATTTATCATTTCTTTCTTTAATATGTCAGTTAATCTTTTTGCCAAAATCAATAATTTAGTTATAAGAAATATTCTAAGTAGATATTCACTCTTATCAAAATTAACTTAAGATTTTTTGAAATTCTTTTTCAAAAAATTTTATTTATTGTGAACTATTTAAGCAAGCGATATAATAATTAAATGCTCCCTTAGCTCAGCTGGATAGAGCAACTGCCTTCTAAGCAGTGGGCCTCAGGTTCGAATCCTGAAGGGAGCGTTACTTAAATTATTAAAATTTAAAGCCATTTGATTTAAATGTAGAATAAAATATATTTTTATTAATCAATATAAATTTTTTAAATCATTATGAGGATTATCAAAAGTATTTATATTGATTACAAAAGTCTAGCTTTAGGTAATAAATTATTTTTAATTGGAATATTTTTCCTACCTTCAGCATTACCCATTGCTGGACTATTTTTATTAATTTCCTTAATTCTTTCATTTAAGAATAAAAACTATATTTCACTTAAAGATAAATGGAATTTACCTTTATTTATTTCTATAGGAATAATTCTGTTTAGCACTTTAAATATTTCTTTCATAGATAAACCCTTAATATTATCAACTTACAATATTTCAACAATATGGATTAACCTAATAAACTGGATACCTTTATTCTTCTATTATTGGGGATTCCAAAATTATTTAATTACTGGTAAACAAAAAGTAATTTTTGCACAGTGTTTAGTTAGTGGGACTTTTCCAGTAATTTTAAGCATGATACTACAAAAATATTTTAATTTATTTGGGCCTTACAAAACCCTATATGGACTAATTATTTGGTTTCAAAAAACTATTTATGATGGAGATCCTGCATCTGGTCTTTTTAGTAATCCAAATTACACTGCTATTTGGTTAGGATTGATTTTACCTTTTGCAATAATATTATTAATTAGTTCTAAAAACTTTTCTGTTAAAAAATATATATTGATAATTTCATGTATTTTTATTGTTTTCATGATTTTGTTAACTGCTTCAAGGAATGGAATTTTAGGGATAGTTATTACTATTTTTTGTATTTACGGTTTAAGAAAATCTATAATTATTTTTTCATCTATAGTTTCATTAATTTTTTTAAGTAATTTATTTGGTTTTTTAGTTAATAGAAATATTACCTTTCATGATTCAATATTACCTAAATCTTTAATTGGAAAGCTAAGTGAGTTAAGTGTTTTCAGTTTTTTAACCTCAGCACCAAGATTAGAAATTTGGCAATCAGCGTTAGCAAGAATTCAAGAAAGACCTTTTTGGGGATGGGGTCCCTCAACTTTTTCTTTTTTAAATAAAAATAATAGTTCAATTTTAAACATCCCGATGTTACCAGCGAAAGCTGAACATTCTCATAATTTAACGCTAGAGCTTGCTCATAATTTTGGTATTCCTTTATCTTTTATCCTAATGGCAACAATTTTATTTTTTTTATTAATATCTTGGAAATTTATCTTTTTTTCAATTCCTTTAGATAAGGACTTGTTATTAAAAAAAGCTTTCTTTACCTCTTCTTTAATTGCTTTTATTAGTCATATTAATGATGTAACTTTGTATGATGGTAAAATTAGCATAATTGTCAGTATTATGTTTGCTGGTTTAAAAACTATAATTAGCGACAAAAAAGAATATCAAAATCTTTGATTATTTTAGTTATGAATGATTGTATTGATAAAACAGTAAAAATAGACCCTACTGCAATAATTGATAATGGGGCTAAAATTGGTAAAAATTGTAAAATATGGCAATGGGTTCATATTTGCAAAGGTGCAAAAATAGGTTCAAACTGCGTTTTCGGACAAAATGTATTTGTTGCCAGTAATGTCTCAATAGGAAATAATGTAAAGGTTCAAAATAATGTCTCTATATATGACAATGTAGTTTTGGAAGATGATGTATTTTGTGGTCCAAGTATGGTTTTTACAAATGTATCTAATCCTCGATCAGCCTATCCCAAAAAAGATCAGTATCAAAAAACTCTTATAAAAAAAGGAGCCACTCTAGGAGCAAACTGTACAATAGTTTGCGGTATTACTATAGGCAAAAATGCTTTTATAGGGGCTGGGGCCGTCATAACAAAAAATGTGAAAGATTATGCTTTATATATGGGAGTTCCAGGAAAACATGTTGGATGGATGAGTAGTTATGGAGAAAAAATCAATTTACCTTTGAAAGGAGAAGGCTCTTGGTTTTGCAAGAAATCAAATACTTTATATAGGCTTAATCAAACTGATTTAGTAGCCAATATCAATTCTTAAATTTTGCACATTTGTATTTTCCAAACAGGTGAACCTTTACACATAGATAGTGGAAATTACAGACCAATGCGTGCGATGCTGTTAACCGATGAATTACTAAAAGAAGGTCATAAAGTTACAATCATAAGTTCATCTTTTTTTCACCAAAGAAAAACTTTCAGGTCAAAAAGTTTCGAGAAAATTAATATACAAGAAAATCTTTCCATAATGTTAATACCATCTTTAGGCTATAAAAAACATATAGGTTTTAAAAGATTATTTGACCATATAGTTTTATCTATAAATCTAAATAAATTCCTTATTAAAAATAAAAAGTTCAAACCTGATAAAGTTTTTCTTGGATATCCTCCAATTGAAAGTTCTTTCGTAATTATTAATTGGGCAAAGAAAAATAATATCCCAATTATGTTAGATGTTAAAGATAATTGGCCGGAAAACTTCATTGAGGCATTTCCAAATTTCTTAAAAAAATTTGCAAGATTCATACTTTTACCTTACTTCAAATTAGCGTCTTACATTTTCAACAATGCTGATTCGATATCATCCATAACAAACTCATTTATTAATTGGATAAAATCAGTTCAAAACATACAGAATAAAAACTTTAATGAGTCAAAATATTTTGTGTCACCTTTGGTAAGAAAAAAAATTAATTTTAACAAAAAAAGACAAAATGAGGCGATAAATTTTTGGCAAAAAAAAGGTATCAACGTAATCGAAAAAAAACATTTTTCATTTGTTGGTAGTCTCTCAAATTCATTTGATTTTAAATTAATCTTGAATATCTCAAATTTTTTAATTACAAAGTATCCAAATTACATTTTTATAATTTGCGGTACTGGGGATAAATATAAAGAGCTAAAAATACTTTTTAACAATAAATCAAATGTAATGCTTGTTGGTGAGATTGATAAATACAAAGCATCAATACTAATAAAACACTCTGTTGCCTCATTAGCTCCTTATTTGAATAATCAAAATTTTCAAAATAGTATTCCAAATAAAGTCATTGAAAGTTTAGAGAATAGTGTTCCATTTATAACTAATACAGAAGGTGAATTAAAAAAAATGATTAAGGAATTTGATAATGGTATTTTTTTAGATAAAGATTTGAACGGTATTGAAAAAATATTAGATTTGATTGAAAACAAAGAATTCTTAAATAATCTAAAAAGAAATTCATTTAATAGTTATCAAGAATTATTTAATTTTGAAAAAACCTATAAGAAGATTATTTTTAATTTAAAAAAAATTTAGTTTTTAACTATGACTTTGAATTATAATTAGATTTTAATTTGTTAAGAGATTTATAATGGTTAGTAATAGATATTTAGATGATTTAATAAATCCTGAGAAAAACCAGAATACTTTTAATTTAAATTCTATTTCAAAAAAAGATTGTGAAGACTTATATAGAAAATTAACTTTTATTAGAGAAGTAGAGTTTAAAATTGCCGAAGAACGAAAGAATGGAGAAATAGGAGGGCCTGTTCATCTTGCCGCTGGTCAAGAAGCTATACCAGTAGGAATTTCTTATCATCTAAATAAAAATGACTATATTTTTGGTGCTCATAGATCTCATGCCCATATTCTAGCTCTAGGTTCTTCTCTTAAGGGTTTATTTGCAGAAATTCTTGGTAGGTCAACAGGTCTTTCCAAAGGCTACGGAGGTTCAATGCATCTCATTGATAAAAGTGTTGGATTTATGGGTTCAGTTCCAATTGTGGCAGGTACAATATCCTTAGCAGTTGGAGCAGGCTTTGCAATATCACAAAAAAATACTAATTCTGTTTCTATTGCATATATAGGGGACGGCGGGGTAGAAGAAGGTGTTTTCCATGAGTCATTAAATCTTGCTTCTATAAATAATTTGCCAGTTATTTTTGTTGTTGAAAATAATCTCTTTTCAAGCCATATGGATATTAAAAAAAGGCAACCTAGTTCTTTTACTTCAAGATTTGCTAAAGCTAACTTAATTAATCATAAAATTATTGATGGCAATAATATAATTGAAGTTATTAATGCATCAAAAGATATAATTAAAGAGACTAGAGAAAATAAAAAGCCTTGGTTAATTGAGGCTTTCACTTATAGATGGTTTGGTCATGTAGACTGGAGAGAAGATATTGATGTAGGCACGAATCGATGTAGAAAATCCTTAAATAATTGGAAACTAAGATGTCCTATTAAAAGATTAAAAGAATCTCTTATTGAAGAGAACATAATGGATCAGTCAATATTAGATAATATAAGAACTGAAATAATTGATGAAATAAATAATACTTGGGAAATTGCACTACAAGAACCATTCCCAGAGAAGAATGATCTTTTAAAAAATATTTACTTTGAAAAAAAATGACCAATTACATAACTTACTCAGAAGCAATTCTTGAAGGCTTCAAATATCTTTTAGACAATCATAAAGATGTATTTGTTATAGGCCAAGGATTGTGGAGTCCTTGGTATGTGGGGAATACTATGAGAGATCTAGATAAGTTATACGGTAAAAAAAGGATAATAGACACACCTGTTTCAGAGAATGCTGTCACAGGTGCTGCTATAGGAGCATCACTATGCGGTTCTAAACCTATAGTAGTTCATCCAAGGATGGATTTTATGCTGTATGCAATGGATCCAATTATTAATCAAGCGGCAAAATGGTCATATATGTTTGGCGGTAAGGCAAATCCTCAAGTAACCATAAGATCAATTGTTAATAGGGGAGGCGAACAAGGTGCTCAACATTCACAAATATTACATTCATTATTTGCCCATATTCCTGGATTAAGAGTTGTGATGCCCTATTCAGTTCTGGATGCAAGAGATTTGCTTATCTCATCTGTTTTATGCAAGGACCCTGTAATATTTATTGATGACAGGTGGCTTTATGATGAAAAAGATGAAAGTAAGGAAGTTGAAAAATTAAATTTGGAGGAAGTAACATCTAGAAAAGTTTTGGAGGGGAATGATATCACAATCATCTCATCAGGATATTCCACAAAAATCTCAAAAAATGCAATCAAAATTTTTAATGAAGCTAATAAAAATTATTCAATTGAACTTATCGACCTAAGAGTTATAAATCCAATCAATTACGACTTAATTTTAAAATCCATATGTAAAACAAAAAGATTTATAGTGGTTGATGGTGGATGGAAAACTTGTGGTTTAGCTTCAGAAATAATTTCCTCAGTAGTCGAGAAACTAGATCCAAACATTTTATTGTCTAAACCTATCAATTTATCTTTAAAAAATTGTCCAGCCCCCTCTGCAAATGTTCTTGAGAGAGAGTACTATTTATCTGAACAAGATATTGTAAGTTTATTAAAAAGAGAGCTATTAGATTCTTAACCCAGTTTTTATGTATACCTGTAAAAGTAATTTATCTTATCGCAAATGTATTGAACCTCCTCTTTCTTCATCATATGATTCATAGGCAGTAAAAGTAAACTATCAAACAATGCTTTTGTTTCTGGATAATCCTCTATTTCATAACCCAGTCGTGAAAAATGTGCTATCGAAAAACCTCCCCATTGTTTTATAGTTCCAATATCATTTTTTTTAAGAAACTCTATTAAATCATCTTTTTTATTTGCCTGTATTTCATAATTTTGATAAGTGCTAATAGAATTACTATTTGTTGAAAACCTAGGAGGGAGTTTAAGGTCTGAATTTATTTCCAATTCCCTTAAATTATCGTCATAAATGCTAGCCAATTCTCTTCTTTTATCTATTAATGAATTTAGATCATTTATTCGTTCGATAATAACTCTGGCATTGATACTGTCCAACCTACTATTCCTCCCCCAATTTATTGCTTCAAATTCCTCGCCTCTACCATGATCTCTTACAGACTTTGCAAATGATGCTAATTTATCATTATTTGTGATAATTGCACCTCCATCTCCAATGCCTCCTGCAACTTTTGCAGGATAAAAAGATAAACAACCTCCAATCCCCCAACTACCTGAATGTTTTTTACCATTAAACGCTCCTATTCCTTGAGCAGAATCCTCAATTAAATAAATTTTATTGCTATCACAAAAATCTTTTATAGGATCCATGTCTGCAACAACACCATTTAATTGAGTAATAATACAAGCAGAAATACCCTCCAAATTACATTTCTCTAGCTGCTTAATTTCCAACATAAGTGAATCAGGATCAACATCTACTGGTATAGGGATTAAATTTGCACTTTTTGCGGCAGAGGCTGTCGCAAGCATGGTATGAGAGGGGACCAAGACCTTAGAATTAAATGGTAAATCTAAAAAATTAAATATTATTTCCATTGCATCTGTCGCATTTGCAACAGTTATACAATGTTTAATTCCAGTAATAACTTGGATTTTATTTTCGAGTTGTTCTATAAATGGCCCTCCTATTAAATATCCTGTTTCAAGAACTTCTTGTATGAGTAATTTATAATTTAAATCTTTGCAAAAATTCTTATAATTGAAAAATGGAATATGCATAAAAATAATATTATCTTTCAATTATATATACTACAAATTAATACAATCTCATATGCTAATATTCTATGAACTATGGTAATTCCATAATTTTTAGAAAACATATAGGATGGATATCAATAAAAAAAATATTTTTTATGAACAAATTTATGAAAAAGTATCAAGAAAAGATTATAAGATTGGAATAATTGGAATGGGTTACGTAGGTTTGCCACTAGGTTTGGCATTCTGCAAAAAAGATATAACTACCTATGGGTTTGATATAAATAAAAATATAATTAAATCATTGAAAAGTTGTATAAGCTATATAAACCATATACATTCAGGGGAGATAAAAAAATATGTAAATAACAACAAATTAATCCCATCAGGAAACCTTAAAAATATAAATAATGTCGATGTAATAATTATATGTGTGCCAACACCCTTAAACAAAAACAAAGAGCCTGATTTAACTTTTGTAAAAAACTCATTAGATTCTATAAAAAACTTTTTACATAAAGGCCAAATCCTTATTTTGGAGAGTACAACATATCCAGGTACAACAGAAGAAATATTAAAACCATTGATTGAAAAAGAAGGTTTAGAAATTGGAAAAGATTTCTTTTTAGTCTATTCTCCTGAACGCGAAGATCCTGGTAATAAAATATATCAAACCCACAATATTCCAAAAATAATTGGCGGCTGCACAGAAAATTGTGCCTCAATTGCTAAAAATATTTATTCTCAGATCACAGAAGAAATAATCGTATTATCATCAACTAGAGCAGCTGAAATGACTAAACTCGTTGAGAATATTCATAGAGCAGTCAATATAGGATTAGTTAATGAATTAAAAATCATAGCAGAAGAACTTGGGGTAGACCTTTATGAGGTCATAAGAGCCGCAGCCACAAAACCATTTGGATACATGCCTTTCTTTCCAGGACCAGGACTTGGAGGGCACTGTATCCCAATAGATCCATATTATTTAACATGGAAAGCTAAAGAATTTGGAATTCATACGAAATTTATTGAATTGGCTGGAGAAATTAATTCATCTATGCCTAAGCATGTTGTAAGTAAAATATCAAATTCATTAAATGATATTTGCAAATCGGTAAGAAAAAGTGAGATTTTAATTTTGGGAATTGCTTATAAAAAAAACATAGATGATGCCAGAGAATCTCCATCTTTAGAGATAATAGATTTACTATTAAAAATGGGAGCTAATATTAAATATAATGATCCTTATTTCCCGAAATTTCCAAAATTTAGAAAGTACAATTTCATTATAAAATCAATTAAATTAACAAGTAAAAACCTGGAATTATTTGATTGTGCTGTACTTCTAACTGATCATGACTGTTTCGATTATGAATTGATCAAAGAAAATAGTAAATTAATTATCGATACAAGAGGCAAATATACTAAAACTTCTAATATCATTAGGGCTTAAGTAAACAAATATATAATGATCTCACATAAAATAAATATCGCGTTATTAGGTTGTGGAAGGATAAGCAAAAGTCATGTCAATGCTATAGTTTCTGAAAAGGATAGATGTAATTTAGTTGCTATTTGCGATGAGTCTAAAGAGAAAATAAAATCAGCCACGCAGTATATCCAAGAATTATTTTATAAAGAAGGGATTAACCCTCCCAATTTATTAGATTTCACAAACTACAAGGCATTATTATCTGCTCATGAAGAAAGAAAAATCAAAATCGACTTGCTTGTCATTGCAACTCCTAGCGGATTACATTCATCACAAACTATTAATGCTGCAGAATATGGAATAAATATATGTACAGAAAAGCCAATGGCATTGAATGTAAAAGATGGTTTAAAGATGATTAATCAATGTCAGAAAAATAATGTGAAGTTATTCGTTGTTAAACAAAATAGACTAAATTCTACTCTTATAGATTTGCGAGAAAAGATAAAAGAGAAAAAATTTGGAAAAATAGGAATTGTTTCATTAAATGTTTTTTGGCACAGACCACAGTCATATTATGACCAAGATAACTGGAGGGGTACCGAAGAACTTGATGGTGGAGCTTTGATGAATCAAGCAAGTCATTATGTTGATTTACTTGAATGGATGATTGGTCCAATAAAAAGTTTATCTGCATCAATAGCAACAATTTCAAGGAAAATTGAATCTGAGGATACAGCAGTACTTAATTTTAAATGGGTTGATGGAACTTTAGGAAGTATGGCAGTGACAATGATTACCTTCCCAAAAAATATAGAGGGGTCTATTACGATAATTGGTGATAAAGGGAGTGCGAAAGTAGGAGGAGAGGCTTTAAATAAATATGATTTTTTTTATTTTGATGATAACGTCAATGAGGAAGAAATAAAAAAATCAAGCTATAAAATAAAAAATGTATATGGTTCTGGTCATTATGAATATTACAAAAATATGCTTGATGTTTTAATTGACAAAAAAGAAGCCATTTGCGATGGAGAAAGTGGTTTGTCAAGTATAAAAATTATTAAAGCTGCCTATTTGTCTTCAAAATCTGGCAAGGAAATTTCTCTAAGATAATGGAATCAGATTATTTTTTTGAAATATTCTTAGAAAACTATCTGTGTAAATTTCTATTGATATACAAAAATGTTTAAAAAAATATTTTTACGAAAAACCTTCTTTAAACTTCTTATTCAGACCCTTAATGTAATTAATAAAAGGGGGAAAAGAAAATTAATAAATTTGTTAATATTAGTAATACTTCAAGCAGTCTTTGATGTTATCAGCTTGGCATCATTAGTACCACTAATACAAATAATTAGTGATAAAAGTGCCTTAGAAGAATATCTCGAAAATGTATTTAATAGAGTACTAAATATTAGTATTCTTGAAAATAATAATGATTTATCGCTATTAATTTATATACCTTTTATTGTGATAATAATAATGATTATTTCAACAATAATTCGTTTATATGTAGTTTTTAAAACTAATAAATTTATAGAAGAGACTAGACATCAAATAGCCTCGAGATTAATGGACGGTTATATCTATGGAAGCATTAAATTAAATTCAAACACTGCGGAAATTGCAAAATCAATATTATCTGAAGTAGATCAATTCATAATTATTGTTTTTCAACCTACTATTCTAATGTTAACAAATTTATTAGTGTTGATAGCAATAATACTTTACCTTTTTTGTTCAAACTTAAAGGCTTCTGTATCAAGTTTAATACTTTTAATATCTTTTTATTTTGCCTTCTATATATTTTCTAAAAGGAAGCTTAATTTGGAAGGATATAAAAGTGAGAAAGCAAATAGAGGTAGATTTTCAACTGCTATAGAATCATTCAATTCGATTAAAGATATAAAAATTTACTCTGCTGAGTATTACTTTTCTAATAGATTTAAAATATTTTCTAAAGTCTTTGCAAAAACAAATGCAACTTACTCAACTCTTGTAGCAACTCCAAAATACCTATTAGAGATGCTTGTTTTTATAGGACTTGCTGTTGCTATACTTTTTATCTCATTATCTAATTCCTCGAATTTCACTACATTACCATTGCTGGGTATTTTTGCATTTGCAGCATATAGAGCTCAACCAGCACTAAGTAATATTATTTATGGAATCAATAGTATTGAGTATGGTTCTAAAATAATATCTAATTTATTTAATGCATTAAATAATGCTGAATCTAAAAAGAAATCAGAAAATTTAAAAATAAAAGTTAGAGATAATTTTGGATTAAAAAGTTCACTAACTCTGAAAGATATTGAATTAATTTATGACCATAACAATAAAGGAATTAAAGACATAAACTTTTGTTTAAAATGCCCCTCATTATTTCTTTTAGTTGGTCCTAGTGGATCTGGAAAATCGACATTATTAAATATTATTTCAGGAATTATAAAGCCTCAAAAAGGTGAAATTATATTTTGTAAAAAAGGGTCTAAAGCATTGCCTAAAGTATCCTATCTTAATCAAGAATATTCTTTATTCGATACTACAATTGCTGAAAACATTGCATTTGGTGTTGAAAAACAAAATATAAATTATGTACACCTTAAAGAAGTTTTAATGAAAGCAGAGTTATACAACTACGTTAGAACTTTAAAAAATAAAGTTCATGAAAAAGTGGGGGAAAATGGATGTAATTTATCAATTGGCCAGCGACAAAGAGTTGCTTTAGCTAGAGCTCTTTATTTCAATCCAGATATACTTCTATTAGATGAACCGACAAGTTCTATTGACACTAAAAATGAGAAGAAAATTATTAATACAATAATAAATTTATCTAAAAATATTATTGTTATTATGGCAACACATAAGATAAATTTTATTCCCGATGACATTAAAGTTGGATATCTAAACAACGATAAATTTGAAATAAAAAATATTAATGAATATGCAAAAGAAAATCCAAATAACAAATGATTGATTTAAGGTCAAACTTTTAGTCAGAAATTTATCTATTTTCTATTTTTTTTTCCATTCAGGCACGAACTTTGATAAAGTTTCGAGCGCTAATTTTTCATCTATATCATTTATTGATTTTTTAAATTGATTTATGCCTTCTAGAAGTTGATCATATCTTAACTTGACTTCATTAACTCTAAAAATTAAAGGATGAGGAGTTTTGAGGGGATTTCCTTTTATTAATAATTCCTCATATAATTTTTCTCCAGGCCTTAAACCTATATTTATAATTTCAATATCCCCATTACCTTCTTTATTTGTTTTTACTTTTAATCCGCTTAGCCTAATCATTTGCTCCGCCAAATCTTTTATTTTTACAGGAGAACCCATATCAAGTATAAAAACATCTCCACCCTTGGATAAAGAAGCTGCTTGGATGACTAATTGGGCAGCCTCAGATAAAGTCATAAAATATCTGATTACTCTTTCATCAGTTAAGGTAATTGGCCCTCCTGCTGCAATTTGTTTCTTAAATAATGGAACCACTGAACCAGAAGATCCTAATACATTACCAAATCTAACAATTAAGAACTTAGAGCTTTTGTAATCACTTTGATCAATAATTGAGGAATTAAATTGATCTATTTTTTCTGCGAATGACTGAAGAATAAGTTCAGCAAATCTTTTCGTAGCACCCATTACATTTGTGGGCCTCACTGCTTTGTCTGTTGATATCAGAATAACTCTAGATAAATTTAATTCTTCAGCAGCCTTGCATATTGAAAATGTTGTAAGTATGTTATTTTCTATACCTGGCAGAGGATTTTTTTCAATTAAGGGTACATGCTTATAAGCAGCAGCATGATAAACAACATCAATTTGATATTCTTTAAATAAAAATTTAATTAAATTGAAATCTTTTACATCTGCAAGTTTTACATAAATATTTAAATTATTGTTAATGCCTAATTTATCTTCAATCTCTTGTTGGAGTGAATAAAGGCTATATTCGTTTGAGTCTATTAGCAATAATGATTTTGGATTAAGCTTAATTATCTCTCTAAAAATTTGTTTTCCTATAGATCCTCCTGATCCTGTTATACAAATATTCAAATTATCTATAGATGATTTAAGTAACTTATTATTAGGTTCAACAGCTACCCTTCCAAGTAGATCTTCAATATCTATAGGTCTTAGAGAGTTTATAGTAAGATTTCCTGTAGTTAAATCTTTAATAGATGGGACTTTTAATACAGGTATTTCATTTTTTTTTATTTTTTTTAAGATAATTTTTGAATTTTCCTTACTTAAGGATGGGATAGCAAATAGAATTTGATCAATCTTATTTTTAAATTTATATATATCTTTTGAGTTATAAATCTTAGTACCCATCAATTTTCTACCACAAAGATTATTGGAATCATCAAAAAAAGCGATTATTTCATGAGATCCTGCTAGCTCTAAAGATGAGGCTAACTGTGCGCCTGCTGCTCCAGCCCCATAAATGGCTACTTTATTAATCTTCTTTGATTTAAGGTAACCGTAAAATATGAGTATTTCCTTAAGACTAAACCTAGACACAATGTTAATTAAAACACTTAAAAGCCAAAATAATATGAACCCTCTGTAAGATAAACTATTTAGATTTAATGCAAATCCAAAAAATAATATAAATAAAACTAAAATAAAATTTCTACTTGCAATATTATAAATTTCCGAGGATTTTATATATTTACTAATTGACAAATAATCTCCAGTTAATATATAGAAAATTGAGCTTACAATTACAATTACAGGTATAAAACGCAACGAAAAAGAAAAACTTGTTAAAAAATCTATTGTCTCAAATAGAAAAAAATTAGTTAAAAGAAAAGAAATTGTTATCAGAAGCAAATCCAAAAATAAAATTAATATTGTTTTACTTGGTTTTGATAAACTATCTAATTTATTTAAAAAATGAAACGCAAATTTAAATGGCTTACTTAGCAGAATCTTTCTAATTATTTTTGTAATTTTTAAGTTACTCATAACAATATTTATTACTTGAGCTAGATTTATCTTGATTTTGTGATCATATCAGACCCTGGTGGCGATTTTGGGACTAAAGTAAACCTTCTAGAGGCTATATGAACAAGATCCTTTGAAGCCCCAGAATTTGATAATAATAAACATAATAATCTTAAAGATCTTCTTCGTGAGAAAAGGCTAAAAATAGTTATTAGTATAATTTGTATATCCATGAGAATATTGTTCTTCTTAATGTAAAACAAACCTAACCTACTTTTATCAGGTCGTATAAGCTGATGATATGTTAAATCAGGATCCTTAGAATCTGCTAGTATAGTTGACTCGTCTGAAAAAACAATTGAAGCAAAGTCCGTAAGTCCAGGCTTTATTGATAATAGTTTTAATTCTAAATTAGTGTACAAATCAGTATCTCTTTTAACACTTGGTCTTGGGCCCACAAAAGACATATTTCCAATAAGAATGTTAAAAAGTTGAGGCAATTCATCAATTTTATATTTTCTTATTAGAGAACCAATTATTGTTATTCTGGGATCATTATCTGAAGTAGAATCAACTCCATTCAAATGTGCGTTAACTATCATGGTTCTAATTTTTATCATCTTGAATATATTTCCATTTTTTCCAACTCTTTTTGCAATATAAAAAGGATTATATTTGTCTTCTTTCCAAACCAAAAATAAAAAAATTAACTGCAAAGGGCAAGTAAATACTAGTCCCACTAAAGCAAGAATTATATCGAATAGTCGTTTCATAAATTATGAATCGCAAAAGATAGAAAAATCTCTTTTAATAATAATATCACCTTCACAAGTTACGAATAAATTCAATTAATCTATTTTATTGGGAAGTCTTTCTCAAAAAAAGATAAATCATTTCTAATTATTGATGAAATATTAATCAAAGGGTAAAAAATCGAGAATACTGAATGAAAATAAAATTTTATAGAAGTGTTTTTATTAAAAATTAATCTAATTAGATAATAGATTAAATGTCCAATTCTCGACTTAAAATATACAAATAAATTTCTTATGTTGAATTCAAACAAATTAATGAATATATATAAATCATAAGTTTCAATCTGATACATCAATTGAATCCTATTAATTCTTCCAGAGGAAGTTTGAATATCTTTATATTTTGCCTTGCTTGTATAAAGCATCTCTCCCTCTTTATTTTTAAACAAATTATATGAAAACATTACATATTCATTATTTGAATATGTAATGAATTGATTAGGAAACTCATATTTATTAAATAAATACTTTTTAAAAATTCCTGCACATGTAGATATCCACTCAGATTTTACTTCAAAATCAATTTGCACGTTTGGATGAGCTACTGCTAAAGAAGGAGAAACATAACCAATCCTTCTATTAAAAAGACTAGAAGTTTCAAAAAAATCTTCAAATAAATAAATTAATTTTTCAAGTAATTTAAATCTATTATTAGCTTTAGGATCTAATAAAAGTGATCTATCTAATCCCTGAATAGCAATTAATTTTTTATTAACAGAAAAATAATTCAAAAGTATTTCATAGTAATCTTTATCTAAAACAACGTCACTATCCAAGAAAGCAACAAAATCACCTTTTGACATATTTGCACCAATGTTACGAGCTTGGGAGCCGCTATTTTTGAAGGACTTTATATAGCGCACTGGGTGTATGAACTTTTTTCTGTAGGAATTAATAATATCTTTTAGAATTCCTGTTTCTTTAATATCAGTATTATTATCAACTATTATTAATTCGAACGGTTTGTAAGTCTGTTTTAATATTGAGTTAAAAGATAATTTAATTACATCTGATCTCTTATATACCGGCATTACAATTGAATATTTCATCAATTAATAAATAAAACAAATAATAGCATGCTCAAAAAAAAACTATATATTAAATAAATAAAATATTATTAATTATATTTGAGAATGGATAGTAGCAGACAAAATTTGAATATAGTTTTTATTGCTAGTGCAGCTTCAATTCATTCAATAAGATGGGTAAAATTTTTTGCAAATAAAAAAAATAAAATAACCTTAATAAGCTTAGTTAAGCCAAGTCATGTAACTATAAACGAATTAAAAAATTTTGAAAAAAAAATTGAAATTTATTATTTAAATAACCTAGCAAATTTCTTTAAGGTTTTTACGTTTCTAAAATCTGGTAAATATTCATTAGTACATATTCATTACTTAGGTTGGCATAGTTTATTATCACTTTTTATAAGTTCAAGATCTAAATTAATACTCACGCCATGGGGAAGTGACCTATCAAATGAAAAAAAATTATTTAAAAAAATTTGGCTAAGGATACTATTTAGAAGATCAAATTTCCTTATCTGCGACTCTAGAAGATTAGTCAAAAAATCAATTGAATTTGGTATGAATAATGAGAATTTTATGATTTCAATGTTTGGAGTAGATACTAATTTGTACCTAAAATCAAGAGATATTTTTTCCAAAGAGGGTACTTTCATTGTTGGTAGTAATAGAAACCTTGAAAAAATTTATGATGTAAAAACTCTATTAAAAGCAGCTGAATTAATTTGCAAAATAAGAAATGATATAAATTTCTACATAGCGGGTAATGGATTGCTTAAAGAAAGCTATGAAAAATATGTTAAGAAAAAAAATCTTACTTCAAATATAAAATTTCTTGGGCAACTTAATAAAAAAGAAATGTTAGAATTTTACAATAAAATAGATATCTATATATCTACTTCACTAAGTGATGGTGGTTTAGCTTCTAGTATTGCAGAGGCGATGTCATTTGAACGATTAATTATTATTTCAAATAATTCTGATAATAAGATATGGATTAAAAATAATATTAATGGTTTTTTATTTAATTCAGGAGACTATAGAAGTTTATCAAAATTAATTATCAATTCAGTAAAATATAAAGAAAGAAGTATTAAAATATCAAAGCTTTCTAGAGATTTAATAATTAATAAAAACTCTTATCAAAAAGAAATGAAAAAAGTTGAAAAAAAATATTTTGATTTAATTACAAATTAAAGGTATTTTTAATAAATTTTTTTATTTTAATAATTTTATTGAAAAAATTAATCTTCTTTAGATAAAAAATTTAAGGTATGTTTCATAATCTTATTACATGCATTCCCATCTCCAAAAGGATTCTTATCCACTTGCATAGATTCATAAAATTTTCGGTTATTTAGTAATTTATTAACAACTTCTAAAATTTTAACGCTATCGTTATTTACTAAAATAGCAGCCCCGCAATCAATAGCCTCTTTCCTTTCTGTACTCTCTCTTAATATTAAAACAGGTTTTCCAAATGATGGAGCTTCTTCTTGTATCCCTCCAGAATCAGTCATAATAAAATAACAAGAAGTTAAAGCTTCTATAAATTCAGAATATGGAAGAGGTTCAGTTAGCAATATTTGCGGATTATTTCCTAAATTATTTTCTATTTTTGTTCTTAAAATTTGATTCTTATGCATAGGTAATAATAATGTAATATTTTTATGCCTTTGTACAATTAAATTTAAAGTATCCAAAATACTTTCTAATCTGTTGCCCCAATTTTCCCTTCTATGAATAGTGACTAGGATTAATTTATTTTCTTTAAATTTATTGAAAAAGCCTTTACTTTTTCCAAGATTTTTTGATTGAAGAAGTTTTATAGAATCAATAACTGTATTACCGGTGATAAAACAATTCTCTTTTATTCCAGATTTTTGTAAATTTAAAAAAGCTTTCTCTGTAGGTGCAAAATGTAGCCTAGATATCTGAGATATTAGTCTTCTATTAGCTTCCTCAGGAAATGGATTCATTAGATCATAGGTTCTTAAACCAGCCTCAATATGAGCAATTGGAATTTTATCGAAAAATGCCGCAAGAGCTGCAGCAAATGCAGTAGAGGTATCTCCTTGAATAAAAAGTAATTTTGGATGATATTCCATGAATTCCTCCTTAAGGCCATTTATCACAGAACTAGTGATATGTGTTAAAGATTGATTTGATTTCATTATCTTCAAATTTAAATCCTCTTTTATTTCAAATAAATTAAGAAGATCTTCAGCCATCTCCAAGTGTTGTCCAGTCAATACTACTCGCACTAAAAATATTGAATTTTTTTTAAATAAAGTAATCAAAGGCGCAAGTTTAATTATTTCTGGCCTAGTGCCCATTACAAATGAAATTAATATTTTATTATCGTTCATTTCTTCAAATATTATCCAAAAGTAATTAGATAAGCTATATTAACATTTGAACAAAAAACAATTTAACACTGGTTTATTAACCTTCTAATTTTATCTAAATAATTTGTCAATATTAAATCCTTCGAGTAAAAATTATCAACCATTTTTCTACAATTAATACTTATATTTATCCTTTCGCTTCTTTCCTTATTGAATAGTTTTTTAATTGCTTTAGACAACTTCATAGGATCGCCAGGTGGAGAAGTTACACCTAAATTAAATTCCTCAACTTCATTATTTACTATCCCTTTTATTGTTGTAATGACTGGTCTTCCAACTGCATAAGCATCAAATAGTTTATTAGGAGATACACCATACTCAAATAACTCTATATCTGCCAAAGAAATAAGAATTGCATCGGCACTAGAAAGAAGTTCAGGTACATCTTTTTTAGAAATAGGATCCTTAAAATCTATATTTTCTAATGTTGATGCCAGTATCCTTAAATGATCTTTTTGAGGACCATCTCCAACTAAAATTATTTTAATAGGCAAATTTTTCAGAAAAAACGCTGCCTTTATTACATTTTCCAAATCATTCGCAATACCATGAGCTCCTGAATAAATTATTTTAAATGGTCTTTCAGACGAAAACTTCTGTCCCTCAGCAGGTAATTTTGAATAATTAAAAAGATCTGTATTAGCAGAATTTGGTAAGAATTCAACTTTACTTGCGCCGTTCTTTTTTACATAATCTATACAACCTTTTGACAAGACAACAATTAAATCAGAATTTCTATATAAAACTAATTCCATTTTTTTTAAAACTTTATAAGTAATACTTTCAGCTTTCATATTGCTCATTTCAATTAGTATTTGTGGCCATAAATCCCTTACCTCAAATATCATAGGGATCTTAAATAATTTACTAATGAATAATGATATGAATGATGCTGGTAATTGAGGTGAGGAAGAAATTATTAATTTAGGACTTCTCTTTTTTATTGAACAAAAAATAAGCCTTATAAAAAGTTGAAAAGACAAATTCAAACAAAAACTCAATAAATTCAAATATCGCTTCCAATCATTTTTCCTGTAGGGAAATACTCCAAGCCATACCCATTTAATACTTTTTATAAATTCACTTTTATAAAAAAATTTCTTATTACCTTTAAGGAATTTTCTCTTGGAAAGATTAAAGTCTGAAGAGAAAACAGTTGGTTTATAACCATTCTTGTTTAAAAAAACAGCCAAATCATTTTGTCTTGTATGGCCTGGCATGTCAGGAGTATTTGCAAATTGATTAATAATCCAGATTTCCTTCATAAAAAGCTCTTATTGGGATCTATGACAAATTTTAAATTATTTGAATTATGACCTTTATTACAGTAACCAAAAATTACTAGGGATTCACTTGCAATCCTCTTTCCAAATTCAAAAGAAGTCCAAGAGTCAATCCAATTCAACTTTATAGTTTTATTGTTTTGATGTAATTTTAATTTAATTTTTCCCTTTTTAAATCCTGGAGCAAAATGTAAGTTAAACTTCCAATAAATATCATATTTAGCAAAAACATTATCTTGTATATCTACTTCTAATTTGTTATCTTTTAAAATTTTAAATTTCATAATTCTCTCTATACTTTCAATATATTTTTGAAAAGGATAATAGACTCCTTTAACCCATAAAATTTCTTTTGCAGTAACTCCATATGATCTGTTGATAATTTTTGCTTTCCTAGCAACTCTAAATGAATCCCAAACTTCAAGAGGTTGATGCCAATCTTTTATTTTTTCTAGATTTATTTCTTTCTTTTTTGCAAATTGAATAAGATTATGAGAATTAGCTGATCTCTCATAATCTCTAATATTTGATTTTTCATACTGACTTGTTCCTGTTTCTCCAATTAATAATTTACCATTATAAAAAATATCAAATGTATGCAAATCAGAATGGCTATGACCTAATAAGTGATTGGGTCCAGATTTACCAGATTTAAAAATGATTTCCCATGAATTATTTGGCCTTAAAATACTCCAACCAGTATCTTGGAGATCTAAAATTCGTAGTTTTTGATAATTAGATTTATATTCAGAAATACTTACTAATTTAAGAGTTTTATCTTTTAAAACAAATTTGCATAATCTAAAATTAAAATAATCTGACTTTTTTACATAAATTATTTGCTCTAAATAAGAAAAACTCAAGTCAATAATTGTCTGTATATTTATTTCTTCTGAATAAATAGAGTCATTAAATCTAGGGTAATTATTAGCATTTAGCTTTACTTTGCAGGACCATTCAGTCATTAATTTTATAGTCTTAACCAACCATATAGGCCTAATTTT
This sequence comes from Prochlorococcus sp. AG-388-A01, assembly GCA_003279945.1. Classification (GTDB taxonomy): domain Bacteria; phylum Cyanobacteriota; class Cyanobacteriia; order PCC-6307; family Cyanobiaceae; genus Prochlorococcus_A. The sequence goes on from QCGK01000002.1 coordinate 143,987, forward strand.
CTTGAGACTTTGTAAGACTAAACCCAACTCACTTAGATTCTGAAGAATCATTAAATGATAACTACAACTTCTTTCTTCATGGCCGCCATCATCGAGAATCTGCTTATTTAATTGATCTGCTAATTCATCCAAACATTCTGAAAAAATTAATTCAGCTTTTTGGCCTTTAAATTGTAGCGAACCAAAAATTAATGTTATTAAATTCTCCAGTAAATGATTTCCACCTAAATGATACTCTCTATTTTCATAAAGCCAGTTTATTTGTACCCATAAATTTTCTTTTATTTTATTTGAAGTTAAATTTGGGAAAAATCGCAAAAACCAAATCCAATTTCTAATTCTTAATGAAATGGTATAACTGTGCCAACCATCTCCATAATTATTCAAATGAAAATCAATCCAGGAATGTATTAAATAAATGTTTTCTTTATAATCCTCTATGGAAAAATCTTTTTTTAAATAGTTTTCTAGGAATTCTCTTAAATTGTAAAAATAATTTAGATTAAATCTCCAAAGTCTTGTAACAGAATTTATATTCCAATCAAGAGGCTTATTAAGCTTTTCAATTTTATTCAAAAAAGTTAATTCTACATATTTATTATTAGATGAAAAGTCATTCAAATTAGTAAAGTTATCTGGATTTATCAATAAAA
>QCGK01000003.1 GCA_003279945.1 Prochlorococcus sp. AG-388-A01
GAACCAATTGCAATATTAAAAAAATTAAAAACTACATATGGCACTAGTAAAACATTAGATAACTTAAATTTTTTATTTGAAACATTATCAAAAATATCAAATAAATATGGTGTTAAATTACAACTTGATCCCACTTTTCAACCTCACTTGAATTTATATGAAGGAATAGTATTTCAACTAATTGCGGATAATGGTAAAAATAAAAGCGTCATCGCAAAAGGCGGAAGATATGATGAGTTAGTAAGATCATTTAGTCCTAATGAGAAAATATTTAATGGGATTGGATTTACAATTTCAGTAGACATTTTAAGAAATTTAATTAAGGAAGAAAAGACAGATAAAAAAAAGATTTTATTGATGTTTAAAGATTCTTATTTGTTAGAAAATGCTATGAATGAACAAAAAGCACAACAGAAAAAAGGAAATATTGCTGTCTTACATTTAAATCCATGTGATGACATGGCTAAAGCCAATCAAATTATGAAAGAAAATAATTGTAGTGAGATTTTATGGGTTAAATAAATCCTTTTAAAAAGTATATTTAGGTTTTTAAATTCATATATTGTTCGGACAATACTCCTAATTAAACTTGATTAACTAGTTTTTACGAAATAATATTTAATATGTTTAATTTTTTTTTAAATGGAAAAAGGCGAAATTCGTATTAATACCGAAAATATTTTCCCAATTATCAAGAAGGCAGTATATTCTGACCATGAAATCTTTTTAAGAGAACTTGTTAGTAATGGTGTTGACGCAATTAGTAAAAGAAGAATGGCCTCTATGGCAGGTGATTGCGAGAATACTGAGGAGGCTCAAGTAAAAATAACAATTAATCGTGAAAAAAATACGTTAACAATTTCCGATAATGGAATTGGAATGAATGATGAAGAAATTAAGAAGTATATAAATCAAGTTGCATTTTCTAGTGCTGAAGAATTCCTAACAAAATACAAAAAAGATAATGATGAATTCATAGGGCATTTTGGACTAGGTTTTTATTCAAGTTTCATGGTGGCAGATAGAGTTGACATAATAACTAAGTCGGCAATTGGGGAGTCAAAAGCTTTCAAATGGTCTTGTGATGGATCGCCAAATTTCACGCTAGAGGAATCAGAAAGAGAGACAATTGGTACAGATGTTATTCTTCACCTACTTGAAGAAGAAAAAGATTTTATCGAGCCTGAAAGGATTAAATCACTTATTAAAAAATATTGTGATTTTATGCCAATAGATGTCTTATTAGAAGGAGAGACAATCAATAAAAAAAATCCTCCTTGGAGAAAACAACCTAGTGAATTAAAAGATGAAGATTATATTGAGTTATATAAATACCTTTATCCTTTCCAGGGAGATCCACTGTTATGGATTCATCTAAATACAGATTATCCATATGACATACAAGGGATATTGTATTTTCCAAAGTTGTCAGGTAGAGCTGATTGGGAAAAGGGAGAAATAAAACTATTTTGCAATCAAGTATTCGTAAGCGATTCAATTAAAGAGATAGTACCAAAATACCTTTTACCTCTAAGAGGAGTTATTGACTCTACAGATATACCGCTAAATGTTAGTAGAAGTGCTTTACAAACAGACAGAAAAGTAAGGTCTATATCATCATTTATCTCGAAAAAAATCGCTAATAAACTGAAGGATTTGATAAAAAATTCTCCAGAATTTTATGCAGAAATTTGGGACTCAATCTCTGCTTTTATTAAAATTGGTGCTATAGAAGATGAAAAATTTGCTGATTTAGTCAAAAACAGCATAATTTTCGAAACAATAATAAATTCGGAGAAAGACGTAACTAAAGATATTAAAAACAAATCGCTCATCAAATCCAATGATAAATATTTTACAACTCTGGCAAATTACAAAGAACGAAATAACATATCTGATTCTAAAAAAATAATTTACTGTTCAGATTCGATTTCTCAGTCAAGCGCATTAAATATCTGCTTATCTGATAACAAAGAAGTTATTAAATCAGACCCTTTAATTGATGCACAATTTCTTCCTTGGTTAGAGAGTAAAAACGAAGATTATCAGTTCCAGAGAGTTGATTCAGAAATAAATGAACTAGAAGATAAAGAATCTAAAGAAATTGTAGATAAGGATGGTAAATCAAATACAGAAAATCTCAGAGATACGATTGTCAAAGCACTTAACAATGAGAAAGTAACAGTTAAAGTTCAGTCACTTTCAAGTAAAGGTGCACCACCTGCGATGATCTTGCTTCCAGAGCAAATGAGAAGAATTAATGATATGGGTGCTTACATGGAACAAAAGATGCCTGGCTTACCTGAATATCATGTGCTTTTAATTAATAAAGAACATCCACTTATTGTTGGTCTTAATAAAATTACAGGCAATAAAATAATTATTGATGAAAAAGATCCTATAGAAAATCCATTGGCATCTAAAATTGCTAATCACGTTTACGATATGGCTAAACTATCTGTTGGTGGATTAGATCAAGAACAGATTATTAATTTACAAAATAATAATGCCGAATTAATTTCGGAATTGCTTAATTCAACAACTTGAGTCGTGTGTTAAAATTTTTAAAGATATAACTAAAAATATGTCAAGAGTTTGCGAACTGACTGGTGCAAAAGCTAATAATGGGATGGCCGTAAGTCACTCACATATTCGTACAAAAAAATTGCAACAAGTTAATCTTCAAAAAAGGAGACTTTGGTGGGAAGAAGGCAAAAAATGGGTAAATATTAAAATTAGCACCAAAGCACTAAAATCTATACAAAAAGTAGGATTAGAGAAATTTGCTAAATCAAATGGAGTAGATTTAAAAAAATTCTAAATTTGATGAAAAATTTAGTCGTAAGTATATTAATACCATTTATTTTTTTATTTAACTGTAATTTAGCAATCGCCTTTGACTTCGCTCCTGAAGTTGGGGATCCAGCTCCAAACTTTCAATTAGAAGGTTTTAATAAAAACATAAAATCAAAAAATATTTGGGGATTAAATGATTTTCAAGGTAAGTGGCTCGTTATGTACTTTTATCCAAAGGACTTTACAGCAGGTTGCACTCTTGAAGCTAAAGGTTTTTCGGAATTAAAAACAGATTTTTCAAAATATAATGCAGAAATTGTTGGGATTAGTGCTGATAATCAAGATTCTCATGAAAGTTTCTGCAGCGAGAAATCTATAAACTACACTTTATTATCGGATCCTGAAGGAATTATTAGCGATAAATATGGTTCTTGGATTCCTCCATTTTCAGATAGAAATACTTTTTTGATTTCTCCAGAAGGAGAAATTTCTTATAGATGGATAAGTGTTTTACCCATAAATCATGCCAAAGAAGTACTTAATGTACTAAAGAAAAAAATATAAATTTTGCACGAACTTTCATTTGGAACATGGTTAATTCACATCTCTTCGGTTATTGAATGGATTTTTACCATCTTTGTTATTTACAAAATTTCTACATATAAAGAATACAATTTATTTTTTTGGTTAAGCTTAGCTATGGTTCCAAACTTAATAGGAGCTATGTGCGCTATTACTTGGCATATCTATGATAATCAAGAAGTATTGTATGGATTAGTAACGCTTCAAGGGATATTTACATTTATTGGTAATTCAACATTAGCTCTCGCATCATTCACTATTTTTATAAAGGAAGAGACTTATGAATGATTTATTTTTTAAATTTATAGAAAAATTAGGTTTTATTGATAACACATTATTGTTCGCCGTATCAATATTTCCATATGCAATATTTTTGTTTTACTTATATAAAATCAAATCTGTTAATATTTTTGTAAAAACAGGATTTTCCTTAACTGTTTTATTTGTATTCATAACTATATTGGTATCTATCTTCACACTAAATTACTATGATAAAACCCTTGTTGAGGTTGACTTCCTGCATGGCTTTGCAGAATCCTTTCTAACTCTAAGTGATTTTGTTATTTTGTTTGGATTTATAAAGTTGTTAAATAGCTTAGAAGTAAACAACTCTTAAGACCTTTTACAATTTTGTGTTTTTTAGGTAAAAGTATTAGAGAATATATGAAAATAACGATTTTTTATGTTTACTACATTATTTGCAGCTGCAGATCCAGCAACTTTTTCTTGGTCTCCAAAGTGTGCCGTCGTAATGATTGCATGTAATGTTTTTGCTTATGCAATTGCTAGAGCAACAATAAGAAAACCTAATGAAGGTTTTGAAATACCTAATTCAAAATTCTATGGTGGTTTAAGTCACGCATCAGTTGTAGGTGCTAATTGCCTAGGTCATATTTTCGGAATTGGTGCAATCTTAGGATTAGCCTCACGTGGTGTATTATAAAAAATTTATTTATTAAATTTTTAATTGTTTAACTTAAATTTCTTAACAATTTTATCTGCCATCTGATCAGGCATAAGTCCTAATTTTTCTTTACTCTGATCAGGTGATGCATGATCAACTAAAACATCAGGTATACCTATTCTGTATACAGGAATGTTTACTTCATTATCGTTAAGTAATTCAACTATTGCAGAACCAAATCCACCTATTAAGGTGCCTTCTTCCATAGTTACCACTTTCTGAATCCTACTTGCTAAAGGCATAATAAGATTTTTATCTAGAGGTTTCACAAATCTTGCATTAACAATACATGCATTAATGTTCATATTTTTTAGAATTCTTGCTGTTTCAATAGCTGATGCAACCATTGATCCATAAGCAATAATTAAAATATCTTCTCCTTCTTCAAGTATTTCAGCTTCGCCTATATTCAATGGTTCCCAACCCTCATCCATTACAGCCACCCCTAATCCAGAACCTCTTGGTATTCTTAGAGCTGTAGGACCATTATGGTTAATTGAAGTTATTAACATTCTTTGTAATTCAGATTCATCTTTAGGTGCCATCAATACAAAATTAGGTATAGACCTCATATAACTTATATCGTATTGACCTTGGTGAGTAGGACCGTCAGCTCCAACTATCCCAGCCCTATCAAGTACGAACGATACAGGTAAATTTTGGATACCAACATCATGGATTAATTGATCGAATGCTCGTTGAAGAAAAGTACTATAAATAGCTACAACAGGTTTAAGACCATCGCACGACATTCCTGCCGCCAGAGTAACTGCATGTTGTTCTGCTATTCCTACATCGACATATTGATCTGGAATATTTTTTTGCAATATATCTAAACCAGTCCCTGTAGCCATTGCTGCTGTAATACCAACAACTTTGCTATCTTGTTCACATATTTTCAATAAGGTTTGACCAAATATCTTACTATAACTAACAGGTTTAGGTTTCTTAGATGGAATAGATTTTCCAGTTGTTAGATCAAATGCTGACTGTGCATGATATCCAACCTGATCAGCCTCTGCATAAGGATAACCCTTACCTTTTGTTGTGACTACATGAACAAGTACAGGTTTTTTCAGTTTGTGAGCAGCGTTAAAAGTATTAACTAAATTTCCAATGTCATGTCCGTCAATTGGACCCATATATGTAAATCCAAGTTCTTCAAAAACAGCTCCAACCTTAGGCACTGCTAGTCTTCTAACGCTTCCTTTAATATTTTTTAGTTCTTCTGGAATATCCTTACCAATTAATGGAATATTTTTTACACTTTCTTGAACACTATCGGACAAAAATTTCAATGGTGGACTAACTCTTACTTTATTTAAGTAAGATGAAAGGGCTCCAACTGGAGGTGAAATAGACATATCATTATCGTTTAATACTACAACTAAAGGAGTATTTGGTAAGTGACCTGCATGATTTATAGCTTCTAATGCCATTCCTCCAGTTAATGCTCCATCCCCAATAACAGCAACACATTTATAATTTTCACCTTTTCTATCTCTTGCAATTGCCATTCCTAATGCAGCCGAAATAGAAGTACTTGCATGTCCAGCACCAAAATGATCAAATTTACTTTCGCTTCTTTTGAGATATCCCGCTACTCCATTTTGTTGTCTAAGGGAATCAAATTGACTAAAACGTCCTGTTATTAACTTATGAGGATAACCTTGATGTCCTACATCCCAAACAACTTTATCGATGTCAAGATCTAGAGTTTGATATAAAGCCAATGTAAGCTCAACTACACCTAAGCCAGGACCAAGATGTCCACCACTAGTAGAAACTACTTGAAGATGTCTTTCTCTAATTTGACAGGCAATTTCCTCTAATTGTGAAACTGTTAAGCCATGAAGTTGATTTGGATGCCTTAACTCACTTAAAAGCATTTAACAAAAATTGGTATCTGTATAATCTAAAACGTAAAGGTGCAAAATGAGTATTTTTTTTGAAATAGATCATGTAATGTTTTATTAGATTAATAATTAATGCTAAAAATATATATATGAATGATTATTTTGAAAAAATACTTCAAGCTGAAGTCTATGAAGTAGCTAAAAAAACACCACTAGAGAAAGCACATAATTTAAGTAATAAACTTAATAATGAGGTTTTTCTAAAAAGAGAGGATCTTCAAGATGTATTTTCATTCAAAATAAGAGGAGCATACAACAAGATGAGTAAGCTCAGTAGATCTCAGCTTACTCGGGGAGTAATTACTTCAAGTGCTGGTAATCATGCTCAAGGTGTTGCACTTAGTGCTCTCAAATTAAATTGCCAAGCAACCATATTAATGCCAATTACAACACCTCTAGTGAAAGTTAATGCAGTAAAAAATTTAAAAGCAAAAGTCATATTATTTGGTGATAATTATGATGAAACATACAAAGAGGCAATAAGGATTAGCCATGAAAGAAATTTATGTTTTATTCATCCTTTTGATGATCCAGATGTAATAGCAGGACAAGGAACTATAGCTATTGAACTTGAACAGCAACTCACGGAAAAACCTTATGCAATTTATATTGCTGTTGGTGGTGGTGGATTGATATCAGGAATTTCTTTATACATTAAAAAAATATGGCCTGAAGTAAAAATAATTGGCGTTGAACCTGAAGACGCAGATGCTATGACAAAATCCTTGGAAGAAGAAAAAATTGTGGAATTAACCTCTGTTGGTCAATTTGCAGATGGAGTGGCAGTTAAAAAAATTGGTAAAAATACTTTTGATATTGGTAGAAAATACATAGATAAGATGATTAGGGTTAATACTGACGAAATATGTGCTGCTATAAAAGATGTTTTTGAGGATACTAGATCAATACTAGAGCCCGCAGGTGCCTTATCAATAGCAGGAATGAAAAAAGATATTTTAAATTCGAATCATTTAAATAGAAAAATGGTTGCAATTGCATGTGGTGCAAATATGAATTTTGAGAGACTTAGATTTGTGGCAGAAAGAGCAGAACTTGGAGAGTGTAAAGAAGTAATGATGGCTATTGAGATACCTGAACGTGCTGGTAGTCTAATTGATTTTTGTAAGTTACTTGATAATAGAAATTTAACTGAATTTAGCTATAGGATGTCGAATTCTAAGAATGCACAGATCTTTGTAGGAGTCCAAGTCTATGGGTTAAATGATAAAAAAAATCTATTAAATGTATTTATAAATTCTGAGTACTCATTTTATGACATAAGTGATGATGAATTATCTAAAAACCATCTTAGACATATGGTAGGTGGAAGATTACCAAGGAATTTTAAAGAGAAGGATTATAAAAACTTTGTAGAGCTTTTATACAGATTTGAGTTTCCTGAAAGGCCTGGGGCATTAATAAACTTCCTAAATAATATGAAATCTAATTGGTCTATAAGCGTATTTCACTACAGGAATTATGGTGCTGATGTAGGGAAAATTGTTATTGGAGTGTTAATCGATAAAAATGAGATTTTAGAGTGGAATAATTTTGTAAGAATTCTAGGCTATAAATTCTGGGATGAAACTCAAAACGATACATATAGACTATTCCTTGGTGCATCAGATTAAATTTAAGGTAAATTAGGAAAGATTTCGGTAATTAAAATCAATCAATCTGATCTAAATACCACGCCAATATCTGATATAGATCTAGTAACTAAAGTTGAAGCTGTTCTATATTTGAAAGGGAGACCAATAACAAAAAAGGATCTTTCAGAAATTACTAATTCTGATATCAACTCAATAAATGATGCAATTAAAGATCTAAAAAACAAATACTCTAATCCCAACTCAGCTATTGAATTAAATTCAGTTAATAATAGTTTTTCTCTCGAGCTAAAATCCAGTCTTAATGAATTCGTCGATGATTTACTTCCTTCTGATTTGAAAACATCCGAATTAAGGACATTGGCAACTATTGCGATCAAAAAAAAGATCCTGCAATCTGATCTTATACTTCTTCGAGGATCAGGAGCCTATGATCATATTAAAGAATTATTAGAAAAGAAATTTATTGTCAAACGGAAGCAAAAAGATGGTAGATCATATTGGTTATCATTATCAGAAAAGTTTTTTCAAACATTTGCTGTAAGTAATGAATATCTCTCAAATATAGGAAACCATAATAATAAGCAGCAATAATAAGTAAATGTTAGAATAGATAAAAATTTTTTTTTAATGACAGGAATAACAATTTCAATTTTACAAGTTATCAGTACTACTTTGTCGCTTTACTATGCCTTACTGATTATTAGAATACTTTTAACCTGGTTCCCAGGAATCGATTGGAGTAATGGAATATTATCTGCATTAACATCAATCACAGATCCATATTTAAATATATTTAGAGGTATTATTCCACCCATTGGTGGTTTTGATATATCTTCATTATTAGCATTAATTCTTTTTCAAGTGATACAAGGATTCATACCTCAATTAATAATGTTTTTACTGAACCAAGGAAGTGGATATGGATATTAAAATTTAGCGATCATCCCCAGATCCCGAAATCTTACCTTTTTCTGATCTTAATTTTAATTTTTCAAGGTTTTGTATTGCAACATCCTCTAAATTAAAATTTAATTCAGTACAAAGATTTGATATGTACCACAAAACATCTCCCAACTCTTTTTTAATACCTAATTTTGATTCGTTATCAAATATTCCGTTTTTATCTCTTATAACTTTTTTTACTTTTTCTGCTACCTCACCAGCCTCTCCAACTAGACCAAGAGTTGGATAAATAATATTTGACCCTAAATTTGGATATTGAGCTGTTTCCCTCGCTTTTTTCTGATAAGTTTTAAAATTCATGACTTAAATAACTAACTTTGGGTATGGTAAATTTATTTATATCTAGCAATATTATCTATATATGTCGAATATTGATTTAAAAAGAAGAACAAAAATAGTAGCAACTATTGGCCCTGCAACTCAAACTGAAGAGATAATTACAGATTTAATTAAAGCTGGAGTAACAACATTCAGATTAAATTTCTCACATGGAGATCATAAAGATCATGCAGAGAGAATAAAAACCATAAGAGAAGTATCAAAAAAGTTAGATATGGATATTGGAATATTGCAAGATCTTCAAGGACCTAAAATTAGATTAGGGCGATTTAAAGATGGTCCAGTAAAAGTTAAAAAAGGTGATAAATTCACACTTACATCGAATGAAGTCGAATGTACAAATACTATTGCAAATGTAACCTACGATAAACTTTCTCAAGAAGTTAGTGTAGGCAAAAGAATTTTATTAGATGACGGTAAAATTGAAATGATTGTAGAAAAAGTTGATATTAAAGCAAATCTTTTAGAGTGTTTGGTAACAGTTGGAGGAGTTCTTTCAAATAATAAAGGTGTAAATTTCCCAGATGTTCAATTATCAGTGAAAGCATTAACAGAGAAAGATAAGGAGGATTTAAAATTCGGATTATCTGAAGGAGTTGATTGGATAGCTCTTAGTTTTGTAAGAAATCCATCCGACATAAATGAGATAAAAGATTTAATAAATAAACATGGGAATTCAACTCCCGTAGTTGCAAAAATAGAAAAATTTGAAGCAATAGATCAAATTGATACTGTATTACCATTGTGTGATGGTGTTATGGTTGCTAGGGGAGATTTGGGAGTTGAAATGCCCGCTGAAGAGGTTCCTCTTTTACAGAAGGAACTTATAAGAAAAGCTAATACATTAGGTATCCCAATAATTACTGCGACTCAAATGCTGGATTCTATGGCATCGAATCCAAGACCAACTAGGGCCGAAGTTAGTGATGTTGCTAATGCAATTCTGGATGGAACTGATGCAGTAATGCTTTCAAACGAAACTGCAGTTGGCGATTATCCTGTAGAGGCAGTAGAAACGATGGCAACAATAGCAAGAAGAATTGAAAGGGATTATCCACTTAAAGCTATTGAGAGCCACTTACCTAGTACTATCCCTAATGCTATAAGTGCAGCAGTAAGTAATATAGCTAGACAACTTGAGGCAGGGGCTATAATCCCTTTAACAAAATCGGGCTCTACTGCCAGAAATGTAAGCAAATTCAGACCGCCGACACCTATCTTGGCAACTACTACAGAAAGAAGTGTAGCGAGAAGATTACAACTTGTTTGGGGAGTTACTCCTATAGTGGTTAAAAATGATGAAAGAACAGCAAAAACATTTAGTTTAGCTATGCAAATTGCTCAGGAGATGGGGATCCTAAAGCAAGGAGATTTAGTAGTTCAAACTGCAGGAACATTAACTGGTATTAGCGGCTCTACAGATTTAATAAAAGTCGGTTTAGTAAGGAAGATTGTTTCAAGAGGAATTTCAATAGGGGAAATTGGTGTTACAGGTAAAGCAAGAATAATAAAAAATAATCTTGATATGTCCTTAATTTGTCCAGGAGAAATATTATTTGTTTCAGAGGAATTAATGGAAAATATTCCACTAAGTAAAAACATTGCAGGTATTGTAACTAACCAAAATGTAAATGATGTTTATGCTTTGTTTAACAAAAATAATAAAAAGATTTCTACAATTTGTAATTTAGAAGATATAGATAATCATCAAATTATTAATGGAGACCTTATTACATTACAGCTTAATGAAGGCGTTATTTACATGGGGCAAATTGAAGATGACGATGATGCAATAGATAAATATAAATATGTCTAGGAATATCTCAATAAAAGAAGCCTTAAGCATGGCTACAAAAACTTTAGTATCGAACAAATTGAGAAGTTCGTTAACAATGTTGGGGATAATTATAGGAAATGCATCAGTTATTACACTTGTTGGACTAGGAAGAGGTGCTCAAACATTAGCAAAAAACCAATTAAGTAATTTAGGGGCAAATGTTTTATTCATTGTTCCTGGAAATAATGACACAAGAAGAAGAGGTATTTCATTTCCTAAAAATCTAGTTTTAGATGATGCAATAGCAATCAGTAATCAAGTCCCAACAGTTAAAAAAGTTGCTCCTCAAATCTCTGCTAATGAAATAGTGCAATCAAATTCTAAAAGCCTAAATATATCAATTGCAGGAGTAACTCCTGAATTTCTTGAAGTAAGAAGTTTTGAAGTAGATAAAGGAAGATTTTTATCGAAAAGTGATGTTAATAGTGCAAGAAGTTATGTAGTTATAGGTCCTGATCTTAAAGACGAATTTTTCAAAAATAAAACTTCATCTCTTGGGAAAAAAATCAGGATTAAAGATCATACTTATGAAATTATCGGAATATTAAAACCAAAAGGTGCTGTATTTGGAAGTAATCAAGACAAAAATGCTTATATTCCATTATCCACAATGGTAAATAGGATTACTGGCAAGGACCCTACATATGGAGTGAGTTTAAGCTTCATTAGTGTTGAAGCTATAAATAAAAATGCTACTAGTGCTGCAAAATTTCAAATTACTAACTTATTAAGACAAAGACATAAAATAATAAGAGATGATGACTTTGCAGTTAGATCACAAGAAGATGCATTAAACATAGTAACAAATATTACAAGTGGGCTAACGTTTTTATTGGCCGGTATTGGTGCAGTATCTTTAGTGGTTGGAGGCATAGGAATCATGAATATTATGCTCGTTTCTGTTAGCGAAAGGACTGAGGAGATTGGTCTTAGAAAAGCAATAGGAGCTAAACAGTCAGATATATTAATTCAATTTTTAATTGAGGCATTGATTTTATCTGTAATTGGAGGATTAATAGGAACAACAACAGGATTATCAGGAGTTTTACTTTTATCTCTGATAACACCACTTCCTGCATCTGTAGGAATTACCACAACTTTTTCCACCATGATCATTTCAGGATCAATAGGTTTAATCTTTGGCGTTTTACCCGCAAAGAGAGCTTCTAAATTAGATCCAATTGTTGCTTTGAGAAGTTTATAAATAGAATTTATAATCATGCTCAATTTATATAAATTAATTGAGATACTGGTGATTCTTCAATCACTAGTAATAACAACAATGCTACCTGTTTATGTTCCACTACCATTTATCGATAAATATAATAATAACTTTGAGATGCCTATCACATGGCAAATTCCAACTATTATTTTACTAACACTTATATTTCATAAAAAAGTTGTTTTCAGAGCATTTTCTATATATATAATTTTAGGGTTATTTATATCTCCAGTCTTTCATCAAGGTGGTTCAATAGGCTATTTGCTCACTCCAAATTTTGGTTATTTATTAGGTGTATATCCATTAATCAAAATAATTGATAACTTAAATACTAGGTATAAAATTAATGCTGGCAACTTTTTAGTAATTGGATTTTTAGCAATAACTGCTATGCATTTAACTGGAATAATTTACAACTTTATACAAATTATATTTTACAATCAATTTAATTTATTTTTATATAATTTAGGAAAATACTCTGCAGGTAAAATTGGATATCATTTTTTAATGCTTTTACCACTTTTATTACTCATTAAATCTATAAAACATTTAAAAGATAGCAAATAATGATTAACAAAATACAAACAAAATTATATTTTTTATTATTAAGTATATTTATTATATTAATAGATCAATTTACGAAATATTTAATTTTTTATAATCATAAATTATTTATAAATAAAGATTTTCTCTTATTTAGATTAGACTTTGTAAAGAATTACGGGGCTGCATTTAACATATTTAGCGGCAGTAGAATATTTTTATCTTTCATAAGTATTATTTTTACAATATTACTTATTTATTTAATATTAAGGAAAGATACTTTAAACCCATATGATCTATATTCTTATAGCTTTATTCTTGGCGGAACTATTGGTAATGGAATTGATAGGATATTAAAGGGTTTTGTAATTGATTTTATAAATTTAAATATTATTAATTTTCCAGTATTTAATATTGCTGATATATCTATTAATATTGGTTTTATTTTTTTACTATATAACATTTTTAAAAGCAATCGATAATATGAATTACTTGAAATTAAAGTATATAAAATACTTTATCGCTATTTTATTTCTATATATTTTATTTTCGATACTAACAAGAATAGTAAATATTTATACTCTTTTATTTTTAATAATAATTATGTATATCTTTTATAAAATTGATAAAAAATTATTTAAAAAAGTAGTTTATCAAGTTATATATAAAAATAAAAAGAATACGCTTTCATTTAAAAATACATATGGTGCAGCCAAGATAAGTTTGGAAGGGATAGAGAAAATCAATAAAAAAATTAATGATAAAGTAAAAGCTGAATTGTTAAATTACCAAAAAAATAAACTAGAGAAACAATTAAAAACGGGAGATTATAAAGTTACTCTTTTTGGAGCAGGTTCCTCGGGAAAAACATCTATAGCAAGATCATTATTGAAAAATATTGTCGGACAAACATCAGCAAAAATAGGAACAACAAAGCAAATTAATAGCTATAAAATTCGTATTCCAATTTTAAAAAGAAATATTAATATAGTTGATACTCCAGGATTATTCGAACCATCTAAGTTAGGTGAAGAAAGAGAAAAAGCAACAATAATACAAGCATCTAATTCTGACTTAGTTCTCTTTGTGTTAGATCAGGACATTAATAAATACGAAAACTATTTAATTAAAGAATTATTGAAAATAGGAAAAAAAATAATAATAGTGCTAAATAAGTGTGATTTAAGGTCTAGAGATGAAAATAACCTCATCAAAGAAAATATTATTTCTATAACTTCCGCTAAAAAAAATAAAATTTCAATTGTTCAAACAATTGCAGTATCTCAACAATCTCCTTATGTAAAATCAGATGCTCTAAATATAGTTCCAGAGCTAGGAAGTTTATTTAAAGAAATAATTGAAACGCTCGATAATAACGGAGAAGAGTTGTTAGCAGATAATATCCTTTTCCGCTCAAATAAATTAGGTATTAAAAGTAAAAATTTCGTACAAGAACAAAGATATTTAATGTCAAATAAAGTGATAAATAAATATATGTGGATAACAGGAGGTGTGATACTAGTTAATCCACTTCCAACGGTTGATTTTCTTACTACTACCTCTGTTAACCTTCAAATGATAATGGAATTATCAAAAATATATGAAATAAAACTTACAAAAAATGATGCAAAAGATTTATCGAAATCATTGCTAAGTGTATTGGCTAAACAGGGAATATTAAAAGGAGGGCTCGCAATTCTATCTCCTGCTTTAGCCACAAGTTTGACTAAAATATTTATATCTAAATCGATACAATCAATTACAGCAGGTTGGTTAATAAGAATAGTAGGACTAAGTTTGATTGAATATTTTAAAAACGGGCAAGATTGGGGAGATGGAGGAATTCAAGAAGTTGTAGATAATATCTATAGAATAAGTAAGAGAGAAGACATCTTAAATAACTTCGTAAATGAAGCTATTTCAAAAATTAAAATCAAAAAGTATTTTAAATCAAATAAAAGCTTGCCTCCATTTTCTATGTAATATTTGATAATTGATCATTTAGATAAGTTCTGAAATCAAAGATGGATATCAAAAGTAAGTAAGCAATACAAATTACTATAGATATAAACCCTGTTACTATTGCAATAATTTTTGCTCTACCGATATTCATTGTTAAGTATGTAAAAATTTCAAAAGTTCTTCAATATGAGATTCGTTAGTATTGTAATTGCCCATGACAACTCGTAAATAATATTTACCTTTAAATTTTGGTCTAGAAAGCATAAAATTATTTTTCATTAATTCATTAACTTTAGATTGAGTCCATAGATCTGTGTCTTTTGTAGTAAGTCCCTTTGGCAAAAAAGAAATAATATGTAGAGGACCTGAATATATTTCATATTTACTTTTACTAATGTTTTTTATAAAAAATTCTTTTCTCTTTATTGAAGATTCTAATATTTCCTCAATTCCCTTCAGGCCTAAAAAACGTAATCCAAGCCATAGTTTTATAACCTCGGCCGGTCTAGAACCTTGAATGCCTATTTCTCCTCTGTTTATTATATTTTTTTTAGATGATATGTATGGAAGTCCAGTAGAAAATGTATTTTCTAAAGTATTCATATTAGATACTAATAATAAGGATGATGTCTTTGTAATACCAATTATTTTTTGAGGATTTATTGTTATCGAATTAGCCTGATTAATATTATTTAAACCCTTTATTTGAATAGATGTTACAGCAAAAATGCCTCCAATAGAGCCATCAATATGTAGCCAAATGTTTCTTTGTTTGCATATTTCACTAATTTCCTTAATAGGATCAATTGCTCCTCTTACAGTAGTACCTAGCGTGGCAACAATAGCAAAAATTTTTTTATTATCAATAATACAGTTATCTATAGTTTTTCTAAGGTTTTGTATATCCATACAACCGTCATTATCAGTTTTAATCTTGACAAGATTTGCTTCATCTAGTCCCATTATTCTTGTACATTTAATAAAGGAGGAATGAGCATCTGCACTAACAAGTAATACAGAATTAGGATCTGAACCTAATCCAGCATTATGTCTAGCTGCAATAAGTGCATTTAAATTACTTAAAGTACCTCCGCTAGCTGCTATGCCTCCTGAAAAATCATTAAAACCTATTTTCTTTGCAAACCATTTGCATAATGATTCCTCAAGCAAAGTAACACTTGGAGACAACTCGTAAGCAAGCAGATTATTATTTAAACCAGCAGCAATTAAATCTCCTAATATAGAAAAAATCAAAGGTGGTGGATCAAGATGAGCTAGAGAGCCCGGATGAACGGGATTAAATGAATTATTTAGAAGGGATTGAATTTCAGAAAACAAATCTTCTGTAGAATTACCATCATCATCAGGCATTAAGCACTTAAAATTCTCATCCAAGGGTAATGGACCATATTTCTCGGCTTTAGAGAACCAGTCACAAAGAATTTGAGTTGCTCTATTAAGGAGAGTAATAAAGTTATCGTTAGTCCCTAAATATGAAGGGAAGAATATATCTTTTTTATTAATCAAATCTTCAGTCATGATATAAAATATCTATTAATAAGTCTATTCTCAATATTTGTAAATGAGGTATATTTTAGAAAATGTAAATAGTAATAAAGATCAACAAAGAGGGATAAATATCTCAAAATACTCTAAATGGATGAATACTATATTAAGAAGATCAGAAGAAATTGGAAAAGTTGAGTTACCAATATGTTCAATAATTTTAGATGAGAGGGGAAGATGTATTGGGAGAGGGGTTAACAGAAGAAATATAAATAAGGATCCATTAGGTCATGCTGAGATAATGGCACTTAAGCAGGCATCTCTAATAAAAAATGATTGGAGATTTAATGAATGTATTATTATCACAAATTTAGAACCATGTACGATGTGTGCATCGGCACTTATTCAAGCAAGGATGGGTAAAGTAGTATTTGGTGCTTACGATAAGAAAAGAGGTGGATTGGGTGGCTCAATTGACTTATCTAAACATAAAAGTTCTCATCACAATATGGAGATTGTAGGGGGTATTTTAGAAGACAAATGCAGTAAAGTTTTACAATTATGGTTTAAAAAGTTGAGGACTCAAAAATAAAATATTTTTTTAACTCAGTATCAAATAGGTTTAATAATCTGTCTACATTCTCCCCACTTGAGTTAAAGCCCATTAAACCTATGCGCCATACCTTACCAGATAATTCTCCAAGTCCATTTCCTATTTCTATTCCAAAGTTTCTTAAAAGATGATTTCTAAAACCATCTCCATCAACAGCAGGTGGGATCTTAACTGTTGTTAGAGTTGGTAATCGATAATCCTTTGATACATGTAATTCCATACCTAGACTCTCTAATCCATTCCACAGTTTCTTTGCATTAATATTATGCCTATACCAAACATTCTCTAAACCTTCATTTGCAATTAATCGTAAACCTTCTCTAATAGCAAAATTCATATTTACAGGAGCAGTATGGTGGTAAACGCGATCAGAACCCCAATATTTATTTAAAAGAGATAAGTCTAAATACCAGTTAGGAACTTTTGTTTTTCTTGAACTTAGTTTTTCTTCAGCTCTCTCATTCATAGTAAAAGGACTTAATCCCGGGGGGCAACTTAATCCTTTCTGGCTACAACTATACGCTAAATCTATTTTCCATTCATCAATCAATAGTTCTATAGCCCCAAGGGAAGTAACTGCGTCAACTAAAAACAAACAGTTATTTTTTCTACATACATCACCAATTCCATTAAGAGGTTGTAAAACCCCACTTGATGTTTCAGCGTGAACTATAGCAAATATTGCTGGTTTTTTAGTCTCTATTTCATACTTGATTTCTTCATAAGAAAAAGTTTCACCCCAAGGTTTTTCCATTACGGATACATCTGCTTTATATCTAGTTGCCATATCAACAAGTCTGTCACCAAAATATCCTTTTTTAGCGATAAGAATTTTTTCTCCTTCTTCTATGAAATTTGCTATTGAAGCTTCCATAGCTGCACTTCCAGTGCCACTCATTGGGAGAGTAAGACGATTATTGCATTGCCAAGTATATCTTAGAAGTTGCTGAACATCAGACATTAATGAAATATACGCTTCATCTAAATGACCAATGGGGTTCAAAGAAAGAGCGTTTAAAACTTCTGGATGTGCATTTGAAGGACCGGGACCTAATAAAAGTCTAGAGGGAACATAAGTCTTTGATAAATGAGATAAATTATCTTCATTTAAAGCGGAAATAAGTTTTGCTTCTGTCAAAGCATTACATTACAATTACTCTTAAATTAAACTAATATCGCCACATAAGCGATATATATTTAAAGAAATTCATCCAATTTAAATATTTAGGTAAATAAATATTAAACTTATGACTTGAAACACTAAAAGAAGGCATCTAGTCTTTGAAAAAGTTACCGTTGATACATAACAAGAATCATCAAGTTATTAATTTCATATAAGGTATTACAAAATTATGTCTAAGTCTCCACAAGATGTTTTAAGTCAAATTAAAGACGAAGGAATTGAACTCATCGATTTAAAATTCACGGATATTCATGGAAAATGGCAACATTTAACACTTACATCAGACATGATAGAGGAAGATTCTTTTACAGAAGGCTTAGCGTTTGATGGCTCATCAATAAGAGGTTGGAAAGCAATTAATGCATCTGATATGTCAATGGTCCCTGATTCAAGTACAGCTTGGATCGACCCTTTTTATAAACATAAAACTCTAAGTATGATTTGCTCTATTCAAGAGCCAAGAAGCGGAGAGCCTTACGATAGGTGTCCAAGAGCATTAGCTCAAAAAGCGTTAAAATACTTAGACTCTACTGGTATAGCAGATACTGCATTTTTTGGACCAGAACCAGAATTCTTTTTATTTGATGATGTTAGATATGACTCTAAAGAAGGAGGTTGTTTTTATAGTGTAGATACTATTGAAGCTCCATGGAATACAGGGAGAATCGAAGAAGGTGGAAACTTAGGATACAAAATACAATACAAAGAAGGATATTTTCCAGTAGCTCCAAATGATACTGCGCAAGATATTAGATCTGAGATGCTTCTTCTTATGGGTGAATTAGGTATCCCCACAGAAAAACATCACCATGAAGTTGCTGGTGCCGGCCAACACGAGCTTGGAATGAAATTTGATTCGTTAATAAATGCTGCTGATAACGTAATGACGTATAAATACGTCGTTAGAAACGTAGCTAAGAAATATGGCAAAACAGCTACCTTTATGCCTAAACCAGTATTTAATGATAATGGAACTGGAATGCATGTTCACCAAAGTTTATGGAAAAGTGGGCAGCCACTATTTTTTGGTGAAGGTGCCTATGCAAATTTATCTCAAACAGCTAGATGGTACATCGGAGGAATACTTAAACATGCACCTTCCTTCCTAGCATTTACTAATCCAACTACAAATAGTTATAAAAGATTGGTACCAGGATTCGAAGCACCTGTAAATTTAGTTTATTCTGAGGGTAATAGGTCTGCTGCAGTGAGAATACCTCTGACTGGGCCTAGTCCAAAAGCTAAAAGATTAGAATTTAGATCAGGTGATGCACTAGCCAACCCATATTTAGCTTTCTCAGTAATGATGCTTGCTGGTATTGATGGAATCAAAAATCAAATTGATCCTGGTGATGGTGTAGATGTTGATTTATTTGAACTTCCAGCAGATGAACTTGCCAAGATTGATACCGTACCTTCATCTCTTAATGATTCACTCAATGCGCTAAAAGCAGACAAAGATTATCTATTGGCCGGTGGAGTATTTACAGAAGATTTTATTGATAACTTTATTGATATAAAATACGAAGAAGTACAACAATTAAGACAGAGGCCTCATCCACATGAATTCTTTATGTACTACGACGCATAAGTAAAAATAATATTTCATATTAATCAAATTGAGAATTTTCACAAAATAATCTCAATTTGATTTTTTTTTTGTTGGAATATAAATATATAAATCAACAAATGGCTAGGGAATCTATTTCAAAAATTGCATATAAAACTCTCCAGCAGAGTAAAAGTATAGCGGGATTTGCCCATAAACAAATAAGTTCAAGGATAATGAATTTTATACTTCCAGACTCCAAGCTTAAAAATTTTGATATAGATAAGGATCTTTTATTACAAATCCAAAGTTCAATGGATAACTTAAGAGAAGAAGATTGGAATGACGCAGAAAAAAATATATATCCAAAGAAGTTATTATTTGATGAGCCTTGGCTTAGATATTTAACTCAATATCCTAAAATTTGGCTTGATATGCCTAATACATGGGAAAGACGCAGAAAACAAAATTTTGATGATCTTCCAAAAACGATTGAAAAAGATAATTATCCTCAATATTACTTGAGAAATTTCCATCATCAAACTGATGGTTATTTATCAGATTTTTCAGCTAGCATTTACGATTTACAAGTGGAAATACTTTTTAATGGAAGTGCTGATTCAATGAGGAGAAGAATAATTAAGCCAATAAAAGAAGGTCTTGAAAACTTTTGCGATAGAAAAAAAAGTTCAATAAAAATACTTGACGTAGCCACCGGATCAGGAAGGACATTAAGACAATTAAGAGCAGCATTCCCTAAAGAAAAAATTACAGGAATTGATTTATCTGATTCATACTTAAAAGAAGCAAGCAGATATATTTCAGAATTAAATGGTGATTTGATTGAATTAATAAAAGGGAATGCTGAAGAATTACCTTTTGAAAATAATAGTTTTCAATGTATTTCTTGTGTTTATTTATTTCACGAATTACCAAGAACTATTAGAGCAAAGGTATTAAATGAATTTTTTAGAGTTCTTGAACCTGGAGGAACATTAGTACTAGCGGATTCGATTCAAATAAGTGATTCACCTGATTTTACTTCAATTATGGAAAATTTTTACAAAAATTTTCATGAGCCATTCTATTGTGATTACATAAAAGAAGATATAAATTCAAAAATTAACGAAGTAGGGTTTAAAAATGTGAAATCTAACTCCTTTTTTATGACGAAAGTATGGTCTGCTGTAAAGTAAAATTAAAACATTTATGAGCTATTGGGATAAAGATACTATTAAGCTAGTTCAAAGTCTTAATTGTAAATTAAAAATTGACCATTCAAAATGGCACAAAGATAAAGGAAATAAATATAAAAGATCTGCAGAACTTATTTCAGCAGGGTTATGCCAATTAATCATTTCTTGTCGTGAAAAAGAAGCAATCGAGTATATGGAAGAAAGTATAAAATGGTTAAAAGAAATAAACATTGATAAACCTTGTCCTAATAAAAATCACCTTTTTAAAGCTAACTGAAGCCTATTTCCCTTATTACTCCATCTGATATCATCAAAACATTCATTAATAATATATAAGCCACGACCGTCTACACTATTTATTTTTTTAGGTAATTTATAATTTCTTTTTTTTATTTCTAAACCATTACCTTGGTCCTGTATTTGCCATACGCACCAGTTAGGTGTGATTATTCTCCTTACTCTAATACTTTTTGTAGGATCTAATTTATTTCCATGTTTTACTGCATTTACAAGCGCCTCATGTAAACCAAGTTTGATGAGATAGTTTGATTGAGATTTTTTTATTGGCTCTAATAATTGATCAACAAATTCATTTAATTGTAATGAAGATTCAAATTCGTGATTTGACCAGTTAATCCTGGGCCTCTTAAAAAACTTTTTTAAAATATTTTTGCCCTGAATTAAGGACATAAGAATATTTTGACACTAAATTAATTTTAACTTATCAAAGACCTTAATATCAAAGAATATTGTTATGTCTCTCAGCTATAGCAGGATGCCTTAGTATTGAGTCCATAAGTCTAACACCTCTAAGTTGATTTATTAATGGCATATGTCCGTCAGGAGCTTCCAATGACCAACAAAATGATGTTGGATATCTTGTCCATAACCCCTCTTTTTTCCAGCCTATTTTAGGCCACAATAATTCATATTTTTTTCCTACTGACTTTAAAATCTTTGCTTGTATTGAAAATCCAAATCTGCCAGTAGAATAAATAGTCCATAATCTATCAATTGTTTGAAGATCTTTACCTGGGATATTTTTAACCTCACTATAGAAAACATATCCACGTTTTTCCGCAAGGGTTCCAGCCAACTGTCGAAGATATGAACTTGTTAATCTATCAGCATCTTCAAATTTTTGTTCAACTAACATCAATTGCAATTTTTCATAATTAATATCAATGTTTGAATAAGTATTAAACCAACTATTGAATTTTTTGTTTTCAAAAAAATCAGGCTTATGTTTTTTTAAAACTTGCAATAACCAACCAGCGGCCCAATCATCTCCTTCACTATCAAAGATATCAAATAATGTAGGCCCGAGTTTGAAAATATTTTCTACTTCAGATTCGATTTGAGTTAATAAATTTATTCTTTTTCTTTGATTAGAATCTACAAAATTTTTTATCAGGTCTAATGTAGCGTTAATATAGTTATCTTGTTCTTTGTTAGTCATTTTCAATAAATTAACCTATAAATAAAACTATCCATGTATTTCAAAAGAAAAGAACTTGAGAAATTTAGAAGTTTAAACGGACCTCTTATAGATGTTAGGAGTCCGAATGAATATTATAAAGGACATATGCCTAATTCTATTAACATACCATTATTTGATAATGATGAGAGATCAATAATTGGGACAATTTATAAAAAAGATGGAAGAGAAAAAGCGGTTATAGAGGGATTAAAATTTTTTGAAAAGAAATTGGAATTACTACTTGATAATTTATTCATTAATATTAATACTCATAAAAAAAATAATATTGAATTATCAATAAGATTATATTGTTCAAGAGGCGGAATGCGATCTCAAAGCATAGCTTGGTTACTAGAAAAATATAAATTAAATCCAATTATACTTAAAGGAGGATACAAAACATATAGAAGATGGATAATAGATAGTTTCTCAAAAAAGTGGAATATTATAATTATCGGTGGGAAAACAGGTACTGGGAAAACAAGATTACTGTCATTACTGGAGAGATATAAATATCAAACTATAGATCTTGAAGGATTTGCTTGTCATAGAGGAAGTACATTTGGTGGATTAGGAATGAAAGAACAACCTACCAACGAACAATTTGAAAATAAAATTGGAGAAAAATTATATTCCTTTAAGACCTCTAAAAATATTTATGTAGAAGCAGAAAGTGCAAATATTGGAAAATGCAAAATACCCCATGAATTTTTCAATCAAATGAAAAAGTCAAAAAGAATTGAAATTTTAAGAAGCGAATCAAACAGGTTAAAAGAGTTGATAGATACTTATAGTGTATTTAAGAAAGAGGAACTCCAAGAATCTGTACTAAGGATAAAAAAAAGATTAGGGCCTCAAAGAACAAAAATAGCCATTGAATCAATTAAGGAAGAAAAATGGGATTTGGTTTGTAGATCAGTTTTGGATTATTACGATAGGTGTTACGAATATGAAAAAGTTGGTAAAGAAAATATATTGTTATTGGATTTAACCGACAGAAAATATGATGAGAAGATCATAGAAATAATAAATAATCTTTTATAAAGTATTTTTTTTGTAAACGAATCTGAAAAATATTTCCTAAAATATAAAATTATTATTCGATTATCATGCCAGCTAATAAAACTTCAAAAATTCAATTTTATGAAGGAACTGATGAACCAGTAGTACCTGAAATAAGACTAACTAGGAGTAAAGATGGTACTACTGGCCAAGCAGTATTTTTGTTTGAGAAGCCTCAAGCATTATCTTCAATTACAGATGGTGAAATAACTGGAATGAGAATGTTGGATACTGAAGGAGAAATATTAACGAGGGACGTTAAAGTAAAGTTTGTTGATGGAGAACCTATATTTTTAGAAGCAGTTTATGTTTGGAAGAGCACTTCTGACTTTGATAGATTTATGAGATTTGCAAATAGTTATGCCAAATCAAATGGATTAGGATATTCTGAAAAGAAGTAAAATTTTTTCTAAATTGAGTAGTTCTTCATATTTCAAGTTAGCAGTCATTTTAATCACATTATTAATATTATGGACTTTGAGAGATTTCCTACTTTTAATAATTTGTTCATTAGTAATCTCAAATATCGTATGTAATTTATGTAATCAATTACATAAAGGGTTGAATATACCCAGATCTCTATCTTTGTTTTTTGTATTAACAATTATTTCGGTAATTGTTTTTACTATATTTATTCTTGTATTGCCTCCCTTTATAAAAGAATTCAATGAAATACTAATTGATATTCCAAATGGTTTATCTAAAATAAATACTTTACTTAATTCAAATCTGAGCAAATTAAATAGTTTTTTTTATGGTGAAGAATCAGAAAATGTTATTAACCTATTTAATCTCGTAAATAATATAGTTACTATTCCAGATGCCGCGACTATAGCGAAAGCTATTCAAGAAAGTTTTATTAACTTAATAAATATAGCTGGGAATCTAGGATCAGGTCTCTTAAAATTAATTTTCGTATTAGTAGTAAGTTTGATGATATCTATTGAACCAAAACAATATAAAGAAAATATACTTCTATTAATCCCAAAAAATTATCGAAATAAATTTAGGAATATTCTTGATAAATGCAATATCGCATTAGCAAACTGGACTTTTTCTATGGTCATAAGCTCGTTATCAGTAGGTCTATTATCTTTAATTGTTTTATCAATATTAGATGTCAAATATATTGTCTCTAATGCTTTAATAGCAATGGTTTTAAATATAATTCCAAATATAGGCCCAGTTATTAGTGGTGTATTTCCAATTTCAATTGCATTACTTGATAATTTTTGGAAACCTCTTGCAGTATTAGGTGCATATATAATCATTCAAAATATTGAAAGCTATATAATAATGCCATCTATAATGAAGAAAAAAGCAAATTTACTTCCTGGTTTAACATTAATCTCACAATTTGGATTTACCTTCATTTTTGGTCCATTAGGGTTAATCTTGTCTCTTCCTCTAGCTGTAGTAATTCAAGTTTTGATAAAAGAATCAATCAAAGATATATAAATAATTATTTATTTAATTTTTTGTATAAATATGGAAAGGAAAAAAGTATAAAGAAAGCTAAGGGATGTTTAGAAAAAGCAAAATAAAGTGAATTAAAAGTAAAATGATCCAACATTATTTTAATTTCAATAGATAGATCAATTAAAACTAATGAAAATAATAGTATTAGATAATAATTTAATTTCATTAGTTTAGATGTAAAAGCTTAATCTTTAAGCAATAAAGAGGGAGCCAATAAAATACTTGAATAACTTCCAACTATAATTCCTAATGACAAGGATAAAGAAAACCAAAATAGTGAGTAAGAACCAAATAAACTTAGAGTTAATAGAGGAATTAAAGTTGTAATACTAGTAAAAGTTGTTCTCCTAAACGATTCATTGACTGATAATTGGATAGTTTCGTTATAGCCTTCATTCCTAGATCCTAAATTCTCGCGAATTCTATCAAATATAACAACAGTATCATTTACAGAATAACCTGCAATAGTTAACAGGGAAACCGCAAATAAACTATTTACCTCAACAGATAATATTATTCCTAACCACGAGAAGATACCGAAAACTATTAATAAATCATGGAATAAGGCAATTAAAGCATATAAGGCATATTTTCTATCAAATCTAATAGTTATATATAATGAAATTGCGAGCAATGAGACTAGCAGAGAAGTAACACAGTTAGTAAGTAATCTTTTACCAAGCTTTGGTCCTATTAATCTTGAATCTTTACTCTCATAATTTAGAGGCCCAATGATCTTCTCAAGATTTGTAATAAGATTATTTGATTCTTCAATACTCAGATAAGGTGTTCTTATTGATATTAATTTATTATTATTCTGGAATTGAAATTTAATACTATTTAAAATTTTTTTATTTTTAGAAACCTCTCTAAGATTTTCTAAAACTGTATCAGGAGAAATATCACTACATTTGTCTACACAAAGTCTCTCTATTCTTAATTCATTTCCCCCAACAAAATCCATCCCCAGATTAATAGGTTTCTTATAAGAAGTATTAAAAGTAGAATATAAAATTCCTAAAAGACTCAATAAAATAAGAAATGATGAAAAACTAATTATCTTTCTTTTATTTTTAACTATTTCAAGGTTAATTAATTTCATGGATAGATTAGTGTTAAAAAATTTAATTGTTAAAGTTGTTCCTGGGTAAGTAAAGATTTTTTTGCCTCAAAGATTGATATGTTGTAAAAAATCGCAGAATAGTTTTAGAACAATTTAATGATGTAAATAAGCTTATTAATACTCCAATACCTAATGTTGCAGCAAAGCCCTTAACAAAATTTGTTCCTAATAAAAACAATACAAAACAACTTACAAGAGTTGTAATATGTCCATCAACTATAGATGAATTAGCTCTTTGAAAACCGCTATCAATAGATCTTGTAAGAGTATTGCCTTTCTGTAATTCATCTCTAATTCTCTCAAATATTAGAATATTTGCATCAACAGCCATGCCAATACTCAATATGAGACCAGAAATTCCGGGTAAAGTTAAAGTTACAGGAATTAAAGAATAAATAGCTAAATTAAAGAATCCATAGAGTACTAAAGAGAGAACGGAAACAAAACCTAAAAATCTATAATTGAAAATCATAAATATACCAACAAAAACTAATCCACCAAAAGCTGCATAAAGACTTTTTAAAATATTATTAGAACCCAACTGAGCGCCTATTGTGTTAGTTTCAACTATTTCAATGGGTAATGGTAATGAGCCACCTTTAAGAGCAACTTCTAATTCTTTAGCATCTTCAGCAGTAAAACTACCACTAATTGTTGCTAATCCACCTGTAATACCAGTATTTGCAAACTGGCTTCCAACACTTGCTTCACTTATAGATTCCCCATCAAGAATAATAGCCAATAGTTTATTAGTGCCAGCAATTGATTTAGTAATATCGGCAAATTTATCACCTCCTGAATTACTAAAAGTTAGTAATACTTCCCAATTATTATTTGTTTGTTCTTGTCTCCTTCCTGCGTTAATAAGATCCTTGCCAGATAAATCGGTTTTTATAAATAAATTTATAATTTCTTTGTCTACATATTTTTTTATTTCAATTAATTTTCCATATAAATCTTTACTATTGGCTGAGTAATTTAATTTTTGTTCAATTTCCTTAAGACGATCCTGAATACTAATTAAGAAATCATTTCCATCTAGATTTTTTTCTGCAGAGGAATATATTTTAATTAATTCTTCAATTTTCGATTTTTGAAAATCTAATTCTTTTAAATCCTCAGACGTTCCTTCTTTTTGAGTTCTAAATTCAAGTAAAGCAGTTCTACCTAAAGCTCTTGAAGCAGCTAAAGGATTCTGCTCACCAGGTAATTCTAAAATCAATTGATCTCCACCAAGGGTTTGTAAGTTAGACTCGGAAACACCTAAATTATTAACTCGTCTATCAATAACCGCATTAACTGCTTCAAGTTCATCATTTGTGACATTTCCTTCCTTTTTAATAATTTGTAGTGTAAGTTGAGAACCACCTTTTAAATCTAATCCCAACTGTAATGGGTTATTTATTAATAAATATAGAGATAAAGTAAGTAGTAATATTATAAAAAAAAGCCAGCCTTGCCTTCTTTTCATAGACTATATACTCCCACTTATTAAATCATCAACTTTTTTAACTATTTGATGTGGCTGTATTATTGTCAAATTCTCAAGATTTCCATTATACGGAGTTGGGATATCTTGACTAGATAACCTAATTGGTCTTGCATCAAGATCATCAAAACACTCTTCAGTTATCAAGGCAATTAATTCTGCACCAATACCTCCAGTCTTCATACATTCTTCAACAATAATCACTTTATTTGTTTTTCTTATTGATTTGGCAATGGTTCCCATATCAAATGGTTTTAAACTTATCAAATCAATTAATTCAACATCTATTCCTTTTTTATCTAATTCTTCAACAGCCTTAAGGCAATGATGTCTCATTCTAGAATATGTTAATAAAGTAATATCATTCCCCTCTCTTACAACGTCTGCCTTATCTAAAGCGCAGGTATAGTCACCCTCAGGCAATTCTTCAGATAAATTGTATAGAAGAACATGTTCGAAAAATAGGACTGGATTATCATCTCTTATAGCTGCTTTCATTAGACCTTTAGCATTTGTTGGGGTACTGCATGCAACAATTTTTATACCTGGAACTGCATGAAAATATGCTTCAAGTCTTTGACTGTGTTCAGCACCAAGCTGACGACCAACTCCTCCTGGACCCCGAACTACTGTTGGTATTTTATAATTTCCTCCACTTGTATATCTAAGCATGCCCATATTATTTGATATCTGATTAAAAGCCAAAAGCAAAAAACCCATATTCATTCCTTCAACTATTGGTCTTAATCCCGTCATTGCTGCACCAACAGCCATACCTGTAAAACTATTTTCTGCAATTGGAGTATCTAATACTCTTAACTCACCATATTTTTCATATAAATCCTTAGTTACCTTATAAGAACCTCCATATTGACCAACATCTTCACCCATGATGCAAACATTAACATCATTTGCCATTTCCTCATCAATTGCCTCTTTCAAAGCATTAAATAATAATGTTCCAGCCAAAATTAATTACCTAATTAATCAATTATATAAATCCTACCATTCTGGTTAATTTATCCGCCTTCTGCGAAGGTTATTAGTAGTAATATTGATAAAATCATTCCTGGTGAGAGCAAAAGGATTAATAGGCCTAAATCATGTAGAGACATACAAAAAAATCTTTTTTTTTTATAGTATTTGTAATTTAACTTTTCTTCAGAAAAAAACTTCGAATAAATACAATAAAAAGTCCAAAGCCTATAAAAGCGAATGAAAAAGTTAGTAAAAAAGATAATCCGATTATTAAGGTATTAATACTTGATGAAATACTTTGGACTATTTCAGAAGTATTGGACGGTTTATGTATTGAAAAATAAATTGCAATTTTATTACTTAAAAAATAAAAAAATATAAATAATGAAAAACTGGTTAATGATCCAACTAGAAAATTTAAGGGTCCTTTTTCTGGAATATTATTTTTAATATTCTCATTATTATTATTTTTTTTATTATTTTCTATCACAATATTATTTTTGTTCTTAGAAAAATTTATATAAATGTTATTCCCTTTTCAAGTAAATTACAAACCCATGAATCATAACCTTTATCTTTAAATAATTTATAATTTGCCTTTAATTCTTTTTTAGCAGTCTCAACATCTTTAAAGAGGGCGAAGCAAGTAGGACCAGATCCACTCATTGAGTATGTCAGACAATTTTTTAAGTTAGAGAGTAAATATAATGCTTGCTTTACAGAATCATTATCATTCTCCACAACTAACTGCAAATCGTTTTTTATAATAATACCTCTTTTACCAATGTTTAATCGTTTTAAGCCGTTATCCCTTAAGTCGTTTCTTATCCTATGAATCGTGTCATTACTCTTAAGATATTCATCACAAAATCTATTACTGTATTTTTTATATGTTTCAGCAGTAGATACTGATACATTTGGATTTTTTAAAAGAAGAACTCCATATTTATAGTATGAATTTAATTTCTCCAAAATTTCGCCTCTACCAAAACATAATTGAATGCCACCATTTATAAAAAATGGAATATCTGATCCTAACTTTGAACTCAAAAAACATAATGTTTTTTGATCTAGGTTCAAATTCCATAATTTATTAAGACCAATTAATGTTGCTGCAGCATTACTTGATCCACCAGCTAATCCTGCACCTATTGGAATATTTTTTCTTAAAAATATATTTGCACCGAAATCATTATTTGATTTTTTCTTTAATAGATTTGCCGATTTTACAATTAAATTATCACTAGATACGCTTAAATCATTACAATCAGTTTCAAGTTTAATTAGACCTTGATTATTAATTTCAAACTCCAAATAATCAGATAGATCAATATTTTGCATAATCATTGCTAATTCATGGAATCCATCCTCTCTTTTTCCAATAACTTCAAGGTGCAAGTTTATTTTGGCAGGAGATTTTATGATAATTTTTCCTTTAGCTAAATCTTGCATATATTTAAATTTTTACTTTTTTATCTTAATACAATTCTCTGCAAGCTTAATCCATTGGTCAATTGATATATCTTGTGGTCTTAAATTAAAACAAACTCTAGAAGACTCAGATAATTTATTTATCTCTTCATCTGAAAGTATTGAATTAAGAGTATTTCTAAGCATTTTTCTTCTTGAATTAAATGAAATCCGTAGAAGTTTATCTATATATTTTTCTACACCAATGTCTAATCTTAAATCTTTTTTTAATGGTTCAAAAACTACTAAAGATGAAAAAACTTTGGGAGGCGGATTAAATGATGAAGGCGATACATCACAAACTTTATATATTTTTGATAAAAGCTTCATCCTTATACTAAGGGCCCCAGCATTTGAACTTCCTTCTTGTGACAAAATCCTATCTACAACGTCTTTCTGCATTAAAAATATTATTTTTGAGTAATTATAGTTTTTTACAACACCTAATCTCCCAATAAAAATATCCAATATTGGACCAGTTATATTATAAGGAATATTCGCAACTACTTTTGTAATCTTATTGTTAATCGAATCTAAATTTACAGAAAGAATATCTCCCTGCTGAAGGGAAAACTTATCATTATTATTAAATTTAACATTCAATAAGTTTATTAAATCTTTATCTAATTCAACTGCATGTAATTTATTAATTTTTGAATCCAATAACTTTGAGGTTAACGCTCCTTTCCCTGGACCAATTTCTAAAATAAAGTCATTTTCATTTAGATCAGCAACTTCCTTTATTTTTTCTAATATTTTTTTATTTACTAACCAATGTTGTCCAAATCTTTTTTTTTGATGATAGTTTTTAGAATTCATCCAAAAGATAAATAATATGTTTAAATTAAATATAAATTTATTTAATACTTTATATTATGAGCTTATCAAAAAAAAATTTAGATAAACTCAAAAAATATAAAAAAAATAAGAATTTAAATAACGATACTAATAATTCAAATAATTACGCAAAAATAGGTCACAACGATAATTCAACTAAAAATATACCTAAAGCAGAGGATCCCAATAAAATTTTTTATTCCTTAATTGACAATTCAGAATCTTTAGATGAGACTTCTAAAGTTAATCACTCATTAAGAAGCAGTGAGATCAATAAAATTAATATTAATTCTACAAAAACTAATTATTCAAAGAATTTATCAATTGAAGAGGAACTATATGATGAATTTAATTATCTTCTTGATGAATAATTAAATTTAATTTTTACTTATGCTTCATAGTAATAGATTAACAATTTATGCTATCGGTAAAATAAAGAAAACTTGGATTAGAGATGGAATTGATCAATACAAGAAAAGAATGCCTGAACTTATCATTAATGAGTTAAAGACTTTTAATATGAAAAATCTTAGATCCAATAAAAATATTATTATCTGCTTAAGTGAAGAAGGTAAGCAGTTTAATTCAGTTGAACTATGTAATTTACTCTTAAATTTTAAAAATAAAAAAATTAATTTCTTAATCGGTGATACTGATGGAATTAGTTCGGATATAAAAGAAAAATCAGATCTTACTCTAAGTCTCTCTCCTTTAACTTTTCCTCATGAATTAGCTAGATTAATACTAATCGAGCAAATCTATAGAGCTATTTCAATATCTAATAACTCCCCCTACCATCGTTCTTCAAATAATTAAATTTAATCTAAAATTAATTTATAAAAGTTTAACAACTAACTAATTTTTGATTTTTTACTATATAGTACATATATACTATAAACTTAAACCTTGGATTTCTTTGATTCAACTAATAAAATTTTTAGAATCCCCTTATTAACAGATTCAGTATCCGCAGGATTTCCTTCTCCGGCAGATGACTATACAGAAGAGAATATTGATTTAAATGAACATTTAATATCTAATCCGTTTAGCACTTTTTTTCTTAAAGTTAAAGGTGACTCAATGATAAATGCAGGAATTAAAGATAAAGATTTAATAATAGTAGACAAGAGTTTAACAGCCAGGCCAGGAAATATTATCATTGCCATGATAGACGGGGAATTTACAATAAAAAGATTATCTATAAAAAATAATGAATTATATTTAAAAGCAGAAAATCACAATTATCCTGATTTTAGATTTAAAAACCATATTGATATACAGATATGGGGAGTTGTTATTTATTCAATACATAGCTATTTATGAAAATTTCAAGTATTGATGCGATAGCTCTTATAGATGCTAATAACTTTTACGCGTCATGTGAACAAACTATAAATCCTCAATTAAGAAATAAACCAGTAGTAATTTTATCTAATAATGACGGATGTATCATTGCAAGAAGTCCTGAAGCACGTGCTTTAAAAATTAAAATGGGAACTCCATATTTTAAGGTCAAAGAAAGATTGAATAAATTAGATGTAGCAGTTTTAAGCTCAAACTACTCGCTTTACGGGGATATGAGTAGAAGACTAATGAATTTACTGAAAAACTTCTGCGAACAAATAGAGATTTATTCTATTGATGAAGCATTTATTTCTATTTCTAGACCTAACGATAAAAATCTATATCCTTGGGCAAGAAACGTAAGATCATTAATATATCAGAATCTAGGGATTACCATAACAGTAGGAATAGGAGAAAATAAAGTAAGAGCAAAAATTGCGAATAAATTAGCTAAAAATATTGATTATTCGGCTGGAATATTTGATTTAGCTAGAGTCGGAAATGAGAATAATTATTTAAAAGAAATTAGTGTAGATAAAATCTGGGGAGTCGGGAAACAAACCTCTAATTGGTTACAAAGTAAAGGTATTAAAAATGCGAGAGAATTACGAGATATGGAAGAAAACGAAATCATTAAGAAACTAGGCATTGTAGGAAAAAGATTACAATTAGAACTGAAAGGTCATAAATGTCTACCCATAGAAGAAAGTAAAAAATCAAAAAAAGAAATCCAGGTAAGCAGAAGTTTCGGTACTCCTGTCACCAAATTAGAAGACTTAACTCAAGCACTGGCGACTCACGCAATAAAAGCGTCTGAAAAGATGAGAAGTCTGAATTTGCAATCATCTGATATTAGAGTATTTGCCAGAACCAGTAAATATTCAAGTCAAAATTATCAAAGAAGTGCTCATAGAAAACTTATAAATGCAACAGACGACACAAATAGTATTTTAAAAATAGTAGTTGAATTATCTAAAGAAATTTATAATCCCGAATATAAATTTTCAAAGGCTGGAGTTTTAATGCAGGATTTAACTAATAGCGAATATTTACAGCAGTCAGTTATAAATTACAAATCTCAAAAAGAACTAAAAAAATCAGCAAATCTTATGAGAACTATTGATTCATTAAATAGAAGATTTAATAACAATGCAATTACATGGGCTATTACAAAAAAACAAAAAAGTTGGACGATGAATAAGAATTTCTTAAGTCGCTCATCTACAACTGATATAGAAAAGATCCCAACTATAGTAAAGTAAAAAAAAAATGGAATTTATTATATTTTTGGGCAAATTAGATAAAGATATTCTTAACCTATTAATAAAAGCAAATTACACAGTTGAAGAAAATAAAATTGAATGTCTAATAAATAAAGAAATAAAAGGACTACATAATTTTCAAGATAATAAAATAATAATATGTACTGAGAATGCAAAAAGGAAGACAAATTATAGAAATATAAAGCGAAAACCAAATAAAGATAACTTCAAAACAGAATTAGCAATAAGAAAAGCATTAAGACATGAAGCTACTCATGCCATACAAAAATGCAACAATAATAAAACAATAGGGGATATAAAAGATTTAGAAGATAAATTACATCCAAGTAAGTTGAAAGCATTAGAGTTCTCTACTTCCAATTTTTATGGAACTTATGCAAAAGAAGTAGAAGCTTATATATTTGAGGACAAACCCAAAAAGGTAAAAAACATGATTAAAAAATACTGCCTATAAATCAGAATAAATGTTAACTAGCAATGAAGTTACCACAGCGTTGCTTATCTAAGAAATTCATATGTTGTCTTTCTAAGTAATATAATTCCTGAAATTTAATCGCATCTGAGTTTAAATCCTTAAAAAGATCATCTATCTCTTTATTGCTATCTAAGGAAACAGAAGGAGGATTTTCAATTAAGATAGATATACAATTTTCTAAAGTTTTTAATCTTTGAGATCCCCAAGAATCGATCAAATGTCTACATCTTTTAAGAGAATTATATTTCTCAAGAAGTGATAAAGTTCCAAGTAAATTGTCTTTAGGATTACTCAACAATGTTAAAAACAACTCATTTGGATTAACAAAAATATTAATTTTATTTGATGATTCAGGATTATCAAGAGCTAAGTAGTCAGGCAGAAGTGAAATTAAGTTAATCGCAGAAAAATCTTTTTGAAGAATTTGACTATTTGATTGTTTTAATTCATATAAATAATTTGAACCCAAACTATTTTGTTCAATTTTTGAAATAGTTTCCCATAAATTTTGAATATAATTAGTATTAAAACTATTAATTTCTCTTTTGAGAAATTCATCACGAATAAATAGCCTCAGATCAGGACAATGCAAATAATAAAAAATTATTTCCGATTCATTTTTCTCACGCCGAGAAATTTCATTTGGTTGTTCAAATTTTTTAGATCTACCATGCCAACGAAATCCCTTAACTTGATTTCTTAAATCTTGTTCAAACTGTATTGCTAATCTAGCTTGTCCCTTACTTAATCGTTCGGCTACTTTTTGTAAGTAATGAGTTCTTGTTGATGATTGAGGTAATTTACTCAACAATTTTACCAATGAAGAAATAACACTCTGAAAAATCTCAGACTTAGTTAAATCTTTATCTTTAAAGGTCTGATTAATCTCCCAATCAATCCAAAAGGATGAATTATCAATTAAATGGAAATAATCTTCCGGAGTATGACTATTCAAATATTCATCAGGATCTTTAAAATCACTAAGTTGAAGTATCTTAAGATTAATTTGATCATGAAGAGATAAACTCTCCACTTCTTTAATTACTCTTTTTGTAGCTAAAATCCCTGCATCATCAGAATCAAAATTCAAAATTATATTTTTATTATCTGTGCATCTACAAAGTTGAGAAATTTGATACTTATTTAATGCGGTACCTAGAGAAGCCACAGAATTAGTAATACCTTTTGAATGAAGAGAAATTACATCAAAATAGCCTTCAACAATAATAGCTTTATCTCGTTTTCTTATATTGCTAGAAGCTTTTTCTAAAGCAAACAACATTTTTCCCTTTTCAAATATCTCTGATTCAGGAGAATTAAGATATTTGGGTTCTTGACCATCAAGAGATCTACCACCAAAGGCAACTACTCTTCCCTGCATATCATGTATGGGAACAATTAGTCTATTTCTAAAACGATCATAAATCTTATCAGAATTATCTTTAGAACTTACAAGACCAGAAGCTATAATAGCTTTGTTAGAAAATTTTTCTACCTTGGAGAGATAGTTAAATAAATCATTCCATGAATTTGGAGCATAACCTAATTCAAAGTTGTCAATAATTTTGTTATTCAAATTTCTTTTTGTTGTTAAATATCTCATAGCTTCAATACCTAATGAATTATTCAATTGAGACTTAAACCAATTTTTAGTTACTCTTAGTATTTTATAAAGTTCTTCCTTTCTGGATAATTGTTTTTTATATGCTTCTAACTGGACGCCCTCAAGATTTTCAACGTTAATATTATTCTTCTTCGCTAGAGAAAGTACAACATCCGAAAAATTAGCACGAGTAAATTCCATTAAAAATTTAATGGAGTTGCCACCAGCACCACAAGAAAAACAATAATAGAATTGTTTACTTGGAGATACAGTCATAGAGGGTTTTGTATCATCATGAAAAGGACAAATCCCAACAAATTCTTTACCTTTTTTCTTAAGCACGATATGTTCAGATATAACGTCAACAATATCTGCCTTTTCTTTTACCTCCTGAATAGTTCTTGGATGTATTGAATGAACCATTAAGATCTCTATTAAAATTCAATTAATAATTTATTTGTTATAGTTCAAAATCAAAAAAGAATCTACTTAATTTCATAATAAAAATATTTTTAAATGATAAATTTTTCAAAAATTGAAAAGAGAATAAACTCTTTAAATAAATTTAATTTAGTATTTGCCTCATTCTTTTTTAGTTTGATGACATTATGTGTAAAAAATATTGATAAAAGGATACCTATCTATGAATTGGTTTTCTTTAGGTCATTACTGAGTTTAATGATTACATTATCTATAATAAAAGCGAAAAAAATAAATCCCTGGGGAAACAATAGACTATTACTAATCTTGCGAGGTGTTTTAGGTACTTCAGCATTAGTCTGCATTTTTTATGCGATAAGGAATATGCCTCTTAGTATATCGACAGTTATTCAATATACATATCCTATTTTTATATCTATATTTGCTGGCATATTTATAAACGAAAAGATAACAAGAAATTTATTTTTTGCTTTAATTATTGGCTGGCTTGGAATATTAATAATATTAAATCCAACTCAATTATCAAATATAGATGTTGAAATAAAAAATATAGCGGTTTTGATAGCTATTCTTGGTTCAATCTGTACTGCATTGGCATACGTTACAGTAAAAAAACTCGCAGTTTCAGAAGATATTTATGTAATAATTAAATATTTCCCACTAGTTTCATTAATAACACTATCACCAATAGTTTTAATTAATTGGGTTACCCCAAATCTTAATGAAATAATTTGGATTATTGGTATTGGCATTTTTACTCAATTAGGTCAGACCTTTTTAACAATAGGATTAAAGAATTTACCCGCTTCTGAAGCTTCAACAATAAACTATTTACAAGTAATATTCGGTTCATTGTGGGGGTTTTTATTTTTTAGCGAAATAATTAATATTAATTTCTTATTAGGAGCATTATTAGTTTTATTAGGAACTATTTTATCTACTACCAAAATAATCAAAAGACCTTAGAATATAATAAGAATAAAAAATACATTGAAATTTTTCTATTTAGCTTTTTTGATTTGTTTTTCTCCTGTTCTTCAAGTTAATGCAAACACACCAAAATCAGTAACTTGCACTAGAACAGAATACAGGGAGGAATATATCCCTGGAACAAAATCAAGTCCTGGCTACGTTAAAAGTTATGAAGTTGATGTGGTCATACCATGCGCCGGGCAAAGTCAAGCTGAAAAAATAGACGATAATGACTGTAGTGAAGGTTCAGTTATTGGAGGTATTTTAGGAGCTGGAATAGCACTTTCCTCATCAAGAGGTAAAGATAGATTTTGGGCAGTACCAGCTGGAGGCACAGCAGGAGCATTAATTGGATGTCAGGTGGATGGTGGTTAATTGATTAGCTGGATAAGTGGAGACCTGATTGAAATATGGCAAACCAATCAGAAATTTTTTATTTTAATAAATTGTCAAGGATTAGGGTACGAAATTCAAATATTAGAATCCTGTTTTCTTAAATTAAAAACTGATGAAATATCTAATAAACATATAACTCTTTGGGTAAAACATGTAAAGAAGGAAGATTCAGATTTATTATTTGGATTTACATCTAGGTACCAAAAAGATTTCTTTACTGAAATTCTAAATATCAGAGGAATTGGATCTCAAATTGGTATGGGGATATTAAATAAATTTTCAATTAGTGAAATTATAGAAGCAATTAATACACAAAACAAGAAATTAATTTGTTCCGTTCCTGGTATAGGTCAAAAAATGACAGAAAGAATAATTTTAGAATTAAAAAATAAATTTAAAAAAGATATTCTCATTAATGAACAAAAACATAAAGACGAATTTCTAAATATGAATACTGAAATCAATAAAATTCTCGACGACCTTGATTTAACGCTTCAGTCTTTAAATTATAAAAATAAAGAAATAAAAAGTATATTGCCAATTATTATTAATGAAACAGAGTCCCTAACAAAAGAAGAAAAAAATATTTCATTTGAATATTTATTAAAGTTAGCTATGAATTATTTAGATAATCAGAGTAGTAATATTGTCAGATAACGTAGTAAGATAGATACAAGAAAAAAATAAATTTATGTCATTAGACACAGCTGAAAAACAGAAGCTCATTGAAACCCATCAAGTTCATGCAACTGACACTGGCTCAGCAGAAGTACAAGTTGCAATGCTTTCTAAAAGAATTTCGAAATTAAGTGACCACCTACAAGGAAACATTCATGATTTTGCATCAAGGCAAGGATTATTAAAAATGATTGGAAAAAGGAAAAGGTTACTAGCTTACATAAAAGACAAAAATGTTCAAAAATATCAAGATCTAGTAAATAAAATTGGAATCAGAGGATGATTTCCATCTATGAAGAAAAAACAATCAAAAAAAAAGATACTTAATAAAAAGAAAAAAAATATATCTCAACAAACTGTATTTTCCAATCTAGAAAAACAACCTAAAACAGCTATTCTCCAAAAACAACCAACCAGTGGGATCCCTAAATATGTAGCTGATAGAATGGCGAGAAGAATCTTTTTCACCGCAGGAATACCGACAATAATGGGTATGTCAGTTTTTGTTGTAAGCTACATTATCGTTACAAAAAATATTGCTGAAATACCTCCTTCTTCAACAATTGCTATTTCAGCATTGTTTTTCTTATTAGGTCTTGGAGGATTGAGTTTTGGCATATTATCAGCTAGTTGGGATAAGGAACCTGGATCTTTTTTTGGTATTGAAAATATTCCAATGAACATACAGAGAGCAAAAGCTGCCTTCAAACCTGCCTCTCAAAATATTGAGGAGAATAATTAATCTAGGAAACTAAAGATTTCAAATTAACATGGAAGGATTTATCTTCTAATAACTTGCATGCTCCCTGAATATCTCCAATACAGAATTGTTCCCCAAATTTAACGTATGTAACACTATTTTTATTTCTTACTGCAGCTAATACTGGAGTCTTGATTCCACATTTCCCTTTATCAGGCTTAAATTTAATTAAACAATCTCTTAAAGTATTTTGTACTCTTACATCTGATGCTTGAGAACTTTCAAGATTAATAATAAGCAATTTCAGGTTATCTATTTCTCTACAATCATCAATAATTAATTGGGTTTTATCGCTTTTTTTATCTATGGTTCCCCAAACCAATAATCGAGTATCAGTCAAAAGAAATTCTGATAATCTTAGATAGGTTTTAGGGAAAACTATTGCTTCACAACTTCCAGAAAGATCTTCAAGTTGAACTATCGCCATCCTATCTCCTTTTCTGGTAGTAATCTGCCTTAATTCAGGGATCATTCCAACTAAAGAAACCTTGGTTCTATCTTTTGTTTCTTCTAACTGTGAAATACTGATTGGAGATACAAGTTTTGCTGGCTTAGATAAATGTTTTAGAGGATGATCAGATAAGTAAAATCCTAAAAGTTGTTTTTCTAATTTTAACTTTTCAACAAGTGAATAATCATCAACTTTAGCTAATTGTGAATCTGAAAATGCTACATTTGTAAATTCATCTTTAGAGTCAAATAGATTGCCTTGACCGGACAATCTATCTCGATTTCTAGAGGAAGCCCATTCAACTACATGCTCAAGATCTGACAACAATTGAGCTCTATTATTATTAATGGAAAACTCATCTAATGCTCCACAATGAATTAGAGATTCAAGATTTCTTTTGTTTAGAACATTAGATGGTAAACGATCGCACAAATCGGATAATGACTTAAAACATCCATAATTATTTCGATTTTCAATTATATTTTTTATAGCAGAATCTCCTAAATTCTTAATTGCAGAAAGTCCAAATAAAATCTGATTATTCTTTATAGTAAAATCAATTCCAGAAAAATTTATGCTTGGAGAAATAACTTCAATGCCCATCGAATAACAATTAGAAATATATCTTTGCATCTTGTCACTGGAACCAGAATTTACACTTAAAAGTGCTGCCATATACGCAACAGGAAAATGGGCTTTTAAAAATGCTGTTTGATAAGTTACTGCACCATAGGCAGTGGAATGGCTTTTATTAAAACAATATTCAGCAAATAAAACCATTTGATCAAAAAGATCATTTGCCAATTTCTCATTTACACCCTTATTCATTGAGCCGTTTACAAAAATATTCCTATGTTTTACCATCTCTGATACTTTCTTTTTTCCCATTGCTCTTCGAAGTAAATCAGCATCACCTAGAGAATAGCCTGCCAAGTCTTGCGCTATTTTCATGATTTGTTCCTGGTAAACCATAATCCCATAAGTTTCGGTAAGAATTGACTTAATAAAAGGATGAGGGAAATCAATCTTTTCGTTCCCATTTTTTCGATTTATGAATTTAGGTATAAGGCCAGCATCAAGAGGTCCAGGTCTATAAAGAGCAAGGATAGATGAAATATCCTCAAGAGAGTTAGGTTTAAAGTCCTTTACGACCTGCTTCATGCCCGAAGATTCAAGTTGAAATATCCCTTCAAGATCTCCTCTCCCAATTAGTTCAAAAGTTTTATAATCATTTTGAGGTAATTCATCAATATTTATTGACTTTCCAGTAGATTGGTTAATCAAAGAGACTGTCTTTTCAATCATTGTAAGATTTTTAAGACCCAAGAAATCCATTTTCAATAATCCAAGTGATTCAATATCGTCCATAGAATATTGGGTAATTATTTGTCCATCATTATTCCTTTGAAGAGGTACAAGTTCGTCGAGAGGATCCGATGCAATAACAACTCCTGCAGCATGAACTCCATATGTTTTATTAGTACCTTCAATTCTTAAAGCCAAATCAATCCATCTTTTCACCCTCTTGTCATTAGTATATTTGTCTCTAAACTCTTGGCTAGGAGAATTTGTATCAATCATTTCATTAAGTTTATAAGGCTTACCTCTTACAACCGGTATTAACTTAGCCAATTTATCCGCCTCTCCATAAGGAATATCTAGAACCCTAGCAACATCTTTTAAAACTGCCTTAGAAGTCATCTTATTGAAAGTAATTATTTGCGCAACTTTATCCTCTCCATATCGATTAGTTACATAATCAATAACTTCATTTCTCCGATCAATACAAAAGTCCGTATCAATATCTGGCATAGACTTTCTGGCAGGATTTAAAAATCTCTCAAACAATAATCCGTGCTGAACAGGATCTATATTTGTAATTTGAAGAGCATAGGCTACTAGTGAGCCAGCAGCAGAACCTCTGCCAGGTCCTACTGGGATAGAGTTATCTCTAGCAAATTTGATATAGTCCCAAACAACCAAAAAATAATCTGGGAAACCCATATCTTTTATAATTTTTAATTCCGAAGATAGTCTTTTTTTATAAATCTCATCAACTTCTGAAAGATCTTTCTTTTTAAGTCTTTTTAAAAGACCTACATTTGATAATTGTATTAGTAGAGAGAATGAATCTTTTTCTTCATTAACAGGGAATTTTGGCATTCTATATTTACCAAATAAATCAAATAATTCAATTTTTTGCGAAATCTCTACTGTATTGTTTACAGCCTCTTTAATTGATTCATCATCAATATGATCTTTAAAAAGTTCGAGCATTTCATTTTCACCTTTAATATATTCTGTACCGGTATATCTCAATCTTTTTTCATCGCTTATGAGTTTTCCTGTTAATACACAAAGTAAAGCATCATGTGATTCAACATCCATATTTGATATGTAGTGAGCATCGTTGGTAGCAATGACTTTTATATGATGCTTCTTTCCAATTTTTAATATTTCAACATTAACAATTCGATCCTCAATAGAACCGTGATCTTGTATCTCTAGATAAAAATCATCTCTGAATAATTTTTTGTACCAAAGAGCAATATCCTCTGCAATATCAATTCTGCCTTTCAAAATAGCTTGAGGAATCTCTCCACCAAGACAAGCTGTAGAAACTATAAGGCCTTCCTTATATTTATCTAAAAGAAATTTATCAATACATGGTCTAGAAAAAATACCTCTGCCTCTCATTCCATTTAAATGACTAATGGTTGTCAACTTTACGAGATTTTTATAGCCAGTATGATTTTTTGCCAAAACTACCAAGTGGTATCTTTTTTCTTTTTTAGGTTGAGGATCATCAATAGAACCATTAATCACATACATTTCATTTCCAATAATAGGTTTTATACCTTTCTCTTTACACTTCTTGACTAAATCAAGAACTCCATACATAACACCATGATCAGTTAGAGAAATAGAGTCCATTCCAAGATCACAAGCTCTATCAACAATTTTAGAAATTTGACTTGCACCATCAAGCAGACTGTAGTCACTATGATTATGAAGCGAAACGAAACCCATACCCAATCAATTTATATATATAAGATAGAGAAAAATTCTAAAAGGTCTATACTTTATGATTACAAATTAATTATTAATACAGTTTTAGAATAATGGTTTTTTCTTGATGACCTGAGCATCAATTTCAAAAATATTTGCTGCATTCAATATTATATTTTCTTCCAAAACATTACCTATTAGTTGAAGTCCTATAGGCAATCCTTTCGAATCAAAGCCACAGGGAATACTGATAGCAGGGAGTCCCGCTAAATTAGCGGGTACAGTTAAGAGATCTGACAAATACATTGAAAGTGGATCATTGACAAAATCTCCTTTTAAAAAAGCGGTAGTTGGACATGTCGGAGTTAATAAAATATCTACTTTATTAAAAGCATTATTAAAATCTTTTCTTATTAAAGTTCTAACTTTTTGAGCTTTCTTATAATAAGCATCACTGTATCCAGCTGACAAAGCATAGGTGCCAATCAAAATTCTTCTTTGCACTTCATCTCCAAAACCTTCAGCTCTGCTTTTTGAGGTCATATCAAAAAGATTAGAACCTTTATTTGATCTGTAACCATATTTAACACCATCGTATCTAGCTAAATTAGCAGATGCTTCAGATGGTGCAATTACATAATATGTCGCTATTCCATCGTTAAACCTAGGGCACTCAATATCAATAATTTCAGCTCCTAAAGTTTTGAATCTCTCAACTCCAGAGAGCACGGATTCTTTAACTTCAGGATTAAGTCCTGGATGTTGAAAACATTCTTTAATAATTCCAATTTTTAAATTATTTATTGGTTTATTTAAATCGTTCAAATAATTTGGAACAGTTTTATCAAGACATGTTGAATCTAAGGGATCTTTCCCCGATATTGAATAAAGGATTTCAGCAGCATCTGAGACAGTATTGGTGATTGGACCAATCTGATCAAGTGAGCTAGCAAATGCTACTAATCCCCATCTGCTTACTCTTCCATAAGTAGGTTTAAGTCCTACAACGCCACAAAAGGAAGCTGGTTGCCTTATTGATCCTCCAGTATCAGATCCTATGGCTGCAGCAGCAAATCCAGCGGCAACTGAAGCAGCACTGCCTCCTGAACTACCTCCTGGCACTCTATTAATATCCCAAGGATTTGAAGTGACACCAAACACAGAGGTTTCTGTTGAACTACCCATTGCAAATTCATCTAAATTTGTTTTACCTAAACAAATACAACCTGAAGACCATAATTTATTTGAAGCTGTGGATTCATAAGGAGCAACAAAACCTTCGAGCATTTTACTTGCACAAGTAGTTGCAACTCCCTTTGTACAAATATTATCCTTAATTGCTATTGGCATACCTGCAAGAGGAGGAAGAATTTCTTGATTTTGAATTAATTTATCAATATTTTCCGCTTGAGAAATTGCGTTATCTCTAGTAGTACAAATAAATGAATTAATTTCAGGATCTTTAGAATCAATTTTTGAAAATATATCTATTACTAATTCTTTGACAGAGGCATTTCTACTATTAATTTCTTTTCTTAAAGAATTAAAATTCATTTGTAAACCAAGTTCTTTATATTAAAATTATTAAATAGTTAGTGGTTCCTCTTTTTTGCAGCGAACTAAAATATGCTTAATATTTTTAGAGCCTTCATTGGAAAGGTCTTTGATAAATGAAGACATATTTTCCTTTAAACTTCGTTTTGTAATAAATGGGCCATACCAGTAAGTTGTACGGGGTTGTTCTGTCTCTATTTTAGCCCACCAAGCTAATCCGAGTTTGTTTCCAAAGTTTCTAATCAATTTAATTGGTCTCAATGGACCAGCAATTCTTGTTAAATTCTATACAATTTTGTAGGAAAAATTCAATAATTTACCATTAAGTACATAAATGTATTGAAACAACAATATTTAATATAAAATTTAATAAAGTTAATATTAACAAAAAAAATTATTTACAAGTTAAGTGAAATAGTGATATTGCCGCTGCGACAGAAGCATTTAAACTTGATGTTTTACCTTTAAGGGGAATCCTTAATAGGAAATCGCATTTTTTTTGAGTAAGCAAAGAAATACCTTTATCCTCTGCCCCAACTACAACAACCAAGGGAGAATTTTCATTAAATTTTGAAATAGATAATTGACCATCTCCAGATAAACCAATAACAAGAAAACCATT
Organism: Prochlorococcus sp. AG-388-A01; assembly: GCA_003279945.1. GTDB lineage: Bacteria > Cyanobacteriota > Cyanobacteriia > PCC-6307 > Cyanobiaceae > Prochlorococcus_A. The sequence goes on from QCGK01000003.1 coordinate 44,291, forward strand.
TTTCTTTAACTCTTCTAGTGCTCTATTTAAATTAACCACTCTACTTACTTGCAAGTGCTCCAAAGCACCTGCAGCGACTTTGGCAACTGTTCCAGTTAGACCAGCAGATCTTCTTTGAGGAATGATGATACCTTTGCAATTAAATGCCTCTGCTGATCTAATAATTGCTCCAACATTATGTGGATCAGTAATTCCATCTAAGGCCAGAATAATCGGATTAGCTGAGTTTCTTTTAGAAAAATCAATTAATTTTTCTAGCGATATTGTTTTAGAGCATGCTAATTGCAAAGCAACACCTTGATGTGAAGCACCAAAAGTCAATTGCGAAAGCCTGTTCCAAGATACTTCTTCGATTAGGACACCTTTAGATTTAAAGTTTTTGAGTAAAATATAGAATTTCTCTGAAGAAAAGATTTCTGAAGTACACCATATCCTATTAATTGCTCTTTCACTATTGAGAGCCTCAAAAACTGAATGTTTTCCCCATATCCAATCATCAAAATTTCTTTTATTAGAAAAATTCTGATAATTATCAGAAGCTTTGTTAGGAACTTCAACATTAGATTTATTAATAGGCTTTCTTCTTTTTATTGGTGAAAAATTACCATTATTTTTATCACCCTCATTAAATTTGTTTTCAATCTTATTTTTTAAAGAGTTGTTCGAAAATCTATTATTTTTATTAGAGGAACTTGTACTCTTAGAGTAAAAATTAGAATTTTTTTTATATTGCTTATTATTTTTTCCAGAATAATTGTTTTTAGATGAGTTATTCATAATTTCATTAAATATTAATTTCAAGATATTCAAAAAGAGTTGACAATCTTTGAGGATCTTTAAGAAATAGCCAACCTATCAGAGTTTCAAAACCAGTTGCTCTGGAGTATATACTTGGATCTGAAGATTTTGGGTATCTCTTAGTCTTATTTCTAGCACGCCGAATCAAATCAATTTCATTAGCGTTTAATAAATGTTCTATTTGACTTAAAGATTTTGATTGAGAGTTTGCTTTTACTTCGTTTACCACTGATAAGTGGAGTTCTTTTGATTTCAAAGGGAAATGAACATGTCTTAGTCTTTGATGAAGTTCCCATACTGAATCCCCAAGCCAAGCAAGTTGAATAACCCCGATTTCTTCAGGAGATCCATAGGGAACCAAGTTTTGAATCCAGTAATTCAATTTTCTAGAAAGGTTAATGCTTCTTCAAGAGTCGACTTTAAATTAAGAAAATCGCCTAACCGCACTAGTTTAATTGTTTGAGCAACTCTTGAATTGCCAACAACTGAGAAACCTAATTTCAACTTTTTACATTCTTTAGCAGTCTGAACAAGAGCGCCAAGGCCCGATGAATCTAGAAAATCAATTTTTGTAAGATCAATAATGAATGGGAACTCATTTTTTAAATTATTAGTAACAAAAGTCTTAAATTGTTTTTCTGAGAAGGCATCAAGTTGGCCTTTAAAAGTAAAAACAATTATGTTTGTTTTTACTTCGAGGTTTCCTCTTAAAGAAACAGTTAGCTTCTGGAAATCTTCTATGATCTAGTTCCTCCAAAAAATTAATTCATCAAATGTAATTATCAAATCAAAAGATATCAATATGTCAACATCTTTCTAACATTAGAGAAACAAATTTTTTAAATAAATAATCTGAATCATGTGGCCCAGGTCCTGCTTCTGGATGATATTGAACACTAAATATAGGCTTATTATTAACTTCCAATCCAGCGACAGTATTATCATTAAGGTTGTAGTGAGTTATTTTAACTATGTCCATTGAGAGAGAGTCAGGGTCAATTGCAAAACCATGATTCTGACTAGTTATCTCAATTTGATTATCTATTCCACAAGGATGATTTAATCCACGATGCCCAAAAGGAAGTTTAAATGTAGAACCACCTAAAGCTAATCCAAATATTTGATGGCCAAGGCATATTCCAAACATAGGTATTTCTCCGTATTCAATAAGTGCTCTTGCTAAATCTATACCTTCAGAAACAGAAGAAGGATCACCTGGGCCATTTGAGAAGAAAATACCATCAGGATTATGTGATAAAACATCATCTAAAGTAGATCGGAAAGGTAAAACTAAAATTTCACACCCATGGGAGACAAGTCTATTTAAAATTGAATTTTTTATTCCAAAATCAATTGCTACTATTTTTAGTTTTTTAGCCTTATCAAAATATATTTTTCTGACATCAAAATCTGTTTCTGTATGTTTTTTCCATGAATATTCTTTTTTTGTTGAAACTAATTTTGCCAAGTTTAATCCCTCCATTTTTGGGGTGTGATCGATTATCTCTAAACAATTTTCTACAGTTTTATCTTCAGAGGTAAGAACTCCATTCATCGAACCATTTGATCTTAAAATTTTCACAAGAGCTCTAGTATCAATACCAAAAAGACCTATGATGTTTCGATCAATTAACCATTGATTAAAATTCTTTAGAGATCTCCAATTACTATTATTAGACGAATAATTTCTCACAATTATTCCTCTGATACTATTTTCAGATTCTGAATCTTCAAGATTAGTACCAGTATTTCCTATTTCTGGATAGGTAAATGTTAATATTTGTCCAAAATAACTTGGATCAGTAATAACTTCTTGATAACCAGTCATTCCTGTATTAAAGACTATTTCTCCAACGGCAGTACCGGAAGCTCCAAAAGAAAATCCAGGAAATACAATTCCATTGCTTAAAACTAATTTTGCATTTTTTTTATAAGGACTAATCATTAAATTGAAATCAATTCATCTGCAGATAAATACTCTTTTAAGAGTAAAAAATTATTCCAAGGATTGCCTTTATTAATTGAAAATAAAGCCTTATTAAATCCATCATGTAAATCATCCTCAATTCCTGCCACCCATAGAACTAGAGCAGCATTCAAGGCGACAACATCCTTATGGGATTTTTGTCCATAACCACTTAAAACAGACTTTAATATTTCTTCGCTTGAGTCACTATTAGAAACCACTAGTTTTTCGTTTGAAATATTTTCATGTTTAAAATCAGAAATATTAATTTTTGAAAATTGCAATTCACCTTTTTCAACGAAAACTAATTTATTTTCACCTTGAAGTGAAGCCTCATCGAGACCACCAGAACCATGAACTACTATTGCTCTATTCATTCCCATTTTTAATAGAGCACTTGCCATAGGTTCTAAAAGGTCCTCAGAAGCAACACCCAAAACTTGCGCATTGGGCCTCAAAGGATTTACCAATGGTCCTAGTTGATTAAATACAGTCCTAATTCCTAGGTCCTTTCTTAAAGGAGCTAGTTTTACTAGGGATTTATGCCAAACAGGTGCAAACAAAAAAGTAATACCAATTTCATTAACGGCAGAGATTACTTTTTCTAATGAACAATTTAAATTTAAACCAAGATTTAACAAAACATCAGCTGAGCCAACTTTTCCACTAGCACTTTTATTACCGTGTTTAGCAATCTTCACACCACATGATGCTGCCACAAATGCAACCGCAGTAGAAATATTAAATGTATTAGCTCCATCGCCTCCTGTGCCACAAGTATCTACCAAATAATTGGTAGGCCTTGCAACTGGCAATTCGCAAACATTTAAAAGTTCTTGAGCCATAGAAGACAATTCGACTCCTGTACAACCCTTAGCTCTCAAAGCACTCAAAAAAGCTCCTGTTTGTACATCAGATATTTCATCATTAAGCCATCTTTGCATTAAAGATCTAGAAATTAGAGCATCGAGGTTTTTCCCTTCTAACAAAATGTTTAGGATTTCAGCGTTTGACAGATCAGAAGACATTTATTTTTTGATGAATATGAATATGAAATAATTAAAGTTCAATTTGAAGTATCAAAACCTGACCCAACTAAATCTTTATTTGTATTAATGGGCCTGAAACTTTTTGACCAAATATTTTTCGTTTTTGAGAAAAGTTCATTTTCAGTAATTTTCCAAAACTTTAAAATTTTTTCAATATCATTTTTAATTTCAACTTCACCAGGGAAATTCTTATACCGGTTTATCAATCTAGCGAGATTAATAAAGTCAAGATCTTCTGGATTTTCTTTAGTGATAAGAGAATCTATAGTATTCTTGTCAGTTGTATGTAATGGATGAGTTTGATCGTTACTCATAAGATAAATACTAAATCATTTATAAAATTAGCTCACATATTTAAAAATGAAACATTATCTTAATCATATCGGCAAAATTAAATGAAAAATTTAAAATTTAAAGTTATATTCAAATATTTAAAACCTTACAAAAAAGAATTTTTATATGGAGCAATAGCTCTACTTTTAGTGAATATTTTGAGCGTGGTAATACCCCTAGAAGTAAAAAACATAATTGACCAATTACAAAATGGTTTTTCTTCTGATTTTGTGATTTCTAAATCTTTGTGGTTAATATTATTGGCAACTTGTATGGGTTTAATCAGACTATTTTCAAGACAGATTGTCTTTGGTATAGGTAGAAAGGTTGAAGTAAATCTTCGTCAAAAACTTTTCGATCATTTGCTTATTCAAGACCCAGAATGGATACAAAAAAAAGGTAGTGGTGACATTATTAGTAGAGCCACAAGCGATGTTGAAAATATTAGAAGGCTTTTAGGTTTTACTGTTTTAAGTCTATGCAACATTGTCTTAGCTTATACATTAACTATTCCATCAATGTTTTCGATTAATAAAACATTAACAATATCCGCTTTAATGATTTTTCCATTAATACTTGGAATTGTAAGTTTATTCGGCGGTAGAATGGTTAACCAAAGAAAGGCTCAACAAGAGTCATTATCAAAACTTAGTGATTTAATACAAGAAGATCTTTCAGGAATAAGCTCTATCAAAATTTATGCACAAGAAAATGCAGAAAAGAAAGAATTTAGCATTCATAATAAAGCTTATCGTAATTCTGCGATAAAACTTGCAAGAACAGCAAGTACCTTATTTCCATTGCTACAAGGTATCTCCTCAATTTCATTACTAATTTTATTAGGACTAGGAACCTTTCAACTAGAGAGTGGATTCATTTCAATAGGTGGTTTAGTCGCTTTAATTCTTTATGTCGAGAGGCTTGTTTTCCCTACAGCTCTCTTAGGTTTTACATTGAACACTTTTCAACTCGGACAGGTAAGTTTAGATCGTGTAGAAGAAATCCTGCAGAACAAACCAAATATTTTAGATGGAAAAAACACTAAATACTTAAAGAAAAAAGTAAAAGGATTGATAGAAGCAAAAAACCTAACGATCAAATATCCAAGATCAAAATTTAACTCATTAAATAATCTCAATATTAAAATTTATCCTGGAGAACTTATAGCAATAGTTGGCCCTGTGGGTTGTGGTAAAACAACACTTGCAAAGTGTCTTGGAAGAACTATTGAAATTCCAGATGGTAAATTATTTTTAGATGATATTGATATAAAAACTATAAAATTAGAAGATCTTAGAAAAAATATTGCTATCGTTCCACAAGAAGCATTCCTATTTACCTCTACAATCTCTGAAAACTTACGTTATGGAAAACCCAAAGCTACTGTGGGATTAGTCAAAGAAAGTGCTAAAAAGGCAGGGATAATTGATGACATCAATAATTTCCCTCAAAAGTTTAAAACAATTGTTGGTGAAAGAGGTATTACACTTAGTGGTGGGCAGAGGCAAAGAACAGCACTTGGGAGAGCATTACTTGTAAACTCCCCTATTGTGGTTCTTGATGATGCTTTAGCAAGCGTAGACAATAAAACAGCCGCAATAATAATTGATGAAATGCGAGAGAGAAGTAGTAAAACAATTTTGATGATTAGTCACCAACTATCGGTTGCTGCTACTTGTGACAGAGTTTTAGTAATGAACAAAGGAGAAATAGTACAAGAAGGTAATCATAAAGATTTAGTAAAACAGAATGGGCTTTATAAACAACTCTGGGAGAGAGAACTAGCAACTAATATTGTTAAACACTAAAAATAATATTTAATTTATGATATTAAAATTTAAGTTATGTTTGAATTCCTAAAAAACATTATGAATAATGAAGATTCTACTTCAAATAATGGTGCCAACTCAACTCATAAAATATTAAAAACAGATATTAAAAAAGATCCTAATGATAAAGAAGACGAAATTATATTTGGTTGTGGTTGTTTCTGGGGAGCTGAAAAATGTTTTTGGAAACTTCCAGGAGTTGTGACAACCTCAGTAGGTTATGCAGGCGGTGATAAAAGTAACCCAACTTATTATGAAGTATGTTCAGGTTTAACTGGTCATTCAGAAGTCGTAAGAGTTATCTGGGATAAAAGTGAAATAGATATAAGTGATTTATTGAAAATGTTTTGGGAATGTCATGACCCTACACAAAAAAATAGACAAGGTAATGATATGGGTACTCAATATAGGTCAGCGATTTATTTTAAAAATGAAAATAACAAAGAAATCATTTTAGCCACTAAAGAACAATATCAAAAAGAGCTTAATAAAAAAAACCTTGGGTTAATTGAAACTGAAATAAAAATGATTGATACTTATTATTACGCAGAAGATTACCATCAACAATATCTTGCATCAGAAGGCAGCAGGCAGTACTGTTCCGCTTCACCTACAAAAGTTAAGCTGGGAGAATTTACTGGAAGTAATTACAAATTAAAAGAATATATTTGGAAAAACTTTAATTGGGAAATTGATAAGTGCGTATTGAGATCTGATAACAATCCTATAAAAAATAACATTTAAAACCATCTAATCTTTATAGTAATAAAACGGGGCGTAGCGCAGTTTGGTAGCGCACCACTTTGGGGTAGTGGGGGTCGTGGGTTCAAATCCCGCCGTTCCGATTACTTATCATCATCATTTATAAGGGATTTATATAGTTTATATGAGCTTATGCCTACAGCTATGAAAGTAAAAGATGAAAAAAAAGCTAAAACAACTAAAGTAAGGTTTGAAACTTCAACTTCACCTAGCTGAAACGATAAAAAAATATTCATTAGACATTAAATTTTTTAAACGTTAACATAATTGCTATTTTTTTAACAATGAATTATAAATTCAGGAGAATTACAACACCAAATAGAACACGATAGATAATAAAAATTTTCAAACCATTTGAAGAATAATAGTTTAATAATAAATCGATAGTAAATAAAGAAGTTACAAATGTCGTAATCAAGCCAACAATTAGAGGATAAAAACTAAAAGAAAAAAGTTCATCAAAATAAGAAACAAACTCAACAATAGCGGCAATAGAGATTGCAGGAATGCCTAAAAGAAATGAAAATTTTGCAGCATCACCTCTTTCCCAACCTGATACTAAAGCAGTAGAAATAGTAACACCAGATCTTGAGACACCAGGAAAAATTGCAAAGGCTTGAGTAAGACCTATCAAAAAGCTATCTGAATAATTATGATTTTTTAAATTTATAAAACCTTTTTTTTTACTATCTGCTATGTACATGAAAATAGCCATAAAGAACGAAACTAAAGCTATTGATAAATTTGAACGAAGAAACTTATCAAAAAAATAAGGAACAAATAATTTTATGCTTCCACCAAGAAGAACTATTGGAATAGTGCCAATCAAAATTGACTTTAATAACCTTTCATGAAGCAAATAATTAAAAAAGATTTGTTTTGAAAATTGACTTTTGAATTTAAAAATATCATTCCTAAAATACCAAAATAATGCAAAAACACTTCCAAGTTGGATAATTGCAGATAAAGAATGGCCTGGATCATCAATTCCAAAAAAAAGGGATACGACTTTTAAATGAGCAGTGCTACTTACAGGAATAAATTCAGTTAAACCTTGAATTAAACCAAATAAAATAAATTTAAAATATTCCAAAAACTTATAAAGTTACTTAAGTAATTAATAGCAATTTATAAAATACAATTTACATTTATTAACTAAAAGCTAATATAAATCAATGAAAGAAAAATCTTTTTTAATACTATTATTTCTTTTTTCTATATCCTTTTTTACTAATTCTGCAAAAGCCAATTATTGGTTAATAATAGGAACATATAGACAAGGGCCCGGAGGAAGACCAGAAGTAAGTGGTATAACTAGTCCCACTTTACATTCTATTCCAATGAAAGATTTAGATACATGTAACAAGGCTGGAGAAAAAATTACAAATGAAATATACAAACCTGTTTGGCATTTTGATAGCAAATGGACTTGTGTCTTTGGCGGTGATAAAAAATAAAGCTATCTTTTAACATCGTGGGCACAACCATCACCCTTATAATTTTCACTTTCGTAAAAATCATTTTTCGTGCCAAAGTAAACTGTTAACAATACAAATGGCAAACTCAAAACAAATAAAATCGTTGTTAAATCCATAATTAAGAAGAAAAACTAATAAAGTTATTAAAAATTTAAAATAACCGTCTGTTAATTAAACATAGATTTAATAATCCGTTGGACCCTTGATCCCAAGATAAAAGAAGGCACCTAAACCAACTAAAAGTAACACTCCCGCGATAGCTGCAGATGGAACAAATCCACCAACTGCAAAGGAAGAAAAAAAAGACATCACTAGAACCTAAACTAGTTTGATAATATCAATAAAAAAAAGGTATTTGTAAAAAATTATGAGTCGAAGACAATTAAAGTATTTCTTTTCTATGCCACTAATGTGGAATCTTCGTTATCAGCAGAAATTCTTATTCTTTCCTCCAACTTAGGGCCATACAATTCATTTCCCCAGATTTCTACTCTTGAATCATTTGGAGCCATAAAAGTAAGAATGTCAGTTGGGAATAAAGCTCTCTCTAAAAAGAAATTTGATGGGCCAATACATCTCAAGACAACCATTCTACAACCTTCATTTCTGTAAGAAAACTCAACCATCTCTAAACAACAAAAATATATATAATTAAACACTATTTAAGGCTACAAAAAATGTATAAAGAATTACTTAAAAAAGAATTCTTAAAAAGTAATTTAATTTAATTTAACTTCAACTAAATTTCTACCTTGATCAATTAATAACAACGCATAAGAATTCATAACATCAAAACTATTATGAGGAATAGAAACATTAAGCATTCTCAAGAAATTAGATAATTTTTCATCTTGAAGGGCGTTTCCTTTTTTTAAAAACATTTCTTTTTCTTGATTTGACTTCCACATATTCATATATTCAAACCTTATTGGCTTTAAATGCCAAATATTGTCTATCAAACTCCAAACATCTAAGTATTTAATTAGATTACTCTGAATATTACATCTATAAGAAGATTCATGAGCACTTAAATCTAATGAATTCATGGGTTGATTATTAATATCAATAAATATAGGCTCTATACCTAAAAACCACCCTTCAATAATTAATAAATCAGGATTATCTAATCTCCAATGAGATCTATCTCCTAAGCCATTTCTTAATGATTTATCGAAAACAGGTACATTTAATTCTCCATTTATTTTCCAATTTAATAATTTGTCATGCATTAAATTTACTGAGTGACTACCAGGAAAACCTCTTGAGACATTCCAAGGATTATTCTTAATTGCTAATTTCATTTCATCTGAAGGGAGATAAAAATCATCTATTGAAATAACAGCAATTTTGAAATTTAATTTTAATGATATTGCTTCAAGCCATTTACCTAAAGTTGTTTTACCTGTTCCAGGTAGAGCTGAGATACCAATTATTTTTCGATCAGAAAAATTATTATGAAATTTATAAGCCTGAGACAAAAGAGGTAAAGCTAGACCCCAAATCCAATCATCATTTACTTTATTATTCCAATATTGATCAATTGAAAGTATATTTTTTTTATAATTCCAAAAATTTAACCAATCATCCAAGGATGTCCAACCAATATCAATAATTAATTTTTCAAATTTATCAAGAGGAAAATTAATATCTAAATCTTTCACGTCTCTAAATTAGCTCTAGCTTATTTATTAATTTATTGATTTCATTTTTCCAACCATATCCATTTGGTTCAGAAGCCAAAGTAAATTCCAAATCTTTTAATTGATCTAATAAGTTTAAGTTGGGTCCATCTATTCCAGGAATAACAACTCTAATATCTGAATTTAAAAGTAGAGGCAAATCATTAGGAGAATCTCCCAAACCTATGATTTGAATATTTTGGAGGTTTGAATATTCTTTAAGAGCATTTATTGCTTTTCCTTTATTAGAATTATTAGATAATAAATGACTCATCCTATTCCCCTTAAAAATATCTACCTTGAACTTTTTACAACAAATATTAATTTTCTCTTCTAAAAAACTTGGCGGATTTAAAAAAGGCATACTCCAATTTCTATCACGCATTAAGTTCAATGAGTTACCTTTTAAGCCTGTAAGCTGAGTTGCTTCTTGATCAGTGAGATTATTAAGAGGAATAAGTTTATAATCAATTTCTTTAGAAATAAAATTCAAGATTTCTTCAAGAATTTCATACTTTTGGCCAAGAATTATTTTTCCATTAACCTTTTTAAGAGATTCACCATATATCGCAGCACCATTTTCAACAATATAAGGATCCGATAAGTTCAGATCATTTCTGATGACTTTTACCTCAGCAGCTGTCTTGCTTGTACAAAGAATTACAGGTATGGATAATTTTTGTAGGTATTTTATAGTTTCTTTAGCAGGTGTTAAATCATACGAATGATCCATTAAAGTACCATCTACATCACTCACAATCCAAAGAGAAGAATTTTCAATCATTTATAAAGAACTAAGCCAAATAACTTGAAATGGATCAAGACTAATATTTTTCCAACTGTATTTGTTAGATGTTAAAAAATCTCGCATATTTAAATTATGACCTATTAATTCTGGAAGATCATTATCATTCAATTGATAATTTATTTTATTTTCAGTCATATTATGAATTGCAAAAACAGACTCTGGGCCGATTCCTCTTTTGATAACAACAATATCACTTCTACCTTTAGACAAACATTCCATTTTTGAACGAGGATGGAATTGTTTTAATTCTGACCTAACATCCATAGCATTGCGAAGATATTTTAAGTTTTTATTAGCATTGGATTCAGGATTATTGAAAACAGATAAAAGATTATCTGATTTAAATTTCTCTCTATTGAGATCTCTTCTTTGACCTGTCATAGAGAATCTTTTGATATCATTTTCGGAAGCTAATAAGGCTGGCAAATAAAACGCAGGAACACCTTTTAGAGCCATTACTAATAATTGAGTCAAAATAAATCTCTCAAATTGAAATCGATTAGAGTCTCTACTAGAATCTTCCATTGCGCTCCACCAACTAATATTTAATTCATAAGGTTTATCATCCCCATTCGATAAACGTCTATGGCTTACCAGTCCTCCTCTTTTCTCACAATTAATTAATAAATCTTTAATTCTCTGCTCATTCATTAGACCTTCAAGAGCTCTTAACCCAACGCCATCATGTGATGCAGTGAAATTAAAAAGAGTAGTATCATCAGGTAAATTTGGCCAATCAAAAATCCATGAGTTAAGGATATCAGCTCTTGAAGTAATTATTGCCTCAAGAAGAAGAGGAGGCAATGGAAAATTATATGCCATATGGGCTTCATCTTCTGGAATAAGATAAGATAAATTTTCCTTCTGAGGAACATTAGTTTCAGTTATTAAAACTCCATCGTCAAGAAGGTTATTTAAAAGAATTCTTAGAGTTTTTACAATTGAATGTGCTTTTGGCAAATGTAAACAAGTTGTACCTGATTCCTTCCAAATAAAACCCACAGCGTCAAGTCTTAACCATTTAATCCCATTTGATAAATAAGTAATAATTAAATTTAAGAACTCAATAGTCATTTTTGGATTATGCCAATTCACATCAATTTGATCTGGACCAAAAGTTGTCCAAACTTGTTTGGGACCTTCTTCGGTATTTATTTGCGAAAATAAGGATGAACTTCTTGGTCTAACTACATTTGACCAATCAAGATTTTGTTCCGGTGAGAAAACATTTGATATTCCTGGTTCTTTGGATTTAATAAATTGCTGAACCCAAAGGTGGGACGATGAAACATGGTTTAGTACCAAATCAGCCATCAAAATATGATTTCTGGAAATGCTTTTCAGATCATCCCAACCTCCAAATTTTTCTTCTAGGTAATCATAACTTGAGACTGCAAAACCCCCATCGCTTGTGGATTTCAGAAAAGGAAGAATATGTATAACTTTAGAGAGACTTCCAAAATGCTTCCCTAATATATCTCGAAGAGTAATTAATGTAGCCTCTCCATTTTTATAAATGCTATCTGCATAAGTTATTAAAACCGAATGCGATTCATTCCACCTTTCTTTTTCGTTTATTTCTTCATAAGCAGATTTCTCTGAGAAATTATCTAAAATCTGCAATAATTGATTTGAAATAAAATTAATTTCTTCTGTAGTATTATTTGAATAAATTGTTTTTAACAATTTACAAAGTTTTAAACTATCTAATTTTTTCTCTGAATCAATTTGCTTCACTTTGAAAAAATCACCGAAGTATTAACACTATTCTGCACATCAATTAGAAAATGGACTTTCAACAAGGTTTAATCACAACAATACATGAATACGGAGTAACTAGCGATTTACTGAAAGAATTAAACAAAAGTCTTAAAAAAAGATCCACAAGTATATTGATTCCTTGTTTATTTGAAGAATTTGAACGTCCAGCATTAAAAGACATAAGAGAAGTTTTAAAAAATCTTACAGGTTTAAATGAATTAGTTATTGCTCTATCAGCAAAAACTGTTGAGCAAGTTAAAGCAGCAAAGTCATTTTTTGAGTCAATGCCATTCCCAGTTCATGTTCAATGGACTAATTCTCCTTCTGTAATAGAGCTTTTAAAAAACCAAGAAAAAAATGGCTTAGAACTATTAGGAACTCCGGGTAAAGGTTGGGCTGTATGGCAAGGCATAGGAGTTGCTACTAGAAAATCAGATGTTGTAGCTCTTTTTGATGCTGATATAAGAACTTTTAGTCCGTTGTATCCTTCAAGGATGATACTGCCACTTCTAGATGAATCATATGGAATATCCTATGTAAAAGCTTTTTACAGTAGATTGTCTTTAGAAACAAATCAATTACAAGGTAGAGCAACAAGATTATTTGTTGGACCTCTACTAGCAAGTCTTGAGCAGTTAGTTGGAAAGGGTCCCTTTTTACAATATCTCCAATCTTTTAGATATCCATTAGCAGGTGAGTTTGCTTTCACTAAAGATCTTGCTATGAATTTAAGAATACCTTGTGACTGGGGTTTAGAGATAGGTTTATTATCTGAGGTTTATAGAAACGTAAGAACCTCCAAGATAGCCCAAGTTGATCTAGGTTTGTTTGATCATAAACATAAGAATATTGGTGTTTCTTCTAAAGAAGGATTGCAAAAAATGTGTACAGAAATACTTTCAAGTGTTTTAAGAGGTCTTATGGAGCATCAAGCCGAGACCTTAACTAGCACTCAACTTGCAACTTTAGAAGTTCTTTACAAAAGAGTTGGAGAAGATCGGGTAAAACAATTTGGATTAGATTCAGCAGTTAATCAACTTCCATATGATAGGCACGAAGAAGAGTTGTCAGTCCAAAAATTTGCAAAATTATTGAGACCTGCTACTGAAGATTACTTAGCCTCACCAACAACACAGCAGTTACCAAGTTGGTCTAGAGTTCTATCTTGTGAGAACAAACTGCATGAAGATTTAGCTAATGCCGGGTCAAAAGATATAAAGGTAAGTGAAAAAGAATTAATTAAAAACTTCTAAAGCAAAAAGTATCTCTGAGCCATTGGTACTTCATCAAGTGGTTCACAAGTAAGGAGTTCCCCATCTGAAAAAACTTCATAAGTTTGAGGGTCAACTGAAATATTTGGCAATTTACTATTGAGTTTTAAGTGTGATTTATTGATATTTCTTGTATTTTCTACAGGAATACAATTTTTTTGTAATCCTAACTTTTTAGGAATACCCAGATCAATTGAATTTCTACTTAAAAAGGTGAATGAACTCTTAATTAGGGATTGACCGAAATTTGCAAACATAGGTCTGCCGTGAACAGGACCTGGAGTAGGAATTGAAGCATTTGCATCGCCCATTTGGGACCAAACTATTGATCCTCCTTTAACAACTAATTCAGGCTTTACTCCAAAAAAGGAAGGTTTCCACAGTACTAAGTCTGCAATTTTTCCTTTTTCTATAGACCCAACATATTTATTAATACCATGTGCTATTGCAGGATTAATTGTAACTTTAGAAATATATCTCTTTACTCTGTAGTTATCATTCCTATCAGAATCCTGAGATAGAGGTCCTCTTTGTACTTTCATTTTATGAGCAGTTTGAAAAGTTCTTGTTATCACTTCACCCACTCTTCCCATAGCTTGAGAGTCACTAGCGATGATTGAGAAGGCACCCAAGTCATGTAGGATATCTTCTGCAGCAATAGTCTCTCTTCTGATCCTTGATTCGGCGAACGCAATATCCTCTGGAATTTTAGAATCTAGATGATGACAAACCATTAGCATATCAAGATGTTCCTCTAACGTGTTTCTCGTATAGGGTCTTGTTGGATTTGTACTACTTGGAAGAACATTTTTTTCTCCACAAATTTTAATAATATCTGGTGCATGTCCTCCTCCTGCTCCTTCGGTATGAAAAGTATGAATTGTTCTTCCTGCAATAGCATTGATGGTATCTTCAACAAAGCCTGCTTCATTTAGAGTATCGGTGTGAATACAAACTTGAACATCAAACTTATCTGCGACATTAAGACAAGAATTTATAGTGGATGGAGTTGTTCCCCAATCCTCATGAAGCTTCAATCCGCATGCACCAGATTCAACTTGATCAATAAGATTTCTCTCGTTAGTTGAATTTCCTTTACCAAAAAAACCTAAATTCATAGGAAATGCTTCTGCAGATTGAAGCATTCGAGAAATATGAAAAGAACCAGGAGTACATGTAGTAGCATTAGTACCGGTCGCAGGTCCAGTTCCTCCTCCCAACATGGTTGTGATGCCTGAAGCTAGTGCTGTTTCAATTTGTTGAGGACATATAAAGTGTATATGGGTATCTATTGATCCTGCAGTAAGAATATGCCCCTCTCCTGCTATTACTTCTGTTGAGGCGCCAATAATAATATTAACTTTATCTTGTATATCAGGATTGCCAGCCTTACCGATTTCAAAAATCTTCCCGTCTTTTAATCCTACATCCGCCTTAATTATTCCCCACCAATCTACTATCAAAGCATTAGTTACAACGGTATCTACAGCCCCATCACCTCTTGTTACTTGAGACTGTCCCATGCCATCTCGAATGACTTTACCACCTCCAAATTTAACTTCATCTCCGTAGGTAGTTAAATCCTTCTCTACTTCTATAAAAAGTTCAGTATCCGCAAGCCTTACTCTATCCCCGGTAGTCGGTCCAAAAGTTTGAGCATAAGTTTTTCTGTCAATTTTATAGGACATAATTTTTAAAAATCTAAAGAACCGTTAACTAACGAATTAAATCCATATACATTTCTTAAACCTGAATATGGAACTAATT
Source organism: Prochlorococcus sp. AG-388-A01 (assembly GCA_003279945.1). Classification (GTDB taxonomy): domain Bacteria; phylum Cyanobacteriota; class Cyanobacteriia; order PCC-6307; family Cyanobiaceae; genus Prochlorococcus_A. The sequence continues at coordinate 59,792 of QCGK01000003.1, forward strand.
TGACATCTGTGGTATCTCCTGGCTCAAATCTGATTGCTGTTCCAGCGGGGATATCAAGACGCATACCAAATGTTATTTCTCTATCAAAAATTAAAGCCTTATTAGCTTCAAAAAAATGATAATGAGATCCAACTTGCACAGGCCTATCGCCAGAATTAGAAACGGTTACTGTTTTAACTTCCTTAAATAGATTTAATTCGATTTCTCCTTTTTCAGGGATTATTTCGCCAGGAATTAATTTACTCATAATTAATTAATTGGATTGTGAATAGTAACCAATTTGGTACCATCAGGAAAAACAGCTTCTATTTGAACTTCATCAACCATTTCAGGTATGCCCTCCATAACTTGTGATTTAGAAAGCCAAGTAGTTCCCTCAGACATTAATTGACTTACACTTTTCCCATCTCTAGCACCTTCAAGAACTTGAAAACTTAAAAAAGCAATCGTTTCAGGATAATTAAGCTTCAGACCTCGTTTAAGTCTTCTTTCAGCTAAGAGAGCAGCTGAAAAAATCAATAATTTATCCTTTTCCTGTGGTGAAAGATGCATAATTAAAAATTAATCTATAAAATCTTAAAAAAGGTTCTCTCTGAACATAATTAATAATTCATAGAATCTTGTAAAGGCCATACACCTTGATATTTTGGCTCACAAAATCCACAAATAGACCTAATTTGTTTCCAAATACAAAAAAAACATTTCCTAGCATCTTGAGAAGAACTCCCTAGGAATCTTACAGAGATTCCATTTTCAAGAATTCCAATTGATAAATTATTATCACTTTCATTAAAAATTTTTTTTATATTTCCTACTAGATTATTAATTTTTGATTTGGAAAAATCTTTTTCACAAATCCAAATTAAGGATCCAAAAACGGGCATGTAATTCATGCCTGATTTGGCCACATAACTTGCCTTAGATAATTCAATTTGATCAACATATTCCCAATCATCATATAAATCATTATTTCTCATAATTTCTAATTTTGACCTAAAAACTCCACTTTCAATAGACTCTCCAGAAGAAGATCTTCCAAGTCTTATTAAATCAGTAAATAAAAAACTTGATGTTTCTGAAATAGATACTTTAAACTTTTGATCGTATAATCCATTTGCAAAGATAATTGTTTCTTGGGGAAGATACTCTAAATGAGAATTGTCAAGAATGTTTATGAGATTCTTTTGCTTTGAAAAACTACCTTTTGGATTGATTTTAGATCTTCCAACTGATCCATATACTTTCTGAGCAGAAGTAGTAGTCAACAAAACCTTAGAGTTTTTTTCAAGATTTACTTCAAACTCAAGTAAATCTCCTCCTACCAACCCCCCTGCAGTATGTAGAACAGGCAAAATGCATCTGCCTTCTTGATCATGAGCAGACTTTAATAACTTATAAGGAGAAGTTGATTTAGATTTAAAGATTGTTTTATCAACATTTCCTAAACTTGCTTTATTATTAAAAAAATTTAAGAAACAATTACCTTCCCATGAAGTTTTTATCATAAATTGTTTCCTTTAATTACTAAATTAAAGTAACCAAAAATTTAGATTATGAGAATAAATAAACAAATTGTTGTAACTGATTGGATTAAGGAAAAACCCAGATTAGGTTCATTTTTAAAACTTACCTTAAGTTCAGATGAAAGAAGAATTTTACGAGGTAAAAGATTAACTGATTGTGATCAAGAAATAATTTTACAATTACCTAGAAATGGCAAATTAAATGATGGAGATATTCTTTCAACTAATGATTCCAATTTTTATGTAGAGATAATTGCCAAAACAGAAGATTTAATTGAAATAAGTTCAAATTCTAAAATTGAGCTTATCAAAACTTCTTATCATTTAGGAAATAGGCACGTAGAAGTAGAAATCAAAGAAGACATTCTTCTAACAAAAAGTGATTATGTTATCGAAAATATGCTTAAAAGTTTTAATGTTGACATCATTAATATCCAGAAAAAATTTTTTCCAGAAATAGGTGCCCATAGTCATGAGTAAAAGTCATCTATTAAAATATTTATTAATAAGCCCTAACTTACCAGTTGGAGGATTTTGTTATTCGGAGGGAATGGAGAGTTTTCTTCATAATAAAAATTTAAAAGACTCAACTTCGGTAAAAGAATTAATCATTAGTGAACTAAAAATTGGCCAGATCAAACTAGATGCAAAACTCTTACTAGACTTTTTTGATATTTTCAATGAGATAAGCGACGGCAAAAATCTAAAAAATAATTTGCAAAAGCTATTGAGTTTGGATAAGTGGATCCTCTCATCAAAGGACTCCGTCGGAATGAGGGAACAACAAACTCAAATGGCAAAATCTCTCTTTGATTTGACAAAAGAATTTGGATTTGAATATTTATATGAAAAAAATAAGAAAAGCTCCTGGCCATTAGCGTGGAGTTGGGCTTGTTATTGTTTTGAAATTACGAAATTAGAAATGGTTGAGAATTTTTTCTACGCGTGGAGCGCAAACCAACTTAGTGCAGCATTAAGGATTATTCCTATTGGTTCAACAAAAGCACAATTAATTCAGAGAGACTTATTAGAAATAATTTCAAAAATTTCAAAAGAAATTATGGACAAAAAAATTGATGACATCTATTTTGGCAATGTAGGTTTAGCTATGGCACAACAAAATCATAATGACCTTTATACAAAACTTTTTAGAAATTAATTTATGAGCAGCAAATTGAGAGTGGGAGTTGCTGGGCCTGTAGGTTCAGGAAAAACTGCATTACTAGAGACTCTATGCATAAGCCTGAAAAATAAATATGAGATAGCAGTTGTCACCAATGATATCTACACCAAAGAAGATGCTAATTTTCTAATAAATAAAAAAGTTTTAGAGGAAGGTAGGATTATTGGTGTAGAAACAGGGGGTTGTCCTCATACTGCAATAAGAGAGGATTGTTCCTTAAATAAAAATGCAGTTTTAGATTTAGAAAATAAATATAATCCTTTAGATTTTGTTTTTGTAGAAAGTGGAGGTGATAATTTAGCATCTAGTTTTAGTCCAGAACTTGTAGATTTATCAATATATGTGATTGATGTATCTGCTGGAGACAAAATTCCTAGAAAAGGTGGACCAGGAATAACAAGGTCAGATTTATTATTAATAAACAAAATTGACTTAGCAAATATGGTTGGTGCAGATTTAAATATTATGAAAAGTGATACGGAATTTATGAGAAAAGGGAAACCTTGGTTTTTTACCAACCTCAGTAGCGGCAAAGGAGTTGAAGAAATAACTCAATTTTTAGAATCACATATACCCAACAATCGAAACTAGAAAAATGTTCATTTATAATATATTGGATTCAACAAAAAGTTACGACTGATACAAAACGAATCCTCACTCGTTAATAACTTTTACTTTATCCCCCTAATGAGGGTCAATTACCTAATTTATCCTAATTCATGAGAATTTCAAGGCGTATTTTGGCAGGATTAGCTACTGCCTCACTTGCTGTCACTGCAACTTCATGTGGTGGAGGTGGAACCTCCGGAAGTTTCGATGACACAGTAACCGTTGGTATTTTGCATTCGTTATCTGGAACAATGGCAATTTCTGAATCAACACTAGTTGATACCGAAAAAATGGCTATTGAAGAGATAAATGCTGCTGGTGGTGTAACAGTTGGCGGCAAAAGCTACAAAATAGAATACATAGTTGAAGATGGTGCATCTGACTGGCCTACATTTGCTGAAAAATCGAAGAAACTTATAGACCAAGACGGAGTTCCTGTCGTATTTGGTGGTTGGACATCTGCAAGTAGAAAGGCAATGTTACCTGTCTACGAATCAAAAGATGCTTTCCTTTACTACCCAATTCAATATGAAGCCCAAGAATGTTCTAACAACATTTTCTATACAGGAGCTACACCAAACCAACAATCAGAACCAGCTACGGATTTCATGTATAAGCGTTCTCCTGCAGCTGGTGGAGATTTCTTCCTTGTAGGTTCTGATTATGTTTTCCCAAGAACTTCTAATACAATTACAAAAGCTCAGGTAAAACAGTTAGGAGGTAAAGTTGTTGGAGAAGATTACCTTCCATTAGGAAATACTGAAGTTGCTCCAATTATCTCAAAAATCAAAAAGGCGTTGCCTGATGGTGGAATAATCATTAATACACTTAATGGTGACCAAAACGTTGCATTCTTTAAACAAATTCAAGACGCAGGTATTACTCCTTCAAGTGGATACTACGTAATGAACTATTCCATTGCTGAAGAAGAGATTAGTACAATTGGTCCTGAGTTCCTTGAAGGTCACTACGGCGCATGGAACTACATGATGTCAATTGATACTCCTGCATCTAAGAAATTTGCCGCAAGTTTCAAGAAAAGATGGGGAGCTGATCGTGTTGTAGCTGATCCTCAAGAATCTGCTTATAACATGGTTTATTTGTGGAAACAGGCAGTTGAAGATGCTGGAACATTTGACGACAACGCTGTAAGGGAAGCCCTAGTTGGACAAACTTTTGATGCCCCACAAGGTCCTGTCGAGGTTATGCCTAATCACCACTTATCTCAAACTGTAAGAATTGGAGAGATTAATGCAGAGGGTGGATTTACAATTCTTGAAGAGACAGGAGTTGTTCTTCCTCAAGCATGGAACCAAAAGCATCCAAGTTCAAAAGGATTTGCCTGCGATTGGACAGATCCTTCAAAAGGAGAAAAGTATAAGCTTTAATTTCAATTAAAACCTATACTTCAAAATAAAAGGAGGTTAACACCTCCTTTTATTTTATATAATCAAATATTTTCTTTTTCTAAATTGGAGTTACTTCTCGATAGTCTTTTTAATGGTGTTGCAATCGGATCTGTACTACTCGTTGCTGCATTAGGTCTTGCAATTGTATTTGGTCTTATGGGTGTAATTAATCTTGCCCATGGAGAGCTTATGATGCTTGGAGCTTACACTACATACGTTACACAATTAATTTTCAAATTACCTATATTAAAACCCTTCTACAATTCATACATAATAGTTTCAATTTTTCTTGCTTTTATTGTTAGTGGAGTGGTAGGCATTCTCCTTGAAAAAACAATAATAAGAAAGCTTTATGGAAGTCCACTAGAAACACTTCTCGCCACCTGGGGAGTAAGCTTAATTCTTCAACAATTTGTAAGAAGTGTACCTTTGGCTTACGGGACTGGTCTTGTTATAAGTCTGATAATTGGTTTATTTTTACCGACAACTTTTCCTTCAAAAATAAAAGAATCAATAAATTTTAAATATTTTAAATTTAGTTCTTGGATATTTGCTGCTTTAACTGGGGTCCTGTCAGGTAGCGTAATCTCATCCTCTGTCAGCAAACTTAGTAGAGCAAGTGCTCGTAATGTTGATGTAACAGCACCCTCTTGGATGAGAGGTCAAGTAGAGATTATTGGGACTGCTTTTCCTAAAACAAGATTAATGATAATTGTAATTACACTAATCTCTGTAATAGCAATAACATTATTCCTTAATCAAAGTGCATGGGGTATGCGTATAAGAGCAGTTACTCAGAACAGACAAATGAGCGATTGCCTTGGTATATCAACAGAAAAAGTAGATATTATTACTTTTGGAATAGGCTCTGGATTGGCAGGAGTTGCCGGAGTAGCAGTATCACTTTTAGGTTCTGTAGGACCAAATGTTGGAGGAAACTATATAGTTGGTTGTTTTATGGTTGTAGTGCTAGGAGGAGTAGGCAATTTATTAGGAACAGTACTTGCTTCATTTGGAATAGGAATAATGACTGATTTAATTGGAGCAGGAAGGCTCTTATCAATATGGCCAGATATGCCTTTACCTCTATCAAACACAATCAACTTTTTTGCGACCACAAGTATGGCAAGGGTAATGATTTTTGCACTAATTGTTATATTCTTACAATTTAAACCTACAGGTTTATTTCCTCAAAAAGGAAGGTTGGTAGAAAACTAATGTCCTTAAATAAAATTAAATTTGATAAAAAAATAGTATTATCATTTTGGATAATATTAATAGCCTTAATTATTGCAGCACCAACTCTACTCCCTGTATTTAGACTAAACCTTCTGGGTAGATACCTATCCTTGTCCATAGTTGCTCTTGGAGTAGATCTTATTTGGGGATATACAGGTTTACTAAGCCTTGGACAAGGTATATTTTTTGCACTAGGTGGATATTGTGCAGCAATGTATTTGCAAATAACCAGCTCCTCTGAATTTCCAAATAATATTCCAGAATTTTTTGCTTTATATGGTGTAGAAAAATTACCTTTTTTCTGGGAACCGTTTAGATCACCAATTTTCACCTTCTTCGCTATCTGGATAATTCCAGCATTAGTTTCAGGTTTAATTGGATTTCTTGTTTTCAGGAATAGAATCAAAGGGGTATATTTTTCTATACTTACTCAAGCTTCTCTTCTTGTATTCTTCAACTTCTTTAATGGCCAACAAAAACTTATTAATGGAACAAATGGATTAAAAACAGATGTAACACAACTATTTGGTAAGATGGTAGGTTCTGAATCCATGCAAAGAATGTTCTTTTGGGTGACTGCCATCCTAGTAATAGCAGCATGGTTTTTTGCAAAGTGGGTAGTTAAAGGGCGATTTGGCAATATTCTTATAGGAATCCGAGATGATGAACCACGAGTTAGGTTTACAGGATACAATCCAGTGATATTTAAGACGATAATATTTTCTATTGCTGGAGGTCTCGCTGGCATTTCGGGAGCTTTATATACTGTTCAGTCTGGAATAGTCTCACCACAATTTATGACAGTTCCCTTTTCTATAGAAATGGTCATATGGGTTGCAGTTGGAGGGAGGGGAACATTATTGGGAGCGATACTGGGAGCAGTTTTCATCAACTATGCAAAAAGTCTAGTAAGTGAAGCTTTACCTGCTAGCTGGATGTTTATTCAAGGAGGATTATTTATCTTAGTTGTAACAGCTCTGCCAGAGGGAGTTTTAGGATGGATTCAAGGAGATGGTCCTAGGAATCTTCTTCAAAGATTTGGTTTAAAAAGGAAGATTGAAACCTATCCAAGCTTAGAAGTTAACAATAAGGAGGGGAATAATGAATAATAAAGATCTTCTAAATTTAATAGATATTACTGTTAGTTTCGAGGGTTTTTTAGCTCTCAATAAACTTAATTTAAATTTAAAGAAAGGAGAATTAAGAGCTGTAATAGGACCCAACGGCGCAGGTAAAACAACGTTTCTTGATGTAATAACTGGAAAGGTTAAGCCAACAAAAGGTGAAGTAATTTTTAAAGGGAAATCTTTAGTAGGTAGAAAGGAGCATAAAATTGCCAGACTTGGAGTTGGAAGAAAGTTCCAAAGTCCAAGAATCTTTGAAAATCTAACGGTTAAAGAAAATCTTGAAATATCGGTGACAACTCCTAAAAGTCCCTTAAACCTCATAAATAAGAGTATTAAGGATGAGCAGGTTAATGAGATTAAACGTCTTATGAAGATTGTTAATTTAGCTCAAAAAGTTGATTCTAAAGCTGGTTCTTTATCACATGGCCAAAAACAATGGCTCGAGATAGCAATGTTAGTAGGACAGAAGCCAGATTTAATGTTAGTAGACGAACCTGTTGCTGGTTTAACTGATGAAGAAACTGATCTTACAGCTGATTTATTAAAGTCTTTATCAGGAGAAAATACCGTAGTGGTAATTGATCACGATATGGAATTTATTAGAAGACTTGATAGTAATGTTTCAGTATTAAATCAGGGCACAGTATTATGTGAGGGAACGATGGAAACCATACAAAAAGACAAAAAAGTTATTGATGTTTATTTAGGAAGACCTGAGGACTAGTTATGGAAAATTTACTCGAAATAAAATCGTTAAATACTTATTATGGCGAGAGTCATATTCTTAGAGATGTAGATTTAAATGTTAAATCAGGAGAAATGGTTTGTTTGATTGGAAGAAATGGAGTTGGCAAAACAACTTTATTGAAATCACTAATTGGTTTGTTGAAACAAAAAAAAGGCGATATTTATTTGATTGGTGAAAATATCAATAGAAAAGCACCTCATCAGAGGGCTAGGAAAGGAATGGCTTACGTTCCTCAAGGGAGAGAAATTATTCCATATCTATCAGTTGAAGAGAATCTTATGTTAGGAATGGAGTCTCTTCCAGGTGGATTATCTAAGAACAAGAAAATAGATGCATTTATTTATGATCTCTTCCCAATCCTAAAAGATTTCCTTCAAAGGAAAGGGGGGGATCTTAGTGGAGGGCAACAACAGCAATTAGCTATTGCAAGAGCATTGCTGGGTAAACCTCAACTTCTATTACTTGACGAGCCAACGGAAGGAATTCAGCCGAATATAGTTTTAGATATTGAAAATGCAATTAACCAGATAATTAGAGATACAGGAATTGGTGTTTTATTAGTTGAACAACACTTGCATTTTGTAAGACAAGCCAATAGATATTATGCGATGCAACGCGGAGGTATTGTAGCTAGCGGAAATACTAGTGAGTTGAGTCAAGCAGTTATAGATAAATTCTTAAGTGTTTAATTAAATTGTTTTAGATTATATAAAACTTTTATTCATTTTTCACATCTTATAAGGTCTATACTGTTTGGATGCTCATTTATATACTTATTAAATTCCATTGCAAGTGTTCTAGCCTCATAAGCGTCAAAAGCATAAAAACAATTTTCTAATCTTATATTTTGAAAATCACGGTAATGGACTGTATATGGCTTCAACATAATATTTTTGTTTATTTAAATTTGCTAAAAAGCAATTATTTCATATCTCAACCATGCATATGTTCAAAAATTTTAAGTACATCTTTTGTTGTTATCAAAATATTTTGACTTGAATTATGTATTAAAAGATACTTTATAAAGAAATAAAGAAATTAATCTATTTTTTTTTAATTTTAGAATCTTGCTTTTTACCTTCTATTAAAAAAACAAATTTCGATAAAATATAGCCAAAAACTGGAACCCAAAACTTTTCATAAAAAATTTTCATAAAAAATTAAGCAGCTAATGATTCGTTATCTTCAATTTCAGTTTTATTTACAAGCTTCAAATCTATAGAATTAAATAATTGTTGCATGAGCAGTAAATCAAGTTCCCCTTTCAACAAATTAACATCAGATGAAAGTAGATCATCAACAAAATCATCAAAAGTATCAGAAAGAGGACTCACAATTAGAAATATTTTTTTGTCATTATCATCGCATTAACAATAAAAGTCAATCAAATTTGTATACTAATTTTTAAATTTTTGAATATAAATGAATAAAGACTAAAAAAAATTCAAAAATAAATATAAACAAGCAAAATAATAGATTCAATATCAAGCTCAGGGTCTTTTAATTAAATTTCATTTATCTTGCTTTTCTTAATTTTATATCTCTTCTCATTAGCATTATCAAAACGACAATACACATATTTGCTAAAAAGAAATTTAAAAAAATCATCCTCAAACCATTAAATTTATTTATAGCTAGACAATTGATAAGACAATTAGAAAAGAATCACTTAAAAATATTTTAGACGCTATGTATTTTTATAGAAATTAAATTTGATCTTTAAAGAGCTTATTTTTTAAAAATTATTTTTTAATTAGCTCGAAGTAACCATTTTTATTTAATAAGTACTTATCAAACCAAAGGCTTAATAGATTGTCTAATCCTATTCCATTCATTTTATTTTTTTGAGAAGTCTTATAGTCTGAAAGTGCAAGCAATAAGTACGGAAAAATCATATCTGAAACCCCTTTTGGAAGTTTTTCTAAAGGTACTCCATGCGCTCTATCCCATAAAATTTGCATATCCTGAGAGAACAAACAACTCCAATAACTAAAATTACAATATAACTTGTCTGGAGGGAGTAGATTTACAGATAAAACTGGGAGAGATGAATTCATAGTAATAAAACTTTTATGGATAAATTGAATTTAGGCTTTTGAAATGGTGATAAATAATTTCTAATATGAAAATCTCCCATAAATACAACTTAAATTTAACGCAAAGTGCAGCACTTAACAACACTTTTTAATTGTTATATTTATCCATCATTTCCTGAAATTTAAGAAATGATAAAAACTTTTTATAAGTTTGCAAGTCAAAAGCATCCTGATTTGCCTCATTTAAATGGATTGATTTACTTGGTTTAAAATGTTTTCCTAATTTAGTATCAATTGAAAGTTTTGCATTTTCTATAGAGTTAACAGAGTATTCAGATAGGTTTTCTGAATAATGATTAATCAGTTTATATGATTGATTTACTTTACCAATTTTTTTATTAAATATACCTCTTATAGAAAGTGCCTCCTCTACCAAAATACTTATTATTTTTGAATTACTTAAATTGTTCTCTATGCTCAACTTATCAATTATTCTCATAACATCTTCTCTAGGAATAAAACCAACTCTTTTTTTCTTGGTAGGCATTTAAAAATTAATTAAAGTTCAGCACTTGACTGTAATAAGTGTTGCACTATATTCATTATAAGTCAATTAAATTCTAATGATTTTACCAACAACTTTACTTTTAGGAGCCCTTGGATATCTTTTCTACAACTCAAAAAAAGAACTTTCAATGGATCACCATAACACTACAGAAAACCAAAAAGAGAATGATGATTTGTATAAAGATTTGGAAGATCTATTTATTTAGAATCACTGAATAATTATTTAAGAACTTTGTTTCTTGACTAAAGATATACAAAACCATAAACATAATTAGAATGAAAATAAAGATTTAAAATCAATGACTGTTCATCAAGATTACGAAATAAAAATCAATCTAAATGAATTGATTGAGAAGAGAATTCCATGTTGTGATTTACTTCATCCAGATCATTGTCTAACAGAACAACAAGTCTCTGAAATAGCACATGATATTCGTATGGATTTAAATTTGCATGATCTTTACAAGCAAGTGGATCAACACATTATGAATTATGTAAATGCAGCTGGCATTGATAACAAAGATCATTGGGTTGAACCTCATCTTCCAGATTTGGAGAGAGATTTAAAAGAAGAAGTTGGTATAGAATTTGATTAATCTTTTCCTATAAAAAATATTAATATATGTATTTTTTCTCTAAATCATCTATTAATTTATAAATACTTTTAGCTGATCTTTTTCTTTTTTTTAAAATTGTAAAAACTATAAATCCAATTAATACTGCAAAAACTGGTGTGAAGAAAATAATTTCATGATTCATAACCATCAAACAAAAGTATATTATTTAAATTATTAAAAAGTCTGAATCAAAAAAATAGGTACTTTATACAAACATATTTCACTATAAAAAATTAAGATTTTTTATAAAAAAGTGAAATAATTATTATTTTCTGTAAATTATGTGGATATAAATTTTAACTCAATAAAGATAATGATTAATTATTTTGCATTAACAGTAACTGAGATGGGGATTGGCAAAATAGAGTTAGCAGTGATTGGCGCAGTAATTTTAATATTTCCAATTTTATTTGTTTATGCATCTAAAAACCTTGATGCTAAGGGGGTTTTCGAATGGATGATGGAGAAACCTAATGATTGGATAGGTAAAAAATAAAACTTCAACAATTTACATTATTCTAGTTAAATTTTAAATTTTCTAAATTACTAATAGCAAAATCATAAACCTGGCAATTATTTTCTAAATCATTAACTATTGAATTTTTAAGTATTGAATAATCTATCAATTCATTAAGTTTATTATTTTTAAATTCCTTATTAGTCTCTCCAATAGCGAATGCCAAAGCTCCTTCATAAGAAATACCGAATTTGGTAGTATTGCAGAAAGTTCTAGTGAACTTATTAGAAATCTTTTTAGTATACTTTTCAAGAGTTTTAGAAGAAGTATCTAATGAGTAAACTGGACTACTAAAAAAAAGAAGCAAAGTTAAAATGAATATCGTAAAAACTCTTTTGACCATAAATTTCGTAAATTGCAGGTTTAATATAGTTTAGAATTAAACTCTGCCGACTATGTTTTATTAAAAATATAGAAATTAAAATTTCTTAACCAAAAAAGCTTCATATTTTGGAAGATAAAAACTCTATAAATGAGTATTTTATAGTTTGAATTTTTTTTGGTAGTTTTTTAAAAAAACGCCTGAATGCTTTTTGCATAATAAAATCCAGATCAATAATTAATAGATAACAAATAATACTTGGGTATTCGATAAATAAATATCCAAAAATAGGTAAATTAATTATTAAATATATTGATTGAGCTATGGAAATGTATTTGAACATGAATTATTGTTTAACTAAGTATTAAATACAAAATTAATATGGCATTACCAGAACTTATTTATGCTCCTATAGATGGCGGGACAATACATAGATATGAAATTAGTGGTGGTAAGAGAAAATTCTTAAGATTTATAGGTTGTTATTTGGGTCAGTGCAATTTCCACCAAAATATTGATGATGCTATTGATTACATAAAAAATTTGAAACAATCACAAAAGATACAAAAAACATAAACTAAAGATACATAGATACATCAGGGACTCAATATTTTTCAATAACTACATAATTATTGCTACAAATAATAGAGAATTTTCTTTTTATAAGAAATTGATTATTTACTTGGGTTATAGTTCCGAAAGATAAACAGTGAATTAAAAAAGAAATTAATTTATGGAAAACAGACAAATTAATTTTTTTAAATCAAAAGACTTTAATACCGTTCTCAAGCCATTTAAAAAAGGAACGGTAGTAAAAATTGACTCGTTGGATATTAGAGAAAATCAAAATGAATTAAAAATTGGTTTATTTGGTTGGTATGCAATTTGTCCTTCTAAAGAACTAAAAAAAAATAAGCTATATTATTTTTCACTCTATGATGAGCCTCTTGTTCTTTATAGAGATGAGAATGAAAATGTTAGGTGCATTAAAAATATTTGTCCACATAGAGGGGCCTCTTTTTTGGGAGGAACATTATCAGATGGAGTAATAACCTGTCCATATCATGGAGCTAAATTCTCATCTGGTGGAAGTTGCCAAAATCTCGATAGAATAACATGCAGTCACATAGTTGATAATAACTACGATAACTACGCCAAAAGAATTCACTTATCTCAATACAAAGCTTTAGAAAAGAATGGATATATTTTTGTAAATTATTCTAAAAAATCTGACACTGATTTAAACAATATTAGTGAAGATTCACCTATAAGTAATTACGATTTATCTGATAATGGTTTCTTAATTGAGAATTATGTATCTGAAGAGGTATTAGTTGACTTTAAATGTGATTGGTCAAGGATTATTGAAAATCACTTAGATATCCTTCATATCTTTTGGGTTCATGGCGATACAATCCCCGATAAAGATGTTAATAAAAACGTACTAGTTAGTTTTAACCAGAAAATTAATATTAATCCCAAATATATTGAAAGTATTTATTATTACAAGAATGATCCTTCAAAAGAATTTATCCGGATAAAATATATACCACCAGGAAGGATATTAATTTACAAAGGAGATCCCTCCTTATCAAGATATTTACAAGTTTTAGATCATATTCCTCTAGGAAATAACAAAGCAAGAGTAATAGTAAGACACTATAGGAAATTTCTACAGAATAAACTACTTAATAACCTCTTGTTATTTAAAGAGACTCAAAGAAAAATTTTTTATAAGATATTCGATGAGGACTATATGATTTTAAAAACACAAACATATAACCATAATATGGGATTTATAAGTAAGGATGAAATAAAATTATTGGGAGAAGATAGAATAATAAATTATTTTTGGAAATGGTACAAGAAGTCTGAAGATAAAGATGAACCATGGAAAAATATAATCAAATCCCAAAATCATGATGTATATGACAAAGTGATATTGAAATATCCTCCAGAGATAAAGAAGTTAGAAATCATAAATAATTTTGATATAATAAGAAAAACATTTGTACGATTTGCTGCTCCGCTGATATTTTTTATGTTAATAATATAATTAATGAAGAAAGTAAATAGACCTTCATGGTTGAATTGGCTTTATCTTTTTATCTTTATTTTAAGCTCAATTCAACTGATTATATTTTGGAGCAATAAATTTTAGTGTTTAATAACTTTTGGTTTGAGGCAAAAAATATAAATTGTTTTAAAAATGGCTTTAGAGTAATTAAAGATTTAAATTTAAAGATAGCGTATTCAGAGAATGTAATATTAATTGGGCCAAATGGTTCAGGGAAATCATCTTTAATAGAAGTAATTAATAGAAACTTATACCCAGTAATAGCTAATGAATCGAAACTAAAGATATTTGACAAAGAACTTATAAATTTATGGGAACTAAGAAAAAGAATAAGTACTGTAAATAATGATATAAAAAATAGAATAAATCCAAATCTTCAAGTTTTTGATTTAATTTTAAGTGGATTATATGGAAGATATTGTTACATACAAAATAAATCTGAAAGAGATACTTATAAGGTAGAAAAAATCATAAAGAAAATGAATATATCTAATTTATCTAAAAAAAATTTTTCCTATTTATCAGATGGAGAAAAACAAATTTCTCTCATTGCTAGGGCTTTAATAAAAAAACCAGACATTTTAATCCTGGATGAACCAATTGCAAATTTAGATTATAAATCAAAGTTTTTTGTAGTGGATAAGATTAATGAATTAACAAAATTAAATACCAAAATTTTTTGTGTAACGCATGATATTTCTCTGATTACATCAATTTATGACCGGGTAATTATGCTCAAAGGTGGCGAAATAATAGCTGATGGATATCAAAATGAAGTTATAAACAGGGGAAATCTTAAAAAGTTATATGGTATTGAAGTAGAGGTAATTAAATATAATGGTCTTTGGAAGATCAATAGAGTAGCTAAATAATAATTATAAAAATAGCTATCCCTATAGCAAGGAAAATTAATTTTTTACTTTTAAAAAATGAAGAGGATTTATTTTTAAATGAAGAGGATTTATTTCTAAATGAAGAAGATCCACATTTAGAGCACACAATTTTACCTCCTAAAGATCGATCTGAAACGAATGATGAACTTCCACAATTAAAACAGACTCTATTTACGCTCATCTAAATTAATTTTTAGCAATTCTACTTTAATTATATTCTTAAAAACTATGTAAAGAAAAACTTCAAAATAACATTGATAATGAGAATCTGTTGCAATAAGTATTTATGTAGTGCATAATTGATAATAATTCTCATTATCAGGTTTTAGATGAATTTCCATGATTATGGTCAATCTAGCCCAAAATCAGTAAGGATAATAACAGGTCAATCTGTTTTAATAGACCCTTCATCGAGGCCTAAAGGCACATGTCTTGAAGTTGAAAGTGGGATTGCTAGAGTTTATTGTCCTTGCGAAGAAACTGAGGGCATGACACTTGCATTTCTGCAATCTGGTGATCAATTAAGAACGGAGCTTTTATGTAGTGAAGGTGTCTGTGTTGAAGCTTTAACAGATTTATCCTTTCAAAGTAATGTAAATATTGATACGAATAGTGGTTTCGATGCAGTAAATGAGTGGACTTTGCAACTTCTTAGAATTAGGCACTTAGGGAATGCGGAACAAAGATTACAAGCTCTATTTTCAATACTAGTTAATCGCTTAGGAAGAAGATGTGGTCAATGGTGTGAGCTGCCTTTTAGGCTAACTCATGAAAGGATAGGTGAATTAATCGGCTCAACACGCGTAACATCAACTAGATTAATTTCGAAATTAAGATCATCTGAGTTATTAATAGCTCCAATTGGCACCCAAACAGTTAGTGTTGCGCCTTCTTTTATTGAAACATCACCACTATAGAATCATGAAAGAATCGCAATCACTAACTAACAACTTGTTAATGGAAGTTGATTTGTTATCGAATAGACTCAGAAATATAAAGAAATCATTCAAAGATACTCATAATAAAGCATTAAGAGAAAGGTTATTTTCTGAAAACAAAACTATTTACAAAAGAGTTAATGAGATTTCTAAAATAGCTGAGCTATTAAATAAAAAAACAAATGAAAAAATAAACTTTTCTAATTTACTTGTTGAAGTAACTAAAAGGACATTGAATGAAAATAAATTTGAAAGTAATTTATTTTTTCTTTAAATCACTATCAATTAATAAGATTGCAGAAGGTTGATTAGACGCAAACTTAACTTTGCCCAGTATGTTTGCAAATTCATCTTCTGATTTTGTCTGAGCCTCTACGATAGGATCTAAAAATACGTTGGTTCTTGTATCTGAAATTCTTTCTGAAATGGAATAAAGTTGCTGTAGAGATGAAGTTAAATCAGCCTCTATGTTGAAAGAATAAGAAATTAAATCCTCAATTGAATCCCATGCTTGAACTGGAGCAGGTAGTTCATCTAATTTTACACTTTGTCCTCTTGCAATTAAATAATCTGCAAATTTTTGAGCATGTTCCATTTCACCTTGTGATTCACTTAGAAAATGTGAAGCAAAACCATTTAAATCCCGTTCTTGAAACCAGAGGTATATAGAAAAATATTGCACATTTGCATATCTTTCCATTGTTAGATGTTCAAACATATTATCCAATAAACTCTTGTCCATTGGTTGTGCAACAGCTCGTCCTGATGGACCAAAATTAATTAATTTCTTTGTCTTTAAATTATTCTCATTCATTAATCAAAAACTAAACTACATAAATAATACAACATTTTGTATAAATAAGTAATTAATTAATCCATTAAATAAAATTTAATAATATGATAATGAAAATCAATCGCAATACTACAGTAAATGAGTATAGAGTACAGTTTTTCTGAACTGCTATTAACTAATAAAATATATTTAAGTAAAAAAAAGAAATGTAAAAAGAAAAAATGCTCTAATTGGAAGGGGGGCAAGTGTAATTGCCTATAATTAAAGTTTATATATATACCTTATGTGCACCAGGATATAAAAAATAATAACTATTTCTATTGATAGAAAGAGAACATTTATCTCCATTTTTTAGTAGATTATTAATATTAGTTCTAACCCTCAATATGTTTTCATTAATTGAAACTTTATAGATAAGAAATTCTCCAAGAAATTCTTTAGAAATTACGTTTGCATTACCAGATTCTGATTTTTTAATTGAAATAAATTTAGGCGAAATTGACATTCTTTTGATTTGTGTATTGGTTAATAAAACTGAACTATTTATTTCACCCAAACATGACATAAATGAATTGCCAGTTTTCTTGAGATTAATAATATTATTTCCTAAAATAAAACTACTAACAAATTCAGTCTTGGGATTACTTAATAGGTTGATGGGTGTATCAATTTGATGAATTTTACCTTCATTCATAACAGCAACTTTATCACAAATTGATATGGCTTCTTCAGGATCATGAGTAACCATCAATCCACTTGCATTACAACCTCTTAGAATATTTGGTAGTTCACTTCTCAGTTTAAGTTTGACATGCATATCTAGACTACAAAAGGGTTCATCTAATAAAATAAAATTAGTACCTGGGGCGAGAGCCCTTGCAATTGCAAGCCTTTGTTTTTGGCCTCCAGACAATTCATGTGGGTACCTCCCAACAAAACTATCAAGACCAACAATATTTAATAAATAGTCAACTCTAGATCTATCTTTTTTATTTTTCAAACCAAAAATAACATTTTCCAAAACGGTTAAGTGAGGAAAAAGTGCGTAATCTTGAAAAACCATTCCAATATTTCTTTTCTCAGGGCTAATAATTTTTTCCCTACTTGAAATTTCTCTATTATTTAGAGAAATCTTTCCTTTTGAGGGATATTCGAACCCTGCGATTAATCTCAAAAGAGTAGTTTTTCCGCAACCAGAAGGACCGAGTAAACCTAATAATTCACCATTTTCAATTTTTAGGTTAATTTCATTTAATATCCAATTTGAATATTCTCGCTTATCATATTTATGATGCAGATCATCAATTATTAATGCATCATTATTCACAAAATTCTTATTCTTTAAATATATCAAATTAGCAGAAAATATTAACCAAAAATTTATCTTGTATAATTTTATACACCATTCAATTTTAATGAGAAAAGCTGAGAGAGCAGAAATAATACTTAAGGAGCTAAAAAAGCTATATCCATCACCTCCAATACCTCTTGATCATACAAATGCATATACACTTCTGGTTGCTGTAGTTTTAAGTGCTCAATCAACAGATAAGAAAGTTAATGAATTAACAAAAAGCTTATTTAAGGTTGCAGATAATCCCGAAAAGATGATGAAGTTAGGCATTAATGGCATTTATGAGTACATAAAATTTTTAGGTCTATCTAATCAAAAATCAAAGAACATCTATAACTTATCTAAACTCTTGATTGAGAGGCATAAAAGTAATGTACCAAATACTTTTGAAGAGCTTGAATCTCTTCCAGGGGTAGGTCATAAAACAGCATCAGTTGTAATGTCACAAGTATTTAAAATCCCTTCATTCCCAGTTGATACTCACATACACAGGCTGTCACAAAGATGGGGTCTATCGAATGGAGATAGCGTAGTGCAAACAGAAAAAGATCTGAAGAAAATATTTCCTGTTAAAGATTGGAATACCTTACATTTGCAAATAATTTTTTATGGAAGGGAATACTGTACCGCAAGAGGTTGCGATGGAACAAAATGTTACTTATGTAGTACTCTTTATCCCAAAAGAAAAAAGAAATTTATATGTAAAAAGCCCTAAGAAATCTATATAATGAAAAAATTAGTTTTTTTTAACATGAAAATAGCAATTACTGGTGCATCAGGGAAAACAGGTTATAGGATTTCTGAAGAGGCAATTAAGAAAGGTTATAAAATAAGGCAAATCGTTAGAAAGAACTCAAAAGTTTCAGAAGGACTTAAGAATTTAGAAACAATTAGAGTTTCATTAGGCAAAAAAGAAGAACTAGATAAAGCTTTAAAAGATATTGATGCTTTGATAATTGCTACTGGTGCGAGAGCATCATTAGACTTAACTGGTCCAGCAAAGGTTGATGCATTAGGCGTATACCGGCAATTAGAAAGTTGCAAAAGAGTTGGAATTAAGAGAGTCATATTAGTTAGTTCCCTTTGTACTGGTAAAATATTTCATCCCTTAAACTTGTTTGGTTTAATTCTTATTTGGAAGAAAATAGGTGAAAACTTTCTACGAAATTCAAAATTAAATTGGACTATTATTAGACCTGGGGGATTAAAGGAAAATGAAGATATTAAGTTAGAAAATATAAATTTTTCAAAGGAGGATACTCAAATTAATGGGTCGATCCCAAGAAGATTAGTTGCGCAATGTTGTATAGATTCTTTAAAAAACAAAGACTCCATAAATAAAATAATAGAAGTAACCAGTTCAAATAATAATAAGAAAATATCTTTTAAAAAAGCTATGCAAATGATTTAAAAGATGTAAATATATAAATTAAAAACATGAAAATAAACCCAAAAATTGACGCATTACAATTAATGCTTACTGATTTGAGAACAAGAAATGAACCCATAAGACATAAAGCTGCGTTTAAAGGCTGTCAACCAGAATTTCAAAGTCTTGTTTCGAGGCTAATAAAGCAGTTAGAGGATGAATTGATTTCTGAAAAGCTTATAAAGCATGATAGTTAAAAATTTAGATTACTTAAATGAACTTAATTTATCTAATTTTGCTTGTTCTGATAATTCATCATATCCTCCAAAAAAAGTGTTATCCAAAAATATTTGAGGGAAAGTGTTATGGTTACTTTTAACCATTATTTTTTGAAAGCTTTCATCATTGTCGATCAAAATGACTTCATGAGGAATAGATAAAGAATTAAGTAACCTAATTGCTCTTTTAGACCAAGGACAATCCTTTAGAATATAGGCTTTCACACGTGATTGATTTTTAATTAAACTATTGTTTGGGATATTGATAATTTTTTGTTCAAAAGAAAGTAATAATAACTCGGTCCCTTTTTTTACGATGCATCCCTCCTCGAGATGCCCACCAAAAACATTACATCCCTCATCTGCGAAACTTAAATGTAGATGTACATCACCTTTATTAAAATGACCATTTAGAGAAACTATCTCTAGATTTCCTTCGAATTTGTTTATCTCTTGATTTCCTGGGCATTGAATACATACTGTTTTAAGATTGCCCACTACGCCTGAAACATAACCGTATAAATTATTTGCGAAAGAATATTCTTTAATTGATTTAATCAAATCAGATTCAGGAGATAGCTTTAGGCTATGAGGCTGCATTAGATATCATTAATAATTTTCAATATAAAACATCATCAATAATAAAGAGAAGAAGGATTCATAATCTTTAGGATTCTGATTTAAATTAACTTTTAGAATCTAGCATTAAATCAATTTTTGATTAGTTTTATGAAAATTTAAGCTTCTGGAGAGTGTAATATAATTTTTATATAGAAAAATTAGTTTGTTAATTAAAAAAAATCTCCATAAATTGGCCTTAAATATTCCTAACTTATTATCAATATCTCGCCTTTTCCTTGTATTTCCTTTGATTCTTTTTTTAGAAATTAATAGACCTTTATATGTTTTTATTTTGATTATTATTGGTGGTTTAACTGATTACTTTGACGGGTTAATTGCAAGAAAATATAATCTTAAAACAAGATTAGGAGCTATCCTTGATCCCTTAAGCGATAAAGTATTTTATTTAATTCCTTTAGTATTCCTTTGCAAAAATAATTTAATACCTTTCTGGTCTTTAACATTAATTTTATTTAGAGAGTTAATAATCTCTAGCCTGAGGAACATAACAAAAGACGGTTTGCCGGCATCTCAGTTGGGCAAATCTAAAACATTTTTCTTTTTTATTTCAGTAATCACATTCTTTTCACCATTAAAAATAAGCTTTTTGAATAATTTTGCTTTAGTTTTTTATTGGATGGGATTCATAATGACTTTTGTCACTTTATTTGGCTATTTAAGAGTTAAAAAGAATCTTATCTGAATTCCCATCAAACCCCTCACCCTTTTTATGATTAAAATCTTTTACAAAACTATCCCTTAATCCATTAAGTAAATCAAAATTTGGTTCCCAATCCAAATCACTTTTAATCTTAGAAATATCAGTCTGATAATGATTTAATCTAATTGGAAATCCCTTTCGAGATTTAGGATCTAATTTTTGATAATCAAATGTTCTTAAAGTAATATCATTTTTGTTAAATCCAAGTACTTTCGCACAGAAATAAATTAATCCCTTAATTGTAACTCCTTTCTCACCTGAACAGTTGTAAATATTATTTTTAGAATTTTCAAAATTCATGCACCTAATCATGACATCAGTCAGATCCGAAACATGACCTAGCTGGGTAATTAAAGAGCCTTCACCTGGGATTGGGATGGATTTTTTCGTAAATAATCTCTCAAAAAACCAATTTTCAATTTTATTATAATTTCCTGGTCCATAAATATAAGTTGGTCTAAAACTTGTAAAAGGAATTTTTTGTTTTATCAACCAATTTTCTGTTTCAAATTTTCCTTTGTGCCGACTATTTGGATCAATCGGATCATTTTCAGATAGTGGCAGTTCACAATTATCTTTATACACTCCTGCAGAGCTGACATAGATATATCTCTGGAAAGAGTTATCTAAATTTTCTATGAGAAGTTTCGTTTGTTCTAACTCGCGTCCAGAAATGTCGTAGATAACATCATACTTTTCATTTTTCAGTTTTACTATACTTTCTAAATTATTCCTATCACCCTTAATTAGATGTGTTTTTTCAGGATTAGCTTTATTACCTCTTGTGAAAATATCAATATCATTATTTTGGCTTAATAATTTTCCAACCAGAGACTTGCCAACAAATCTAGTGCCGCCCATTACAAGAATTTTCATATTTAAAAAATATTTAACTGAAGTAGTAATCTTAAATAGAATTACATAATGAATAGTACTACTAAGAAGTAATTAATGAAAAGGATGTTTCTATGGAACTAATACCAGCTATTGATTTAATGAATGGTAAGTGTGTAAGACTTTTTAAGGGCGACTTTAATAAAAGAAAAGACTTCAAAAAAGAGCCTCATGAGCAGGCTAAATTTTGGGAAAGCGAGGGAGCAAAATTTATTCATATAGTTGATTTGGATGCTGCAAAAACTGGATTGCCAACAAACGATAGATCAATAAAAGAGATCGCAAAAACTGTTAACATACCTATTCAAATAGGTGGGGGTATAAGGTCACAAGAAAGGATAGAACAATTATTTTCTTATGGAATTGATAAAGTTATAATGGGAACCTCTGCAATAGAAAATAAAGAATTAGTTGAAAACTTATCAAATAAATTTCCTGGTAGGATAATTATTGGTATAGATGCAAAAGATGGAAAAGTTAGTACAAGGGGTTGGCTTGAGCAATCTAATATTTTAGCCACAGATCTAGTAAAGGAGTTTTCTTCATTTAAAATAGCTAGTTTTATTGTTACGGATATAAATACAGATGGGACGTTGGAAGGGACGAATGAAGAATTCATAAAAAACATACTTGAAATTACAGATATTCCTGTAATTGCCTCAGGAGGTGTTGGTTCGATTTCTGATTTATTATCCTTAGTTAAATTTGAAAATTCTGGACTCTATGGAGTAATTGTAGGTAAAGCTCTATATGAAAATAAATTTACAATTTCCGAAGCAAATAACGTGTTGTCATCAGAAAGACTTACTGACTTTGATTTAAACAACAATTTCTACGCATAAAAAGCATAAAAATTGATTTAAGGCTGGTATTTGCAGTAATTGTTAGTTAATTTTGTATAAGAGATAAGAAATCTAGTCTTGGAATTAATTTCAAAAAATTCGATATTAATTATTGCTCCAAGCTTAATAGCAGAATCTTTATCGCTTAAGTTAACATCACTAGACCAAAATTTAGACATTAATTTTAATAATGAAATAGGTGATAAAACTCCCGATTTAGTTATATGGAATGTCCTTAATTTTCAATCAGAAGATCTTATAAGGTTAGAATTATTAAAATTTAGAGAAAGATATGATGAGTCAAAGTTTCTATTAATACTATCTGGTGAACTTGTTTATGAAGCAAAAAAAACTCCATCTTTAAATGCTGAAGGTTTCCTTTTAAATCCCAGTGCGGAAAAAGTTCTTGAATCAATCGATATCATATTAAACGGCGGAAGGGTATTTGATATTGAAAATAATTCCGTGATTCAATTAAACAAAGATAAACCTCTTTCTTTTAGTCAAAAAATACTAACTTCAGGTCTTAAACAAATAGATACTGAGATTAACTATATATTCAAATTTGTTAACTCTGATTCGACTCCAGAATTTTATAAATTTATTTTAAAAGGAAGATTAAGAGAACTTATTACAGCTAAATCGTTTCTTATTTTCTTATGGGGTAATTCACTAGAACTTTATACAGAGGCAGTTTACACTGAAAATAAAATCAATCTTGAAAATAACAATACTGTATATATTAAAGATAAAAACACTATAGAAATATGGAATTTAATTTTTGATAGACTAAAAGAAAGGTATAGCTCAACTAACCTACAGCTTGAATTTAATAATTCATCAATTATTCTCTCTGGGATAAAGAAAGAATTTATTTCGCGCCTAATATGCAAAATGTTAGATGAATTAGATAATTTAGTAAAAAATATTAAGGAAAACTATAAGGAGAAAGATTTTAAAGATGATTTAAATTCTCTCATAAAAGAACTTAAAGTTAATACAGTTTCAAATATCACAGACAGCTATTTTAGATTAAAAAAAGGAAGCGAGTCTATTTCAATAAATGATTTTATTTATAATGAAGTAAGTTGTGAGGAGATAGATAAAGAATCTCATGAATCAATAATGTTTATTGAGCCAATTATTCAGAATGAAGCTCTTGACTATGATGGAAAATTATTACCTCTATATGAAACGGATTCGTTTTTGATCCTTGAAAATATAATTTCAAATTGGACAATAAGGAACTGTAATTTATTAGCCTCTGAAATATTCAATATTTGTTCTTCTTGGCCTGAATTAAGAACTGTACTTATAAATCCAGAATTACAATCAACAAGAAATTTTGAAAGGTTTAGAAATAATATTAATAACTACAATCGCTGGCATTATTATATTTATATGCCTATCTACTTGTATGAGAGTAAACGAGAATATATTGATATTATCGATAAAAAATTTACCCGTTACTTTAAAAATGAAAATAGGGAGAAAGAATTAGAGAATCTAGAATGGCTACAAAAACAAGTTACATTGTTAGTTGAGATAAGAGACGCCGTAGCACCGCAATTAGAAGTTGCGGTAAAATATATCGGTAATCTTTTCGTAACTTTTCTCACAAAAGTCGTTGGCAAAGCTATCGGCCTAGTTGGGAAAGGAATCCTACAAGGATTAGGAAGATCAAGTTCCAAGTAAGTTTTAATCTTTAATGAAAATAATTCAATGGATCCTGGTAGCTTTAATTTTCTTTAGTCCATATAAAGCAAATGCCTCTAGAGATTCTAATAGTTACGATGGCAACATCTTTCCAATATATGCAGGAAATGGAGCAATAGTTCCTCCTCAGACAACTCTTGAAGAATCATTAAAAAATAAAAGAGTTGCAGTTTTATTTCTTTATCTTGATGACAGTTCTGATAGTAAAGCTATGGCTCCGATAATTTCTGGTTTAGATTTGATATGGAGAAATAATATAGATATCATTGCTTTAACTACAGATGAATTACAGGATAAAGAAAAGTCTGATCTTCCAAATGAACCTAATTATTATTGGAACGGATTAATTCCACAAACCATTATTATAGACAGTAATGGCGAAGTTAAATATGATCAAAATGGAATGATTAATATTGATGAATTAAACAAAGTTATAGGAGAACTAAAAGGGGTTGATATAGAAGATACGACATTTTCTATAGAAAGTTTTAATGAATACAACAGTATCATTTCTGAAAAAAAAGATAAAAACAAAAACTAATTATTATAAAAAATGATATTAATAAATATCCTCTTGGTTCTTTTAGTTTTTTTAATTCTTTCAGACTTATATATTAAAAAATCACCTAAATCAAAGTTAGATTTGGTACCTATAAATTACAAAATCAAAAAAAAGGATGGTTTAAACGAATTAATTATTGATTTAAAAATAACTAATACAAGTAAAACCAAAGAGACGATGGTTTCTAATATAAAGTTTGAATTAGATTTTTTTAAAAGCAAAGGTAATGAATATTGTCAAAATTTAAATTATCAAGAAGATATTTATATTAATGATAATAATAAAATTAAGAATTTAAATAATTATTGGCCAACAACAATTATCAAGTCAAATTCAGAATTATTTATAAGAATCATATATAAATTTAGCAATAATAATTTTAGAAAAAAAATAAAATATCTATGGTTAAAAGTATTTTGGGAGAAATATGGACATTTTGGTATTTCAAAAAATAAAGATTGTTTATTAATTAATTTAGATGGTCAAAAACAAAGGCCGCAAGAAGTTTTTGAAATTCAAATAAACAATAAATATAAGGCTTTTGCTATTAAAACTGATTTACTTGGTTGCTTTGATGACCCAGTAAATACTGTGATTGAATACTGTAAAGGAATTGTAGAAAAAAATGATATTTTAACAATCGGTGAGAGTCCACTTGCGATTATGCAAAATAGGTATATTGCCCCTCAAAATTTAGAATATGGTTTATTTTCGCAAGCATTATGTTATTTTTTTCACCCCACAAGCAGTCTCGCAACTGCTTGCGGAATGCAATTATTAATAAATAGAATTGGAGTCACAAGAATAACCTTTGCATTGATTGTTGGATTTCTCTTTAAATTAGTTGGTATTAAGGGTATGTTTTATAGGTTAACTGGTTCAGAATCGTCTCTCATTGATGATATTAGCGGTACAGTCACACCTTACGACAAAAGTATAGTTATGGGTCCTCTCAATGCGGATTTATTTTGTAAGGAAGTCTCGAAATATCTAAATATAGATGTTGCAGTAGTCGATGTTAATGATCTTGGAGGTGTAAAAGTTTTAGCTAGTTCAAATAAAAAAGCAAATAAAATACTCAAAAGAAACTTAATATCTAATCCAGCTGGCAATGGAGATGAAAAAACTCCTATAGTGTTAATAAGAGAAAAAAGTAAATGAAAAAAGATACCTCTAATTCTTTTCAATCTATAAAAGAAATGGAAGTAACTTTTGAAGAACTCCATATAAGGCATATTAATCTCTTAATAGATAGGAAAAATAAGGAATTGAATAATTGGTTTCTAAAGATGGCAATTATAAATACCTTTGATGACTTAAAAATTTTTTTAAATAATCTTAAGAAAAATAAATATAAATGCATAATTGCAATATCTAGAAACGAAATTATAGGTTATTTGAATATTTTCCCTTTGAACAAAAAAGAGACTTGCTTAAAAATATCTAAGCCCAAGTTAATTAACAGCAAGTGTTCTTTAACAGATAAACAATTAACTTTAGAATTGATAAAAAAATC
Organism: Prochlorococcus sp. AG-388-A01; assembly: GCA_003279945.1. Lineage (GTDB taxonomy): Bacteria > Cyanobacteriota > Cyanobacteriia > PCC-6307 > Cyanobiaceae > Prochlorococcus_A. The sequence continues at coordinate 86,263 of QCGK01000003.1, forward strand.
TATCTCCATAACAGACATTAAGACTTCAAGTTGGATCATTAACTCTGATATAAACAATGTTGACCTTATATCAACTTCAAGAGAATTAGGCTTTCAGCCGTTAGGAGAGATAATACTTTGGGATGGTTATGATCTACATAAATCTATAAAGCAAAATAACCAAAGCCCTAAATTAATTAATGAATTCCAAAAAATTAATAAACAAAATATATTGAAAATAGTGAATTTCGTTAGATCTAATCAATCGCCCTTAATAAGAAATATTTTAGATTTTGATCAAGACGATATCCTTAAAAGAAATAACTCTAAAAGCGGTGCCTTAATATATGAAAATTCTGTTTTATGTACAATTTTAAAAGATATAAATTATCAAAACGAAGAAATTTATACTTTAACCTTAAATAGATTTTGGGATAAGAAATTCAATACTATTCTAAAAGAATTTATAAAAGGATTTTTTGAAAAATCTCCTGTTTCTTATTTAAAAACCTATAAAGAAAATTCTCAATTAAATCTTTTTCTCGAAGAATGTGATCTGAAAGAAAAAAATCAAGAACTTATTCTTATCAGGAATACAATTGTTAAGAATGAAGCCAAACAAGTAAATAAAATAAATCAATCTTTCGAATCAATCTTTGAAAAATTAAGTCCACAAGGTAATCCATATCCATCACCTTTTCCATTAAAAACAAAATGAAATTTTGCAAACCAAAACCTAGGTCAATTTTGAGTTTGGATGTAGGTACCAAAAGGATAGGATTGGCTTATTGTGATCCCCTATGCATAACATCAAATATACTTCCAGCAATTAAAAGGTTTGAAAATAATCAAGAGCTTAAAATCATTAGAAATCATATAGATTATTTTAATTTGACTGGTTTTATTGTTGGTCTTCCACTTGATGAGGAAGGTCAAATAACTCCTCAAGCTATTGACTGTAAAAATTACGGTCAATTACTTTCAAATGAATTTAAGCTGCCATTTTCTTACGTCAACGAACATAGCTCAACCTGGGAATCTTCAAATAGATTTGGAATTAAGAAAGATAAATCTGGATTGATTGATAGTTTTTCAGCAAAAATAATACTTGAACAATGGATCGAAGAAGGTCCTGAATTAGAAGAATTAGCTGGTAAACGTCAGATAAAATATTAGTATTAAAAAGGATAGATAATTTTTAAATGAAAGAAACTAACTCAAATGATAATTATGATGCTCAGACACTATTATTAAATGACTCAAATGGAAACGAGCTATTTTGTTATCTTGAACAATTAGTAAGTGTTGAAGGTCAAGAATATGCCTTATTAACCCCAGTTGATACACCAGTAAGTCTATTCAAGATAAATGAAAAAAACGAACCTGAACTAATTGAGAAAATAGATAAAAATGAACAAATACTAAAAAATGCTGAAGCGGTTCTTCAAGAACATGATTTAAGACTCATTAGATCAGCAGTGACATTAACGGTATCAGGAGAACTTGAAGAACCAATTTACGATGAATTAGAAGAAGATATTATCGATGATGATAGTGAGAGTTATGAATTACTTGTTAACTTTAATCTTTTTGACCAAGAATATGGCTTATATATTCCACTAGATCCTTTTTTTATTGTGGGTAAATTAAAAGACAAAGGAGTCTTATTAGTTGAAGATGATGAGTTCGATAAAATTCAACCTTTGATTGAAACTGAGCTTGAAAAAAGTAATTCTTAAAATAAATGCGGTCTATCCTAAAAGTTAATTGGGATTCAAATTTGCCTATATATGCGATTTCTCAATCTGATTTACAAAAAGAGGGGATTCACTCTTTATTACTTGACGTGGATGGAACTCTAGTAAATAGAAAGTCAAATATGATCCCAAAAGCAGTAAAAAATTGGATCAGAGAATCAAAAAAACTTTTCTCCCTATATCTTATAAGTAATAATCCATCAAAAAAAAGGATCGCGAAAATAGCGAAAGAATTAAATTTAAAATACAAATACAATGCATCAAAACCAAGAAAAAAAGTAACTTTGTCTGCTATCAAAGAAATTGGCAGTGAGCCAAAAAATATAGCCATTATTGGCGACAGGATTTTTACAGATATTATTGTTGGGAATAGATGTAATATAAAAACAATTTTGGTAAAGCGATTAAAGAGAGATGGCTTGCCTATAAAATTTAATTTAACTTTGACAATAGAAAAATTAATTTCTCATTATATAAAATGAAAACTTGGGTTATAAAAATTGGTACTAGTATTTTAAGAGGAACAGAGGAAACATCTACCGAAGAAGTTATTGAAACCCTTTGTAGATCCTTTATAAATTTTCTTTCAAAAGGAAATAAATTAATTTTAGTAACTAGTGGAGCAGTTGGATTAGGTTGCCAAAAATTAAATATTAAAACGAGACCAAATGATTTAAGTACTCTTCAAGCTACTGCTGCAGTAGGCCAAGTTAATTTAATGACTTTGTACGATAAAGTATTTAATAAATTAGGTCACAATATTGCTCAAATTTTAATAACGAAAAATGATTTCAATTCACGAGAGTCATTCAATAATGCTTCTAAAACATTAAAAAAATTAATTGATTTGAATGTTATTCCAATAGTAAACGAAAATGATACGGTAGCAAATGAAGAGCTTAAATATGGAGATAATGATACCCTCTCTGCCTTAGTAGCCTTAGCTATAAATGCTAACAAGCTTATTTTATTAACCGATATTGAAAATCTATACTCAAAAGATCCACGTAATAATAAAGATGCGCATCCTATTAAGGAAGTTCATAATAATGAATTAAAAGAAATTAAAGATAAAAACATTCAAAACTCAGTGAACGAATGGGGAACAGGAGGAATTTCTACAAAACTAATTTCTGCAGAAATTGCAACAAAAGGAGGAGTTGAAGTCCAACTAGTTGATGGGACTAATAAAAGAAACTTAATTGAAATTTTTAATGATAATAAAATTGGAACTTTATTTTATCCAGTAGAAAAACCTATAGCAAACAAAAAAAGTTGGCTTTCACATGCAATTCATACAGTAGGCAAAATCACCTTAGATGATGGAGCTTATTTTGCTATTAAAAAAAAAGGTGCCTCACTTTTAGCAGTTGGTGTTAAAAATGTAGAAGGAAACTTTACTGTTAATCAAGCAGTTAAAATCGTAAATACAAATGATAAAGAAGTTGCAAAAGGTTTAGTATCAATAAGTAGCGACAAATTAAGAAGTATCTTGAATAATAAAGAAAATAACAACTCCTCGATAATTGTCGTTCACAGAGATGTTCTTGCTCTCTCTTAAAAATAATTAAAACTGAAAAATGCTTTTAAGTGATTTAGTTGGTCTAATAAAAAAAGGAAATTCAAATTTTATTAGTGCCAATATTGTTGAAGATTTAAATATAGATGATGCTGCCTCATTAGATGATGTAGATAACCATCAAATATCCTTTTTAGAAGAAAATAATATACTTAAAGAAAAATTAGATCACACTAAAGCATCAGCAATAATAACTTCTAACAACAATGAAATTGTTAGCGCCTTAAAGAAACTCAATATATCAAACATAATTGTTAAAAATCCAAGAATTGCATTTGCAGAAGTATTAGATTGTTTATATAAAACTATAAATTTCAAACCAGGAATTCACGCTTCAGCCGTTATTGATAAAACTGCAATAATTGGAGCAGATTGCCATATTGGACCTAATGTCTATATTGGAGAAAATACTGTAATTGGTGACAATAATCGTATTCTTCCCGGAACATCAATTTTAGGAAATGTTCGAATAGGAGATAATAATATAATCCATACAAATTGTGTTATTTACGAAAATACCACTCTAAAAAATAATTGTGTAATTAATTCAAATTCTGTTGTTGGATCAGAGGGATTTGGTTTTATTCCTAAAGATGGCAAATGGGTAAAGATGCCTCAAAAAGGTGGCGTAAAAATAATGAGTTTTGTAGAAATTGGAACAAATTGCTGTATTGATAGACCCGCAGTAGGGTTTACTTTTATTGATGAGGGAACAAAGTTGGATAATTTAATACAAATAGGTCATGGAGTTAAAATTGGTAAGAATTGCGCATTTGCAGCTCAAGTTGGTATCGCTGGAGGAGCACAAATTGGAAATGGTGTTATTTTAGCAGGACAAGTAGGTGTAAATAATAGAGTAAAGGTTGGGAATAATGTCATAGCGAGTTCAAAATGCGGCATCCATTGCGACATAGAAGATGGCAAGGTAATTAGCGGTTTTCCCGCGATGGATAATAAATCTTGGCTAAGGAGTTCAAGTATTTTTAAAAAATTACCAGAATTAGCAAAAAAACTTAGACAATTAGACAAGCAATAATTTATTGTTCTATTAAACAAAAATTTAAATGAAGAAATATAAGATTGTTTTATTGTCAGGAGACGGAATTGGACCAGAGATTTCAGAAGTTTCAAAAAAAGTATTAAAAAAGCTTTCAAAAAATCATAATTTCGATATTGAGATTATTGAAAAATTATTTGGAGGGATAGCTTATGAAAAATGTGGGACTCCTGCTCCAGATGAGACACTAGATCAATGCAAAAAAAGTGATGCAGTACTTTTAGCATGTGTTGGAGATATTAAATATGACTCTCTTGAAAGAGAATTAAGACCAGAAAGTGGTTTACTAAAGTTAAGATCTGCCCTAAACCTTTTCGCAAATATTAGGCCTGTCAAAATAAGAAAATCTCTTTTAGATTCAAGTTCATTAAAAAAAGAAATCGTTGAGAATGTAGATCTTATTGTTGTAAGAGAATTAATAGGGGGTATTTATTTTGGTAAACCTAGAGGACATATAACAAATACAAAAATCCCAAAAGCTTTCAATACGATGGTTTATGATTCGTTCGAAATAGAGAGAATAACTGAAATAGCGATAAAAATTGCTAACCAAAGAAATAAAAAAATATGTTCTGTTGATAAATCAAACGTTCTTGAGGTTAGTCAATTGTGGAGAGATACAGTTTTAAATATCACCTCAAAAGATAAAAATATTTTTTTAAGCAATATGTACGTTGATAATGCAGCAATGCAATTAGTAAGAGATCCTGGTCAATTTGATGTGATTTTAACTAGTAATTTATTTGGTGATATTTTAAGCGATTTAGCCGCAATGTTAACTGGTTCTATTGGTATGCTTCCTTCTGCATCTCTAAACAATAATGGTCCAGGAGTTTTTGAACCTGTTCATGGTTCGGCTCCTGATATAGCTGGTAAAAACATAGCAAATCCTATTGCGATGCTTTTATCCGCTTCCATGATGTTAAAAATTGGATTGAATGAAGAAGAAGCCGCAGAAAATTTAGAGACTGCCATTGATAAAGTTTTATCAAAAGGATTTAGAACAGTCGATTTAGCTAATGGGTCTTCCGAAGTATTATCTTGCAGTGAAATCGGAGATAAAATAATAGATGAAATTTAAAAAAAAATTAATAAATAAAAAAATATTTTTAACTTGAACATAAAGTTGGCATATGACCTGTCAGAATTGTCAGATATTGTTTTTAAAAAATGTCAAAACGTCATCCAGTAGTCGCTGTAACAGGATCTTCAGGAGCAGGAACAAGTACAGTAAAAAGAGCCTTTGAGCATATTTTTGCCAGAGAAGATATTGTTCCCGCAGTTGTAGAAGGTGATAGTTACCACAGGTTTGAGAGAATGCCAATGAAAAAAGCTATGGCAGAAGCTCTTTCAAAAGGTGAAAATTTCTCTCACTTTGGTCCAGAGGCTAATCTTTTTGACAAGCTAGAAGAACTTTTTAAAATCTATGGTGAAACTGGAGGAGGTAAGAAAAGATATTATCTTCATAGTCCTGAAGAAGCTGAAGAACATAATTCAAGACTTGGGACATCCTTAGAACCAGGACAATTTACTCCATGGGAAGATATTCCTGAGGGGACAGACGTACTTTTTTATGAAGGTTTACATGGTGGAGTAGAAGGTGAAGGGTACAATGTGGCATCTTATGCTGATTTACTTGTTGGCGTTGTCCCCATAACAAATTTAGAGTGGATTCAAAAAATTCATAGAGATAACGCAGAGAGAGGTTACTCAGCTGAAACCATTGTGGATACAATATTGAGGAGAATGCCTGATTATATAAATCACATTTGTCCACAATTCAGTAAAACTGATATTAATTTCCAAAGAATTCCTACAATTGATACTTCTAATCCTTTCATATGCAGGAATATCCCAACTCCTGACGAGAGTTTTGTAATCATACATTTTAGAAAAGGGGCAAGAGAGAAATGGGGAATAGACTTTCAATACTTGCTTGGAATGATTCACGATTCATTTATGTCAAGTCCAACCAGTATCGTTGTAAATGGTGGAAAAATGGGATTCGCAATGGAACTTATACTTACTCCAATAATTCATAAAATGATTGAAGAGAAAAATGAAGGATAATTAATTTTCGATTATTAATTTAAATTATTTTTTTTTAAACTTAGAGAAATTTTAATTTTCGAAATCTCAAATTTTTATATATCTTTCTTGATAAAAGTACCTTACTTAGATTTAAATAGAAAAAAACAGGTAACGTTGTGTCATTAATCGACTGGTTTGCTGCAAGGCGTAAAGATCAATTTGTTGGAAAAGTTTCGCAAGATACTGACGAGGGAGATGGTTTATGGGTTAAATGTCCAGAATGTTCTCAAGTAGCCTATAGAAAAGACCTAATTTCAAATTTCAATGTTTGTAGTAACTGTGGACACCACAATAGGATTAATAGCGATGAAAGAATAAATATAATTGCTGACAAAAATTCATTCAAGGAGTTTGATAGTTCACTAAGTCCTACAGATCCTTTAGGTTTTAAAGATAGGAGGTCATATGCTGATCGAATTAAAGAAAGTCAAGCAGGGACAGGTTTAAGAGATGGAGTAATAACAGGTTTCTGCTCAGTAAATTCAATGCCCTTAGCATTAGCAGTTATGGATTTTAGATTTATGGGAGGATCCATGGGCTCAGTAGTTGGTGAAAAAATTACAAGGATAATTGAGAGAGCAACTAAAGAAAATTACTCAATTCTTATTGTTTGCGCATCAGGTGGCGCAAGGATGCAAGAAGGCATGTTAAGTCTCATGCAAATGGCAAAAATATCTGGAGCACTAAATAAACATAAAGAAAAAAATCTACTATATATGCCCTTATTAACTCATCCAACCACAGGAGGTGTAACAGCCAGCTTTGCGATGTTAGGTGATTTAATTTTGGCGGAACCTAAAGCTCTTATTGGATTTGCTGGAAGAAGGGTTATTGAACAAACATTAAGAGAAAAATTACCCGATAATTTTCAAACAGCTGAATATCTTCTTGAACATGGTTTTGTTGATGTAATAGTGAAAAGAAAAGATCTCAAGACTACTTTGACCAAGATTTTAAAAATTCACGGTGTAAAAGAAACTATAGAAACAAATATATAAAATGAAAATGATTTCTAATTTATTTTATTTTTCTTTTAGCCTTTTATTTTTTATTTTAAATTTTGTTCCCTTTTCATTTGCAATAGGAAATGTTGATTGGGTTTTCCTAAAAGAGAATAATGATGGAAGAGAATGGCTCGATAAAGGGAGTATTAAGTCGTTTCCAAATGGTGAAATAACTGTCTTAACAAAGTTCTTTAAAAATCCAACTAATTCAGATGATGATGGAGAGTTATCACTTTATGTAATGAGAATTAATTGCGATGAAAAAAAGTTCAAAGATACTTCGATAAATGGAATTCCTCAATTTAATTCAAAATGGCAAACTTCTAATAATGATGAACTAATAGATGTTGTTATTGAAAATAGTTGTTCAGAGTTTATTGATGGATAAAAATGAATACTAAAAATAAATTAAAAATAGCCATCGCTGGACTAGGGTTTGGGAAAAAAGTTCATTTACAAGCATTAAAAGAGTCGGATTATTTTACGCCTGTAGCTATTTATCATTATGAGAAAAAGCAAAAATCGATTCTAGAAAAAGAAACTGGATTAGATTTTTTTCATAATTGGGAAGACTTAGTTAAATCTCCAGAAATTGATGGAGTTATTATTGCTACCCCTCCTGAGTCAAGATTTAAATTAGCAAAACGAGCCCTTGAGAATAATAAAAATTTACTATTAGAAAAACCCGTTTCAATATCCTCATCTGAAATTGAGGAGCTTCAGAGAATATCTTTGATTAATAATTTAAGCGTATGTGTTGATTTCGAATACAGAGCCGTACCTCTTTTCCTTCAAACAAAAAAACTTATTGATGAAAATATCCTAGGAGATATATATTTAGTCAAATTAGATTGGTTAATGGGCAGTAGATCCGACCCCAAAAGAGCTTGGAATTGGTATTCACTGGAAGAAAAAGGTGGGGGAGTTATTGGCGCCTTAGGTACTCATGCATTCGATATGTTGAATTGGTTTTTTGGAGAAGCAATAAACGTATCTGGCAAGTTAGCAACGTCAATTAAAAAAAGACCTTTACCTAATTCATCTGATTTAAATGATGTTACGAGTGAAGATGTTTGTTTAGCCAATATAGAAATATCAAACTACAGCTCGAATCTTATTCCATGTCAGGTATCTTTATCATCGATTTCTAAAAACGGAAGAGGATTTAGTTTAGAAATATATGGAAGCGAAGGTTCACTTATTCTTAAAAGCGAAAACCAAAAAGATTATGTACATGGTTTTAATTTGAAATATTCAAACAACGAAAATAAAATACAAAATCTAACTGCAGATTCATGTTTTAATTTTGAAAAAACATGGACTGATGGGCGGATTGCTCCAGTTTTGAGAATTCAAAATTTATGGGCTGAGAGTATTTTTAATAAAACACCTATCATTCCAGGATTGTGCGAGGGAATTGCCAGTCATAAAGTTTGCGAAGCCATAAGAGAATCATCAAAAAGTGGATTAAGAATCAAAATTTAGGGCTATACATTTATAAGTAGCAATTATCACCCGATAAAGTATTAGATTGATTTTATTTTTTATTCATATTCTGGAAAAATCAATTGAACTGAACTATTAAAGAATGGCTTTAAATTATTACAAAAATGAGCTTAAAGAAAATGCTCAATTACTAGCTTCTAAAGGGAAAGGGATATTAGCGGTAGATGAATCCACTAAAACAGTAGGCAAAAGACTCGCTGGAATAGGTGTTGAGAATACTGAGGAAAATAGGAAAGCGTATAGAGGAATGCTTTTTACTACAAAAGATCTAGGAAAATACATAAGTGGAGCAATCCTCTTCGAAGAAACTCTTTATCAGAATCACCAAGATGGTGAGTCAATGGTTAAGAAACTAAATGATCTAGGTATTATTCCAGGTATAAAGGTCGATAAAGGTCTAAATCCACTTCCGGGAGCAGGAGATGTAGAAACTTTTTGCTCTGGCCTAGATGGATTAGTTGAAAGAGCAGCAAAATATTATGAACAAGGTGCAAGATTTGCAAAGTGGAGAGCAGTTCTGCAGATTACAAATAATGGTTGTCCTTCAAAACTATCAATTCAAGAGAATGCTTGGGGATTAGCTAGGTATGCAAGATCAGTTCAAGAATCTGGTTTAGTACCAATTATTGAACCAGAAATCTTAATGGACGGTGATCATACTATTGAAAAAACTGCTGAAGTCCAAGAAGAAGTAATAAAACAGGTTTATATTGCCTGTCAAGAAAATGGAGTTTTTCTAGAAGGAACTCTATTAAAACCCTCTATGACTGTTAATGGGGCAGATTGTCCAACAAAGGCTGATCCTATGAAAGTTGCTGAAATGACAATCAGAACTATGGAAAGATGCGTTCCTGCATCTGTTCCTGGAATAGTTTTCTTATCAGGAGGGTTAAGCGAAGAGGCTGCTTCTGTTTATTTAAATAATATGAACACTCTTTACAGGAAAGCTTTATGGAATGTTTCATTCTCCTATGGAAGAGCATTACAACACTCATGCTTAAAGGCCTGGAAAGGAAGCGACGTTGAAGGAGGCCAAAAAGCATTAATAGCAAGAGCTCAAGCTAACTCTGAAGCTTCAAAAGGTGCCTATGCAGTAGGATCTCAACCTTCATCTGATGAGCAATTGTTTGTGGCAGGCTACACTTACTAACTAAAAAATTCTAAAAATATACTCTGGGTCATAAAATTACTTTCTTTAATTTAGTATTTTGTATATCTAATGACGTGACATTTGATACCTCTTTATACTAAAATCTCGGAATCATGTGCTTTATATAGCATTTAACTTATTTTAATTATGGCCCTCGTTCCACTAAGACTACTTTTAGATCACGCTGCTGAGAATAATTACGGTATTCCAGCTTTCAATGTTAATAACCTTGAGCAAGTTCAAGCAATCATGGAAGCAGCATATGAAACTGATAGTCCAGTAATTCTACAAGCTTCAAGAGGGGCAAGAAATTATGCAGGAGAAATTTTCTTACGTCATCTAATCCTTGCTGCCACAGAAACATATCCTAATATTCCAGTAGTAATGCACCAAGACCATGGTAATGAGCCATCAACATGCTATTCAGCTGCAATAAATGGATTCACATCAGTAATGATGGATGGTTCTCTAGAGGCAGATGCAAAGACACCCGCTAGTTACGAATATAATGTTGCAGTTACTAAAAAAGTAGTAGATTTTGCTCATTCAGTTGGAGTTAGTGTTGAAGGAGAATTAGGTTGCTTAGGTTCATTAGAAACAGGGAAAGGTGAAGCAGAAGATGGTCATGGATTTGAAGGTGAACTTTCTACAGATATGCTTTTGACTGATCCTGAAGAAGCTGCAGATTTTGTTGCTAAAACAAAAGTTGATGCATTAGCTATTGCTATAGGTACAAGTCATGGTGCTTATAAATTCACAAGGAAACCTACAGGAGAAGTTCTTGCAATAAGCAGAATTGCTGAAATTCATAAAGCACTTCCAAATACCCATCTTGTAATGCATGGATCTAGTTCAGTTCCTCAGGAATGGTTAGACATCATTAACAAATATGGTGGTGAAATTCCTCAAACATATGGCGTTCCAGTTGAAGAAATTCAAGAGGGGATAAGGAATGGAGTCAGGAAAGTTAACATTGACACCGATAACAGACTTGCTTTTACTGCCGCGGTTAGAGAGGCAGCATTTGCTGATAAGGCAAACTTTGACCCTAGACATTTCAACAAGCCCGCTAGAAAATACATGAAGCAAGTTTGTCTTGATAGATACAAGCAGTTCTGGTGCGAAGGTCAAGCAAGTAAGATCAAACAAAACAGCACTAATTATTTTGCTGATCTTTACGCAAAAGGTGATTTGGATCCAAAAGTAAAAGCTACTGTTTAATTCATAACTGAATCAAATAAAAAAGACCTCCCAAATAGGAGGTCTTTTTTATTTCATTATTAATGATTTTAATGTAAAGAGACCATCAGTCCCACCAATTGTCCCGTCACATGCTCGCTCTGGATGAGGCATTAAACCTAAAACATTTCCCTTTTCATTAGTTATGCCTGCGATATCGAATGAGGATCCATTAGGATTATTTTTATATCTCAAAGCGATCAATTCATTATCTGCAAGTTTTTTTAAAGTATCAGAATCACAATGATATCTTCCTTCCCCATGCGCTATTGGCAACTTAATAGTTTGTTTTTTATCTCCATTATTAAACCAACCTCCTTTTGAAGAAACAATATCCAGTTCAACGTCATCACAAATAAAATTTAGATTTTTATTTGCAACAAGAGCACCAGGCAAAAACCCAGATTCTGTCAAAATTTGAAACCCATTACAAATTCCTAAAACTCTTTTCCCGCTTATAACAAACTCATCCAAGGCATTTATTAATGGAGAGAATCTCGCAATTGCTCCGCATCTTAAATAATCACCATAGCTAAATCCTCCAGGTAAAACTATTGCATCTACATCACTTAAATCTGAAGACTCATGCCATAAGTATTTTGTTCTTATGTCTAAACAACCTTCCAATGCCCATGAAACATCACGATCACAATTAGAACCTGGGAAGACAACAATTCCTACAGTAAAATTATCCATCTTATAATTTTTCTAATGAATACTCATAATCTTCAATAACAGTATTTGCGAATAACCTATCACACAATAAATCAATTTTTTCTCTTACTTCGTTTTCACCGTTACCTTCTATTTTTACTTCAATCATTTTTCCTATACGTAATGATTTTATTCCCTCGGCCCCAAGTTTTATAGAAGCAGATTTGGTAGCTTCCCCTGCTGGATCTAAAACTGAAGGTCTTAGTCTTACAAAAACTTTTACAGCAAATTGGTCCAATTAAAAATTAATTTCTACTAGAAGATTAGTTTAAATTTTAATAAAAAGTACTATTGATTAATAAACAAATATTTTTACCTTAAGGTTTCCTGAATTATTAAATGTGTATATAGCCTTTACCAAAACAAACTAAGCAAGTTCTTCTTGAATTTTCTGGTGTTTTAAAATTTCCTGCCCCTCCACATTTTGAACATTTGATTTTATCAATTGATATTACATCGTTAGAGATTATTTGTTTTAAAGCAATTTTTGGATTTTCCATTTAGCGCTGCCTACTCTAGTAAGTATCTCGAGTGACAACTATAAAGTCAAATTGCTATTTTTGGGTCACTTAAAATCTTAAATTTCTCTTTAATTTTTTTATTGAAAGTTTTTATAGATTTTTCATCAAAGGAAATTATCACTAATTCAAGCCCAGCATTATCATTTGGTCTCCAACAATTGTCTGGAGCCTCTTCAAACCAAGTATTAATTTTTTTTCCAACAATTTGTATTTGTAAAGGCAATGATTTGTTTGGTATCCAAATACGTCCTTTTATTCGAAGAATGTTTAATTCATCCAATATTCTTGACATTTCTTTTTCAAAGTCATTTTTTTCAAGGAAATAATTTAATTTAATTGAATGTGATACAAGCTCAACATGATTATGATCATGTTCTTCAGTTAAAAATTCTTTATAATTCTCTTTTTTAAATTTAAAATCAAATAAATAATTTAAATCAATTTTGCCATTTTTGGATTTAAGAATTGGCACAGATGAGTTTAGACTTCCCTTGATTTTGTTTTTTATAAAGTCAAATTGATGATCATTTAAGATGTCTGATCTAGAGATTAAAACAATATCAGAGACTTCAAGTTGCTCTTCAAAAAGTTCTTCAATAGAGGCGTTGTGATAAATTTTATCTGTTTCTTTATATTGTTTTGTTATTATATTTAGATCATTAATTGGTGAACTATTAAGCATTGATTCTCCATTAACGATACCAACAACAAGATCAAGGTAGATGGAAGACCTAATTTCAGGCCAGTTAAGTGCTTGAATTAAGGGAATTGGTAGTGCCAATCCACTTGTTTCGATAATTATTGATTCGATAGGAGGATTAAATTCTATTAGAGCTTTTATTGATGGAACAAAATCATCTTGCACAGTACAACATAAACATCCATTATTTAATTCGATTACGCAGTCGTCCTCAGTTTCATCACATCTATCGCAACTTTTAATCAAATCACCGTCAATTCCAACATCACCAAATTCATTGATTATTAAACCAAACTTTTTATTACTCTCCTTTAATAAATATCTAAGAAAAGTTGTTTTACCAGAGCCAAGAAAACCTGAAACTACTATTACTGGTATTTTCTTTTTCATACTTAGTTATTAACATCCTAAACTATATTCTGTACTCTCTCCTGTAGAACTATTTGTGCCATTAGCAATCTCACATAATTGTTTTTGTTGAGTACGGCTAAGAACAGCATCAGTGAAATCTGCACCATCTATTTTTGCTCCTTCAAAATTACTCTCCATTAATAAAGCATTTGTAAAATTAACATCCGAAAGATCTGCATCTGTAAAGTCGGTTGCATAGGCAAGAGCGTCTCTCAAATTAGCACCCGTAAACGTAGCATTTTGCAATTTACTATTATTGAATACTGCGCCTTCTAAATTACTCTCACTAAAATTAAAACCATTCAAATCAAACTTAACGTATTCGTTACCGCTTAAATCTTGACCATGCATATCTGGCTCTAAATTAAGGTCTTGTTGGTTTCTTATCTCAGGAGGTCTTTTAGCCCATGCAGAATTTACAGAATTAAAAAATAAAATCCCAACGAATAACAAAGTAATTAATGCATTCTTTAGTGAGGGGAAAACAATTGATTTAATCATAATAAGACTGTATTTTAGAACTTAAGTATTTAAAGTTTGTAAGAGTATCTTAAAGGAAAATATATGGCAATGTCACTAAAGGTTATTGTTCCTCCTCATCCATTAATAAAACATTGGCTTTCAATATTGCGAGAAAAAAATACTCCAAATATTTTGTACTCAACAGGATATGAACAAGTAGGGAAATGGCTTACATATGAAGCATTACGTAATTGGCTGCCATATAAAAAAGAAATAGTAAATACTGATAATGGGGACGCAGATGGATTCTTTATTAATAATGATTATCCAATAAATGTTCTCGCAACGTTGCCCGAAGGGTTATCTCTTTGGCTTGGATCTAAAGAGGTAATTCCTAATGCAACCCTTTCATTAGGAGAACTTCCTAAAAGTATTGAATCAAATGAAGGAGTTATTTTTTATTCAGAACAAATAACTACAAAATCGTCAATATTAGAAACTTTAATCAAATTAAAGGAACTAGGAGTTGATTCCAATAGGATTTTGTTAATAACTGCTATTTGCTCAAATAAAGGGTTAAATGAAATCGCGAAATTATTTCCTAATCAGGTAATCTATACTGCTTGCATTGATGAGGAAGACGATAATACAAAATTATTATTTCCTGGGATTGGAAATCCTTTATCACGTTTAAGTACTATATTTCGAGATAAGAACTAATATATAATAAGGGAGTAATTATTTTACAAATGTCTGAATACAGAGATTCGTCTTCAAATAATCTTTTATCATTAATAAGCGGTGCTTTTATTGGAGCAGCAGGTCTGGCTTGGTGGTTAATATCCGAAGCAGACAAAAGAAAGGAGGAAAAAAAACAAAAAGCAATGATGTATTCCTCCAGAATTCAAGACGGATCTGAAGCGATTGATTCAAATGAAAATATAAATGATGTAGAAGGAGAGAATCTGGAGAAGAAAGTTGAGCAACTTAATTCTGCAATTGCTGATGTGAGGAAGCAACTTGAAGAGTTGGGGCAATAGAATAAAAAAGGTTCTCAAATAATATGAATAAACTCAGATCATCTGCAATAACCCAAGGTGTGCAAAGATCCCCTAACAGATCAATGTTAAGAGCTGTTGGATTTAATGATGAAGATTTTAATAAACCTATCATTGGAGTTGCTAATGGATACAGCACCATAACACCATGCAATATAGGTTTAAATAAGTTAGCTCTCAGAGCTGAAAAGTCAATTAAAAGATCAGGTGCGATGCCTCAAATGTTTGGAACGATCACAGTAAGTGATGGTATTTCTATGGGAACAGAAGGCATGAAATATTCCCTTGTTTCAAGAGAAGTTATTGCTGATTCAATAGAAACAGCATGCAATGCTCAGAGTATGGATGGAGTGCTAGCTATAGGTGGATGTGACAAAAATATGCCAGGAGCCATGATAGCAATTGCAAGAATGAATATCCCCTCAATTTTCATTTATGGAGGGACAATTAAACCTGGGAAATTACATGGAGAAGATCTTACTGTTGTTAGTGCATTCGAAGCTGTTGGACAATTAACATCAGGCAAAATTAATGAAGAAAGACTAATGCAAGTTGAGAAAAATTGTATTCCTGGCGCTGGTAGCTGTGGAGGGATGTTTACAGCTAATACTATGTCTGCGGTTATTGAAGTATTAGGTTTAAGTCTTCCTCACAGTTCCACTATGGCTGCTGAAGATCTTGAAAAAGAATTAAGTGCAGATAAAAGTGCTGAGATATTAGTCTCTGCAATAGAAAATGATATAAGACCTTTAGACCTAATGACTAAGAAAGCATTTGAAAATGCAATATCAGTAATTATGGCAATTGGAGGTTCAACAAATGCGGTATTGCACATCTTAGCTATTGCAAATACTGCAGGAATAGATATCAACATTAATGATTTTGAAAGAATAAGACAAAAAGTACCTGTTATTTGTGACCTTAAACCGAGTGGCAAATATGTGACGGTGGACCTTCATAATGCAGGCGGGATTCCACAAGTAATGAAAATACTTTTGAATGCAGGATTAATTCACGGTGAATGTAAAAACATTGAAGGCAAAACCATCTCAGAATACTTACAGGATATTCCAGATAAGCCTCCAACAAATCAAAATGTTATAAGAGATATAGATGACCCTCTTTATAAAAAAGGACATCTAGCAATTTTAAAAGGTAACTTAGCAAGCGAAGGTTCTGTAGCAAAAATTAGCGGAGTAAAAAACCCCGTATTAAAAGGTCCAGCAAAGATTTTTGAAAGTGAAGAGGATTGTTTAAAATCTATATTAAATAACGATATCAAAGCTGGTGATGTTGTTGTTATTAGAAACGAAGGGCCTGTAGGAGGTCCAGGAATGAGAGAAATGTTAGCCCCAACATCTGCAATTGTGGGACAAGGACTGGGAGAGAAGGTAGCTTTAATTACCGATGGTAGATTTAGCGGTGGCACCTATGGTCTGGTTGTGGGTCACATAGCTCCAGAGGCTGCTGTTGGCGGAAATATTGCTCTAATAAAACAAGGTGATTTAATTACTGTAGATGCTGTAAAACAACTAATTGAAGTTGATTTATCTGAAGAAGAATTAGAAAAAAGAAAAAAAGATTGGGCAAAACCTACACAAAAATATAAAAGAGGTATTCTTTCAAAATATTCGAGAATCGTAAGCACATCAAGCTTAGGTGCTGTTACTGATTTATAAACCAGCTCAAAATTTATTTACTTAATTAATAAAACTTTTTATCCTATTTGCTAAATTTTCTAATCTAGCGCTGTAATTTGGTGAGTTGCATTTTTTTCCATTATTGCTGTCCATCCATAATGTTTTAACTCCGCACCACAATATTGGTTCATCAGGGAAATTAAGCTTAGAGATAACTAAAACCAACTCTTTATTTGATTTAAAAAGTTCTAATTCTAGATCATAAATTTCTAATCTTTTACCTTCTTTATCTCGACATAAGATATTAACCGTCAAATCAATATCTTCTTCTTCGAATTCGTAATCACCATTTATTTTTACAACAGAATGAACAAAAGGTTTATTTGTTAAATCTGCTGACTTAGCGATTAAGCTCTCTATATTTTTAGATGGATTTTCAAAAAACACTTATTGATTTAATTAAAACTTTTATTGCACCCTCTTTAAACTCATTATTAAGTAATCCATCATCACCGAACTTAGAGTGTAGAAGTTGCAATCTTTTAATTTTAGATGGCTTGAATTTAAATGGAAAACGTACTTTATTAGCTCTTACTGAAGGTTTTAGCTCAGCAAAAGGAATTTGAACATTTGTTGTTCCGAATTTTTTTGTTGGGAATGATCTTATCCACCTGAATCCGCCTGGAATAAATTCGGTTAGTCCTAGGAAAGCATCTTCACAAGCAACAGCAAATTTAAAAGTTCTTCCTTGTCCATCAATATTTAATTCAAAGGATGAATACTCAGATACATTTAAGGAAGGTTTATATATAGACGATCTACAACTAACAAATCCTCCTGCTTTCTCGACAATATTACCCTTTAATAACAGACCAGAATTTGAAATTTCACAAAAAGCTGAACTTGATCCGCCCATAACAGTATCATTTAATGTTTTCCAGCCATCGAACTCCCTCTTCTGGAATAAAAATTTTTTCTTACTCATTGAACAATTTAAATTATTATTAGACTTTAACTAAATTTCTAATTCTTTTGCAGATTCTTGATCACAAAATATTGAAATTTGATTAATAGATTTTATTAATTTTGATGGTGTTCTATCAAGAGACTCTTTTTCATCTAATAACCTCTCAAGAGCAATTCTTTTATTGGCTCCACTAACCAAAAATACTATCTTTGATGAGGCTGAAAGGACCTTTGGAGTTAATGAGATTCTTTTTAGTCCTTTACCTTCATTAAAAATCACAAAATCATCTACATTATTATTTTTTTGATAAGGGAATAGTGAAGCTGTATGACCATCGTCTCCAAGACCTAATAAAGTTAAATCAAAGGAGGGAGGGTTTGATCCGCATTTTTCAAATAATTTAGAAATAAATTGATTTTTTGTTGCTTCATCATCAGCCTCTAAATCATTGAAAATTTCATAAAAAAATGCTTTAGATCCAAAATTAGTTAATAATGAATTTTTCAACATTAACGAGTTACTTAGTTCTGAATTTGGATCAACACATCTTTCATCTCCTAAAAAGACATCAACCATATCCCATCTAAGATCACTATTTGATAAGAGCTGATACACAGATTTAGGCGTTGAACCTCCACTTACACAAAATTTGAACCTGTCTTTCTTTTTTAAAGTATGAATAATGTGATTTTCAATAAACTTAAAAACCGCTGTTGATAGTTTTAACTTGTCTTTGTATATATTTATGGTGTACCCATTTTTGACCTTTTGATTCATTTCATCCATTCAGTATGGAAACTACCTTTTCTATCTATTCTTTCATAAGTATGAGAGCCAAAACAATCTCTCATTGCCTGAACTAAATTCTGAGGGAGTCTATTTGTTCTATAGCTATTCAAATAATCTAAAGTACTAGATAAACATGGAACTGGTATTCCTGCTTTTGTTGATAAAGAAACTACATTAGCTAAGTTATCTAATCTTGTTGAGATTTCTTTATTGAACCAATCATCAAAAATTAGATTCTTTAGATTTGGATCCTTATTATAGGCGTCTTGAATTTTACTTAATAATTTTGATCTTATTATGCAACCTCCTTTCCATATTTGAGCAATTGATGGCATATTCAAACCATAATTATATACAGAAGATGCTTCTCTTAAAATATCCATTCCTTGAGCATAGCTAGCAATTGTGGCAAGGACTACAGCATCAAATAAAGGTTTCATTCCATCTGAAACATCTCCTAAATCAAAATCATCTATCTCTTTAACTGGTATAGCTTTTTCAATCTCACTACGTTGATCTTTTAAAGAACTCATTACTCTTGCATTTAGGGAAGCATAAATCGTTGGGACTGATACCCCAAGTTCTAAAGCACTTACAACAGTCCATAACCCAGTCCCTTTCTGGCCAGCTTTATCTAATATTTTCTCCACAACATCATCTCCAGTTAATTCATCTTTTGTACTAAGACAAATCTCAGTTATCTCAACAAGATAAGAAGCTAATTCATCAGTTTTATTCCAAATACCAAAAACCTCTGACATTTGCTCCCCATTCATGCATTTAACTCTCTTCATAAGGTCATAAGCTTCAGCAAGTATTTGCTCAATTCCATATTCAATACCATTATGAACAGTTTTTACGAAATGACCTGAGCCTCCTGGTCCAACATATGCAACACATGGTCCATCTTCAACTTTGGCAGCCATCTTAGTTAATAAACTTTCTATTGCATCATATGAAGCCTTAGTACCGCCAGGCATCATACTTGGCCCTTCAAGAGCCCCTTTGGCACCACCTGAAACTCCCATTCCAATGTATCCAAAACTTTTACTTTCAAGAGTATTTACCCTTCTTTCTGTATCTTTAAATTGAGAATTACCTCCATCTATTAATAAATCTCCTTCCTCGAGATATACAGAAATATTATCTATAACGGCATCTGTTGCGGTTCCAGCTTTTACCATCATTAGAATTCTTCTAGGTCTTTCTAGCTTATTAACAAATTCTTGAAGAGTTTCAGCCCCCTCTATATTTTTTCCAAGGCCCCGACCTTGTAAAAATTCTTCAGTTTTTGAGTAAGTTCTATTAAAAACTACACTAGAAAATCCATTACTCTCTGCGTTAAGAACTAAATTTTCGCCCATAACACCAAGACCTATCAAACCAAAATGTGCCTTGGACATAAAAAATTAAAAAACTCAATAAATATAGTGTGCCTGCAACTAAACAAAATTGCTCAAAAAAAATACTTATGTCAGCGAAAAATGATCGAAAAGATTTAAATAACAGTTCCGTTTGTAATAGTTGCATTTTTAACTACTACAACAATTCCATTTCTTATATAAAAGCCTAATTCTGGCTTGTCTGCTTCTTCTATTCGATCTTTATTAATGATCACAACATTATCACCAATCCTTGTATTTTTATCAAGTATTGCTCTTTTGACAGTAGTTCCTTCACCTACTCCAAGAGGTGTTCCGCCTCCTTTTCTTAATTCAATCCTTTCTTCGGGCGATTCAAAGAAATCGGCTCCCATAACTAGAGTGTCCTCAAGAACCGAATCACTTTCAATCCTGCTTCTTACCCCTAAAACACAATGCAAAATACTGCATGACTTCAAGATTGTACCTTCACAAACTATTGAATCAGTAATTTGAGCATCTACCAGTTTAGAAGGAGGCAGAAATCTAGGTCTAGTGTAAATTGGAAATTTTTCATCATAAAAACTAAATGGAGGTTTTGGTTGCTCAGTCAATGCTAGGTTCGACTCAAAGAATGCACCAATAGTTCCAATATCTTCCCAATAATCATCGAATACATAACTTTTAAGAGTATCGCCTCTATTAAGTGCTTCAGGTATTATGTCCTTTCCAAAATCTGTATAACTAGGAAATTTATTTAGTAGATCAAAAAGAGTATTTCTACTAAAAACATAAATACCCATAGAGGCTAGATAAGGTTTTCCTGCGGCTGATTCCTTAGTTAATCCAAATTTTGAAGTATCTACTGCCATAGCCTTCAACTTTTCACCAGTAGGCTTTTCACTGAATTCTTTAATATTTCCTAAATCATCTGTTCTCATGAGGCCAAAACCTTCAGCCTGAGCTTCATCAACAGGTAATGCTGCAACAGTTAAATCAGCAGCATTATCTCTATGATGTTGAACAAACAGACTGTAATCCATCCTATAAAGTTGATCACCAGACAATATCAAATACTCATCAACATCCCATTCTTGAAATAACCATTGATATTTTCTTACGGCATCAGCAGTGCCTTCAAACCACTTTGGACTATCGGGTGTTTGTTGAGCAGCTAAAACCTCTACAAATCCTTGGCCAAAAGGGCCATTTAGATTATAAGTTCTTCCGATATGTCTATTTAGAGATGCACTATTGAACTGAGTCAATACATACATTTTTTCAATACCTGAATTAATACAATTACTAATTGGTATATCTATTAAACGATACTTACCTGCCAATGGAACAGCAGGTTTTGCCCTCATTTTTGTTAAAGGGTAAAGTCTAGAACCTTTTCCTCCTCCGAGGATTATGGCCAACACACGCTTCATTCAATCTAATGGAGGTAGAGATACAACTATTTAAAGTAACTGATTATGGGGAGATTTTGAAATGGTAATGGTCAGTTTGCAAAGGTATTTCGATAAATCACTAGAAAAACTTAATATAAGTCAGGGAAATTTAGTTATTTTTATCCTCTTCTACCAAAGAAAACAATTTTTCAACGATTTTTAAAGAAGCTTGTCTTTCTTCTCTTGATTGAGGACTTCTTAACTTGGTAACGGGTGTGTGAAGTATTTTATTGATAATTCCTTTAGTCAGTGCTTCTACAACTTTTCTTTCTCGAGCAGAAAAATCTGGTCCCATCCTACTAAGTGCTTTTTGTAATTCTTCTTTTCTAATTAACTCCAAATCAGATCTGAGTTTATTAATTACTGGGACTGCCTCTAAACTTGCCCACCATTCTAGAAAAATGATTCTTTCTTCTTCGACTAAGGATTCTGCTTCCTTTGCAATTTTCTGTCTAAATTCTTGATTTCTCGAAACAACCTCTTGTAAGTCGTCAACATCAAATGATTTTACAAATTGATGTTGTTTAACATCATTAGATATATTTCTCGGTACACCAATATCGATAAATTTAAGTTTATTACTCAAATTTAATTTGTCGATTTTAGCTAGGTCAATTATTGGCTCTTCAGAGGCAGTACTAGTGAAAACAAGAGAAGATGTTGATATATTTTCATCTAATTCGTTTAATCCTTTACAAACAATCTCTAAGTCGGGAAAGTCCAATGCAAGATTTAATGCTCTATCAATATTTCTATTGGCAAGAATAAGTTTATGACATCCTTTTGATTTTAAATGAGTTATTAAAAGCCTACTCATTCGTCCAGCTCCAACCACAAGAACCTTCTCTGATTCCAAACTAACAAGAGTATCAAGCCCATTCTCTTGTCCAATTTTTAATTGAGCAAGTTCTACCGCTGCTGAACTAATTGATACGGCTCCAGTTCCTAAGTTTGTTTCGGATCTAACCTTTTTACCCGTACTAACTGATTGGGTTAATAATCTATTAAGAATAGGACCAATAGATTGATTCTCTTGACCTAATCTCATCATTTTTTTTACCTGCGAAAGAATTTGTCCTTCGCCTAAAACGAGGCTATCAAGTCCTGCCGAAACTTTCATTAAATGTAAAACCGCATCTTCTTGTCTAAAGCAAAAAAGATGTGGATTTAAATCTTCAAAAATAATTCCAGAATAATCTGATATAAATTCTTTAATGGACGAAATTCCTGTATTTTTATCCTTTACAAGAGCATAAATTTCAAGTCTGTTACAAGTACTTAAAATTGATACCTCTAATATTCCAGAGAAGGCTTTTAATGCTTTCAATGATTCTGTAATGGATTGGTCAGGAATACTTAATTTCTCACGCACTTCAACCGGTGCCGTGCGATGACTTAGTCCGACGACAACAATATGCATAAAATCAAAAATAAATTATTAAAGGCTGATACTTTTTGCACCGTCTTTTATGTGGACAGTATTTGTGAACCTTGCAGTATTATCTAATGTACTAATTACTAAACTGCTTGTCCTGACACAATCCGTTTCAAATTTAACTCCGTCAAATAACAAACCGTCAGTTATACCACTTCCAGCGAACACAACATTTTCTCCTGATGCCAGTTCGTTAGCTTCATATATTTTATCTATTTCCGTTATACCCATTTCATTTAGACGTTTTATATTCCCTTCTTTTGTATAATCAGCCCATTCTGAAGTTTGAGCTATTGATGGATCATAAACTAGTTGACCTTGAAAGTGTCCTCCTAGAGCTCTCATTGCAGCAGCCGAAATAACACCTTCTGGAGCTGCACCTATCCCCATCAAACAATGTGTTCCAGTTCCTGCGAAACCACATGCAATTGCAGCTTGAACATCACCATCGGAAATCGGTTGTACTTTTGCACCACATCCTCGAATCTCTTTAATTAAATCCTTATGCCTTGTTCTATCCATAACAACAACAGTAAGTTCATCAATAGAAAGATCCAAACAATCACTAAGTATCTTTAAGTTTTCAGTAGGCGAATTTCTAATATCTACTTTCCCTTTCGCCGCTGGGGGGGCTGCTAATTTGTTCATATAAAAATCAGGTGCATTAAAAAGACCACCGGTATCAGATGCAGCCAAAACTGCCATAGAACCTCTTTGATTATTTGCACAAAGATTAGTTCCTTCACAAGGATCTACTGCAAAGTCAACCCCTGGTCCACTTCCACTCCCTACCTCTTCACCTATATAAAGCATAGGTGCTTCATCTCTTTCACCTTCTCCAATAACAATTTTCCCTTTCATTTCAATTTTGCCCATGCGCAATCTCATTGCTTCGACTGCTGCTGCATCAGCTTCATCTTTTTGGCCAAGTCCTGTAAGTTTTGCTGAAGCAATTGCTGCTTGCTCGACAACTTCGAGAATTTCTTGAATTAAAGTTTGATTCACAATTAAATTTTTGAGGATTTTCTAAAAGGTTTTGAGTATGATCTCATAAAAAATGTCATTTTTTATGAGAAAAATTATGTTAAAAGCTTTTTTTAACTCTTTACAGCTGTTACTTTATCAGGCCGTGACTTGAAATTAGGAATAAACAACTAAATATAGTATCTTTATTAAATATTTTAAAAATTAAATGACTGAGTCAAATCAAACAAATTTAGCTGGCGTTAATAGACCAATCCAAATAATCCCTTCCGTTTTACCAGCAGATTGGGCAAATATGGGGGCATGTGTGAAAGAGCTAGAGGAAGCTGGAGTAGATAGAATTCAATTTGATGTAATGGATGGAAATTTCGTGCCCAATCTTACATTCGGTCCTGAGATGATTGCTGCATGCAGAAAATATTGCAATGTCCCTTTTGAAACTCAACTAATGGTGAGCCAATACAATTGTGAAACCATGCTTGAATCTTATGTAAATGCTACAAAAGGCGCTAATGGAGAACCAGGAGTTGTAATAGCTCATGCCGAGGCAAATATTCATTTACATAGAGTTCTTGGAAGAATAAGAGACCTAGGAGGATCTCCTTCTGTTGCATTAAACCCTCATACTCCATTTGAAATGATTGAAAACATTATGGATATGGTTGATCATGTTTTGGTAATGACAGTTAATCCAGGTTTTGGTGGACAAGCTTATATACCAACAATGCTTAATAAAATCAGAAAAATAAGAAACTTAATTATCGAAAAAAACTTAAATGTTGACATTGAAGTTGATGGAGGCATAAAAGCAAATTGGACTATTTCGCAATGTGCTGATGCTGGTGCTAATTGTTTTATTGCGGGTAGTGGAATGTTTGCTTACCCAACACTAAAGGAGGGATGTGATGACTTGAGAAAAGTTGCTCAAGAAGCACAAAAAGGAGTGGTGCTTTCAGAACCTCAATAAATATTCTTGGAAAATAACAACTTATCCAAATATCCAGCCATAACTATGTAGACCTATTCCTAGAAAATTGACTCCTAAATAACATACTAAAATCACTAAGAAGCCAGTAGATGCTAATAATGCTGGTCTTCGCCCTTGCCAACCTTTACTTATTCTCATATGCAGATAAGCAGCATAAAACAACCATGAGATAAATGCCCATGTTTCTTTTGGATCCCAACTCCACCATGTGCCCCATGCCTCATTAGCCCAAACGGCACCTGAAATCAAACCGAGTGTCAAAAGAACAAAACCTATTAATATAGAACGATAACTTAGTGTATCTAATTCTTCTGAATGAGAAAATTCAATAGGCTCAACTAAATCATTTAAAGGATAGTTATTTGAAAATTTATACCCTCCTATACCTGTAGAACTACTTCTAATTTGAAGCGGTTTATTTTTATTAATGAACAAAACAGAAGCTGATATTAAAGATCCTATTATTAATGCCGCATAACTAAGCATTACAACACTAACATGCATCACTAACCAACTAGATCTTAAAGCTGGAACCAAGTTGGATGATAATTTCAAATCGTCAGGCAAAACAAAACATGCAAAAGCAACAGTTAGTAACTCAATAGGTATAGCTATTGAGGGGATTATTGGAGATTGGTATTCCCTCTCAATCAATAGTTGTCCCATTGTGATTCCCCAAGTAAGAAAATAGAGAGATTCATACAAATTGCTAATTGGGAAGTGTCCAGAAATTGACCACCTAAAAAGTAATTGTAATGTTATGAATAAATTTACTAGGATCGTAAGTAGTCTTACAGTAAAAGAAGACTTTTTTTTAAAAACCGCACCTAAAGATAATGGTAAATTAACTAATAGAATATAAAAGACTAAAAGACCTAATAAAGAATCTGGGTGATATATTAAATTTTTAAATAAATTATCTAGTATCATTTCTAGAGATTTATCCAGTTTTAATATTAAATGACAATCAAATACTAATTTAAATCATCCTTATATGAGTAAATCTTTAATAATTAAATTTTAATTTACTTTGAAAAAGATTTCAAAGTTTAAAATTATCTCCTAGATAATACTTCTTTACTATTGGATTATCTGCAAGCTCACTTGAAGATCCGTAAGCTAAAATTTTTCCTTCACTTAATACATATGACTTGTTGGTAATTAAGAGAGTTTCCCTAACATTATGATCTGTTATAAGAATTCCAACCCCGTCCGAACTTAATTTAAGAATTAGCTTCTTTAAATCATTAACAGCTAGAGGATCAATTCCAGCGAATGGTTCGTCTAATAATAAATATTTAGGTCCTTTTCTACCTACAGTAAGAGCTCTTGCTATCTCACACCTTCTTCTCTCTCCTCCTGAAAGTTGGTAACCATAGCTATCTACAAAATTATTCAAATTAAATTCATTAATTAATTGTTCTCTTCTATTTCTATTTGCCGCTCGACTATAAGATGAATTCTGCAAGGCTAAATCTATATTGTCCTTCACAGTGAGCTCTCTGAAGATACTCGCCTCCTGAGTTAAATAACCCAACCCAAGTCTTGATCTTATTGGGAGTGGAAAATTAGTTATATTTTTACCATTCAGTAAAACTTCACCTTTATCAGGTTTTATATTCCCAACTGCAAGATTAAAAGTGGTGGTTTTCCCTGCCCCATTAGGCCCCATCAACCCTACAACTTCTCCTGGATTTACACTTATGGAAACATCATTTACGATTAATCTTCCCTTGATTGAAAAGGATACATTTTGAATTTTTAAGTTCATCTTCCTTTAGATCGATTAGTTATCTTATTTTCGTAAAAAACAAATAAAATTAAATAATATAATTTAATTAAATAGAAAAAGATATTCATATTTTTCAAAGAAGTTTTAAAAAAGGCTTATCATTATCATTTAACACCTCTTTGTATTGTAATTTCCTTAATAAATTTTCCAAACATCTACAGAAGGATTCAAGATCAACACCTAAATTAATCCTGGTTCTAGTTTTTATTCTACCTAAACCCTCTCCCAGCAAAATAGTAGCTCCATTTAAATTACCCTTACTTAAGTGAAACTGAGAGACGGATACTTGTAAAATTCCCTGAATCACTTGTCTTTCGTCACCATCAACAGAATTCCAAATCTCCTCAAAAGCATCATGAGCCTCATACCATTTATGATTGTTAAAAAGATTTAAAGCAATAAATAGAGATTCTTTAAAACTTTCTTTACTTTCTTCATTCATAAATAAATTATTAATATTTTTTCTTCTTATTTATTTTTCTCATTCTTATTGAATCTGGAGTCACTTCTAGCATTTCATCTGGGCCAATATATTCGAGTGCTCTTTCAAGGGTAATATCAACAGGTGACTGCAATGTATCAAGTTCTTCTGCCCCTGCAGACCTCATATTAGTCAACTGCTTAGTTTTACATATATTCAACTCAAGGTCTTGAGGTCGATTATTCTCTCCAATTATCATTCCCTTGTAAACTTTCACACCAGGTTTAATAAAATAAACTCCCCTATCTTCAGCATTCTTTAAAGCATAAAAAGTGGCCACACCTTCCTCAAAAGCTATGAGAACTCCATTTCTCCTGGTTTCAAAACTTCCTGTTTTAGGTTTATATTCATAAAAAGAGTGACTCATGATGCCTTCACCTCTCGTTATCCGAACAAATTCACCACGAAATCCTATTAGTCCTCTTGATGGAACAAGAAATTCTAATTGAGTTCTCCCGTCTGAACTTGTCTGCATGTTTTTCATCTCTGCCTTTCTCGATCCAAGTTTCTCAATACATGAACCAACGGAAACCTCAGGTACATCTAAAACCAAAGTCTCTATAGGCTCACATTCAACATTATCAATTTCTCTAAAAATTACTTGAGGTTGTGAGATTTGAAACTCAAACCCTTCTCTTCTCATAGTCTCAATCAAAATCCCTAAATGTAATTCTCCTCTTCCTGAAACTGAAAACCTATCAGGTGAATCAGTTTCTTCTACCCTTAGGGCAACATTTGTTAAAAGTTCCCTCTCTAATCTATTTTTTAATTGTCTACTAGTAACAAACTTTCCCTCTTTACCCGCGAATGGGGAATCATTGACAACAAAAGTCATATTTAAGGTAGGTTCATCAACTTTGATTAATGGGAGAGGATGGGGAGATTCGGGACATGCTATGGTCTCACCTATATTGACATCATCGAAACCAGAAACGGCAACGATATCTCCTGCGAACGCTTCATTGATATCAATTCTTTGTAATCCTTCGAATCCTAGTAATTTGCTAACTTTACCTTTGATAGTTTTTCCATTTTCTTTTATTAAACTAGCTTGTTGACCATTTTTTATAGTTCCATTATGAATTTTTCCTATCACAATTCTGCCTAAGAAATCAGAATAGTCCAAAGTAGTTATTTGAAGCTGAAGAGGCTTATTTGAGTCGCCTACTGGAGGTGGGACATGCCTAATAATAGCTTCAAAAAGAGGCATCATATTGTCACTATTAGATTCCATCTCTTCTTTTGCGAAACCAGATAGGCCGCTCCCAAAAAGATAAGGGAAATCACATTGATCATCATCTGCTCCTAGTTCTAAAAACAAATCAAGTACCTTATCAATTGCAATTTCTGGCACTACTCTTGGTCTATCAATTTTATTTACAAAGACAATAGGCCTAAGTCCTTTTTCTAATGCTTTTTTCAAAACAAATCTTGTTTGAGGCATTGGTCCCTCATTTGCATCAACAATAAGTAGACAACCATCAACCATTCCCAAAACCCTCTCGACTTCCCCTCCAAAATCAGCATGCCCTGGTGTATCTATAATGTTAATTCTGGTGTCTTTGTAGTTAACTGCAGTATTTTTTGAGAGTATTGTTATTCCTCTTTCTCTTTCAAGATCATTTGAATCCATTACACATGTAGGAATAACTTCATTGTCTCTAAATATTCCTGATTGTGATAACAAAGCATCCACAAGAGTTGTCTTCCCATGATCAACGTGAGCAATAATTGCAACATTCCTAATTTCTTTTATCGAAAATGACATTTATAAAATTTATATAAATAGTAGATTGACTTTAATAAGGCTAACTCAAAGAATGCTAATTATGATAATTTTCTCTTTAAGATTTTGAAAAACATAATCATATTCAATAATTTAATTAATCAATTAGATTTATAATGATCTATTTGAATTTTCAAAAATTTTTAAAGCTTCAATTGATCCCTCGTATCTCCAATGCCAAGGTTCGTAATCTACATATCTATTATCTTTATTGAACGATAACTTAAAGTGAAACTTAGCTGCGTTCTTTGATAACCATCTAAAGGCTTGAGTATTTTCGAACTCGGTTTCAAAATCTGTTTCTCGTTGAGTAGCATCGCCAATATCAATTGCAAAGCCTGTACTATGTTCAGAATATCCTGGGGGCGCTGAAACTTTAGCTCTTTCTGCAGCTTCTTGATTTCTAATAGATTTTAAAGAATAAAAGATGTCGTTTTGCAAATTTATTGATCTATAACCACTCAAGAAGACCAAATATATCCCATCATTTCTTGCTTCTTCTCTCATCTTTAATAGAGAATCATGCATATCAATATGAACTTCAACATTAGGCTCAATTAAAACTAGTTTCTCCTTAGGAATTTGGTCGTAGGGTAGATGACCCAAAATTCTATAGTCGTAATTTCTCTCATCATAAGATTTGAGATTAATAAAAGGTTCTAATTCTATGTTTCTAATCCCTCGCAATGCAGCAATAGAAAAAATAAGGAAGAAAAATGGAGAAATTATTAATAATTTTTTTAATAATATTGAATTAGGATTATCTAAGTAAGTTCTTTTGGCGAGAGGTATGTCAAATTGATTGATATCTTTATTTATTTTCAAAATTCAGAGGTGAATTCACAAAAGATATTTCGATATTAACTATTATTTTAAGAAATGCACTTTTATAAGCAAAAAAGATGTAGCTTTTATATACAGTATTATTTTTTTTCGTATGTTGAGGGTAGCGGTTATTGGTGGAGGTCCAAGTGGATCATGTGCTGCAGAAATACTTGCTAAAGCCGGAATAAAAACTTGGCTGTTCGAGAGAAAATTAGATAATGCAAAACCATGTGGGGGTGCTATTCCTCTTTGTATGGTAGAGGAATTTGATTTACCTGAATCAATTATTGATAGAAAAGTTAGGCATATGAGAATGATATCTCCATCAAATAGAGAGGTAGATATCAGTTTAGATAGAGTTTATGGGAAAAGTGATAATGAGTTTATTGGGATGTGTAGAAGAGAAGTTATGGATGCTTTTATGCGTAATAGGGCGGCAGATCTTGGAGCTACACTTGTAAATGGATTGGTTACTTCTATTAATACTGGCGATAATAATCAGGGTCCATATAAACTATCATATTCAGATTTTACGAATGGGGACAAAAAAGGAGATCTCAAAGAGCTGACTGTTGACCTTTTAATCGGAGCTGATGGAGCTAACAGTAGGGTTGCTAAAGCAATGGATGCGGGAGATTACAAAGTTGCTATCGCATTTCAAGAAAGAATAAAATTACCTAAAGAAGAAATGAGTTACTACGAAGATCTTGCCGAAATGTACGTCGGCACTGATGTTTCTCCTGATTTTTATGGGTGGGTATTTCCTAAGTATGATCATGTTGCTGTTGGTACTGGAACCATGCAAAAGAATCAATCATTAATTAAAGGACTTCAAGAAGGAGTAAGAAATAGGGCAAAGAAGAGACTTGTTAATGGGGAGGTAATAAAGGTAGAAGCACATCCAATCCCTGAGCATCCAAGACCAAGAAGAGTAGTTGGAAGAATGGCATTAGTTGGTGATGCAGCAGGTTATGTTACAAAAAGTTCTGGAGAGGGCATCTATTTTGCTGCAAAGAGCGGAAGAATGTGTGCTGAAGAAATTGTTGAAGCTTCAAAAAACGGTCAAGTAATCCCATCAGAAAAAGATTTAAAAAATTATCTTAAAAAATGGGATAAAAAATATGGCACAACTTATAAGGTTCTAGAAATCCTCCAAAATATTTTTTATAGAAATGATTCCGCAAGAGAAGCCTTTGTCGAGATGTGTGATGACATGGATGTACAAAGACTTACTTTTGATAGTTACTTATACAAAAGAGTTGTCTCCATGAAACCATTACAGCAACTTAAAATCACAATGCTTACACTTGGCTCGATCTTAAGAGGAAAAGCCCTAGCGCCTTTAAAGTATAAACCCGTTGATAGTGCTGTTAGGGAGAATAAAGAAGTAGAAAAAATGTTAGAGAATTATTCAATAAAGGGGGGCATTAAAGTTAAGAGTTAAAAAAGCGTGAAGTCAGCAATCTTTAGAGAATAATTTCTAATTAAGCTCAACAAATTAAGTCTATTATTTCTTATTTCTATATCATCAGTCATAACAAGGACACCTTTTTCATTATCAAATAAATCCTCAATATTATTTATATTAATCTCGAACAAATTTAGAAGTTTCAAATAATCGCAATAACCTGTTGAAAAATGTTTTTCTAATTCTGTAATAAATTCAAAAACTTTCAATTCACAATCTTTTTCAAAAAGTTTTGTATTTACGTAATCTTCTATTGAGAGAACATCTTTTGAAAGATTACTGCTATTAGCTAATTTGCATACTCTAGTGATAACCTTCTGTATTTCATCAAAAGTTCCCTTTTCTTTAAAATCGACAACAGATTTAATTCGGTTTTTTAGATCAACAATATTTAATATTCTTTTCTGAGAAATCTCATATGAAGAGCAAACGGCCTTTATTAATTCTTTACTTAGTGATATTTCTTCGAGATGACTAACAATTCTCTGAACTAAAAATTGATTTAAATCATATAAAACTTTTTCTTTTGAGAAGTCCAAATTTGGGAATGTGATTTTCCAAAAATCAATAAGTTCGTCAAACAAATTATATAAAGGTATATCAAGCTCATAATGCCAAGTTATTTTAATCACTCCATTCAAATTTCTTCTTAAAGCATAAGGATCAGATGATCCACTTGGACGCTTTCCAGTAATAAATATACTTATTAAAGTTTCAATCTTATCAGCGATAGAAACTACTGCACCATATTTTGAAGAGGGCAAAGCATCTTTATAAAAAGAAGGTAAATAATGTTCAGCCACAGCCAAACAAACTTCTTCACTAAATCCCTCATTTTTGAGATATTTACCACCCATTATTCCTTGCAACTCTGGAAATTCGAAAACAATTTCGCTACATAAGTCGTTCTTACAGTATTTTGCAGCTTCTATTATTTTTTTATCTTCTAAAGAATTATCTTTTAAAAAAATAAGGATCTTTTTCGTAACTTCCTCTATTCTCTCTACTCTCTGGAAAATATTTCCAATTCCCTTCAAATAAGAAACAGATTTTAGTTTTCTATTTCTTTCAATTGAAGAAACTTTTTTATCACTTTCTACAAAAAATTTAGCATCTGAAAACCTTGCTCTCAAAACTTTTTCATTTCCCTTAGCAATTTTATTATTTGATTCTTCAAGACCATTTGAAATAACAATAAAATTTGTACTTATGTTTTTTTCAGAGCTCAAATCTAGTTTAGAAAATGTATTATTTTTTATTAAAAGAGGCACATATCTCTGATGACTTTTCATAACTGTTGAAAGGACTTCAACAGGAAGATCAAGAAATTCATCACCAAAATTACCAACAATCAATTCTGGCCATTCAACTAAATCAGTAAGTTCATTAAGTAATTCTTCAGAGAGGTCAGCGTCTAGATTTAGTGATTTAGATGCCTCATTTATTGAATCTTTAATTTTTTCTTTTCTTTCTTTTCGCTTAACTAATACCCTATTTTGTTTCATTAATTCAAAATAATTATCAGGATTTTGAACCTCAAAAACTTCATTTATTAATCTATGGCTTTTTGATTTATTACTTATTTCGATTTTAGGATCACATTCATCAAATACGAAATCAAGAATATCATCATTGTAGATAGAGGTAATCCACCTAATAGGCCTTGAAAATTTTATGTTCCCAGCCCCCCACTTCATAAATCGAGGACCTTGAAGACTCTTCACCACTTTAGGAATAATTGAAGTCAAAGAAATTCTTGTTGATTGACCCTTCTCAATTTTCGTACCAAAAACGAAATCACCCTTTTCTGTATTTTTTATTTCTAGCTGGCCTACATCTACACCTAAACTATTTGCAAATCCTAAAGCAGCATTAGTAGGAGATCCATTTAAAAAAGCTGAATTTGCATTAGGTCCTTTTCTTACTACGATCATATCTTCTGCATAATCGACTAAACCTTCGAGAAGAATAACTATCCTTCTCGGTGTTGAGGTAACAACTATATTGTTGTATTTGATTAATTTTTTATCCAATTCAAATTCTATTAGAGATTTAAATTGATCTAGAACAGAATGAGAAAATTTTGCTGGTAACTCTTCGGTTCCTATCTCAAGTAAATATTTAGACAAGAAAAAATTATGACTTCTATTACTATAATTTACTACCAGTTAAATAAGCTTTTCGCTAATGTATAAAAAGAGATATGTTTTGGTCCTTTGATCAAGGTTGAGAAAGTAAAAAAGAAAAAAGATCCTGCCAAAAATGAAACAGTTTGTTTGGCAAATGGACTTGAGGTATCTAAATTTGAAAACTTCAAGAGAAGTAGTCAATTTCTTAAAGAACCACTTGCTACAGAATTAATTAACGAGAGCGATCACTTTACTAACGATGCAGTACAGTTATTGAAATTTCATGGTAGTTATCAACAAGATAATAGAGAAAATAGAAAGCCTGGCAAAAGTAAAGATTGGCAAATGATGCTTAGATTAAGAAGTCCAGGCGGCGAAATACCAGGGAAATTATTTTTAGCATTAGATGAATTATCAGACAAACTAGGTAATGGATCACTTAGAGCAACTACAAGACAAGCCTTTCAAATGCATGGAATTAGAAAGGAGAATTTAAAAGAAGTCATTCAAACAATTGTAAATTCAATGGGCTCAACATTAGCTGCATGTGGAGACATAAACAGAAACGTAATGGCACCAGCGGCGCCCTTTGATACACCGGCTTATAATATTGCAAGAGCATTGGCTAAAAAAGTTGCGGACCTTCTCACCCCATTAGCTGGACAAGGTACTTTTTTAGAGCTTTGGGCTGATGGGGATTTAGAATATACCATTAAGCCCGACAAGGATATTGAAGCCATAAGGAGACTTCAATTTAAAGACAATGTTTTTAGTGGAATAAAAGATGAGCCTCTCTATGGTTCAACTTATTTACCGAGAAAATTTAAATGCGCTGTTACAGTTCCTGGAGATAATTCTGTTGATCTTCTTACTAATGACATTGGAATAGTTGCCTTTACTTCAGAAGATGGGAATTTAGAGGGATGCAACTTCTATGTTGGAGGAGGCATGGGACGTACACATAATAATGAAGAAACATTCGCCAGGGTTGCTGATCCGCTTGGATATGTTGAAGAAAACGATATTTATGAATTGATACAAAGTATTGTTGCCATTCAAAGAGATTATGGTGATAGAAAATCAAGAAAAAATTCAAGAATGAAATACCTTCTTCACAGAAAAGGGATTAAATGGTTCAAAAAGTTACTTCTAGAAAAGTATTTTAAAAAAGAAATAAAAAAAATTAGAAAAGAACCAAATCAAGTTCTTATTGATTATCTAGGTTGGCACAAACAAAATAATACCTCTTATTTCGTAGGATTACCCTTGTTATCAGGGAGATTATCCGGAGAAAAGAAGAATATTATTACTAGTATCGTAAAAAAATATAATCTTGATTTAAGACTTACGCCTAACCAAGATATCTTACTTTGCAATATCGCAGATACAAACAAAAGTGTAATTAAAAAAGCTCTTTCAAAAATTGGATACGATAATTTAAATGACATTAATGAAATTCAAAGACATGCCTTAGCATGTCCAGCTTTGCCACTTTGCGGACTTGCGATGACGGAGGCAGAAAGAATTTTACCTGATGTACTTAAAAGGATTGAAAAATTACTATTAGATCTAAAAATAGAAAAGACAATCCTATTTAGGATGACAGGCTGTCCGAATGGATGTACAAGACCTTACATGGCAGAATTAGCACTTGTAGGTAGTGGGCAAAACAAATACCAATTATGGTTGGGGGGGAGTAAAAATCTACAGAGGCTGGCAAAACCATTCTTACAAAGAATGGAATTAAATGATTTAGAAAAAACTCTTCAACCATTATTCGATCGTTGGAAAAGTAATTCGGATTTGGATTTTGGAGATTATATAAATACTCAAGACGAAAGTTCTATTTTGAATTTATTAAATGAAATTCAATAGAATTTAGATTATTCCGTAAAGGGCATTTTCTTCTTTATTTTTCCAAGCCCATAATTGATCTCCATAACTAAAATGCCACCATTCATTAGGATGTTGAGCGAATCCAAATTTAGTCATAACTTCCCTTAATAAATTTCTTCTACTATTCCAAATAAATGCTTCTTTATTTTTTATATTTACATAAAAATCAGGGCTTGAGGTCTCATCCATTTGATCAACTTTACTTCCCATTTCAACAAGATTTCCTTCTTTATCAGATAAACAAACATCCAATGCTCCCCCAGTTGAATGAGGTGGAGGAAACCTAGAGTCATGAGAAGGATATGCCCAAAATTTTTCAACTTTTTTGATAATAGATGGATAATATTTCATGTTTTTTGTAGAAGCATCAATTTCCGATTTTACACACTCCAATAAAAATGCTCTTTTAAACATAAATTCTTGGACTTCTAAAGGTCGCCAACTGTCATGAATTAAAAGGTAAAAACCATTTTTTAATATCAAATAATTATTTACTTTTACTAGTCTATTTACGACCTCCTCTCTTAATTTCCAAATAGAAGTTTTATCTTTATAAGGTGCTCCTAAATGATAGTAAGGGTGAGGATCTATAAAGTTTAAGTAGCTAGGAATAGCTATTAATTTATCTCCATTATCTTTAATTGGTATTTTATTCCAAATTTTCAATAGAAATTTGCAATTATTCTATATTTGCATATTTGTATAAAATAACAATGATAGTTTTCAATTCAAAAAATCATGAATGAATTTATTATCAGAATTTTCAATAAGTATATTCCTTAAAACAATATTTTCTTTTAAATCAGGATCATTACTAATAACTTTGATAGCCTCTTCACGGGCTTTCTCAATTAAAAATTTATTGTTTGGTAAATTGTCCAGTACAAAATCAGGCAATCCAGATTGTCTATATCCTAAAATTTGGCCTGGGCCTCTAAGCTCCAAGTCTTTTTCGGCAATATAAAAGCCATCATTGGACTTTTGCAAAACACATAGTCGCTTGTTTTCTAATCCATTTTTATTAGAAGTTACCAGATAACAAAAAGATTTGGTTGATCCTCTTCCAACTCTCCCCCTTAATTGATGTAGCTGAGACAATCCAAATCTTTCCGAATTATAAATAATCATAATTGTGGCATTAGGTACATCAATCCCAACTTCAATTACAGTAGTCGAAACCAATATATTAATTTCATTTTTTAAAAAAGAATTAATCACTTCATTCTTTTCTAGTGAATTTAATTTGCCATGCAATAATCCAACTTTTTTATTAAAAAAAACCTCTTCTGATAAATGTTTAAATATTTTCTTCGCCGAACTTAAATTCATTTTCTCTGAATCTTCAATAAGTGGCAAAATCACATAAGCTTGTCTACCGTTAGTGATCTCATCTTCAACAATCTTGAACAAGTTAGTTAAATTATCTTCTGAAATTATTTTTGTAGTTATAGGAATTCTCCCAGGAGGAAGTTCTGTAATTTGACTAACATCTAAATCACCGTAAATAGAAAGCGCAAGAGTTCTAGGAATTGGTGTTGCTGTCATTGATAACAAGTTAGTATTTTCCCCTTTATTAAGTAATCTATTTCTTTGAGTAACTCCAAACCGATGTTGTTCATCAATTACTACCATCCCTAATGAATTAAAGATGACTTTATCTTCAAATAATGCGTGAGTACCTACGATGATATCAACTAATCCACTCTTTAAATTCGAAAGAATTTCTTTTCTCTTTTTTTGAGTAGTATTCCCTGTAAGAAGTTCAACAGAGACTAAAAGTGGGTTTAAATACTTTAATAAATTTTTAAAATGTTGTTCTGCTAATACCTCAGTTGGAACCATAAAAGCACCTTGTAAGTTTTTTTCAATGACAATCAAAAGAGATGCTATTGCTATGATAGTTTTACCACTTCCTACATCTCCCTGAAGCAATCTAGACATCGGTTCGGGATTAGATAAATCTTTCTTGATTTCATTTAAAACATTGACTTGAGATTTTGTTAAATCAAAAGGAAAAGTATTTAGAAATTCTTTTAATAAAGATTTCTTTTGAGGCAATTGTTTGGCAATAAGATTTTTATTCGTCTTTCTTTTTCTAAGTAAAAACTTTATTTGTAGTAGAAATAACTCATCAAAAACCAAACGTTTTTTTGATTCAATTAGTGCCTGTTGATTTAATGGTAAATGAATATTAATCAAAGACTCTCCTTTAGATAATAAAGATAATGAATCAAGTTGCTTTTGGTTTAAAATTTCAGGATATTGCTTTGCGTAAATTAATACCTTTTTGATGAGCTTTACAAAACTCATATTTGATACCGCTTCAGCTAATGAATACAAGGGTAATATTTTTCCTGAGAAATTAAAATTATCATTATTATCCTTAAGAATTTCGATCTGTGGATCTACAAAAGTTTTGCCATACTCTGTCAATTTAATCTTGCCGGAAATTGCCAATTTAGTTCCAGGAGTATATAAAGATTTTTGAGATGAGAAAAAGGAATATGATCTAAATCTCCTTCCTAAAAAAAATTTTGTAACCTTTACTGAAGAAGTTTCATCTGAAACCACAAAGTTCATTATTGATAAATTGCTATTTTTTGTACTCTTATGAATATAAAATCTTTTAATATTTGCAATGCAAGTATATAAATTATCTGGTTTTAAATTTATTATCTTGACTCTATTCGTGTAGTCTAAATATGTTCTTGGGAAATAATTAATTAGATCTTTTACATTAAAAATACCTAATTCATTAAGCTTATTTTTATAAACTTTACCTACATTTTTTATTAATGAAATATCTGAATCAAGAGACAAACTTGAGTCGGTTTTATTCAAAAAAACTGTTTTAGAAATATTATTAGAACTTTCTATTTCTAAATTTTTACCAAGTTTATAAAGACTTTTTCTTGTATCTATAATTAACCTTTTTCTTTGATGAATATCTAACTTAATATATTCATTATATTTTTTAGAAAATTGATTAAATATTCCCAAATATTCTTCTGAGAGATTTAGTTTATCTAGTCTTTTCAATGATTCATGTAAATAATCATTAAAATATTTTTTTCTTCCAAGAGTATTAATAAATTTGTTTTCCGTTTCAATAATTAGAGACTTCTGAAGAGTTCTTATCCAATCCTTAATTAATTTATTATTCCCGCTACTAGTCACATCTGAAAAGATAGTTATTTTTTCAACGTATCTTATTCAAAGTTATTTCTTTTTGCTTCCAGTATGTCTCTTTTTTAATCAAATGCTGAAATTGATTTTTAAGCTCATTTATTTTATTCTTTTGAATAGAAAGATTTAAATTTTTAAACTCTAACTCAACAGTAGATATATTAAAAAAAATAACACTTGGAAGGTTATCGCCTTTTGATGATGACTGATTCAAGTTGAATTCGAAATTAATTACAAAAGGATGTGGATGTTTTATCATCAATTTTTTAGCTACTAAGTACTCAAAGGAATCCTTAGATATAATCTTTTCTATTAGATTGACCTTAAATAATTCTTGGTTAATCTGGTATGAAAGATTCAATAGTAAATTTTCTAATGACTTATCTACTAAATCAAAATCTTTTAGACTCTGAAGATTAGGTGAAATATTCATTTGATTTATATGGTCTTTTTCTGAATATCTCGGTTTTTCTACCCTAACTTCCTCTATTAATTCAAGCAGGAATGAAACGAATTGTTTTTCTAATCCTATATTTTCAATAATATTGTTATTTGATAAATAATTATTATCTAGATCAATTGATACTAATTTCTCATAATTATCAGCCTGATAATATTCACAACTGTTAATAATATCTTCATTGATGTGGAACTG
This sequence comes from Prochlorococcus sp. AG-388-A01, assembly GCA_003279945.1. Classification (GTDB taxonomy): domain Bacteria; phylum Cyanobacteriota; class Cyanobacteriia; order PCC-6307; family Cyanobiaceae; genus Prochlorococcus_A. The sequence goes on from QCGK01000003.1 coordinate 125,327, forward strand.
AATAGGTTCTTCAAATTGAAAAGCATCTTGATCTTGAAATTCTTCTTTTTGGTAATCCTTTGTTATTGCAGAACTTCCTAAATTATTAAAATCATTTTCCTTATTTGTTTTTTTTTCAATTACATTTATTTTTAATTGTTCTAATGTTAATAAAGGCAAATTCTTATTAATGAGTTTACTTATTTTTTTTTCAAAAAGATAGAAAAATTCATTTGCATTTAAGAAATTATCTTTAATTGATAGATAACAATATAATTCGTTAAGCCCTTTCTCTACAGAAATATAAAGTAGATCTCTTACGAGATTAAGATAGAGTTCATATTCCCTATAGATATAGCGAATTAATCTTTTTTTTTGTATGTCTGCTCTCTCTAATTGAGAATTAACTTTGTCTATATCTACGTAATTTTTAAAATTATTCAAATTATTCAAGTGACTAGTTTGATTGCATTGATGCAACCTCTTGTGCAAAGTCCATCTGATTTTTTTCGATACCTTCACCCAATGTATATCTTATAAAGCGTCTTACTTTAATATTTTCTCCAATTTTTGCAGCCGCTTGTTTTACAAGATCCTCAACAGTAAGAGAACTATCTTTAATATAAGGTTGTGAAAGCAAAACTAGTTCATTAAGTCTTTTCGCTATTCTCCCTTCAACTATTTTTTCTTTAATTTGTTCTGGTTTTCCTGATAAATCATCTCTCCCCATTTCAATCTGCTTTTCTTTATCCACAACATCTTCTGGTATTTCGTCAATTGAGACATACTCAACATTTGGGCAAGCTGCTACCTGCATTGAGACATCCTTCAAAAGAGATTGAAATATATCACCTCTAGCAACAAAATCTGTTTCACAATTTAACTCTAGTAGAACTCCAACTCTTGATCCCGTATGAATATAACTTCCAATTGCCCCTTCAGCGGCAATTCTTCCCGATTTCTTTTCAGCACTAGCTATCCCTTTCTTTCTTAACCATTCCAAAGCTTTATCGATATTTCCGTCTGTTTCGTTAAGTGCTTTTTTGCAATCCATCATTCCTGCACCAGTCTTATCTCTAAGATCCTTGACAAGTTTTGCTGTAATGTTTCCCATTGAAGTAATAAAAATAATAATTAAGTTAGTTTAAATTTAAAATTTAATTTTTTCTTTCGGCATTAGAACCCTTCCTGCCCTCATTTATGGCATCTGCAAGTCTTCCTAAAATAAGTTGAACAGATCTAACTGCATCATCGTTACATGGGATTGGAACTTCACACAAATCTGGATCACAGTTTGTATCCAACATTGATACTAGTGAGATATCTAATTTCCTGGCTTCTAGAACTGCATTAGATTCTCTTCTCTGATCAACCAAGACCACTACGTCTGGTAATCTTCTCATCCCTTTAAGTCCGCCTAAGTATTTTTGTAATCTTTCAAGTTCTCTTCTTAAAACTGCAGCTTCTTTTTTAGGCCTCATTGCTATTGAGCCACTACTTTCCATTCTTTCTAAATCCTTCAATCTTTCAATCCTAGCTTTCATTGTTGTCCAATTAGTCAACATACCTCCAAGCCATCTTTGATTTACATATGCGGCACCACATCGAGAAGCTTCCAGGGCAACCACTTCTGAGGCTTGTTTCTTTGTACCTACAAATAGGAAACGTTTGCCACTTTTTGCTGCGTTTCTCGTCCATTTATACGCATTGTTCATGCATAATGCTGTTTTCACTAGATCGATAATATGTACTCCATTTCTCGCGCAATATATATATTTAGACATTTTGGGATTCCAACGTCTTGTTTGATGCCCAAAATGAGCACCAGCTTCCATCATTTCAGATAGTGATACAACAGCCATAATTTAAATAGGTTTCGGGTTAGCCTCCATCTGACGGGGAATTAATATTAATAAATCACCCGAAACTGTCAGATGTGTGGATTTAATTTTAGTAATTCTAGCAAGTGATGTGTATTTCTAAAAGTTTTTTATCTTGATTTGGTTAACTGTTTAATATAAATCATATTTAGAGGGATCCTTAGTATCTCAAGTGCAAGTCTATTTCTTCTTACATTTACTAGAAATCTTAATATAGGAAGGATTCTATCAACACTGATTAGCCCCCCCAAGCAAAGAATATGCCAAAGTAAATTATGAAGAGGAGTTAATTGAATCATAAGTCTAACCCTAAAATTTGGATGCTTCTTGTAAAACACTAAAGCCATCTTGGCCCTCTCTTTTTCTTGAGTTATTAAAGATTCAATTTGTTCGCAATTAAATGGTGGATGCCAATGAAAACCAACTGCATTTGGACATTTAATTAATTTTGTCCCTATTTTTCTTAATCTTTCTCCTAGTTCTAAATCCTCCCAACCGTAAAGCCTAAAAGAAGTATCAAATAAGCCGACGCTTAAAATCAATTCTTTTGATATCGCAACATTACCAGTGGCGAAGTAAGCAAAAGAAGTATCCATTATTTTATGTTTTTCACTTTGAGGATTTAAAAAATTAGAGGTATTGACCACCGAGCCATAGGTAAAACATTTTTTTTCATTTTTTCTCCAAGAGGAAAGTAATTTTTCTACGTGACAAGTTATAAAATTATCTAAAACAATTAGATCACTATCAATAAATATAATGATTTCATATTTTGATTTGATCACACCAAGATTTCTTCCCAGCGCAGGTCCTCCATGATCTTGATGAAAGAGAACCACGTGTGGGAGATTTGCTTTATTTTCATTTATCCATGAGCTTGTTCCATCAGTAGAACCATCATCAACTACTATTACTTCATAATTACTGATATTTGTATTTAATTTTTGATTCTCAAGCGCAAAGAGACATTTCACTAATATGGGTTTCCTATTGTAAGTCGGTATAACAATACTTACATTCATGATCAAGCTTTAAATATGCATAATAAAAGGGCTAAAAGAAATTAATAATAAAAAGATACTAACTAGTCAGCTGCCCCACCATTATTTATTGTACCTGTAACATTTCCACCATCAGGTCTTCCATCAGTTCTTAGTTTCCTTTTTTTGAACTTTCTAGCATATGCTCGATTACGCTCTTGTTTTTCTTTTTTTAGATTCCTTCTCTTAGACATGAAATTTTTAACTTTTAATTATATTAGCTCACTATGAGCACTAAATATTTTACCATCTTCCATATTTAATATCCTATCTGCCATATCAGAAATTCTTGGATCGTGAGTCACCATAAGTACAGAACAATTTTGCTCTTTTGCTAGTTTTCTTAAAAGTTCTACTATTTCTCTACCTGTGATGCTATCTAAAGCAGAAGTTGGCTCATCAGCTAATAAAAGTTTTGGGTTAGCAGATAAAGCTCGAGCAATTGCTACTCTCTGTTTCTGCCCACCAGATAAGTCATTGGGCAACTTTTTATGATGCTCTTCTAATCCTACCGCTGACAACCAATTACGTGCTATCTCACGTCTTTGCAAATATGTTAAACCTTTTATTAAATCGGCTCCCATTTGAACATTTTGTTCAGCTGTTAAACATCTCAAAAGATTATGGCCTTGAAAAATCATGCCAATACTTCTTCTGAGAATTTGACGCGTTTTTCTTGATGCTCCATTTAACTGATTATTTAATACAGTTAAATCTCCACTTTGACATGTTCTCAAAGCACCAATTAAAGTTAAAAGTGTCGTTTTACCGCATCCAGAAGGTCCTTTTAAAAGAACCAATTCTCCTTTATCAATATTTAAATTAACATCATTAAGAACTTGTTTTTTATTTTCATTTTTTCCATAAAAGTGACTCAAATTATTAATTAAAACTGTTTTTGAGTTTTTAATATTTTTTTTTGATTTGTTACCTTTAGACATTAAGTTTTTCGAGATATTAAAAAATTTCTGCAGGATCGGCATCAACTAATTTACGCATTGCAATCGCAGCAGACCCCATACACATTATTAAAACTAATAAGAAGATTAAAATCGTCTTATCTGCATCCATTATTATTGGGAGTTTTGTAGAACTTCTTATAACTGAGTAAAGTATTTGACCAGAGAAATAAGCAGGTAAATAACCAAACAATGCCAACAAAAACCCTTCTCTAGCAACAACAAAAAAGAGAGACTTAAGTCTATACCCCATTGCCAATAAGGTTGCGTACTCTGGGAGGTGGTCTGTAACGTCACTATATAGAATTTGATAAACAACCACACACCCTACAACGAACCCCATTAAAGCTCCCAAACTAAATATAAAACCTATTGCAGTACTATTTTTCCAATAATTCTTCTCAAATTCTATAAATTGATTTTTTGTAAGAACTCGAACATCATTAGGGAGTGAATTATTTAAAATTCTTGAAATTAATTGAGGATCAGAGCCTTTTCTAACCTTTACTAAACCAATTTCTATACTTCCTGGAGGGTTTGCAGGAAAAAGTCTTAAGAAGGTTTCTCTACTAGTTATTAAATTACCGTCTGCGCCAAAAGATGGTCCCAACTCAACAAGACCTTCAACAATTACTCTTTTTCCAGCAACCTCGGTTTCAACTTTTTGATCTGATAAAAACCATTCTTCAATTGGTCCAAATTCAGGTCTAGAAAGTTTATCAAAGAGAACTCTTGATGGATTTCTCAATTTATAAGCTTTCTTTGAGAATCCATCATCTAAAAGAAGTGAATCGGACGGATTAAAACCTAATGCTAGTATCGATCTAGTTTTAAGATTTTCGGGATTTCTCCAAAGTAAATAATTTAAATTGACGGGAGCAGTTTTCTCAACATCTTCTACTGCAAGAGTTTGAATTAACCTTCTTTTTGGAAATCCGCTCATACTTATAGAACTTTTTGACCTTGGACTTATCAGAACTAGATCAGCATCTAAAAGTTTATGAATAGTTACGCTAGTGTCAAATAAACCATCTCTGAAACCTAATTGCATAAACATTAAAATACCTGCAAAACTTATTCCTGCAATAGCAACTGCTAATCTTAGTGGTTGTCTAGTTAATAACAACCAAGCTAATGGTATTTTTCTGAATTTGAAAAATGAAAAATTCATTTGGGAATAAATTTTGCAATCACTTTCATTCCGGAATAATTTTGTACTATATCTATAGAATCTTGATCTAGTTTTACAAGCACCTCTATAATTCGCGAATCAGCATCCCCTGTAGGATCAGTAGATAAAACTTTTCTTTGTTTTACCTGAGGACTTATCCTAATTACCTTACCTTTTAGAGTTTTTTGGAACCCTCCATTCTCACTGCTCAATTCAACATTCTGTGAGATAAATACTCTATCGATATCAGATTCATAAACCTCTATAAGAGCTTCCATCTTTTGACTAGAACCAATATCCAAAATCCCTTCATTTTTAGGCCTCTCACCAACCCTCGTATTTATCCCAAGTATAAAACCATCAATTGGACTTCTCAGTTTTGAATTAAACAGATCTATCTTGATATTTTTTTGATCTCCGATCAGATTTATTTTTTGTTTACGCAACTTTAATAATTCGTCTTTCCTCTGCGAAAACTGTACAAAAGAATATGCATTTTTGCTTAAAGCTAATTCATACCTTTGAATTTGATCTTTCTTTAAGGCAATTTCATCATTGATAGTATTAATAAGATTTTCATTCCTTTCAAGATCAGAAATTAACTTTTCTCTATTTTCAAATATTGCAAGGATATCACCCTTTTTCACAAAATCTCCTTCATTAACTAAAATTTCAACTATTCGAGGGGAAGAGCCAAACCCAGTTATAGGCGAAGCCAATTGCCTAATCTCCCCTGAAGGAGAAAGTTGACCTAGTGCGGCAACTGCTGTAATAGGCGGTATGAAATCTTCAGTAATTTCCTCTTTTAATTTGGAATTAGATTTATTATTACCAGAACAGGAAATAATCCCTAGAGATAACGGTGCAAATAAGAATAAATAAATAAAAAAATTTTTTAATGTTTTTAATTTCATTAAAAATCGAAGAGAACTGTTTTTATATAATTATTGACCCAATTTTCATCAAAATATTTTAAAAGAACCATGCTAGTCTTCTCATTTTTCATTTGTTGCACACAATAATTTTTTTGATAATCAATTCTCTCTTTAACAATATCCTCCTTAAATTCTGGTTTGGCTTCCTTACTTAATTCAATCAATATAGATAGGTATTGATCAACAACTCTGCAAAAATCATTTTTTTCAGAATTACTTTTTAAAGAAGCAAAAAATACGTTTTTAGAGAAAATTTTCCCCCAATTAGGAATCTCTCTCAATGAGGTAAAATTACTTCTATCGACTTCAGACAGAGATTTTTCATATTTCAATCCTTGATTTCGAGAAGCTGGGGATAAATCAACAATTGCGGCTGAAACAATATCTTTTATTTTTACTAAGTCCATCCCAAAAATTGGAATGTCAAACTTTGGATCAGGAAAAAAAACGCAGTGTAGAATCATAAGATTCTTAGAGAACTTTGCCACTTCAATATGTAGCTTTCTAAATCCTTTTGCTTTATGAAATTCATTTTCAATGTAGAGTTCTCTACCTGTTTCATTAGATATAATATTAGTAAGACTTGGATCAACTTCTATACTCTTAAGATTCTCAAGCATGGATCTATGCTCTCTAATATTTTTTAACAAGTCCAAAATAAGCGGATCTGTAAATTTTGTTTTAGTTAAAGATTCGGACAACAAGGCTAAAAAGTACCAAAATAGAGTTTAAATAAAGATTTAAATGAATGTAGGAGACGTTAACTACTATACCCATTCAAGCAAAACTAGGTGTGTGTTTGTGGATAATAAAGAATTACCGCTCATAAGCATTGATATTTGGTGTAAGGCAGGTTCTTCATTTGAGAAGGTTGATAAGAATGGCACTGCTCATTTTCTAGAACATATGATTTTTAAGGGATCTAACAAAATAATGCCAGGTGAATTTGACCATAAAATTGAATCTCTAGGCGGATTAAGCAATGCTTCAACAGGTTATGATGACGTACACTACCACGTCCTCGTTCCTCCAAGTAACTTTAAAGAATCACTTGCTCTTTTGACAAATATTGTCGTTTCTCCAAATTTTAAACCTGATGAATTTATAAAAGAAAAAGGGGTAGTCATTGATGAAATAAAGCAACAAAATGATCAGCCTGAAGAAAGGTTATTTAATTACTTTCTGAAAAGGGTTTGGCTAAGTCCAAAATATGCCAATTCAATACTGGGAACAGAACGTAGTATACAAAATTTGGAGATAAATGACCTTGTGAAATTTCACAAAAAACATTACACCGCTGAGAATATTTGTATTGCAATTGCCGGGAATCTCTCTGCTGAAATTTACAAAACCTTTGAAAAAAGTGATTTATCTGGGATAAATAAAAATCCAATTGATAATGGTAAAAATTCACCAAATCAGAAAAATAACACTTATCTAAAAATTAGGAATGGCAGAGAATTAATTATTTTTGATAATTTAGAATTTTCAAGAATATTTATGGCATGGTTTATCCCCAACCTCAATGATCAAAAATATATTATTGGATTGGAGATATTAGCATCATTACTCTCTGTTGGAAGAAACAGCAGGTTAGTAAAAATTCTAAAAGAGGATAGTCATCTTGTTGAATCAGTCTATGTAGATGTAAATGCTGGTGAATTGGGCGGATTATTTATAATAGAAGCAAGTTGTGAATCCAAAGATACTAATTCAGTAGAAAAGCAAATCAATAACGTAATAGATAAAGTCTCAAATTTCAAAGATGTAACTTTGGAGGAAATAAAAAAGTCTATTAATATTGTGAAAAGCAATTATATCTTTAATTTAGAGACATCTACACAGCTCTCTTCATTTTTTGGGAATGAACTTCTTTGGGGGAGAAAATGCTCAATCCATAATTTAGAAAATCATTTAGAGTATTGGAATGATTTGACCAATTTCAAAGAAATTACAGAATATATCCGAGAAGATAAATTCACCTTAATTGCATCCCCTAATAAATGTTAAAAAGATATTTTTTAAATCATAAGAAAAGAAATTTTTCAACTGCTTCAATTTGGATTAAAGGAGGAAGCGATATGGATAGTATTAGCAAAAAAGGTATAAACAAGATCCTTTGTTCACTTCTGACAAGAGGATGTGAAGGTTTTGATAATTTTCTTCTTTCTGAATATATTGAGTCCTATGGAGCAGAGTTAAATCAAGAAGTATATGAAGATGGTATTTCAATAAGCATTAAATCCATAAATGAACATTTCAGCAAATTACTACCTTTATTGGAATTGATAATTTATGAGCCAATTCTCTCGAAAATTGAATTTCAAAAAGTAAAAAAATCCTCTATTGATTTGATTAAAAAAGATAAAGAGAACCCATTTAGTACTTGTTTTGAAAAGTGGAGAAAAATTGTTTACTCAAGCCATCCTTATGCGTTTAATACAATTGGAAATACGAATGATGTCTCAAAAATTTCATATGAAGATGTTTTATGTGAGTTTAAAAATTTCAAAAGTAGAGCTATGTATATAATTTCAAACAATTCGAAAATAAATGGAGCAGATTTAGGAAACTTAAATCAAAAAATCCTAAAAGAAAAATCGGGGCCTAGGAGTAATGCTTTAGGAACTATGAATAGATTTGCTTCTATTGAAAATTATTCAAATCAAGTAATAATAATGATAGGGAATCAAACTTGTTCTCGTAAAAATAGTGAATATTTGCCACTTAAAGTTTTAGAATCATATTTATCTTATGGAATGAGCGCAGCTTTATTTAAACTTTTTAGGGAAAAAAATGGTATTACCTACGATCTGGGTGTTTACAATCCTGTTAGAAGTGGGAATGCGCCTTTTCTAGTTTACTTATCAGTATCCAATAAAAAAGCCCTTTTTGCTTTTGAACTTTTAACATCGCTATGGAAAAACTTACTTTTAAACCCGTTATTTGATGATGAATTATATCTAGCAAAAGAAAAATTAAAAGGTTCTTTTCTTTTGGGAAATCAATGCTTAGATGAAATCCTACAGCGAAAAGTCCAGTTAGTAAGTTTTGGTATAATACCAACTTCAGAAATTAATCTATATTCAAAAATAAATGAAATTTCATCATTGGATATTCTTAAATTGACTAATAAATATTTTTCAAAACCTTTCTTAAGTGTTTCTGGGAATAAAAAAATATGTTCTGAAATTAATAATTTTTGGAATAAAAATTTTTAGCTTAAATTTTCGCAATCTTATCTATATCTATCAAAAAGGAACCTCTTCTAAACCTGACTTCAACTGTATTTGGAGATTTTATTGATAGGATTTCTCCTATTTCATCAATAGCTACTAAATCAGGTGGTCTCAACATTGGCATATTATCTGATGTCTTTAGGTAGGAAACAGGCACAATCAACTTAACCTTGTCATTGATCTCAAATTTCATCAATAAATCGTATACATCCTAGAGTAATATAAGCATAAAATTAAAGAAAATATCAACGAAATGGACTGATACATTCTAGAATTAGAAAATTAATTCATAAAAAGTTAATGAATCAGAAATTTAAAACGATAATTTTATGGGCTCTACCAATCATTTTGGTGATTACACTATCCTACCAATTTTTATCCTCTACTAATGTTGATTCACTTAAGTCAAATGGTACGACAATTGCGCCAAGAAATTCAGCTGTAGCAAGAGTTAGTTACGGCAGATTTTTAGATTACATTAACTCAGGTAGAGTTACATCAGTCGATATTTTTGATGGTGGTAGAAATGCAGTTATAGAAACAATAGATTCAGATTTGGATAATAAGGTTCAAAGGTTGAGAGTAGATCTTCCTGGCTTAACTCCGGAACTAATAAATAATTTAAAAAATGAAGGGATCAGTTTTGACGTTCATCCTGTGAAATCTGCACCTCCTGCATTAGGAATTTTAGGGAACTTACTATTCCCAGCAATCTTAATAGGAGGTTTAATTTTATTAGCTAGAAGATCAAATGGTATGCCTGGTGGTCCTGGTCAAGCAATGCAATTTGGAAAAACAAAGGCAAGATTCGCAATGGAAGCTGAAACAGGAGTTGTTTTTGATGACGTAGCAGGTGTAAATGAGGCAAAACAGGACTTACAAGAAGTTGTGACTTTTCTAAAAAAACCTGAAAAATTCACTTCTGTTGGAGCAAGAATTCCAAAGGGAGTTTTATTAGTTGGACCTCCTGGAACCGGTAAAACACTTTTAGCAAAAGCTATCGCAGGTGAAGCGGGGGTGCCATTCTTTTCATTATCAGGTTCTGAATTTGTTGAGATGTTTGTTGGTGTCGGTGCAAGCAGAGTAAGGGATCTCTTTAAAAGAGCTAAAGAAAATAGTCCTTGTTTAATCTTTATTGATGAAATTGATGCTGTTGGAAGGCAAAGAGGTGCTGGCATTGGAGGAGGTAATGATGAGAGAGAACAAACTCTAAACCAATTGCTTACAGAAATGGATGGATTTGAAGGTAACAGTGGCATAATAATAATTGCAGCTACAAATAGACCAGACGTCTTAGATTCAGCTTTAATGAGACCTGGGAGGTTTGATAGGCAGGTAACTGTTGACGCACCTGACATCAAAGGAAGATTATCGATACTTGAAGTACATGCAAAGAATAAAAAACTTCAAGAAGATTTAACACTCGAAAGCATTGCAAGAAGAACACCTGGTTTTACTGGAGCAGACTTAGCGAACTTACTTAATGAGGCTGCTATTTTAACTGCTAGAAGAAGAAAAAACTCTATAAGTATTTCAGAAATAGACGATTCTGTAGATAGGATTGTCGCTGGTATGGAGGGTTCTCCCTTGACAGACGGAAGAAGTAAAAGATTAATTGCCTACCATGAGGTGGGCCATGCTCTTATTGGATCATTAGTGAAAGCTCATGATCCTGTTCAAAAAGTAACTGTAATTCCAAGAGGTCAAGCTAAGGGATTAACTTGGTTCACTCCAGATGATGAACAAACCTTAGTCAGTAGAGCCCAGCTAAAAGCAAGAATAATGGGAGCACTTGGAGGAAGAGCTGCCGAAGATGTTGTTTTCGGAAAAGGTGAGATTACAACTGGAGCAGGTGGGGATTTCCAACAAGTTGCTTCTATGGCTCGCCAAATGGTAACAAGATTTGGGATGAGTAATTTAGGTCCTATAGCTTTGGAGAGTGGGAATCAAGAGGTATTTGTTGGTAGAGATTTAATGACTAGAAGCGAAGTTAGTGATTCAATTTCTAAACAAATTGATGAAAGTGTAAGAGTAATGGTTAAGGAATGTTATAAAGAAACTTACAATATAGTTAGCAAAAATAGAGAAGCAATGGATAAAATAGTTGATTTATTAATAGAAAAAGAAACCCTAGATGGTGAAGAATTTGTAAATATTCTCTCCAAGTTCACCACCATACCTGAGAAAGAAAGGACACCTCAGTTATTAAGTTAAACCTTAATTGGTTTCTTATCCAATACTAAATCTATTAATCCGTACTCAACAGCCTCATTAGGAGACATATAGAAATCTCTGTCTGTATCCTCTTTGATAGTTTCATAATCTTTTCCAGTTCTCTCTGATAACTCAGTATTGAGACGTTCTTTTAAAAACAAAATTTCATCCGCTTGAATTCTTATATCACTAGCTTGTCCTCTAGCCCCTCCAAGTGGTTGATGTATCATTATTCTTGAATGCCTAAGGCTGCTTCTTTTACCTTTAGTCCCTGCCGCCAATAAAAAAGCACCCATGCTAGCCGCCAAACCCACACAAACTGTATGAATATCTGGCTTTACATGTTGCATTGTGTCAAAGATACCTAAACCATCGTAGACAGATCCACCTGGTGAATTTATGTACATATATATATCTTTCTCGGGCTCTTCCGCTTCAAGAAATAATAATTGAGCAACAATTCTATTAGCTGTTTCGCTAGTAACTTGTTCTCCTAAGAAAATAATTCTTTCTCTTAACAATCTGGAATAAATGTCAAATACTCTTTCACTACCACCAGATTCTTCTAAAACTAAAGGGATCATAATAATATTTATTTGTTTATTAGATATTAACGATATTGAGTCAACATACGCTAACCTTATTAAGGTTTACATATAAAAAATTGAAAGAAAAATTGACTGTTTCAGATAGCAAAAAGTTATTTCATGAACAATTCCCTTACGTCATTCCAGGTTTATATAAAAGAATAGTTGATGAAATGCTTGTCGAATTAAATCTTTTAAATCATCAAAATGAATTTACACAGGACTATCTCTTTTGTATTGGCCTCACTGAAACATTCAAAGAATTAACGAAAGGATATAACCCTGATAAGCATTTAGATCTTCTTTTTGAGTCGTTATGTGATTCTACGAAATTTAAATCAAAGGAAATAAAAGAAATCTCTCATAAAACTCAAAAGGAATTTCAAAATAAATCCTCTGAAGAAATATTGAAATTATTAAATAAAAAAAGCGATTCTCAACTTTATCCTTCAAGGATATTAAATTTGGGGGTATATAAACTAATTTCAAATTCCCAAGATTTCAATGAGAAAAATGAAACTGAGAGGAATAAGATAATCATTGATATTTTTGATAAATTAAAATTATCAGCTAATAAAGCAGAGAAAGATATCGGGATTTACAAAAGCAGTATTTCAAAAATGGAACAAGCAAAAGAATTAATTGAAGAACTAAAAAATAATGATAAGAAAAAAGATCAAAAAAAATAGTATTTATTTTTTTAATCTTTTTTTATCTTTCCAAGATACGTAAGAAATATAAATTACTGCGCATGTTATCAATATAAGCAAAACAAATGATGTGAGTATAAGGTATTTACTTAAATAAACTTCATAAGTTAAAAATAAATCAGATATCAATGGAACCATCACCATTTCTGCCCCAAACAACCATTGCAATAGAAAAAGTAAAGATTGCTGCTAAAGCAGCCCAGCCTATTTGAAAAATCATTTGATTCGTATAACTACTATTATAAATATAACAGAATTTTTAAAATTTTTATTTACATCTAAGCTAAAGTTAATTTCTCAGATACAAAGTTTTCTAAATAGAATAAAGAAAAATTTAAAATTGGGAAGGTTAGTATTAAATCATAGTACAAATATGCAAGGATTAATTCCAATCTTGCAGAAATTAGTCCGTAACAAAAATATCAAAACAATAACTCCGGCGGTAATATCAAGAGCAAAAGGAAAATCCTCTAAATTGATCATAAGATTATCA
>QCGK01000004.1 GCA_003279945.1 Prochlorococcus sp. AG-388-A01
ATCTCTATAACCAACTAAAACATCATTTTCTAACCAATTTTTACAGAAAATACATATCGCTTCTAACTTATTATCTGGATAATTATTAAGCCAATCTCGTAATTTTTCATCAGAGCTACTAGAAAACCTTGCAGAGGCCTGATCAACATCTGCTAAAAGCAGGTCTATACAACCAAAAAGGGGCATTGAATCAAGACCTGATAAATTTAGTTTCTTTAAAATTTTCCTTGCTTCAAATAATTTTTCCGGCTTTCTTCTTGTAAAACCAATTGCTGTTAAGGATAGAAAAGCCAAAAATCCTGCCTCTAATGATCCTCTTTTTTGTAATTCAAGAAACAAATCTATCTGTTCTTGAACAGTCAAATATTGCTTTATTTGCTGAAAAAAAGTTTCGAATTCCTGCTGATTAAGATAATTTCCATATTCAGATTTATTATTGCCTTCCAAACCTCCTCTTTTAATTATTAAATTTTCCAACATATTCAAACCTTTTTTATGAGACTCTTTATCGTTTAAATCCCTGCTAAGTAGATCTAGGATTCTGTAAGGAAGCAGTGAAGCTAAGTCTTCTTCAAGTTCTTTCCTTATTTCTCCAAGCTTTCCCATCCTTTGAAGAAGTTGTATGCCCTCATGTAAGAAGTCTGAAGCGTTTGAATAGGATCTAAGCTGTTGTTCTTGAATTGCAGAATCTCTAGCGCTTAAGGCAGCCAATAAAGTTAGGTCGGCTTCTCTACTACTTCCCAAAGCTGGTGTTTGTGGGGGCTGTAAAGCTTTTCTAGTAATTTTAAAAGCTTCTTTTGGGGAACCGGATTCCCAAAGGAGTATTAATCCTGCGACTTCTCTATTCGAAGAAAACTCTAATCCAGATGCTCCATTTAATAACAAATTTTCATACTCTCTTCTACTTTCTGGATCTGTAAGTAAATCAGCAGTGAGTCGCAGCAACTCAGATCTTTGGGTTAAAACTTCATAAGTAAAACCTTCATCTGGCGTTTTATCTAACCGCAATTGGAAAGCTCTTAATATTTCCTCGGATGTTGCAGAGGGGCTTACGCCAATTAAACGAAAGTGGTCTAAAGGAAGTTCCAAGCAAATATCCTATTGAAAATTCTTAGACAAATCTTATCAAGTTAAAATTTTTTTTCATAAGGTCTTGCAGAGTTATTAAAAAAAATCTTAAAAATCGACCTTAACAGCCTAGAATGTTAACAAATCAAAACTTCATTAAGGTATTTTCTTGGAAACACACGTAGAGAGAATCTCAAATCTTCAAGACATAAAAAGAGCCGAACTAAATCGGGAAATCGGATTATTTCTTTATGAAGATATGATACTTGGCCGAAGATTCGAAGATAAGTGTGCAGAAATGTACTACAGAGGGAAAATGTTTGGTTTTGTTCATTTATATAACGGTCAAGAGGCTATAAGTACTGGAGTAATTGGCGCCATGAAAAAGAAACATGATTGGTTTTGTAGTACATACCGCGATCATGTTCATGCACTAAGTGCAGGTGTTCCCTCCTTTGAAGTAATGAGTGAACTTTTTGGTAAAGCTACAGGTTGTAGTAAAGGCCGAGGAGGATCTATGCACTTATTTTCAAGAGAACATCATCTATTGGGAGGATACGCATTCATTGGAGAGGGGATTCCAGTTGCTTTAGGAGCAGCCTTTTCAAGTAAATATAAAAAGGAAGTTGCTGGGAATAAAAGTAGTGATGGAGTAACTGCAGCATTTTTTGGAGATGGTACTTGTAATAATGGACAGTTCTTTGAATGTTTAAATATGGCTCAATTATGGAAATTACCCATAATTTTTGTTGTTGAGAATAATAAATGGGCTATTGGTATGGCTCACGATAGAGCAACCAGCAATACTGAAATTTGGAGAAAAGCCTCTGCTTTTGGGATGCATGGTGAAGAAGTTGATGGGATGGATGTATTAGCAGTAAGAGGGGCTGCGCAAAGAGCAATTGAGCGGGCTAGAGCAGGCGAAGGGCCAACACTTCTAGAATGCTTGACTTATAGATTTAGAGGACATTCTCTTGCAGATCCAGATGAATTAAGGTCTGAGAAAGAAAAGGAATTTTGGGGGAGAAGAGATCCTATTAAAAAATTAGGGCAAGAAATAATTGATGGAAATTTCGCAACTGAACAAGAATTAAAAATTATTGAAAAGAAAATAGATACAGAAATATCTGAATCAGTTAAAAATGCTTTAGAAGCACCTGAACCACCCTCACAAGAATTAACTAAATATATTTGGGCCGAAGATTTAGATTAAATACTACTAGGTAATTTTCTAGTTAAATTTCTTAATTTTCTCAATGCCTTTAGTTCAACTTGCCTAACTCTCTCCCTAGAAACCTCTAATAATCTTCCTATTTCGGCGAGTGTATGTCTCTCATTTCCCTCTAAACCAAATCTTAATTTAAGGACATGTTGCTCTTGTTCGCTTAAATGACTCAACCACTTCCCAAGTTGCTCTTGATGCATTTTTTGCTCTACTTGATCTAAAGGCTCTTCATTATTACTATCTGCAATTAAGTCACCTAAAAAACTCCTGCCATCATCACCATTAACTGGTGCATCTAAGCTACTTGTAGATAAAGCTTGTCTTAAAACAGAATCTAATTCTTCAACATCAATTTCCATTGCTTCTGCAATTTCAATTCTGCTTGGCATAGCACCAAGTTTATGTGCCAGATCCCTACTGACTTTTCTTATAGATGCTAGTCTTTCACTTAAATGTACTGGTAAACGGATTGTTCTAGATTGACAAGCAATTGCTCTTGTCATACTTTGTCGAATCCACCAAAAAGCATAAGTGGAAAACTTATATCCTCTAGTTGGATCAAATTTTTCAACGGCTCTCTCTAAACCAAGGGAACCTTCTTGTACTAAATCGAGAAGTTCAAGTCCTTTACCCTGGTATTTCTTTGCAACACTGACAACTAATCTTAAATTTGCTTTCATCATTCTCTCTTTTGCTCTTCTACCAATTTTTATTGTTCTTTTTTGTTGAGTTGTAAATTCCTTATTTTTTTCATTTAATTGGCCATCTTCTGTAAGTATCATCATTTTCTGAACTTGATTTCCCAATTCAATCTCTTCAGCAGGTGTTAACAAAGGAACTCTGCCTATGTTCTGCAAATACCAACTAATCGGATCATTACTTCTCCTTTTTTGTGGTTCTGCTTGTGCTGGTATGGATGAAACCATTATTTAGACCTAATAAAGGTATTAAAACTTTCCTACACTTTCTCAGAAATTGCCAAATATTTAATGCGCGCTTCAGATTTCAGGTAATATTTGTATATAAATGTGTTTAAAACTTAAAATAACTCTCTTAAATTGTTTCTTTCAAGATATTTGTCTCGTTTTCCAATTTCGCATTAATTTTGATAATTCATCCCCAATAGCGTGAGCATTTGAACCAGTTTTACACTTTGAGGCAGCAAATGAATGTAAAAGTACATATTTAGCAAAAAAATCAGTTGTTATATTTTTACAGCAGGCTAAATCGATAGCAGAGCTGCCAGCTACAAATCCGGTTAAAAGATCACCTAATCCAGCTCTTCCCGTCTGAGAGTCAGTCCCAAAAAGTTGCCATGCTTTTTTATTATCAGCAACTATGCTGTTAGCTCCCTTTAACAAAACACTAATATTAAATTCTTTTGCAGCCTCAAGGGCTAATTCAACATTAGTCTCGCCCATTATGTGAGGAAATAACCTTATAAATTCTTTGCTATGTGGTGTAATCCATGTTTTAAATTTTCTTTCTAAAAAGAATTTTAATCCTAATTTAGATTCCGAAATTCTATTGAGAGCATCTGCATCCAAAATCAATAATCCTTCAAAACTTAAAAGATAGTCTTTGGATTTTTGCCAATCATCATTGTCAATTCCTATTCCTGGGCCTACTGCTAATGAATCAAATGCACTTAAATCAATATTCTTTAAAACACTCAATAAAGATGCATTCCCATTGTAATTCGATTGCATAGTTCCTTTTAAAACTATTTCTGGGGCAACTTGCCAAATAGATTCAGCAACTAACTCTGGCAGGACCGCAGAGATAAAACCTGCTCCACTTGATATGGCTCCTTTTAGTGCTAAGTATGCAGCGCCGGGATATTTTTCACTTCCCGCTATTAATAAAGTTCTTCCTTTTTTATATTTGTTGGAATTTTTTGGTAGAGAAGGTAAATTAATATTTTTTAAATCTTTGTAGGTAACCTTAAAAATCTTTTTTTCAACCTTAGATAACTTATTGATAGGTACTCCAACATCGATATGGTGTAATTCCCCAATAAAAGATAAAGCAGAATCTTGCGTTAACCCAATCTTGTTGAGACCAATTACTAAAGTAAAGTCTGCTTTTACTGCATTATCTAAAATAGGCTCTCCATTATTAGGACATAATCCCGTAGGAACATCAATGCTTACTACCCTGCCATATTTATTGTTAAATTTCTGATTAAACAATTTAATTAATTTATTATCAACTTTTCTTGTTTGGTTATTACCAAAAACTGCATCAATCCAAAGTTCTTTTCCAGTAGCATCAGGGGGCTCTAGTAATTTTGTTACACCAATAGATGTAAGATAATTAACATGGTTAATAGTTAATTTTTTTTTTAAAGGGAATGGACACCATACTTTGACTAAATACCCTTTCAAAAAAAGCTCTCTGGCTATTACGGCGCCATCCCCACCATTATGCCCAGGGCCTATTAGAACAGTTATTCCATGCTTTAAGAGGGTTTTTCTTTTGAAGAGCCATTTGCTAATTTGGTTACCTGCTTTTTCCATTAATGCCTCCTGGGGCATCCCATCAGAAAACATTTCTTTTTCTAATGTCATCATTTGCTTTGAATCGACAATTAAATGTTTTGAGTCAATTGTTGGCCACACAATTTCGTTCATAATAAATACAAAGCAATTTAAGTACTGTTTAAAAATTTAGACTTCCATGTTAAAGACACAAAAGGATAAAAAATTAGAGAACTGTTTTTCTAATAATAATAAATCTAAGAAGAAGAAAAATATTATTGTTGGCCTTTCTGGTGGAGTAGACAGTTCGCTTTCAGCTGCTCTTCTTGTAGAAAGTGGATGGAATGTTGAGGGGCTAACACTTTGGCTGATGAAAGGACAAGGCTCTTGTTGTTCTGAGGGATTAGTAGATGCTGCTGGCCTTTGTGAAGATTTAGGGATTAATCATAAAATAATAGACGCAAGGGAAATTTTCGAAAGCGAGGTAATTAAAAACACTACTGAAAGCTATAAAAAAGGACTAACTCCCCTGCCATGTTCGATTTGCAACAAGAATGTAAAGTTTGAAGAGATGCTTAATTATGCAATAAATAAAAAGGACTTTACTCATATTGCAACAGGGCATTACGCTAGGATAAAAAAATCATCTTATGTTGAAAAGTTTGATTACAAGGGGCTTAAATTTAAAGAATTCCTACTGCTAAGAGGTGCTGACAAGAACAAAGACCAAAGTTATTTTCTTTATTGTCTTACACAAGAAGTATTAAGCAGGTTAGAATTCCCTCTTGGAGAAATGAAAAAGGAAGAGACAAGAAAAGAAGCCCTAAGATTAGGCCTCAGAACTGCCCAAAAACCAGAGAGTCAAGATCTATGCTTAGTTGAGCATTATGGATCAATGCAGAGATTTATCGATAAACACATTGAACCGAAAGAAGGAGAAATTTTGCATGTAAAAGGTGAGGTTCTTGGAACTCATCAAGGCATTCAGCACTTTACGGTAGGTCAAAGAAAAGGTTTGGGTATTGCTTGGCCAGAACCACTATATGTAGAAAGTTTAGATAGAGAAAAAAACGTAGTATACGTAGCAGATAAAAGTGATCTTTTCAAAAAAGAAGCGATAATTAATAAGATCAACTGGGTTTCAATCGAAGAACCGAAGCAGGAGATAGAGGTTGAAGCTCAAATTAGATATCAAAGTCATCCAGTAAAAGGAACTTTAATTCCTTTAAAAAATTCAAATAACCTAACTAAATCATTTAAATTAATTTTTGAAGAGAGCCAAAGTTCGGTAACCCCAGGTCAAGCTGCAGTCTTTTATAAAAAAGAAATTCTATTAGGTGGAGGATTAATTAATTTTCCAAAATAAATTTAATACCAAAAAAAATATCAATAATAACAAAATAGGTATATCTCCAAATTTTGTATAGAAAGTCTTTTCGGATGAAAAGTTAGGGAAGACTATTTGATTTTGTTCAGCGTTTAAATCCATAAGTTGAATTATATTCCCATCATCCCCTAATAAACCCGAAGGACCGGTGTTTGATACAAGTATATTATCTTTCTTATTTTCAATACTTCTCAATCTAGCCAAAGCCAGAAATTGATTATAGAGCTTAGTAGGATAGGGATCTAAATTTGCAGCAGTTATAATTAGTTTTGCACCACTATTTATGGCCTTTCTTATTTTCAATCCGTCACTAATTTCATAACAAATAGCTACTGCTAAAGGTGGTGAAAATTTAGGGTCAAAAAATCTTGAATCAGAGCCTTGTTTAATCCCTCCTACTGCAGATAATCCTCTTGAAACATTATCTAAAAATATTGGTATTTTTTCACCTAATGGAACTAGTCTATTTTTATCTATAACAGAAGTAAAGAATTGATTTCCAATTTCGAATCCGAGTAAAGAACTTCTTAACTCATTTTTGAAATCCCTGAAACCTCCTGCTAAGATATTAACCTTACTGACTTTATCCAGATAAAAATTATTAGGGAAAGTCCCTTCAGGAGCGACTAGAATTTTTGCTTTATTATCTAAAGCATATTTTTGAGCGATAGATAGTTTTTCTTTAATAAATTCACCATCTATTTTTAATTTATCTCTTGTCGGTATATTTGTTTGCCAAATGGCTACTGGATATTCATAATTTCTCTTTATTGAATCTGTTAAACCTCCAAATAAATGTAAAAGAGTGATGATCAAAATTCCGAAAATAAATGTTTTTTTAACACGAATTTTTCTTTTTATTCTCCCTTGAATTAAAAAAATCCAAAATCCAATCAATATTTGTACTGTGCATAAACCGCTTGCACCAATCCATCTTGCCAAACCAGCAAGATAAATATCCCCTGGCACAAGACTCTCTCCTAGACCTATCCAGAAGAAAGGTGTTTGAGAAAGAATCAATTCACCAATACCCCAAGTTAAAGATAAAAAAATTACTTTTACAGTTAAAGGATAATTTTTCATTTTAAAAACATCTTCTTTCCAAAGAACTATTTCAACCAAAATTCCCCATAAATAAACTAATAACCCACCTAAAAAAGAACAAAATAATAAAATTGAAATGGTGATTATTAAACTTGTAAGCCATGAAAAGCCTAACCAAGTTAATGGATGAAGATCATAAAGCCAAGAATGACTTATAAAAATAAAGAAAAAACCCCAACAAAATTTTGCTATCCTTCTTTCACTCCTGTCCCATAAAATGAATAAAGATATCGGCATAAATACCAGCCAAAAGTTAGTTGCAACTGAAATTCCTCCTAAAATGCCACCTAAACACGGGCAAAAATATTGCTTTAAACTTTTAATTTGAATTGGGATTAACAATCTAAAATTACAAAAATAAATTTAAAATCACCCAATTATTGTACCTTTATTCTGTAGTATTAGTTTTAGTAACTTTCAAAATTTAAGTGAAAGAAGTCTTTATTAGTTTTGCAGTTTTTGTTTTTTGTGTTTCATTAACTATTTTCAGTCAATTTAATTCACCTCAAGTCGTTAATGCTGCTGAATCAGAAACTCAATTAGTTCAAAAAACACCTCTTGCAAAAAAAACAAATGTTTCAAATATCAATTTATTTGAATTAGACCCTTCAGATCCAAACCCTATACTTTTCGCTATGACAGAAGAAACACAATCAGACATTAATTCAAGGACAACAGACACTGGTTTGATTATTGCTGACATAGTTAATGGAGAGGGAGATGAAGCTAGTGCTGGGCAAACAGTTACTGTTAATTATACGGGAACTCTTGAAGACGGTACTCAATTTGATACAAGTATAGGTAGAGCTCCATTTAGCTTCCCCTTAGGTGCTGGACGTGTGATAAAAGGTTGGGATGAAGGTGTTGAAGGCATGAAGGTTGGAGGGAAAAGAAAATTAACAATACCACCAGAACTTGGATATGGCTCAAGAGGTGCAGGAAATGTGATTCCCCCTGGTGCAACTTTGATATTTGAAGTTGAATTATTAAATGTCAATTAAATTAAGTAAGAAAAATATCTAAGACTTTTCAATTTAGTTAATCTCCAAGTAATATATATAAAACACCAAATATTTGAAATGTTAAGTAAATTCATCAATTCTTTTCTCAATAAAAAATCCCCAATGACAGTCCATGCTCACTGTGACGGTCCTTGTGGTGTTTACGACCCAGCATCTACGAGAGTTGCAGCTGAAGCAGTTTTATCTATGACAAAAAAACTTATTTCACTAGAAGCTCCTTCTAGCACTGATTCAGCAGAGTGGGCTGCATACAGTAATACATTTTCTAGATATGTTGCAGTTAAAGAAGAGCAAGCAAAAGAAACAAAGAAAGAAATCCTAATTTTGTGGACAGATTACTTTAAACCAGTTCACTTAGAAACTTATCCAGACTTACATGAAACCATTTGGAAGGCGGCCAAATTATGCAGTGCATGCAAAGTTAATATTGACTTAGCTCAAGCTGAAGAACTCATGAGTTATGTAGAAAAGATCCATAATATTTTCTGGGCTTCAAAAGGAAGATCAGACGCTTTTGTAAAAGCTAGTTAACTAGAATTATTTTCAAAAGTTTTTTTGATTTTATTTTATTTCTTTTAGGTTTAAGGAAAACTGCCATTATTAGTGGTGAATCGATGTTACCTTACCTAAAAGATGGTGACATTGTATTTTTTAAAAAATATAAAAAGAATAAATCAATACTTAAAAATCGACAAATAGTTATTTTTAATCATCCACTTAAAAATAAAAACCTAATAAAAAGGATAAATTCAGTAAATCAAAATAATGTTGAGGTGATTGGCGACAATATTGAATTTAGCGAAGATAGTAATAAATTTGGATTAATCAATAACGAAAAAATAATTGGGATCGTCACCTCTAAATTAATTATTCCTAATTTAAAAAAATATTTAATTCAAAAAAACGGAAACACTTCTTTGAATCCAAAATAATCCCAAAGAAAAGGAAAGCCCTCCTGCTACAGCTATTAATCTTTTAATAAATTTTTGACTTGCTTTAAAGGTGGTAAAAGATATTAAACAAGTAAAAAGATTCATACTTATTAGTGAACCAATCAAATATGAAATCAAATATAAGCAAGCGCTTGTTAAAGGTAGTGCTAAAGCAGGAAGAACTGCTAGAAAATGTGAACCTCCAGCTATACCGTGTAGCAAGCCTAAACCAGTCAAAGCATGTGAGTGCTTATTATTATTTTTTTGTTCCTTAATATGAAAGTGAAAGTGACGATGGGCAATCCCATTCTCATGCTTATGGGAATGCGAGTGGATACTTAATTGAAAAGAATTTTTTATAGCAAATATTCCAACAATTAAAAGAGAAATTCCAACTAGGAATTCGGCAATATTAGAAAATTTGTTTAATGGCGTAATATCCTTAATAAAAATCGCTAGAAAAGCTAACAAGAGGATACCTGAAGAGTGTCCCAAGCCCCATGAGAAACTATTTTTAAGAGCTTTTTGGGGATTATTAATCGCTGCTGGTGCCATTGCAATTAGATGATCAGCGCCACTAACTACATGTACAAATCCTGCAATTATACCTGTTAAAATTACAGCCTGCATATATATTCAGTACAACTCTGTTTATTCAATTTTATAGCACGATTTGAAGTCAATATTAAATTGAGTTAAATAATTTCTTGAACGATTGTTCAATATCAGTTTCTCTCATAAAAGTTTCACCAATTAATACTCCCTTGATTCCAATAGATCTAAGCGATTCTAAATCTTCGGCACAATTAATTCCAGATTCACTTATGGGAATAATATTTTGTTTTAAAAATATATCTGCATATGTATACATCAATTCTATTGATGTTTTTAAATCCGTTTTAAAAGTCTTTAAGTCCCTATTATTTATTCCAATCAAATTAAAAGATTTTAACTTTAGAATCCTTTCTAATTCATTAGAGTTATGGACTTCAACAAGAACACTCATCTTTAAATTATCAGCTATTTTCTTTAAATAAATTAAATCGTCATCGCTTAAAATCGCAGCGATTAATAATATTGCATCAGCACCAGATACCCTTGCTTTATAAATCTGATAAGCAGAAATAATAAAGTCTTTGCAGAGTAGAGGGAGATTAGTTGATTTCCTTACAGTTTCGAGTATTTCATAACTACCTTGAAAAAACCTTTTATCGGTAAGTACTGAAATACATGATGCACCTAATCCTTCATAACAAATTGCTATGTCTTCAGGGTTAAAATCTTTTCTAATAACTCCTTTACTCGGACTAGCTTTTTTTATTTCAGCAATTACTCCTGGTTTTATTTTTGACTCCAAGATATTTTTATAAAAATCTTTGGGAGCGGGAAGGTTCTCAATCTTTTTGATGAGATCTTCTAAAGAGACTATTTTTTTAAAATTCTTAATTTCAATGTCCTTGTTCCATACAATTTCTTCCAGAATATTTTTTGCTTGTGCTTCTCTATGAGGTACAGCATATTCTAAGTTTTCTACCCTTACTGTTGGATTTGGTGGCCTGCGTCTTATCTCCATTAATTTTAGATATTATTTTATTTGAGAAGCCGCTTGTTTATATGCGACTTCAACTACTTCACTAAGAGTGGGATGAGTATGAACTTCTTTAGATAATTCAATTACATCTTGGTTCCTTGAAATAGCGTTCGAAATTTCTTGAATTAAATCAGCTGCATGTAACCCAAAAATATGAGCACCTAATACTTTCCCATTATCTTTATTGAAAATCAACTTTAGCAATCCATCACTCTCCAATTCAGCCAATGCTTTTGAATTAGCCTTAAAGAAACTTTTGACAACTCCCAAAGTAAAATTTTCTTTGGCAGATATCTCTTTAGCTTCAGCTTCAGAGAGACCAACTGAACTTATCTCAGGGTGAGTAAAGGTTGCTGCGGGGATACTTTTATAGTTAATTTCGACATTACCACCGCAAATATTATCAACAGCAATTGTACCCTGCGCTGCAGCTGTATGGGCAAGCATTAGTTTGCCTGTTACATCTCCAACAGCCCAAATGTTAGGTATTATTTCATCACCATTCTTAACTCTCATTTGATCATCTACAGGAATGAACCCTTTTACTGTTTCGATACCAACCGAATCAAGATTTAAGTTATTACTATTAGGACTTCTGCCAGTTGCAACAAGTACAGCATCAACTTCTAAAGTTTCTACAACTTCCTTAGATTTTGCATCTGTCAGTTCTATTTTTACAGGACATCCGGGTGTTATTTTTGTCGCAAAGACATTTGATTTTGTGTCTATATCTCTCGATTGAATAAGGTTTTTCTTAGCAATTTTAGTGATGTCTGGATCAAATGTTGGCATAATATTTTCCAAAGCCTCGATCATTGTAACTTCACAACCAAGAGCTGTATAAACATCAGCAAATTCTAGTCCTATATATCCGCTTCCGATAATTGCTATCCATCTTGGAAGCCACTCAAGTTTAACCGCATCGTCACTAGTAAATACAGTCCTATTATCCAAAGTTATTCCACGGGGCACAAAAGGAGAAGAACCAGTTGCTATAACAATATTCTTACATGTGAAAATTTTATAAATTCCGTTTTGATCTCTTACACCTACTTTTTGATTTCCTTCAATTCTGCCAACGCCCAAAATAATTTCAACTCCACTCCTTTTAAGAGTTTTTGTTAAATTTTCTCTAACATTTAAAACTAAATTATTTGCATGATCTGCAATTTTTGATCTCTCGAACCTTACTGGGGAAGCATGAATACCAAATTTAGCTAAATGTTCATAATCAGCGATTTCTCTAACTTTTCCACTTGCAGCCAAAAGAGCTTTAGATGGAACACAACCCTTGTTAACACAAGTACCTCCCATATCAGAAGATTCTACTATTGCGACTTTCAGTCCCTTACCAGCAGCATGTTTAGCGGCATCAAAACCTCCATATCCTGCTCCTATTACGATTAAATCAAAATCAAAACTTGAATCAGTCACTTTTTATTAATTTATTAGAGGTATATGCGACTCTTTTTCGTTCTAGTAATAACGGAACTGCAACACAAGCCACATTTAACGATTCTACAAGCTCACTATGCGGAATTGTAATTGTTTCATTAAAAGCTTCTTGAATTTTTTCATGAATACCTTGACCCTCATTACCCAAAATTAATGCGGTGCATCTAGACCAATCAACTTCCCAGTATGGTTTTGATGGTTTTTTTGAACTTTTATTATGGCTACTAGTAGAGAATATCTTAAATCCTACATTTGATAATTCAGACAAAGACTTGAGTAAAGAATTTAATATTTCTTCTTCATTTCCATCAAATCTTAAAAATGGTAGATGAAAAACTGCACCAGAGGATGCCCTTAATACCTTTTGGCCTAATGGGTGCGCACCTCCAGCTAAAAAAATTGCATCAACACCAGCAGCTAAAGCAGTTCTAAAAAGATTACCCATATTCCCAGGATCTTGAATCCTATCGAGAACAAGAATAAAATCATCTTTTCTATTAAATTGATAATTAGGTATTTCTGAAATCTCTACTAATGCTGCTATCCCATCTGGATTAATTGTTGAAATCGAAGATGCCAAGATATCCTCTGAGACAATATTTATTAATGACTGATGAAATTTTTTGCTTAGATTTTGATTCTTTCTTAGCCATTTTTCGGTAACTAAAATCTTAGAGGGATTTTTCCCAGACTTCAGCAATTCTTTAATGAGATGTGTACCCTCTATGCAAAAAAAGTCTTGATCTTTTGGAGATAATCCTCTTTTTAATGATCTAAATCTTTTAACTAGATTATTGTTTTTACTAGTTATTTTTAAAAAAGTATTTTCTATGAGTAATTTGAAAAATTCGTTATCAACTATATTTTAATTACATAAATATTTTGAACAATTATTTATTAAATTTTTATTTCCCAAGAAATCAAAAAATACATTTATACTTTTAATTAATATTCATGACGTTACATAGGGTGGACTTACAAGTTTTCCTTTGTCATGATGAATCTAATAAATTAACCCTTAATGATTTGCGTAAGCAAAAAGAAGTCATATCTTAAATCTCAAAATTTAAAGATTTTTGGCAAAGGTAACTTACATGGAAAAGTTGAAATAAGTGGTGCCAAGAATTCTGCCTTAGTTTTATTGGCCGCATCATTGCTAACTAATGAAAGGATAATTCTTGAGAATGTTCCTCGTCTTACCGATATAGAAAAAATGGGGAATATCCTAAAGAGTTTAGGTATAAAATTAATACAAAAAAACAATCGCTTAGAGATAGATCCAAAAAATATTTCTATTAAAGATCTTCCATACGAACTTGTTAATGGATTAAGAGCTAGTTTCTTTTGTATAGGTGCATTATTAAGTAAATATGGAGAGGCTAAAGTCCCCTTGCCTGGAGGATGCAATATTGGTTCAAGGCCCATAGATGAGCACATAAATGGACTTCAAGCCTTGGGAGCGGAAATTCTTATTGAAGAAGGAATTGTCAAGGCAAGAATAAAGGACGAGACTAATAAACTGCATGGTACCAATATCAAATTAAAGTGCCCAAGCGTAGGAGCTACTGAAACTTTAATAATGGCTGCATCATTAGCGGAGGGAAGAACTACGATTGAGAATGCTGCAAGAGAACCTGAAATTCAGGATTTATGCCAAATGCTAAATAAAATGGGGGCCAAAATTTACGACTCTGGCAAAGAAAAAATAATTATTGATGGTGTTAATAAGCTGTGTGGTTGTACTCATAAAGTAATTCCAGATCGAATAGAAGCTGGCACTTTTTTAATAGCTGCTGCTGCGACTTCCTCTTCGATAACAATTTCTCCTGTAATTCCTAATCATCTTGAAGCTGTCACGAATAAGCTTCAAGAGAGTGGAAGTAAAATTACGATTAAAGGTAATTCAATTACAATCAAGGGTAAAAAGATCAAAGGTGTAGATATTGAAACAGCTCCTTTCCCAGGATTTCCAACTGATTTGCAAGCACCATTTACAACTTTAATGGCAATCGCAAATGGTGAATCAAAGATAACTGAAACAATTTTCGAAAACAGAATGAACCATGTTCATTTTCTTAACAAAATGGGGGCAAATATAAAATTAAATAAAAATATAGCGTATATCAAAGGTGTTAAAAAATTTAAGGGTATGGATCTAATTGGATCTGATTTGAGGTCTTCAGCTGCATTAATAATTGCTGGGATTATAGCTGAAGGCACTAGTAGAATTTATGGTTTAGAGCATTTGGATAGAGGTTATGAATATTTTGAATCAAAATTAAAAATATTGGGTATAAAAATAACCAGAGAGTTCAACAAAAAAACTTTGACAAACAAAGAATTAAAAACAAGTTCAGACCCTGCAGATGTTCCTCGATTTAATGCTGCTTAAATTGCAAATAGAATGATAATTAGTAAATTATTTAAACGTAAGCAATATTGACGAGTGAAATACAACCTAAAAATATGAGGAATAACACCAAGAAGCGACTAGACCAAATTTTATTTAAACCACTAATTTTGAGATCATTCATGCCCATGTCCCACTATTAGATCCAAATGCTGTCAAAATAGTGACTACTATGAAAAGATATGGAACGAATTGTAAAGATAATTTTTTTGCTTTAATTTTAGTCATTTAATTTTTTTTTTAAATATAACATAATATTACTGAGTATGAAGCTGAATTCTCGAAAATGGGTTTGTTATTTGAGTTTTGCTACATAATTGTATCATATATGCAAAATAATGTATTTTAATCTTATTTATTGTCAGCAAATTCTATAAATATAATTTTATGTTTTTAACGAAAAGATTAACTATTAACAATCGTTATCTTGATCACTGTTCCTTGAGAAAACAATAGTCAATAAGTTGAATTTTGTTATAATAAAAAAGTTCATTTTTTCAAAAGCCTTGGGAGCGTGGTGGAATTGGTAGACGCACCGCACTCAAAATGCGGCACCTTCGGGTATGTCGGTTCAAATCCGACCGCTCCCACTTTGATGAATACCTATAATCGATTCGATATATCTTTCAAAAAAGGAAAAGGTTGTTGGCTATGGGACAACACGGGTAAAAAGTATCTTGATGCAGTTGCTGGTATCGCAACTTGTAGTCTTGGACATAGCGATAGAGTTTTAAGAAGGAGGCTATCAAGTCAACTAAAAAAGATTCAGCACATTTCCAATCTCTACAACATTGAAGAACAAGAACAATTAAGCAGAACTTTAACGAATATGAGTTGTGCCGAAAGCGTCTTCTTCTGCAACAGTGGTGCGGAAGCAAATGAATCAGCAATTAAATTAATTAAAAAATATGGTAATACAACAAATAAAGGTAAAGAATCAATTATTCTCGCAGCAGAATCTAGCTTTCATGGAAGGACGCTGGCAGCCTTGAGTGCTACTGGACAGCCCAAATATCAAAAAGGTTTCGAACCAATGATTCAAGGGTTCAAATTTTTTAAATTTAACAATTTTGATTCGGTAAAAAAAATATTTGAGGGGTGTGAAAATAATAATCAAAAAATTTCCGGTGTTTTAGTTGAACCAATACAAGGAGAAGGTGGCGTAATTCCTGGAAGTAAAATATTTTTTAAAAGCCTGAGAGATATATGTGATGAATATAATTCTCTTCTCATTTTAGATGAGGTCCAAAGTGGAGTAGGTCGAACTGGGAAAATGTGGGGTTATGAGAATTTAGGAATCGAACCTGATGGATTCACCCTTGCTAAAGGATTAGGAGGAGGTCATGCAATTGGAGCATTATTAGTAAAAGAAAAAGCCAACATTTTCTCTCCAGGAGATCATGCGAGCACTTTTGGGGGGAACCCTTTCGCCTGTAAAGCTGCCCTAACTGTATTAGAAGAAATAAATAGAAGAAATCTTATCAATAATGTTTATCTAAGAGGGGAACAATTAAGTACAGGATTTGAAGAATTGTCAAAAAAATTTCCTAATATCATTACCGGCAAAAGAGGTTTAGGTTTAATACAAGGTCTCGTGATCAATGATGATTATGCTGATGCAAAAAAAATTACATTAAAAGCTTTTGATAAAGGATTACTAGTAGTTCCTGCAGGAGGAAACGTTGTAAGGATTGTCCCACCACTAGTTATATCTCGAAGAGAAATTAATATTCTTTTGGATAAGCTAAATTCAGTTTTTGAAGAGTTATAACAATTTAAATTTTGAAAAATGCAAATTTAAAAATTTTTGAATTGTCATCACCTAAATATGAAAGGGATAATATCAAATTAGGTTTATCAAGAATTAAAAAAGCACTTCAAGAACTTGGTAATCCTTGCGAGAATATCCCTGCAATACAAATTATTGGAACCAATGGGAAAGGATCAATTGCGGCATATTTAGAAAGTATACTTTTTGAAGCTAAAAGGAATTTTGGTGTAACGACATCTCCCCATCTTTTGGACGTATGCGAGAGGATTAGAGTTAATAAAAAAAATATTAACAAAACTGATTTTGAAAAAATCTATAAATTAATAGAAAAAAATTTTTCAACATTTGAATTAACTCCTTTTGAAAAAATAATTTGCTGTGCACTGAGTTTTTTTGACAATAAAAAAGTTGAATTGCTCATTCTTGAAGCTGGCTTAGGGGGAAGATTAGACGCGACAACAGCCCATAAATCTAGACCAATAATTGCTATTGGGAATATTGGCTTAGACCATAAAGAATTTCTTGGAGATACGATTGAAAAAATTGCCGAAGAAAAATTAGCAGTTATTGAAAAAAACTCAATTGTCATCTCATGCAAACAAAATAGTCAAGTTGAAAATTTAATAACCAAAAAAGTTCAAGAGGTTGGAGCAGAAATTATCTGGAAAGATTCAATCACAAACAGCTATGAGCTTGGATTAAAAGGAATTTTTCAAAAGCAAAATGCTTCAGTAGCTGTTGGAGCAATTGAAACGCTTAATAATTTGGGATTTAATATAAAAGAAAAACACATATCTGAAGGTCTTAAAAAGACATCTTGGAAAGGAAGGTTAGAAATAATAAATTATTTGAACAAAGAAATTCTTGTAGATTGCGCGCATAATTATCCTGCTGCAAAAGCACTCTCTCATGAGCGAAGAAATTGGGAGAATGAAGATAAAGGAATTTATTGGATTTTAGGTGTCCAAAGACAAAAAGATATTTACGCAATATTAAAAACACTTTTAAAGAAAAATGATCACTTATTACTTGTGCCAGTCCCAAACCAACCTAGTTGGCAATTAAACGATCTTTCTCATATTAAAGAAATTGACCTTCAAAAAACAATTGAATTTAAAACATTTGAACTTGCCATTGAGTATTTAATTTCCCTAGAAAAATGGCCACATAATCATCCTGTTCTAACAGGTTCTATTTTTTTAGTTGCTGAATTTATTAAATTTACAAATAAACAGAAATATTAATTTTTAAATTTTTCCTTTACTTCCCAACCTTCCAATTTTCCAGGATTTAATAGCCCTTTAGGATCAAATTTTAATTTCGCTTTTACTTGATCTGCGTCAACCACTCCTAGGCCTCCGCCTTCGACAGTTAAAACATGGGGATTAAAAATAAACGCTCCAAGTTTCTTACAATCTTCCATTATTTCATTTAATTCATCTATCCCATTCCACCTTAATAGGGGCAACGCCGCTAATCGCGGTGATCCTTGTTGAGAAACTGCCTCTAAATGCCAAAGAACTTTTCCACCCCATTTTTTTCTCAAAAAATTAATCAATTCTAGTTCATTATTAAGTGGCAAAAGCATCTGTAAATAAGTCCAATTTTTATCCCTAGACCTCATATGTAGAGTTGTATGATTCCATACGACTTCAGAAATTCCATTAACGAGTTTTTTTTCTTCCCCAAGGAGGGTAAATTCAACTTTGAATTTTTTACAAATCAACTCGATCGTTTTTGTTCCTCCAAGAGTAGATTGAATTAATATCTTGTGACTTCTAGAATTACTATTAAACCATTTTGGCATTTGATCTACAATTTCATCTTCAAGAATTGCTCCTAGTTTCAGATCAATTGCGGCGCTTGTGAGAGTTTTTAATATTTCTATTGTTTTTTCAAATTTAATACAGTCGATAACTATTGAATACCACTTACGTTTGATATCAGTAGCAAGTAATAAAGAAGTAATTATTCCATTAGTCCCATAAGCATGATTAAGAGGTTCGGATTCTTCAGCATCAAATTTTAATAAATCAGGATTTTCATTCATAGTCACTGCCTCTAAACCAATAAGATTGCCTGGATCTCTTAAAAATCCCCACCTAATGGACCCAATACCTCCTGACCCGCCTGCAATAAAGCCTCCAATTGTAGCGGTTTTCCAAGTACTAGGAATCAACCTTAATTCCCTTCCATATTTTTCTAATTGTTTATTCAAATCTCCCATCACACATCCAGACTGTGCTTTCACAAAACCTGTATCTGGATCAAATTCTTCTAACTTATTAAAGTGACTCATCTGCATTACAACTCCTTTAAACAATGGAACAGCTTGTCCATAATTGCCTGTTCCTGAACCCCTTAAAGTAATAGGGATAGAAAATTCCCAACAAATTTTTGCTACTTTCTTCACCGCGTTATGATCTCTAGG
Organism: Prochlorococcus sp. AG-388-A01; assembly: GCA_003279945.1. GTDB lineage: Bacteria > Cyanobacteriota > Cyanobacteriia > PCC-6307 > Cyanobiaceae > Prochlorococcus_A. Next base: position 18,877 of record QCGK01000004.1, read on the forward strand.
TCTTACCACCAAATCAGCGATACATTCGTCTAATCTTTCAGTAAGGATTGGAGAGTAGTTATAGAAATCTTTTGAAAGTCTTTTTACGTCGGATTGGCTTTCAATAATATCTAAGTTTTTGACTTCCCTAAATTTGTCTAAAAATTTAAGACTATTTGATTTCATTAATAAAATTTCTTATGTTTTATATATAAATTAGTCGATTAGCAATATAAATCGCCTTTTATATATACTTTTCTCTTTAAAGTAGTCGAAAAAATATCTGCCCATCTTTGTGCATCTAAAATTACAAAGTCAGCAGGGCAACCCTTTTTAATTAAACCATCCCATTTTAAATTTAATAATCTGCTTGGAGCTAAAAAAATAGAAGATAGAGTCATTCTATCCCAGGGATTTAGTTGAAGCATAGGTATCGTGCAAGACAACATATAAAAAGGGTCAAAATTACCAAATGGGTACCAAGGGTCTTGAACATTATCACTACCCAGAGATACATCCACATGTGATTTTTGTAATTGCTTTAATGGCGCAACTGGTCTTTTTAATGATGTAGTTTTATTACTTCGATTGAGCAGCCAAAAATTTGTTAGGGGTAAAGCAATAACCTTAATATTTTTCTCAGCCATTTTTTCTCCTAAATTTAAAATCTCTCTATGACTTAAAGAAATAAGACTACTCAAATGACTACAAGTGATCGGAATACTATTAATTTTTAAATTTTCGATTGTTTCTAATAAAACTTTTATTCCTGCTCCAGGCTCAATAATTGACTCATCTATATGCAAATCAATTTCTAATTTATATTTACTCGCAAGAAGAAGCATCTTTGCGAGAAATTTGCTTGTATTTTTTTTGTTAAAAGGGGGTACAATAACACCTCCTAAAATGCCTCCACTGAAGGAAAATATTTTTGCCAACTCTTCTCCATTAGAAGTATCCCAAAATTCCAATGGGGCTAGAGCAACGAATTGTAAAGTCAACTCAGAGGAAAATTTTTTTTGTAATTTAAAAAGTTCAATCCAAATATCAATAGATTGACTTTTGTATGTATCTATATGACTTCTAATAGCTCGGTATCCATTTTGTGTGGCAAGTTTTAATGATTTTTCAACTCTTTCAAGAACCTTATCTGTAGTTCTAGTTTTATGTTCTTCCAGGTTTACTGATAATGCTCCTCCATAGTTTGAGTCCAGATTAGGAAAGTCTGCCCATGTAAATGATTTATCAAAATGCGAATGCGTTTCAACAAATCTTGGGAATAAAATATTTTTTGGTTTTGTAACTTTATTTTCTGAAGGTTTTAAATCAGAAACAAATCCATCCTTCCAACTAATGGAAACTGAACATAAATCCTCTACATCAATCATGAGGTTATCAAAATCTTCTATTAAACAAAGGCTTCTGGGAATAAGAACCTCAGCTGTACCGGAATTACTCAAATTTTTAAATTTTCTTTTATTTTAAATCATAAGAAAACATTACTAAATTAGAAAATAATTCAAATTTCGCTAAAAGATAAAATAACTATGAAAAATTACCCTTGAGTTGTTAAATTTATAAATGTGAGGCGGGCGTCGCCAAGTGGTTAAGGCAGCGGCTTGTGGCGCCGCTATTCGGGGGTTCGAATCCCCTCGCTCGCCCTCAAAAAAATTGCAGCAAAATTATTTAACTTGTAATTTTGAATTAAAGAATCATAAAAAATTCCTAGTAAAGTGCTAACAAAAACAAAACCAGACGGAAAAAAATTTAAAAAGAATTCAACTACTAGCAGTTATTGGATAACTACATTTGGATGCCAAATGAACAAGGCTGATTCTGAGAGAATGGCTGGGACATTAGAGAAAATGGGATACACCAGAGCAGATAATGAATTAAATGCCGATTTGGTCTTGTACAATACATGCACTATAAGAGATAGTGCAGAGCAAAAAGTTTATAGCTTTCTAGGAAGACAAGCAAAAAGAAAGCACAAAACACCTAGCTTAAAACTTGTTGTTGCAGGTTGCCTTGCTCAGCAAGAGGGAGAGTCCTTACTAAGAAGAGTCCCAGAACTTGATCTAGTTATGGGGCCTCAACACGTAAATAATCTTGAGAATCTTCTGGGGAAAGTTGATTTAGGAAATCAAGTTGCTGCTACAGAAGAAACCTTCATTTCTGAAGATATAACAAGTGCTAGAAGAGAAAGCTCTATTTGTGGCTGGGTTAATATCATTTATGGATGTAATGAAAGATGTTCATATTGTGTAGTTCCCTCTGTCAGAGGGAAAGAGCAATCAAGATATCCAAATGCGATAAAAAGTGAGATCCAAAAATTAGCGGATGATAATTTTAAAGAAATTACTCTTTTGGGTCAGAACATTGATGCTTATGGTAGAGACCTTCCAGGAACTACAAAAGAAGGGAGAAAAGAGAATACTCTAACTGATCTTTTGTATTATATTCATGATGTTAAAGGAATTCGCAGAATAAGATTTGCTACTAGTCATCCAAGATATTTTTCAAAAAGGTTGATTCAAGCTTGTTATGAACTTGATAAAGTCTGTGAACATTTCCATATCCCCTTCCAAAGTGGAAATGATGAAATTTTAAAGCAAATGTCCAGAGGATATACTATCAAAAAGTATAAAAATATTATCGAGAATATAAGATCATTAATGCCAGATGCTTCAATCACAGCTGACGCAATAGTTGCTTTCCCAGGAGAAACCGAAAAACAATATCAAGATACATTAAAGCTAATTTCAGAAATTGGCTTTGATCAGGTGAATACAGCAGCATACTCTCCAAGACCAAACACGCCTGCAGCAGTTTGGGCGAATCAACTTTCGGAAGAGGTGAAAAAAGCCAGATTGCAGGAAATTAATGATTTGGTCGAGAAAACTGCTAGGAGTAGAAATCAAAGGTATATCAATAATATCGAAAGCATTTTAATTGAGGGTTTAAATCCAAAAAATTCCTCGCAAATTATGGGTAGAACTAGAACAAATAGATTAACTTTCGTAGAGATACCCAAAAACATTAGCTTTAATTTTTCATTGGGAGATGAGATAAATGTAAGAATTAATGAAGCAAGACCTTTTTCTTTAACAGGCGAACTTTATTTATGATTTTTTTCTAAATGATAGGGGGTAAGAAAAAATGTATTGGGTTAATATTTGGCGGGAATTCCAATGAACATGAAGTATCGATATCCTCCGCGAAAACAGTTTATCAAGCATTCAATTCAGAAATAAATAAAGAACGCTTTATAGTTAAAGCCTTTTATATAAACAAATATGGAGAATGGCTTGATAGCGATAGTTCAGAAAAAATCCTAATTGGTGAAATTGAAAACAATAAAACAAAAAAACAAGAAATTTTTAATCAAGAAAAAATTAACTTCCTTGAAGGAATTGAATTTCAAAATATTGATGTTTGGTTTCCTCTTTTACATGGATTTAATGGTGAAGACGGATCAATTCATGGCCTACTGAGATTTACAAAGAAACCCCTAGTAGGATGTGGAATTTTAGGCTCTGCACTTGGAATGGATAAAATATTGATGAAAACAATTTTCTCAAATCTTAAACTTCCACAAGTTAATTATCTAGTTTTTCAAAATGAAGATCTCAATGATAAGGAAGTAAAAAATCAGATAATTAATGAAATTTTAAAAAAATTAAATTTTCCTATTTTTGTTAAACCATCGAACTCTGGATCATCTCTTGGTATCTCAAAAGTCTTTAATGAATCAGAAATATTACAAGCTTTAAAAAAGGCTCGGGAAATAGATCCAAGAATTTTAGTAGAGGAAGGTTTAGAGGTAAGGGAGATTGAATGCGGAATTATTGGAAATTCAAAACTCTTGACCTCTGAGATAGGCGAAGTAAAGTACGAAAGTGATTGGTATGATTACGATTCAAAATATTACTCAAATAATAAAATAACTATCCCAGCAGAAATAGATTCCAAGATCACAAAAGAAATTAAAGAAATTGCTGTTAAAAGTTGTAGAGCACTAAATATCTTCGGTTATGCAAGAGTAGATTTCTTTTTAGAAAAATCTTCAAATAAAATTTTGTTAAATGAAATAAATACAATTCCAGGTTTCACAAAAAACAGTATGTTTCCAATGCTTTGGAAAGCTTCAGGTTTAAATATTGAACAACTTGTGGCTAAACTGGTAGATATATCTTTAGATTTATAATTTAAATCAAATGTTGCATGGTCTTCTTTGGTTACCATTACTATTAATCTTCGTTTTATTAACTGCTCTGGGATGGTTAGAAAGAAGAAGGCAAAATCTCTTTAGGAGCTGGGCCAATGGTTCAGAACTTTGTAAATTAGATAGTTCAGGCGCAGCGTGCTTAAAAGATGGGGAATTAAAGTGGAGCGCATTTGAAGCTGGTACATTTGAAGAAAAAGATAGTTTCATAATCAAGAAATTAGAATTAGTTGAATTAATGGCCCTAACTTCAGGAGAAGCTCCTCTTACAAACGAATCTCAAGGAAAGTGTAGGTTGAGATTAGTAGGCGATGGAAAAGAGATGGATGTGCCATTTTCAGATGCAGACCAGGCGAGAAAATGGATGGAACAGTTGATGGAAAAAGCTCGATGTGATTTGTGAAAAACAAAAAAAAAATTAACAAAAGTCGCTTTTTATTTCTAATTTTATTTTTATTTTCAACAAGCTTAATAAGCTTAAAAACACTAAAAAAGGTAAAAATTAAGGATATTAGAATTTCTGGAAGTGAATTATTCTCGCAAAATGATGTGATAAAAAATTCATCTTTAAAATTTCCAATCAGGTTAATTTTTATTAAAACTAATTTTTTAGAAAATGAATTAAAACAAAACTTATCACTCAAGAATGTTTCGGTAAACAGAGAATTATTTCCTTTTGGTTTGGCCGTCAAAGTTAAGACAAGAAATCCAATAGCTTACGGCGAGAAAATATTAAATGACGAAAAAATATTAGGCTTTATTGATAGAGATGGAATATTTATTGATAAAAAAAATGCAGACGAAACAAATCTAAGCAAATTAACCATCCAAGTTTTTGGATGGAAAGAAAAATTTAAAAAAATATTATCTGAAATTTTAGTTTCCCAAGATAATTATGAATTTGAGTTAGTTAAAATAACATTTTCACCCAATGGATTTCTAACTTTAGAAGAAAAAGATTTAAAAACAATATTCCTGGGTTTTCATCCAAATTTAATCAACCATCAATTACAAATAATCAATAACTTAAAAAATGAATTTAAGAAAAATAATTTTCCTGAAAAAATAGATAATATTGATCTTACAAATCCAAATAAACCAAAAATAAAAGTGTTCAAACCCTAATATTTGGGAGTGGATTTTGAGTAATTTTTTCTTATTATTGTAGTGTTGATAAGGGTTTTGCATTTAAAACAAAATTTTTATTAAAATAAATATTTTAAGGACTTTCCTCAACAAATTCTCACATATGAGCTTAGTGAGTTCATAATGCACCCAATAGTAGTATTAGATCCCAATTTGAAGATGAGCTTCGGTAACAATCCAAACTTTGATCAAACTAGAGAAATTCTTCCAAGTCAAAACGCCAAAATAGAAGTTATTGGCGTAGGCGGTGGAGGAAGTAACGCAGTTAACAGAATGATCAATAGTGATTTAGATGGTGTATCTTTTAGAGTCCTCAATACTGATGCACAAGCATTATTACAATCCTCTTCAGAGCTTAGAGTTCAACTAGGACAAAATCTTACGAGAGGGCTAGGTGCAGGTGGAAATCCAAGCATTGGGCAAAAAGCTGCCGAAGAATCAAGAGACGAGCTTCAACAAGCTTTAGAGGGTTCTGATCTTGTTTTTATAGCTGCTGGGATGGGCGGTGGAACGGGTACAGGTGCAGCTCCTGTAGTTGCTGAAGTAGCGAAACAAAGTGGTGCTTTAACAGTAGGCATAGTTACCAAACCTTTTTCTTTCGAGGGGAAAAGAAGAATGCGTCAAGCGGAAGAAGGAATCGCAAGACTAGCTGAAAATGTAGATACTCTTATAGTTATTCCAAATGACCGTTTAAAGGATGTAATAGCAGGAGCTCCACTACAAGAAGCATTTAGAAATGCTGATGATGTTTTAAGGATGGGTGTCAAAGGGATCAGTGACATAATTACTTGCCCTGGGCTAGTTAATGTTGATTTCGCAGATGTAAGATCTATTATGACTGAAGCAGGCACGGCTCTTCTTGGAATAGGTATTGGTTCAGGAAGATCGAGAGCATTAGAGGCAGCACAAGCAGCGATGAATAGTCCTTTACTAGAAGCAGCTAGAATTGATGGAGCAAAGGGCTGCGTTATAAATATTACAGGTGGCAAAGACATGACTTTAGAAGATATGACCTCAGCATCTGAAATTATCTATGATGTTGTTGATCAAGAAGCAAATATTATTGTTGGTGCAGTTGTTGATGAGTCAATGGAGGGGGAAATACAAGTAACTGTAATTGCTACAGGATTTGAAACAAACCAACCTTTGAAACAACAAAGAATTAAAAACAGACTATCTAACCAACCCTTATACAATATTTCTGATAATAAAGATTCTGGGGCCAGCATTCCTGATTTTTTGAGATTAAGGCAAAATAAAAAAGATATAGTTTAACAGGTAAAATAGAGTGACTCGGATATCTCGCCTGCCTCAAGCATCCCTTGTGGCTGCTACCTTCCGGTCCTGACCAGGTTTAGGCGTTAAAACCGCGAAAGGCCGAGTCAAAGTTATATTAGCAATTCTTGATTAAAAAAGATACATAAAATTCTTATGTTGCCTTCAGACCTAGTTAAGTATAAAGAAAAATCTCAAAAAATTATTGCACTTACAGCATGGGACTCCATATCAGGTTCCATTGCAGAACAAGCTAATGTCGATCTTGTCCTAGTAGGAGATTCCTTAGCAATGGTCTGTTTAGGATACAAATCCACATTACCATTAACTTTAGACAATATTATTTATCATACAAATGCTGTTTCTAGAGGCTTTGGAAAGAAAATTGAAGAACAGCCGTTGATCGTTTCCGATATGCCTTTTCTGACTTACCAATGTGGAGAGGATAAAGCTGTGGAGTATGCAGGGAAAATCATTCAAAGCACTTATGCAAAAGCCGTAAAATTAGAAGGGGCCGAACCAGAAATACAAAAAGTTATTTCTAGAATAATAAGAATGGGAATCCCTGTTATGGGGCATATAGGACTTACACCACAAAGCTATTTAAATTTAGGATTGAGGAAACAAGGAGTAAGCATAGAAAGCCAAGAAAAAATCAAGCAAGAGGCTTCAATTCTTGAAAAATTAGGATGTTTTTCGATAGTTCTTGAACATATTCCTGAGTTTCTTGCTAAAGAAATTCAGGACAACCTAACAATTCCTACTATAGGAATAGGTGCAGGTAATTATTGCGATGGGCAAGTAAGAGTTACTGCCGATTTGTTAGGCCTCAATGATGATCAACCACCATTTTGCCAACCGATTATTCAAGGGAAGGAATTATTAAAGGATAAATTAAAAGAATGGGTAGACTCTGAAAGACTTAATTAATCTCATCCCACCACTTAAACATGGATATGAGAATTTGATTGCTTAGCTCCATTCCTTTTGGATCACTTAAAAAGAATCTATTCCCCCTTCTCACTAATAGTTCACTTTGAAGAAATCTTTCCCATCCTTTTAGCAATTTAATAAAGTTACTTTCAAATTTTTTAATTTCCCAGTTCTGTTCCTTAAATAGCTCATTGATATCTATACCTTCTTTAAGTCTCAGTCCTAACATAATTTTCTCATCAAGTTCTTTATAAACAAAATCATTATTAATAAGTGATGAATCTAAATTAAGTTCGTATTGCCTATTCACCCATTCTTTATATTCCTTACTAACTCTTGGCCTAGTTAACTTTTCTCCCCAGGGTGAACTTGTAGAACCTTGACCAAAACTCCACCATCCTAAACCACTCCAATAAACTCTATTGTGTCTCGATTGATGCCCCGGGAGACAATAGTTCGAGATTTCATATCTTGAGTATCCTGAGGTTTTTAAAATTAAATGAGTTAATTCACTATTCATAAAAGCCTCTTCATCACATGGAAGTTTTAATTTCCCTAAATTTTCTAATTTTTTAAAAACAGTTCCATTTTCAATATTTAAATCGTAAATGGATAAATGTGGTGGTGAAAACGTCATTGTTTTCTTTAAGTCTTCATGCCATTCTTTAAATCCACTAAGTGGCAAGTTTTGTATTAAATCTAAGCTCCAACTTTTTATTTGCCCAGAATCATATACTTTCTTCAACCATAAACAAGCTTTTTCAGCATCTTCTCTTAAATGCCTCCTTCCCGATTTTTGAAGTATCTGATTATTAAAGCTTTGTACTCCGAGACTAAATCTATTTATCCCAGCATTTATGAATCCATAAAGATCATCTTGATTAAAACTAGCTGGGTCAACCTCCATAGTTATTTCAGCACCATAGTCAATTCCATAGTTTTCTTTAAAAAGATCAATTAACTCTTTGATTTGTTTAGGATCCAGAATTGATGGTGTACCACCACCCACATATATTGTCGAAAGAGGTGATTTATGCTTAATTGACAATATTTCTTTGTACAAAAAGTTTAGATATTCTCTGACAGTTTTGCTTCCATAGCCTTGTAAGGTTTCAACTTTGTTTCCTAGTGGAATAACTGCGAAATCACAATAAAAGCACCTTCTATGGCAGAAAGGGATGTGCACGTAAGCACTTTTTGGATACTTATTCATAATCTAAATACATTTTTAAGCTCCAAAAAAGTTTTAAGGATCGAAAAAAATAAAATCCTTATTTACTCAATTAATAAATCCTAGTAGATTATATGTATGACAGATATCTTAGTATTAATTTTATTTGTATTGTCTGGAGCTGCTTCAGGATGGCTTGGGGTTGATTTATTGCCAATAGACGTACTCAAACAAGTATCTAATGTAGAGGGTTTTAGAATTGTTTTAGCAATAATAGGATTATTTATAGGATTAGCAGCTGGTTTTGTATTCCTTCAACTTAGAAAGACTTTTCTTGATCAAATAAGAACAATGCCTACTGATTTATTAATTAGTAGATCTGTGGGCCTAATTTTAGGATTACTTGTTGCAAATCTCCTGCTTGCTCCAATACTATTAATACCCTTCCCCAGAGAGGTATTTTTTGCAAAACCCCTAGCAGCCATTTTAAGCAACATTTTTTTTGGAGTCCTTGGTTATAAATTAGCAGATACTCATGGCAGGACATTATTGAGATTATTCAATCCAAGTAATACTGATGCATATTTAGTTAATGAAGGTATACTTCCTGCAGCAAGTCCAAAAATTCTAGATACAAGCGTAATAATAGACGGCAGAATAAATGGGCTATTAAGTTGTGGATTATTGGAAGGGCAATTAATTGTCGCCCAAAGTGTAATCGATGAATTACAAACTCTTGCAGATTCCAGCAGTAATGAAAAAAGGTCTAAGGGAAGAAGAGGTCTTAAGTTATTGAAAGAATTAAGAGATTTATACGGAAGAAGGCTAGTAATAAACCCAACAAAGTATGAAGGTAAAGGTGTAGATGAAAAACTCTTGAAAATCACTGAAGATATGACAGGAACTTTAATTACCGCTGATTATAATCTCTCACAGATTGCAGAAGTCAAAGAATTAAAAGTTATGAATTTAAGTGATCTAGTTATTGCTTTAAGACCAGAAGTACAACCAGGAGAATCACTTAATATAAAAATCGTAAGGGAGGGTAAAGAAAAAATGCAAGGTATAGGATATTTAGATGATGGAACAATGGTTGTTATTGATGAAGCAAAGAATTTTGTCGGAAGTAGATTAGATATTGTCATAACAGGAGCACTACAAACTCCCACAGGAAGAATGGTCTTTGGAAAACTGATAAATAATCCTGAGTCAAACAAATCTTTCAAATCACCAGCGACACAGGGCTAAATCTAGCTAGAATCAAATCAATCTTATTTTTGTGATACAAATGACTGTATCTGCTCCTTATTACGGCGAAAACACCGTTATGAGGACTCCGCCCCCTGATCTACCCTCTCTTTTACTAAAAGAGAGAATTGTCTACCTCGGTTTACCATTATTTTCAGATGATGATGCGAAAAGACAATTAGGAATGGATGTTACTGAGCTAATAATTGCTCAACTTCTTTATCTTGAGTTTGAGGATCCAGAAAAACCGATCTATTTCTATATAAATTCAACTGGGACAAGTTGGTACACTGGTGATGCAGTTGGTTTCGAAACAGAAGCTTTCGCTATCTGCGATACCATAAGCTACATTAAGCCTCCAGTACATACAATCTGTATCGGACAAGCAATGGGGACTGCTGCAGTTATCCTATCTTCTGGCACGAAGGGGCAAAGAGCCGCTCTTCCGCACGCCTCAATTGTTTTACATCAACCTATAAGCGGAGCAAGAGGTCAAGCAACCGATATTCAAATAAGAGCTGAGGAAGTTTTGAAAAATAAAAAATCAATGCTTGAGATTCTGTCTCGTAATACTGGAAAGACTATAGAAGAACTCTCTAAAGACTCAGACAGGATGAGTTATCTAAACCCTCAAGAAGCACTAGATTATGGAGTTATCGATAGAATACTTACTAGTCAAAAAGATTTGCCAAATAAAATTTAACTCTCACAAACAACTACTTTAAAATCATGCCAATAGGAACTCCAAGCGTGCCTTACAGACTTCCCGGAAGTCAATATGAAAGATGGGTTGACATTTATACAAGACTAGGTGTTGAAAGAATTCTTTTTCTTGGACAAGAAGTTAATGATGGCATTGCTAATAGCCTTGTCGCACAAATGCTTTATCTTGATTCTGATGACAATTCCAAACCTATCTATCTATATATAAATAGCCCAGGAGGATCAGTAACTGCTGGCTTGGCTATTTACGATACTATCAAATACGTAAAAAGTGATGTGGTCACAATATGTGTAGGCCTAGCAGCCTCCATGGGAGCGTTCCTATTGGCTGCTGGCACAAAAGGCAAAAGAGTTGCTTTGCCCCACAGTAGAATAATGATCCATCAACCCCTTGGAGGAACATCTCAACGTCAAGCAAGTGATATTGAAATAGAAGCTAAGGAAATTTTAAGAATTAAAGATATGTTAAATATGTCAATGGCTGATATGACCGGCCAATCATTCGAGAAAATTGAAAAGGACACTGATAGAGATTATTTTCTAAGTGCAGAAGAGGCCAAAAACTATGGCTTAATTGATAGAGTAATCACACATCCAAGCGAAGCAAATCAATCTTAAATTTTCAGAGAAATATTTTAATTTTCATTTTTAAATTAATAATTTTTTAGTTTATTTACACCTTTAATGTCTAAAATATTAATTATCAAATGAAAAGAAGCTATTACTAATGACCCAACTCTTTTACGACACAGATGCAGATCTAAGTCTTTTAAATAATAAAACAATAGCGATTATTGGATATGGTTCACAAGGTCATGCGCATGCCCTAAACCTTAAAGATAGCGGCATGGATGTAATTGTCGGATTATATAAAGGAAGTAAGTCTGAAAGCAAAGCTATTAGCGATGGCCTACAAGTGTTTAGTGTTTCTGAAGCTTGCGAAAAAGCAGATTGGATTATGATTCTCCTCCCAGATGAGTTTCAAAAAGATGTTTACCTTAAAGAAATAGAACCAAACTTAAAAGAAGGAAAGATATTAAGTTTTGCTCACGGCTTTAATATTAGATTCGGGCTTATCAAACCTCCGAGTTTTGTAGATGTTGTTATGGTTGCCCCAAAAGGACCTGGTCACACTGTTCGTTGGGAATACCAGAATGGTCAAGGTGTTCCTGCACTTTTCGCAGTAGAACAGGATTCTTCTGGAAATGCAAGATCTTTAGCGATGGCTTACGCTAAAGGAATTGGAGGAACAAGAGCAGGGATACTTGAAACTAATTTTAAAGAGGAAACGGAAACTGATTTGTTTGGAGAACAGGCAGTTTTATGCGGAGGTCTATCTGAACTCGTTAAATCAGGATTTGAAACTCTTGTGGAGGCAGGATATCAACCAGAACTTGCTTACTTTGAATGCTTACATGAAGTCAAACTAATTGTTGATCTAATGGTGAAGGGAGGCTTATCTCAAATGAGAGATTCCATTTCAAATACTGCAGAATATGGAGACTATGTAAGTGGTAAAAGACTTATCAATAACGATACAAAGAAAGAAATGCAGAAAATTCTTAAAGATATTCAAGATGGGACTTTCGCTAAGAATTTTGTAGAAGAATGCGATAAAAATAAACCCTTAATGACAAAGTTAAGAGAAGAGAACTCAAAACATGAAATTGAGAAAGTAGGCAAAGGTCTACGCTCTATGTTCAGTTGGCTGAAATAAATTTATTTTTAATATTTCTTGGATCGATCGGTTTTGATTTATTGATCGGCGATCCAAGATTCTTGACCCACCCTGTTCAAATAATTGGCTTCTACATAAAAAAAATATCTGACTACCTCATAAAAAATTTTGGAGAGAATAAAAAGATATTATTTTGGGGCGGTTTCATTCTCGCTATATCCACTATTGGAATTAGTTTTAGTTTAGGAAAATTCATAGAACTCATTTATATCAATTCAAGAAATAATTTTTTCATTGGATTCTTAATTTTTCTAGGACTTTCAAGTTGTATCGCTACAAAAGGTCTTATTTCAAGTGTGAAAGAGATTACAGAGCTTATAGAACGCAAAGAAATTAATGACAAGACTAAGAGAATAATTAAGGAAAAGGTACAAAGAATAGTCAGCAGAGATGTAAGGTCATCTTCGATGGAACATCTTTTGAGATCAAGTACCGAGAGTCTTACTGAAAATTCTGTTGATGGAATATTTGGACCATTATTTTGGATGTTTATTGGAATTATTTTAATGAAGTTTTCAATTTCACTACCAGGACCTTTGTCACTAGGTTTTTCTTATAAAGCCATTAGCACTCTTGATTCAATGGTAGGTTACAAACATGATTACTTTAGATATTTAGGTTTCTTCAGTGCAAAAATCGAAGATATTTTTACTTTTATTCCTTCAAGATTAGTTTTAATAACACTACCTCTAGTTGGGTCCAAAGTTAAAGAGTATATATCAATCATTAAAAAAAGTTATCTTGATGGCAGAAAGTATGATTCCCCTAACTCTGGAATTTCTGAAGCGATATTTGCATATATTTCTGGTATTAAATTGGGAGGGAAAAGTAAGTATAAGAGTAAAATTATTGAAAAGCCCATAATTAACTTAAATGGGAAAAGCTGCACTGGAGAGAAAATTAACTTAATTTGTAAATTAATTTTGAGATTACAATTTTTATGGATAACAATTTTTGTTTTAATTTTTTTATTGTTTCTAGTTTAATTTGCTAATAAATTAGTTTTAAAATTACTAATATAAATAAAAAAGATCCTATGCAAGAAGAAAATTCTCCTTTAGAAAATCAAAATAATGATTTTTCTAATATATCACCCATAAATAATGAATACTCAAAGTGGGTAGATAATCAGGGAGATGAAGTAAAGAATGTTTTTGGATTTAATAGCAGTGCTGAGCTTGTGAATGGCAGAGCTGCGATGATCGGGTTCTTAATGCTTATATTAACCGAGTTGGTTTTTAGCGGCAGGCCTGTGACGTCTTCAATCTTTGGTATTAATTAAAAATGGAGGGAAAAAAATCTTATCCATTAAAAGTATTCTTATACATATCTGTATGGGTAATAATTTGGGGAACTTTAGGTTCTTTTATAGATTACCCTTTGTACAAAAATAAAATTTATTTAGAAGGCAGCATATATCAATATCTTACTTTCACAATTACAGCGATAATTTCAATAATAAGTGCAAAGTTTTTTTATAAAAAATTTGAGTTATAAAAATTTGTACCTAAATTTCTTAATAATTTTAGCTGGTTCTTGGTTGTCATTAGACTCGTAAAGGATCCACTGATGTGTTTCAGTATCATGATCACAACCATAATTTCCAGATAGGTTATCGACGCTTGAAAGATATGAATGACAATTCTGGTCTGCCTCAAAAGCAGAGTCATAACCTGTAAGAAAATATATCAAAAATAGAAGAATTACTAACAAAAAAAATACTTGAAAAACTAAATTTACTACCTTCATAAGAATTTCTAAAATTTAAATATATCATTTAAAAAAATTTTCCGATTTAAAAAATACTTAACGACCAACATTGAAAATAAAGTCATGGAATTCTTGATTCTTTAAATAGAGGATGACTAGCAATATTAAAATCATATTTAATCCTAATACTATTGATCCAAAAATATTTATTTGTTTTTTGCCTGGCAAAGTGTAAGTAAATTTCTTGCCTTTAAGAAAAGCAGCTAAGCCTTTTTTTGCTTTTTGTGATTCTTTTATTTCAGGATCATTTTTAACTTCATTATCAGAGAAACCTTTTACCATTAAAAATTAAAATCCAAATTTATAATATTCCAAAAAAATAAATTTTTTTAATAATTAACAATTTTTAATCACATATGGGATCATAAATGAAATTCTCTCAGTTGAGAAATTTTTAAAAAAATAAGCTTCAATAATTGTTGACTGCATGCCCAATAAACTTGATTGACATTTGAATCTATTTTGGTCAAATACAAATAATTGAAGTTTTTCTATCTCAGAAACTAACTCTTTACAAACTTGGGTTTGAGAATCTTTTATACAATCACTAGATTTTTTTAAAATCTTGGATTTTGTTGGAATTGTTTCTGCCATAACAAAATTAGATAACAGCAAAAATTTTAGGAATAAAAGAGTTAAACATTTCATTACTTTTTAAGACTTCAAAATTTTGGATACTTTTTTGAGAGTTTTGGAAATTGAGCTGATAGCATTTTATTAAAATTTAAAAAAAAAGATGCCCTAAAAGAGCACCTATGGTAGATAAATAAAGAAATAGGTTAAAAAGTTTACCCTTGAACTCTATCCTTAAAAAGTTTACCTGCTGAGAATGTTGGAACTCTTTTAGCAGGTATTGCTATTTTTTCGCCTGTCTTAGGGTTTAAGCCCTGTCTTGCAGAACGATCTCTTGGCTCGAAAGAACCAAATCCTAGTATGGAGACTTTTTTGCCTTCCACTACTGAATCAACAATGGTTTCAATAGCTGCATCAACAACTAAAGAAACATCCGTTTTTGTGAGCTCTGTACGAGCAGCAACAAGATTAACTAAATCAGCTTTGTTCATTGAATTGTTTGTAAAGCAGAGATTTAGAGACAAGAGTTTTAATCAAGCCTAAAAACCTCGAACTTGCATATCATATGGAGCAAATACAAATACGGCAACCGAAAATGCCGGCGGCGCAAAGCTTTATACAAATCTTAGGGACATTTTTAGCTACATTATTTATTTTTATAGCCGAAAATTTTTCTTATATAAAAAATAGACTCTTTAATTTAAAAACAGCTAAAACCATTGGAAATACTGGATTTAGCCTTGAAAAATCTAACTTCATTTATCAAAGGGCGAAATATTAAAAGGTCATGAAGTTAAGAATTTGAACTATTTATTATGTTTTATTAAATTTCAGATATATTTCCTTCTCATCACATGAAAAAGCATGATTTGTATTTTGAAATCAAGAAAAATCTGGTTTTCTCATCATTGAACTCTCTCTCAAAATCGTACTATGCACTGACCAGATGGATTAATAAATTGCAATTAATTAGAAAATCAATACTCTCCAAGATCTAATAAAGTTGATTAGTGAAAGCTTAAATTTGAGTTTTTTTTTAAATTTTGCATCTATTATTCAAATATCAATAATTTGAATAAATTATCCCAGTATTCAACTAATCAATGATAAAGAGAAAGTGAATCATATCAGTAAAGGTAAACCATTTCCTTTAGGAAGTTCTCTAACTTCACAAGGAGTTAATTTTTCACTAATAGCCACAAATGCAGAATATGTAGAAATCTTATTATTTGAGAATGAGGACTCTATTTCCCCAAAAACTATATTGACATTAGATCAGAATCATAATACTGGTCCCTACTGGCATGTTGAAATAAAAAATCTAAATGAAGGTTGTATTTATGCTTTTAGAATAAAACAAAAAAATAATGAAATTAATAATAACTATGAAAAAAAAGTATTACTTGATCCATGCTCCAGGGGTATTACTGGATGGGGAAGTTATAAAAGAGAAAATGCATTAAACACTCAAGAAAATAGTAATTCTTGTCTTAAAAGCGTTGTTTGCGATAGAAAATTATTTAATTTTAAGGATTATCCAAGACCGAAGCATTCTTGGGAAGAAACAATTATTTATGAACTCCATATCAAATCCTTCACTGAATCAACTGATAAAAATGAAAGTTGTTTCAAGAAATTTTTAAAAAAAATTCCGTATCTCAAAGATCTTGGTATTACAGCAATTGAATTACTTCCAATTTTTTGTTTTGATCCAACTGATGCTCCAAATGGTTTAAAGAATTTTTGGGGTTATAGTCCAATCAATTGGTTTACCCCTCATTTTGAATATCTTTCGAATGAATCGGCCGAAAAGAACAGAGAGGAATTCAGAAGATTAGTAGAGGAATGTCATAAAGAAGATATTGAAGTCATCTTAGATGTTGTATACAATCACACGTCTGAGGGAGATTCTCAAGGACCTGCAATATCTTGGAAAGGTATAGATGAAAATCTTTATTATTTTATAGGAAAAGATAAAAGTTATCAGGACGTCTCTGGGTGCGGTAATACTATTGCAGCAAACAGAGGATTAGTTAGAAAACTAATAATTGAATCACTAAAATGTTGGGCGAGTGAATTTGGAGTAGATGGTTTTAGATTTGATTTAGGAATTGCCTTATCAAGAGGAGAAAATCTTTCACCACTCGAAAATCCTCCAATTTTTGAAGATATAGAATGTGAACCAGAACTTATCGATATAAAATTGATAAGTGAACCATGGGATTGTGGTGGTTTATATAAATTAGGTGATTTCCCATCTAAGAATACTTTCACTTGGAATGGTCATTTTAGAGATGACTTGCGGAGATTTTGGAAGGGGGATAAAGATACAGCTTGGAATATGAGCGACAAAATAAAAGGTACTCCATCAATTTATAAAGAAGATAATATTTTCCCAAAATCAATAAATTTTATTACTTCACATGATGGATTCACTCTAAAAGATTTAGTAACTTTCAATAGAAAACATAATTTTGCCAATAGAGAACAAAATAGAGATGGTGATAACCATAACAATTCTTGGAATCATGGTACGGAGGGACCAACTACAAACTTCTCAATCAATGATTTAAGAAAAAGACAACAAAAAAATCTTATTCTTAGTTTACTTATCTCTAAAGGTGTTCCAATGATACTTATGGGCGATGAAATAGGAAGGTCACAAGGCGGTAACAATAATTCTTGGTGCCAAAATAATTTATTAGGTTGGATGAATTGGGAAAATGGTCAACAAGATTTGGAATTATTAGAATATTTTAAATACGTTATAAATATCCGAAAAAAACTAATAAACATTTTTAATCCATCTTTCTTTCCTAACAATCAAAACAATGAAAATATTCCAACATATCATTGGCATGGAACAAAGTTAGATAGCCCCGATTGGAGTAGTTGGTCTCACACAGTTGTCTTTAGCATTAACAAAGGCAATGCTAATCCCCTGGTTTGGATAGGTTTAAATGCATATTCAAAAAATATCGATTTCCCCTTGCCGAAATGTAAATATAATTGGTTAAAAGTTATTGATACTAGCATGTCTGAGATTTTTGAACCCTTAACTATTAATGAAAAATCTGTTTCTATAAAGAGTAGAAGCTCTCTATTAATCATTTCAGAAGAAGTATTTGGGGCAAAAAATAATATATTCTAAAAGCGGGCGGCGGGAATCGAACCCGCATCTTCAGCTTGGAAGGCTGAGGTTTTACCACTAAACCACGCCCGCATTAAGTAATAGAATTACCATTGCAATAATACATTATCAAACATTCAACAAAGTAAAAAGATTGGAAAATTCACACTCGAAAAAAAATATTACTAGATCAACAACAAGATTAATGTTCTCTTATGGGCTAGGAGATGCAGGCACAGGTTTAGTCGCGACGCAATTTGGTTTTTTTCTGTTCAAATTCTTTATTTCTGCTGGTTTACCAGTAATAATT
The DNA here is from genome assembly GCA_003279945.1 of Prochlorococcus sp. AG-388-A01. Classification (GTDB taxonomy): domain Bacteria; phylum Cyanobacteriota; class Cyanobacteriia; order PCC-6307; family Cyanobiaceae; genus Prochlorococcus_A. Next base: position 37,098 of record QCGK01000004.1, read on the forward strand.
GCAGGTTCATTATTAATGTTAATAAAGATATGGGATGCAATAAATGATCCTTTAATTGGATGGTTAAGTGATCGGACCAAATCAAGATGGGGTCCCAGAATCCCCTGGATGGTAGGAGCATCTGTTCCTCTTGGCTTCTCTTTAGCTGCAATATGGTGGACACCCAGTGGTTCCGTGCTAACCAAGACTATTTACTATGCCATTATTTCAATAGTCGTAATGACTGCTTATACAAGTATTAATCTTCCTTTTGCAGCTCTATCTACTGAGATTTCTGAAAAAACAGCAATAAGAACAAGACTAAACGCATCTAGATTTACTGGCTCAATAATTGCAGGACTAACTGGTTTAATAATTGCTGGAGTTGTATTAGGTACCGAAGGATCAGCAAATAATGAATATTTTTTAATGGGTAAAATAAGTGGATGTATTGCAGTTGCTGTAACATTAATTTCTTGTTGGGGATTGGCTCCATTTGCAAAAAAAGCAAGAAGGCCATCAGGAAAAGTGGAAGCCATAACACTTCAATTCAAAAGGATCTTCAGAAATAAAAAATTTCTCAAAGTTATTACTCTTTATATTCTTCTCTGGTGCGCCTTACAATTGATGCAAACTGTAGCTTTAATCTATGTTGAGGATGTACTGAATGTACCAACATATATTGCGAAATGGATCCCGATACCTTTCCAAATTAGCGCTTTAGTGGGCTTACAAATATGGACCAGAGTATCAAATAAATTGAATAGAATTTCAGCTTTAAACTATGGAGCTATGATTTGGATTCTTTCATGTACGGCAACTTTATTTTTACCTTCTTTATCTAGAGTTTCAGGAGTTGGGGATAATTTATTTCTAAATTTAGGAAACATTATTTTATTCATTCTTTTAATTTTCATAATCTGTCTTATTGGAATTGGAGCTTCAACTGCTTTTCTGATTCCTTGGTCACTGCTTCCTGATGCAATAGATGAAGATCCAGAGAAACCAGCAGGATTATATACTGCTTGGATGGTGCTTATTCAGAAGATTGGCATCGCGTTTAGTGTTCAATTATTAGGATTTTTGTTGTATTTATCTGGATATCAATCATGCTTTGTTGATGAGGATAGTTTAAATATTATTGAACAATGCACATCAGCACAATTAACTATTAGATTATGTATTGGTTTTATACCATCAATATTGGTAATAATTGGTCTATTAATCATGAGGGAATGGGATCGAAAATTAATTACGAACTAATATAAAGATATGTATTACCCTAAGTTTTTTAAAAGACTTCTAAGCAGCTTAATCATTGGAGGGCAAGCAGTTAATTGTATCTTCAGAGGTAAAATTTCCAAAAATGATCTTTTTGATCAACTTATGGAGTCAGGTCCTGGTAGTTTATTAATTGTATTAATTACAGGAATTGCCGCAGGTACAGTTTTCAATATTCAAGTAGCATCACAGCTTACAAGTATGGGTGTTTCAAGTGAAATTGGAGGTTTATTAGCAGTAGGAATGGCGAGAGAAATGGCTCCTCTTCTAACTGCAACTTTAATGACTGGCAAGGTTGCCACTGCTTATGCTGCCCAACTTGGCACTATGAAAGTTACAGAACAAATTGAAGCTATAACAATGTTAAGGACGGAACCAGTCCAATATTTGGTGGTTCCAAGGTTACTATCGATGGTAATAATGTCTCCGATACAGTGTCTTTTATTTTTATCTGTAGCTTTATGGAGTGGACAAATTTGGAGTACGATATTTTATAAAGTTCCTCCAATAGTTTTTTGGACATCTGTAAGATCAGGTAATGTGAGCTTAACCAGTTCAGACTTAACTTCAATGTTAATAAAATCTGTAGTTTTCGGATTACTTATTTCAATTATTGCTTGTGGATATGGACTCACAACTAAAGGTGGCCCAAAAGAAGTTGGAACAAGCACAACAGGAGCAGTTGTAATGACTCTCGTTACTGTATCTTTAATGGATGTATTACTAACACAAATTTTATTTGGATAATTCTATGTTCAACACTAAATCAAAAAAAGAAGAACCAGTAATAATATCGCCATCATTTCAATTACCAATAATTCTAATAGTTTTAAGTTTTATGCTTTTATTTTTGAATATTGGTTCTTTGCCAACAATAGTTTCTGCATCATTTAGCTTTTTTTTATTGCTTCAGTCATTTACCTTAAGAATAAAAATAACAAATAATGATTTTGTCGTTTTACAATTAGGTAAAGAGATTAGAACTTTTCCATTCAAGAACTGGGTATCATGGAAATTCTTTTTTCCTATAATCCCAGGTATTTTTTATTTTAGAGAAAAGTCTAGTCCTCATCTATTACCTATATTATTCAATCCAAAACAATTAAAAGATGAACTTTTAAAGAAAGTTAACTCCCTGGAAATTAAAAATTCCTAAAAATCAGTGTTTGCTTAATCATCAAATTTTTTTAAATGACCAATACAGAAATTTCAAACAATAATCCTGAGAAGGCATTAATGGAAAATAAGTCAATTTCAGATGATAAAACCAAAGAGATTAGTAAGAAAAATACAACACAAAATAAAAAGATTACCTTAAAGAACGATAAATCAAAAAAATCTTTTGATGAAGTTTCTAATCAGATTTTTAGCGATCTTGTTACAAAAAAAGACTCTTTAATTGAAGAAATAAAAGAATTAGAAACAAAGAAAAATGAATTAGAACAAGATATTGAGTCAAATTTTAAGGGACAGTCAGATAATATTGCTAAAAGAGTTAAGGGCTTTCAAGAGTACTTAACTGGAGCTTTGCAGAATCTTTCACAAAACGTAGAGAAACTTGAATTAGTGTCTCAACCAATAATCGTAAAGCCATCTCCCCTTGATGAGAAAAAGCAAGATAATAGCTCAAATAATGTGGTTAAGGTTACTGCTCTTTCTGAAACATTTAAACCTGATGAAGGGATTATTAAAAGTTGCTTTTCAAGTTTCACAGAACAACCTGATTTTTATGCTGAACCTTGGAAATTAAGACGTAGTCTTGATTCATCAGATATAGAAATTATGGATGATTGGTTCTTTAACATGGGCGGGAGAGGTTCTCTTGAAAGTAGAGGATCTCGACAAAAAAATGCCTTGTTATCAGCGGGTTTAATATCTATTCTTGGCGAATTATATGGAGATCAGTTTCAGACTCTTATTTTAGCTTCACAGCCTGAACGACTAGGAGAATGGAGAAGAATTCTTCAAGATTCACTAGGTCTCACAAGGGATGACTTTGGACCTAATAGTGGGATTGTTCTTTTTGAAAGGCCTGAAGGTGTCATCGAAAGAGCAGATAGATTAGAAGCTAATGAAGAATTGCCATTTATTATCATTGATGCAGCAGAAACCTCAGTTGAAATTCCAATACTTCAATTCCCATTATGGGTTGCATATGCTGGTTCAGATAATGAAATTTACGATGATCTTGAACTAAACTAATCTTTATGAATATCTTAATAATTTTTGTAAGTTATCTTTTAGGATCACTTCCGACAGGTTTTTTAATTGGAAAATATCTCAAAAATATTGATCTAAGAACTATAGGTTCTGGATCTACAGGTGCCACAAATGTCTTAAGAAATGTTGGGAAATGGCCAGCATTTTTTGTATTTATCATTGACGTTGGAAAAGGCCTTATCGCAGTAAAAATTGCTCAATATTATACAGATCAAGGATTAATAGAGGTTATAGCAGGCATATCCGCTATCTCAGGACATATTTGGCCAATATGGCTTAGAGGTAAAGGAGGGAAAGCTGTTGCGACTGGATTAGGTATGTTTTTGGCTCTTTCTTGGAAAGTTGGGCTAGCATCTCTTGGTATTTTTTTAATAGTCCTAACAAAAACTAAATTTGTTTCTTTATCCAGTATTTCAGCTGCAATCTTACTTCCTATTTTTATGTTTTTTTACCTCGGAAATTTTTTGCACTCATACTTTTTTATAAGCTTAATTGTGGCATTATTAGTAATCTGGAAACATAGAACAAACATAACAAGATTGCTTAAGGGAGAAGAATCCAAAATTAACCAGAATTAATCGATTTAAATATTTCTATTAGAGCTTTATTAGGATCTTTAGCTTTTGATATTGATCTACCAATGACTAATTTAGAAGCGCCATTATCCATAGCTTCATTGGGAGTCATAATTCTATTTTGATCATCTTTATTTTCAATCTTTAACCTGATACCTGGTGTAATTAGTTCAAAATTATCCCTATAAATCGATCTCAACATTTTTACCTCCCATGGGGAACAAACACATCCATCTAATCCAGCATCAAAAGACAACTTTGCAAGTCTCAATACATTTTCTTCAATTGAATTATCTCTATCAAGATCAGTTTGAAAATCTTTAAGAGAAAAACTTGTTAAAACAGTTATTCCTATAACAAATGGAGGTTTTACACTGACAGAGTTGGCTCCATCTAGAGATGCTTTTTTCGAATCCTTAAGAGCTTTTAGACCTGCTGAAGCATGAATAGAAATTATATCAACCCCTAATTTTGAGACTTGGTAACATGCTGCACTCATAGTATTTGGAATATCATGAAATTTTAAGTCTAAAAAAATTTTTTTATTTAAACTTCTCAATATTTCAATAACTCTTGGACCTTCCCTAACAAAAAGTTCTAAACCAACTTTCACCCACTTAATATTAGGACATTTTTCTAGAAGTAATTTTGCTTGATTTAAATCTAGTCCATCAATTGCCAATATTATTTTGTCTTCTGAATTAAATCTGTTATTCATCTATTTTCAGTTTTCAAACCTCTTAATTATTTTTTTCCCGATTTGTAAAATTTTTCCTTCCAAATCATTTTTTGAATCAAAAACTAAATCAGGATTTATTACTTTCTGGCTATCAATTTTTACACCCCCACCTTTAATGGATCTTTTGGATTCGCTGCTAGATTTGAAAAGTTTTAGAGCACTTAGCAAATAAAAAAACTTAACTGGAAAAACTATTTCTTTTAATGAAATCTCTGGGATTTCTCCAACTTTCTCTTTATGTCCAAGGAATAATTTTTCGCAGTTGGATTGTGCTTTTAATGCTTCTTCGGAACCGTGGAATAAAGTAGTAACTTCTAAAGCCATTCTTCTCTGCAATTCCCGAGGATTTACATCATTAAGAACATTTAGATCTAATTCAGTAAGTAATTTATAGTAGGTAGGTATTATGTTATCGGGTACTTTTTCTAATTTTGAATACATTGACAGAGGATCTTCGTTCAGTCCTACGGTGTTAAATTCAGATTTACTCATCTTCTTAACTCCATCTAAACCTATCAAAATTGGTAAGAGAACACCAAATTGAGGTTCTTGTTTAAAATGCCTTTGAAGATCCCTCCCTATTGCAATATTAAATTTCTGATCTGTACCTCCAAGCTCAATATCCGATTTAACTACTACCGAATCATAACCTTGTAATAGTGGATATAAAAATTCATGCAACGCAATAGGGACTTGTGAAGTATACCTTTTATTAAATTCCTCCTTAGCTAGCATTTGACTTACTGTTGCACTTCCCATTAATTCAATTATCGAATTCAGGTTTAATCCTTTTAACCATTCACTGTTATATCTAATTTCTATTCTATCTTTTGAATCAAAATCTAAAATAGATTCATTAGCTGGCTTACCCATTCCTAGTTGGGTTAAATATGTTTTTGCATTTTCCTTAACTTGTTTTTCCGATAATTGCACTCTTGTTTTATTTTTTCCAGTTGGGTCACCTATTTGAGCAGTAAAATCACCAATAATTAAAACCGCAATATGTCCATTATCTTGGAATGCCCTAAGTTTTTTAAACAATATGCTGTGCCCAAGGTGAATATCGGTACCAGTTGGATCGATTCCTAGTTTAACCCTTAATTTTTTATTGTTTTTTTTCGCATGATCAATTATCTCCGAAAAAGTTTGATCTATTCCCTTAATTGGAAAGTACTCTTCTATTCCTCTTGAAAGCCATGACGGCATTATTAATTTATCGGACATAAAGCTTTAACCGTTAAGTTTAAGAAGTTTTATCAAGTTCATCCTTCATTCTTATTAAGGTTTTGTTCATCTGATCAAACATCTGATCCGGGGTAATTCCAAACTGGCTTAACTGAGTCTTTAATTGCTCTACTGTCATTTTTGCCTGAAAATCTTCAGACAATTCAAATCTCTTCATAAAAACCTTATAACGCTCCATAAGAGATTCCATTTTTTTTATAAACATTTTTTTACCCTCTCTATCAAATTTGCCATAATCAGAACCAAGCTTCATGAGGTCTTGGTAATCAATAAAAAGCTTTTTAGCTTCTTCTTGTACTATGTCTGACTCAAAAAATCCCATATCTACTTTTTTAACTACACAAGATTAAGGCTCAATTACAAGATAACAAGAATCTTTTGAATTGATTAGAACATTAATAAAATTTTAGTTTATAAATAATTCTCTGATTTATATTTATTCAGAATTAAATTTAATAAATATGGTTTATGATTTTGGAAAACTACAACATTAATAATATTTCAAACCAAAGTAGACAATTTGAATTATTTGGTTCAAATACAAATACATCAACTAATATTCAAAACACAAATAATTTAAAAATCAAACGAGAAACCTTAACTGAGTGGCGAAATAAAATACATAATCACCAACTCAAAATTTCAAAAGATAGTCAAAATAAAATTTTTCAACAAACAATCCTACCTGTAAAAAAAAATTTCAATGAAAAAAAAATTGATCCGTTTTCCCTACAACCTTTATCACTAAACTTTTGGAGAACTAATCAAAACGTACATAATGGTCCAGCAATGTATTTTGTAATTGACTCTATGGTAGGGTCTAAAATAATTCTTTACATAGGAGAAACAAATTCAGCCAATAAAAGATGGAAGGGTGAACATGACTGTAAAAATTACCTCATGAACTATAAAGAAGCCCTAGCTCATAACAACCTTTCAAGTCACCAAGATATACGTTTCTGCCTTGATGTACCTAAAGAAGTAAAATTAAGACGTAAATTAGAACAGCAACTGATATATTTATGGTTACCACCTTTTAATAAAGAAACCAGAGATAGGTGGAAAACCACTTTCACAAACAATTAAAAGTTAATTAAACAAATTTTACAAATGCAATTTTCCACATTCCAAAAAAATCTAGATGACTGGCAAGGGGCTTCTTTAATATTTGGAGTTATGGAGGAAGAAATTGCAAGCCAACTTGAAAATATAAAATTTGTTGTTGACCCAAAATTATTACTAAAAAAAGTTTTAAAAAAAAATTTCAATGGAGAAAAAGGAAAAACTTTAAGTTTTGAATTTTTAGATCAAAAATTAGAAACTTTAATAATAGTTGGTCTTGGTAAATCAAATGACCTAAATAAAAATGATATAGAAAACTCTATAGGAAATCTAATTAGGAAGATTGTTGATAAAAATGAAAAAATTAGCATCTTTTTACCTTGGGAATTAATAAATTCACATCTAGAAATAAATCAATTAGCAGAGTCAGTCAGGTTATCTACTTATAAGGACAATAGATTCAATAAGAAAAAAGATGAAAAGAAAGTTCTTAAAGAAATAGAGTTTTTGAATTTAAAAAAATTTGAGAATATTAGCTTTGTAGAGACAGGGAAAATTTGTGAAGGTGTAGAACTAGCCAGAAGACTTGTAGCTGCCCCTCCAAATAGTCTTACCCCCCAGGAAATGTCTAAGCAAGCTTCTCAAATAGCTAAAGATCATGGTTTGGAAGTTAAAATTTTAGAGGCAAAAGAATGTGAAGACTTAGGAATGGGAGCATATTTAGCTGTGGCAAAAGGTTCTGATCTAGATCCTAAATTTATACATCTTACTTTGAAGTCAGAGGGGCCTATAAAAGAAAAGATTGCGCTTGTTGGGAAGGGTTTAACCTTTGATTCCGGAGGATACAACCTGAAAGTAGGAGCATCTCAAATTGAAATGATGAAATATGATATGGGCGGAAGCGCTGCAGTTTTAGGAGCAGCAAAAGCTATTGGAGCTATAAAACCAAAAGGACTAGAAATACATTTTATTGTGGCATCTTGCGAAAACATGATAAATGGATCTGCTGTCCATCCAGGAGACGTAGTTAAAGCATCTAATGGGAAGACAATTGAAATAAATAATACCGATGCAGAGGGTAGACTCACATTGGCTGATGCTTTAACTTACGCATCAAATTTAAAACCAGATTCAATAATAGATCTTGCAACTTTAACAGGAGCAATTGTTGTTGCATTAGGAAATGATGTGGCTGGATTTTGGAGCAATAATAATAATTTAGCCAATGATCTAAAAACTGCATCAGCCCAGGCTGGAGAAGAATTATGGCAAATGCCTTTACAAAAATCCTATAAAGAGGGGTTAAAGTCTCATATAGCTGATATGAAAAATACAGGCCCTAGAGCAGGTGGATCTATAACTGCCGCTTTGTTTCTAGAGGAATTCTTTAATAAAGATATAAAATGGGCTCATATTGATATTGCTGGTACTTGTTGGACTGATAAAAATAAAGGGATTAATCCATCAGGTGCAACCGGTTTTGGAGTTAAAACTCTTGTTCAATGGATTAAAAATAAATAATTATATTTAAAATCATTCAGACCAAAGATTTGTTGATCTAGCGTTATCCCTCCATAACTTATCCAATTTCTGATCTCTCCCACATGAGAATCTATAGAACTTATATTTCAATTCATTTCTCTTAGCAAAATCCTGATGATATTCTTCAGCTAACCAAAATTTACCCTTTGATTTTAGTTCTACAGATATTTTTTCTAATGGCACCCGCAATTCATAAGAGGCTGATATGAGTGCATTTTTTGCATCACTTTCCTCGATTGAATCTTTGAAAAAAATCACTGGCCTATAAGAATCTCCACGATCACAAAATTGGCCGTTACCATCGAGAGGATCAATATTTCGCAAGTAGAGCCTAAGGATCTCAGGAACACTTACCAATTCGGAATCATAATTAACCAGAACCACTTCCTGATGCCCATCATGATTTTCGTAGGTAGGATTTTGTAAAACTCCTCCTGAATAACCACTTTCTACAAAATTTATACCTTTTAAGGACTCTAAGTCATGTTCTAAGCACCAAAAACAACCTCCTGCAAGAATCAATTCTTCTGCGATAGTGTTTAAAGGGTTTATTAATATTGAAAGTAAGATTATTAGTGGTAGAAAATATTTCATCTTTTTATTATAAAGTTCAAATTATGGAATTAATAATTTCTTTGGCTGCTCTCTCAACTACTCCTTCCTCACCTAATTCTTTTTTTAAAAGTTTATAGCCTTTTTTGATTTTTGCTTTTTCTGATGTCATATCAAGAAGCCTGCAAGCTTTATAAAAAATTTCCCTTTCATTAAAATTTTTCTGGACAAATTCAGGTATTATAGGCCTCTTTACTAAAAGGTTTACTGGAGAAATAAATCTTACTTTAAAATTGAGAATGTTTTTTGCAATAAAAGCAGTAACTCTACTTACTCTATATCCAACAATCTGTGGTATTCCATATAAGGCTAATTCCATATTAACTGTGCCTGATTTGCATAAAGCTAGCTTTGTTAATGAAGAAATATAAGGCATCAATTCAGAAGCATCTTGTTGACAAATAACCTTACCGTTAATTTCATATTTTTCTAATCCCTTTCTAAATCTTTTGTCGAAAGCTCTTCTACAGGAGGGAATATAAACAACAAGGCTTGGATATCTTAATTGTAATTTTTTTGCAGTTTTCAAGAATGTAGGTAGTATATATCTTAACTCTTGGGGTCTTGAGGCAGGCATTAAAAGTAAAATATTCTGGTTTGATCGAAGTTTTAAAATTGTTCTCGAATCTTTTTTAGAGGGTAGTTTTTTAGTTAAATCAATCATTGGATGTCCAACCCAAAAAACATTTCCACCTCGCCTTTTATAAAAAATTGCTTCTTGCTTAAAAATTGCAAAAATCTTATCTGAAAAATTTATTAAATTTGTGGTGCTATTATTACCAACTCTCCATGCCCATTCTTGAGGAGCAATATAATAATAAATAGGAATATTATTTCTCAATCTTTTTAATTTCATCCCAATATTAATATTGGGTCCCATATAGTCAATTAATATTAAACAATTTGGCCGATACTTCTTTATGAAACTGTAAAATTTTTTCTGAACTTTTATCATAGGGATAATTAATGGCAGAGCCTCCCATATTCCTATTGCACTTATAGATGTTGTATCTTGAAAAATTTGTACTCCTTCATTCTTCATTTTCTCCCCTCCTAGTCCATATATCTCTAAATTAATTTTGTGTTTTCTAGCTTCATCAAATAATGCTTTTGACAACAAACTACCATGTAAATCTCCAGAGACTTCTCCGGTACTAATAAATATCTTTTTATTCATTAATTTACTAAAGGCATTGGTCCACGTCTTTCTTTTGATATTGAATCTTTTAAAAAACTACATAATCTTGAAGATGAAAGATCTAATTCTCCTTTTATTGCTTTTTCTAATGAATTTGAAATTGCATCATTAGATCTAAAGATAAGATTCCATGTACTTTGCAAACGTTTTAAATCAAAATCCTTATTTTCCATCAAACCACTTCTTTTAATTCCAATCCTATTCAAACCTCTCAATCTACCTGGATGTCCTTCAGCCAAACAAAAAGGAGGTACGTCTCTATCTACTCTAGTCATTCCACCAATCATCGCTAAATATCCAATATGTACAAATTGATGAACACCTAAACAGCCTCCAATAATTGCTCTATCCTCAACCTTTACATGGCCTGCAACTTGAACACTATTTGATAAAACTATCCCATTACCAAGTTCACAATTATGGCCTATGTGAGTGTAAGCCATTAACAAATTATTATTGCCAATAATAGTTTTTTCTCCTTCATCAGTTGCCTTATTTATAGTTACGCACTCTCTAAAAATATTATTATTTCCAATGATTACTTCAGTAGAGGCTCCTTTATATTTAAGATCTTGTGGATCGAGACCTATAAAAACATTTGGGAAAACTTTATTGTTATTTCCAATTTGAGTTCTTCCACTAATAACGGCATTCGGTCCTATTTCGGTTCCTTTCCCAATAGTGACATTAGGACCAATGATAGCTCCTTGAGAGATAATGACCCCGTTATTTAATTCAGCACTTGGATCAACAAAAGCGTTCGGGTGTACTTTTGCACCATTAAAGTCTGAATTTAATTCAGTATTTTTATTCTCCATATCCTTAATCAACCAATGAAAACATTAATTCTCCAGCACAGACCAACTTACCATCAACGTGTGCCTCACCTTTAACTTTGCCAAATCTTTGTCTTTTAATACTAAGCAATTCACAAGTAATTATCAATTGATCTCCAGGTACAACAGGTTTTCTAAATTTAATATTATTAATTCCTGCAAAGACGAAAAGTCCTTTAGGAAGATCCGGCATTTGGGTTACTATTATTCCTCCAACTTGAGCCATTGATTCAACAATAAGAACTCCTGGCATTAAGGGTCTTTCAGGAAAATGTCCTTGAAATTGAGGCTCATTTATAGTTACATTTTTTACTGCAACAGCCCGCTCCCCAGGGATATTTTCTATGACTTTATCTACAAGAGCAAAAGGATATCTATGCGGTAATAAACCTAATATATTCTCGGAGGAGAGTTGATTATTTTCACTGGATAATTTCTTTTCCAAAACAATTAAAGATAAGGTTAATTTTTTAAAGATGAGGCTAACAAAGCATTTAAAGAATGTGATCCTTTATAAACTAAAATTTGAGCCTTAGGTAACCCTACCAAAGCCAAGTCCCCAATTAGGTCTAAAATTTTATGTCTTATTGGTTCATTATGAAATCTTAATGGTGGATTAACCCATTCATCACCACTACAAACAAGTGCATTTTCCAAACTTCCACCTTTTATTAATCCAAGTTCACTTAATTCTTGAAATTGATCCTTAAAACCAAATGTTCTTGCTGGGGCAATCATTTCAACAAAACTTTTTGGATTTAAATCAATCACAAAAGTTTGGTTCCCAATCGCTTTATAAGAAAAACTTATAGTGGATATGATTATAGTTTTTTGAGAAGGAGTTGCTGCAATAACTGAGCCTTCCTTATTTAAAATTATTGATTTATTAATCTCTCGAAAAAAATTATCTGGTTTAGGTGCCTTTTTTATACCTACTTCTTCAAAATCTCTAACCCACTGAATTGCTGAACCATCTAAAAGCGGGATCTCTTTCCCATCAACCTCAATATGTATATAACTTAAGCCACACCCAGCCATTGAAGATAATAAATGTTCAATAGTATATAAATTTCGTCCACCTAATTTTACGGCCGTACAAAGCATCGTACTTCCAATTAAGTCTTGAGTTAGCCTAAAAATCTCATTAGGTTTATCCCTGAAAGAGACATAGTATCCTTCTTTTTCATAAGGAGAAATTTTGACTCTTGTTTTTTCCCCACTATGAAGTCCTATACCTTCTCTGGAGATAACTCCAGCTAATGTATAGCAAGAATCATAATTAGTTGGCCAAGAAAACACTTAAAACTTCCATCCAACTCCAAGTGTATATCTCCAATCTCCACTTAGGTCCTTACTTGCTATATCTAGTCTTAATGGACCAATTGGTGTTTTCACTCCAACTCCCCCTCCAAGGGAATAACCAGAACCTGATTTCTGCAATAATTTACCGGGTTTTCCTGGGACATCCTTTTGAGAGCCTAAGTCACTGCCTGCATCAACAAATAAAGCTCCTGATATCATTCTCCAAACAGGAAATCTATACTCAACTGTGCCCTCAACAAAACTTTTACTTACAGCCAAATTACAAGATCCCCAACCTCTAACAGATGATGTTCCTCCCATGCAAAATGCTTCATATGGAGGCAATTCCCCAATAATAGTTCCAGCTTTAATTTGAAAAGCAATAGCTTGAGGACAATCTTCACTATTAATAGTACTAGAATTACATGCCTTGGTTAAATTAATCAATCTTGCTGGAACAAAAAACGAATATGAAGCTCTCATTCTATTGAAAGTTGGAGATTTCCCCCCCATTGAAACAAACTGTTCAGTACCAACGCTTAGTTTATTTCCTGAAGTTGGGTTTACAGAATTATTCAAATTATTTCTAGATGTACTTGCAATAAAACTTACCAATGTATTTTCTTCAGGGCATGAACCATCCTTTGGAGAAAATCCAATACAGATAATATCGCTTATATTTCCTGTAGTTGGAGTCAAATCACCAAAAGGTTTTTTGTTCCCATCACCATCAATCATCTTTACTTTCTTAAAATTCATACCTGTAAGGACTCTCCATTTGGCGAGTTTAAATGGATCTCCACCATTAAGAGGCCTGGAGAAAGAAAATCCGCCACCTGTTTTTTCTAAGACTATTGATGAAAAAGTATCAGAAGTTGAGGTGTTAGTATCATCTACAGCGTAAATTCTTCCATTTTTTTCACTTTTAAATTCTTGTGGATAATCTCTACTCAGAAAAATATTTGTTCTAAAAGAAGTTTTATGTTTATCTCCTTTAATCCATGGATCAGATAAAGAAAAATTATAGGTAGTTGAATATTCTCCGAAATTCAAGTTTAGATTAGTAGACCATGCTCTACCAAGCGCATTTGTTTCCTGCAAACCAATTGAGGCAAAGACTCCTGAGCTATTACTATAACCTAGGCCACCAGTTAATGATCCTGTTCTTTGCTCGCTCAAATCTAAAAAAATTATGACTTGGCCAGGATTTAAATTATCAGGACCAAGAGATACCTTAACATCATCAAATAATGATGTAGCATAGAGTCGATTGATATCAGCTTCTAAAATTTTTCTATTAAATATGGTGCCAGGTTGAGTTTTCAACTCTCTTTTTATGACCCATTCTTTTGTTTTCCCTTTCCTAGGTTTTCCATCAATAATAGATTCACCATCAGATCCTGGGAATCTTATTTTCACATCAGATATGAATCCTTCAGAAATTTTTAATGTTACTATCCCGTCCTCAGAAATTCTATCTGGACCAGTAATTCTTGCCAAAGAATATCCTTCACTTTCATAACGCTTTTTTATAATTTCTATCTTATTTTGCAATTCTTTTAGATTAAGGGTTGTGCCATAAAAATTATTAAAAATATTGTCTACAAATGCACTAGTGATTAAAGAGTTTTTTGGTTTGATTTCAACTTTCTTCAAAATTGGATTAGGGACTACATTTACAATCAGCCTTACACCCAATGGGCTATCTTGAGAATCTATTTTTACTCCTGAAAACCAACCACTAGCATAAATTGCATTTAAGTCTTTATTCAAAATTCGATTATCAACAACACTTCCTGGTTTTATACTCATTGAATCATATGCTTCTAATTCAAGTTTTCTGCCCTCAGGATGATTTTCCCAACCTTTGATAACTATTTCTGAGATAAGAACACTATCTTGGTTAGTATTTTTTTTATTTTCTGCAATAAAAAAATTTACCTCTTTTTCAATATTAAAACCATTTAAAAATTCGTCGTTAATATTATTTTTTTCTATAGATTTGATTGGTGGCTCAACACTATTTTGCAAATACTTAGCAAACAGTTCTGAATTAGATATAAGGATCAATGGGGCGAAAGCAAAATTCGTGAAAACCTTTCTAAATTTTAAAAATTTTTTTTGCATTGTACTTTAAATTAAGTTAAATGGATCATTATTATTGAATTGAATTAAATGAAATCTTTTATTCTTTGGTAAATTTCACTGTAAGCTTCAATTAGTCCACCTAAATCATTTCTAAATCTATCTTTGTCTAGACTTACAATTGTATCATTTTTCTGATTAAGATCCCACAATCTACAGTTGTCGGGACTTATTTCATCACCGAGAATTATATTGTTATTGAAATCATAGCCAAACTCCAACTTGAAATCTACAAGTTGAAGCTGGATATTATAAAAAAAACTTTTTAGGATTTCGTTAATTTTTATAGTTAGATCTATTATTAAATCTAAATCTTGAGAGCTTAGTATGTTCATTAATTGAATTCTGTCTCGTGTAAGTAGGGGATCATTAAGTTCATCATTTTTTAGATAAATATCAATTAACGGTTTTAATAGTACAGTGCCAGCTTTAATAGTCGTTTGTTTGCACAAAGAACCATAAGCTGTATTTCTCAGAACAATTTCTAAGGGAATTACATTTATTTTTTGTGCAATCATTGTATTTTCACTTTTAAGTTTAATAAAATGAGTTGGGATATCATTTTTTTTAAGAAGTTCAAAGATTCTTGCACTTATTAGGCAATTAAGCTTTCCCTTCCCTTCGAATTTAGCTTTTTTCAAAGCATTAAAAGCTGTGGCATCATCTTTAAATTCAATTATTACTTTTTCAGAATCATTATGAGAAAAAACTTTTTTTGCTTTGCCTTCATAAATCAACTCATATTCATTATTCATTAATTAAAGACCTCATATATTTACTAAAAGTGCAATTTGTAATTAACATAATTATTAGAAATCGATTTTCAAAAAATAGTTAATTTAATTTTAACTGATTATTTATCAAACCTCATAACCTTCAAAAACAAATTTATGAGTATCAATTCAACAAATATTGAAAGCATAAGTAGATTAGAAAATATTTTAATCATTGGTAGTGGTGGAAGAGAAAATTCCTTGGCTTGGGCTATACAAAAAAATGAACTAGTCAAAAAAGTTTATTTGGTCCCAGGTAACGCCGGATCAGAAAGAATAAATAAATGTGAAAGAATAAAAATTGATATAGACAATAAAATTGAATTAGTCGAAAAGCTTAATTTTTTTAAAATAGACTTAATTGTAATAGGACCAGAAATACCTTTAGCAAACGGATTAGCTGATTTTCTTCGCAAAAAAAACTTTAAAGTTTTTGGGCCTGGTAAAGATGGGGCAAAATTGGAATATAGTAAATCTTGGGCAAAGGAATTTATGCGTGAAGCAAATATTCCAACAGCAAACTTTTGGAAAGTTAATTCTCTAGAGAAAGCCAAAGATATTATCAATTCATCATCTAGCCCATTGGTAGTAAAAGCAGATGGTTTAGCGTCTGGTAAAGGTGTTTATATTCCTGATTCAAAAGAAGAGTGTTTTAAGGCAGCAGAGTCAATTTTTAATGGTAAGTTTGGCAACTCTGGGGATATTGTCGTTCTAGAAGAAAAAATTGAGGGACCAGAGGTTTCAGTTTTTGCACTATGTGATGGAGAGAAATTCATTTTACTTCCATCTGCCCAAGATCACAAACGTCTTAATGAGAAAGATAAAGGGCCAAATACAGGAGGAATGGGAGCTTATTCTCCAGCCCCACTTTTAACAGAAGATTATCTTGATACAATCATCTCAGAGATAATTGAACCGACAATAAATGAATTAAATAGAAAAAATATTGACTATAAAGGTGTTATTTATTTTGGCTTAATGGTCACAAAATCTGGGCCCAAGGTTATAGAATATAATTGCAGATTTGGGGATCCAGAATGTCAGACAATAATGCCTTTAATGGATCAAAATTTTTTATTACTTTTAGAAAAATGTGCAATGGGAAAATTAATTGGTAACGAAAAAATTGATACTTTTGACATGGTAAGTGGTTGTGTAATAGCCACCTCAAAGGGCTACCCTTACGAATATAAAACCGGTTTTCCAATTAATATAGGTAACGTTGACTCAACTGATTTTCAGATTTTTGATTCAGGTACTCGTTTGGGCAAAAATGGGGATTTAATTACTGATGGTGGAAGAGTTTTAAGCATTGTCTGCCAAGATAAAGATTTTGATAAAGTTTTTGAAAAAGCATACAAAAATTTAAAAGAAATAAATTTTGAGGGTATTTATTACAGAAATGATATTGGGCATCAAGTCAGAAAAAATTTTTCAAAGGGGCATTAATCGGATGATTAATAGTAATAATCGTGATAATGAAGAATTTAATTTTTCCGATGATGATACTAACAATAACTATTGGATTAATAGAATTTTTGCATGGTGGAGCGGGTTCAGTTTAAGAACAAAATTGTTAGCCATAGCAACTCTCGTTGTTAGTCTACTAATGACAGGAATAACATTTTTTGCATTAAATAGCATTCAAAGAGATGCAGGAATGAATGATACAAGATATGCCCGCGATCTTGGATTATTATTATCAGGTAACGTAACAGAATTAGTTGCAAATAATCAAAAAAAAGAAATCTCAAATGTAGCAGAAAAGTTTTGGAGATCAAGTCGAAATCTACGTTACATATTTTTTACTGATGCTGAAGACATTGTTCAACTTGGAATACCAATAAGTGCAACACCAACAAGTTCAAATAGTCAGTTTCAGCTCACTAGAAGACTAAAACTACCATCAGAATTAAAGAAAAGACCACAATTCCCATTAGTTAGGCAGCATGCAACACCTCAGGGGCAAGTTACAGATGTTTTCGTCCCAATGTTATGGAAAGGCAAATATCTTGGAACTTTAGCTTTAGGAGTTACACCTAATAAGAAAGCCTTATCAAGTGCGGCACTTACCAGAGAAGTTACAATTGCAGTATTTATCTCGATATGGGTTTTGGTAATACTTGGAGCAGTATTTAATGCGCTTACAATAACTAGGCCTGTGAGGGAGTTAGTAAGAGGGGTAAGAGAAATTTCAAAAGGAAACTTTAAATCCAGAATTTCTTTACCTATGACAGGAGATTTAGGAGAACTTTTAAATGGGTTTAACCGAATGGCCACTCAGTTAGAAAATTACGACGAGGCTAATATTGAAGAACTTAAAGCCGCTCAAATAAAACAACAATCACTTATAGCCACTATGGCTGATGGTGCAATATTACTTGATTCCCAAGGGAAGATAGTACTTACAAATCCAACAGCAAAAAGATTATTTCGCTGGGAAGGAAGATTCTTGGAAGGTAAATATTTTTTAAATGAAATCCCCGAAATTTTATCTAATGACCTACACATAAATATAGAATCTATTTTAAATAGAGAAAAGGAAAAGGATGATTTAAGATTTAGCTTAGGAGAGCCAGCTAGAACTTTAAGAATTGTCTTACAATCAGTCTTAGATACAAACAAAATTGAATTAAAAGGTATTGCAGTAACAATCCAAGATTTAACACGCGAAGTAGAACTTAATGCGGCCCAAAACAGATTTATTAGTAATGTTTCACATGAATTAAGGACACCTCTTTTTAATATCAAAAGTTATGTAGAGACTTTACATGATTTAAAAGATCAGCTTACTGATGAAGAACAAATCGAATTTTTGGGCATTGCAAATTCTGAGACTGATAGGTTAACAAGGCTAGTAAATGATGTATTAGATCTATCAAGATTGGAATCTGGGAAAATAATCCAGTTGGATCAAATGGATATTAAACCAGCAATAGAACAGACTCTTAGAAATTACAGGCTTAATGCCACAGAAAAAAATGTTTCATTAGCTCATGATATAGAGGAGACTATTCCTTGTATTCTTGGAAATTTTGATTTACTTTTACAAGTTTTTGATAATTTGCTAGGTAATGGATTGAAATTTAGTCCAAAAAATAGCACTCTTATCATAAGAGCTTACACTTGGCCAGATTCCTGCCCTGCTCTCCCTCCAAGTATGAACAATAATGAAGCACCACATTGTGAGTTGGTTTCTCCATTACCAAAAGTAAGAATTGAGATTGCTGATACAGGTTCAGGAATATCTCAAGCTGATCAAGATAAGATCTTTGATCGTTTTTATAGAGTAGAAAATGCAGTTCATACCGAGCAAGGGACAGGTTTAGGTCTATCTATAGTTCGGGGAATAATCGAAAAACATGGTGGAGAAATTCGAATGGCTAGTGAATTAGGAGTAGGAACAACCTTTTGGTTCGATTTAGCCTTAGCACAATCTGATAAAGATGAATTATTGACAAAAGCTATTAATAATACAGATGCTTTTTTAGAATCTGAAATTAGTAATATTACCTAATTATTATCTAATCCTTTAAAAACGTTTGGAACATTTTGGTCAGGAACAACTCTATGAGGGGCTCCACTAAATATTTGTTCGAAATTAGAAAAAGAATCTTTTATTTCTGGACCTCTATTTGTAATAATAAATTCTCTTATTCTTTTATCATGCCATGATCCCCGCATTTTAAAAACATTTAAAGCCCTAGCCATCTCACCTTTTATTTCTACATATTGAAGCAACAATATAGTATCGGTAATTGTTGAGATATGAGAATCAGTAATAGAATGACTTCCCATAAATTCTTCTGCAGTATTAGTAAAAAAGCCTGCTATTTCCTCTTGTTTTGTATAGCCAGTAACCGCAATTACAAATTGTCTAAATGCATTCAAACTTACTCCTCTAGCTAATGCCGAGAGAGAATCAATTGCCATCCTTTTTGGTTTAAATTGAGTAATTTGCGTTTTTATAATTTGCAAATGATCTTCTAAACCTGTTGACTCAGGATATGCACAAATAATTTTTAATAACCCATCACTTTCCATCTTTTCAAAATCTATTCCCCAACTAGTCGCGTTCCTAAGCAATTGAGCCCTAGATTCTTCATATGCAAAAAGTATTGCTCTTTCATTATTGTTATAAGCATCTTCAACAAATTTTGATACCAGCATTGTTTTGCCTGTACCAGTAGCTCCTGTCGCGAGAATGATTGAATCTTGAAAATATCCACCACCACACATATCATCGAGATCTTTTACTCCCGAGCTTATCCTAATATTTGAGGATCTCTGCGTTAATCTCATTGCTCCGAGGGCAAACACACTAATGCCATCCACTCCCATGGTGAATGGATATTCACCTTTCATATGTACAGTACCTCTTAACTTCAAAACTTCTAAAGTTCTTCTTCTCTTTTCTGATTCAAGAACATTTCTTAATAGGACAACATTATCAGAAACAAACTCCTCTACTCCATATCTAGCAATTGATCCATAATCATCAACCCTTTCTGTAGTCATAACAGTTGTCACACCTATTTCCTTTAATCTTGCTATGAGCCTGAAAATTTCTCTTCTAACAACGTAAATGGCATCATACTGTTGAAAGACCGCAGTTATAGAATCTATTGCGACTCTTTTAGCTTTATATTTTCTAATTGCATAACTAATTCTCTCAATAAGACCAGACAAATCAAAGTTCCCCGCAACATCCTGTCCATCAGGGTCAGGAGAAGCATCCAATATAAATAACTTATTTTGATCAATTAATTCTTGTAAATCCCAACCAAAACTTGCAGCATTTCTAATGATATCTAAAGGTGACTCTTCAAATGTTACAAAGATCCCAGGCTCATCAAAATTACAAATTCCATGGTGTAAATATTGAAGAGAGAAAACAGTCTTACCAGTCCCCGATGTACCACTAACCAGCGTACTTCTAGATACAGGCAACCCTCCCCTACAAACATCATCGAATCCTTCTATCCCAGTAGGCAGTTTTTGCACTTGCATTTTATTAGACCTACTTAATTTCTTATCTTTCATTGTTTTTCAAAGAATAATAATCAAATAAACGTTTAATTTATTTTTAATTGTAAAAGGTTTTATTTATGTTAATTATTTCCACTATATTCATTTTCCTTTAATTCATCAAAAAGAAGATCTAAGCCTATTAATACTTTCTCTCTATCAGAGAGGTCACCAATTATTTTTCTAACAGGTGGAGGTAAAATTTTAGCTAAAGTTGGTGTAGCTAATATCTTATCTTCCTCTGCAAGTTGTGGTTGCTTTAGCACGTCAATAACTTTTAAGGCATATACTCCTTTAAATTCATTTTCTAATATTTCTTTTAAAGTATTCAAGGCTCTCATTGAATTAGGAGTATTTCCGGCGACGTAGAGTTTTAAAATGTATGTTTTTCTTGCTCCCATTGTTTTGGTTCCTCAAATTGATATAAAAGATTTAAAACAACCCTTGACTTATTACACTACAAAATAAGAAAATAAACAAACCAACTTGATTGCTCATTTGGCATAATCAAATTATAAATTTGAGCCAGATAGCGTCTTTAAATATATGACAAATTCAAAAAACCCCACAAACAATTCTTCTCAAAGTAATGAATTGTACGCAATAGCGGAAACCTCTGGTCAACAATATTGGTTCGAAGTCAACAGATACTATGATATCGACAGGTTAAAGGCAAAAGAAAAAGATAAGATAACACTTGAAAAAGTTTTGCTTTTAAAAGATAAAAGCTCTATCACTATTGGTAAGCCCTACGTTAAAGATGCAAAAATTGAATTAGAAGTCATTTCTCACAAAAGAGATAAGAAGATTCTCGTATACAAGATGCGTCCTAAAAAAAAGACAAGAAGAAAGATGGGTCACAGACAAGAACTTACAAGAGTTATGGTAAAATCTATTTCAATAGGTAAAAGTGCTCCTAAGTCTTCTTCTAAAAAAGAAACTGTTAAAAAGGAAACTAAACTAAAATCCGAGAAATCTACAAATTAAACATTTCTAATGGCACACAAAAAAGGAACAGGTTCCACAAGAAACGGTCGAGATTCAAATTCCAAAAGGCTGGGAGTAAAAGCTTATGGAGGAGAAAAAGTTACTGCTGGATCAATCATAATTCGCCAAAGGGGTACCTCCTTTTTGCCAGGAATCAATGTTGGCAAAGGCAAAGATGACACTCTTTTTGCACTTAAAAAGGGAACAGTAAGTTTCGAAAGCATTAAAAGAAATTTAAAGAATAGAAAAAGAGTTAATGTAGTTATCTAATTTTCTTATAAGCTCTTGTAGTTATGAGAATTGGATGAAAAACTTCTAAAAAATTTGATTGAATTGTCTTAAAAAAACTTTCAATGATTTGATTATCGTCAATATGGAATGGATATTCATTCTTTTCACCCTTATAGAAATACCAATTAAATAAAGCAATAGAATTAAAATCCATAATCTCATTGAAAATATCAATTTGAGAAGATGGATCAGCAAGATGTTCCAAAACATCAAGACAAACTATCGTATCAAATTTCGGAATTTGTGAATCTTTAATTGTCTGGCAAAAAGTAAGCTTTTTTTCGACACCTAATTCCCTAGCCCTGTATTCAACAAAGTTTCTATTTGTTTCATTAATATCAACAAAAAAAACATGTTCAACTTTTGAAGACATTGCATTAGCGATGGCATGCGTTCCAATCCCTCCTCCAAAATCTAAAACTAAATCTTTAGAAAACATCTGCTGAAGTTTTAAAGTATCAGCAATATAATCCTTGCTTGTAATATGCCAAGCAGCTAAATCAGCTAAATGCCGATCTCCAACAATCTCAGTATAAAAATCTGAAACATCACTTAGAGAATCTCCAGGATGTGAATTTGCCAAATTGATCTTTGCATTTGCGAGGAAACCATCTATATCACATTCTTCAATAGATAAGAATTCCATTAAATGTGATTTCAAATTAAAAGCATTATCCAAAAACTCTTTTAATATAAAACTATTGTTTTTCAATTTCTTACTTTAAATTTCTAATACAAAAATAATAGGATGGTTATAAATCTTTCTCAAAGTATTCTTAATATTAAAAATGGAAACTAAAGATGGATTCTTAGTAATTAATAAAGAAAAAGGCTGTACCTCGCATGATTGTGTTAAACAAGTGAGGAAGTTACTAAATATAAAAAAAGTCGGGCACACAGGAACTCTTGATCCAGAGGTCATAGGAACATTACCAATTGCGATAGGCAGTGCAACTAGATTTATTCAATATCTTCCTCAAGGGAAAACTTATATAGGACAAATTCAATTAGGGTTAAGAACTAACACTGATGATATTCACGGAGAAATAATTAAACAAAAAAGTTGGCCTAAAATCAGTGATGAGAAATTAGATCAATATTTAAATACTTTTAGAGGAATAATTAAACAAATTCCACCTAAAGTATCTAGTGTTCACGTAAATGGTGAAAGAGCTTATAAAAAATCTTTTAAGAATGAAAATTTTGAATTAGCACCTAGAGAAGTAAAAATAGAAGAACTAACCTTAATAAAATGGGACCAAATTAATGGAATCATAGAAATAAAAATTAAATGTTCTACAGGTACATATATAAGATCAATTGCAAGAGATTTAGGAAAAGTTCTCAATTCCGAGGGTTGTCTTCTGGAACTAAAAAGAATTTCAGCTTGTGGATTTGATGAAGAAAACTCGATAAAAATATCTGATATCGAAAAAGAAAAAGCTAAAGAAAACTCTGCAAACTTTATTATTCCAACAATTTTTGCTCTTAATCATATTTCAACATTTGTCTTAAATAAAGAAGAAGAAATTAATTTTTGGCAAACTGGAAGAGCAATTAAAATTGATATTAATTTCTTAAATAAGAGCAAAAATTTTGATTACAAAAAACCTATCAAAGTAATAGATAAAAGAAAAAAACTACTTGGGATAGGCTTCTTAAATAAAGAACAAACTAATCTAAATCCTAAGTTAGTACTTAATGCCAAATGATTTTTATATGAAATCTTTTCTAAAAGGTTTAATCTCTACACCCCTATAGAAATGCTTTAATATTTTTTCAGCTTTTTGGCCTTTAGAAGCCATATATTTTGCCCCCCATTGACTCATTCCTACTCCATGTCCAGATCCCTGTCCAAAAACTATTAAACCTTTGTTTGTAGGAAATTTAGTACTTTGTCCTTCAATTAATTTAAATCTTACAAAAGTACTACTTAGTCCTAATTTTTTTCTTAAATCTACCCCGGAAATTTGATCAGAACCATAAGGCCCATCAAGCCTTACATTTTTTACTCTCCCAGTCTTGGTTAGATTTAAAATTTCGATATTTTTTATTCCTCCAATTTTGGGGAAAAGATTAACTAATTCCTTATTTGAAAATTTTTTCTGCCATCTAAATTTTGGATTATTTTTATCAAAATCTTTAACACTAGACAAATATGGATATTTATTTTTCCAAACATCTTGGCTATTTTCTGTCATACCTCCTGAACTACTATGAAATAAAGCATTAATCAGTTTATTTTTGTATATCAAAACTAGAGATCTTGTACTTCTAACAGCTCTTCTAGTTTTATAAGTTCTTGACTCCAAGCCATTATAAACTTGATTTTTCTGGGTAGAATCTATATCAAATAAATTATTTCCTTTTTGCTTTAAAGCATATGTTCTAGAAGCAATTGCTTGAGCTCTTAATGCTTCTATAGGCCATTTTGCAGGCATCTCTGAACCAACTACACTACTTAAGTATTTCTCAATTCCTAGAACATTAACTACCAATATTTCAGAATCAAGTACAAAAAGATTAAGCTTACCAGAAAATCTTTTCTGACCTACCCATATACCTCTTCCATCAGAAGATCTAATTTGAAATTGATGACTACTTTTTAAGTCATATATTTTTTGTTTATTCTTATCAAAATATAAAATGCTTCTATTTTTATCATTTTTCAACGTTAAGCCTTTTATTTTTTTTCTTGAAAATAATTTTCCTTCTATGGTTAAAGGAATTGATTTATCTGATCTAATCCTTAAATTGTTATTTTTTGATATTAAGACTCTTATTAATGGTTCTCCATCTGCAAAAACAGTTTCACTATGAAAACCACAAAAAAATAAAATACTAATCAGGAAACATTTACTATAATTTTTTTTTAATTTAAGTATCACTTTGTTTAAAAAACAAATTGTTAATTTGCCTAAGTTTGGCTACAAGTCTAGATTTAGTCCAGGTATTAAAATAAAATTATCATAATTAAGTGAATATCACCTTCTTAGGAACAAGTTCAGGAGTCCCATCCTTAACGAGAAATGTCTCATCCTTAGCACTTAAATTATCACAGACATCAGAAGTTTGGCTTTTTGATTGTGGTGAAGGAACACAACATCAAATAATGAAAAGCAATATCAAATCTTCACAAATCAAGAAAATATTTATTACACATATGCATGGTGATCATATTTATGGTTTACCTGGACTTTTAGCTACCTTAGGTTTATCAGGAAATAGTAAGGGTATTGAAATTTATGGTCCTTTAGAGTTGCGAAGTTTTATCAATTCTGCGCTTAAAAGCAGTTATTGCAAATTATCGTACCCATTGCATTTTGTGGAAGTTGAAAATTTTGCATCAGAAAATAAAATTCTATTTGAAAACAACAGACTAAAAGTAAATTGTGCACGTCTTAACCATAAAATACCAGCTTATGGTTATCGAGTGAGTGAAAAAGATAAGCCAGGCATATTTGATATCAAAAAAGCAGAGTCTCTAAAAATAGCACCTGGACCAATTTATTCAGAACTGCAAAAAGGTAAAAAAGTATTATTAGCAGATGGTCGGACATTTAATGGGAAAGAATTCTGCGGACCTCCTAGGAAAGGTGAAAGTTTTGTTTATTGCACAGATACAGTCTTTAGCGAATCAGCTGTGTCACTTTCAAAAAATGCCGATTTACTAGTACATGAATCGACTTTTTCAGAGGAGGATGAGAGTATGGCTTATGAAAAATTACATTCGACAACAATCATGGCAGCTAAAACAGCATTATTATCTAATACAAAAAAATTAATTATTACTCATTTAAGTCCAAGATACACTAATAAAAATGCAATTACGCCAAGCGATTTGCTTAAAGAGGCTCAAAAAGTTTTTCCAAATACTCAGCTTGCAAAAGATTTTCTAACGGTAGAAATAAAATAAACTGCAACAGTTCGTGAGAAGAAGGGTCGTAAATGACCAACCCATGGAATAATAGTCATAGGTTTTCTATATTGATGTTGATCGAAATGGTTTCTATTTTTTCATCACTACTTAAGTCTTGCAAAAGACTATTTATTTTTCTTCCGTTAATTATTGGTTTACTTATTAATCCAATTTCTGCAAACGCACTCTATCCAAGTGATCCTTCATCAGTTGATGTACTAAAAGATGATCTTCACGGTGCCGACCTTCATAATACTGAATATGTTAAATATGATTTATCTAATCAAGATTTAGGAGAAGCTAATCTTCAAGGGGCATATATGAGCGTAACAACTGCAAAAAATTCTAGTTTTAAAGGAGCCAATATGACTGACCTTATTGCATATGCAACACGCTTTGATAATGCTGATTTTACAGACGCAAATCTTACCAATGGTGAGCTAATGAAAAGTGTTTTTGATGGAGCAATTATTGATGGAGCAGACTTTACTGATGCAAATCTTGATCTTTCTCAGAGGAAATCATTATGTGAAAGAGCAAGTGGAACTAATACACAAACTGGAGTTAATACAATTGATAGTCTTGAATGCACCGGATTAAAAGGTTATATGCCTCCAAAGCCAAAAGCATAATATTTAAAGCTAACTAACTTCATAAGGGAAGATATTACCAGGCTCTTTCGAGCCTGGTTTTTTGCTATACCACCATTCTTGTATATCAGAAGAAAATTTCTTTGAAAAAAGAGTTATAACTGTTTCAACAGGTTTTGATCCAGGCTCCAAAATCTGAACTGAATAAGATGGGCATTTTCTTGAAGCCATATCAGCAACGAACCTAGAACCTACTCTTCTCCAACTAGGCTCCTTACTTCTCCAAGCAAGCCTTGAACAGGGCCAAGGTAACTCTTCCCTATCATATAGTCTGCAACATGGTCCAATTACCTTATAACTGTACTGACCTCCATAACTTGATTGAACACTGCCAGTCTTGAAAAGTTCAAATTTATTCATACACAAAAAAAGCCACCTTTTAATAGAGGGTGGCAGAGAAATAATGAATAATCAACTGAGAAAAGTTAATTTTTTATAATTAATACAAATCTTCCTCAGCATGAGTTGTAATTGTTACGTCAGATGTTGGATAAGCAACACATGTAAGTACAAAACCAGCTTCTAATTGGTCATCATCCAAGAAGCTCTGGTCTGATTGATCAACACTGCCTGAAGTAACTTTTCCAGCACATGTTGAACATGCTCCAGCTCTGCAGGAATAAGGAAGATCGATACCTTGTTCCTCAGCCGCATCGAGGATGTACTGGTCATCAGGTACTTCAATGGTTGAATTGAGACCTTCACCTTCGCTGATGAGTGTAACTTTGTAAGAAGCCATTTAAATAAAAAATTGTTGGTAATTAATACCTATTAACTACATTTTTAACATCGATTAGGTCGATATGTGAGATTTTGAAGTAAAAAATGACACAATAAAATGTATTAAAGAGTATCTATAAGAAAAACTTATACTTAGGTTGGATCGCTGGCTTTTTGCGCAGAAATACATGCCCAATCTTTTCTAGTTGATACATCCAATAATTTCAAGTTATTCTGAATTAATATTTTTATAATTTCATCTTTTTGTGAATTAAGAATTCCGCTGAAAATGACTTCCCCACTGTTTCTCAAACACTTATAAATATTTGGAATCATTTCTTTTATTACTTCAGCGAGAATATTGCATAAAACAAAATCAAAGTGTTCGAGTTGATTTTTTAAAACTACCTCATCAAAAGATCCCAAATATGTATTTAATTTTTCTAAATTACCGAAATTTAGTTGAAAATTAGAGTTAGTTGAATTTATAGCTAGATAATCATTATCCACCGCACAAACCTCTTTAGCGCCAAGCAATCTTGCGGCAACACTCAAAATCCCACTACCACAACCAATATCTAATACCTTTTTATCAGAAAATAAAATATTCTCCATTTTTTCCAAGCAAAGATAAGTCGAAGGGTGACCTCCTGTTCCAAATGCTGCTCCAGGATCAATTTTTATGATTTGTTTTTCTTTAAGTTTTTCATGTAGATCTATCCAACAAGGTAATATTAAAAAATGATTTCCTATTAATTCAGGGGCCCAATATTTCTTCCAGCTTGTCAACCAATCCTCCTCTTTAATTATACTCCAATCAAAAAATTGATTCTTAGAGTTATTAATATTTAGAAGTTTGCTAATTATTTTTTCAAAATCACTTCTAGAACTCTCGTCCCATTCATCAATTGGAAGCCATATATTAACCTCTTTTTTACTTTCATTTTTAATTAAATATTCAAATGAAAAACTAAATATTCCCAGCTCATTTAATTTCCAAAAAATAATTTCTTCTGAATCACTTCCTATCTGAAATGTTAGTTTATACCAATCTTTAATTGCCATTAAATAGATTCAGACTTGTTATAAAGTAACTGGATTAGCGTTAGTAATTCCCTCTACTTCAATAATGGTGTCAAGCAACTTATTAGGAATTGGATCATCAATACTTAAAACCATAACAGCTTCTCCTCTAACAATTTTGCGCCCAACTTGCATTGAGGCAATATTTACATTATTACTACCCAATAAAGAACCAAGCTTGCCAATAATACCAGGCATATCTCTGTGCCTTGTAACCAACATATATCTACTTGGAGATACATTAACAGGATATTGATCAATACTAATAATTCTTAATTCCCCATCAGCAAAAATGCTTCCTGCTACGCTATGGTCGCCATTATCTCCATAAGTTGTTAACTGAAGTGATCCACTAGCAAATTCAGGTCTTGACTCATCTTTACTCTCGGCTACTGAAATACCTCTTGAATCTGCTTCTAGAGAAGCATTCACATAATTAATCCTATCTCCCAAAGCTTTACTTAAAAGGCCTTTTAGACTAGCTATTATTAATGGTTGGGAAGGATGTTGAACAAATTCACCTTGTAGCTTTACTTCTAGTTTCTGTATCTGTCCACCTGAAAGCTGGCTTATAAGCAGACCCATTGTTTCAGCCAACTGCAAATGAGGTTTCAAGCTATCCATAATATCAGGACTCAAACCTGGAATATTTACCGCAGTTCTAGCAGATAAACCAAGCAAGACATCTCTGATTTGTTCTGCAACATCAACAGCTACATTTTCTTGTGCTTCCCGAGTAGATGCTCCTAAGTGAGGGGTAAGAATAAGATTCTTTTCAACTTTCAAAAGTGGTGAATTTGATTCCAAAGGTTCTTTAGAAAAGACATCTATTGCAGCTCCTCCAATCAATGATGTATTTAAAGCTTCTGCTAATGCTTCTTCGTCAATTAAGCCTCCTCGAGCACAATTAATTAATTTTGAGCTACTTTTCATACTTTTTAGGACCTCCATATTTACTAAATTCTCTGTCTCTGGTGTGCGAGGCAAATGCAAAGTTACATAATCGGATTGTCGGAATAAATCTTCTAGTTCAGAAAGTTTAACTTGTATTTGTTGAGCTCTTTCAGTTGAAACAAAGGGATCATATCCGTAAACTTCCATTCCTAATGCATTAGCAACTTTCGCTACATGAGCACCAATTTTCCCTAAACCTACAACACCTAATTTTTTCTTATAAAGCTCATTTCCAACAAATTTCTTTCTCTCCCATTTACCTAACAAAGTACTACTATTAGCAATTGGAATATGTCTAGATAAGGCCAACATCATAGCTATGGTATGTTCAGCAGCAGCTATGGTGTTACCCCCTGGAGAATTAACAACAAGGACTCCTTTTTGAGTAGCAGCCTTAACATCTACATTATCGACTCCAACTCCTGCTCTGCCAATAATTCTCAATTTACTTGAAGAGTTAATAATTTCTTCTGTCACTTGAGTACCAGATCGAATCATTAAAGCATCATAATCTTTAATAATGGAAGCTAACTCAGATTTTGAAATTCCTATCTTCTGATCAACCTGAGCAACCTGTGAAAGAATATCGATTCCTGTTTGATCAATTGGATCTGTAATGAGAACTTTTGTCATTTAAGATTGGTTCTTTAATCTTTTACTTTAACTTAATCTATAGTGAAGGTATCTTATTTTATTAATTTGAATAACACACAAACATTTGAGGATTGAAATTTGACTAAAAGTATTGTGATATTTGAAGACATTTATAAATGTATCAAGCTATTTGATGTTTTCAAAGAAAAATCAGTAATGCTCTCTGAAGCTATTTTGATCCCTCCATTAAGTGAGAAAATATCATCAGATGAAACAGAATTGCTAAATGGAAAAGAAAATATCTTATTTAAATCTCAAAAATTTGAAGATATAAGAATTTTAAACCCTAAACTTGACAGGAAGATCAGACAAAAAGATATGAGTAGATGGCTAATGCCATTTGGTTTTATAGCTGGAATAGCTTTTTCTAACATGACAAATTTATCTACTTTCAGCTTTCTTGGTTTAAATAATATAGGGGAATCCTTAATTGGAGGTCTTTTGGGGATGGGTTCAGGATATTTAGGAAGCGTGGTTTCTTCTGCAAGTATTAACATTAATAGAAATAAAGAGTTGAGATCAATTATTAGCTTCAATAAAGAGGGTAAATGGCTTGTACTACTTGAAAATCAAATTGGGACTGAATTACCTTGGGCTTTAATAAAAGAATCAGAAGCAAAAGATATAATTTTTTTGGAAGGCTAAATGATTGATTTAAAAGAAATCTTAATAAATTCAAACTACAAAAAAGAAACTGAGGAATTAATAAATATTGCTAACTTAGCACACAAGCACTGGGAAATTTATTGGACTGGATTTAATTCGACCTATATATGCGAGGAGATTTTAAAAGATTTTGAAAATTTAAATGATTTCAGATTTTTTGTTTATGGAGGATTTTCCTCTTCTCAAAGATCAAGAATAGCTTGCTTTAGAAGAGATAACATGCCTGAGGAGGATGCGCTAAAAAGCAATTTTCCAGCTCGAGGGATAAAAATTAATGGCAATTTTTTATTTGATAATGCTACACAAGACGACTTTGGAGCCCTCTTAATTGAACATGGGGCAAATAAAAAAGACTTAGGAGATATATGGACTATTGGCGATAGGGGGGCACAAGGGATAATCGATAATTTAAATGTTGATTATCTAAATGAAAAGTTTTTTTATTTGAGAGACGTAAAAGTAAAAATTAATATAGTGGGTTTAGATGAATTACAAATACCTACTGGGAGATCAAAAAAACTTATTAACACAGTAGAAGCCTCAACAAGATTAGACGCTATAGCTTCAGCAGGTTTCAGCCTTTCACGAACCAAAATTACTGAAAGGATAGAAAATGGAATGCTCAGATTAAATGGAAGCAAAGTTAATAAGCCAACTATTAATCTGAAAATTGGCGACAAACTACAACTTGAAAATAAAGGATTTATCGAAATTCTAAATTTAGAAATCACCAAAAGGGAAAGATGGAAAGTTAAATTACTTAGAAAATGAAACTCAACCTGCTATTTTCTTATAAGGGGGATTAAAAATTCTCCAATTTGGGCGATTAGCTCAGTGGTAGAGCACTACCTCGACACGGTAGTGGCCACTGGTTCGAATCCAGTATCGCCCATCAAGAATTTAAAAAGCCTGGGTTATATCCACAGAAAATAATTTCATTTTTTAAATTATTAATAAAGATGAAACTTAACCAAATAATTAATCTTCATAAAGGGCTCACTGCATTTGTAGTCGTGGGACTTATGATTTTTTTTGATAATTTTACAATCGCTCCATACGTTTATTTAGCTCTACATGGTACTTATGGATTACTTTGGCTACTCAAAGAAAAGATATTTCCGGATCCCTATTTTAAAGAAAAAATCAATTTTTTAACTTCAATTACTGGTTTTATTTTCCTTGGAAGTTACTGGATAGCTCCCTATATTCTTATCTCATCTCAGAAATCTGTTCCAAATATCGTAATAGCTGCATCAGTATCTATAAATATAATTGGTGTGTTTTTACACTTTGCTAGCGATGCCCAAAAATATTTTTCTCTTAAATTAAAAAAAGATCTAATTAATGAAGGTTTTTTCGAAAATATAAGGAATACAAATTATCTAGGAGAAATACTGATTTATCTATCATTCGCCATCCTTTCAATGAGTTTTGTTCCATTCGTGATTCTTGCCATATTTTTCTTTATGGTTTTTCTACCAAGAATGATAAAAAAAGATAAATCGCTCACAAAATATGATTCATTCGAAGAATACAAGAAAAAAACTGGTCTTATTTTACCTAAATTAAATGCTTGAAAACAACTTACCAAGTTGGAGGCAAGATTTAAGGTCCTCTAGAGAAAAAGAGGCTAAATTACCTTCTAATAGGTGGATTCAGCTTGCAACAGTTAGCGAAAAAAATCAGCCGAGATTAAGAACAGTTGTTTTCAGAGGATGGCATAAAGATAGTTCAATGATAATTTTTACAGATAGAAGGAGTGAAAAAATTGAGCATTTAAAATCTAATCCTAATGCAGAAATATTATGGTTTTTTTCGAAAACCAAATCACAATTTAGATTCAAAGGAAAACTAAGTGAATTAAATGATAACAAAAATTATTGGGATAAATTATCTGAAAAATCAAAATCTTCTTGGTTTTGGGGATCTCCTGGAGAGAAAATAAACCCAAAAGTCTCATCTGCTGATGAAATATTATCCAATCTACCCAAGTCAGATAATTTTGTAGTTCTAAATTTTGAAATCGATTCAGTAGATCTTCTTAAATTAGAACGGCCTATTCATAAAAGATATCTATGGGAAAAAATTAAGAAATGGGAAAAAACAGAAGTTAATCCTTAAATATTTCTAAATTGTATAGTTAGGTTGAAAAATATATTATGATCGGTCAGTTTTAAATATAGAAGTATTATTCATATGAATTTCTCAGAAATTCCAGAAAACCCTTTTATTTTTTTATCTTGGGTGACTGCTATTGGATTGTTTATAAGTCTTTCTGAAGCAACAATTAGGATAAAACTTGAGAAGAGAAACAGTTATCGAAAAAGGTTAGAACTGATTAATAGCCTTTATCCTAAAAAATTAGCTTGAAGTATCTGAAAGTATGTTTGCTTGAAGAAATTGAAATAAACCACCTTTACTTGTTTCTTCTTTCATTTCAGTTTCCTTGGAAGTTCTTAATTTTGTCGAGGATATAGTTTCTTCTTCTTCTTCAGATTTCAAAATTCTAATGATAACTTCATCTAAAGAAAAATCTCCAGGACCTGTTAAGGCAATTGAAGTGGCTGAAGCGAAATACAAAAGTAAAAGCTCCAGTAAGAAAATATTAAAACCTGAAGTAACAAGTGCGTGATATATAGCAACAGAAATTGTTCCAACAATAGCCAAAGCTCCGAATCTTGTAGCTAAGCCGATTATTAGTAACCAGCTACCACCTATCTCTGAGAATGCCGCTATATATGATAAAAATATTGGGAATGGAAGATGTAATGGTCTTACGAAAGCATCAGCAAAATTTTCTATATTTGCTAATTTCTCATAACCGTGATGAATAAGAACAGTTCCAGTTATAACCCTAAGAATTAATAAAGCAGTATCTTTGCTAAACGACTTGGTAAGAATTGTTGAAAGCACTATAAAAAAATTTATCCTTAAGTAAAAATAACTAGTCACAATATCCATCGTGGATTAAACAGCAAAAATCGTACCTAATTAAGTATTTATACTTACTTATCTAAAAGGTTCTTTTTCTGATTAGGAATTCAACTAAGTAAAAAATTATTTTTTTGAATAATTTTCTAATATTCTCTTATTGATTTTCGGAATATTTTCTTTAAATTTAAAAAATCCTTTTTTGGCAAATTTCCAAGCAAATAAATCTTCATCCCTCACAAGATTAAAAATTTTTTTATGGTGTAAATTTTTAAATTCAGTTATGAAATCGTAATTTTCTCCCACTCCAGGATAAATAATGTCTATTTCGTTAGTATTTTTAAAATTAATTTCCAGTGAATATGGATCAATCTGTTCAACATTATCAAATCGCTCTACAAATTCAGAGATCAAATCATTTTTAAATTTCAAAACAGATTCAGACAATTTAATTTGTCTTTGTTCATTTTTTAAAAGGATAACAAATACTTTTTTATAGCTTGGAAGTAAATTTTTAAGGGTTGCAAGGTGCAGATCATTTTCAAACATAATTAGATTCTCTGATTTAGGATCCATATCATTTTTATAAATCTCATCTTCTAATGGTATTAGATTAGATTCTTCAAGAAAAATTTGTTGATTACTTATTTTTTCTGAATTAAATCTATTATTTGAAAATTTTCTGAGGTTTGATGATGAAAAAAGATATTGCTTTCCCTTCGTTTGCAATCCTCCGACCCATCTCCAGCTAAGAAGATTAGATGCAGCATCACCATCAAAAAGATATTTAAAGAAAAACTTTGCTCCCAATTGCCATGGGAGGCCTAAATTAAATATCCAAGTACTCGCAAACCACATTCTTGTATGGTTATGCAAATAATTGTACTGCTTTAATTCATGGACCCAAGAATTAAAAAAATCTATTTCTGTATTGCCATTAATTGCGCTTTCATATAGCTCATAATCAAAATCGAGATTGTTTTCTGAAATAAAATTTAGCCAAACTTTAGGTCTATTTTCCATCCACCCTTTCCAGTAAACTCTCCAAAATATTTCTTCAACAAATTTAGTTGAATTTTTGACTTTGTACTTACTTTTAATATCATGAATCAGATCATATTCCGATAATATTCTATGAGTAATGAAAGGTGATAATTTTGAAACTGAACTTTCGTTATTTGGCCCAAAATCAAAATTTCTTAATTTTGCATAATCATTAATTTTGTATTTCGCAAAATTTTCCCAGGTATTTTGAGCTTTTAATAAAAATGACATTTTCTCATAACTTTAAAAAATTTTTTTTTAAGAGATAGAAATTTCAAAAATTTGCCTGCAAATTAATCCTTAAAATTTTCAATTGCACTTTAAGTAAATTTGTTTGATTGAAGTATTTAATTTAAACTCTTAATCCGTACATTTTATACTCTTAAATCGCTCTCTGCGTAGGAGGATACTAATGGTCAATTACTTTTTAAATCTTGTTTTAATTTTCAAATCTTTATTTAAATGATTTTTTCTAAAAGATTTTTAAAAACTTATCAAAATTATTATGAATAATTTATTAGTGAGAGATGTTAAGTATCTTGATGAACAATACAGAATAGGTGATGGCATAATTTCGAATGATGCATTTAAGCAACTTGAAAAGCTCTTTATTCCTGTTGATCCAGAACCTGACTACTTTAATCAAAAAAATTATAAACTTTTGCCAACATTAGCTAAAGAAAACTATAAAGAATTTTTGGAAAGTTTATTAACAAAAACAAGATTAAGCATTCAACCAAAAATTGATGGCTGTGCTATTGCAATTAGATATATAGATGGCAATTTTAATAAAGCTATTACAAAAAAAGGATTTGATGTCTCAAGCAAAATTAAACAAATTAAAAATGTCCCCGATAGTATTCCTATCAAACGAGATTTTCAAGTTAGAGGTGAACTATACGCTACAAACCAAGTTGCCGGAATTTCCCAAAGAATTACAAGAAAATACCTCAATGATAAGAAAGGGATTGGAGAAAGTCTCAACTTTTGCTGTTTCCAAATACTTAATGGAAGACTTAATCAATACGAAACCCTTAATTATCTTAAAAAATGTGGCTTCAGCACCCCTGACAGTTACTTCACAAATAATACAAGCGAAATCCAAATATATAAAAAAAATTGGTTAGAGAGAAAAATATTTGCGAACTATCCAACTAATGGGATAGTTATTAAAATAAATAGTAGGAAATTACAGTTACTTAGAGAGAAAAATTTATTTCAAAATAACGAATGGCAGTATGCAATTGAAAAATAATATGAAATAGTACCTTCAAAAAAAGCTCACGATACTGACTTCCAGTATTTACAGTAGTAAGTAATTAAATTTTGTTTAAATTCCAAAGCAATCTGCAGGATTACTAAATGACTGCCACTATTTCAAGACCTAAAATCTCTAACTGGGGAACATCTAATATTCCAAACCTTACAGGCAAAACAGCCCTAATTACTGGTGCGAATAGTGGTCTTGGATACTACACTGCAAAGGCCTTAGCCGAAAAAAATGCTCATGTTGTTATAGCTTGTAGATCGTTTGAAAAAGCAAATCAAACCATCATAAAACTTAAAGGTCTTAATCCTGAAGGAATATTTACACCTTTAGAATTAGATTTGTCAGATTTAAAAAATATTGTTGAAGTTCAGTCCAAAATTTTTGATAATTTTGAAAACTTGGATTTACTAATCAATAATGCAGGCATTATGCATCCGCCTAAAACTCTTAGTGCCCAGGGATATGAAATACAATTTGCAGTTAATCATCTAGCTCACATGCTTTTGACCCTAAAGCTACTTCCAATTATTGAACAAAAAGAAGAATCTAGAGTAGTGACGGTTACTTCCGGAGCACAATTTTTTGGCAAAGTTGGTTGGAAAAATCTGAAAGCCGAGAACTATTACAACAAATGGGAATCTTACTCCAATAGCAAATTGGCAAATGTAATGTTTGCTTTGGAACTAAATGAGAACTTAAAGCACAAAAATATACTTTCTTTAGCTGCTCACCCAGGAATTGCAAAAACAAATCTCTTTACTGCTCAAAAACCTAACCCTAGTCCAATAGAAACATTCTCCTTGGAATTATTTAGCCCTATTTTTCAAACTGCTGAGATGGGTGCTCTACCTCAACTTTTTGCAGCTACTTCACCAGACGCAAGAGGAGGTGATCATTATGGTCCTAGATTTAATTTCAGAGGTCATCCAAAACTATCCACTACTTCTCCTTACGCTATGAATAAAAAAGAAAGAAAAAATTTATGGGAAAAAAGCCTTGAACTACTTGGTAAATTCTTATAAATTTTCCATTTTTACTAACTTTAGAAAATACTTCAAGATATGTAATTCACTCTCTGAGAGTTTCATGAATTCTGTTAAAGCATCATAATTTTTTCCATCAATTTTTTTTGACAATTGAATAAAACTATCATGGTTTTCATTAACAAAGCGCTCAGCGATCTGAGACGGAGTTAAACCCTGTTCTATTAACTCACCTGGAGCATTTTTCTCCCACTTTTCATAAAACCAAGAGAACCAATATTTTGCAGTATTATCTTCCATTAATTAACTTTTCTTTGTTGAATACTATAAATTC
This sequence comes from Prochlorococcus sp. AG-388-A01, assembly GCA_003279945.1. GTDB lineage: Bacteria > Cyanobacteriota > Cyanobacteriia > PCC-6307 > Cyanobiaceae > Prochlorococcus_A. Next base: position 74,121 of record QCGK01000004.1, read on the forward strand.
TGACGAAAGATCTCATGATTGAATTAACCCTTAAACACAATTAATATAAATACAATTATAAATTTAATGATAGATAATCATTCAAGTAAAAGAAATATTAATCTTGTAATTGGATTAGGTAAATCTGGATTTTGGGCTGCCAAGTATTTGAGAAGCATCAATAAGAGAGTAGTTGTTTGGGAAAGTAAAGATGGGATAGAATTTTCAGAAAGAAAAACAGAATTAGAAGAGCTTAATATACTAGTTTCTCTGAAAAAAGAATTTGTATTTGAAGAAATTCAACCTTTTTTGAAAGAGATCGAATCTGTTGTTGTAAGTCCATCAATACCTTATGACCATATAACTATTATTGAATTAAAAAAAAATGGAATTAAAGTAATTGGAGAAATTAATGTTGCATGGGAAATTTTAAAAGACACAAATTGGATAGGTATTACTGGCACTAATGGCAAGACTACTGTTACTCATCTACTAAGCCATATACTCTGCGATAATGGATTATATGCTCCTTTTGCTGGAAATATTGGTACACCTTTATGTAAATATGCTCACTCCAAAAAACATGAAAAAATTGATTGTGTTGTAGCTGAATTAAGCAGTTATCAAATAGAAATATCTCCAGAAGTAAAACCTAATATTGGAATATGGACAACCTTCACAGAAGATCATCTTGAAAGACATAAAACACTTGAAAACTATTTCAACATAAAAAAAAGTTTGCTAGAAAAATCTGATTTTAGAATTTATAATTTTGACGATAAAAACCTAAGAAATCACTACAGTTCGCTATCAAGAGGGGTTTGGATAACAACTAGTTTCGATAAATCAAATTTTATTCAATGCGATTATTGGATAGATGATCAAGCATACATTTTTGAGAGAGGAAAAAAATTATTCAAACTTGAACAATTTTCTTTAAAAGGAATGTATAATCTTCAAAATCTTTTATTGGTAATTGCAGCAGCAAGAAAAGTTGGATTATCTGGAAAGAAGATTAAAGATTCTTTATCTAATTACAAACAATTGCCCCATAGAATGGAAACAATTTATAAAAATAATGATCTGGAGATAATTAATGATAGTAAAGCTACAAATTTTGACTCATCTATTGCAGGATTAAGTTCAATTGAAGGTCAAATAATAATCATTGCTGGGGGCAGATTAAAAGGCAATGAATATAGTGAGTGGATAAAAGTTTTAAAGAAAAAAGTTAAATGTGTTTTCCTTTTTGGAGAAAGCTCAAAAGTCCTAAAAATGGCGCTTATTAATGAAGGATTTAAAAAAAATATTTTTGAATTTTCAGAACTAAAAGAGCTTTTAAATTTTGTTTTTGATTATTTACAAAATAATAGGGTTGGAACATTATTATTCTCACCTTCATGCTCTAGTTTTGATCAATTTAAAAATTATGAAGAGCGTGGAGATTATTTCAAGAAACTAATAAGTGAAAAATTAAAGGTTAATAAATCCATTTTTTGTTCAAGTATCATTTCGTAATTTTCAGGTCGGTCATCACAACCGTCTCCCCACTAGCAAATATTCACTTAATTAGTTAGATTCTGACTATAAATTAATTCCTAGCAATGAGTGAATCTAACAATTTACCTCAAGCAATAAGTCATAAAAAATTAAGTTACTTGATGCTTAAGGCACAAAAGGATTCTCATTTTTCTGATGAATTCGCAGAAATAGAAAGCCCCGAAAAAAGAGAATTTGAAGAGTTAATAAACAATTGGGAAGCTTCAACTAAGAAAGTAGTTAATGAGTTATCAAAAAGAAAAGAGAATTTATTAAAAGATAAATCACCAAATTCTTTAATTGCTCTTGGTGCTATGGAAGTTCACCTTAATATGGCTTTGCAAGCCTTAAATGCATTTAATAAAGGAGTTGATGGTTAAAAGTAACAGATAAACTATAAGGAAGGCATTGAAAATAAGAGAAAATCTAGGTCTTTTTCAGTATCTATAAAGACATCATCATAATCATAAACTTCAAAACCCAAGCCATCTCCAGATTCGAGACATACATTTGAATTAGAGTCTTTTCCTTTTAATAAAAGATTACCTTCTATTATTTGTATCCAATTATATTTATGGATTTTTAATGGCAATTTTTTTTCTTTAATAGGTTTATATTTACAACGCCATAAAGAGATATCTTGATTTATTAAAAGTTTATTTTTACCATCTAAGTAATCAATAATGATATTCTCTCCTATGCCAATTTTAAATGATGTTTGCTTATAGTCAGGATTAAGATTACTTTTTTTAGGGTAAATCCAAATCTGAAATAACTTACAAGGTTTATTCTCTTCATTTTTCTCACTATGAGTAATCCCAGTACCAGCTGACATAACTTGAACTTCATTTTCATAAATTTTTCCTGAATTATTTAATGAGTCCCGATGAGTAATTGCACCTTTTGTTACAACAGTAATTATCTCCATGTCGGAATGAGAATGCATATTAAAGCCAGAATTTGGAGAAATAATATCTTCATTTATGACTCTAATATTCCCAAAATTATCCCATTTTGGATCCCTATGCTCTGCAAAAGAAAATGAATGCATTGAATGCAGCCAATCTCTTCTTGATAAAAATCTATCATCTGATTTTCTTAATTTAATAATATTAAAAACCATCAAAATTAAATAGAATAAAAAAATTCTAAATAATTAGAAAAATATTTGTAAAATTTTTTGATAAATTATTCCTAAAAAAAACAAATATCAAATTTAAAAATTTATTTTTCTCTGAGCTTTAGTAGCCTTTATCAATATTTTTTTTGCTTCATCTCTTGTAAGGCATTTTTCTGCTTTTACATTTAAGTTTTTAAGTTTTTGCAGTTGCTTTGTGTTACCCATGATTTAACCCGTCCTTAAATTCATTTTAACATAAATTTAAATTAATTGCCTCATAAACCCTGGCATCAAATCGTTTTTACCACTTTAAGAATGGAATTATCAGAACAGTATAGAGGATGCATTGGATTATCTTTGATTGTTTTTTTAATAAAAAGCGGTCCAAGAGGATTATCAAAATTACTTTTTCTAGTTAAATTATATTGCATTATTTTTTTTGCTATTTTTTTATTTCTATTTAGAAATTTCCCTTTGTCACCCCAACCTAACCATAAATCACAATTTTTATTTTCAGACCAGTGTTTTAAGTTTTTATAAATATGATTATTGTTTAGATAACCCACAGGGTTTTTGTGATTAAAAAGTTTTTCTGGTTTGCTTGAAATAAGAGCAAATAGATTGATTAATTTTACTTTGCCGTAATTATTGTTTTTCGAAATTTTGATTATCTTTTTTGTTGTATTATCTAAGAAAACTTCATCCGATAATGAGGGATTTAAACCAATAAAAATAATTTCCTTTGTAGATTTAGAAATCTTATAACTTAAACTCCATCTATATAGTTTGTTAGCACTTATTAAACAATTTCTTTCTAGAAATAAGTTTTTCAACCTAAACCTACACCTCTAGCCATAAGAGTGGCAAACAAAGGTATTGTTGCAAAGCCTACTAATTCAGTAGTAATGATGAGTCTGAACCTCTTAACTAGATTCTCAGATATTTCAGGTAATTTATTCTTACTTAATGGAATAGCCCATAAGATATATGTAGTTGTTGGGTACAAAGAAAGTAATCCCACTAGAATGTAAAGAGAAACCTTTATCCAAAACACAGGGTTACCTGTATAGAAATCACCTCCTTGACCAAAGTACTTAACACGCAAAATCCCAGTAACTAATATTGCAACTCCTGCCAAACCATAAACCACATCTGCAATTATCATTGAGATCGTCTCATTTCTATTAAGACCTACTTTGAGAGTCAATCTTTCAAACAAAAGAGAACCGAAACACAAAATAATTCCTAAATAATGAACATATGCTACTAACGCACTTTTAGCAATTTCTCCTGTTAATAAAGTTTGAAATAACATTTTCAAGTCAAAATTTATACAATCCTAACCACCAAATTAAGAATTTGTTTAGAAATAAATTAATAACTTAAACGCAAGGCATTAAATCTAAGACTCTAAATACCTTTTCTGGCCATCTTCAAAAAAATCCTTCTTATTCCATACTTCGATTACATCTGGGAAATGTTTTTCCATACAATTATCACAAACCCCATGACTGAATCTAATATCACTAATTTTAGAAAGATATTTTTCTAAATGCATCCAATCGCCCTCCTTATTTTTCACTTCTCTGCAATATGAACAGACAGATAAAATACCTTCCTGTTTGTGCAATTTAGACAATGCATCTAGCAAGTTCAATGACTTTTTTCTAAGCTCTAAAAATGAAACTATTTGCTTAGATAATAATTCCATAATATTGAATTGTTGTGTAGTTAGATTTCCTGGCTTTCTGTCTATTACACAAAGAGTTCCAAGTTTATTACCATCACTATTTCTAAGGGGAAAACCTGCATAAAAACGAATCTTGGGATCTCCTGTTACCAATGGATTATTTATAAATCTTTCATCTTGGAAAGCATCATTAATAATTAATGGACTATTTTCTTTTATTGCATGGGTACAAAAAGACCAATCTCTTCTAGTTTCTGATATTTGAAGTCCTATTTTGGATTTAAACCATTGTTTATCTTTGTCTACCAAAGTCATTAAAGAAATAGGCACATTACAGGTTGTAGCAGCAATTTTTGTAATATCGTCATAACATGATTCTGGCTTGGTTCCCAAAATCCTATATTCTGCTAAAGCTTTTAATCTTCTTTCCTCTTCTTCTTTTTTTGATACAAGATTCTGCATTAATCTTCACCAATAATTAAAACTTTAAAATTAAAGTTTCTTCAAAAAACTTTTTCCGTCTAATACTTAATAAAAAAAAGATAAACTTATTGATTTGTTACTTAATGATTTATTACTTATTAATTTATTACTTACTAATTTTTTACATATTAATTTAACTTTGAGACTGCCATCCCAGCGATCCATCCACTTGTCCAACAATGTTGAAAATTAAATCCACCTGTGATCCCATCAACATCCAAAACTTCTCCAGAAAAAAATAACCCTGGACAAATTAAGCTCTCCATACTTTTAAAATTAACCTCATTGATTTTTACCCCTCCGGAAGTAACAAATTCCTCTCCAAATGGTCCTTTGCCCGAAATTATATATTTATCCCTCATTAGAATATTTATCATTTTCTCTCTTTCATCCGCCAGTAAATCAGCCCACTTTTTCTCTTTATCAATACCTATTTTATTTAATAAAAAAATCCATAATCTTTTTGTTAATAATGGAACAGGTCTACCGTTAATTAGATTCACCTTGCCTTTATTTAATCTTAAATAGTTTACTTTTTCTTTTAACTCCTCATAACTTAAAGCAGACCATTTAATGATTAGATTAAATTTATATTTTTGGCTATAAAGTTCCCTCGCTGCAATTGATGAAAGTTTTAATACTGCTGGTCCACTAAAACCCCAATGAGTTATCAGTAAATCGCCTCTATTTTGAAAATTCTTATTGTTTAATTTAATTTCTATATCTATGCCCTTTATCGATACCCCACTACATTCATCCAAATTTGGTTCTTTTGTAGAAAAAGTAAAAAGCGATGGTACAGGTCTAACAATGTTGTGTCCAAGATTTTGAGCTAATTTATATCCGCTTGGATTACCTCCAGTTGAAAGAATAATATTTTTTGAAGTTACCTTTGCTTTTTTAAGACTAAAAATATTGAATATATTATCTGGAGTTTTTGAAATTTCTTTTACAAAAAATCTTGTTAATATCTCAACGTTTTTTGATAATGCACTTTTTCTCAAGCAATCAATAACATCTGAAGAAGAATTAGACACTGGGAATACTCTTAGATCTTCCTCAATTTTTAATTTTAACCCTTTTTTCTCAAACCAATCATATACATCTCCAGGAGCAAAACGATTAAATGATTCCAAGAGCTGAATTCCACCTCTAGGGTAATTCTCAACTAGTTCATTCGGTATCCATGTCGCATTAGTGACGTTACATCTTCCCCCTCCACTAATCCTTACTTTCTCCATAAGTTTTGAAGTGCCTTCAAGAATTATTATTCTTTTTACTCCATTATCAGCAGCAGTAATTGCTGTCATAAAACCGGCTGCACCGCCTCCAACAACTGCTAAATCAAAAGGGGCCAAAAACTTATCCTTAAATATGCCTCAATCTGATCATAGCAAGGCGATACCAAGAAAAATTATTCAAAAAACTATAACAAAACATATAAAAAACTTAAGAAAATACATAATAAATAGATCCAATTTACTATTGTTTTTAATTTTTCAAAAAAATAAACGCGGTCGTTATTTTTATGCTGTAGCTTAATTAAATGAGTATGACATTTTCTTACGTTAAATATTCTGAGGCTAGCTTTCATATGACTAGCCAATATACAGCCCTTCTTTTAATAACTTCTGTTATTTGGATTTTACTTTGGTTTGGATATAGGCAAAACAAGATAAATGATGAAATTAAGAAAAAAGAAAAAGATGAAAGAATTAATGCCAAAGTTCAAAGAAGAAAGAAGTTAGAAAGTTTATACCCTAGTAGTAAAAAAACAGTTTAAAATTTAGAAACTAACCTTTAGTTAATATGAAAACAAATAATTTAAAATCTCTAATTCAGTACTTACCAGGGATCCTGATTCTGATTTATGTATTTTTTTTGGCACTAACTCAATTTATAAAATAAAATTTTCTAAAAATTATTCGTTTTGATTGGAATCCTTTCTGCTTTTGGAGCCGCTACATCTTGGACTTATGCGTGCTTTATTTGGCGCTCGCAAACTCAAAAATATAAATCAATAGATATTAATTTGACAAAAAATATAATAGCTTTTTTAGTTTTTATACCTGCTTTTATCAATCTCAGTTCTGCAACTGAATTGAGATACATATTTATTTTACTATTTAGTGGAATGATAGGTATTGGTTTAGGTGATACCTTCTACTTAAAGTCATTACAAATGATTGGCACAAGAAAAACTCTATCTTTAGAAACTCTTTCTCCTTTAATGGCTGCTTTATCGGGAGAAATTTTTATTAATGAAAATTTAACCTCCAAATCATGGATTGGAATAATCATAGTGTCGATTTCGCTTTTCATAATTCTCAAAACAGGTAATGATTTTAAGGAGGTAAACTCCTCTTTTTCAGAAAAAAATAACTTTAAGATTTATGCATTTCCTTTTTTATCAGTATTATGTGCTGTTTTAGGAGGTCTTTTTTCAAGGATAGTTTTTCTTCAAAGTGATTTATCTCCTTTCCTTACAACTGAAATTAGATTATTAGGTGCAATATTTTTTTTAATTACTTTAAAAAGATTTAAAATTAATTTTTTCATAAATAATATAGAAAAAAGTCAACAAAAAAGATTCTTGCTTTCAATATTTTTTGGAACCAATATAGGAATATTACTTCAACAAATTGTATTTAAAACTCTTCCAATAGGAATAGGATGGGCGTTATTAAGTACATCTCCAGTAATTTCTTTATTTTTTGCTAAGAATGAGGAAAAAGAAATTACAAAAAAAATAATATTTTTTACTTGTTTTTTATTTTTTGGCTTGTCATTAATAATTCTATAATATCGGAGTTAATGTAATAAATACTCATGTAAATAGAAATTACATTAAATAAAATTATCCTATAGATACTTAATAATAATGAAAATTTTAAAGAAAAAAAAACTTGGAACTATTGAAGTTTATATTATTTTTCTAGGTTGTATTTATGCAGGCTTTATAGGTTATAAATCTTTACTGAATGTTCTATTGACTTGAAATCAATTAATTCTTTGTGCTGATTTAATTAACTTACCACCATCTTGGTCATCATCATCATTTGACGCAAAAAATAAAAAAAAAATCCCAAGAGAAGCTATGGATAAAGAAATTGATAATACAGAAAGCTCATCCATAAATTAAAATTTTATTTATAATAAACGAAAAAAAATAAAAGACAGTAAACAAATACACATTCTCGAAAATAAAAATTGCTTTTATTTGTAAAATAAAAAAAATTTATCGGAAATATTACGTGAAAGTTCTTATCACTTCTCCCTGTAGTGCAAGCGTAATTATTCAGCATGGAATAAAACGTTGGCCTATTTGGGAATGTAAGCCAAAAAAATTTAAATGGAATTATGATGTTGAGGAAGTTTGCTTAATTATCGAAGGCCAAGCTACAATAACAACCCCAAAAGGTGAGATTTACATAATTAAAGCTGGAGATCTAGTTGAGTTTCCAGCTGGACTTTACTGTGAGTGGGAGATAACAAAGAGTATTAAAAAACATTATCGGTTGCGTAGCTAAATGTAAGAAAAAAGATTTTTTCTTATTTTATTATTAAGTGAATGCAGATAAAATAAAGTTAATACGCAATTTTTAAAAGGAAAACTAATATTATGCCTTTTACTGATCAAGAACATTTTGAGGTTATCGAAAAAAACGAAACCGTAAAAAAAGCCTATGAAAATATTAAGCAAATTTGCATTGATTTACAAAATAAAACAAATTGTCCTGAAGAGGACTTAAAAGATTTTCTTGAGTTTCTTTCTAGACAATGGAATAAGTAATAATTCAAAAGCCTTTTAAAAATACTAGATTTAAATTCTTAATTTATTTGTCTGACTAAACAAGTTCTAATCTAATTCCTTTTTTGGCTTAGTATTGATACTTGAAGTACCTTTAGCAGCAGAAACGAAGAAAAAGAAGCCAACAATTCCTGAAATTCCAAATATCGCAGCCAAAGGATCAAAAGTGAAAGAAAACATAAAATTTATAAAATCAAGATAAATAATAGTTTTTGAATCAAAATTGTACAATTATTGTTAAGTATAAAAAATAACAATTTCACGATTCATTATGTCATTACTACTTTCTTAGAAGGTAGAAGAGAATTTTTATACAAATTAATAATTTACTATAAAGATATAAATAAATACCTAAGATTTATTTGTATGACAGAAAAAGTTTTAAAGAATATTAATAGAAATTTGGATACTACTACCCAAAGGATCCACAATAATTGTTTACTTTGATTATTATCGTGATATGACAGAACTATATACTGCATCTTCCTCGGTAAGCCCTTTTACAGCCATATTATGGTGTCTTTACCCCATTGCTATTCTTGTATTAATTGAGTTACTACTTGGCGGTGGATTTGATGATGACAATAACGATGATCAAGATGGTGGAATGTTAATACCTGCCTATTCAAGATCTAACGTTTGATTTTTAATCGAATTTAAATTTATTCCCTAAATAAAAGTCATTTAGATGGCTATTAATGACATAACAATTATATCCCTAATAACTCTTACCATTTTTATTCTTTCATCTCTGTTTTTGCTAGCATTAAGAACCCTTAAAGAAGGTAGAAAAGCTTTGAAAGAAATAAACAAAGATAAAACAAATATCACAAAAAAAACTAAAAAAACGTAGAATTTTTGACTAGAATTATTTAAATCTTAATTTTAAAAGTTTTAATGACTTAAATATATATATATATTCCCAATAAATAATGACTTTTTCTTATGAAATTTCGGAAAATCATAAAAAACCCAAATAAACATTAGAATTTGTGAGATTCTCAAGATATACAATTACCAATTGATAGTTATACCTTTTTTTATAAGAGGTTTTTTCTTCTAAGTAACCTTCATAAATAAAAATGCAGCTAAATTCTTTACTTTATATTTTTTCTATATCTTTATTCATTTACATAATGGCGCTGTTTTGGAGGGACTTACCAAATCAAAAAAAGTAAATAAATAATTAATATTAATTTTATTGCTTATCAAAATAAATTAAGTTATTAATTTAATATTGGCTTTAATTTTTATATAAATGCTTAAAGATTCTTCAAATAACCATAATAAAAATACATTCTCAGAAACTGCAAGTATTGCAAAAGAAAAAATGATTTGCAAAGACGGATTCTGCTCATTGCCAAATCAAGATGAAATCCCAAAACAAGATTCAAATGATATGAATTTATTTGATCCTATTTAGAAATTAATAACATTTTGATAAATTGAAGATAAAGTTGATAATGTTAAATTCTTTGAGTTTTAATTTATGATTAATGACTTTTTAAAGGCATATCAAGAGTTTTGGATTAAAGCTACAGACTTCAAAGGATTAACATCACGATCGGACTGGTGGTTTGTTCAATTAGCAAATCTAATAATTTCTTTGCTTACTATCCCAATATTTTTAAAGGCGTTTGGTTTCAATGTTTATGGAATAGTTTGCATCATTCCTCAAATAGCAATTGATATAAGAAGAATCAAAGATTTCGGAAAGGATTGGAAATGGATCTTTATAAATTTAATACCTGTTTTCGGATGGATCTTGTGGTTCATCTGGTTAGGCTTTGGCAAGACCGGTAATGGGGAAAATAAACTTACATAAAAATTAATTTTTTATTTTTTTCTTTTTTTAAAATCTACAAATCTTATCTTGTTTCTTAATGCTATTTGTTTTTCAAGAATTCTAAACACATGCATTTCGCATTCTGTTAATTTAAGAAACTGATCGAGTGTATCTTTATCTTCTTTATCAAAATTTTCGAAAACTTCTGCGAGAGCATCACTTTTACTAGAAATAAAATCTTCTGCAACATCTATTGGACTTTTACCTGAGTCAAAATCATGAAAAGCTTCATAAGAATTAAGTTCTCTAGTTAACCATTTAAACCATGGTTCATTTTTATTATGTTTCTTATTTATTATTTTATTCATAAAAAAATTTTTACTATTTAATCATTATTAGTTATTTATTCTTTGGCAGCTGTAAAAATACTTATTTATTTTTTTTAAATTTAATTAAAGATAAACTTTTTTTTATATTTTCAAAATAACTAAATGATTTCCTATGAAATTCATAAGAGAATAAGTATTTATTTCTCATTTTTAGGTTAAAGAGATAGTTAGAATTAAATTTTATTTAAAGAACATTGTCTATCCCATTTTACGATTTTCCTTCATCTCCAATTTTAATTATTGGTGCTCTTGGTATTGCAGTAGCAATAGCAGTTTTTTTTGTCGCCTATCAAAAATATTTCAATTCGCCTTTGAACAAAGAACTTGCAGAAAAGAAAAAAGACTTAATTAAAGAAAAAAAAGAATTAAATGAAAGATTAGAAAAAATAGAACAAGATTTAAAAAATTTATAAAAAATTACTTCTATTAAAGATGACTTAATGATCTCGAATTCAAGACCTTTAATTTCTAAACAGGAATTATGGTCTATAAGGAATTATGGATAAAGACCATCTTATTGATTTAATTTCTAATAGCCTTGATTACAAGAGTAAAGATTCTGAATCAAGTAAGAATCTTATTGATTTCAAGAATTACCTAGAGAGATTAAATTTAGATCAATTAAGAACTATGTCTAAAGAATTTATACTTTAATCATATGTATAAAATATTTGTTTTTTATTTAGTTAATTATCAATACCTTTAAAAATTTGTTATGTTCTTTTAAAAAGGAAATATGCTCGAAGTAAAAAGAAGCGATTTTTTAATCAAACCATTTTTAAAAAGAAATAATTTTAGAGCCTTCTATCAAATTATTTCTACCATAATCCCAATAATTTCTATTTGGTTAATTGTCTACCAAATAATAAATAATCCTTTTTCATTAATAATAAAAGTTTTCTTATTGATACCTATTATTTTTCTTCTAACTCTATTTTCATCTAGAACATTTTCATTAATGCATGATTGCGGACATAATTCTCTTTTTACAAAACGTAAATTAAACCGTTTTTTTGGATTTTTACTTGGTTTAGTAAATGGTATTCCTCAGAAATCCTGGTCAATTGATCATGCATTTCATCATAGAAATAATGGGAATTGGGAAATTTACAAAGGTCCTATAGACGTTTTAAGTATTCAAGATTATAATTCTCTCTCAAAAAGAGACCAAATACTTTATAAAATAAGCCGAAGTTGGATAATGCTTTTTCCTGGTGGTTTTTATTACTTAGTTTTAAAACCAAGATTAGGATTGATTATTATTATTTTTAATTTTACTAAGGATATAATTGTTGAAACATTTATCAAATTTAAAAATAAAGAAATTTCTAAACTATTAGCTATTAATTCAAGGCTCAAACCTCCTTTCTCTGATTATGGAGATAATTTTAGTGAACTATTTGAATTAATAATAAATAACATAGTAGTAATAATAGGATGGGTTTTTATGTGCAAATGGTTAGGATTAGTTTTTTTCTTATCATTTTATCCCGTAGTATTAACCCTATCAGCCGCAATTTTAATATGTGTTTTTTTCGTTCAGCATAACTATAAAAATGCATATGCTAAAAGTACAAAGAATTGGGATGTCGTAGAAGGAGCTATTTTGGGTAGTAGCAATTTAGATATACCTAATTGGCTAAATTGGTTTTTAGCTGACATATCCTTCCACAGCATTCATCATCTCTCTGAAAGAATACCAAATTACAACTTAAGATCTTGTCATAAAGCAAATATTCATTTGCTTCATCAATCAACGTTCTTAAAATTAAACGATTTCTCAAACTGCTTCAAATATATTATTTGGGATAATAAAAATGAAAAATTAATTCCAATAAATTAACTAATTTAACCTTCTTCTAAATTTTCTTTTTAGTGGAATACTGCTATATGCATGAGTACCAATTGATGGAGGTAAATTATTCTTTAAGGGATGAATAAAAGCGTTTGCCATACTCTCTAACACTTTCGAAAGCCAATTCATTAATGATTTCATGTGAAAATTTAAAAGTGTACTTTTTTATCATCTAACTAAATTAAAAGAAAGTAAATCAGTCTTTATGCTGATTTCTTAGATTTCTTTATAAAAATTAAATTTTAAATAATCAAAATTGTTTTTTAGTCTTTTAAGGAATTTTATTACTTTCTTCTCAAGTTAAACCAAGAGAAATATTAATTTAGTAAATAATACTTATTTTTTTCTAATTCACTTAATAAATTTAATTATTGAACATAAATTCGTGCTATATCTCTATTCCAAATAAATTTACAAATATCATGAATGATTCATTTGCTTCTACCAACCAGAATAAAGAAATGGATTCTATAAATTCATATTTTGAATGTATTACTGAGTGCAGCATTGTGGATGGTCATCAAGAATGTGTCACTAGATGTTTAGAAATTCATTTAAAGGGAGGAGATCAAAATGAATAAAAAAAATTCGCCACAAAGGAAAACAACTTTAAAATGGAACTCAAATGGAGAGCTTTCTGAAATTGATATGTTGAGAATTTTAGAGAAGATATCATCCAATGATCTTAATCAATGTGAATTAACTTGCGATTCTGATCAAGCTTAGAAATTATACATTCAAGAACTTTTATAAGTAACTTTTATAAGTAACTTTTAGAATTCCTATTTTTATTCAAAAATGTTTCACCAATTTCTTTTTTTGTTATCTCAATCTGTTTGGCTATGCCAGAATCGCCATGAGTTGGACAATAATAGGTCATTAGCATCCATTTTTTTTCTTCATCCATAATAAATAAACCTCTTTAAAACGAGAATAATGAATAATTATTTAGGATGAATAATGGAAAAATTGATCTTTTTTAATCTTTTTTTCTTTTTTGCTTAATGATTTATATAAGTTTTGAAATAACTCACAAGAAATAGATATAAATACGCATGACTTTTAAAAAAAGTACTGCTATTTATTAATAAATTCAAAATTATTTCATGTCTTTAGAATCTATATTCATGGTAGTTGCTCCAATCTGTCTTTTTACGGTAGGGGTTATCGTTTTACCTATTTTAGTAAAACCACGTAAACAAACAGGTCTCCCAAAGAGGTATATACGCGGTCTTTGATTATAAAAGTATTTAAGAATAATTTAAACAGGCGTTTTAAAAAGCTAATTATATTGAAAACTTAAGTTATTTAGATAAATACATAAATCCAAAAATGTTCTAATAAACTTAATTTGTAGAAGACAAAGTTTGACTTTAAAAAATTATATTAAACAAAATAATTGATACATTGATTTCATAATAAGATTCTGTGAGGGATAATAGTAAATGTAAATCGTTTTTATTTAACTAAATTCTTACTTATTAAAAATTTGAGTAATATAAAATTTTCAGGTCTTAAAGGCCAAGCGCTTGTAATAGAGAATAAAGATATTCCAAGCATAAAAGAATTTAAGGATGTTATCCCAAAGCACTACTTTAAGTGCGATACGAAAACTTCTTTGAGGTATCTTTTACAATCAGTTTTAATTCAATTTTTTGTAATTGCAATAGGATTGTCTATTCCATTTACTTTAAAAATGATTCCAATTTGGATCATTTACGCATTACTATCAGGTACCACTGCGATGGGATTCTGGGTAATTGCTCATGAATGTGGACATGGAGCATTTTCTAAAAACAAAACTTTGGAGACGATTACTGGATATTTACTACATTCATTACTACTAGTTCCTTATTTTTCTTGGCAACGTTCTCATGAAGTTCATCATCGCTTCACTAATAATGTAACCAATGGTGAAACTCATGTTCCTTTAGTCATTGATGGCAATGGAGTTACAGAGAAGCCTGGAGGAGGAGAAGAATTGTACTTTTCAAAGTCCATAGGTAAGAAAAATTACGGAATTCTTCAACTTGTTTTACATTTAATATTTGGCTGGCCTGCTTATTTACTTACAGGTAGCACTGGAGGTGTTAAATATGGAACTTCGAATCATTTTTGGCCAATCAAACCATTTTCAAGGGCATTATGGCCATCAATATGGACTAAGAAAGTCTGGATATCTGATATTGGTGTAGCTTTTACATTATTGGGTATTCTTTTCTTTGTTTTTAATATTGGATTATTTCCAGTAATTGCAATGTATTTTGGCCCTTTATTAGTAGTTAATAGCTGGTTGGTAATTTATACTTGGCTTCATCATACAGATTCAGATGTACCTCATCTTTCAAATACGGAATTTTCCTTTATGAGAGGAGCATTTCTTTCTATAGACAGGCCTTACGGTGTAATACTTAATTTTCTTCATCATAATATAGGTTCAAGTCATGTTGTCCATCATGTCTGTCCAACTATTCCTCATTATCACGCTAAAAAGGCTACTTGCTTAATAAAAAAAGCCTTTAAAAAAGTATATCTTTTTAATCCTGATCCAATACCCAAATCTCTTTGGAATATTGCTTGTAATTGTGTAGCTGTTAAGTCAGATATTAAGGGAAGAAGATATATATGGCAATCCCCATATAATCAAAGAGGATTTTAAAACATAAAAATATAAATCTTTTATCACATTAATTAACGAAAAGCTGAAAAGAATATAAAAGAATTACTAATATCTTTTTTTTCATCTTATTAGTTAATTGAATTACAAATTTTTTTTATGAGTGGAGACAATTTACATGGTAAGCAGCCTATCAAATTTTATTCAGAGAAAATAACAGTTACAAAAATAGAATTATTAGAAAAACAGTTAAGTTTAGGAGAAAAATTATCAAGTCTAGATGAGAAGCATAAAGAATGGAGCAGAAAGCTATCAGGTTGATCAATTAATGAAATACATTTTTATAATGTTGAGTTTGTTAATTGCATTTAATTAAGATACTTTTCTGTAAATTATTGAAAAATTATTTGCCGGCATACTAATCATATCTTCTTGAAAAAAACCATTTTTTTTAGCTTCATCACTTACTTCCTCAAGATTTCTAATACCCCAAAAATCATTGCGCATTTTTAATGAATAATCAAAAAAATAATTACTTTGGCTTGTATGCTTATTACCAACTTTGAATGGCCCGTATAGCACTAGAAATTGTCCCTTCTTTAATAATCTTCCTGACTCCCTAAAGAGAGCTATAGTACAACTCCAATGTGCTATGTGAATCATATTTATAGAAACTATACCTTGCAAAGAACGTGTTAATTTCAAGGGGATTTCCCAAGGCATTTTTTCTACATCAATCATTAGAGGCTTGGGCATTTTCTTATTTAATTTTTCATAATCAATCCAAGAACTTATACTTTTTCTATGCACTAACTCTGGATCACTTGTTTGCCAAATAATTTCAGGAAAGCGTTTCTGAAAGACTACCCCATGCTCACCACTGCCACTTCCAATTTCCAATATAGAGCCATTATTTTTTAAAGTTTTGGATAATACATCTCCAATAAATACGCTATTTCTTTGAGTAGCAGAAAAGAAAAGTCTATTATCCACAATTACAACAACTGGAGCATAGAGTAAAAATAATAATTCTAAGATACTCTCTTATGCTACTTTTCTCAGTTTCGGGGCCTTAAAAAACATTATTTTAAAGCTAAATAATAATATTGAAATTGTGAGAAAAGGCACAAAATAAAGTACAAAATCATAACTTGTTGGTGAAGGTAATCTTACAAAAATTAAGTGCATGTAATAAGTTGTAAAAGACATAAAAAAATTTTTATCTTATTCATTAATAGCAATTATTTCAATACCACAAAAAGTTTTTATCAAAAAATTTAAATTATTAAGAGCAAGCCTGTATCCCTACTAGCTAGCTCTTGAATCGATATTAATTTAAATTAACACTTAATGAGGATTTTTCCCTAAAAAGAAAAAGACAATACCTTTTTTTAATTTTTAAATATCTATACCCAAAAAATTATTGATCATAGAATAGATTTTGGTACATATCTGTTACAGTTAGTATAAACCTTGGGAAAAATCGATAATTTATTATAATTTTCTTTACATAAGTAAATAAATATGTTATATTTGTTTACAAATAATTAAAAAAAAATGACTCCAGAAGCAGAACGTTTTAATGGTTGGGCAGCAATGCTAGGTTTTGTTGCAGCAGTTGGTGCATATGTAACAACAGGTCAAATCATTCCAGGTTGGTTTTAATGAAAAATTCTGAATCTAAAATCATAGAAAAAGAAAAAATCGTAGCTGAAAAATTAAATGGTAGATTCGCTATGCTAGGTTTTGTTGCACTTGTAGGGGCGTACCTTACAACTGGCCAAATCATACCTGGTTTCATCTAAAAAATATTTATAAATTTTTTAAATAATTAATTTTATTCTTTTTTGTAATTTCTTTTAAGTTTTTGAAACTCCTTGAAATTATTTATATTTTTTTATTACCAAATATAAATAGATTTCCAAAAATCAGTATAAAAACTCTACTGCAATGGAGTTAATAGAACTAGATTTATTTTACTGATTTTCGTCATTGCTAATGTTAAATATAGGTTTGGAAGTGTTATTTTGGCTTATTTTGATAATTTTCATTTGTTTAAACCTCATACAAACTAAGAAAAGTTTTAAAAAACAATATTAAAATTACCAATGAAAAGTTTAAAAAAATAATTTAATGAGAGTAAAACTTGAACCAGATACAGCGTTTATTGGCAAAAAATTTGCATATATTTTTCTTGGAATAATATTTGGACTTAATGCAATAACATTTATTTGGTTTTTTTTGTTCACAAGACTAAATTAATCCAATAATGGTTAATTATCTTTAAATTCAATTAGTTTATAGTTAATTTTCAATGAATAAAAGTCTTGGACAAAACTGTAAGTAGTACTTATCGAAAGAAGGGATTTATATAATTAATTACAACTATTATTAAAAAATACCTGGGATAATTTGTCCTGTTGTGACATAAGCTCCAAGTAATGCTACAAAACCAACCATAGCCCATCTACCATTTACTTTTTCCGCATTTTCAGGGTAACCATCATAAGATACTGATTCATCAATATAAGGTCTCGTCTCGGAAGGGAACATGTTCTGTCTTCCACCTGATTCTGTTGTAACTTCTGAATTCGACATTAAAATAATATAATTGTTAACTAATGTAACACAAATGTTAATTTAAGTAAACCAAGCGGCATTTTCTATTTAGTTAAGCATTATCAGTTCAATATTCTGTATTTTTTATTGAAAAAATATGATTAATGAAAAATTTTTGATTCAATGTTTCTTTGAATTTATAGATATCTTTTACTAAAATAAGCATTTATACTCACGATAAGTAATTTTACTTATTAAGATTAGGAAAGCATTTAGGAAGTGCTTAGCTGGTTAACATCTGAAAATTTGAATTTAGCTAGTTCGTCATGAGCTTACCAGTGGGATACTTGTAAGCTTTTTTTATTTTTAAGCGTAAGCAAATGTAATAAACATTTAAATAATACTTTTATTAATTTAATAAAAACTAAAAGCATTAGAATAATGTCAAATTTTTATTTTTTTGCTAGATATAAAATAAATTAAATAGAAAATATGTCTTTAGATTTTATTTTAATTCCTGCTTGTATCTTAATAATCCTTTTTCTCTTAAATAAAGAAAATACACTATACAAAAAAGAACAAAAAGCTAAGTAAACAGAAATTACATAAGAGGATTTAAATAAAGATAAGCCAGGGTAACTTTATTTCTTGATAAGGATAACTATAAAAAATCTAATAGTTTGGGATTAACAGAAACTTTCAAAGATTTAAAGAGAAGCTAGGCTAAATTTTTACTTGAAATTAATTTTTCCCAATATGATCTTGAACTATTAATCTGTTCTAACTTGTTTTGGCAGTGTATACACTTACAATCTTTTAATAAAGTTTTATTTTTCATTAATTTTCTCTTTATTCTTAAGAAACCAAATTTTTTCTTTTACTGCAAGTGAAAATAAATTACTTTGTGATTTATTTTAGAGATTAAACAAAATTAATTTTCTCCATAATCAGGAATTAATATTGATCCCTAAATCGTTGATATTTTATAATGAATTATAAAGATAGTAAAAATTAAATAATTTCCTTTTGAAACTTTTAAATCAATCACTAATAAAAAAAAGCATTAATAAAATTAGTATTCCTTGGTATTCAATACCATTAATCGATAGATGGTTATTAGGGCAAATAATACCTCCAATGATATTTGCCATTTCTGCTTTTACCGTTATTTCATTATCTGTAGGGGTAATGTTCGATCTAATAAGGAAAATAGTTGAATTTGGTTTGCCTTTATTTTTAGCTTTAAAAGTTCTTTTTTTTAGTTTGCCCAGCTTTTTAGTTTTATCATTCCCAATGGCTGTTTTACTTTCTACCCTATTAGCCTATGGGAAATTATCCAGCAATTCTGAATTAATAGCGCTGAAATCGTTAGGTATCAAAACTTCAAGAATCATTTCTCCAGCCATTGCTCTGTCAATATTTATGACTGGATTGACTTTCTACTTTAATGATAATTTAGTACCAGCAAGTAATAAGTTAGCTGAAACAACCTTAAGAGCTGGGATAGGAAGCTCTTTTAGCGCTGAACAAGGAAAAGATAATATTATGTTTTCAAGATATGGCTCTCGGATAAATGGAGCAACTAAAAAGCCAACAAAAACCAATACTTATCTTACTCATATATTTTATGCTTCATTGTATGAAAACAACATTATGCAGGGCGTAACAGTATTGGATTTTTCAAGAGAAAATTTTCAACAAATCTTAAAAGCAAGGACTGGAAAATTTGATAAAAAAAATTCTTCCTGGATATTTTATGATGGAAGTATAGTGTCCATATCACCAGACGGACAAACCACAAATATTCAATTTAAAGAATACACATATCCATTTGTCGAGGGGCCCTTGGAGTTAGCAAAAGTTCCTAAAGATGCAACTGAAATGACTTTGAAGCAGGCTTTAAAAGCAGAAAAAATATATAAAAAAACTGGAAACCTTAAAGAAATAAGAAGAATCCAAGTCCGTATTCAAGAAAAATTCACTCTACCTTGTGCATGCTTAGTATTTGGTTTAATAGGTAGCAGTTTGGGCTCTAAATCTAACTTAAGATCATCTAAAAGTCAGGGATTTGGATTAAGCGTAATTCTTATATTGATTTATTATGTAATGTCATTTGTCTTCAGCTCATTTGGAGTAAAAGGTTTATTAACCCCAATATTTGCGGCGTGGTTACCTGTTTTTATTTCTATGGGAGGTGGAATTTATTTACTAAGAAAATCAAGTTCTTTATAATCTTTTCCTTAGACAAATATACTTGAACTATTAAAAAATTAGCCAAGATATTTTTAAATTACAAGAGGCTAAACTTTTTTATATTTTATCTATTCTTTTATAACCATACCAGTCAGGATTATTATTTTCATTAACAAACTTACCATCTAATGCTAACTCTATTTCCCATTTATCTATATTTTTTATAACTGCACAATCATCTAAAGTACATAAATTTTTTAAAGAGGCAATATCATCTTTATGCTTTTTTTCATAACCATTTAGCCATTTAGATTTAGCTTTGTTTTTTGCCTCTATTGAACTTGAAGCTGCAACTAGACCAAATTCATGTCTTTCTTGCATAGAGTCATTTTGATACCCACCAAGATTAACAAACCATAATTTTTTATTATTTTTCATATCTTTTTTTAAATTCTTTCTTCCTGTTTTGCACTTTTTTATATTTCTCAAATTGATTTTATATCCGTCAATATATTTAATTTTTTTATAGCTATCAATATGTAGTCCCTCAATGGATCCAAACCAATCCTTTCTTAAGGATTCAAAAGTATCCTCAATTTTTGTTCCTATTACCCATCTAACATCGTGCAATTCAATATTTGCTTTTGGCGCTTTTCCACCAATAACAACTAGAAAAAGGTAATTAATATTTCTTTCCATATATTAAAAATTGAGGCATCTAGTAGTTTAATTTTCAAACTTAAATAAACTTTAAAAAATAATATTAAATAAATTTGAACCGATAAATCTCATAAAGCAGGAGTTTTCGTCAAAAATTTGATTAATTATTAGTTAAACCAACCTTTTTTCTTTGATTTAATTTCTGGTGATGTTTTAATTTTTGGTGATTCGTCAACTTTACCCTTAATTATCATAAGAGGAACAATTGCCCATAGAGCCAAAAATAGTATCCAGAATAAATAAATGTTCATAACATTTTATAGTATTTAATATATATTAAAGTCAATTAAATATTATATGTGAATTTTCTTTTTAGATTTCTAATATTTTTTTCGCAATATAGAAAAATTAATCAGATATAACAGATAGATTTTTCACTCTAGAAAGAGAATTTTAATTTTCTAAAAGAGATCATTAATTTCCTTTTTTATCGATTGATATTCTGAATTAATATCATTTATAAATCCATTTACCTCCATTTTAATATCTTTATATTCATTCATTTTTTGTTTGCTTTTCTTATAAAAAATTGATTTAAATGTTCCTGGTTTTGCTACCTCAATCCAATATCCTGCTAAACAATAAAATTGATTTGGCACAAAAGTTACAATAAATAATTTTTTAGAATTTTTATATTGATCAATTATCTTATTAGCTAAAGCACCTTTTGTTTTATTAGTACCTAATAAAGTAATATCTCTTGCATAAGGCTTAAACTTCTTTGATAAATTTTTACTTTTTTCTACTGAATTTATAGAAATTATTTTTTCAAGAGAAAAACAATAATCAAGCAAATTAGTATTTTGTTTTCTTGAAGGATAAATAGTTATGAAGGAACTAAAAAGTAAAAAAGAAGTTAAAAGTAATTTCCTAAACATTTTTAATTTAAGTTAAATTAATTATTGCATAAAAATTTTTTCTTATAAAAAAATATGGAGATTCCATTTTTTAAAAATAAAAGTATCAAATCTTTTTTAGATTTTTTTTCAAGAGTATCAATTTCTGCAATATTTATCTCAGCCATACCTGGAAAAATAAATGGTTTTGAAAGAACAGTTGAATATATTTCTTCAAAGGGTATTCCCGATCCAATTTCATCTATTCTTCTAGTAGGGGCTATTATATGTCTTATCTTTGGTTCAGGATTTTTTATATTTGGAGAAAATCAAAAAATCGGTTCAGTTTTTTTGTTACTTTTTCTTATTCCAACAACAATAATTTTTCATGTTTTCCCTTTCCATCAAAGAGCGGTGTTTATGAATCTCGCATTGATAGGTGGATTAATTATTACTGCATTAAGAGAACCAATATAAGAAGCTTTAATCTATAAACATAAATATTTTTCTTACTATTTATTTCTTAACTCTTAGAAGCAATTAGCAATATTAATTAATTCATAAACCTCAGTACTATCATATTTTTTATTAGGTATTCCGCTACCTAGTTCTATTCCTTTAGCTTTCATCTTCTTTAAAATTAATTTTTGTCTTTCACTACTAGACATAGACTTAAAACGTTTTATTCGTGCTTCTTTATTCTCTAGACTTTTATTTGATTACTTTTTTATGTGAAGATAATATCATTTAACGATTCATTATATAAGTAATAAAACCAGTAAATGTAAGTAATTTAAATCCAATAAAAAAAGGCAAATATTTTTTAACCTTTTTACCAGCAGGTAATAATTTATTTAAAGAATTAACTATTGTTTGCATCAAAATTTATAAAATAATAGATATCCTAGCGAATATTTTTTTAAATTATCACATTTACTATATGTACTTTTAAAATAGTCGATCTAAACTTGAATAAATAAAATATCTCGCCTATTTTTTATGAATGATAAAGAAACAATAATTTCATTATTAAATGAATTTTCTAATCCAAAAAAAAATGGCCTCATTTTTTGTTAAAAATGCAACTTCAGATTTTCTATTAATAAGACCAAGTGGTAATCCTATAAATGCGAAAGGATTTGAAAAAATGATTTCTGGTGATGTAATTCAAGAAAAGGCAGAAATAACCAAAATTCACCGATTAGAATTTTTAAGTGAAAATATAGTTATGTGTATTTTTACATTAGGTTAGAAATTTACCTATAAAAGAAAACCTAACAATGACTTGCCAACATTTACTTCAATTTTTAAAAAGTGGATAATTTTTGGAAAATTTATTGGATGCAAAGATCTAAAGGAAATTCAGATTTATCTTTATGGGACTAGCAAAGTTAATAGCCATATTAATGATCCTAATTCTTGTAGGTAGTTTTTTTATTGGTTTAATTATTTATTTTATAAAATAAAAATCATAAAAAACAATAACTAATATTTAATTCTTTTCTTCAGAAAAAATAATTAGTTTTTTTAAGTAATTTAATTTTCAGGTAAAAATATAAACTTTAGAAAGACTAACGCCTATATCTAAAGCTAATAAAGCAATTAGTAACTTTCTCATTTTTTAGAACTCTCAACTAATTTTTTGTATAGTTCTTCAGAAATAGGTTGCATTATACTTGTATATTATGTTTATAAATTAATTATTCCTAAATTAATTTCTAGTTACGAAATATACGAATATTTGATTTCTTAAATAGGCAAAAAATATCTTAACCATAAGTTTTTCTTATAAGGTATAAATCAATACTAAGTTAAAAACCTTCAATAAATGATCAAGCTTTTTTGAAAATGAATTTGATGAGTATAAATTATCTAGCTTTTTCAAGTTTAATTTCTCTTCTAATCAATATAGAAATAACAACAATGTTCAAATTCTTATTAAATAGATTTAATTAGATTGCGCTGATTATCTCTTTCTCGTCTCTAAAAATCCTCATCTATAAGATTCCTTTTTAAGTTATCTAATGCGTTGATTCTCTTGCCCAGTATGGCAAAAGGAGAATTAATAAATTTCATAGTACTTTTTAAACAAATGATGATTAAATATCTAAAAAGAAATTAGAAATCTTATTTCAAGTAAATAGACCCTCTATAAGTAAGTTTTATTACCTTTAGTTCTTGATTTTTACAATATACGAATGACTTTCCATTGAAATACATGTTTACCATGATGCAGCTCCAGAACTTGCTCAAGTCCCCGTCCTATGGCTTGAGTCATACTGCGGTCTATCAAAGGGTAGATCGGACGATTTAGTAGCACTTACTACACTCTATTAATAAAGTATTTATACTTAGCTGTCAACCCTTAAGTGGAACCAAGCTTCAATTTGAAGTTAGAATCTTCTCTCACGAACTCCCTAAAAAGAATAAAGAACATATAACTACGAGTAACTCCTATAAAAAAGGAACTAAAGGCTAGAACGACACAAATAGGGCAATGTAGGATTCCCATGATTAATTTTCCAATATAAATTTCAATTGAGCCTCTGCGCTGAGAATATCAATTCTTCTTTTAAATAATTTCAAAAATTTAATTAGTTTTTTCACAATTAAACCTTCTTTTGTCATCAATGATGATATTATTCCAAGAATGAATATATCAATAAGCAAAAATACTGAATCTATTGATATGACATAATTCTCGTAGCATGCTTATACCATAGTTAACACCAACATATGCCTAGATACTATTGATCTAATTAACCGATAAAGGCTTATTAAGAATCAAATATAATATTAGGTAATCTTGCTTGCTTATAGCGGTATTTTCCTTTTGCAAAAAAAAAAAGAGTGGGCTAAATTCCAATACTCCACGAGGATTTAGTCGGATGCATAAAGCTTGAGAGTGCAAATTTTTCTTAATCAATATGAACCTATGTTTTTTTGAGATAAATATCTTGATTACTTGATAAATTTATTTTGTATATTGCTATTACAAAATTTATTAGGTTATTTAGATTAGTTTCTAAATCCTCGTGGAGAAAGCTTTAGTTAACTTTTTTTATTGGTTACTAATAAGATCAGCCGAGTCACATTACGGAGAATCATTGGTATCGGTAGAAGTTCCATCTAATTCAATCAAAATCTTTTCTTGATTATAAAAATTTGTTTATTTAAAGGTTTAAATATTTAAATTCATATCTTACTGAACATAACTTATTAAATTAAGTTGGTTAATTATCTCTATTGCAAATAAAGATGAGGTTGTTACTCTGGCACTTGAAGAAGGTACTTAATTTCTTAAACTGATGAAATTTGATCATTTTAATTCCCAACATGATGGCCTCATGTCAATTGAAGATTTAAAGGCTTTACGTCTTAGAAAACAGAAAATTGAAAGTGATAAGAAAGCTAGAAAATATATCCTGGATATAAATCAAAGATATAGAAAGATAAATGCCCACAAAAGTAAAAACTTTTTGAGGAATATGAATCCTTTTAAAAAGGCCGCATAATTTTTTAATTTGTTTAACTTTGCATATTTCAGAATAAAATTTTAATGGTGTTTCTTTGGAAGAGTTTCACCAAGAGGGGGCGATTTTTGCCCCCTTCTTCCCTGAGTTTTTTTTATTTAAAGCTCGTCTAAATATTAGTAATGCTTAATTAGAAGTTAAAAGTGATGAAAATCTTTTGTTTGAAGTTTATTATTATCACTTAATTCAGACACTATATTTTTATCTAAATCCATTAATATTCAATAAGAAAATTTTTAGCTAATGAATCACATAATAAAATTTATAGACTTTTTCAGCAATTGTAAAATTTTTAATTTAATTTTTTATGGCTTCACCTACTAGTTGGGAATTCTACAAAGAAGTTGAAACTAAGGTTTTATGGGTTAATATTTGTGACCAAGATTTCGAAGGAGTAGCGATTTCGATCAATAAATGGAGGGAGACAAGATATCCAGAATACAAAATAAGAGTAGTTTCTAAAAAAGAATTTGAACTAGTAAAAATGGAAGCTAAGCAAAAAAGAAATAAGATTAATCTTTGGTAAATTTTGATGCTGAATATTTAATTTTTGCAGTTAATATAAATTCATTACATTAATAAATAAATGAATTCTACATTTTCAAAAGTATCAAATTTAAGATTTAATAGAGTTTCTAAAATAGCTATTACTCTCACATCATCAACTTTTTTCTTGTACGCATTGGGTCAAGCACCAATTTTTAAAAATATTCTTGCTGGTGCCTTCTCTTGTTCTGGCTAAATAAAATACTTTTTTTAAGAAAAGCTTAAAAGCTAAAATAGGCAGAGATTGACAATCGATCTAAACTTAGAGGGATAAAACCCTCTTTTTTGATGATTAATAGATTTATTGCTGAAAAGATAATGTCTCTTCTTATTTCTCTCGTAATCAAATGAATATCTCCCCACACCTATTAATTGATGCTGTGATATTGAGCGCTGCCCTTACAATAACTTTGGTATTAAGAGCAAAAGGTAATGCTGCTACAAAAGAGAAAGAAAGTAAATGATTACTAAACAAAAAGAAAAAGAGTTTAAAAAGCCTAAATTATATAAAATTTGGAACTTTCTTATTTATGGAAGTTTTATTGCTATTGGAGTTTTCTTAGTTTATCTATATTCTACTTATATCTTTATAAATAAATGACGCACATTTACGGCATAGCGATTACTTATGGAGTTCTAAGTCTTTTATTACTTGGTGGGTTTGCATACTTTACTTTTAAAATAAAACGCTAATTTTTATGTCCTCTTTAATACCAGAATTCTTGGATCAATTTTTTGATTTATGTAGCTAAATTTCTGTAACGACAATATTGGGATTCAAATAACACTTTGACCTTTCCAACTGGACCATTTCTATGCGTGATTAAAAATAATTTTTTTTTGATTGACAGTCGATCAAAGTTGAGTAGAAATTAGATTATTTTTTATTAAATGACTCTTTAATTAAACATTTCACTATTTTCACAATCATTATTTTTGTTCTAGTAAATTTGATTCATTACATCTAAGTTAGTTCCACTGATTGAGGTTTAACTTAACGAGTAAATATAGAATGAAATACTTAAAAAAAAGATTAACAACACTTTATGGTTGGACAAATTAATTTATTAGCTTGAAAAAAAAGCAAAGGGAATTTGATTATGAATACTTTTAGAAATAAACAATTCAAAAATCATTCAGATCCCAAGTATGCTTTCTATGGTTGCCTTCACAGTTGCGAAAATAGATTTCTTCTGAAAAATTATTAGAGGTATGTATAGAGAGTTGTGATTGAAAATCGCTATCAAAAACCGAAAAATAAGAAAGGGGCTTGATAAGCCCCCAAAAAAATTCAAAAAGAAATTTTTTTAGAAGATACCTGGCAAAATTTGACCAGTAAAATAGTATGCTCCAACTAGAGCAAACATTCCAAGCATTGCAGCTTTACCATTAAGCTTTTCAGCTTTTTCGGTCATAATTTTTTTAGCGAATTCCATAATAAGTAAATTGGATTTATATATACAAATTATTCATTTGAAACTTCAAATGATGTAGCTTTTTCTACCAATTTCAAAACTTCTAAAAAATAATAGGGAATTTTTTGCCCTCTTCGAGACTTATACACCTAACTGTCGGCAAAATCGATGAAGTGCTTTTGAATCCTGGGTTATTTCTACTTCTAATGAATTAGAAAATATAGTCGTGACAACCACAAAGCACTAATACTCGGGTAATAATACTCTATTAATTTCAAGTTAAAAGGAGGATAATTAAGGAGTAGAGATAAAGGAGGTTTTATGAAACTCACTACTCCGTTCACCGCTCTAAGAGATGCAACTTCAGACATGTGGAGAATGCATGATTTTAATTATCAATTACCCAAGAAAGAATTAAAAAAATATTGGGATAAAGAATGCATAGCTCATCCTACAAATAGTCATTGCAAAATTTATTGTGATTAGTATTTGATCTTTTTAGGTATTCTTACGCTTGATTTTTATATTTAATCCATACTAAAGCTCAGTTAGTAAAAAAGGAGGGAAAGTAAATGACTAATTTAAGTTTAGAGATTCTTTTTTGGACAACCTTAATTATATATCTTGGATTAAGGTTTAATCAAACTTGGAATGGTTACAAACAACAATATTAATAGGAGGCCAAAATGAAACTGCACACTCAATTTACTGTTCCAAAAAAAGATTTGAGAGATCTTGATTACCTCAAGAAACTGGAACTGTTAGAAAAAACTCTAAAACAAAGTTGTATGGATTATCCATCTGAGGAGGATTGTTTAGTTTGTTGCAACTAAGTATCACTAAATAATTATTTTTTGTAAATAAATTCTAATCATATTTATTAATTCACTAGCAGAGAGGTTTAATCATGGAGTTAAAATTCTGCCCTACAACTATTTTTAGAGAAACTCCCAAAGTAACTTTTTTTGATGCAGGCATAGAGTCAACTAATGGTTGTGATGTAGTTATGCATTCAGGAGAGGCTATATCCCCTCCAGATGAATTTGAGTATGAACAGTACTACGTACACAATCATCAAATTGATCATAATTTAGTTATTTCTGGTGAGCGGAAATTTATTTTGATAAATCCAACTTGGGATGAGCCACATCATGTAATTTATCTTAAAAGATCCATGGGAGCACTTGAAATTCCTATTGGAACTTATCACAGGTCAATCTCGGGCAAAGGAGGGAGCATTATTTTAAATCAACCTATCAGAGATAATTTTTTTGATCCCAAAAAAGAATTTGTTCCTCAAAAACTAAACAAATTAAGCCTAATTAAAGCTAGAAACAGTCCACCCGTTTATTGGATTTGGGAAAATAATCAAATCAAAAGATTAATGTTTAATCCTTTAGTTAAGAAAACTGCGAATTCAAATTGATATTACAAATAACAAAATGGTGAACAATATGAATGACAAATTTAATTGCAATTTTGAACAAGAAAGAAGTAACGAGGTTGAATTAGTTGCTAGTAATTTAGAAGCAATTTTAAAATCTAGTACATATAAACTTGCTCACGAAGATATTGACTTATTGAATGCTGATGAAATGCGAGGAGTGAGGATGCTCCTTGAAATTACAAAGCCTGAGCAAGTAATTGAAAAAGAAAATATAATTTCAACCGTAATTGTTTTTGGAGGAGTTCATATATCAGAAGAAATTAAATCTAAAAGAAGACTAGATGATGCAGAAAAACTTCTTTCCAGTAATCCTAAATCTGAATCTTCAAAGGTAAAAATGAAGAGATTAAAAAATTTGCACTCACTCTCACATTATTATGCTGCAGCAAGAGAATTATCTAAATTAATCTCACTAGATAGCAAATCAAAAAGTTCTAATTCACATGTAATAGTTACTGGCGGCGGACCAGGGATTATGGAAGCTGCTAACAGAGGAGCTTTTGATGCTGGATGTAAGTCTATTGGTTTAAATATAAGCCTACCTAATGAGCAACATCCCAATTCTTTTATTTCTCCAGGATTATGTTTTAAATTTAATTATTTTGCCATGAGAAAATTTCATTTTGTTATGAGATCAGCTGCTGCAGTTTTTTTTCCTGGAGGATTTGGGACTTTAGATGAATTATTTGAATTATTAACATTAAGACAGACTGGGATGAAGAAGAATATTCCAATCATTTTATTTGGCAGAAGCTACTGGGAAAAGGTTATTAATTTTCAATTCCTATCTGAAATGGGTTTAATTGGAGAAAATGATTTATCTATTTTTCAATATGCTGATACAGCAAAGGAAGCTTGGTATTTAATAAAAAATTGTTCATAATCAACTTTTAATACTCAACTACATCTTCAATAATTAATAATTCAAATCGATTAATAAAACACGGGAAAGTAGCATTTCATTCAAAGCTTGAAGTTGCAAATTAAGCAAGAGAATCTAAATCTCTTCTATTAAGTATTTTCTACGTTGTTTTTATTCTAGATTTTGTTTTGAATAAGAAAAGTGATATATATTTTGTGGAGAAATCATTTCTAAATTTCATTTATTGGATCTTAGTAAGGTCAGCTGAAAGTTACTATGGTGACGCAATGAAAACAGAAGTTCCATACACTCCTTATTTTTAGATTTACTTAAGTTAAATTTTTTTGGAACTACAGTTTTAGTATTATTAATTTTGGATTCAGCTTCTCCTAACCCAATCAGGAGATCCAGTAAACCAATCAGCAAGATCATCATTTTTGGGATCAAAATGATTTTCAGTATCTAAACCATCAAGACCAAGATTTTGGATAAGTCCATTTATTCCATCTGAATTTTGTTTCCCATATCTTCTCAAGCTATTAGCTTTCTTCAGCCATGTCCATATAGTTGAATTATTTTTTGAAAACTTGTCTACATAAATTCTTTCCTCCAATGAAACAGGTTCATCTAATGCAATCCTCTTAACGATATCCTTAATTTTTAAACGCGTCTTGTTTGTTAAAAACATATTCATAAAAGAAGTTATTACTTTATAGAAGTTTTTTTTTTGAATGTCTTGTCAATCTTTATTTCAAGAAAAAGTATGTTTTAGGAGGTTTTCAAAGACAAAAATATTCATTTAAAAACAGATATATTTAATTAGTAATAACGACTACTTAAGTTGATTTGCATAACTTATACATTTACAACCTCCATATAAGTTTCTCTACCTAATTTAAGATTTAATTTATAAATAAAAGAATAAGGAAAATTTACATTGACAATCGATATAAAATTTAGGGATAAAACTCTCTCTTTATTGACAAAAACTTCTTAAATTAAAAAAATGGAAGGGAATTGGACAAACATTTATAGTGGCGATTTGCCTCTTAGATCTTGGTGGGTAGATTCAGGTAATGATTGTAAATATATATCAATAGTTTTACCAGAGGTATTTGGGATTAATAATTGGATGAGGAGTTTTTCTAAAAAATTAGCCCAACAAAATGTTTCTGTATTAGCCTTACCTCTTTACGGTAGAACAGCTCCAAAACTGGATTTAGCATACAGCGAAGAAGATTTGGAATTAGGCAGATATCATAAAAGTTTAACAACTTCAAAAAATATTATTGATGATATTTCTGCTGCTATAAATTGGGTTAAAGAAAAATATCCAAAAAAGAAAATCTCAATTATTGGATTTTGTTTTGGGGGTCATGCAGCACTTATTGCTTCCTCGTTAAAAGGTATAGAAAGTTCATTTTGTTTTTATGGAGCAGGGGTTACAGCGCCAAGATCGGATACAAACTTAGCACCTATAGATGTACTTGAAAAAGTTTCTGGAAAATTAAAGTTTATTTGCGGCTCTTCAGATGATTTAATTCCCTTGGAAGATAGATTAGAAATAAAAAAAAGATTTAAAAAAGTAGACCCATCAGAAGAGAGATTTATTTATGTTGAAGTTGAAGGCGCTGATCATGGCTTTATGTGCGAGGAAAGAGAATCTTTCGATAAAGAGGCTTCATTAATTGGTTGGAATTTATTGATGACCGAATTCAATTAACAAAAATCATATGGTTGCTATCCTTATTTGCAGATGATAATTAATTATTAATGAAGGAATTACAAGAAAATACTATAGATCAAATACGAACTCTTCTTAGATATTTAACGGAAACAGATCTTTTAGATAATAAAGAGATTCTTCGGTGCTTAGATGTAATAGCAAGAGAACATGGCGGAGAAGTAGTAGATAAAAATTAAATTACAAATCAAGATCATAAAACAATATTACTAGGGCAAACTTATAACGAAATTAAAGTCATCTTCACCAAATTCCAAGAAGAATATGGAGTCACGGATATGGAAGTAAAAACTCTTTTAGGAGAACTTGCTAGGGTGTGGAAAAAAGATTTTGATGAAGACTATGAAATAGATTGGGAGGTCTAGGCACTTTCAAGACCTCTGCCAATAGGTTTTTAAAAGGCTTTTTTTAGATTTGAAATGCTGAACTAAACAAAAATTCATACTTACACTTTCTTTCCTTAATAGGAACATTGATGAATAATGAATCTAGAATTGACCGTTTTAATATTTTTCAACACACCTTTTAAGCATTGTACTTTTCTCTTGAAGCACAGATATGAATGAGAAATAAATTTCTGGCTAATGAAAAGCACGTCAAACAAGCTTTAAGTGTTTTCGAGAGAAATCGAGATTTTTATTCAAACTTTTAAGTAATTGAAAGTCGATCTAAAATAAGAGGTAATGAGTTCCTTTTTTTATGACTATCCAAAATTTTATGAATGTTGTTCGATTTAAATTGAAAACAGATTGTGTAGATAAGTATTTTGAAGTAATAGATAAAACAAATTTTGAGGGGATGACTCAAAGATATATCGCTAAAACTGGTAATTATGATTACTGTTTTGTTGGTATTTGGAAAAGTTCTGAAGCCATTGCTGCTCAAAGACCAGCGATGGTTGCTCACCTTGATGAGGTTAGGGGATTTATGGAAGAGTTGTCTCCTGAACTTGGAGTTACTGATCCTGTTTCAGGAAATATTGTTTCTAAAATTGGGTATCATGATTGATAATCAATCTAAGTTAAGAAGAAATTAGCTCCTTCTTTCTTATCTTGCTATATAAATACTAAGAGATAATTTAATTTCCTCTGATTTAGTAAATTATTTTGGAATTAACTGAGCTAATCAAAGATTACATAGCCACAGAATTATTATCAGCTATTGAACTTGACTTTCTTGAAGGAGAGTTATGGGAAACCACTCAACACATTTCAGAAATAAATACAGTTTTTAAAGCCCCAAAAAAAATATGCGAGAAATTAGACCTAGATGAAAAATCTTGTTGGCAATTATGTTGTGCAGCTATACTTGACTCCTCAAGACCATTAAAAAACGGACAAAAAAGAGTTGGGGATTTTAAAAAATTAATTAGTCAACATAAAATTACCTACATATAAAAAAGAGAAGAATCAATGAAACATTTACTTATTGCATCAATCCTTTTTTTTATATCTTTTGGAGCATTTGCTGATGAAAGGCAAAGAGAAATTGAGTATAAAGCCATAAATCTTGTAATTAAAAAATATGGAAAAGGCCTAGAAAACAGATTAAAAGGCACTGGAGTAAATCCCAGTTATCGAAGTTGGTATGAGAATGATTGTTTTGTAAGTATTGCTGCTGGTACTTATCAAAAAAGAACTTGGTCGGCATTAGAGTGGTTTAGTGTTAATGTCTGTTCTGATTATGCTGAAATAATGGAAAGTGAATAAAGAAAATTTTGACTAATAAAAGGCACATCAGATAATTTATAACAGGGATCTCAAGTATTAAAGATTTTTATCTAAAATTTATCCAAACTTTTTTATTGATTGAAAGTTGCTCTAACGCAAAGGGATAAAAACCTCTTTTTAACTTTTTCTTGCCATTATTCTGCTTCTTCTTTAACTTCAACGACTTTTACCTTTAGCTCTTCTGCTTTAATTTCAATTACTTTTGCTGCTATAGAATCAAACCTACCTTTGAAAAAAATTTACTATGAAGATTAATATTGGGACATGGTCTAAACCACCGATTATCGCTTTAGTTTCTGAATAATACATTTGTAAGTTAATAACAACTGAAATATCTAAGCATAAATTTAATTTATATATTCCTTATTATTAAGCCAATAAATTTTTGTAACCCTTTCTTGATTCACAGATCAATATATTTGCTATTAATTGATTAGAGACTTTTTATTAAATGCCATTAGACATATTTCTAATGAATATGTGTGTTGTAGTTATAGCTCTGCTTATCAGAAGAGAAATCAAACTTAAGAAAGCGAGATAGTTAATGAAGACACAAATTTTTAAAGAGCATTACATTCCAAATGTTTATGCTATTACTCTTTTACTAATGCTGCTTCTATGTCTGTGGTTGCCTCTCGCACTTAGATTCTTATTAATAATTTAGTCGATTAGATTAGTCAATATTATTACATAAACTCTCTTATATCCTTATTTTATTTAAACTTTTACAGACTAAGTAACGAACCGAAATTGAGTTCGGTTCGAAGAAAGAGAAAACTTAAACAATTTACATAACATGCATTAGTAGTATTTCATACAAAGCTAGTCAAAAAAATTAAGCAAGAAAATCTAATGAGGATTTTAAGGATATAAAATAAAATAATCAACTATTATTTGAAAAATTTAGTGTCTACCATTATTAATGAAAATAAATCATCATCTATTAAAAGTGGATATCGTCCAGAGATTGATGGTTTGCGTGCATTTGCCGTAGTCGCTGTCATCATAAATCACTTCAACAAAAATATCTTACCTGGTGGATATCTAGGCATTGATATCTTTTTTGTTATTTCAGGATTCGTCATAACATCATCTTTATATCAAAGACCAAGTAAAAACTTCAAAGACTTTATAAGTGGATTTTATGAAAGAAGGATAAAACGATTAGTTCCAGCACTATCAATTTTTGTTCTTATCGCAAGTATTATGATCTGCTTATTCAATCAAAATCCTATTTTTTCTTTGAGAACAGGCATAACATCGTTATTTGGATTATCTAATATATATTTGTTAAAACAATCAACTGACTACTTTGCTCAAGCAACAGAGCTCAATGTATTCACGCATACTTGGTCGCTTGGTGTTGAAGAGCAGTTCTACATACTCTTTCCCTTCCTGTTTTGGTTCTCTGGCTTTGGAAACCAAACTAAGAATGGTGCTCGCAATTTATTTCTGATAGTTGGAACACTAGCTA
Organism: Prochlorococcus sp. AG-388-A01; assembly: GCA_003279945.1. GTDB lineage: Bacteria > Cyanobacteriota > Cyanobacteriia > PCC-6307 > Cyanobiaceae > Prochlorococcus_A. The sequence continues at coordinate 108,449 of QCGK01000004.1, forward strand.
TTGCATCTTTGATTGGATTTGTCTATCTCTATCCAATCAACCAATCAGCCGCATATTTCCTAATGCCAACTAGGTTTTGGGAAATGGCAGCAGGGTGTTTGATATTTATTAGATTTCAAAAAAGAAAATCTATCGCACAGTTTCTTGAAAAGGCGCCGCCGCTCCTTTTGCTAACACTGATTATTAGTGTAATGTACCTGCCGATATCATTGGCGACAACATCCACCATTGCAGTGGTTTTGCTTTCGGCAGCTCTTATCGCTTCTTTGAAAAAGCAAACAAGAACATTCGCATTTTTCTCCCATCCCAAAGTCGTTTATATAGGTTTAATCTCTTATTCGCTTTACCTTTGGCACTGGGGTGTTCTTTCAATAAGTCGTTGGACGATTGGAATTCACTGGTGGTCAGTGCCTATCCAAATTACTATGATATTGGGTATTTCAGTTACTTCATATAATTGGATTGAGACACCACTTCGTAAAGGGAACTGGTTTGGAAAGCGATGGAAGACTCTTTTGACTGGAACAGGTGCTGTAATATTTACCTCACTTTCACTATTAATAATTACAAGGACGTTTGTAAAGGATTTCCTTGCAAACATCGGGAATAAAATATACCCTTCATCACATTTCATAAGATTTGGATATCCTCTGCAAGATTTATACTGTCATTTGCCTCAAAGAATTGAGAGTGCATTCGAAGACTGCCTCGTCCCCAGAAAGGGGAAAACAGAATCAGGAAATATTTTCCTTATTGGAGACAGTCATGCTTCAAATCATCACTGGAGCATCGACAATGCATTAAAACAAACTGGATCAAAGTTTGTACTTAATACACTTGTTGAGCGAGGACTAATTTACAACCTGATAGGTACAGAAGATCAATGCGGCAAGTACAATTGCATCAAAGATGCTGGTAATGCTTATAATAAATTTTTTCGTGAGCACCTAAATGTTGGAGACTATCTGTTTATAAGTATTTCGAGAGATCGACTGGCAGTAGGCGATTTTAATGGATCACCCCGGAAGCAGAAATATAAGAATTTACAAATCTTATATAATCGATTACTTGTTCTATCTCAAATTATTGAGCAGCAGGGAGGGAAAATTATCCTAATTGGAGATATCCCTAAAGTTTGCCCAAGCACAGTAAACTTCTGGCAAGAAATCATCAGAAGAGGAGATATAAAAAAATGCACTGTAGAAAAGACTATAAGCATTGATGATCGAATTGGATTGAATAATGTTTTTATTGACATTGCTAAGAAATCAAAATCTGTCTTATTTGTTGATCCTCATGATGAACTCTGTTTAGAGGATCAATGTAGCGTAGTCAACCGAAATGGAGTCATCCTATATAGCGACACAAGTCCTCATTTTTCAATAGATAATAAAGACATACTCACTAATTATTGGTCCAAGATTTTCATCAGATTAGGTATTTAAGATAAGTTTTACTAAAATGAAGCGGTAACCTTTTTTATCATTTCATCTAAACCCTTGCTTTTGTCGCTGATATCTAGAACTTTCTTTTAGAAATCAAAAAAATATCTTAAATCTCTTTCGGGGTTTACATAGACATACTGATCAGATAAGACCCCGCGCCAACCCTAACTTGCTAACAAAAAATTTAATTGACAGTCGATCTAAAATAATAAGTAAAAAGATTTCTAAATGAAGAAAGCATTAGCAATTGCAGGAATACTGGCTATTATAATTACACCAACATGTTCTTTTGCTGATCATTTAGAACCAAAAGAAAGTAAGATAAAACCAGGTAGTAACTTAGCTCATACAGATCTGAGTGGGCGAGATCTTAGTGGTGCCAACCTCTTTCTTGCCACCCTTAGGGATGCCAACCTTAGTGACGCCGATCTGAGTGGAGCCAGCCTGTGGCTTACCAATCTTAGGGATGCCAACTTGAGTGGTGCCAACCTGAGTTTTGCCAGCCTGATTTTTGCCAGCCTGAGGGGTGCCGACCTAAGTGGTGCCAACCTGAGGGATGCCAACCTGACTAGTACCGACCTAAGTGGTGCCGACCTAAGTGGTGCGGACCTGACGGGCATTACTGCGAACAATCTCAAAAGTTGTCCTAGATTTTTAACAGGAGGATGGGTCTGCGAAAACAATTCACTAATACAACGCTGATTTATACATCTAAACCCTTACTAGTGATTAAGTAAGATTATTAGTTTTCTATTTGTCTAAGTATTTTTACTTATATGTTGAATTGAAGACTTTAAATAATTAATTTTTGTTTTTGCTTTATATATAAATAATGGATAAAGAACATTTAGTTGATTTAATATCTACTAGCATTATTTCTGAGATGAAAGATCTCGAAATTGATGAGGTAAAATTTACTGCAAATAATTATTTAAATAATCTGAATTTAAATCAGCTTAGAATAATTTCTAAAGAATTTATTTTGTAATTTTTAT
>QCGK01000005.1 GCA_003279945.1 Prochlorococcus sp. AG-388-A01
TTTTATTAAAAGTATTATCTATCCTCTCTTTAATTGATTCTTTGTTTCCGAATAAAATGCCAGGGTCAACATTACCTTGAATTCCTATCCCGCTAGGGATTCTTTTACAAGCCTCTTCAATATCTACTGTCCAGTCTAATGAAATAATATCTACTCCAGTTTTTGCCATTCTTTCTATAACGCCAGCACTTCCAGAAATGTAGAGAATTACTGGTGTTTCAGGGTAATCCTCTTTTACAATATCAACAACTTGTTTTTGATAAGGCCCAGCAAATATATCGTAATCTTGTGGGCTTAGTTGACCAGCCCATGAATCAAAAATTTGTACTACTTGCGCTCCAGATTTTATTTGATATTTAAGATATTCACCAATAGATTTTGCAAAATGATCAAGAAGTTTATGAAGTAAAACTGGTTCTTTAAAAGCCATTGACTTTATTAAAGAATAATTTTTACTGCTTTTACCTTCAACTACATATGCAGCAAGAGTCCAAGGTGCGCCAACGAAACCTAAAACTGTTGCCTCATTATTCACATCTTTTTTTAGTGAAGAGAGAACTTGCCCTACAAAGCTTAAACTTTCACTTGGATTTAATTCTTTTAAATTTTCTATCTGGCTAAGAGTTCTAATTGGTTCCTCAATTATTGGACCTTTACTTTCTATTATTTCAAAATTAATACCCATCCCCGGAAGAGGTGTGAGAATATCTGAAAAAAGGATCACTCCATCTGGTTTGAAAGCATGAAAAGGCTGCATTGATATCTGATATGATAATTCCGGATTTTCAGACCTTTCTCTAAAACTTGGGTAACGCTCCCTTAAATCTCTATAGATTTTCATATATCTTCCTGCTTGCCTCATCATCCATACTGGAGGCCTATTTACTTCTTTACCTAATGCGGCAGAAAGTAGAAGCGGTAAATTTTCACCCATTTTTCAATTCGATATGTTTTTTTTAAAAAAATTTAAAATTCCAACTTAAAAATCCTACAATGCAAAGGATATCAAAAGCGTTATATGAACATTTATATGAAGTACTAAGTTCAATAAACCTTTTTATTTTTATGATTGATGTTTGAAGATACTCACGCTTAATGGGGGCAAAGCAAGTTCCAGAGCATTTTGATAATCATGAATATTGTAATTTATGGTTTCTTTACCGCCCATATTTCCTTTATTACTGCCTCCGTATCTAGATCCATCTGAATTAAATATCTCCTTATAGAATCCTTCAACAGGAACACCTACTTTGTATGAACCATGGGTATTAGGTGTAAAGTTAGCAACTATAACAAGCCACTCATTGGTATCGTTTTCTCTTCTCATAAAACTTATTACCGAATTAGATTTATCATTACAATCAATCCATTGGAATCCATAAGGATCAAAGTCATTTTTCCATAATGCAGGTTCATTTTTATAAAGTACATTTAGGTCATCAATCAAGTTTCTGATACCTTTATGAGGTTCAAATTCTAGTAACTCCCATTGAAGGTCATCCCAAACATTCCATTCTTGTCTCTGTCCAAATTCCATTCCCATAAATATCGTTTTTTTACCAGGGTGGGTCCACATATAAGTTAGTAAAGCTCGTGTATTTGCAAATTTCTTCCAGTCATCTCCTGGCATTTTATGCAGAAGATGACTTTTCCCATGGACAACCTCATCATGACTAAGAGCAAGCATAAAGTTTTCTGTATAGTTATAAGTTATTGAGAAAGTTACACTATTCTGATGGAATTGCCTGAACCAAGGATCTATCTCAAAATAATCAAGCATATCATGCATCCATCCCATATTCCATTTTAAATTAAACCCTAATCCGCCCATGTCAGTTGGTTTGGTTACCATTGGCCAGGTTGTTGATTCTTCAGCGATAGAAAGGGCACCAGGAAAATGTTGGAATAGTACATGATTAGCCTGTTGAAGAAATTTAACGGCTTCTATATTTTCATTACCACCATTTTCATTGGGTATCCATTCCCCTTCTGGGCGTAGATAGTCTCTGTAAAGCATTGAAGCTACAGCATCTACCCTTATGCCATCAATATGAAACTCCTCAAACCAATAAACGAGATTAGCTACTAGAAAATTTCTTACTTCGTTTCTGCTGTAATTAAATATTAAAGTTCCCCATTCTTTGTGTTCACCTATTCGTGAATCCCCATGTTCATAAAGATGACAACCATCAAAAAACGCTAAACCATGCTTATCTTTTGGGAAATGACCGGGTACCCAATCAAGAATTACACCTATGCCCTCTTCATGACATTTATTGATAAACTTTCGAAATTCATTTGGGGTCCCAAATCTACTTGTTGGTGCATACCAGCCTGTAACCTGGTATCCCCATGAACCATCGAAAGGATGTTCAGATATTGGCATCAGTTCGATATGAGTAAATCCTCTCTCTTTCACATAAGGGATGAGTTTTTCGGTTAATTCTGGATAAGTTAATAATCTTGTTCCAGGTTTTAAATCTGCAGCAGGCACTGGATCTCTAAGATTCCCATTTTCTTCAGAATATTTATTGTCTGATGATTCATGGAGCCAACTTCCTAAATGCATTTCATAAACTGAAATTGGCTTGTTTATTTGACTAGATGAATCTCTATTTGTAATCCAAGAACTATCATTCCAATTAAAGTTTTTCAATTTTGAAACTATTGATCCATTTTGAGGTCTGATTTCATGAAGGAAACCATATGGATCAGCTTTTTCATAAATATGTCCTTTTTGTGTTCTTATTTCATATTTATATGTGTCTCCCTCTTTCATTATTGGCATGAATAGTTCCCAAATTCCCCCTAATCTTTTTTGCATTGGATGATGTCTTCCATCCCAAGAATTTATATCTCCAATTATCGAGATTGATTTTGCATTTGGAGCCCAAATACAAAACATGACACCCTCTTGATTTTTATTTTCAATGAGATGCGCTCCCATTTTTTCCCAAATATGATGATGATTACCTTCAGCAAAAAGATGCCTATCAACTTCTCCCATCCACTCTTCTCTATAAGACCAGGGGTCATGTTGTGTATGAGTTATTCCTCCTCTTAAAATATTTATTTCGTAATTTGTATTTGGGCTTTCAGGGAGGATTGCTTCAAAAAGCCATTTATGGTTAATAATTTCTGCCTTATATGTTTTATTTTTAAAGTTTATTTTCACTTCATCTGCCTCAGGCATCCAAACCCTTACTACCCATTGCTCATTATAAAAATGAGGACCTAATATTTTTAGTGGATTTTCATTGCAACAATTTTCTAGGTTGAGAGCTTCTGATTTAATCCAGTCTGCTTGATTTGTCTCTATCATTACTTGTGGATATTAAGGATTAATAATATCAAATTATTAACCAAAAAAATAATTATTTATTAAAAAAAGGGGTTCATTTTCATAAATGTTTTTTTAAGGGTAAAACTTAGAGTAATAATTCTATGATTTGCTGAAGGCGCCCCAATATTTCCCTCTTCAAATCCAGGATTAACTCCAATAGCAGGATAAGCTGAAGCTGATATAGATAATCGAAGCTTACTACCTTTGATCAAACAAATGTTTGTAGGCTGCATTGTGATTTTATAAATGCATTCTTTACTTATTTTGGAGTTTTTAACCCTTAAGAATCCAGTTGAGAATTGATTCACCTTTCCTTCATCTTCTTCAACTAGAGATAAAGCAAGGCAGATATCAAAGTTGGGCTGATCACTTTCTACAGAGATTTCTAATGTGGGAACTCCTTTTAGATATTGATCTTCTTCAAAAGAATTGGTTTGAAAAACAGCTACATCCAAACGATTGTCAATTATATTTCTATTAAACCTTCCTGGAATTGGACCTAAATGACCACCGTCAGCTGGAGTAGGCCTCCATGGGTCATGAACAATTGTGAACCATCCTGATCCTTTTGAATTTATGGTCAGACTTCCATCTTTAACATTTACATTTGCTGTTCCATCGCTTTTAAGCCCAAAAATAAATTCGGGGTAAAATTTATTATCTAATTCGTCCCATTTATTTAATGAAATATTCCATATTTTCTTCTCTTTTTTAATATTCTTTAAAATAAATTTATTATCAAATTTTAAATGTTTATCAAAAAATTTTAATAAAGATTCTTGTGAACCCTCCCACCAATTTAGATGAGTCGCATCCCCAATAAGTATCTCTGGACTTCCGCCAGCTTCTTTAGATTTTTTATAGAGATCAAATGCACCTCTTAAATGTGGATCCCAAAGTCCTCCAATGATTAACATAGGTTGTTTAATCCATGATGAAATTGGCTTGATTTCTTCAAAGGGGTTAGCATTATTTAAATTTTCAAGCCATTCCAAAACAAAACCATTAGGATCATATTTTTTTAGGATATCAAATCCCTCCCTTAGATAAGTTTTATTTTCTAAGGCTAATCTTATCTTTTCCCACCCAGTAAAATTATTTTCTCTTTTCATTTTTAAGGCTGCAATTTGTAGTCCCCACGAAATATTGTTATGCCACCAATATGCTCCTCCGTCTGAACACCAATGATCTCTAATATTAATTCCAGTCATTGCTGGAGATAAACAATCGGGAGGCTGTGAATCTGATTCTCCAGTTAGTTGAGTAAATCCTTGATATGAAAACCCATATAAGCCAAGTTTTCCATTACATTCTTTTAGAGACCTTACCCATTCATGTGTTTCTGAAGTATCGCTAGCTTCTTGCTTGAAACCATTAAAAACTCCTTCAGAAGACCCCATCCCTCTAACATCCTGAATGATTACCATATACCCTTTGGAAGCCCACCATTCAGGGTGTGAATAGGTAATAGTTGAAGCTATTTCCCTGCCATAAGGTTGTCTCATTAATAATGCAGGCCATGGCCCGTTACTATTAGGTAACCAAATCCTTGATATAAGTCTTACTCCATCTCTAAGTACTAGAGACTTGTCAAACCATCTTGAACCAGACATTTAGGCTTTAGGAAATATCTGGACAGTGCAGCCCGATGACGTAAATAGAAAAAATCTCTGCGTTAACGGGAGTTAACTTTTTTTTGTTTGATACATAATCTATAGCTTTATCTGAACTAGCTGAAATACCTTTTGAATTAAAAGCTCTAAACTTATTACATAAATCCCTAGCTTCGTTTGGATTCTTTTTTACACTTTCTAATAAGTTAGATTGACTAAAAACAGGGTATAAAGAGTTGAAAAACAAAAATAACAAAAATAAAAGAGGTTTCATTATTACTGACTTTTTCTAAATTCTACATTAAATAATTTTTTTAACCAAGATTTCAAATAGATTTGTAGATTTGAGTAGCTTTTTTAATCCATTCTTTTAAGAGAGTAAAACTTGTATCTGACTTAGTTTTTACTCTCAGAGTTCTTTCTAATCTACCAATTTTGCGTTCTAATTCGTAAGGAGTAGATAGTGATAATGATTTAATAGAAGATACACCGCAATGTAAAAGTAGATATGCTTGCGGTGGAGAAATTCCAATTTCTCTTTTAAAAATAGCTATAGCTCTAATTTTCTTTAGATTATTTAATGTACATAGTGAGGATTTTCTTTGAATCTCATCTATATCTAGGTCTGAAAGATTACTTAATTTTTTAAAGTCAGTTAGTTTATTTTGAATAAAAAAAGATTTCTCATGTCTAAAGTTAGTTGGCAAAAAGTCTAAAAATTTTTTAATTTCCATTTTTTAGAGACTAATTGATTTTGACATTTTTTTGAACTTCTCCTATTAACACTGGCTTACTTACATCATCCGAAATTTTTTCAAGTTTTCTTATCTTTATTTTTACGTTCGCACCCGAACGGCTACCTTTCATTAGGTTTTCCGATAATTGTTCTAAAGTTGGTTCAATAGATTCTTCTGGAAAGTCATCATCTGCTTTAGCAATAATCAAATCGAACCCATTGTCATAAACAATTGGAACATATTTTGCACCTTCTATTACAACGTTTTCGGCGTAACTTTGTATAAATGCCCAACTACTCAAAGAAAGTAATAATGAAAAGATAGTTGCTCCAATTATTCGAAATTTAAAGCTAAAGTTAAATATAAAAGCTGCTATGGTGCAAATAAAAAGAAATATTCCAAATAATCCAAAAATTTTGGGTGTATTCTCTAATAGTTCAAAAAAAGACATTTAGTGGCTTTGACCTGATTAATTTCTTATATTTTGTAAGCCTACTCTATTTTTGGGCTCTAACTTGAAAAAAATTAGATCTCTAAATTTATATATTAAGATTCTTTTAGCAGGGATGCTTTTCCCCTTAGGTTATTTAGGCACTTTTTTATTAAATAATTTTTTAAAAGAAACTTATATTTCTAGGAAATTTGAACTAGAAGAAAGTATTGAGAATCTTTTAGATAAAAATGTTGATTTAGGTGATTATGTCGGAATTAGATTTCTAGGTGTTTCTTTGGGTAATTCAAAAATTAATGATAAAGAAAATATAGATTCTGAAATTAAAGCTAAAAATGTATATGTGGGCATTATGCCTTTTAGATCTTTTTTAAAACAAAAGTGGATAGTAAAAATAAGTCCCAAGCAGGCTGCAATTAATATTGATAAAGATTTTTTTAAAAGGGATAAATCTTATGAAAAAGAGAGAATTACAAATAAATCAAAATTAAAATACAACTTGAATTTCAACTTTAATAAATATTCAATTCTAAATCTTAAAAATTCAGGATTAGAGACAAAAGTAAAAGGTAACGTTATTTATAAATCCAGTAATAGAGAAATTATTGCAAATATAAAATCTAAATTTGATGGTAAAGGTCTTCTAGAATTTAAATTTAATACAAAATTGAATAAAGACTTTTTAAAACTGGAGTTATTCTCCAAAGGATTAGATCTTGAGAGCTCTGAATATAGTATTGGGAATAGAAAAATTAGCTTTAAAAAGGGTAATTTTAAATCTAATTTTAAATTTAATAAATCATCAACACAAACATTTTGTAAAGGAAGGATCTCTTTTACTAATTTAAAAATAAAACCAGAAGACTTCTCAGAGAATATAAATTCAGATTCAACTAGGTTTTTTTGTAGAGATAATAATTTAATAGGAAATTCAGAAAACTTAAATTACGGAACTTTAAATTCAAACTTTAATCTAAATATCCCATTAAATAAGAGTTTTAATAAAATTGATCTAAAAGGAACCATTGGCTATGTTAACAGTCTGAATCCAGATATTGAACTATCGGGGGATATTCCCTATTGGTTTGATAGAAGAGGGATTAATTTTGGTGATATCGATTCTAATTTCAAAATAAATAGAACTCAATTATCTAATTTAAATATTTTCCGAAATAATGATATTAGGGGTTTCGTTACTGCTAAAGGCGAATTAAAAGGAAAAATTAGCGACCCCGATATTTCAATAAAGTTTAATATTGATTATCCACACTTCAAAGGGATTCGGATCAGAGAAATATGGGAAGGAGATATTCAAAATAAAAATGATAAATTTCTGTTAAATATGAAAAATAGATACTCTCCCATTCCTTCATTTCTTTCTATAAAGTTTGATTCTGCTCTTAAATTAGATAATGTATCTTTTACTAGAATTTTTAATTCTAATAAAGGAAGCATAGAAGTATTTAAAGAGAATAATAGTTATATTTGGACAGCTAATAATTTTCCTCTTGATGAACTTGAATTATCAATCAGAAACAATCAATTCGATAGAATTAAAGGAATTATTAATGGTTCTGGATCAATATCTTTAGACCAGGCCTATCTTAATGGCCGACTGGCTTGGAGTCTTGGTAAATATAGAAATATAGAGCTAGATAATTCGTTATTTGATTTTAGCTTCAAAAATAATATTTTTAATGTTAGCTCTTCATTATATCCAATCAATGGAGGAATAATTGAAGTCGATTATGACTCAAATGAAAATAATTTAATTAATTTAGACTTCTACAATATAAGTACTAGTTGGACAGTGCTAACTGCACTTGATATTTTTAATTTTGATAATAAAAAATTTATTCCAACTATAAAGTCTAATATCTTGGATAATTTAGAAATAAATAAAGAAAATAATTCGTTTAAAGAGAGGATTGATTTTATAAATAACATTATTGAAAATAATAATACGTTAGATGAAAAATTTAACTTAAAAAAATATTTAAATAAATTCAGTAGTAGATTTAATGCAAAAGTCTCTATTGATGGGGACAGGCCAAGCAACTATAAATTAAATGCAAAATTAAATGGCTATCTTGATGTCTCTAGAGATGATTACAAAAATAAAAAAGAAGAATTTTCTGTTGATTTAGAGGGAGGATTATTGAGAGGTAAAGGTTCTTTAAAAATTAAAAAAATACCATTAAGTGCTGCAAATATTTTCTTAAATCAACCAAGAGATTTTATAGGAGGTTTGGATATTAATTTATTTTATGATCTTGATAAAAAATCTTTTTTTAGTGAAATTTTTTCTAATAATTTATCAATAAAAAATAAAAAAATATTATTTAATAAAGGACTAGTTGAATTTAAAAATTCTATTTTTGATATTGACTTTTCAATTTTAATAAATGACTCTGAAATCCCAATAAATATTGAAGGCTCAATACCTTTAAATAAATCAAATAACTTAGATCTAAGATTGATTGGTAATGGAGAATTTATTGAGTTAATAGATATTTTTGCTGATGAATACTTTACTTTTAAAGAAGGTGAAGTGAATCTACGAATGATAATAAAAGGGAGTTTAAATAAACCAATATTGAACGGTTTTATAGTAATTAAAGATTCCGAAATTGATTTTTATAACAACATAATAAAAGATATTAATAGTTTGATAATTTTTGATTTTGACTCTTTAGAGATCAAGAATCTAAAAGCAAAAGCGGAAGATTCTGGAGATATTTTTATAACAGGTTCTTTGCCTTTTTATAGTAAGAATGATTCTGGTAAATCAGAGATTAATATGATTACAAATCAATTTACTTTAAAGACAAAAAATTCTAGTTTTCTAATCGATTCAGATATAGATTTAAGTGGATCATTTGAAAATCCTGTTTTGGGGGGTAATTTATCTCTTAATAATGGATTTATTAACTTTAATAGCAATAATCAAAATAATAAATTAGATAAAAATACTATACGCAAGGAAGATAAAAAGGATTGGCCAGAACTTTACTGGAATAATAATCAGAGTATTGAAATAATTTCAAATGAAACAATTTTAAATTCAGTTCTTTTAGGAGAAACATTACCTAATTATTTGGATAATTTGAGTTTTAATAATCTTAAATTAAAACTTGGTCCAAATTTTAAACTTCAATATTCAGAAATAGTTCAGGCTTATTTAGATACCAAATTAGACCTAAATATAAACGGAAAGGTAGGAAAAGATTTAAATGCAAGAGGTCTAATTTATCTTAAAAAAGGTAGAGCAAATTTATATACTACTCCATTTAAACTTGATAAAAATAAAGATAATTATATTTTATTTGCATCAAGGAGTGGCGTTGTTCCATTTATTAATTTTTCTCTTGTTAGTAAAGTTCCAGATTCAATAATACCTATAAGTGAAAATAATCAAGATTCAAACATCTCAGCTGATCTTGAGGTAAATGCGACTTCGACTGGTTTTGGATCATTTGGGATTGGTAATTCTAGGCTTATAAGAATTGAAGCATCTTACGAAGGATTTTTGGATCAATTATCTTTTGAAGATAAAAATAGAAGAATCCAATTAAGGAGCACGCCAAGTTATAACAGATCACAAATAATTGGTTTAATTGGAGGAAACTCTGCAAATTTAATAAATAGAGCATTTATTTCTCAAATTAATAATGCTGACGCTTTTAGTGAAAGACTTCAGTTATCTTTATATCCGGCGATAATAGAAAATAATGATTCCTTAAATAATATTTTTTCCAATGAAAATTTAGATATAGAAAATGATGGCCAATCATCTTCTAATGAGGAATTTTCTTCACAAGCTTGGATAGCCGAACTAGGACTTGATATTACTGACGCGATAAATTTTGCCTTTCAAACTGTTCCAGGTAGAGATGATATTTCACCTTTAGGAATTTTGACTTTTCAGGCTAATCCAAACTTAGAATTATTAGGTTCTTATGATTCCAATGGTGAATGGAAAAGTCAAGTTCAATTATTTTTTAGATATTAACTCAAAAAGAAATTTAGTTTAAAGAATCGTTAATTTGAATTATTATTAAATTAACTAAAAAATATTATGGCTAATATCTTTGAAGTTCCTCAACCAAGCAATGATCTTTTAGAAAAAGCTGATCAAGTTCGTTTGGCATCAATAAAAATAAGTCAGACTGAAAATCAAAATAGAATTAAAGCCTTAAATTTTATGGCTGATTATCTAGAAAAAAGTACTAAAGAAATATTAGATGCTAATAGTGAGGACTATAAAAGAGCAGAAAAGAAAGGAATTTCAAAGGCTTTACTCTCTAGATTAAAGTTATCAAAAGAAAAACTAAATTCAGGAATTAATGGCGTAAGAAAAGTTGGAGACTTGGCTGATCCAGTAAATCAAGTTCAAATAAAGAGAGAGCTTTCCCAAAGACTGATCCTTGAAAGAAAAACTGTACCTATAGGAGTTATAGGGGTTATTTTTGAATCTAGACCTGATGCTGTTATGCAGATTAGTTCTCTAGCAATAAGATCAGGTAATGGAGTAATACTTAAGGGCGGTAGTGAAGCTAATTTAACAAATACTGCAATAGTCAATGCCTTACAACAGGGATTATTTGAATCAGGTCTTGATAAAAATGCAATATGCTTACTTACAAGCAGAAAAGATAGTATGTCTATGTTGAATCTCGAGAAATATATAAATTTAATAATTCCAAGAGGAAGTAATGAATTAGTTAAATTCATTCAAGAGAACACAAAAATTCCCGTTTTAGGTCATGCTGATGGAATTTGTCACTTGTTTATAGACAATGACGCAAATCTTGAAATGGCTTTATCAGTTGCTCTAGACAGTAAAATTCAATATCCTGCAGCATGTAATGCTATTGAAACTTTATTAGTTCATAAAGAAATTGCATCAGTTTTTCTTGAAAAGGCAATACCTCTATTTAATTATAATGATGTTAAATTAATCGGAGATAAAAGATCTATTCAATTAGGAGTAAAGCATGAGGCTAGTCTAGAAGACTGGCAAACTGAATATTTGGATTTAATCTTATCCATAAAAATTGTTGATGATCTTGATGAGGCAATCACTCATATTCAAAAATTTAGCTCCAAACACACAGATGGAATAATTACTGAAAATTTAAATACTGCCAATAAATTTATGAATATAGTTGATAGTGCAGGTGTTTTTCATAATTGCTCTACAAGGTTTGCTGATGGCTTTAGATATGGATTCGGAGCTGAAGTTGGGATATCTACTCAAACTCTTCCACCAAGGGGGCCTGTAGGTCTAGAAGGTTTGGTAACTTATAAATATTTCTTAAGAGGCGATGGGAATATAGTTGATGATTTTTCATCCGGAAAGGCTATCTTTTCACATAAAGATCTTTAAAACTTTAAAGATGGAAACTTTTTTAAAAATTGAGAATATTAAACTTTGGGCTAGGGTTGGTGTTCTTGATGAAGAAAGGGAATTAGGACAATTATTTATCTTGGATATATTTTTGTGGACTAATTTTGAAAAGTGTACTTTAAATGATGATATAGAGAAAACAGTTGACTATTCGAAATTAGTTCAAATTTTAAAAGATCAATCAAAGAAAATATATTGTTTCACAATCGAAAAATATTCAAATTCAATTTTAGAAATCATTGATCAGGAATTTAAGCTTTCTAAAATTAAAATTATTTTGACAAAATGTAATCCTCCAATTACAGGTTTTGACGGGAAGGTGTCAATAGTAAGATTTCTTGAAAATAATTAAAAGTATTGGAAAAAAGAAATCCCATTATATTGATTCATGGTCTTTGGAATACTTCAAGTATTTTTTCTTCAATTACCCCAAAACTTGATGCTATTGGTATTGAATATTTTGCCCCAACTCTTAAGCATTCATATGGAATGACTTCAATTATTGATTTGACTAATATATTAAATGAATTAATTTTAAAGAAATATGGTTTTGAAAAAGAATTAGATATTTTGGGATTCTCCATGGGGGGAATAATTGGTAGGTATTGGCTTCAAAAATTTAATGGTTATAAAAGAACAAGAAGATTTATATCTATAGGTTCCCCTCACAAAGGAACATTAATAGCTCAACTAGTACCTAAATACCCTTTTAGAGGAATATCGGAAATGAAAATAAATAGTAATTTTTTGAGAGAACTGGCAAAGAATGATTTTTTTCTTGATGATATCGAGTGTATAAATTTCTTTACTTATTGGGATCTAATGGTTTTCCCTGGCTGGTGGACTAATTTAGATTTAGGGAAAAAAATATCAGTAAAAGTATTTAAACATAGAAATCTAGTAAAAAATAAATATGTGGTTGATAAAATAATACATATAATTGTTATGTAGATTGAGATAGGCCCAAGTGCCTTATTAAGGGATCTGTTTGTGGCTCTCTTCCCCTGAATAGTTTGAAAATTTCTAATGGTGGTAAGCTTCCACCTAAGCTAAGTATTGTATCTTTAAATTTCTTACCTATTAACTTTAAATCTTCAGTATTTTCTAGATCAGATTCTTCGAACATAGAAAAAGCATCAGCACTTAGAACCTCAGCCCATTTATAAGAGTAATATCCTGCAGAATATCCGCCTGCAAATATATGGCTAAAACAACAAAGAAATTGATCTTCTGGAATTGGAGCTATGACAGTAGTTTGTTTTGCAATTTCTCTTCTGACTTCATCTGCTGTTTTACCTTCGTTTTTATAAATACTACTGTGTAATCTGAGGTCTGTAATTGCAAAATGTAGTTGTCTAAGAGTAGCCATACCACAATTAAAAGTTCTATTATTTAGGAGCTTTTCAAAATTTTCATCGGATAGTTTTTCTCCTGTTTTATAGTGCTTAGCAATATTCAAGAGTGTATTTTTATGGAAACACCAGTTTTCCATAAATTGACTTGGAAGTTCGACAGCATCCCATTCAACATTATTGATGCCAGCTGCTTGAGGAAGATTTACAGTGGTTAGCATATGTTGAAGACCATGACCAAATTCATGGAAAAGTGTCTGAACTTCTTCAAAACTCATCAAACTAGGTTTATCTTTTGATGGTGGAGTCTGATTACAAACAAGATAAGCTACCGGTAGGGTCTTTTTCCCAACATTATTTTTATTCAAGCATTCATCCATCCAAGCACCTCCTCTCTTTGATTCCGGACGAGAATATGGATCAAGGTAAAAAGATGCTATTTTATTATTTTCTTTATTGAAAATATTAAAAAATAAAACATCATCATTCCATAGAGGTGCTTCATCAGTTGCCTCGACTACTTTAATTTCAAAAAGCCTTTCGCTTAATTTAAATAAACCTTTTAAGACATCATTTAGTGGGAACCAAGGTCTCAAAGACTCTTGATCTAAATTGAGTTTTTCCTTTCTAAGAAGTTCAGACCAATAACTAATATCCCATGGCTCAATATTCTTCGATTTTGGAAACCCATTAGCTTTAGAAAACTTATTTAGCGTTTCTAATTCAATTTTTGCAGTCTTGAATGCTGGTTCTCTCAATTCTTCTAAAAGGTTTTCAACATTTTTAATTTCTTTAGCCATTTTTGTTGACAAACTTAGTTCTGCCCAACTTTTATAACCGAGAAGATTAGCCTGTTTAGTTCTAAGAGATAATATCTCTTCTATGATGTGAGAATTATTTTTTTCTCCTTGAGACGCTCTACCAACGAATGCCTTATATAGTTTTTCTCTAAGGTTACGGTCAGTGGCATATGTCATAAACGATGTATAGGTTGGAATATCTAGACTTAATTTCCAAGGCCCATTTTGAATATCAACTTCGCCATCTTTTTTTAAGTGATTGCGTGCAGAAATTGCGATTAATTCTAATACTCGCTCGGGGAGGCCATCAACTTCAGATTTTTTATTTAATATCAAAAACCATTTATTAGTGGCATCAAGAACATTGTTGCTGAAGTCTGTTGATAGCTTGCCAAGCTTTTCAGAAATTGTATTGAATTCTTCCTGATCTTTTTTTTGAAGTGAGATTCCTCTGTGTTGCATCTCTAGAATTTCTTTATCTAAAATTCTGTTTTTGATTTGATCAAACTTATTTGTCTCCTTAAGTTTGACTAGAGAATTATAGATTATTTTACTTTGCCCAAATTTATTACTTAAGCTAATTATTTCGGGAAGAAATTTTGAATAAATATCTCTAAGACTTTCTGAATTATTTACTGCATTTAGGTGACTTATTACTCCCCAACTCCATCTAAGAATTTCATTGACTTCATTTAAAGGATGTATTACTTTATCCCAATTTAAATCATTTTGAATCAAATAATTAGATAAATTATCTTCTATGTTTTTAAAATCTTCGGAAATCTTTTCTAGTACTAATGGAAATTGTTCCCTGATATTTTCGGGAGTAAAATTTTTAAATTCTGGTAATTCTCCATAATTAAAAATTGAGGTATCCATTTATTAAAATAATTTAATTAACTAATGTTGTAATCACACCTACTAATTTAGCTAAAGTTAGCTGTTGACTGAGAGCATTGGTTGAAGATTCATATAAATTTATCGCGATTTTAGGCCAAAAACCAATTACTAAAGTAGGTAACAATAAACTAAAACCTATCGTCAATTCTCTACCATTCATCTCTTTAACTGTAGCTAGTGCAGGAATTCTAGGGCCAAAGAATACTCTTCTGCACATTGATAGTAGGTATATAGGAGTGAGAACTAAACCAATAGCTGCAATAAGAATGGTGATTGATCTAAAGAGAGAGCTGAATCCTTCTTGACTAGTAATACCTAAAAATACAGTTATTTCACTAATAAAACCGCTCATGCCAGGTAGTGCCAGAGATGCTAAAGAGCTTGCCAAGAAAAAAGCAAAAGTTATTGGCAAAACCTTTGCTAAACCGCCCATATTTGGTATCGAAAGAGTATTTGTTCTCTCATAGAATGAGCCTGTAACAAAAAACATAGCTGCAGCGATGAGACCGTGACTGATCATTTGGAGCATTGCTCCGCTTATCCCTAAAGCATCAACTGCTCCAATCCCTAATAGAACGAAACCCATATGACTCACTGAGCTACATGCAATTCTCCTTTTGACATTATCTTGTGCAAATGCGTTTAGTGCTCCGTAAATTATATTAATGATTCCAAGAATAATTAATGCAGGTGCAATTTGTAGATGTACTTCGGGTAGTATTTGAACATTGAATCTTAATAGAGCATAGCCTCCCATTTTTAGAAGTATTCCGGCGAGTAACATTGAAACAGGTGCATTGGCCTCTCCATGTGCATCCGGTAACCAAGTATGTAATGGAAAGATAGGAAGTTTTACTCCAAAACCAATTAAAAATCCTAAGTAAGATAATAATGCTAGGCTTCCAGTTACATGCTTATTGGTTAAATCGGTAATATTTAAAGTAAAGTTATCACCACTCAAGGCAAGTGCTAACCCACTTATGAGAATCAATAATGAGGCTAAAGCTGTGTAAAGGATAAATTTAGTGGCCGCATATAATTTCTTTTTCCCTCCCCAAATTGCGATAAGAAGATATACCGGAACCAATTCAAGTTCCCAAGCCAAGAAAAATAATAGGAAATCTTGAGAAAGGAAAACTAGCGCCTGTGCTGATGCTTGGACTAATAAAAGAGAAAAATATAAATTAGATTTTTTCTTAATTTTCCAACTTGCGGCAGCTGATAAAAATGTAATTAACCCACTCAATGCTACTAAAGGAGCAGATAACCCATCTATGCCAAGTGACCACTCTAAGCCTATTGAGGGTAACCAGGAAGCTCTTTCTACCAGTTGCAAAGAGCTATCTGTAGTATTAAATTTTTGGAAAAGGACGCCTATTATTAGTAAAAAATCTATAAATAAAAAACTTAATGAGATATTTCTAGGGAGTGAATTATCTTCTCCTTCCTTCGAATTCAAGAAAGGCATTATTAATGCCCCAATTAAAGGCAGCAAAACAATAGATGATAGCCAAGGAAAAGATTCTAAATTCATTTATGTAATGAATAATTTTTTTATTCTAGTTGAAGTTGTACTAGCTTGAGACTATAACATTAAAAATGACTAAGTAAAACTACTTACCAGAGATAGTGCTAAATTGACTGCCTGTTGTTTGAAGGTTTAAGAATGGCGCTCTGCTTGCTACACCTGACTTCTCCCATGCTTTTACCATGGCTTGACTAACATTTTTACCATTTTCTTTTTTACACAAAGCTAAGATACTTGGTCCAGCCCCACTTATTGCGCATCCTAGAGCACCTGCATCTAATGCGGCATCTTTGACTTCTAGTCCACCTTTAATAAGTTTCCATCTGTAAGGTTCATGTAGCTTATCAAACATTCCCTCTTTTATTAGTTCGTCATTTCCTGCTTTTAAGCCATTTAGTAACAAAGTCAGTGCCCCCATATTTGTCACTGCATCAGATATGGGTATATTCTTGGGCATAACCTTTCTTGCTTCACTTGTGCTTAGACGAATCGCAGGTATTGCTACAACAGCTTTAATGGAATCGTGCCAATCACATCTAATGATTCTCCATCTTTGAGAAGACGACCTGGCTGTTAAACAAAGCCCACCTAAGAGAGAAGGAACCACATTATCAGGATGACCTTCTATATCAATGGCAAGTTCAAGGAGTTTTTCTTTGGACAGTGGAGAATTCATTATTGCATTTGCTCCAATTAGTCCAGCAACTATTGCTGTAGCACTACTTCCAAGTCCTCTTGCAGGTGGCACTGCCAACTTAACTCTTGCTTCAAGTGCAAAAGGATTCATATGTGCGCTCTCCCATACTTTCTGAGCTGCTCTAAAAACTAAGTTTTCAGGTCCTCCTCTTAGATGATTACCATCTGTACTTTCCATTATTAAATCAAATCTATCTCCACCCCCTTCAATTCTTGTAAACATAAACTCATTATATAAATCTAATGCTGCACCAAGACAATCGAATCCAGGCCCTAAATTAGCAGTTGTGGAAGGTACTGTTACCCTTATTTTTTTACCTACTTCAGGAATAGACATTTTTTGTTATTTAATTTTTAATAGCATTTTTGCTCTACAGGCGGCACTAAAAAGTCCAAACTCTTCATCTAAAATTACCTTCATAGGTATTGTTTTAAGAATATCTTTTAATCTTCCTTTATCAAAAAAATGTTTCATAAATAAATCTGATTTAAAGTTTTTGAAATGTTTTGGTGCGGTCCCTCCAGAAATCCATAACCCGCCAAAACACAATTCTTGAAGGGCAACATCTCCCAATAAAGAGGCATAAGCGCCTAACCATATTCTCTCAACTTCAATCATTAACTGATCCCCTTCTTTAGAAAGATTGCAAATTTTTTCAGGTAGTTCTTTTCTTGCAGCATCAGAATTTTTAATTTTTATTAAATATTTTTGTAGATGATGTTTTTGGGCATCAGGTTTGCTTAGTCTCCATTCGGCAATTCTTGATAAACCATTACCGCTAACAATTCTCTCAATAGATAACCTCTCAACTTTTAGATAATTCTTAAGCCAAATCTTTAATTCCCATTCTAATTCTGACTTTGGCGAGTATTCAACATGACCACCTTCACTAGCTAAAACTTTTACCTTTCTTCCTGAAATTATGCCTCTTGCAATGCCCAAACCAGTCCCCGCTCCAACAATGGCATGCAAATCATTATTAGCACTATCAGAATTGATTCCATTTTGGATAGTAGAATATTGATTTTTTTTTAAATAAGGTATTCCATAAATTTGAACTGCGAAATCATTTATTAGCTCGCAGTTTTTAAAATTAAATTTGTTCTGTAATGCTTTTCCAGAAATATTCCATGATAAGTTCATGATTTTTGCCTCGTTATTTGATAAAGGACCAGCTACGGCGAAACATGCAGAGGAAGGATGAGTAATATTTTTGCATTCATTTTTAAGAAAATCTTCTAGTATTAATTCAAAAGAGCCCCATTCGGAAGATATATATTTCTTTTTGAATATTAAATCAGGAGAATCTTCATTCGCATCTTCCTTGAATATCCCCAAAAGAACCTTTGTACCTCCTAAATCACAAGCAAGAAAATTCATCTATTTTAAATTATTCTGTTCTCCCTTTTTTTTCTATTAATTCATCCATTAATTTGTATAGATTAGGTAAATCGAAAATTCCTAAATTTGTTCCATCTAAAGCTCTTAATGCAACTGAATCAATTTCATCTTCTTTATCTCCAATAACTGCAATTAAAGGAACTCTTCCAAGAGTTGCCTCTCTTATTTTGTATCCTATTTTTTCATTCCTAATATCAACTTTTGATCGGTAACTATGATTATTTATTAATTCATTAAACTTTAAACACTTTTCAATATTTCTGTCGGTAATGCTCAATAAAATTATTTGATAAGGAGCAAGCCAAATTGGGAATTTTGCCTCATATTGTTCAATTAAGATTCCGATAAATCTTTCAAAAGATCCTAAAATTGCTCTATGAAGCATAACTGGATTTCTTTTTTCATTATCAATATCAACATAAGTTGCATCCAATCTAATAGGCATTGAGAAATCAACCTGAATAGTTCCGCATTGCCAGACCCTTTTAAGACAATCTTTTAATGAGAATTCTATTTTTGGACCATAAAAAGCACCTTCCCCAGGTTGTAGTTCCCATTTTAATTTCTTATTATCGAGAGCTTTTGTAAGAGCCTCTTCTGATTTATCCCAAATCTCTTCACTACCTACCCTTTTTTCAGGACGAGTTGATAATTTGATAATTATTTCATCAAAACCAAAAGTTTTATAAACCTCGAAAACAAGATCTATAAAAGTAGACACCTCTTTTTGAATTTGCTCTTCTGTGCAGAATATGTGTGCATCATCTTGAGTAAAGTTTCTTACTCTCATTAAGCCGTGTAGAGCACCAGAGGGCTCATTTCTGTGACAAGAACCAAATTCAGCAAGACGAATAGGTAAATCCTTGTAACTTTTTAAACCTTGATTAAATACTTGAATATGGCATGGACAATTCATTGGTTTAATTGCATAAGTTCTATTCTCTGATGCGGTAGTGAACATATCGTCTCTAAATTTTTCCCAATGACCGGATTTTTCCCACAGAGATTTATCAACAGCTTGTGGGGTTTTAATTTCTAAATAATCATTTTTTTTAAGTATTCCTCTTATGTATTTTTCCAGTACCTGGTAGATTGTCCATCCATTTGGGTGCCAAAAAATCATACCTGGAGATTCTTCTTGTATATGGAATAGTGAATGTTTTTTGCCAAGTTTTCTATGATCCCTTTTTTCTGACTCCTCAATTCTTGTTAAGTAGTCTTTGAGTTCTTTTTCTTTAGCCCATGCAGTTCCATATATTCTCTGTAATGATTCATTCTCACTATTACCTCTCCAGTATGAGCCTGATAATTTAAGTAACTTAAAGTGTCTCAAATGTCTTGTATTGGGTACGTGAGGTCCTCTACACATGTCGATATATTCTTCATGCTTGTATAAATTGATGAGGCCTTCTTCAGGAATTTCTTCAATTATTCGTAATTTAAAAGTCTCATCTCTTTCTTTAAAAGTTTTAATTGCTTCTTCTTTAGAAACTTGTAAAATTTCAACGTCATAGTTTGTTTTTATTAATTTATTAATTCTATCTTCAATTTTTGTTAAATCTTCAGGAGTAAACCTGTATTCAGAAAAAATATCGTAATAAAAACCATCTTCAATTACAGGCCCAATTGCCATTTTAATATTAGGGTAAATTTGTTTAACTGCATGACCAATAAGGTGAGCAAAGGAATGTCTTATTATTTCAATTCCTTCTTTATCTTTAGATGTGATGATTATTACTTTGGAATCTTTTTTTATAGGAATAGTTGCATCAAAAAGAACATCATTTACTTTCCCAGCGATTGTTGCTTTAGCTAATCCAGCACCTATACTTTGTGCAATTTCCAGGATAGTTACAGATTTTTCGAAAACCTTTTTTGAACCATCAGGCAAGGTAATTATTGGCATAATTTATTTCTCCATTTCAAAGAATCCCAATTTTGATTTAACTCTTTTTAAAGTTTTATTTGCTAAGTCTTCAGCTTTTTCCTTCCCTTCACTAAGGATTTTATTTAACTGATAGGGATCATTTATTAATAATTTATATTTTTCTTGAATAGGTTCTAGTGATTCTATAAGTAGTTCAGTAATTAATTTTTTAAATGTTCCCCATCCAGTCTCAGAGAATTCATTTTCACATTGAGAAATTTCTTTTCCCGATAATATTGAATAAATCATTAATAGATTTTTAGATTCTGGCCTTTCATTGTTGTTAAATTCTATTCCGATATAACTGTCACTTTTTGCTCTTTTTATCTTTTTTATGATTATTTCAGGAGCATCTAATAAGTTAATACGACTCCCTTCATTAGGATCGCTTTTGCTCATCTTTTTTGAACCATCAATTAAACTCATTATTTTTGATCCATTCTTCATAATAATTGGTTGAGGGATTTTTAAAATATTCTTATCCTTACTAAATCTGGCATTAATTCTTTGTTGTGCAATATCTCTGGCAAGTTCAAGGTGTTGTTTTTGATCCTCACCTACTGGTACAAAGTCAGCATCGTATAGAAGGATGTCTGCAGCCATAAGAATTGGATAGTCAAATAATCCAATAGATACATTATTCCCCTGTTGTATGGATTTTTCTTTGAATTGAATCATTCTTTCCATCCAATTTATTGGGGTCATGCAATTTAATATCCAACAAAGTTCTGAATGTGCAGAAATCTGACTTTGGACAAAAATTGAGCATATTTTGGGGTCTATCCCACAAGCGATGTACAAAGCCGCAGTAGAGATAGTGTTCTTAGATAATTCTTTGGGATTATATGCAGCTGTTATTGCATGCAAATCAACTACACATAAAAATGTTTCATATTGCTCTTGAAGAGTCACCCAATTATTGATTGCTCCAAGCCAATTTCCTAAATGTAAATCACCAGTTGGTTGTACTCCCGAAAGAATCCTTTTTTTATTTGTCATCCTCTTTTACTTCTCTTGATTGAATTTCTTCATTTGATGAACTTTTGACAGGTCTTGCAAAAGGGTCAGGAGTTATGTTTGTATTTTCTTCATAGGTGTTTTGTGAACCTTTATTTGGTGAAGAGTTTTTGTTGTTTTTTGCATATTCAGTGATTGATTCAATTAATTTTTCGTCTTTGATCATTTCACTAAGTGTTCTAACAGAGAAACCAAGAACTGCAACAGTAGATCTTAATTGAAAGGTCTCTTGTAATGATTTAACAGCTTTCATTTCGTTATCACTTAATCTTATTCTGAATCCACCTCCATCTCTTCTTCCGCCTGATCTATCTCTGAAATTAGATCTTTCATTATTAGAACGACCTCTGTAATTTTCTTGTCCAGGCTTATTACTGAAATTTGAATTAGACATCTTGATGTTAATTTATTTATTTAAATAGTTTATTAATTTAGCATCTAGTTATGCAATAAGTCTTTATTAAAAGGCTTAAATTTTTTATCTTTTAATTAACGACTTATGTAATTTTGCTTTTCTCATTCACAACTTGCATTAAAATAAAATTAGAGAAATAAAGTATTGTGTTTGATATTAGTAAAGACAACCTTTTAAAGGATTTAATAAAGTTTCCTAAAAAAAATTTTCTAATTATTTTACTGTTATTAGGCTTTGGAGAATGGTTTGTCAGTGACTTAATTAATTTTGCAGGGGGCTCAATAGGATTTTTTGTTTTGTGTTTGGGAGGATATTTTTACTTGAAGAATGATAAGCCTAAATTTAATGAGCCAAATAATTTAGATGGTTGGATAAATCTTTGTAATGAAGATTTAAATTTTTTTGAAAAACTTGAAGAATCAAACGATTTAGAGAAACATAATTCGAAAAGAAAAAAAACACTTGAATCAATTCTAAATAGATGTAATAAAGAAAAAATAAGTTGCATTGGACAAAAAGATTATGACAGTTGTAAATCTTTATTGAAGAGTCATTTTAAAGTAGATAAGTTCGACCTTAATTTATACGAAAACCTACCTAAATATAATTCTTCTAAAATCATTCCAGAAGGTGCCTTGAATAGCGATGCAATCTTGTACTTTATAAATTTGCCATTGTCGGCAAGTGATTTTTTGTGGTTGGAAAAGTTTCCTAAAAATATGCCAATTTGGTTAGTCGCTTTAACTTCAAGTGAGAGAGAAGGCAAAAATCAGATAGAAGACCTAAAGTCCCAAATTTCAAATGAATTTATAAATAAAATAATTACTTTTTATGTAAATAAAAATGAAATAGCAAATATACCTTTTTCTTTAAGGAAGTTTTTCGTAAGCCCAACTAAAAATATTGAAAATACAAAAAAAAGACTCTTGAAAGAACTACATTTTGCTTGGCAATCGGAAATTGAGGGAATAAGAAGAATGCAGTTAAAAGGAATACAAAGAAAAAATCAAATTCTTGTAGCTACTACTGTTTTCTTATCTCCTATACCATCAATAGATGTTATGGCAATGACAGTTCTCAATTCTTTGATGATTAAAGAAATTAAGTCTATATGGGGATGTAATTGGTCTCCTGAAATTATAGATAAAGTATCTAAAGAGATTTTGAAGACAGCAATTGCCCAGGGCGTTATTGAATGGAGTGGACAGACATTAATTGGAATAACTAAATTTCATGGACCAAATTGGCTTATTTCTGGAACATTTCAGGCTGTCAGTGCTGCGTATTTAACAAGAGTAGTATCAACTTCTTTGGCTGATTTTATGGCAATAACAAAAGGAGTAGAAGAACCTGATTTGGATTTTATAAAGAAAAATTCTGAGAAAATCGTTGAAAAAGCTTTTGAAAAAGAAAAAATAAATTGGAAAGGATTTATTTCTGATCTTAGAAAACCACTTACGAAACTATCCTTAACTTCCTAATCCCGAGATTAATATCAGATTATGAGAAAAAATATTCTTTTTTTTAGTTTGGTAATTTTAATTTCTTTAACTTCGACCTCATGTAGGAGAATATCAAATAAAAATGACAATAAAGAAGTAATACTTGCAAGTTTTACTGTTTTGGCAGACATAATTAAAAATGTAGTTAAAGATGATTTCATTGTTAGATCAATAACAAAACCTGGAGTTGAAGTTCATGGTTACCAACCAACTCCAAGCGATTTGGTAAAAGCCTCAAGTGCTTTTGTATTTGTTGATAATGGATTTGGATTTGAATTATGGGCAGAAAAATATGTCTCTAATTTACAAGTTAAAAGAATTTCTGTTGCGGAATATTTAGATCCAGTTTTTATAAGTGAAGATTTTTATAAAGGGAAACCTAACCCTCATGCATGGATTTCCCCAAAAAGAGGGATGCTTTACGTAGATATTCTCGTGGAATCTTTATCAGAATTGAGGCCATCGAAAAGGGGGAGGTTTGAAGAAAATGGGAAAATCTATAAAAATAAACTCTCTAAAATAGATAAAGAATTCTCACTTTTTATTAATAACTTAAATAAAGATAGAAGGTATCTAGTAAGTTGTGAAGGAGCTTTTTCATATCTAACAAAAGATTATGGATTAGAGGAAGTTTATTTGTGGCCAGTTAATGCTGAAAGTCAAATTACTCCCAAAAGAATGGTAAAAACAATTTCACTAGTTAAAGATAAAAATGTTCCATCTGTATTTTGCGAAAGTACTGTAAGTAGCGAATCTCAAATGGTTGTTGCAAATGAAACCGGGGCTAATTTTGGAGGAAATCTTTTTGTTGATTCATTATCTGATGATAGTGGTCCTGCCAGTTCTTATATAAAAATGCTTGAGCATAATTTGGATTTGATTAAAAAGGGGCTTTTTTAAATTATGGAAACAACCAATTATCAAAACTTCAGGATTGATGCGGAGAATATTTGTGTTGATTACAACGGTAAGGTGGCTTTGTATGATGCCAATCTAAGATTAAAACCTGGTCAGATTTGTGGGTTAGTAGGGATGAATGGGGCAGGTAAAACAACTTTTTTTAATGCTTTGACTGGTTTTGTAAGTATTTCAAAGGGAAAAATTAGAATAAATGGAGAGTCAGTAAGATCTGCTCAAAAAGATCAGACAATTGCTTATGTTCCTCAAAATGAGGGAATTGATAGTCAATTCCCAATAAATGTTTGGGATGTAGTAATGATGGGAAGATATGGCTCGATGAATATTCTCAGATGTCCTAGAGAGTCTGATGTACAGGCGGTTAAAGACGCTATTAGGAGAGTTGATCTTACTGATCATTTATCTACACCTATTGGAAACTTATCTGGAGGCCAGAGAAAACGAACTTTTTTAGCTAGAGCAATTGCGCAGAGAGCGTCAATATTACTTCTTGATGAGCCTTTTTCAGGTGTTGATATAAGAACTGAGAAACTCATTTCGGAATTATTTATTCAATTTAAAAATGAGGGGAAAACTATCTTATTATCCACGCATGATATGATTCATGTCCGTGAATTTTGTGATTTAGTTCTTTTAATAAATAAAACTGTTGTAGCTTATGGCGAGACCTCTGAAGTGTTTACCCCTGAGAATATTACAACCACTTTTGGAGGCATTTCACCTGATTTCTTGTTTGGCCCTGAATCCTAAATTTTAAATTATATGGAGCTCTGTTCTTTTTTAACTTTAGATTCATTCATAACAGATCCTTTAACTCATGACTTTATGAGAAAAGCACTTCTTATGAGTTCACTAGTAGCAGCTGTTTGTGGTTTTTTATCTAGTTACTTGACTCTAAAAGGATGGGCTTTAATGGGAGATGCAGTGTCACATTCAGTAATGCCTGGTGTTGTGGTCGCTTATGCTCTTGGTCTCCCTTTCTCATTGGGGGCATTTATTTTCGGAGTTGGTTCTGTAGCATTGATAGGGTTTATTAAGCAGAAATCTAGAGTTAAGGAAGATACTGTTATTGGTTTGGTATTTACTGGATTTTTCGCTCTTGGTATCGTATTGGTTTCTAGGATTAAAAGTAATATTGACCTGCACTCTATTCTTTTTGGTAGTCCATTAGGAATATCACTTTCAGATGTAAAGCAAACCATATTCATTTCTTTATTGGTAGTAATCCTATTATCAATTTTTAGAAAAGATTTAATGCTTTATTGTTTTGATCCTAGGCATGCAAAAACAGTTGGGATTAACGTATTTTTTCTTCATTATTTACTCCTTACATGCTTATCTTTAGCAGCAGTTGTGGGCTTGCAGTCTGTGGGAATTATTTTAGTAGTTGCAATGTTGATTACACCAGGGGCCACAGCATATTTACTTACGGATAAGTTTGATAATATGACCATAATTTCAGTTTTAAGTGCAATTATCTCAAGCGTAATAGGAATCTACGTTAGTTTTTGGTTTGACCTTGAAACAGGGGGATCAATTGTCTTGGCACAAACTTTTATCTTTTTATTCGCTTTTTTATTCGCTCCGAGATATGGAATATTCAAGGTTAAAAAATTATTTACTGGGTATAAATGATAATGGCAGATGAAATTTTAAATAAAAAGTGGTACTGGTGGCCATTATTTCCTTTATATCCATATGGGAAAAAGAAAACAATTTTAAGAGAATTAATTCCTGATCATATTTGGTCTTTGGAACAAATACAGGGTCTTTATTATGTCGCGGTACCTATAAGAATGACGGTAATAAAGGTTGACAATGGGTTGATGCTATTAAATCCATTACCTCCGACAAAAGAATTAATAAATGAGTTAGAAACATTAATTGCGATTCACGGCAAAGTAAAAACAATAATTCTACCAAGTGCTTCTGGACTAGAACATAAAATCGGACTTCCAGCTCTTTCAAGAATTTTTAAAGATGCAGATATTTGGCTTTGTCCAGGACAGTGGAGTTTCCCCCTAAATCTACCATTAGATTTTTTAGGAATTCCATCAAAAAGAACAAAAATACTTTTTGAGGAAGGTACTCCATATACAGATTCCTTTAGATGGTCCTCATTAGGCCCTTTGAATTTAGGGCTTGGAAGATATCAAGAGATAAGCTGTTTTCATTATTTAACGAAAACTCTTCACGTAACTGACGTAATAGTTGGGATTGACTCCACTCCTCCTGAGATATTTGATTTTGATCCAACTCCACTTCTTTTTCACTCCAGAGAGAGAGGAGATGAACCAATGATTGATACAATTCAACAAAGAAAAAAAGGGTGGAAAAGATTAGTGTTATTTTCATCTTTTTTGAAACCAGGGAAATTAAATATTCCCCCTTTAAAAGAAATTTTTCAGTATTCATTCAAAAAAGATCTTCGAAATTGGAGATCTCATTTCGGTATTTATCCCTTTGTATGGGATAAAGATTGGGAATCATCTCTTATTGAAATTATGGGAAACGATATTCCAAAGATTCAGATAGCGCCAGTTTTGCAAAAATTAATTTTTCCGCGTTCCAAGGAAGTATTACTTAAGTGGTTAGAAAATATCAAAACTTTTAAAGATATGGAATATTTAATACCAGCTCATTTTACTGCACCTGTAAAATTTACAATAGAGGACTGTCAAAAACTGATTAATGAAATTAATTCCCAAAAATGGGAAAAATTACCAGAAGATAATAAATTTTTGACTGGTTTATATAAAAAGTTGTTCGAACTAGGGATAATTCCTGAAGAAGTTAATCTTTAAAATCTATTATTCCTCAATAGACATGTTTTCATCATTTTTAAGAGTTTGTTCCAGCTCTTTTCTTTGCTCCATTTGTCTTAAGAAATATCCTGTCATCATTGCCGAAGATAATAAATTGGCAATGTTGTCTTTTGAAGATGTTATTTTTACATCAAATTGATCTGAGGGGAGCATTCCAAGAAGACCTTGAACATTATGTCTAATAATTTCTTGAATATCTTCACTGGCTGATTTCGCTACCCTTTGCAAAACTTCCGGGGATTGTTTTTGTAAATATTGAATTAAATCATTCTCATCATTTGGATCATTATTTTCAGTAGCAAGAAATTCTGGATTAAACATTTCACCAACTTCAAGATATAAAAACCCTACAACATTACGTACCCATTAATCTAAATTATTAAGGGCAGGGAACCGTATAGGTCCAATCTTATTGAATGGCCAATATCTAAAAATAGCTTTGCCAATAATCTTTTCATAGGGTAAAAACCCCCAAATATGGGAGTCCATACTATTGTTTCTATTATCTCCCATCACCCATAAGGACTCTTCTGGAACTATAAAAGGCCCTATAGAATAATTTATATTTTTGTCAAAAACGTAATTTTCTTGACTGATATCATTTAAGTAAAGGTTACCGTCTCTTACTTCTACCTTGTCTCCAGGTATTCCAATTACTCTCTTTATTAATGCAGTATCTGCTTCATAACCTGCATTAATTAATTGCTCTGGAACATTAAAGACAACTATTTTATTTTTTAATTTTGAAAGATTTGATTTGGATGTGATTTTAGGTGTTACTTTCTCAACAAGAATTTTATCTTGTATTTGAAGAGTCGGAAGCATTGAACCTGATGGAATCCATCTTGGCTCTATAACCTGCCATCGTATAATTAAAGCAATAGATATCCAAATTAAAAGATTTTTTAAATCTTTAATTATTAAATTTCTTTTTTCTTTAGTTTTGGACATGTTTTATTTAATTCAGTTATTAGGAAGAATCTCAAAGCATTTATATAAATTATGACATCATCTATTGAATGCAAAAATTTTCTTAGAAGTTTACAACTTTTAAATCTTCTTATAAAAATAGGAGTTCAAAATTTAATATTATGTCCTGGTAGTAGATCAGCACCTTTAGCAATAGCTGCCGGAGAATTAAATAAATTAGGACTGATAAACGTTTTTAATTCAATAGATGAGAGATCTGCAGGATTCCACTCTCTTGGGATTTCTGCTGCATCAGGTAATCTTTCTCTAGTTATTACTACTTCAGGAACTGCGGTAAGTAATTTATTGCCAGCAGCAGTTGAGGCAGACCGATCTTGTAAAGGTATTATTTTTCTTACAGCTGACAGGCCCCTAAGGTTAAAAGATTGTGGAGCTAATCAAACAGTAAATCAAGAAGATTTTTTGAGTTCAGTTTGCAGGAGAGTTTTAAATACAAATCTTAATGGACTTCATGAAACAGAAGATAATGAGATTTTAAATTTAGTGCAAATCATTGAGAAAGAAATATCCACCTTTCCTGGTCCTGTTCATTTAAATATTCCTATTGATAAGCCTCTAGATATTTCTTTTTCTGATAAAAAAAGTGTTTTAGATGTATTTGAGAGGATTTATTTAAAGAAAAAATATCTCTTTCAAAAAAATGAAATAATATCTGATAAAAATAAATTCTTTGAAATTTCAAAAAGTTTAAATTTAGATGAATCAGGTATTATTTTGGTAGGTCCCTATCAAGGTTCCATAAACGACTTATCTTCTTTCAATAAATCTTTAGAGCAATTACAAGAAATTACTGGTTGGCCAGTATTTGCTGATCCTGTTTCAGGTGTTTATTCTAATTTGAGAGGGCTAGTTGTAAATTGGGAATTAGTCTTAAGAAAAAATAAGAATTTAGTCAATTGTCATCAACTTTTGAGGCTTGGACCTATATCATCTTCAATTGATTTGGAGAGGTTTTTAACAACCTTCGAAGGGGTTCAAATTCTTATCAAAGAAAAAAACTACAGAAAATTGGACCCGATAAAAAAATCATTTGAATATGAGTTTGGATTAACAAATTTTGTTAATCATTTTTTAGCAGAATTTTCAATTCACCAAAAAAACAATATTTCACTTAATTCGTTAGCTCTTGATCTAATAGAGCAAGGAGAGCAAATTAAGACAATTTTAAAAGAGAAAATCTCTTATGATGATCAAATTACCGAGTATAAGCTTGCAAATCTTGTTCCAAAAATATGGCCAGTTGAAAATCCTATTATGCTCTCTGCAAGTAGCCCAATTAGAGATTGGCTTACATTTTCTGAGAATGGTACTTTATCAAGGAATTGTTTCAGTTTCAGAGGAGCTTCTGGAATAGATGGCACTTTATCTCTTGCATTAGGAATTTCAAGAATTAAAAATCCTCTACTTCTGGTGACTGGTGATTTGGCTTTTGTTCATGATATTAATGGCTGGCTTATTGAAAATTCAATCGACTTGAATTTAACAATCCTACTAATAAATAATAATGGTGGAAATATATTCAAACGTATTTATAAAAGAAATCTAAAAGAAGATGAATTAAAAAAACTATTTCTTATGCCTAAAGAAATAAATTGGGCAAAACTTGCGGAGGGTTATCAAGTAAAGTTTAAAGACGTGACAAATTTTAAAAAATTAAGAGAGGCATTTGAATGGAGCATTTCTATCCGGAAATCTGTAATAATTAAAGTTGACATTGATTCGGAACATGAAATTTTTGAAAAAAATGAACTTCTGGAAAAAATAATAGGCAGTTAAATTTTATTTTTTTCTATTTTTGAATAATTTGGATTCATGAAAGTCTTACCTGGGAAAACAACCTTAAATTGGTCACAATGTAAATCTTATAAGGATATATTGTTTCATAAATCAGATGAGGGAATTGCAAGAATCGCAATTAATCGTCCTGAGAAAAGGAATGCATTTAGACCACAAACTGTTGAGGAACTTATTAGCGCATTTAATATCGTGAGAAATGATGAAACTATTGGAGTAGTTCTTTTTACAGGTGCTGGTCCTGATAAGAAAGGTATTTATTCTTTTTGCTCTGGAGGTGATCAGGGTGTTAGAGGTGAGAATGGATATAAAAATGATGAAGGAAAACAGAGATTAAATGTACTTGAACTACAACGATTAATAAGAAGTTTGCCTAAAATAGTTATCGCATTAGTTCCTGGTTTTGCAATAGGAGGAGGCCAGGTACTTCATTTGATATGTGATCTCAGTATCGCCTCTGAAAATGCAATTTTTGGTCAAACAGGGCCAAGAGTAGGTAGCTTTGATGCTGGATTTGGATCTAGTTATTTGGCCAGACTTGTTGGTCAAAGAAAAGCAAAAGAAATTTGGTTTTTGTGTAGAAAATATAATTCCAAGGAAGCTCTAGAAATGGGCTTGATAAATGCAATTACAAAGATTGAAGAATTAGAAGCTGAGGGTGTAATCTGGGCAAGAGAGATTTTACGAAATAGTCCAACTGCTATTCGTATTCTTAAAGCTTCATTCAACGCCGAGAATGATGGGATTGCTGGTATTCAAGAATTATCTGGATACACAACTCAATTATTTTATTCGACTAAAGAAGCTCAAGAAGGTAGAGATGCCTTTCTTGAAAAACGTCCGCCTGATTTTTCTGACTATAAGTGGACTCCCTAAGGGACTTTTTCAAAGAACTTTTTTAATAACTATCAATGAGAATTCTTCTTGCCGCTGCCGAATGTGCTCCAATGATCAAAGTTGGAGGTATGGGAGATGTGGTTGGTTCCTTGCCTCCATCTTTAATAAAACTTGGTCACGATGTAAGGGTAATAATTCCAGGATATGGGAAATTGTGGAGTCTTTTAGAGGTGTCGAATGAACCAGTATTCAGAGCAAATACTATGGGGACTGATTTCGCTGTGTATGAAGCAAAACATCCCATACACAATTATGTAATTTACCTAGTTGGGCATCCAACATTTGACTCGGACCAAATATATGGAGGTGAGAATGAGGATTGGCGTTTTACATTTTTTGCTAGTGCTACTGCAGAATTTGCCTGGAATTGTTGGAAGCCTCAAGTACTTCATTGCCATGATTGGCACACTGGAATGATTCCAGTGTGGATGCATCAGGATCCCGAAATTAGTACTGTGTTCACAATTCATAATTTAAAATACCAAGGCCCATGGAGATGGAAATTAGAAAAGATGACTTGGTGTCCTTGGTACATGCATGGAGACCACACAATGGCTGCGGCTATGTTGTATGCAGATAGAGTAAATGCTGTTTCTCCGACTTATGCTGATGAAATTAAAACCAACGAGTATGGGGAAAGTCTTGAAGGATTATTGAATTACATATCAAGTAAGTTACGGGGCATTCTTAATGGTATAGATCTTGATGAATGGAATCCAGCCAAAGATCCAGTTTTGCCTGCAAACTTTAGTCATAAGAATTTAGAAAAAAGGATAGAAAATAAGAAAATTCTTCAGAGAGAAATGGGTCTTGAAGTTAATTCTAAAAAATATCTTCTAGGTATGGTTAGTAGGTTGGTAGATCAGAAGGGAGTTGACTTGCTCTTGCAAGTTTCAAGAAGACTTTTAGCATATACAGATTCGCAAATAGCTGTTTTAGGGACTGGAGATAGATATTTAGAGTCAGGATTATGGCAACTAGCATTAGATTACCCAGGAAGATTCTCAGTATTCCTTACGTATGATGATTCTTTATCAAGACTTATATATGGTGGCTCTGATGCATTCTTAATGCCAAGTAGATTTGAGCCTTGTGGTATTAGTCAACTCCTTGCTATGAGGTATGGTTCTATTCCAATAGTCAGGCGAGTTGGAGGTTTAGTTGATACAGTTTTACCTCATGATCCAGAAAATAATAGTGGTACAGGTTTTTGTTTTGATCGCTTTGAGCCTATTGATTTCTATACTTCTTTAGTAAGGTCTTGGGAGGCGTTCAGGCATAAAGATAGTTGGGAATTACTTCAAAAAAGAGCCATGAGCCAAGAGTTCAGTTGGCAAAGATCAGCTCTCGAATACGAAATTATGTATAAAGATGTTTGCGGAATAAAGGAACCTTCACCAGATATTGCTGAAGTTGAAAAGTTTTCTTACGGACAATCCGCTGATCCATCTTTAAAAAAAGTATGACGTAATGTTTTAATGGAATTTTCTTTATTAGAATTAAATAATGTATTGGGCCATATTAAAAATCTAGGCAAAGGAAAAAATGATTTTTTTAATTTTAAAAATATAAGTATTGATAGTAGAACTATATTAAAAAATGATCTTTTTATAGCTATCAAGGGTAAAACTTTTGACGGACATAGTTTTCTTCCAGAGGTTTTACAAAAAGGAGTTAAATCAGTAGTAATTCAAAAAGGGATGCAGAAATTACTTCCATGTGATTTTCCTTGTTGGATTGTAAATGACACGTTAGAGGCATTTCAAAAATTAACATTGCTCAAAAGAAAAAAATTAAAAATCCCCATAGTCGCAATAACTGGTTCAGTTGGTAAAACAACAACAAAAGAAATGATTGGTGTAGTTTTAAAGAAAATTGGAAGAATTAAAATATCCCATGCAAATTTCAATAATGAGATTGGGGTTGGTCTTACTATGCTTGCGACAGATATAGAAGACAAAGTTTTGGTCCTTGAGATGGGAATGAGAGGTCTTGGAGAGATCGAAAATTTATCAAAATATTGTGAACCCGACATTGCAGTCATTACTAATATTGGGACAGCCCATATTGGATTGTTAGGCTCGAAAAAGAATATTACTTATGCAAAGTGTGAGATTAGTAAATTTTTAAATCCTAAAGGAGTTGTAATAATCCCAGCAAATGATTCATTCCTAGCGGCAACTTTGCAAGAATACTGGAAAGGTAGAGTAATTAAAGTTGAATTATTAGAAATAGAAAACAAAAAAAAGAGTTTTCATAAAGATGAAATTTTGCGAGGTTTTTATAATCAATCAAATAGAAAAATTTTAATAGAAGAAAATACCTTCGAAATTTCATTTGATGGATTTCACAATGCTTCTAATTTCTTATTTGCTTATGCAGTTGCAAAAGAGCTGGGGATTAATTTCGAAAGTTTTAATAAGTTTGATTTTGTAAGTTTAGAGGGGAGGAATAAAATTCTTAAATCAGTTAAAACGACAATATATGATGAATCATATAATGCCTCGCCAGAATCAGTAAAAGCATGTATTAAAAACCTTCTAGAAAAACCGAGAAATCAATTTTTCATATTTGGAAGTATGCAAGAATTGGGGGAAGAATCAGAAAAATACCATAAAGAAATTTTCAACTTAATATATAATTCGGATATAGAAAAATGTTTATTTATTTGCGAGAAAGAAAATAAAGAAATTTATTCTAGTTACTTAAAAGATAAAAAAAAATTTTTAGTTTTAAATAATATTAAAGATGTACCTAAAGAGATAAACAAATATACAAAAAAAGGTGATTCTATTCTTATAAAAGGGAGCAGATGTTGGCAGCTTGAGAAAATTATTGAATTAATTAAATAAATCAAAATTTCTTTTTTTTCCAATTTGCTATATTTACCTGTTTAGTTCTTGAGATTGCTAATGAATTATCTTTGGAGTCTTTGGTGATCACTGAACCGGCTCCTGTTGTTACTGATTCACCGAGATTTATTGGCGCAACAAAAACTGTATTTGCACCAATACTGGAATTTTTACCAATTTTAGTTTGATACTTTTTCTGACCATCAAAATTTGCAGTAATAGTACCTGCTCCAATATTTGTAGATCTTCCGATAATAGAATCGCCAATATAACTTAGATGATTTACTTTAGTTTCTTCCTCAAGTTGACTATTTTTGATTTCAACAAAATTTCCTATTTTGCTATGTGAAGATATTTTGGAATTAGGTCTTATATGACTATAGGGCCCAATTTTTATATGATCTATTATCTGAGAATCATAAACAGTGGAGTTTGAGATCTCACAATGAAATCCCACATTAGAGTTCTCAATAAAAGTATTTGGTCCTATGATGCAATTACTATTTATTTTGGTTCTTCCTCTAATATGTGTATTGGCCTCTATAGTTACATCCTTACTAATTTCGGCTTCTTCACTAATTGAACAACTTGCTTTATTTATAAAAGTTACACCATTAAGCATATGCTTTTCTTTAATTGAATTCTGAACATTTTCCTCACACTTTGATAGTTGAATTCTGTTATTAATTCCTTGAAGCTCTCCATTATCCTCTACCTCAAGGCTTAAAGAATTTTTTAGCAAAGATACTGTGTCTGTTAAGTAAATTTCTTTTTGATTGTTATTGCTTTGCAAGGTGTTAATTATTTTTGACAAATTATCCCAGTTAAAACAGTAAATACCTGCATTTATTAATAAATTTTCTCTTTCTTGATTATTGCAATCTTTTTCTTCCACAATTCTCTCTATAAAATCCCCCTTCAAAAAAACTCTGCCATACCCTTGAGGATTTTTTTTCTTTGTAGTAATTAAAGAAATATCAGCATTTTTTGAATCATGTAAATTTAAAAGCTTATTTAGAGTTCCAGGCTTGATGAGGGGCACATCCCCATTAAGTACCAAGAGTTTCCCTTCATTTTTTTTTATCGCTCTACAAAGTACTTGAATAGCATGACCAGTTCCTAGTTGCGGATCTTGAATTATAAATTGAATTTTTTTATTTTCTGGTATTGACTCTTGTACTTCTTTTGATTTGTGTCCAGTAATTACGAAAATTTGATCAGGATTTAATTCAACACATGAATTAATTACCCTCTGCAATAGACTTTTGCCAGAAATTTTATGTAAAACCTTTGGCAATGAGCTTTCCATCCTAGTGCCCTTACCTGCAGCCAATATCGCAACACTTAACATATCTTTTTTGAATATATATATATATACAAATCTAACTCTTGAAGGCCAACTTCGTCATTCCCCACTTCTTTCTCCATTTCTTTGTAGATAATAGATTTGATAATAATTGCTCATTTAATCTTTTCTTAATTATATCGTCTTTTCTTGAGTTCAAATCTTTATCTCTATAGGGAATGCTCGCTTTAGTTAAGAGATGTTCCTCTTCCATGACAGATAACTTTTCAAAGTTGGAATTGGGTTCGAATTTATGCTTATCAAATTTTTCAATTGCGACAGTTCCCTGACTCCAAGAAGTTCCAGAACTAGAACTTGGTTTTATAGTGAAAATCTCTAACCCAAGATTTCTTAGTGTCTTTCTTACTGCCGCTGATGAAGAATACGTTATTAAATAACCATGAGGACTGAGTTTTTGTTTCACCTTAGATAAAAATTCAATTGTCCAAACTTGCGGGCATTTTTGAGGAGAAAAACCATCTAAATAAATCAGATCGAATTTATTAGATGAAGGAATTTCATGAATTTTATCTCTAGCATCACCCCATAAAATCTTGCATTTAAAAAATTGATCCTCAAAAAAGTCGTTTTGGCGCAATGATTCAAATATTTCTTTGACTTTTGGAGTCCATAATTTCAGGAATGATTTATTCCTGAGCGAATATTCAAGAGGCTTTTTATCAATTTCCAATGCGTATAAATTCAAATACGATTTTTGTTTAAGTAATTCGTTTAATAAAGACGCAGTATTATATCCTAAACCAAAACATATATCTAAAACATTAATAGATTTACCCTTATACCTTTGCAAATCAGAGGGAGCTGTAAACTTTATGTTTGTTTCCTCCAATGCCCCTAATAAGCTATGGAAATTCTCTTGAAAAAAAACGCTTCTCAAAGAGTAACTCCCATCTTTAGTTATAACTTCTATTAATTCAGACAAAAATTTTATGAGTAAATAAGTTAGTTAGTTAGTTTTGCAAGATCTTCCCAAAAAGACGGATATGAGACACTTGCTGCATCTGCTCTCTTTATCTTTGAGGTGCCTTCGGCGAGAAGAGAAGCGATAGCAAGACTCATTGCTACTCTATGATCTGTCTCACTGTCTACCTCCGCAGAATGAAATTTTGATTGACCATTAATAATTAACCCATCCTCTTTTTCTATTATTTCAGCACCAAATTTGTGTAACTGTCTTGCCATGACTTTTAATCGATCTGTTTCCTTAACTCTTAATTCCTGAGCATCCTTAATTTCAGTAACTCCATCACAAAAACATGCAGCTACAGTAAGAATAGGAATTTCATCTATAAGTTTTGGGAGAATATCTCCTTCAATAGTAAATGATCTTAAATTATTTGCAGTTTTTACTTTAATAGATCCAATAGGTTCTCCTGCAATAGTCGATTTATTTAAAATCTCATAATTGCACCCCATTGAATCCATTACATTTAATATCCCTGTTCTAGTGGGATTTAATCCAATATTCTTAATTAAAACCTCTGAATTTGGAATAATAGATGCAGCAATCATCCAAAAGGATGCAGAGCTTATGTCTCCAGGGATTAATATTCTCTGACCAATCAAGTCGCCACCTGACTTTATAACTACATTCCTTCCTAATTCTCCTCTGACACTTATGTCTGCTCCAAATGCTTTTAACATTCTTTCGGTATGATCTCTTGAAGATGCTGGCTCAATAACAGAAGTGGTTCCAGAAGCTTTAAGGCCTGCCAATAATATTGCCGATTTTACTTGAGCACTCGCTACTGGAGTTCCAATAACACATCCTTTAAGATTTTTTCCATTAATTGATATTGGAGCCTTGTTTCCTTTTTCTCTACCAAAAATTTTGCCACCCATCAAAGATAACGGTTTGCCTATTCTCCTCATTGGCCTCTCATTAAGAGAATTGTCCCCTGTCAAGATAAAATTTTTTCCTTCTTGACCGGCT
This sequence comes from Prochlorococcus sp. AG-388-A01, assembly GCA_003279945.1. Classification (GTDB taxonomy): domain Bacteria; phylum Cyanobacteriota; class Cyanobacteriia; order PCC-6307; family Cyanobiaceae; genus Prochlorococcus_A. The sequence continues at coordinate 36,669 of QCGK01000005.1, forward strand.
AGTAACCCCATTAATAACCTCATAGTAGTTCCCGAATTCCCACAATTAAGAATTTCTTTAGGCTCTTTTATTCCATCAAGACCCAAGCCTGAAATTTTAAAAGGCTCATCTTTTTTTATTTCTGGTATATTTACACCTAATTTCCTAAGACAATCAGCAGTTGAAAGTGGATCTTCAGAATATAAAAACCCCTCAATTATAGTCTCACCCCGAGCAATACTTCCTAGTATCAAAGCTCTATGAGAGATGGATTTATCCCCAGGCACTTTTATTTTTCCTTTTAGATTTACTCCACCTTTAATTGTGCGGATATTATTCATTTTCAAATTAATACTTAATAAAATTTTATGAATACAAATTAGATATATATTATCAATAAGTTTGTTTTTTAAAAAAAATATTCAAAGTAAGTAACTGTTTTCTATAATAAAACCAGAAAAGGATCTGATCATTAATCTTACTTATTATCACGTTGCAGATGATGTTCCAGAAATAAGCCCAGATGTTGCAGTTGTTATTGATGTTTTGAGAGCGACAACCACAATTTCTTGGGCTTTAAATAATGGAGCTGATGCAATACAAGTTTTTGCAGATTTGGATTTATTGAAAGAATCTGCGAATAAGTGGCAAGCTGATGAGAGGCTAATGCTTGGAGAAAGAGGTGGGAAGAAGATTGAGGGCTTTGATTTAGGGAACTCTCCTTTATCAGTCACAAAAGAAATTGTTAATGGTAAAAGATTATTTATGAGTACTACAAATGGAACTAAATCATTGAAAAAAGTTCAACATGCAAAGCATTTATTTGCTATGGGCCTCCCAAATAGGAAAGCAGTTGCTGAAAAAATCATTTCATTAAAAAGTGAGAATATTTTAATACTTGGTAGTGGTTGGGAAGGGTCATACTCACTTGAGGATTCTTTGGCGGCTGGTGCTTTGGCATCATACTTGGAGAAAAATTGTGGTTTTGAAGTTAATATTATTAATGACGAATTACAGGCTGCTTTGATACTATGGCATTTTTGGAAAGATGATATTTTGAAATGTTTAAAAACAACAACCCATGGCAAAAGATTGACAAGTATTGGAGATTATGAGGATGATTTTAAATGTTGTTCTGAACTTGATTGCTTAGATATTGTTCCTGCTCAAGTTGAAAGAGGTGTAATTCGTGCCTCATGATTTACGAATTGGTTCACTAGGAGTAACGTCTTGACTGATTTTTTGGTAGCTGCATTGCAAATTACAAGTACTTCAAATGTTGAAGCAAATTTTGTTGAAGCAGAAGAACAGATTGAATTAGCTGCTAGAAGAGGTGCTGAGTTAATAGGATTGCCTGAGAATTTTGCTTTTTTAGGGGGAGATGATGAAAAACTTGGATTAGCTTCTGAATTGTCAGTGAAGTGTGCAAATTTCCTCAAAACTATGTCACAAAGATATCAAGTATTTCTTTTGGGAGGAGGCTATCCTGTTCCTGCTGGTGACGATAGTCACACTTTTAATAGGTCAGCATTATTTGGGAAGGATGGACAGATTTTGGCAAAATACGACAAGATTCACTTATTCGATGTTGATTTGCCAGATGGAAATTTATATAAGGAATCATCTACTATTTTATCTGGAGAGGAGTATCCACCTGTTGTAGATTTACCAGGTTTATGCAAAATAGGATTGTCGATTTGTTACGATGTTAGATTTCCTGAACTTTATAGATATTTGTCATCTAATGGTGCAGAGCTAATAATGATTCCTGCAGCTTTTACAGCATTTACTGGAAAAGATCATTGGCAAATCCTTTTACAAGCGAGAGCAATTGAGAATACAGCATATATAGTTGCTCCAGCTCAAACTGGAATTCATTATGGGAGAAGGCAAAGTCATGGCCATGCAATGGTAATTGACCCATGGGGTACAGTTTTGTCTGATGCAGGGAAAACTCAGGGAGCTGCAATAGCCCCCGCTGATAAAGAAAGAGTAAAAAAAATTAGGGAGCAGATGCCAAGCCTTAAACATAGAAAAAAACAATTGTTTTCATAGTAATGATAAGGTTTTTAGATAATAAACTTTTTCGTTATATATCCGTTTTTTTATTTTTAAATTCTGCAATCCTCCCAGTTAAATCTTCAAGTGCTCTGGCGGCATGGGCGATAAAAACTAATGGAGTCTTAGAATTAAGAACTAAATCAAATACAAATTTAAAAGCATATTTTCAAAATGCCAACCAAATATCTGGAGATAGATTCTGGGTGGATTTCCCCGGAGAATTAAAAAATCCGAGAATAATAAAAGGTAATGGTCCAATAAAAGAAATTAGATTAGGTAAACCAAATAAGGGTAAAACAAGACTAGTAATTGAATTTAAGGAAGACACTTATTTGAAACCTTTGACTTGGCGAATGGTTGGCTTAGATAAAAACAGGTGGAGAATTAAACTATTTAACCCAAAATATACTTTTAAGCAGATTGGTGAAGGTTTAGTTGATAAGAAAAGAGGAAATATTAAAGCAAATCAAAACTCAATTTATAAGAAGAAAAGCGAGTATAAATACTTGAAATTACCAGAAGTAAAACAAAATAAATTTTCGATTGTTATCGATCCAGGGCATGGAGGACCTGATCCAGGAGCAATTGGTATTGGTGGTATTAGGGAAACAGATGTTGTACTAGAAGTTTCTAAAATAATCAAAAAATTATTGTCTGAGAAAGGTGTCAAAGTAACCTTAACTAGAAAATATGAAGTTAATTTGGATTTGGCTCCAAGAGTTTCCATCGCTAACAATATGGATGCAGATATCTTTGTAAGTATTCATGCAAATGCCTCAAGAGGAAAAAGAAAGGATATTAGCGGTTTGGAAACCTTTTACTATAGAGGGTGGAGAGGTAGATTACTTGCCAAAAATATTCAAAAACAAATTCTAAGGGTTTCCCCTGGAAGTCCTGATCGAGGAGTTAAACAAGGTAGGTTTTACGTAATTAAAAATACTAAAATGCCTGCAGTTCTTGTGGAAATTGGATTTTTGACTGGAAGATTAGACGCAAGAAGATTAGAACAAAAAACTCATCGTAAAAGATTAGCTTATGCAATTGCAAAAGGTATCCTCCAATATCTATATAAAATAGGGTGAAACTTAAAATAGGTATATTTGATAGTGGGATTGGTGGTTTTACTATCCTAAATTCTTTACTAAAAACACGTAAAGATGTTGAAGTTTTTTATTTGGCTGATACAAAAAGAATTCCTTTTGGGAATAAAAATTTTGAAGAAATAAGATTAATTGCTAAAGAGATTTGTACTTTTTTTGAAGATAAGAATTTGGATGCTCTTTTGATAGCTTGTAACACTACAAATGCATGTGCACTTGATATTTTAGAAAATAAGTTAAAGATCCCATGTTTTGACCTTATAAACTCAGTATCAGAAGAAGTTAATAAACAAATAATTGGTATCCTTGCAACACAAACAACAGTTAAATCTTCATATTATAAAAACGCTATTAGTTCTAAAAAGAAGAATTTAAAAGTATTTCAAAAAGAATGCCCAGATTTTGTATCGGAAATTGAAAAAGAAAAGCTAGATTTCATAAAGTTAAATAATCTTTCGGATTCGTATTTAAAACCACTTTTAAATAAAAATATTGAAGAATTAATACTCGGATGTAGCCATTATCCTCTAATTTATGACTTTTTAAGGAAAAAAATAAATTCAAAAATAAGAATTATTGATCCATCTGAAGCTTTAATAAAAAAATTTAATGAATCTTTTGCTATCCCAAAAACTGACCGCTATGAGTGTCTTTCTTTCGAAAATGTAAAATTTTTTGTTACTTCAGAAAGAGATGAATTTTCTAAAAAAGTAAAAATTTGGCTTGGGATTAATAAAGAAATTAGGGTTGTCAACCTCCGAAGTAATGATTGATTCCTTAATATATATATGAGGTCAATCATGAATACAGTAACAGAGCTACTACAACCAGTTGAAAATGATCTTGATGATCTTATTCTAGAACTGAAAAATCTAATAGGAGCTGGTCATCCAATCCTTCAAGCAGCAGCAGAACATCTTTTTAGTGCTGGGGGAAAAAGATTAAGACCCGGCATTGTTTTATTGATATCAAAAGCAATATCTCCTGAATTTTGCTTAACAAATAAACATAAGAGGCTTGCCGAAATAACTGAGATGATTCATACGGCATCATTAGTACATGATGATGTTGTAGATGAGGCATCTACAAGAAGAGGAGTAGATACTGTTCATAGCAGATTTAATACCAGGGTAGCTGTTTTGGCTGGTGACTTTTTATTTGCTCAAGCAAGTTGGCACTTAGCAAATCTTGATAATGTAAAAGTAGTTAAATTACTAAGTAGAGTAATAATGGACTTAGCAGAGGGTGAGATCAAACAAAATTTAAATAGATTTGATTCGGCTCAATCTTTTTCCAAATACATTAACAAAAGCTATTGTAAAACAGCATCATTAATAGCAAATAGTTGTAAAGCAGCTGGGGTTTTGAGCGGTATTACTGATGAAAAATTAAATTCGATGTACGATTTTGGTAAGAATATTGGTTTGGCATTCCAAGTTGTAGATGACATACTCGATTTTACTGGGAACGATAAACAACTTGGAAAACCTGCTGTGAGTGATCTTGCTAGTGGTTATCTTACTGCTCCAGTTTTATATGCCCTGGAAGAAAATAAGAAATTGTCAGTTCTTATAAACAGAGAACTTGCTGAAAAAGATGACTTAGATGATGCTCTTAATATCATTATGAATTCTAAAGCTATCAAAAAATCTCGAAAACTAGCTGAGGATTTTGCGATGCTTTCTAAAGAGTCTATAGTCTGGCTTCCTGATTCAGAGTACAAGAGAGCGTTGCTGGCTCTTCCCGAATTTGTTCTCAGTCGTATTTATTAGATATATTAAAAATAAATTATTCCAGCTAAATTAATATTAAAATTTTTTGAAAACCTTAATTTTTTCGACTAAATTTATTACGCATAGATTTATTTAATGTCATTAGATAAAAAAAATTCAATCAATAACATACTTGAAGAAAAGAGAATTTTCCCTCCATCAAAAAAATTTGCAGAAAACTCAAATATTAGTACTCAAGAAGAATTACAAAGTCTAATAAAACAAGCATCAGATAATCCTATTCAATTTTGGGAATCTTTTGCAAAATCTGAATTAGATTGGTTTGAGCCATTTCAAACTGTATTAGATACCGAAAATGCACCCTTTTTTAAATGGTTCAAAGAGGGGAAACTCAATATTACATATAACTGCTTAGATAGAAACATTAAGAGAGGGCTTGGAGGAAAGACTGCACTAATATGGGAAGGCGAACCCGGAGATAGCAAAAAATACACTTACGAAGAACTTCTAAAAGAGGTATGTAAAGCAGCTAATGCCTTAAAAGCAATTGGTGTAAAAAAAGGAGATTTGGTATGTATTTATATGCCGATGATTCCTGAAGCGATGTTTGCGATGTTAGCTTGTGCAAGAATTGGCGCACCTCATTCAGTTGTCTTCGGAGGATTTTCTTCAGAAGCTTTAAAAGATAGGTTAATTGATGGAAACGCCAGATTTGTTATTACTGCTGATGGTGGCTTTAGAAAAGATAAGGTGATTGAACTTAAGAAAGCAGTTGATGCGGCCATTGAAAGTGGTGCAGATAAAGTTGTTGAAAAAGTAGTTGTTGTTAAACGATCCCAAAAAAATATTTCGATGGTTGATGATAGAGATTTTTGGTGGCACGAATTATTAAAAGATCAAAAAGATCATTGTGAACCAGAAATAATGAATAGTGAAGATAGACTTTTCATTCTCTATACTTCAGGCTCTACTGGAAAGCCAAAAGGTGTAGTTCACACTACAGGGGGTTACAATCTTTGGTCCCATTTGACATTTAAATGGATTTTTGACTTAAAAGATGATGATATTTACTGGTGTACTGCTGATGTTGGTTGGATTACAGGTCATAGTTACATAGTTTATGGGCCTTTATCTAATGGTGCTACAACTTTAATGTATGAGGGAGTGCCAAGACCCTCAAATTTAGGTGCTTTTTGGGAAATTGTTCAAAAATATAAGGTTTCTATTTTTTATACTGCACCAACTGCGATAAGAGCATTTATGAAGTCTGGGCGCGAAATACCTGATAAATATAATTTGGAGAGTCTTAGACTTTTGGGCACAGTTGGAGAACCAATTAATCCTGAAGCATGGATGTGGTACAAGGATGTTATTGGTAATGATAAATGCCCTATTGTTGATACTTGGTGGCAAACTGAGACTGGTGGTGTGATGATAAGCCCCTTACCTGGAGTCGTCCCTACAAAGCCAGGTTCAGCTACTTACCCCTTACCGGGAATCGAAGTTGAAATTGTCGATAAGAATGGAGATAAGGTTAAGGAGAATGAGGGTGGCTATTTAATTATTAAGAAACCTTGGCCAGGAATGATGAGAACAATTCACGGAAACTCACAGAGATATTTGGAGAGTTATTGGGAATATATTTCCTTTAAAGGAGAAAAAAATGTTTATTTTGCTGGAGATGGAGCACGCATTGATGAAGATGGATATATATGGATTATGGGAAGAGTTGATGATGTCATAAGCGTTTCAGGACATCGGTTAGGAACAATGGAAATAGAATCTGCTTTGGTAAGTCATAAATCAGTTGCAGAGTCTGCAGTCGTTGGGAAAAAAGATGATTTAAAAGGTGAAGTTATAGTTGCCTTTGTATCTCTAGAGAAAGACGTGAAAGGTTCTTCAGAATTAGAAGAGAATCTAAAGAAACATGTTGTTAATGAAATTGGAATTATCGCAAAGCCTGAAAAAATTATAATTTCTGACTCTCTTCCGAAAACACGTAGTGGAAAAATTATGAGGCGAATTTTAAGATCTTTGGCTTCTGGAGAAAAAATTAGCGGTGATATAAGCACTCTTGAAGATAGTTCTGTTTTGGAAAAGCTGAAAGAATTATCCTAATCAGATTCATCAATTAAATTAGAAATTTTTTTTATAGTATTTCTTTTGAATTCATCATCGGCCCAGTCTCCCAAAAAATTTTCTCTTAAACCTGCGCTTGCAATTATTGTGTGTGTACCTTTTAACATTACCCCCTTAGAATTATCTTCTTTTCTTGCCTTCAGACAAGAAAATAATTTATCTGTTTGATCTAATTCGTCTGAGTTGAATTTTATTAAGAAGTTATTTTTTTGATTATATGTTTTTTCAATTAATCGCAAAGTTCTTTCAGGGCTTGGGCTGAATTCACTGTTGAATTCTAATTTTTGAGAAATTTGTTTCAATAATGGAATAGATTTGTTAGCACTGAAGTTATTAAAACTTATTGATATGAACTTTTCGCAATTTCTTCCACCATCAGGGGAAATTAGATGAAGTTTGCAGCCTAGGCTATGACCGATTCTTATTGAAGGAATTGATGCTCCTATTCTCTTGGATAAAGATATTCGACAATTCTTGAAATCTCTCCATGCTTTAATAGCAAGTTGTTGGTGATCGAATTGCGGAGTGTATTTATATGCATGTACTGCATAATTTTTATTAATTAAACTCTCTATGAATCTTCTATAAGTTAAATCTGGTTTAGAAGCTAGATAACTTCCACCAATAAATTCCACAATTTTTTTAGGATTTGAAGGCCAATAACAAAAATTATTAAATTGATATTTTGTAAAAGTCATCTTTCATAAACTAAAAATGTTTCAAAAATTATTTTCTAATCATGATTCTTAATTTATATTAATTTAAGAGAAATTTTTATTAAATGCGTCAATATAAATGAAAGTGTTTTCAGCTAATTGGATCTATCTAACAAAAAAGAATTAAATCAATTGGATATTCTTCAGGATCAAGTTATAAGTTATCCCTCTGAAGAGAGTGTTGCTAATCAAAATAAAAAAATTAAAAAAATTTTAATTCTTGATACTGAAACAACAGGTTTAGACGAAAATAAAGATGAAGTGATAGAGATAGGTTGTATTTTGTTTGATGTATCTTTTAAGTGCGTGCTTTCACAAGTCTCATTTTTATTCCCAGTTAATAATAATGAAGCCGAACATGTGAATGGTATATCTGCTGAAGTAACTAATATCTCTCAACCATGGGAAGATGGATTGAATTTCTTTCTGAAACTTGTTGATTGTTCGGATTTCATTGTCGCGCATAATGTAGAGTTTGATAAAAAATGGTTTGGGAAAGGAAGATTACCTAAACTTAATAAAAAATGGATATGCAGTTTGGAGGATATTAATTGGTCTTTTCAAAAATCACTAAAAAATAGACCCTCAGTAACTGATCTAGCTTTATCTTTTTCAATACCAGTTTGGAAATTACATAGAGCTTTGTCTGATTGCTTTTACATATCTGAGGTCTTTAAAAAATGCGATAATTTAGAGGAACTTTTACTTAAAGCTACCGAACCAAGGTTTTTATACAAGGCGCTTATTAGTTACGAAGATAGATCTCTAGCTAAAAATGCTGGGTTCAGATGGAATAGTCCTGTGCAAGGAGCTTGGTCAAGAAAATTAACTAATGATGAGGCAAAAAATCTTGATTTTAGAGTAGAGATTTTGAATTAATGTTCAAAAAATTTTTGAATAAGAAAATATCTAGTGCATCTTACAGGGCATCCATTTTTCACCCATTTTATGTGCTCCAATACATCCGTATTTTGAGGCAGCCTTTTCAGCTTCTTGTTTAGTGTTAAATAGATTTGACATCATATTTCCTTTGCTTGAATTTGAAATTTGTTTGGAATGATTATGATGATTGTTTTGAGAATTAGGTGAATACTCCCATATTCCCATAGTCGTTACCCCAGCAGAGATAATTCCCATACCAACTACTGATAAATTGACTATTCCCATTGCTACTGCACCAAAAGAAAATACTCCCATTGGGACTATTCCAATACTTACTACTCCCATTGGCACTATTCCTATTGAGACTATACCTAGTGGTGCTATTCCAAAAGCAATTTTTTTTGGTTTTGTACCGCAATGCTGATTCTCTTTATTTTTATTAATTTCCAATAGTTTTTCTAAATGTTAAATTAAAATTATCTCACAAATCAACCAATCAAAGATTAATTTCTACTTGAATTAAAAATTTTGAATTATTTTCTAGAACTTTGAAAAACCTAAAAAATCTTAGAGGAACAGTCGACCTATTGCCTGATCAATTAATAAAGTGGCAAAACGTCGAGAAAATTTTATTAGAGCAGCTTGCAAGAGCATCCATCAAAGAAATAAGAACACCAATATTAGAAATGACCGAGTTATTTATAAGAGGAATTGGTGAAGGAACAGATGTTGTCAGTAAGGAAATGTATACTTTTCTTGATAGGGGGGAGAGATCCTGCACTCTTAGGCCTGAAGGAACCGCCTCCGTTGCGCGAGCGTTAATACAAAATGGTATGTCGTCTAATCCACTTCAGAAACTTTGGTACATGGGGCCTATGTTTCGATATGAAAGACCTCAAGCAGGCAGGCAAAGACAGTTTCATCAGTTAGGTGTTGAGTTTATAGGATACGATTCCGTTAGAAGTGATGTTGAAATTGTTGCTTTAGCCTGGGATGTCTTGAGTAAATTAGGAATAAAAGAACTTAATCTTGAAATAAATACATTAGGTGATGTAAGTGATAGATTGAATTTTCAGAAGTCCTTTTTAAAATGGCTAGAAAAAAATAAAAATTCTCTAGATTTAGATTCTCAGAATAGGATTACTAAAAATCCCTTAAGGATTTTGGACTCTAAAGATATTCAAACAAAAAAAGCTCTTGAAAATGCTCCAAGATTATTTAATTTTATGTCTGAAAAAAGTCATAAAAGATATTCAGACTTTAAAAAACAATTGGAGGTTTTAAAAATACCTTACGTGGAAAATTTTAATCTAGTAAGAGGTTTAGATTATTACACCCATACAGCCTTTGAAATTACTAGTGGCGCTCTAGGCTCTCAAGCTACAGTTTGCGGAGGGGGAAGATACGATAATTTAATAAAACAAATGGGAGGGCCAAATACCCCAGCAATTGGATTCGCTATTGGTTTAGAAAGATTAATTTTACTAGCGGGAAAAGAGCTCGAAGTCCCAAGAAATACTGATATTTATATTATTAATCAGGGCTCTATTGCTGAACCATTAGCTATGGGTCTATCAAGAAAATTAAGAAATTATGATTTGTTAGTTGAGTTGGATTTAAGTGGATCTTCTTTCTCCAAACAATTTAAAAAGGCCAATAAACTAAAATCTAAAAGTATTATTGTTATGGGTGATGATGAGGCGACAAAAAGGGAATTTATTATAAGGCTTTTTGATCAATCAGGTAATGGTAATAAAGAAGAGGTTATTTCTTATGAGAATGATTTTGAATTAGAAAAGTGGATAAATAGTAACTTACTTTTAAAGTGATGCTCTTAAAGTTACTAATAATTTTTCTTTTCATATTTATTTTTTTTAATTTAAGGAATTTTCTTAAATTAAATAGAAAACAAAAAGTTTTGAAGGCTAAAAAATTAACAACTTTCAATAAAAAGAATCTTAATAATTGGATGAATTTAACTAAAAAAGAAAGATATAACTTATCAAAACAAGATTCTGTTAACTATATGGATAGAAGAAAACTTTTATTAGACGAAATTAGAAATGAATATAAGAAAATATCTAGAGAAAATTCTGAGGGAAACATTAAGAAAAAATAATTATGGAAAATTTCTGGACTTCTAATAAAACCATAAATGGATTGAGACATTTTGTTTTAGTAAATGAGACTAAAGAAAAAGGAAATATTAGTTTTTTAATGGTTTCGGTCCTTGATTCTGAAATTAACTTAAAAATCACTTACGAAGAATTAATAAATAGTGGAAACTGGCACAAAGGTTGGATCAATCTTTCAAAGCATCAATCGATTAAAGAAGAATACCTTAATTATAAATCCATCAATAAAGGAGAGAGTATCGATGAGATATTCATTAATGAAGATTCTTTATTTAATATTTCTTAATTTGATATAAATCTTTCAAATCTCTTTTCTTTGTGAATACTAGGTTTTTTGTTACTTAATAATTATTTAAAAGTTTTACCCCTTTCAAAAAAATAAAATTAACGTTATCAAGGATTAACAATATTTACTTAATTCAATGTTAGGGGATATATGGAGCTCATCAGAGTTTACCGCAGAAAAACTAGGAATAACTGAAATTAAACTTTCTTTTTTACGTGAAAATGGAATACTCAAGCCTGGAATTCATTGGAAAAGCTCTCCACTAGGTCAGAAAAAACCTTGGAAACCCAAAGCACTTTATAATGTAAATATGTGCAGAAAAATAATTAATAAACTTAATTTTGAAGAAAACTATAATATTGCAGCCTGAAAAATAATATCTTAATGATTATTTTGAAGAATCTATAATATCTCTATTCGATTAGATTCTCATCCTTACACTCAATTAAAGTGTTTTGCAAAGTTGGATATAAGTTAATCATATCTATGTATTGTTTTGATTTTCTGTACGATTTTGCAGCCTTTTTGTAATGAACTTTCGATTTCATTTCTAGTGAAAGTTTTCTAGAAGACTCTTGAGAAGTAGTCATGATATTAGATCTCTTATCCCATATTTAATAATCGTTTGAGAATGAGGCAATGAATTGGATGGTTTAATGAAACAAAACATTGTTTAATGTCAGCAAAATGAAATTTATTAAACTTTTTTAAATTGTAAAATACTGGTTTATTTTAAAAAACTTATATCTCTGAGAATAATTTTTCTTTATCAAATCTACCTTCTTTGGTCTTTGATTGCCCTATGAAGATTTTTTGTTTAGTAATAGCTAGGATTACTAACCTTTACAATTTTGTTATGAATTCAACTGTTTGGTGAAATATAAAGTATTCTCAAAACGTTTAAGCTAATCAATTCCTAAATGCAAACCTATGGAAATCCAGATACTACCTACGGATGGTGGGCTGGTAATTCAGGTGTAGCAAATCGCTCAGGAAAATTTATCGCTGCTCATGTAGCTCATGCAGGATTAATTGTTTTCTGGGCGGGTGCATTCACCCTTTTTGAACTTTCACGATTTGACCCAAGCGTTCCAATGGGTCATCAACCTCTAATCGTTCTTCCTCATTTAGCAACTCTTGGAATAGGGTTTGATGCTAATGGGGTTGCGATGGGAGATACTAAACCTGTTCTAGCAATAGCAATAGTTCATTTAGTTTCTTCTATGGTTTTAGCAGCCGGGGGACTTTTACATTCTTTACTTCTTCCTGGAAATCTAGAAGATTCTGATATAGCAAGAGCTAGAAAATTCAATATTGAATGGGATAATCCAGACAAATTGACATTTATTCTTGGTCACCATCTAATTATTCTTGGTTTCGCAGTTATCGCTTTTGTTGAATGGGCAAGAGTTCATGGAATTTATGATCCAGCTATTGGTTCTGTAAGACAGGTTGAGTATGAATTAAATTTGGCCAAAATTTGGAATCACCAAACAGACTTTTTGACTATTGATAGTCTTGAAGAAGTAATGGGAGGTCATGCCTTCCTTGCTTTTGTTGAGATTACTGGTGGTGCTTGGCATATTGCTACTAAGCAAGTTGGTGAATATACCAAATTCAAAGGTAAAGGACTTCTCTCTGCAGAAGCTGTTCTCTCATGGTCACTAGCTGGAATCGGCTGGATGGCTATTATTGCAGCCTTCTGGAGTGCAGCTAACACAACAGTTTATCCAACTGAATTCTTTGGTGAACCACTTGAATTGAAATTTAGTATTTCTCCTTATTGGGTAGATACTGTAGATCTTCCTGATGGTGAGTACACTTCAAGGGCGTGGTTAGCTAATGTTCATTACTATTTCGGATTCTTCTTTATTCAAGGTCATCTATGGCATGCTTTAAGAGCGCTAGGCTTTGATTTCAAGAGAGTTACAAATGCTATCAGTAATATTGATAGTGCAACAGTTACTCTTAAGGATTAATTCTCAAATTTTATTACTAATATCAAAAGGCTCCTCTTATTGGAGCCTTTTTTATTTGAAAAATTTTGTTTATTAATTTAGATTTAGAATTATATGTTTTTGAAATCATTGAATATTTTTTCTCTGCAGAATAAAGATATTTTTTCAAATTCTCTATTAATAAGTTTTTGTGGACTTTTAATTATATTTTTTTTGTTGATTTTTGGGAGGAAATTTAAACTAGCCGTTCAACTCGAAAGATTTGGATTACCAATAGCAGTTATATCAGGAATTTTAGGTATATCTATTGGTCCATTTGGAGCAATACACTTTTTGCCAAAAGAAACAATCAATGTATGGAGTAATTTTCCTACTCCTCTTTTATCATTAGTCTTCGCAACTTTAATGATGGGAAGACCTATCCCAAATATAAATGGTTTAGTTAAACCAATTTTTAATCAATTCCTATTAGCTCTTTCCCTAGGTTTCGGTCAATTTTTCATTGGTGGTCTAGTTGTAAAATATTTTTTGCCTCCATATATTGATGCAAATCCTCTAATGGGATGTTTAATAGAGGTCGGTTTTGAGGGTGGTCATGGAGCTGCATCAATAATCGGTGAAAGTTTTAATAAACTAGGTTTCTCAAATGGTTTAGATCTTGGTTTAGCTATGGCAACAATGGGTCTTTTATCATCTTCAATACTGGGTAGTATATTTATTTTTCTTGGGAGAACTTTAGGTATCTCAGGTACTGAGGAAATTCTTGAACAGAAAAATAATCTAAAGGAAAAAAATAAGATTAGAATTTTTGCAGATTTAAGAATTTTTATAATAAATCTTGGATTCTCCGGTTTGGCAATTTCTTTTGGCGTCTTGCTACTTAAATTTTTAAGGTATATTTCAAGTTCTCTAGGTGATTTTTCGAAGGAAATTATTTTTTCACTACCAGTATTCCCTTTTATCCTTATAGGTTCGCTCCTTATTAGATATATTTTAGAGAAAACCAAAAAAACAGAGTTCATTTCAAATATTCTGCAAAGGGAGATTGGTATTTTATCTACAGACTTATTGATTTTTACAGCTATGGCGAGTTTAGATATTGCTGTTGTTTTTGATAATTGGATATTAATTTTAGAGTTTACTATTTTCGGTTTATTTTGGAATTTAATCTGCATTGCATATTTTGCATACTTTATTTTTGATGATTACTGGTTTGAAAAAAGTTTGATAGAGTTTGGAAATTCTACAGGTGTAGTAGCTTCTGGGTTACTTCTTTTGAGGCTTGCAGATCCTAAAAATATTTCTAAGACTTTACCAATTTTCACATCAAAACAGCTATTCGCTCAGTTAATTCTTTCAGGTGGACTATTCACAGTTCTGGCACCATTAATGATTTCTAGAATTGGTCTAGAATATTGGACAGAAATTTGTGCCCTAATTACATTCGCAATTCTTATTATTGCATTCATTTTTAATAAAGTAGATATGAAAAAGTTTCAATAAAAACTCTAGAATGGTTCTAGATTTAATTTTATTTTTATTTTAATGTCATTTACCCCCTACGATATTCCACCTCAAGAAAATAAAGGGAAGTGGTTTAGGAGTCATTTACTTGGAAGGGAAATCGAACTTGGTGAATTGTATAGTCTTGGATCAAATGATTTAGATCTGCTTATGGCAGAGACTGCAGAAATTAGAAGCGATCCTGATTTTAAGGAAAAAAATATAGGGAAATTCAGGACTGCAGGATATTTTTTGGAGTTAGCAAGAATAATTGAGAGAAGGAAGTTGTTAGAAAGTTAATTAGAAGGAAAATAATTGTTTCTAGAATATGGTTTCCATAATTCGTATTTATACATTAAGGATTTAAATTTTTTATTATTCTCAAACGAATCTAACCAGTTTTTTATTGATGGCTCAAAGTAATTTGTCCTTTTTTGACTTTCACAAGCGATTCTAAATTGTCTTACAAAAGGCCAAATAGACCAATCAGCGATTGTGGGGTCATCTCCAAAAAAGTATTTGTTTTCTGCAAGAATTTCGTTCCATCTCTTGATAAATTTAAGTGCATTTGTGAAATGAAATTCTTCATTACTATTTTGATATCTTGTAGCATATTTAAATCGATCTAAATGATATTTGAATTCGTTATCGTTTTCATTAATTATTTCAAAAATATCTTCTTTCTTATTATCAGGAAAATAGATGACTCTAATGTTTTCCTTTTTTGACTTTGAAAGTGCCCATAGAATAATCTCAAGGCTTTCTTCAATAACTTCACTATTTTTTTTAACTAGTATTGGGACAGTTTTTGTCTTTGATTTGTTTAGAAAATCGAGAGGTTTATTTTTTAAATCAATTTCTCTTATCTCTACTTTTATTTCACAAATTAATAGGGCCCATCTAGCACGAATTGCATATGGACATCTTCGAAATGAATATAAAATATCGTTTGTCATTTTGTAAAAACTTTTAATTTCCTTGATTCTTTTAGTATTATTTAAATAGGAATAGATTTAATTTTACAACGCTAATGTCGGGATATGTTTACCTTATAAGAGTTGGAGATCTTTATAGAATTGGTAAAACAGATAATCTTGAAAAGAAAATTAAGAAATTGAAACCAGATGAATTATTAACATCGATAATGACAAAGGAGCCAGAAACTCTTGAAGCAAGGTTACTAAGAAAGTATAAGTCCCAAAGAATTCCTGAAACTGGTTATTTAAAGCTTTCTAAAAGACAGATTAGAGAGTGTAAAAAGCAATTTGAATTAAAGGGAAACTTACCTCACACTTTAGATGCTGAAGTTTCCATTACTCTATTTGCCTCTTTTTTATTGTTTTTATTAAGTGATTTGGTTTTAAATTATTTAAATTTTGGATTTTTAAAATCCGTATCTTATGCATTTGGAGTGGCATCTTTACCAATGGTTGTGTTATTTATTACAGGTAGTTTTGGGGGATATTTTTCTGAAGATTTATCTCTTTTTTCATTGTTAACTAACCGAATAAAAGGCTTATTTATTGCAATTGCAATGCTAACAATGGCTTACTTAATTTTTAATTTAGGCTAAATTTCATAATTACAATTTAAGGAAATTTCAAATGGAACTGATTGGGTCGGCAGCTTCAGAATAGTGGAGCATATCTCTGCAATATCCTCAGGTTGAGTCATGCTTGATTTATCTAAGGAGGAGATGTTTTGGGCCATTTCTGTATTAACCCAACTTGGACAAATTGCTGAAATTCTTATATTTTTATCCCAACCTTTATTTTTCATTGTTTGGCATAATCCCATCAAAGCAAATTTTGAAGAAGAATAAGCGGCTAAATCCCCTTTGGATCTTTTCCCGCTCATTGAGACTAAAACAATTATTCTGCCCCTTTCTGAAGCACTCAAATGTTCCCAAGCAAGCCTACATAAATTCCAAATTGCTAAAAAATTGATATTTATGGTATTTAAAATTTCTTCCTCATCGCCATCTCTAAATAAAAAAGGAACTTTTGATAATACTCCAGAACAATTTATAACTGAATCAAATTCCCCAAATTCATCTAAGGTATTTTTTATCCAATTTTCGGCTGAAATTTTTTTTAATGCGTCATATTCGTTAATTAAAATTTTTCCTTTTGGCCATTTATTTGGATCAATGATACTTCCATTTAATGATTTTAAATCTCTAATACCAACACTAATTCTGTTGCCTTCTTTTAATTCTTTATGTGCAATATTTAGTCCAATACCTCTATTAGCTCCACTTATTAGAATTGTTCTCATTTTGAAACTATATATTTGGAAATATAATCCTGAGTAACATTTTAAACTCTCTACCGTGCATTACCATAAGTCCTTTCTTTACACTCCATGGGGCCTTTATAAACATTATGCACATAGCGTATACAATCTCTTTTAAAGACAAAGTATCAGTTAGAAAACCATACCATTGATTTTTGGGTAGTTGGAAAAAACTGCCAAAAAATTCCCTCAATAATTTTTCGTCAAATCTCATAAGTTTTTCTAATCCAAATTGGTAAAGTGATTTCTTTCTAATTAATTCTTTTGACCATAAAGTCTCCCAACCCCTTCTAGCAATATGATAGGTACTAAGATTTTTGTTTTTAATTGCATCTGATACTGCTTTTGCGACAAGTGGAGCTCTTCTTAAAACATTACCAATTAAGTATCCAGATGCAGGATGCACCATTGAAGCAGCCCCACCATACCCAAGTATTTGTTGTTTGAAATCTGGTATTGGCATATTCATTGGTAGAAACAAACCGAGTTCTTCGTGTTGCATACTTGTTATAGATATGTTTCTGTAAGATAACCTTTTTTCCAATCTCTCTTTTAAATCATCCATTGTTAAGGGATTTACTAAACCAAGAGATGTCTCTTCAAGAAAATACTTCCCATTTCCCATATCCATTGCATAAAGAAAAGTGGGAGGTTCTTTTTTTTGCTCTTCATTAAGATGGTCATTTCTATAATCCATTAATACAAACTGCCCCTTTTTAAGAGGAGGTTTACTGAAATTTCCCACTATCCCGTAACAAGTCTGGACTGCTAAAGGACCACATGATTTTAATTTAAGAAAAACAGGATCATATCCTGTTGCATCTACTACTAATCTCGCAGAATAAGTTTTCCCATCATTTGTTGTAACAGTACTTTTATACTTTTCAAAAATTATTTTATCTGCATAACCTTGATGCCATTTAATGAAAGACTTATTGCATTCATTAAGCCAAAAATTATGGAGTTTCTTCTTGTCAAATAGTCCGTAATCTAATGAATGTTCAGTAGCTTTATTCTCATCGTGCTGCTCTTCTAAAGCGCCATGACCAAAAAAACTTACAGTATTCTTCCATCTATATTCGAGTAAATCCTGAAGCCCAAGTTGATCAACCTCCTCCCCCCAAATACCATAAGTATTTGGCCATGGTTCATCTGGTCCATTTGGAGAAAGGACTTCAACATTTAATTTCTCTTTGCCTAAAGCTGATGCAATTGCCATACCTGCAGGTCCTGCGCCCAAAACAAGAACATCTGGTAAGCATTGTATAGACATTAAATATGAATCTTCTTATTAAAGGAATTTGTGAAACAAAATATAATTTCTGCTACTAATTTTTTATTTTTCATTCAATATCTGTAATGAGAGTAGGTTTATATTAATAAAAATACTCAAATACTAGTGACTTAGTTTTCAGTGTTTTAACAATAATTTATAAGATTACAAAATAAAAAAAACTTAAAATATTTTTTTATTATAGAAATATTTATAAAGTTTAAATGATTCAAAATAAAAATATTTTAATTACAGGAGGCAATTCAGGCATAGGGTTTTTTGCCATTATTAATTTATTAAAGACGAAAAATAATTTATATGTTGTAATAAAATCTGAATTAAGAAAAAATGAATTTCTCAAAATAATTGATAAATATTTCGATAAAAATTATCTCAATAAATATTTAAATATTATTGAAAATTGTGATCTTTCAGATCTAGAGAATATTAAAAAAATTAAAGATTACTTTAATTCTAAAAAGATTTTTTTAGATGTTGTTGTTCTAAATGCAGGATTGCAATATACAGGTTCTTTTTACCCTAAAGTATCAAAACAAGGCATAGAACTAACTTTTGCAGTTAATCATCTCGCACATTTTTACTTGGTGAATATCTTAAAAGATTATGTTAGAGATGACGAAGAATCTAGAATCATTATTACATCATCGGATGTTCACGATCCCAAAAGCTCAGGCGGAAATATAGGAAAGTTAGCGGGACTTAATAATTTAGTTGATTTTAGGAAAAAAGTTACTGGTCAATTTTTAAATTTTAATGCTGATGAATCTTATAAAAATAGTAAGTTATGTAATATTTTGTTTGCTAAAGAACTTGTAAATAAATTAAAAAAATCCTCTAGTAAAATCTCTGTAATTACATGGGCTCCTGGTCTCGTAATACCAAATGATAATTCAGGTTTTTTTAGATATAGTAAACGTTTTAATCTCTTTGGATATTTGATTTTTTCTAAAGTCGCAAAAAATATTTTAGGAATTTCTGAAAGTATAGAAAATGCTGGAAAGATTCTTTCTGAGATTGTCCTTGATTCAAATCTAAATAATATCGGTTTCATACATTTAAGTAATAAACTTGTCTCTTTTAAAAAACATAAATTAGTCGAAAGTAATGTTAGTGATGAAGCAAATAGTGCTGTTTTGGCTTCAAAACTTTGGGCTTTAAGTGAAGAGATTTGCGGATCATTTGGCTTTATTACTTTCAATATTTAAGGTTTGTGTTGGGAATGCAAACTCTATATTATTAACTGCGAATTCCTCAATTATTTTTAAATTTATAGATTGTTGAGCTTCCATTGCAGCAAGATAATTATTTGTTGGTATGTAATAAACAAGTTCGAAATTAAGACTGAAGTCGCCAAAATCTGTAAAATGACATCTATCAAAAGAAGCATCTTTTGTTTCTTCAACTATTTTTTTAATTATTATTGGAATTAATTTCATAAGTTTTGGAGAGGTTTCATAAATAACTCCCAATTTATGCACTAACCTCCTTTTTTCCATTTGTGCGTAATTTGAAATTATTCCATTTGTGAGGGAGCTATTGCTCATTACTATTACTTCTCCATTAATACTTCTTATCCTTGAGGATCTCACTCCTACCCTCTCAACCATTCCCAAAACTCCATCAGATTTTATAAACTCACCTTTTTGAAAAGGTTTATCAAGCAAAATTGTTATATATTCAAAAAACTCCTGAACTGGATCTTTCAAAGCTAATCCTGCTCCAATACCACCTGCACTGAGTAAAGCCCAAATGGCAGTCATTTGAACACCTATATTTTGCAAGAAAAATATTGAGCCAATAGACCATGTTAATGCTTTTATCAAAGGAGTTAATGAAGATATCATTGAACTGATTGAGGAATCACTAATTTTGGATATCGATTCTGTTAAAGACCTGATTATAACTTTGTTAAGAGCTTTTATGATGATTATCAATATAAATAATTTTAGAATATTTAATAAGACAGATATAAAAGTTATTTCATCAGCAAAAAAATAGTCAATTGAGAAATAAAATGAGAGGAGGAAACCTATAGGTTTTATAATTCCAGAGATTACCTCAAAAATAAAATCATCAAAATTTGTTTTTGTCCTTTTGGAGATCTTTTTAAAAAATATTTTTGAAAGTTTAGAAATTATTATCGACAATAAAATTCCAATAAAAAAAATAGAAGTTGCTAGAAGGAAGCTTTCAGTAACTAATTTCATATTCAAATAAATCCTAAAAAATTTATATCTAATAAAATTTTAAATTATCTCTAAACAAGAAACCAGCCTTGATTTTCTTTAACTAATTATTATTTTTCTAATTTCTTTAAATTCTTTTCTATCCGCAGTTTTGCATAATTCAAAAATTATTGATTCGGTAGTTGTTAAGATTGCCCCCTTCTGAGTCATTCTCTGTAATGCTATTTCATGATCTATCCTATTTCGACTGCTCATGGCATCTGATATAAGAATAACCTCAAATCCTTTATGTAAAAAATCTAAAACTGTTTGTTGAATACAAATATGCGTTTCGATACCACAAACTATCAAATTTGTTATTTTCTTATTTTTAAGTTCTGTTAAAATTTCTTGTATATTAGCTAAGCTAAATTCCATCTTTTCAATTTTATTAAATTCTGCTTTAGGCAATAATTCAGGGATTGTTTGCCCCAATTTGAGTGGGTTCTGTTCAGATACAAATATGTTTTCTTCTAAAATTTGGTAAGCATTTATTAGCTTTTTGATGTTTCTGATTATTGAATCCTTATTAAAAATTGGTCTCATTATTTTTTCCTGAATATCAATAATTAGTAAGGCTTTTACTTTCGTGGATATTTTATCAGAAGAGTTTTCATGATCCTTCATCATTTCTATATAAACATATCTTCAACATAATATTTTGAAGAACTTTAGTAAACAATTTAAATTAAAAAGTTGTTTTACTCTCATCTGGAGTTATTATTGAGAATAGTAATGAGTTAATTTTTGTCATTATCTTCTCAATATAATTTCATTACATCTCCTCTTGGAGATGGTTTACATAAAGATGGGAAGAGGTTAACTCCTCAGAGGCTTAAGGTTCTTAATTTATTTGAAAGTATTGGTTCTGGAAAGCATCTAAGTGCAGAAGAGGTTCATCAAAATTTAGTTGAATCAAGTTCCAAAGTTTCACTTGCAACAGTTTATAGAACTTTAAGACTTTTAGTACAGATGGGTTTGCTTCATGAATTAGAACTCATTGAGGGAGGACATAGATATGAATTGCTTAGTAACGACACTCCTGATCATCATCATTTGATTTGTATTAGATGTGGAAGAACAGAAGAATTCGAAAATGAGGAAGTTTTGGAAGCAGGCAAAGTTGCAGCAAAAGTTAATGGTTTTAAACTAATTGAATCCTCTTTAAATGTAAGAGCTATATGTCCTAATTGCATTTAGCAGATTTTAACTTAAAGTCCCTCCGCAACTTGATCCTGCCCCTGCAGTGCAAGCAAAACAATGTTCTTTTACAGCTACCCTGTAGTCAAAAGTAAATGATTCATCCAATAGATCAAAAAGTGTTTTTGGTCCTTTATTTTCTCGGAAATTTATCTGTTGGTTAAAGTCACAATCATAAATTTCACCAAGCCAATTTACACTAATAGTCTTTTTGCACATAAGATTTTTTAAATTATCTTCATTAAAATTTTCTTTCAGTAATTTGAAATAATTATTTAGTTTCCCTTCTCTTCTTAGAGATTCTTCATATCTATTTATTGGCATATTAGTTATGGTATATAGGTCATCAAAAACAATATTATATTTTTCAAATAACATTTTTTTATAGTCCCTTTGCAACATTTCCTGAGAAGGTGGAAGAATTGGGTTTACAGGGTTGTAAACAAGATTTAATTGCAATCCATTTTTTTTCTTTCCATAGCCTAAATCATTGAGAATTTTTATAGCATTAATACTTTTTTCAAAAACTCCAAAACCTCTTTGAAACTCGACATTATTTTTTTCATAACATGGTAAAGAAGCAGTAACTATGACTTTATTCTTTGCAAGAAATTGAGGAAGATCTTCATAACCTTTTTCAAAAAAAATTGTTAAATTGCACCTATCAATTATATCAACTTGTTTTGAGCTCATACTGGTTATTAGGTTTTTAAACTCAGGATGAAGTTCTGGCGCGCCACCTGTAATATCTAAAGTCTTGATTTTGTATTTTTCAATTACTTTTGGAATAAGAGATATTATTTCATTGGACATCTTTTCAGTCCTTTGAGGACTTGAATTGACATGACAATGCTTACAAGCCTGATTGCATTTATAACCTATGTTAATTTGCAATGTTTCTATATTTTCCTTATATATTGAAGGGAATTTTTCTTTCATAAATATATTATTTATAAAATGTCATTAGAAATTAAAAAATCAACTTGTTTTTTTAAAGTTTGATCTCTTATTAGCAAGTTCAATAAACCAACTTATGTATTCTTTGGGACCATCTTTAAAAACTAAATCAAACTTTAAGTTGTCATAAACATCACTGATCCCCATTAAATCTGATTTTTTTGTAGAAGGCCTCTCAACTTCACCAGAACTACTATCTACAAAAATTATTTTGTTATTAATACCAAATTCATTACCTAATATTTGTATAAATTCTAAAAAAGACCTGTCACTTCCTCCTCTTGAATAACTTTTCTCGCCATTATTTTTTTTGGATGTTACGGTGTCTCCAACACCTACAATCAAGGGCATATCTCCTATTTGAATAGATTTCTTACATAAGTCAATTTTTTCTCTAAGAGATTTTGGCGCATCTCTAAAATTAAAATTACTTCCAAAAGGAGCTTTGCCAGTTTTAATCTCAATAAATTTATTTAAAAGAAATAAAACTCCAGAATCTTTAACTGCTCCTTTAATAAGTAATTGAATGTCTGTTGATCCAATATCACTTTTAGAAGAAAGTTTTATTATTTCGCGATCATTTTCATTACCTAGATTTGGCGAAATATGTAGAAAAAATGAGTTTTTAAGGCCTTCATTCTCAGCCTCGTATATGATTTCATCCATCATTTTTTCAAAACTAATTTGGACAAGTTTTCTTTTGTTAAAATCTTTTTCTCCTAATTCAAAAAGACTATTGAAATTAATAGTTGGCGAGAAGCGTGTTTGACATATTGATTTTGCCGCATGAAAATTAATATCTTCTTGGTTAAGGTCAGGGAAAATACTCTTAACTATTAAATCAAATTTCGGTCTTATTAAACTGGGTACTATAGATAGAAAATTCAGTTCTTTTTCTGAAACTCCTTCAAAACTTATTTCTCCATTATTTTCTTGATATTCAACTCCACAGGCCGCCAAGCCTCTTAGATATAGTTCTTTCTTTTTTGGCTCAATGGAGCTTCTTAAACTTCTCTCTATTATTCTATTTACTCCTCTTGGCCCTTCATGTTCTCCGCATGTTAGTACAAAAAATTCCTCTGCCAATGATTTAGCTGCATAGATATATTTTGATTCTAATTTTCTAGTCATCGGATCTTTAACTAGAGGGATACAGACTCCGTCAATGTCTTGAATAACTAAGATATCTTTAGAAAAAATTAATTGTTTTTGTATCTTCAAATGACTTGCTATATATTCCATATTTATAATTATTTATCTTTTAATTAATTTATACTTTCCAAGAAATTATAAATTAAAAAATTCAATATTTACAATTAATAATTTGCTATGGTCAAAAATTGCTTTAATGTAGAAAAATGTTGGTATGGACAAGAAATTAAAAAAATTATCAAGAATTTCCAAAAATGAAAAATAATGTCATAGAAAACCTAAATGATGAAAAATATTTTTATTCATTAATTGAAGATATAGAGAATAGCAAAGTTGGATTTTATAGTGTTGGTTTATATCCTGCATCCTTAGCATACAACTGTGCTATGCATGGAAAAACGAATAATATTCTTTTAGCGCCTAGGGAAGGTAGAGATTTGTTAGGTGCTTTTTCAAATGATGTTCTTTCGGATATGGATAATAAGATTATTGAAAAGATTAAGAGCATGGGACATTATTCTTTAGAGGGAAAAAGAAAGTCTTTTGATATAAAAGATCTTCTCTTGGAATGTGAGATAGTTATTCTTGCTTCAAATAGTAATCATATTCAAGATGATGTGAAACTTGCTTTAGAACTGAGAAAAACGTTAAAAAGAGAAAATGTTGTTCTTTGCTGCCTTGTAGGTTCTTTCTGCATTGATAATAAAAATAAAAACCCTTTTATTCTTTGTAATAAATATCCAAATTTAGCTTTTTTTACAGGATTTCATCGTCACGGAGCTTTGCGAAATCCCAATGATAGTTTTACTGCAAATTTCTGTCATCCTGATGCCTTTACTGCTCTTATAGGAGCTCGTATTTTAAATCAATTGTCACCGAAAATTCAAGTTTCTCCTGGAGTTCATAATATTGAATGTCAATATATAAAATCAATAAAAAATATCTCATCCATATTTGCAGGTTTTATAAATAACTTTCATTCCGATAAGCCTGGTATGATACCCACCATTAATACGATTTTGTTAACTCAATGTTTAGATCAAGCTGCAGCAGTATCATTACAAGTTAGAAAAGAAAATAAATTAGAAAATAAATATCTTTCATTAAAAGAACTTGGTTATGGTGAAGAATTAATTAGTGCAAAGGAAATAATTAATGATAAATTTTGTGAAAAAGGAGATTATACTTTTTCTCAACTAAATGCTGTTAAGGCTGATGTCTTAGGGAGTATGACTCTACCAACTGAAGGAAAACCAACACGGAATTTTCAGGCAGGACAAGTTTTATCAGATATGCTTTTGCAACTCAATAGATGTCCAAAAGATGTCTCGGAATTTGTGAATTGGTGTAATAAATACTCTCTCAGCCAAGGAGGTTTAGAAGGTCTAAAATCCTTGAAATTTTGGCCAGATATTTATAAAGATTTCAAAATCAAAAATAATAATTGTTCAATGATTAATCTTATTTATTTATGCTTTAATGCTAATTCAGAAGAAAAAAAAGAAATTTATAAGGTTTTAATTAGTTCAGAAGAAATCACTAATTTTTGCCAAGAATCTGTGAAATCTGAATTTTCGTTAGAACTAAATGAAAAATTAAGCGGAGGTTATATTTTTAATGATATTGAAAAACTTTACAAGAAATTGTTGATTGATAAAGAGGGAAACGATCTTAAAAAAAATGAATATAATCATCAAATTTCTAAAAGAAATCCAAGTTATATCAATGTATTGAAAATTATAAATAGTTATTTTAGAAATTGATTATTTGCTTAATTTACTAAAAAGCTAAGTTCTTTATTTATTTACTAATCTTGATTCCAGGGTTAGAATTATTATGGTTTTAAAAGGTCTTTTTTGAAAAAGGAATTATCACATCGTTCTCATGAACTTAAAGCTCTTGGTTGGAATCAAGAAGACTTATCAAGATACGAAGATTTATGGGAATACAGTCAAAGATGGGGATTAATAAATTTAGAAAGAGAAGATAGACAGTTTTTGAAGAAAGCTGAAAAATTACTCCCAAAGATCCAAAATAAAAAGATATCTGTTAAAAAAACTATTGATGAAAAATCATATTATTTATGGTTAAAATTCTACCTTGATGAAATTAATATTTTTAGTAGTTCTAATGTTCCAAAAAATAATTATGGTGTTTGGACACTTTTAATTGAAGAGGAAATAAAACTTCTTAAGGAATTACAACCAGTTATGGGTCTTCCAGATACTTTAAAAGCCAAGAATCTATTCGAAAATAGAAAGGAGCTCATAAATAAAGCTTTTAGTAAATTTGACGCTAAAAATAACGATAAGAGTTTTAATTTTGATGAGGTTATAAAAAACTCTAAAAAAGATGTTGGTAAGAATTGGAAATCAATTACTGAAAAAGATCCTGAGGCTAATAAAACTTTTCCAATAATTGATTCTGAAAATATTGAGAAACTCAGATCTGCTATAAAAGAGGATTTAAGTTTATATATGAATGATAATTACCCTTCATTAAGAAAGGATTTATAAATATTTATCTTTATTTTGTTTATTTTTTGGACTTTTTTAAGTTAAATAGATAATAGGATTATTTAAAAATTTTGAGCAACCAAAAGTTCGAGACTCTACAGTTACATGCAGGCCAAGTGCCTGATCCAACTACTAATTCTAGAGCAGTACCCATTTATCAAACTAGTTCTTATGTCTTTGATAATGCCGAGCATGGAGCAAATCTTTTTGGATTAAAAGAATTTGGAAATATTTATACTCGACTCATGAACCCCACCACAGATGTCTTCGAAAAAAGGATGGCAGCTTTGGAGGGAGGTATGGCGGCACTAGCAACATCCTCAGGTCAAGCTGCTCAATTCTTGGCAATCGTGAACTGTATGACAGCAGGGGATAATTTTGTCTCTACATCTTTTCTATATGGTGGGACCTACAATCAATTTAAAGTACAATTTCCAAGATTAGGGATAGAAGTTAAATTTGCAGATGGTGATAGTGTTGATAGTTTTAGAAATAAAATTGATGATAAAACCAAAGCTATATATGTTGAATCAATGGGAAATCCTCGTTTCAACATCCCTAATTTTGAAGGACTCTCTGCTTTGGCCAAGGAAAATGGAATTCCTCTAATAGTTGATAATACCCTTGGTGCTGGTGGTGCTTTAATAAGACCAATTGATTTTGGTGCCGATGTTGTTGTGGAAAGTGCAACGAAATGGATCGGTGGACATGGAACAAGTATTGGAGGTGTTATTGTTGATGCAGGTACCTTTGATTGGGGAAATGGTAAGTTCCCACTAATGAGCGAGCCAAGCGCTGCTTACCATGGACTAGTTCATTGGGACGCTTTTGGTTTTGGTAGTGATATCTGCAAATCTTTGGGAGTACCTGATAATAGAAATATTGCTTTTGCATTAAGAGCAAGACTTGAATGCCTGAGAGACTGGGGATCAGCTCAAAGTCCTTTTAATTCTTTCTTGTTATTGCAGGGTTTGGAAACTTTAAGTTTAAGGATAGAAAGACAAACTTCTAATGCTCTTGAATTGGCAAAATGGTTAGACTCTAATACTAATGTAAGTAGTGTTAATTATCCAGGCTTGGAATCTGATCCATATTACTCAAGTGCCAAAAAATATACTACTGGAAGGGGAATGGGTTGCATGCTTATGTTCTCTCTAAATGGAGGTTATGAAAATGCAGTGAAATTTATTGATTCCTTAAAATTAGCAAGTCACCTTGCTAATGTAGGTGATTCAAAAACTTTAGTAATTCATCCGGCTTCAACAACTCATCAGCAATTATCTGAAGAAGAACAATTATCTGCAGGAGTTACTCCCACGATGGTAAGAGTTTCTGTTGGAATTGAGCATATTGATGATATAAAAGCAGACTTCGAACAAGCACTTTCACAAATCACATAGGAAAAGAGATTTATTGGCTTTAATAATTCCTAGCAACTATCACAAGATAAGTGATGTTGAGAAAAATCATATATCTTGGATCGAACCAGAATTGGCAAAAAGACAGGATATACGTCCTCTTAGGATTGGTATTTTGAATATCATGCCTCTTGGAAAGCAGTATGAATTTAACTTATTACATCCACTTGGTTTATCTCCTCTTCAAATAGAGCCAGTTTGGATAAAGCTGAAAACTCACTCTTATAAAACATGGGATCTTAATCATCTTAATAATCTATATATAACTTGGGAAGAGGCAAACACTCCGGAACCTCTAGATGGAATCATTATTACTGGAGCACCTATTGAGCACTTAGCCTTTGAGGATGTTAAGTATTGGGATGAATTTGTGAAAATTGTAAATGAAGCCAGAAATTCTTGTGCGAGTACTCTTGGGTTATGTTGGGCTGGCTTTGCTTTAGCTTATTTAGCAGGTGTTGATAAGAAAGTTTTTGATAGGAAATTATTTGGGGTATTCCCTTTAAAAAGTCTTGTTCCTGGACATCCCCTAATGGGAACACAAGATGATGAATTTATTTGTCCTCAAAGTAGATTTGCAGGATTATCAGATTTGGAGATGGAGAAGGCTCAAAAAGAAGGGAAATTGAATTTGTTGGCCTATGGAGAAAACGTCGGATATACAATATTTGAATCTAATGATCAAAAACAACTTATGCATTTAGGTCATCCTGAATATACGGTGCATAGAATTATTAGTGAAATTGAAAGAGATAAAGAAAAGGGAGATGTCCCTCCCCCTGAAAATTTTGATTTAAATAGTTCAAAAACCGCTTGGAGATCTCATAGGAATTTGCTTTTTCAGCAATGGCTTTGGTTTTGTTATCAACAAGTTAGTCTCAATTAACTTTTTTTAATGTGCGCTTTCCATACCACCTAGTCTCTCAAATAAATTAAGACTTTCTTTATTTAATCCTACAATTTCAACTTTAGAACCACCATTCTGGAATTTTCTAATAATTTGATCGAGAGCAACAACCCCACTTTGATCCCAAATATGAGCTAAGGACATATCAATTACAATATTATTTGGATGTTCATGAATATCAAACCCTTGTAAAAAATAAATTTTACTTACAAAAAATAATTGTCCTTTTACTTTGTAGGTAATCAAATTATTTTCTTTTGTTCTTAAGACAGTTATAACTTTTGCAACTTTTCTGCTGAAAAGAATTGCAGCTAATGCAACTCCTGCAATAACGCCAAGTGCAAGATTATGAGGTTTTGTAAGCATAGTAACTGCAAAAGTAATAAGCATGACAGCAGTATCACTTTTAGGTATCTTTCTAATATTTTTTAATCCATTTATATCTGCTGTACTTATTGCGATCGTTATCATAATTGCTACCAAAGCAGCCATTGGTATGGCTCCAATCCAAGACTTCAAGAGTATTATCATAATTAGGAGAGAAATACCTGAAGAGAGGGTTGATAATCTAGATTTGCCACCATTCTCATTGTTCATTACAGATTGTCCAACTAAGGCACAACCTGCCATTCCACCAAATAAAGATGCCACAATATTTGCGATTCCCTGTCCTCTTGCTTCTTTATTTTTATTAGAACTTGTATCAGTTACATCGTCTAAAATATCTTGTGTTAAAAAGGTTTCCATTAAACCTACAAGTGATATTGCAAGTGAGGTAGGCAAAATTATTCCTAATGTTTCAAGATTAAAAGGTACTTTCCCATTTTCTAATGATCCAAAAGGTAAAGAAATACTTGGTAATCCATCAGGTAATTTGCCCAAATCGCTAACTGTTGGGACATCTAAATTAAAGAATATGCTTATCAGAGTAATTACTACTATCGCAATAAGTTGAGATGGGATTACTTTTGTGATTTTTGGAAGCCCATAAATAATTACTAATCCTAGGATTACAAGAGTCCAAACTATCGGAATTTGAGAGTTAACTGGATATTGACCTAGAGTTTGTTCAACTAATCCCTTTGATTCTTTAATACCTATTCCTAACTGAGGTAGTTGTGCTTGAAATATTAAAAGTGCTAATGCATTTACAAATCCACTTAATACTCCTGTTGGAACAAACCGCATTTGGTAGGCAAGTCTTAAATATCCCCATAGTATTTGAAAAATCCCTGTTAATATTCCAGCGGCAATGAGATATGGCACTCCTAATCCAGGAGCTTGAGATTCTCCATAAGCAACAAGTCCAGTCATCAAGAGAGCTGTTGAACCTGTGGCTGAGGTGATCATCCCCCTTCTTCCTCCAACAATCGCAATTGTTATAGATAAGCAAAATGCACCAAAAAGACCAACTTTAGGATCTACGCCAGCTATACCTGAAAAAGCAATTGCTTCTGGGATCATTGCAAAAGCAACAACTAAGCCAGAGAGAATATTTGACTTTGGATCATTTAACCAATTTTTAGATAAATAACTTGAGAAATTTGACATTGTAAGTTTCTTTATAATTATGAAGTTACCTCATAAAGGAGGCAAAATACCTTGTGGGTCAAAAATTTTCTTTACAGTTTTTAATTCATTCATTCTATTTCCAAAAGCCAACGTAAGTTCTTCCTCATGAGAATTTAAATGATTATGCAATTGGGCCAAGTGAATATTTGGATAAAACTTTTTTAATTTACTCCACGATTTATAAATCCAGCCCAAAGCAACTTGCTTTTCTTGAAGATCATTTTTTTCCCATGATGCATATATCCATGGTTTCCATGTACTTTTTCTATGAACAAAAAAGCTTGAGCCATGATTTAACTTTTTAGTTTTACAACCTAGTTGTTGGGAAGCAATATAACAGGAATTATTAGGCTTATCGTCCATTATTTCATTTAAACATTTTATAAAAATCGGGATATCATTTTTTAAATCTTCTCCAAGAAGACTAATTACCTCAGAATGGTTATTTGCATTCAGCTCATATAAATCCAATGCCTTTGGGAAGAAATTTATTTTGTTAAAGTTCTCATAAAATTTTTTTTCTAGTGCAGGAAATTTGTCTAGAAGCATTAAGGATTCTTCTGTTCTTTTATCCTCAAAATTATTTTTGAGTTCAGCAAAAACATATATATAAATTTGTTGGGCATAAATCCATTGAAGACTAATATTTTCTGGAAATTCCTCTGATAGTTTTATTATTTCTGTAAGTTCATTTAGATTGACAAATCCTTCAATAACCTTAATTGGATTAGATTGGATAGTTTTAAGTTCTATTTCGGTAATGATTGAGAAGAAGGGTGCAGCGCCTTTGATTGCTTCCCAAATCAATTGTTTTTCTGGAGTTATTTGATTTTTTTTTAAAGAGATAAATGTGCCATTACCCGTGAAACCTTTTATTGATTCAATATTATCAATGGCTAATCCGTAGGTTCTACTAAGTGGGCTTACACCACCAGTTAGTATATAGCCTGCTCCAGGAAGTTTGGAAAGTCCTACAGGAAAACTTCGATTATGTTTTTGTAGATGATTTAATAGATCTCCCATTATTACTCCACCTCCAATTGTTACTAAATTGCTTTCTCTATTTAGGTGAATATTGCTGTAATTTTTTCTTAGATCTAGAGTTGTAAAACCATTTTTAGCACAGCTAGAGGTTGTACCTCCACTACATACACAAAGGTGTTCGAAGGTTTCCTTAGAATAATTATCTTCATTAAATAAGGAATCATCAACGTCATAAATTAATTCCTTTAACTTTGCGTCCTTTGAATTAATATTTGGAATTTCAAGCAAGTTATTATTTTTTTTCACTACTGAATATTGTTATTTACTATTATGGTATAAGTAATGACTTAAATTTGGATAATTTAGATTCGAAGTTAAATAACCAAGTAGCGATTCTTATCTGTGGACACGGTAGTAGAAATAAACTAGCGATTACTGAATTTCAAGGATTAACTAAAATCATTCAAAAAAGATATCCAAATCTACTAGTTGAGTATGGTTTCTTGGAATTTGCCAAACCTTCACTTGTTGATGCTTTAGAAAAGTTAAGAGGTTATTCTATAAAAAAAGTAATTGCAATACCCGCAATGCTTTTTGCTGCTGGGCATGTAAAAAATGATATACCTAGCTTGCTTATGAATTATTCAAGTAAAACGGGTATTGAAATAATCTATGGGAGAGAATTAGGTATTAATAATTTAATGATTAGTGCAGCTTGTGAAAGAGTAAAAGATGTATTTAAACAAAATAATACTCTCAAACCTGAAGAATCATTATTAGTTGTTGTTGGAAGAGGCTCTTCTGACCCTGATGCGAATTCCAATGTTTCAAAAATTACGAGAATGATAGTAGAGGGTATTGGTTTAGGTTGGGGGGAAACAGTTTTTTCTGGAGTAACTTTTCCCCTTGTTGAACCTGGCCTGAAAAATGTTGTGAGACTTGGTTATAAAAATGTAATTATTTTCCCTTATTTCCTTTTCTCAGGGGTGCTTGTTACCAGAATAAAAAGGCAAAGTGATTTAGTTGCCATTAATAATCCACATATTTCATTTATACATGCAAAATATCTCTCATCACAGTCTTATGTGGTCGACACTTTTGTAGAAAGGATTGAAGAGATTCTTAATAACGAGGGTAAGAATTCTATGAATTGCTCCACTTGTAAATATAGATCAAATTTATTTGGCTTTGAAAAAGAAGTTGGAATGGCACAAGAAAGTCATCATGACCATGTAGAGGGTTTGGGTATAAGCTGCGATCTATGTGATCCTGAATGTAATGGTGCTTGTGAAATACAAAATCAAATCCCAATACATAATCAAGAAAAATCAAACCTAGAGAAAGGTGATTATCTAGAACACGAACATCTGGAGGCTCATCAACATAGTCATCATCACCATCACCATAACCATAGTATTTATCCAAATTCAAAACACCCTTTAGGACCTGTCACGCTTCACTTGCCTAATGAAGATCAAATCTTAAGAAAATCAGTTGAAAATAACTGAATCATCTGTCTCTTTCTCAACTGAGTCTTGATAGACTCAGTATGTATAAGTATTCTTTATATAAAATCTTGAAAGTATATTGAGCTAGATTTTCCACAATTTACAGGTTGTTTTCCACGTCCAAATCCACATCGGATTAGAAATGCCAGCATTTTTTTAAAAAAACAGGACATCAACATTATTGTTGACTTTTCTTTAAGATCTAATCAATTTCATTATTTAAAAAGTAAGTTTTTAAGAAATTGGCTTATAACATGAGTCTCATTTGATAATTCAAAAAGTTTGTTAGCTAATTTTTTTTGATTTTTTTTGAGAAAGATATCATTA
This sequence comes from Prochlorococcus sp. AG-388-A01, assembly GCA_003279945.1. Classification (GTDB taxonomy): domain Bacteria; phylum Cyanobacteriota; class Cyanobacteriia; order PCC-6307; family Cyanobiaceae; genus Prochlorococcus_A. The sequence continues at coordinate 69,516 of QCGK01000005.1, forward strand.
TATTGATGTTGAAAATATAAATTTATGGATCAAATTAGCCAATCAAATTTAACTGACAAGAAACTCGTCGAGTGCTCTTCAAACAAAGTCTCTTTAGAAACAGAGCTTTCGGAAACTCTTTATAACACCATGAAAGATTTTGTAGAAAGTGACCCAACTTGGGATCAATATAAGCTTATAAATTCAGCATTAGCTACTTTTCTCGTTCAAAACGGATGCACTGATAATTCTGTCTCAGAGATTTATTTAAATCAACTATTTACACCTTCTAAGTCTTTTTAATATTTAAACAGGCTCTTCTACTCAATGCCATCATTGTAAGTGTGGGGCTTTGCCAAGATGATGTGGGCCAGCATGCACCATCTACTACAAGTACATTCTTACATCTCCATAATCTATTAAATTTATCTACTACGCTATCTTCTTCATCTATCCCCATTGGAGCCCCTCCTACTTCATGAATATAATATCCGGGAGGAGGAGGACTATCTGAAAGTGCTATCAAGTTTTTTCTAAGTACACTACCTAATGGGATATTAATTAGTTCATCTAAATTTTTTATTTCGCCATTTGCAGCATCTATTGATTTTCGTATTGTCTTTTCCATATGTTTTGCCATATTTAACTCGTTTTTGCTCCATTCGAATTCAATGTAGGGAATAGGTATCCCCCATTCATCTGTTTTTCTTGAGAGAAACACTGAGTTTTTCTCTCTAGGGAGGACTTCCCCATGGGCGATGAGAAAGCCAATGGATGTGTTTGTGTCTTTTTGCAAAAATTTAGGTATCCCTAATCTATCAATTGCTCCCCATATTCCATAACCTCTTTTGAAATTCATGTCTCCAATTTTTGGTAAATTTGAACCAAATGGAATAAAGAAGCTGCCTGCTCCAGAAAGATCGGGTAGATTATCTAATGGTTTTCCTGAGTTTTTTGTTTTTGGGACTGAAAAAAATCTACAGATAGATATATGGTCCATGAGGTACTTACCTAATTTCCCAGAATTATCTTTAAAACCTGAGGAATTTGATTTAGATTCTGAGTTCAGTAGTATTCTGAGAGTTGAAATTGTTGATGCGCAAAGAAGGATTAAATCACAATTTAATTCTTTTTTGCAACCATTTTCTAGGTTTATGATCGTTAGTTTTGATGCAAGCTCTGTTATCTTGTTAATCTCAAAAGACTCCACTAGGTGATTTGAGATTATTTGTACATTCCCAGTATCTAAAGCTTTTTTTAAAGTGCTTCCTACACTGGAGGACTTGGGCCAATTTTTATCTTTTACTGATGAATTACGGTCAAATCCTCTTGATTGGATAAATGGATAGTTTAATTTTGATTTAACTATGCTGCCAAAAACATTTTCGTTTTCTGTAAGAGGGATTTCACTAATATATTTACCATTTGGGACTTCCTTAATATCATCTTTTCGTCCATAGATTCCGCAGAAACTTTCAATAAAATCATAATGAGGGGATAGTTCATCGTATGAAATAGGCCAGTTTGGTCCGAATCCGTCTTTTTTAGCTGGATGAAAATCTTCTGAGGAAAGTCTTAATGTTATACCTCCCCACGTTAATGATCTCCCCCCATATTGTTTACCTTGAGTCCAAAGGAAGGGCTTTTTTTTGGGAAAGTCATAGGGATGCTTCAATTCATTTGAATATAAATCAGGATTATTTTTCCAATAACCAGGATGTTGACATTGATTGGCATGTTTTTTTGTTAAAACTCCTGATAACCTTTTAAATGTACTTTTTGGCTCATGATTACTAGCTTCATGCCTTTTAACTTGAGGCCCTGCTTCTATTACTAAAACTTTTATCCCCTGTTCTGCCAATGTAAGAGCTGCTATTCCTCCTGTGGCTCCAGAACCAACAACAATTGCATCATAAGGACTTATATACAAAACCTAGTTCGTGATTTGTTATTTAAATAAATATAGCATTCAATAAATAATTAATTTTTAGATTTCAGCTTAAGAAGTTAGAATTTATTGAAATACTACTCAAAAAAATGAGATTTATAATTTTAACTGTTTTAATAATTAATTTAATCTTCCCTTCTAGAAGCTTTGCTGCATTGGATTATGGCAAACAATCCTTGGTAGGAGCTGATTTTTCTGGATCTGATTTAAAAGGAGCAACTTTCTATTTAACTGATTTACAAGACGCAAATTTATCAGGTTGTGAGCTCCAGAATGCGACTCTTTATGGAGCAAAATTGAAAGACACTAATTTAAGTAACTCCAATTTAAGAGAAGTAACTCTAGACTCAGCTGTTTTAGATGGAACAGATTTATCAAATACTAACTTGGAGGATTCTTTTGCTTATAGTACACAGTTTGAAAATGTAAAAATCCAAGGAGCAGACTTCACAAATGTTTTTTTGCCAAAAGATATTGTTAGGAAATTTTGTGAAAGTGCCTCTGGCACTAATCCAATCACGAATAGAGATACCAGAGAAACTTTAGAGTGCGATTACATTTAAATTTATGCACATACAAGTTCTTTTTTAATTTTTCTTTGTTTATAAAGTGATCTTCCAATAGGCCAACCTAAAGTAGATAAATGTCTCAATAAAGAACCAGAGTATTTGAAATAAAGATTGTCTGAATATTTGATGCCAAGTTCTCTTAAAGTAGTTACTAATAAAAATAGATCTTTTTTGTTGCCTTTTTTCATATCCAATAATATTAATGTTTCACTTGATAATTTTTTTTCTAGAACCTTATCATTTTCAGCAAAACCAACTTTAAGTGAATTAAATTCATCAGAATAAAGAGTATAAATTATTCCATCTTTGAATTTATCTTTAGAAGTATCTACATTAAACCTTGATGATATTAATGTTTTGTATCCCTTTATGATTTTTCTTTTATTCATAATTATTTGATTTCATTTTGAGCTATTTCGTATTTCTCCAATAGATTGTTTACTTCTGCTAATGCAATCCTCTTTTGACAGGCCGAGTCATATCTATTTACTGCTATTGAAGGTATTGAACCTTTGCTTTTTATTTCCCTTATTCCAGTTTCTAAACATTGAAAAGCAACACTCGATAGATCTCTACCTTCTGCTGCTGCCCAAACTTTCAAAAGATAAGTAAGATTTGATGGTACTGAGATCTGTACTTTGTTTGAATTTGAAGTATTTAATGCAATATCATCGAGACTAATTTCTTTAGAGGAAATAGTTTCTTTAACCTTTTTCTTCAAAATTTTTACTTGGCTTATAGCGTCCTCTTTATTCTTGATTTTTTGCTCTATTTCAAATAACTCTTCTTCAGAATTAATTAAAGCTTCTAATGCCCATTTAGCATCATCTTTCGCAATGGCGGTTCTATCAAGCCATTCATCTCTTATTTTTGACCAATTACTAGGCATAAGCTTTATAGGATAATTCTATAATAATTAAATCTTAATAGATTGTCTATGGATTCTAGATAGATTGTAAAATAATTCAAATTTAGTTTTGTTAGGATCCCTTATCTAAGAAATAATGTTTTTTAGCAATTAAAACTTTTGTATCTACCAATATGATTTTATAGGTATATTTTTTTAGTTTTTTGCAAACGATTTATTAGATAATTCAATCTTTTTCGTTATTTTTATCTTAGTTATCTGTTTACTAAATTAAAAACTTCCGAGCTTTTAATCTCTTTCAATAAGTTCAATTTTATATCCATCAGGGTCCTCAACAAAAGCCAAGACAGTTGTACTGTTTTTCATTGTTTTAGGTTTGGTTGTTACTTTACAACCATTATTTTCTAATCCTTGGCAAATAAGATGAATATCTTTTACTCCAATAGCTATATGACCATATTTATCTCCAAGCTCATAGTCTTCTGACTTTTTGTCCCAGTTATAAGTTAATTCAATTACTGTATTTTCTTTTTCTGAACCATAGCCAACAAATGCCAAAGTGAATTTTCCATGAGGGTAATCCTTTTTTCTTAATAAATTCATTCCTAATCTATTAACGTAAAAATCAATGGATTTATCTAAATCTCCAACTCTCAACATTGTATGTAGGATACGCATTTTGAATAATGAACCTTAATCAATTATCTAATATTTAATAACCATCTGCCAAAGTTGATATTTTCAAGGCTAATTCTTTAATTAAGTTCAGAAAAATTAGGTTAAAATATGAATATTAAATTTCAACAATATATTGAATCAGATATTTCAGAGACTATCATCAGTATTTTTGTATACTTTGCCATTAAATGCATCAATACCTTTTGGATATTATTTGTTCTATAAATATTCTTTTTTAAAAATACTTTTATTTCTAACTTTCCCAATAGCGATAATTGAAAAATCTTTGCCTTTTGGTAGTTTTTTATTATTTATAATTTTGTTTGCTGGATTAGCAAGAAATCCCAAAGTCCCTTATTTCGTTAGATATAACGCATGCCAAGCATTACTTATTGATATTGCTTTGATAATAATTTCATATCTCTTGAGAATTTTCCCCATAGTTGAATTAGGCTCAATTATTTTTATATTTACAATATGTATTTTTATATATTCGATTTCTCAATGTATTTATGGAGTTGAACCTGAAATTCCTTTGATTAGTAAATCTGTAAGAATGCAAATTTAAAAACGATTTATAGATTTACTAACTTTCTTCAACATTCATTCAGAATAGATTCCCATCTTTGTTGACTAGCCTTTATTACTTGCATTGGTGGATTAGTTCCCTCTATTTCAAAGGCCTTAATTAATGATTTATTAGCCAGTAAGCCTAGTCTTGCAGCATCTCTTTGCCTAGAACATACTTTTTTTCTTGAACCCTCTTTTAGACTTCCTTCGATTTCTTTAAGAATCTGGCTAGCTTTATTAGATTTAGAATAAAAATCATTCATATAAACATCAAGTGCTGTATCAGCTAAAATTTCAACTGGAGAGATTATTGAGACAAAGCAAACTATAAAAATGGTAAATACAAATATTTTCATAATTATTTTAAGTAAATTTTTTGTCTGATCTCTTTAACACTAAATAAAATGTTAAAACGCTAATTGTTCCCGATGGGCCTATTAAGACATGCCAAAATTGATCGCCACTAATTGAGAGCTTTGTTCCAAAGAAAGTCGTAAAAAAAATACCAAATATTGGGTACAATATAAAGAGCCAATCTTTAAAAATTCTTTGCCAATTTATTATTAGAAAGATACTTATTATTACTTGAAAAAGAAGAGTTATCTTCTTATCGAATAAAAAATATGAGATTATTGAACATAAAGAAATGCAAAAGTTAGTTGCTTGAAAAAATTTATTTTTTATAACTGATATTGATAAACATGTTAAGCCTAAAGATAGGAAAGAATAAAACAACCAGTTAAAAAAAGAGGAATGATCTACATAAATCCAAAATGTTTGGGTATGATCTATCATCTCAGAAATCGACGCTAATCCTAAAAAAATAAAACCGATAGGTATCAATTTGGTCTTGTTTAGATGTTTGAATTTATTGGTTGATTTAATTCCTAATATTATTGGAATGACTGCTGCTTGAATATGGGCTAATAGTAAAATTGGAAAAAACAAAATAAATTCTTAAAATAAATGCATCTTAAATTTAAATACAAAAAATAAATCCCATATTATCTTAAGAGAGAAATATACCATTGACCAACTATTATAATTAATATTGTTAGAACAAGAGGGAAAGCAGGATATTTTGTTTGAAAATCTGCAGGAGGCCATGGCGACCATGAAATAAGTCTCTCCTGTTTCTTAATAGAATTTGATACTTTCTTTATTTTTTTAGAATCTGATATTTCAGTTGAAAAACCTTTACTCATGAAAATTTATCTCAAAACTAAATAATAACAATAAAAAATTTAAAATAAATGATTTTTAATGTCAAATAAAAATAGAATAATCTTATTTTCAGAAAATATTTTATTTACATTAATAGAATTTGAATAAGTGATTTTTAAACTAATCCTATTGAGATAATAAAATTTAGTGTAGGTAATTTTCTAATGAAGAATTAAGAAGAAAGTTAATCAAATTTTTCAAAGGTAGGATAATCACAATTCTTTAAAAATATTTATTTTTTCTTGGGTTTAGTGTTAATTGCATAATAATTATGAAGTATGGTTCTTTTGATATAAAGATTAGGTATTTAGTTGATATATAGGATAATTTGAAAAATAGATCAATTTATACTTAAGTTACAACAAGAATCTAATAATTAATAATGAATCGGAGAAAATTCAAGCTGAGAATTCTTCAACCATCGATGTTTTTCTTAATAGGATTCATGATGGGTATAGTCACAATTTGGCCTGGATTGATTTCAGAATCAGGGAGGAATTGTTTCTTTAAAATTGTAAAAGATGGAAGCGATGGGAACGTTTCCCTTGGCACTATTTTTTCTATATCTCCTAATTATCTTTTAAGGATTAGTAATGAAAAGAACAAATATAATAAAGTTTTATTAATAGGAGATTTTTGTTTTAGGAAAGCCCAATGATTTTTCGAAGATCTTATTATTTTTTTTGTGTTTTTAATTTCTAATGTTGTTAAAAGACTTGTATATCTTATCAATCTAGTTATTAAAAGTAAGGAGGGGTATGATTTTTATTAGGGCTGAATGACTCTTTAATTTTTCTAAGATCATATTCAGTTTCTCCTTCTGGGAACCGGCAAAAGATGGAAAGGATAAAAATAATATTATAACTATGAGTAGTAAGCGTTTCATTTAATCTTCTGCATTTTCAAATTCTCTTAGTAAACGAAATGTTTTGGAAATAAAAGGTAAGATCCATACCAACAAACCTACTACTGTTATCAATGCGACGAGAAAACCCAAAATTGCTAAGAATCCACCTGTTACATCTCCTTCGTAAAAGCGATCAAGCCCAATTGGTGCGCCAACTCCTAAAAGGAAGAGTCTAGTTAAAGTTTGTTTTTCTTTTTTTTTCAACATAAATAATATAAAAAGAGGATTTATTCCTTCAATTTTAATTCGACTTATAAATTGAATTCAATCCCCCATTATTTTTTAACAAATCCCAGACTAAATCCCCCAGTAAATAACTGCCTCTAACTGATTGTTTATGGAGGACTATGACAAGGCTAAATTTCTAAAATCTTTCAAATATGTCTTGATATCTACTATTAAAATAATTCTGCTTGCTTATGGTGGAATATGACAACCTATGCAGACTTTCTAAATACGGAGGGGGTGGGATTCGAACCCACGGTACCCTTGCAGATACGCTAGTTTTCAAGACTAGAGCCTTAAACCACTCGACCACCCCTCCAGAGGGCTATTCAGTTTTGTTGAACTTCAAAACTATAACATAAGAAATTAGTCATAGTCTATAAATTCAAAGAGTAAAAAATTACTTCATGAAACTAATTTGAGAACTCAATTTTTATTAATAATGAGGGTTAAATTATTATAAAATTCTGTTATTAGTAACATTTGGCCCACTAATTTAGTTTACAACAGAAAATTAAGACCAACTTTATTCTTTAAATTTTTTAAATCTTAGAATTTAAATTTTAATCCCATATTTGCCACTACATTAGAAGATGCATTTGCATTTATAACTCTTCCACTATCTATCATAGTAATATCATCAAATTTATAATAAGTTAACTTGCTTGTTAAATCTACTTTTTTGCTTAAGGCATAATTTACACCTCCACTTACTCCAAGTGTTAAGACATCATCAACACAATGATCTACACCTCCCTCAAAGCAAGTATTTGTACCATCAACATTTGTAGTTCCAATCCCTAAACCAATAAATGGTTCCCATTTTGACTTCTCAATTTGGAAGTCGATATAACCATTCATTATTAAAGAACTAAAATAAGCATGCGTGCCATTTCCCTCCTCAATTTTAGAAGTGTTATTGGCGTAACTTAGATCAATCCTATACCTCTTGCCAAAATCATAGCCAATAGATCCCTCATAACTAAATCCTGAAGAATGAGGATAATTTGCTAACACCCCACTGTCATTATGTGTTTGTAAAATGCCTGAGTATTTTCCACTACCAAAACTTGCAGAAGAGTAAAATCCTTTTTTATATTCGTTAGCATTTGTTTTTAGTCCCGGTAAAAACAAATAAAATATTGATGCAAAAAGTGAGATTGATCTAAATATTTTATTTAATTTCATTTTATTAGTAAATTCCTCGATTAATTTAATTTATTCATTGACTTTAAACAAGTTTTTTAATTCTTTGTAATTACTATTTATATTTATTACTAATAATAATTATTAATTTATTTCATAAAAAACTATTCTGCAATTATAAATTTCTTGAATGAATTTATTTATGATAAGGACTTTTAAATTCTCTGTATTTATATATAATCATTTAATATTTAATCTTTAAATTTTTTTTTAATTTAAAACCCTTTTAAGAATAAAATGTAACTAAAAATTCAATCAAATGAAATTAAAAAAAATATTTGATTTAGAAAATTAATCTGCTAAAGAATCTGCCATAAAAAATATTGCCCTTTTAGGAAATTTAATTTATTTAATCATTTTTAAATAAATTTATAAAAAAGAAAAATAAAGATGATGATATTGAAAAAATGGATCTTATGATTTCTATAACAAAACGTTTTAATAGATTTAAAATTAAATTCAAAAGATTGTATGGATAAGTAAGAGTAAATAAGAAGTTACTCATAGCTAACTTAGCTAAAAATTTTTTCTTACTGTACATTATCTCTTTTGGTTTAATAATATTTCCTTTTCTCAATTTCTTTCTAATTGAATTTAAGGAATTTTCTTTTTTCGCTATGCAATATATACACTCTCGCCAATTTGAGTAAGGATAACCATATTTAATTGCTTCTTTAGGAGTTCTTATAAAACCTAATTTTATAATCTTAAATCCATTATTTGAAATTAAATGTTTAAGTCCCTCTTTTGAAAAGCTTAAGAGATGCGCAGGATCAGTTAAATAAGAACCAAATAGATTAGGTACCTCAATATATAAAATTGAATCATCTTTTAAACATTTATGAATTTCACCTAATGCATCTGCTGGTTTTTTTAAGTGTTCAAAAACATGAACACTAATACAGAGATTAACCTTATTTTTAATATTTTTGGAAAGTACACTTTTATGTAAATTAACAACTTTCATACCCAATGAAGAGGCTATTTTTAAACCGTTAGGATCAAGATCAGCAATGGTTATATCATCAATATTGAAATAACTTTTTAAGCCATAAGAGGTGAAACCGTTATACCCACCATAATCCAATAAATTGATCTTTTTACAATTAAACTTTTCAGTTAAACTACAATTCTCAATGAGTTTACTAATATGAGATGATCTCAATGAAGTAATTGTTGACCAAGGCAAAGATATTGGAGATGCTGGCCTATTGGCTTCAAAATTACTACTTTTTCTATAGGATGAATCTGAATATTTAACTAAATTTCTTTTCTTTTTTTGAAAATGGCTTAATGAATTGCATCTAGGACAATAAAAATTTTTCCAAGACTTATCTCTTGATAAAAAGGGTGAAATAGCTCTTGGCAAAGAAAGATTAATTTTAATTAAATCACAAGAATTACATAATCTACATTTAAAATTAGATTTAATCTTTCTCATAAATTAATAAATCTTTTTAGTCTAGAGTAAAGTTTACCAAACAAATTGTCTATAAAATAATTTCTTTTAGTCTTTAAGACCCATTTAAATTTATTTACTTATGAATCCCATGATTTATTTTAACTTGCTTTTTCTTGGTGGATATTAGAAGCCTTTAGATCAAGTTCATCTATTATTTTACTATTTGGCAATTCAAATTTAGAAGTATTGGATATTTGATCTTTTGAAAGTGGATTTATTTAGGAGTAATGTCCTGATCAAGATAATAATTACTATTTGGGTAATAGCTTTCGCTTCGAATATTGTCTTCTTTTTATTTAATGATTTTATTAGAAATTTAAACTTTAATTAATTTAAAGAGTAAAAAGACTAAATAGGGTAAAAGGCAATTGTACTAGCGCAGTTTTAGTCATCTGAGCAGTACAGAAAAGGTAAGTGACAAAATATAATAACCATTAATGCTGAGAATTTAAAATTATTAATTATTTCATAACCCTTGACATGTATAAGACATTTTGGGACATTTAAACATAAATTCGGAAGTGATTTGTAGCTCCTCTTTTTCTTGTTAAGTGAGTAAAAAATTTAGTTGGGAAATTAATCTTTTATCTTTTAATAAAATAGGAGATTTTCTTGATGCAAGTTTAAAACTTTTAGTTTCACTATCGGATTATCAAGTGTAAATAATGATCATATCTTTGTTTGTTATTGGTTGTTGCATAGGAAGCTTTATAAATGTAGTAATTTATAGATTACCTTTAAATAAATCAATAGTTTATCCAAATAGTAGTTGTCCGAAATTCACATTTTCTTGAAATAAACCAAATAAATTATTACCTAATATCGCAGCGAAAATTAAAACGAAGGCAACTATGGCGAAAAGAGCACTTACATCTTTTATGTCATAAGGTGCTTTAAATAAAGGTTTCTGGTCTGACATAGTTATCAAATATATAAATGCAATTAAAACATATTTTTTTAATTCTTTTTAGAAGTATTAAGTGATTATTTTAGATTAAGTTTAGACAAAAAAAACCACTAAAAGTGGCTTTTTTTATTCATTGGATGAATGAACTAACTTGTGTAAGCTTTTCCTCTATAAGTTAGTTCGTTGTGCTGCTTTTTAGCTGCTTCTTTGTTCTGGACGTACTTTTGTCCTCTGTAAATTAGAGTCATTTTTAAGCTCCGGTTTCGCTTAAGTCCCCGTTCCATGGCTTAAGTCGATTTGCGGCTTGCTATACGCAAGTTGAACGTTTCGGTAGCGGTTGCTACAATTTTATATTAACATTCAAGAAAATTATTTGTCTAGATCTTTAATAAATAAACTTAATATTTTAATAATCAAATAGGCTCCTTCTAAAAATATTTATGTTTTTCTTTTATGTAGTTTCTTGCAGGTTACATTTTGTTCGTTTTTGAGAAGTATTTTTTATTTAATCAACTTTTAAATGTAAAATTCTTAAGATTATAAAATTTGTTTTATGTTTTCTAGAAGCAAAAAACCTACAGTAAAAAAATCTGCAATAGTTGAAGAAACTCCATTATTTGCTCAATTACTACCATTCGCAAACAAAATGAATGATAAGGTTCAATTGGTAAATGCTTTAGCTTTTACTTTTATTATGGGATTCTCAATTTTTGGAATCGCTCTATGGAAACTCTCAGGTCTGACCTAGTTATTTAATTTTTGCAAAGCATCGATTTTTGATTCTTTGTTTTTAATTATTGTTATTAACCATTTAGAGGCAACTGCTCTGGATATTGATCTATTTTTTAGAAATCTACATATATATATGTGTAGATTTTTTTCGTTTTTGGAGTTAAATTTTTCTTCAAAGTCTAATATATCTTCTTCTGATGTTTTTTTTCTTAGCTCATCCACTAAAGCATGACAGGAGGAATCATTAAAAAAGTTCCCAATATTTAAGCTTAATGTCATAAATAATTTATGTCCCTATTTAAGAGATAGCTATAAATTTAATTTTTAAAAACTAATTTATATTTTTTATTTACAAATAATTTAAAAATTAATCTTTTGGTTTAGCCAGAGGAAGCAGGCACTTATCTGAATCACAACCTGCTGGTCCTGCTTCGGATAGTTCTCCAACATCATATTTATTGAGAGCGTCAAAGAAATCGTTATTCACTTTCCTCTCTATTACTTTATTTTGTAATAATATATATTCATCTTTACTTATTGGTTCAAAAGGTAGTCTCGGAAATGTTGCGTTGGCACTAAATCGAGCGAGTAATGCCGCAGAAATATATCCTTCATTGTTTTCTATTGCATTATGAATAGCCTTTGCTAAATCCTCGATTTCATTTTCTCTGAATTCTACGGTTGCAGAGGTATTATGCTCTGTGTAGTATTTCTGCACTTGCATATAAAAATCAAATTGGGCTAATGCTGAGAAATTATTAATGTCTATTTGGTCTGCACCATCTATATTTGCCCAGCTAACTTCCGTTGGGATTTCAACTAACCATTCTGTGCATCTTGGATCAAATGGATTGTCAAGCAAGCAACCATTTTGATCTTTATCAGACTGAGATGGAACAACTGAGTAACCATAATCCATGCAAGCTAAAGCTATTGGATCATTTTTCCTGAAAGTTATTCTTCTTATGAATCTTTGAGCCTTTGGAGGATGCCATCCTGGAGCCGCTCCAGTAAGAAGGCTTTTAGTCCCAGCTGGCTGAACTGTTGTGCATCGATTCGGTCTTCTTAGATTATGTTTATCACAATATTCCCAGACAGTTTCTTTAACTATTTTTCTCCAGGAATCTAAGAATTTAGCTTCCTTATCTTTGAAAGCCTTCCCCTCTTGGGTATTTGGCCTTCCTGCTTCCCACCACTTCAACCATGGTGTCCCAAATGCATGGACGCAGAAATCAAATAATCCAGTGAAACTTACCCCTACAATAGGATCATATTCCCTACTTTTTCTGTAACGATCAACTTCAAATTCATGATTAAGTAAGCATGCGACAGAAAGAGCTGCTGCTTTAAAAGCCTTTTTTTGCTCTTCAAAATTTTCTGGATTAATCTGATTTAAATGAACTTCAGCCAAATTACAGTGAAAATCATTTCCTAAGATCTCCCCACAAGGGTTAAGTCCATATCTGCTCATTCTGTGATTTAGCTCTTCTTCAGAAAATGGACCATAACTACTATTTATCCAATCTCTCGCTTCATCCTTACCTTGTTCTGAGTAAATTTCAATAAATTCCTTTCTCAATTCATCATCTTTGAGAATATCTGCATTTGACCTTGCGATTGCTTCTGGGGCAAATTGAATGGCACCCTCACCTGAATGAAATTGTTTTTTGACAGCATCTAAGACAGTTTGGTAAGAGGGTTTTTTATGGTAGACCCTTGTATGGTTGGCCATCCTGAGGGCATCTTTTTCAGGATCTATTCTCCAATTACCATTCTCATCTTGACTCCATAGATTTTCTTTTGCCGATGCCGCTTCATTATCATCTGAGGCAAATTGTCTCATTCCAGCACTTCTTCTTATATTCCCAGCTACTATTGTTACTGCTGCTTCATCAATTAATAAACAACACTCTACTGTACTTAATTTCCTTCCAATTGCCTTTCCAAGAAGTGATGCGACTCTGGAGTAGAGATCTTTCAATTTAATAGGATTTGCCATTCCACCAAAACCTTTTAATGATTCTCCTGCAGGTCTAATATCTTCCAAATTAATATAAACATCAATTTCTCTTTCAAGACTTTCGTTACTTGATGCTTCAAGAAGGTATTTATAGCTATCTACCCAGCCTCTTCTGCTATCTCCAACTTTGATGTAAAGATCTTTTCCTTTGATTTCCAATGATGACTTTTCTTCTCTTTGATCTTTGGGAGTTATTCCAACTTCACTAACTGATTTAATATTTATTTTGTTTATGACCGTAGGTAGTTTGTTGATAAAATGAGGCTCAATTATTGCACCTGTTCCACATCCCATCATTGCTAAGTCCATCATTAATGCGAAGGCTTCCCAATCAATTAAGTTAGTTGAGGTACAGTTATATGCTCCTGAGAAATTTTGGTTCTTTTTAATCCAAGGAGTTCCACCAATCCATAACCACCTCCCCGAAGGTTGGGCTTTTTGGTTACTTTGCATCTCCCTCATTAAGATCATTTCTTGATCAGAAAGGTTTCCTAATTCTTTTAATCCTGATAAGTTTCTTTCACCTACTTCGCTCCAGTTCTCTCTTTTGCCAGAGGAAGTCTTCCTACTGTAAGATCTGAAAAAAACAGGATAAGCAGCAGGTGCTGTGTTTGGAAAATCATCTTTTTTAAGATTATTGGAGTTGCTTTCTGAAGAAGCTTTATTTGGTGCAATAGTCACGATAAAAAATGTATGTAAATAACCCGTACTGGAAGAATAACTCTACCTGTGGCGTCTGCAACTATTCTTACCACTATTTAACGGTTTGTGTAAAATTATGTTTAATATGAAATTTTTGTTTAATAAAGGATATGGAAAGAATCCCTGAACCAGAATTAATGGAAAAAAAAGATCAGGTCATTTATTATGACGAAGCTGACTTCTCAGAAGGGGAAGTTAATCTAATTAATCAAATAAATCATTATCTTTTGAGAAAAAATATTTCTTTAGGTGAAAAAGATTTAATAGTTGATTTAGGATGCGGCCCAGGAAATATCTCTGAGAAGCTAGCAATAAAATGGCCTAGTACTAAAGTAATTGGAATAGATGGTTCTAAAGAGATGATTTTGAGAGCTGAATATAACAAAAAGATTTCTACTAATCAAAAACAATTAAAAAATTTGCGCTACATTTGTTCTGACATCAAAGACATTAAATCAAATAATTTTTTACTAGAAAAAAAGATTAGTTTACTTGTAAGCAACAGTTTGATCCATCACATCACCCATCTTGAAGACTTCTTTAACACCATAAGAATTTTGTCTAGTAATATCACTGTAAATTTTCACAAGGACTTAAAAAGGCCACTAGACGAAAAGTCTGCACTAGAACTAAAAGCAAAATGTTCAATTAAATATAATGAGATTTTGACTAATGATTATTATGCATCTTTAAGAGCTTCTTATACTTTTAAAGAGTTAAAAAATTTCACTTTAGAGAATGATCTATCCTCTTTAGATGTGTTTGAAGACAGTGATAAATATTTAATAGTCTATGGTAATGTTTAAGAACTAAGTGGAAGACCCTTATATTATATAAATGAGCTTAGATACTAAAATTCTAAATAATAAAAACATACTGGATGCGGTAAATAAAAGAAGAAATTTTGCCATTATTTCGCATCCAGATGCTGGGAAAACGACTCTTACTGAGAAGCTTCTTTTATATGGAGGTGCCATCCAACAGGCAGGAGCAGTAAAGGCTAGAGGTAATCAGAGAAAAGCCACGTCAGACTGGATGGAACTTGAGAAACAAAGAGGTATTTCTATTACATCAACTGTATTGCAATTTGAATATGAAAGATCAGTAATCAATCTATTAGATACACCAGGACACCAAGATTTCTCTGAAGATACTTATAGAACATTAGCTGCTGCTGATAATGCAGTTATGTTGGAAGATGCTGCTAAAGGACTAGAACCTCAAACTAGAAAATTGTTTGAAGTTTGCAAGATGCGGAAAATACCAATATTTACTTTCATAAATAAAATGGATAGACCAGGAAGAGAGCCATTTTCCTTACTTGATGAAATTGAATCGGAACTTGGATTAAATACTTTACCTATTAACTGGCCAATTGGTAGTGGCGAGGAATTTAGAGGAGTTATTGATAGATTTTCGAGAGAGGTGATTTTATTTGATAAAGCAGTGAGAGGGAAACAATCGAATGAGAAAAGATTAAGTCTTGAAGATAAAGAGCTATCAAAATATGTAGAGAGAGATTTACTTGAAAAGTCACTTGAAGAATTGGAGGTTCTTGATGAGGCAGGATCGAAATTTGAAAAAGAAAAGGTTTTTAATGGCTCTTTAACCCCAGTTTTCTTTGGATCTGCCATGACTAATTTTGGTGTAAGACCATTTTTAGATAGTTTTTTAAAAATGGCTCAAAAGCCAACTTCAAGAAATAGTAATAAAGGGGATATTGAACCTGCAAGCGATGAATTTAGTGGGTTTGTTTTTAAGCTTCAGGCAAATATGGATCCCAAGCACAGAGATAGGATTGCTTTTATAAGAGTTTGTAGTGGAAAATTTGAAAAGGATATGTCAGTTAAACATTCCAGAACTGGGAAAACAATCAGATTATCAAGACCACAAAAAATATTTGGGCAAGATAGAGAAGTAGTTGATGATGCCTACCCTGGAGATGTTATTGGCTTGAATAATCCAGGTATGTTTTCTATTGGAGATACTCTCTATACTGGTTCTCATCTGGAGTACGAAGGTATACCATCCTTTAGTCCAGAAATATTCAGCTGGCTAAGAAATCCAAATCCCTCAGCATTTAAAAACTTTAGAAAGGGTGTGAATGAACTTCGTGAAGAAGGTGCTGTTCAGATTCTTTATGACTTTGATGAGAGCAAAAGAGACCCTATACTCGCAGCTGTTGGTCAATTACAGTTGGAAGTAGTAACTCATAGGTTGAAAAGTGAATATGGTGTAGATGCAAATCTTGAATCAATGCCATATCAATTAGCTAGATGGATTTCTGATGGATGGCCAGCCATTGAAAAACTAGGCAGAATATTTAATTGTAAAATAGTTAAAGATTGTTGGAATAGGCCAGTTATTCTTTTTAAAAATGAGTGGAATCTAAATCAATTTGTTGAAGATAATAATCAATTAAATTTAAACAAAGTTGCTCCCGTTGTCAGTGGAGTCGAACCAATTGTTTTATAAAGCCTTAATGAATTATAAAATTGGTTATTCTGTTAGTATTGGTAAAAAATTTTGGATTCAAACAGTAGTAAAAACGATAGTGAAAAATCACCTTATGAAATTTTAGGTGTAAAAGAAGGTGCAGCTTTTGAGGATATTCAGAAGGCTAGGGATCTTAAAGTTAAAGAGGCTGGTGAAGATTTAATTTTAAAAGCGAAAATAGAATCCTCCTTCGATCAATTACTTATGGGGAGTTTGAAAGCCAGACAATCAGGAAGTGTAAGCTATGAAGCTGTGAGTGCTTCAAAAAAAGAAAAACAAATTAATCAATTTACCAATAATAATTTCCCACTGCTTTCTAAGATAAAAAATTTAAATAATAACTCCAAGAACTCAAGTCAGTACAGTCTGCCAAAAATAACGCCCCCCTCATTTGATAATCTTTCAATAAAAATATCTGTCGGACTATTATTTTTAATTTTGTTATTTATCAGTCCAGATTCGAACAATAGACTTTTGCTCTCTATCTCAACACTGATACTTACCTATATTCAAATTAAATCGGGTAAAAGATTTATAGGATCTCTAGGTTGGAGCGCAACCTTTCTTTCAATAGGATTAATATTCGGTGGATTACTTGAAACTAATTCTTTCATTCAGGAAATTTCAAACAATTCCTTATCAATACAAAAAATTCAAAGTATTCCCGCCATGGTTATTTTATGGTTAGGCATAATTTTATTATGATAAATTTTCTATTATCGATTTAATTTCTTCAAAATTTATAAGATATTTATTCTTACAAAATTCACAAACCAATTCTGCTTTACCATCTTTCTTGAGGATGTCCTCCAGTTCGCTCTTGTCAAGCATTTTCATTGCATTTAAACTTCTTTGTTTGGAACACCTGCATTTAAAATTAACTTCTTGGGAACGAGCTTTTTCAGATATTGATTTATCGTCAATGTCGGGGAAAATATTTCTTATTAACGAAAGAAGATTATCTTTTGACTGAAAAAGTTCTTCACTAAAAGAATTAATTTCCTTACATCTTTGTTCAAGTAGTGAGACTAGTAAAGGGTCAGTGTCTTTTTTTGGTAAAACTTGAGCTAATAAGCCACCACTACAAATAACACTTTTATTTTGAATTTTTTCTCCAATGAATACAGCAGAGGGAGTTTGTTCTGAATAATATAAATATGAAGCTAAGTCTTCGGCAATATTCCCATTTACTAATTCAACAGTACTTGTAAAGGGTTCTCCCATTCCGCTATCTCTAATAACATTTAAATATCCAGTACCTAATGCTTTTGTGAAATCAAAAGAATATTTATTATTATTTATTTTGACTAGATCTAATTCTAAATCGGGATTTCCTACATAACCTCTAACTTTGCCGTCTCTACCTGCATCAACTAGCAATCCCTTTAAAGGTCCGTCAGACCTAACTCTTAACGTTACTCTCCCATGCATTATCTTCATTGAACTTGCTAAAAGCAGTGAGGCACTAAATGCTCTTCCTAAGATACAGGTGGTTAAATAAGAAAGACCATGTCTCTTTTTTGCTTCTAAAGAAGATTCTGTTGTTAAGACCGCAACTAATCTTATTCCTCCATTTGCTGCAGTAGCGCGAACTATCCTATCCTTCATAATTTTCTTTCAAAAGTTTTGGATTTTCCCTTTTTCCAGAATTAACATTCTAGAAGGAATCCCCTTAAATAAGGCGGGTTCATGAGTAACGATAATAATTGTATTTTTACTTTTTAGGTCAAGAATTAAATTCTTCACATCATTTCTCATTGACAAGTCTAATCCAGCAGTTGGTTCATCAAGTAAAAGAATAGAGGGGTTTCTAAGTAGCTGAACCGCTACAGCTAATCTTCTTTGTTGTCCACCACTAAGTTGTTCTGGTGGTTGGGTAAGGTTTAAATTTTTCAGACCGACCTTATTTAAAACTATTTCTATGTTTTCCCCACTTAAAGATTTATGACCAACTTTTAATTCTTTCCCTATAGTTGTACCTATAAAGTATCTTTCGGGAAATTGGAATACTACTCCACAGAACCATCTTCTTTTCCTAGAAGATAAAATTTTATTCTTCCAAGAAATTTTTCCTTTTTGGGGATTTGTTAATCCACTTATTATTTCTAGTAAGGTTGTTTTCCCAGATCCACTATTGCCGCAAATTAAAATAATTTCATTTTCATGAACTTTTAAATTAAGATCGTCAATTATTTTTCTTTCACCAGTTTGAGGTTGATAAGATATTTTTTTTAAATCAAGCATTATTAATTAAGTTATAGGTATGAATTTTAATCTTGTATTAACCTACTTATAATAGCTATAAATCTAAAAAGCTATTAGTCAATATGAATATTGTTTTTAGAGAAGTTGATCCTTTTAACTGTTGGATTTGGATAAGGTTTTCAGAATCACCAACTCAAGATGAAAAAAATTATTTAGATGGCGTTTTTGATAGTTGGTACGTTTTAGGAAGGTTAGGGGGTTTTAATTCTGAAAATTTGCAAACTCATGAAGAGGGCTCAGATCTCAGTTGGATGTCTTACGATAATGAGCAAAAAAACGCATCTCTTCCTGCCTTAATGCATAATTTAGGAATTATGGAATATCAAAACCTTTGGGCCAGATGTTGGGTTGATTTCGGAACTTCAGATTCGCTTTCAATAGATATATTAATTAATTCTTTGAATGAAATATCAAATAATTATGTAAAAATTGAAGATTTAATTATTGGTGGTGAAAATAATGATTGGACTATTGAAGAACATGAAGACTTGATTTTTAAAGATTAGTGTTTTAGATGGAAGACTTAACAAGATTAATTATTTCAGATGAAAGAATTATAAATATAAAGAATAATAATTTAGAACTTACTAATGATGAAGTTCATTATATAAATAAAGTAATGAGGATAAAAACAGGTAAAGAAATATTTATAACTAATGGGAAAGGTTCATTATGGAAAGCTATAAAAATTAAAAATGATTTTTTAGAAATAAGGCAATTAAATAAACCTTACTTATTTCAAGAACAAGAAATTTACTTATTAGGAATAGCTGTTGTCATACCAAAAAGTGGTTTTGAGGATATTTTAAAAATGTGTACCGAAATAGGAATTGATTTTATACAACCATTATTTTCAGAAAGACAGGTAAACAAAAATTTAATTTTTTCAAAAAAACTTTTGAGATGGAATTCAATAATCAAAGAAGCAGTTGAGCAAAGTGAGAGATTATGGAAACCATCTATTTTAAATGGGATGGATATTATTGAATGGCTAAAAAGTAGAGATAATCAAGAAAGAGTTTCAATTTCTATTACTAGAGAAAATCCTAGTTATGACTTAAATCAATGGTTAAAAAAACAGCAAGATTTTGTAAATGAAAGAGGAGGTATTTTATGGAATGTAATTGGCCCTGAAGGAGGTTGGTCATCTAAAGAAATTGATTTTTTTAATAAAAATAATAATACCTTTGTTAAACTCTCTGACACTATCTTGAGAACTTCAACAGCTAGTGTTAACGCATCATCAATTCTAAATCAGTGGAGAATTGATTATAAATTAAGGAATTAGATAAATATGGATTTAATTAGAAATCAATTTTTTTTAGGTTTTTGCATTAATTTTATTTTGATTTATATATTTTTCAAGATTCCTTTGATGACAAAAGGTGGTTGGATAAGTGCAGGTATTCTAGGAACAATTTTGTGGGGATGTTTGTCTTGGCAGGGATGGATGTCAGTCGTTATTTATTTATTATTAGGCTCGCTCGTTACCAAAATAGGTTTTAAATTTAAAAAAGAACAAGGAATAGCCGAAAAAAGAGGTGGGAGAAGAGGTCCTGAAAATGTATGGGGCTCTGCAGCTACAGGATTATTTCTTGCAATTATGACTAAATTTAATGCTGCCAACATAGTGATGTTTAAAATAGGATTTGCTGCAAGTTTTGCTGCAAAGTTGGCGGACACTTTTGGCAGCGAAATTGGGAAAAGGTTTGGTAAGGATACATATTTAATTACTTCACTTAAAAAGGTTGAGAGAGGAACTGAAGGAGGAATAAGTTTAGAAGGAACATTAGCTAGTGTCTTGGGATCAATATTTATGGCTTTTATAATGCTTCGTTTATCACTTATTTCTACAAAATCCCACTTCATAATTGTTGCCGTCTCGGGATTTTTGGCAACACTCTCTGAAAGTATTATTGGTGCTAGATTTCAAAATAAATATAAATTAAGTAATGAAATGGTAAACGCTATTCAGACAAGTATTGCTTCTGTTTTTGCTATCTTTGCTCTTATTGTATATTCATATTTTTTAAATTAAAAAAATTTGGAAAGACTTAGGATTCCTTCCATTTTGTAAGAATCTCCCAGCTCTTCAGTCTTTGGAAAATCCATAAATGACCTTCGGAATTTAGATGAATTCCATCATAAGTAATCCAATTTTTACTCCTTTTATCAGAGTACATTTCTCTAAAAGTAGGAAGAAATGGGACGTTCTGATTTAGGCATACTTCCTCCATTCTCCTTTCATAAGAATTACAAAAATCATTCGAGTACCATAGACATCCTGCGAACGGCATTTTGCTTTCTTCAACCGGTGTCAGACCAATTACAAAGACATTTGTTTGAGATTTCATTTCATTAATTAGTCTCTCTAATCCATATTCAAATCCATCTATATCTAATTGATGCCTTCCGTTTTTCTGTCCAATTGCTGCAGTGTCGTTAAGACCAACATTTAGCAGGATTGCTTTAGGTTTATTTCTTCTCGTTTCACCTCTAGATGACCACTCTTTTTTCCATCTAGATGAAACTTTTTCTATCCCATCTCCCCTAACTCCAAGTTGATAAATAACGGGCCCATTTTGCTTATAGCACCAATCTTTTCTAAGCCTCTCACACCATCCGCCCCCTTCATTATCCCCCCATCCATAAACTGAGCTATCTCCAAATACAACAAGCTGTTTTGGTAAACTAATCACTATAACCGGAAAAAATAATTACTTGATTCAACAAAATATTCTTACAAATCAAGTTAAACTATTTTTGATTTTACCATTTATTAATTCGCCAACTATTGCTATGGAGCAATAAGCTATCAAAACTATGGTAACTTCTTGCAATGCGAAGGAACTTAGTGATTCTTGCAATTGCCAACCTAGACCAACACTTCCAATAACCCCAACGATTGCAGTTTCTCTAATAATTATGTCAGATCGATAAGCACAATATGCTAAATAACTTTTTGCTTGTTGTGAAAATAAACCTAAAAGCCAACTAGTCTTTTTTGAGATTCCTAAAGATTTCATTGCGATATAATTTCTCTTGTCTTGGCTATCTAGATTTGTAAAAAGTAATTTGCTTGTAATGCCAGCATTATGCAGACCTAGTGTTAAAGCTGCTAAAGATAAAGAAGGATTATTAAAAGTTAATAGAGTTAAAAGTATTATTGGTGTAGGTATTAAACGTAATAAAAATGCAAAAATTTTTATAAGACTTTTAGAAGTATTGTTATTAAAAATTAATATAACTAAAGGAGGAAAACTAATTGCGATTCCCGTCGATAAAAGACTTAAAATTATTGTTTCCCATATAATTTTTAAGAAATCAAATAATCCTAAATCTAAGCTTGATCTAAATAGAAAACTAACAGAATTAAAATTTTCAAAATTATTATTAAAAACAAAATAAAGAAAATATGAAAAAGAAAGTAAGATTGTTATAAAAAAAACTGTAATGAAAAAAATAGATAGGATTTTATTTGTATGGTTAAATTTTATTTTTTTGAATATTAATCCAGAAAGAATTATCAAAATTGCTAAGGACCACAAATAAGTCCATAACTCTCTGAAATTTAAAGTTTGGAAAGATAAAAAAATACTAGTACCAATTCCTCCAATTCCAAAAAGTCCTAAAATCACCGTACTTCTTATTGAACACTCCAGTCGATATAAACCAAAGTTTTTAAATGTATTTATTATTGGATTCCATATTAAAGTTAATAGAGCAGAAAATTTAGGCGCATTTAGTTGGTTTATAGATTCAAAATTTTTGTAGTCAATAGTTTCTAATTGTTCAGCAAAAACTTTTGAATTAACAGCAATATATGGAATACATATAGCTATTATGCCTATTGAAAAATTTATGCCATATATTTGCATTAATAGTATTCCCCAAACTACTTCATGAATAGATCTAATTATTGTTAGAAAAAGCCTTATTATGTTGTAGAAAAAATTTGGAATATTAAAGATTTTATAAAAAATATTCGAGGATAATATTCCAAAAATTGCTCCAAAAATAATACTCACTATCCAACTAAAAAAACCAATTAAAATAGTTTCATTTAATCGATTAATTACGGCAATAATAATTTCATTATCGATTTTGGGATTAAATGCAGAAATTAAGAATTCTAGGAATAATTTAAATCCTCCAAAATGTAGGTTGGTTATTAGTTGATACCCTAAAGGTATGCAAACTAAAATTGGAAGAAAAGATAATGAGGTATAGTTTAATTTTAATTTATTCAATTAATTAATATATTTTGTCTAAATGAAACTTCCTTAAGTTAGTTCTTTTAATATCGAAAAAAATTTTACCATCCCTTATTCCCATAACTTTATCGAAATCTTTCAGCAAATCTAATCTATGTAATGCAACTAATGCTGTCTTAGGGTATTTTGTATTATTTTTATCTACATTTTCTAGAAGAAGGCTTTTAATTGTTGCTATCAACTTGGGATCTAAATTATTAAAAGGCTCATCTGCAAGTAATATATTAGATTCTTGAATTAATGATCTGGCTATAGCCACCCTTTGTTTTTGCCCCCCAGATAGTTTTCTGATTTTTTTATCGTAAATAGAGTTATGAAGTCTACATAATTGCATATATTTATGAGCTTTCTTAAAAGAACTAATATTTAGCAAATTTTTAAAAGCGAAATAAAGATTGTTTTCCGCTAGTAGTCCACAATTAACATTTTGTTCTGCTGAGAGATCTTTTATTAGTCTTAAATCTTGCCAAATAGTTGTTATCTTGCATTTCTGCTTTCTATCTAATTCCTCATAACTTTTATTGAATATTTTAACCTCACCATGAGTAGGCTTGATAGTGCCATTAAGCACTGATATAAGAGTAGTTTTTCCTGAACCGCTTTTACCTAAAAGTGCAATTTTCTCGCCTGAATTTATTTTTAGATTTACTTTATTTAGAATCAGATTATTTTCGTATTTATAAGATATATTTTTTAATTCTAAGACGGTATTTTTCATCTAATTTTATTTAATTTCCTCCCGATTTCCTCTATATTTTTATAATGTTTTGCTTCTGCTTTAATAAATCTTTTTGCATTGAACATATCTAATATTTTTTTATGTGATTTTTGCTTTATATCTAAATTTAGAATTACTGATTTAAGTTGTTTTGTAAACCCTCGCCCGAATCTATTTTCAAGATCCCCTTGAGCTACCCAATGATAGTCAACATATTCTGGTGTGATCCAGAATAATTCTAAATTACTTGTTCTTTTGGGATTGTTTTTAAGATTGTTTTCCCAAACTTGTTTATTTAAAGCTCCTGCATCATATGCTCCGCTATTTACTAAAGCTATTGTGGCATCATGACTCCCACTAAAACCTACTTTCTTACCTTTAAAGTGTTTAATTTCTACTCCTGTTTGATTTAAGAAATATTCTGGCATTAATCTTCCAGAAGTTGAGTTTTTAGAGCCAAAAGTAAATCTTAAATTTTTGAGTTTTTTTAGTCCATTAATATTTGAAATTGAGTTAAGTCCCAAATTTTTATTTACTATAAAAACACTTTTAAATTCTTTATCGATATCTCTTTGTGCTATGACAATTGAATTTGGAGTTTGTAATCTTGCTTGAACTCCTGATAAACCACCAAACCAAACTAAATCTAAATCTTTTGTTCTAAATCCAGTTACTGCTGCAACATAATTAATAACAGGGATATACTTTACTTCTATATCTAATTGTTTGGATAACTCTTTTGAAAATAAATTAAATCTTTTGTCTAAAACATCTTGATTTTGGTCAGGTATTGCTCCAACCTTTAAAACTCTGGAATTTGAAAATACAGGTGATGAAAAAATTGATAATAATATAGATGATGTAAATAAAAAGTTTTTTAATTTACCCATGATTGATATTGAAAGTTAATAATAGGAAGAAATTGCTTTTTGCAGTCTATTTAGACCATCTTTAATTTTAACTTCTGAAGCTGCACAAGAAATTCTTATACATTGATCAACCCCAAAAGCTTTTCCAGGCACAACAACTAATCCGTAATCTTGAAGTACTTTTTTGGAGAAATCAAGAGAAGTAATTGAGGGGTTAGGTAATCTTGGAAATGCGTAAAAAGCTCCATTAGGTTCATTTATATAAATACCATTTATACTTTTAAGGCCCTCATAGAGCATAATTCTCCTTTGATCATAATTGCTATTTATCATTGAGAAATACTCATTGTTTATTTTTAAAGCCTCCAAAGCCCCTTTTTGAACAAAAGAACAAACATTACTTGTACTTTGACTTTGCAATGCTGAGGATGCCTTGATCACATCTTTGGGGCCTACTAAATAACCTATCCTCCAACCAGTCATAGCCCATCCTTTTGCAAAACCATTTATTATAAAAATTCTCTCTTTTAAATCATTTGCTAATTCAAGTAAACTATAGTGAATAAAATCTTTTTTAAGGATTAGTTCGTAAATCTCATCAGAAAGAATATTTATGCTCGGATTTTCTCTTGCTATATCAGCAATTTGCAATAACTCTTCTTTTGACATTACTCTCCCAGTAGGGTTATTAGGAGAATTGATAATTATAAATTTAGTTTTTGAAGAGATTTTAGACTTTAAATCTTTTACATTGATTTTAAATCCATCTTCAGCAGAAGAATTTGTAAAGATTGGCTTTCCTCCAGCCAACTTAACCATCTGGGGATAACTTAACCAGTATGGAGCAGCTATAATTACTTCGTCTCCATCATTTAATAAAACTTGGAAAAGATTATATATAGCTTGTTTAGCTCCATTCGTGACCATTACATTTTCAAATTCAACTTTTAAGTTGTTTTGACTTTGAAGTTTATTCGCTATTGCTTTTCGTAGATCCAAATTTCCCGCTGCAGGTCCATACTTTGTAAATCCATCAAATATAGCTTTACTTGTAGCCTCTATAACTTCTTTTGGAGCATTAAAATCGGGTTCGCCTGCACTTAAATTACAAATATCTACTCCCTCTGCAGCTAATTGATTTGCTTTAGCACTTATCTGCAGTGTAAGCGAAGGCTCAATTGATAGTGCCCGTTTAGATAAGTTATCTTTACTCATTGATTTATAGCTTTTCAAATATGACCCTTAGTAATAACAAATGCATGAATTTACAATAAGTAAAAGTATCACAGAATGGTTTAATTTAGTACATTTTCTTAATTTTATTTATTTTCATGTTTTGAGTTCTTAAGATAATAAAGATTTTAAGTTTTGTTTCGGTGAAAAGGTTAGTTATTGGAAGAGGAAGTGTATTTGCAGATCTATTAATAATTGGTGAAGCACCTGGAGCACAGGAAGACTTAGAGGGAAAACCTTATGTAGGCAAATCTGGTAAATTATTAAATGAATTATTGAAAAAAGCGGGGATTGATTACGAGAAGGATGTTTATTTTTGTAATGTAATTAAATGTCGTCCACCAAATAACAGAAAACCCACTTCCAGAGAAATCAACATTCATAAACCTTGGTTATTACAACAAATAAAACTAGTTGATCCAAAATTTATAGTACTTACTGGTTCCACTGCTATGAAAGCTATTTTAAAAGTTAAGGATCCTATAAGTAATTTAAGAGGTCAATGGATTAAAAAAGATGAGAGAGAAATAATGGTAATTTTTCATCCCTCATATTTGTTGAGATTTCCTTCAAAAGAAATTAATAAACCTTATCATCTGACTTTAAAAGACCTACAGAATGTAAGTGGTAAACTATATGCCTTATAATTTAGTGAAACCTTTTTGAATATCAAGAATTTTAATGTCATTAACTCAATCAAAAGAGGTTAATAGTCTCTCCAAAAGGTATTCAACTCACATTGAGAGGAGGACGACTAGAACAGTAATGGTTGGTGATATAGCTATTGGAAGTGATTATCCAGTTAGAGTTCAATCCATGATCAATGAAGATACTATGGATGTCGAAAATGCTTTCTTGGCTATCAAAAGACTAAATGATGTGGGTTGTGAAATAGTAAGATTAACTGTTCCTTCCTTGGCGCATGCAAAAGCCGTAGGAGAAATTAAGGTGAAGTTGTTAAAAAATAATATCAACACTCCATTGGTTGCTGATGTTCATCATAATGGCATGAAAATTGCAATGGAGGTTGCAAAACATGTTGATAAAGTAAGAATTAATCCTGGATTGTTTGTGTTTGAACAATCAGACCCTACAAGAACTGAATATACAGATGAGGAATGTGAAACTATTAAACAAAAAATTCTTAAAAGATTTACCCCTTTAGTTGAAGTTTTAAAGGCTGAAAACAAAGCTCTAAGGATTGGAGTTAATCATGGATCTCTATCTGAGAGAATGCTTTTTACTTATGGAGACACTCCATTGGGAATGACAGAATCTGCGATGGAGTTTGTTAAAATTTGTGATGAGCTTGATTTTCATAACATAATTATTTCTATGAAAGCTTCACGGGCCCCAGTCATGATGGCAGCTTACAGGATGATTGCAGATAGGCTTGACTCAGAGGGATATAACTATCCCCTGCATTTAGGAGTGACAGAAGCTGGAGATGGTGATTATGGAAGGATTAAAAGTACTGCAGGAATCGGAACGCTTTTAGCAGAGGGATTAGGAGATACCATTAGGGTTTCTTTAACAGAAGCCCCAGAGAAGGAAATTCCAGTTTGCTATTCAATTTTGCAATCTTTAGGATTAAGAAAAACGATGGTTGAATATATCAGTTGCCCTAGCTGTGGGAGAACACTTTTCAATCTAGAAGAAGTCGTAGACAAAGTTAGGAATGCTACTGCTCATTTAACTGGATTAGATATTGCAATAATGGGATGTATAGTAAATGGGCCAGGGGAAATGGCAGATGCTGATTATGGTTATGTTGGTAAAGGTAAAGGTACTATTGCTTTATATAGAAGGAAAGAAGAGATAAAAAGAATTCCTGAAGACGAGGGGGTTAATGCTTTAATCCAACTTATTAAGGATGATGGGAAATGGATTGATCCTTAAGGATTTGTCAAATTTTTGAAATTATAAATAAAATCTTTTTATAATTAAAAATATCGTATTCTTTGAAGATAAGAAAATTGCTTAAAAAAAATTTTATAATTTTATTTGCTACGACCATTTCCGGGATATTTTTTAATAATTTTGCAGAGGCAACAGTTTTAAATAATAGTTATAAAGAAGTAATTGATCATGTCTGGCAAATTGTATACAGAGATTTTCTTGATTCAAGTGGTAAATTTCAAAAGTCTAATTGGATTAAGTTAAGAAAAGAATTTTTATCAAAAACATACTTAGATAGCAGTGAAGCATATGATGCAATTAGAGATATGCTTTCGAACTTAGATGATTCTTATACAAGATTTTTAGAACCTAAGGAGTTTAATCAAATGAGAATTGATACCTCTGGTGAATTAACTGGAATTGGTATCCAAATAGTTAAAGATAAAGAATCTGATGATTTAATAATTATTTCTCCCATAGAAGGCACACCTGCTTTTGATGCTGGAATTAAAGCTAGAGATAAAATATTATCTATAGATGATATTTCTACCGAAGGTATGAATATAGAGGAAGCCGTTAAATTAATAAGAGGACTAAGAGGTACTAAAGTTAAGCTTGAAATTCTTAGAGGTTCTAAATCTTTTTTTAAGATTTTATTAAGAGAAAAGATTGAAATAAAAACTGTTTCAAGTAAAGTCAATCAAGCCAAAAATGGCTTATTAATTGGCTACGTAAGAATCAAACAATTTAATGCAAATGCATCAAGAGAGACAAGAGAGGCTATTAAGTATTTAGAAACAAAAAAAGTCGCAGGATATGTTCTTGACTTAAGAAGTAATCCTGGAGGTTTATTAGATTCAAGCATTGATATCTCTAGACATTTCATTAACAAAGGAGTAATAGTAAGTACCTTAAGTAAAGATGGTTTAAAAGAAACAAAAAGAGGAAACGGTCAAGCTTTAACAAAAAAGCCAATGGTAGTCTTAGTTAATGAGGGTTCTGCCAGTGCTAGTGAAATAGTTTCCGGGGCAATAAAAGATAATAAAAGAGGAAAATTAGTTGGGAAGAAAACTTTTGGGAAAGGTCTAGTTCAATCTATGAGAACTTTAGTTGATGGTTCAGGGTTAACTGTTACAGTCGCTAAGTATTTAACTCCGAATGGTACTGATATAAACAAGTCTGGAATTGTGCCAGACATAGAAGTAAGAATGAATATCAATCCTATTCTTCAAAGAGAGATTGGAACTAGAAAGGATAAACAATATAAAGCAGGCGAAAAAGAGCTAATAAATATAATTAAAAAGGAAAATCAAATAAGCCAGTTTGACCCTGCCACTACAAACCTGAATGCAGTCCTAAAAATTAATAAGGAAAATAAAGTATTTTCATTAAATTAATTACTCATATCCAACATTCTCTTTATTGGTACATAAGCTTTTCTTATTATTTCTGGGTCAAGTTCGATAGACGGGGAATTATTTTTTAAACAATCAAGAATTTTTTCTAAAGTGTTTAATTTCATATATGGACACTCGTTACATTTGCAACCCTCTATGTCTGGCACTTCAATGAAAATTTTGTTAGGTTCTTTCTTCTTCATTTGATGGATTATTCCTGGTTCAGTTAATACCATGTAAGTTTTAGATGGATCTTTACTGACGAAATCAAGGAGTTTACTAGTTGATCCAATAAAGTCCGAAAGAAGTAGTAAATTTTGACTACATTCAGGATGAGCAATGACTTTTGATCCTGGATTTTGGTATTTTAATTTTAGTAATGCCTCTTCACTAAATGATTCATGAACAATACAGCTGCCAGGCCATAATTTAAGATTTTTCCCTGAATTTTTCTGTACCCATCTCCCAAGGTTCTGATCTGGTGCAAATATTATCTTTTTATCTTCAGGTATTTTTTTAACTAATGAGACTGCATTACTGCTTGTACATATCAAATCACTTTGCGCTTTTACTTCTGCAGTACAATTAATATAACTTACGACATAGTGATCTGGATTTTCTTCCCTAAATTTTTGAAATTTATCTGAGGGACAATCGTCTGCTAATGAGCATCCTGCGTTAATATCTGGTAATAGTACTGTTTTATTGGGGCTAAGTATTTTTGCAGTTTCGGCCATAAAGTGTACCCCGCAAAAAATTATTATATCTGCATCATTATTTGCAGCTTTCCTAGATAGATCTAATGAATCGCCAATAAAATCTGCAATTTCTTGAATCTCTGGAGCTTGATAATAGTGCGCAAGAATAATGGCATTAGCTTTTTTGCAAAGCTCCTTTATTTCAGAAATCAAATCCTCTTCGTTTTGAGCAGATTTCTGTTTTTCAGTAGAAGTTATACTGGTCAGGATTTAGAATATCTCTAAATAGATTATATGCCTTTAAACAGAAAAAATTCTGACAAACTTAAAAATTGCTATTGTTGGTGACTGTCATGGTCAATGGTCTGAATTAGACTTGAATGTTTTATCGGTTATTAAACCAAATATTGTTTTATTTGTTGGTGATATTTCTGATGGTAGTGTCAAAATAATTAAAAAAATTAATGAGATCAAAATTCCTACTTTTGTGATTTTAGGAAATCATGATAGAGGTAAAGATAATACAGGTGAAATCCTCTCAAAGCAGATACGTGTTCTTGGAGGAAAATATTGTGCATGGAATTTGAATGTTTTTAATAATCAAATAAATTTGCTATCTGCAAGACCATGTAGTTCTGGCGGCGGTTATTATCTTTCAAAAGAAGTTAAAGGCGTTTATGGACCTGTCACCGAACAAGATTCAATAAATAAAATTATAAAATGTTCTGAAGATACTATTGAAGATATACCTTTAATAATTATGTCTCATGCTGGCCCTTCGGGTTTAGGATCAGAACCCAAAAGCATTTGTGGGAAAGACTGGAAATCACCCTCTTTAGATTGGGGAGATAGAGATTTGTCTGTGGCTATTTCTCAAATACAAAAGAAAAGAAAAGTTGACCTTGTAATTTTTGGTCATATGCACAATCGGCTTAAAAGAAATCTTGGTTTAAGAGAGATGTTTAAAATTGATAGTAAAGGAACAATTTATTTCAATACTGCTGTGGTGCCAAGATATAAAACTGATAAAGATGGAAAATTATTAATTAACTTTTCATGGATTGAGTTTGAAAAAAATCAATTAAGACATGTTTCTCATCGATGGTATTCAGAGTTTGGCGAAATTTGTGAAGAAGATAGATTTTTTTATTATTAAATATTTTTGATCATATCTTAAGTATTTTTCGGCTTTTCATATCTTGAAAATAATGTTTGAGATAAAATATACCCAGCAATCCCTGCGGCTGTAAAAGCTAAACTATTTTTAATTAAGGGTAATAAGTCATTCGTCCTGGATATAATCGGTGCCAAACCAAAAATTCCAAACAACATTCCCCATAATGGAGAAAGAAGAGCTAAAAATCCAATTGATATGGCTTGACCTTGTTTTCTTGGCGCAGATGCGAAACCTGCTACTAAACCTCCAAGAATTGAGGTACATAAAGTCCAAATATATTGCTCTTTGGGTAAGCCTGGGACAACTTGACACCCTCCTCTATTAAGACAAATTTGTACTGAATTAATTGCATCTAGTACAGCACCATCTTCACCATGATCTTTTACGTAATATTGATTCCCAAATCTTGTTTGTAGTTCAACCCAAAATAATCTTGGCATGAAATTAAAATAAGCTTCTCCGACGTTAAAGTTCAGCAAGTTTCCTCCTCTAGGATCTGCAACTATTAATAAACTTGTTTCATCTAAATTCCAATAGTCCTTTATTGCGCTACCAGGAGAACTTTCAAACTGAGATAAATACTTAATTTTCCATCCACTTTCAATTTCTAGATTGTTGAGCTTTTCTTCTAAAGATTTTTTCTGATTAGGGCTTAATGTTTTAGCTAAATCAATTACTGGTGTTTTTTCTTCTGGTAAGAGATTTGGATTATTTATAGCGAAAACTGGTTTTTGTGAAATTAAAACTACTATAGATAGAAATATTCCCAATAAATAGTTAATCTTTGAAGGCATAAATAAGTTTTGTCTTTTTCTATTTTCGCCGATGAATAGCTTACCCGCGAATAATCCAGATTGGTTAGTAAAAAAAATAATAAAAATGGGTGGGACTATATGTTTTTATGACTATATGAAGTTTGTTTTAAATGATCCTATCAATGGTTATTACGGCAGCGGTAAAGCTAAGCTAGACTTTCGAGGTGATTTTGTTACGTCACCTTCTTTATCAGATGACTTTGCTTTTTTGGTTGGAAAACAAATAGAAGATTGGTTGATTCAGTTTAAAAGTAGTTTTTTATCTAATCAGAAGTTAGCTGTAATTGAATTTGGAGCTGGAGATGGAAGCTTTATGAGTGGATTAATTAAATATTTATTAGGAAGTAGTAATAATTTTTTGAAGGGAGTTTATTTTGTAATCATTGAACCTAATAAAGGGATGGTAAAAAAACAAAAACATAAATTAGAGGAACTTCTTAAGTTAGGTATTGATATTTTGTGGAAAGGTTTGGAAGAATTAGAGGAAAATAATATCAATGGAATAGTTATAGCAAATGAGGTTTTAGATGTTTTGCCAGTAGAGAGAATAACCTTTTCAAATGGAAAATTATTTCGACAAGGAGTATCTATAGATAAAAAATCTCATAAATTATTTTTTAATGAAATGCCAATTACAAGTGAATTGGGAAAAAGTATCGAACTTGCTAAAAGTGAATTGGGGATCACTATTCCGCCTGAAGATGTATTTGAGGGATGGACGACAGAATGGCATGTAGATAATTCAAAATGGTTAAAAGCTATTTATGGAAAAATCAATAATGGTATTTTATTGATAATTGATTACGCTAAAGAAGCTAAAAAATACTATTCCTCTAAGAATTCTGATGGGACGATAGTTTCTTACAAAAATCAAAAAATGATGAATAATGTCCTAGATTCTCCTGGAAATTGTGATTTAACATCTCATATTTGTATAGAAACTTTAATTAATGATGCTGAGACTCTTGGTTTTAATACTGTTGGAATAACTAAACAAGGGGAGGCATTGTTGGCACTTGGATTAGCAGAGAGACTTTATGGAATTCAGAAAGTATTTAAGGATGATTTATCACATGCCCTTTTAAGAAGAGAGGCATTACTGAGACTGGTTGATCCTTTATGTCTAGGTGATTTTAAGTGGTTTGTTTTTAAGAAGTTTAAGGAAAAGAAAATGAATATAAATTCAACTTGCTTGCGTTAAGAAAAAAACTTTAAAAATAATGAATCCTCTACGTCATCGTATATATCCACTTCACCAATTTCTTTCGGCAAGATGAATCTCATTTTGCCATCACGAACTTTTTTGTCGCCCATAAGTATTGTTAGAACTTCCTCTTTCTTTATTTTGGGGATCTCGGTAGGAAGATCATAACTCTTCAAAAGTTTCTTCTGTCTCTCTAATTCTTCTTTAGACCATAACCCTTTCTCAATTGATATTTCCCCCGCAATATTCATACCAATTGATATCGCCTCACCATGTAGAAATTTGCCGTATCCACATAAATTTTCAATAACGTGACCAAAAGAATGACCATAATTTAATATGGCTCTTAAACCATTTTCATGTTCGTCTTGAGAAACAATATGAGACTTTGTTTTAATTGAACTATTAATTATTTTGATTAAATATTCATTTTTGAGATTTATAAGTTCATTTTTGTTCTTTTCGATTTCTAAGTATTCAAAAAGTTCTTTATCTCTTATGACTCCGTATTTTATTACTTCGGCCATGCCTGCACTAAATTCTCTTTTGGGCAAACTTTTTAAAGTTTCTGGATCAATGAAAACTGCTTTGGGTTGATTGAAAGCTCCAATTAAATTTTTGCCCTTTGGATGATTTACCCCTGTTTTTCCTCCGACGGATGAATCAACCATCGATAATAATGTTGTTGGAATCTGAATATATTCGATACCTCTCAGCCAAGTCGCAGCAGCAAAACCACTGATATCTCCAACAATTCCTCCTCCAAGGGCAATGATTATTGAATTTCTATCTAAACCAAATTCAAATGCAACGTCATATATTTCACTTAAAGTTTTCATGTTTTTAAATGATTCTCCAGCCTTGATAAGGAATATTTGGGCTTGAAAATTATTATCTCTTAAATGATTTAAAAAATTTTCTCCATATAAATTCGATATTTCTTCATTTGAGATCACAAGTATTTTTCTGTTTTTTGTTATTCCAACTTTTAAAAGTTCTTCGCAGATATTATTGAGTATCCCTGCCTCTAGAGTTACTTCGTATGACTTATCGCCTAATGGGACTAATATTTTTTTCTTATTCACAATTGATTACCTAGTTATAATTTGTAGATATTTGGCATTAAATACTTTATATATTAGCAAAATCTAAGCTCTAGATACTTAAAAAATCAGTTGTTAAGAATTGGAAATCGTAATAAAATCATGCTATGAGATTAAAAAAAAATATAAACGATATTAAGAAAAATTATTCCCTTGGAATAATTGGAGGTGGCCAATTGGCTTTGATGTTAACCGAAGCAGCAAAAAAAAGAGATTTAGAAGTATGTGTGCAAACAAAATCTTGTGATGATCCTGCCGGTTTAAAAGCAGATCATGTCATAGAAGCTGATCCTTTAAAGATAAAAGGTAATAGATCATTAATTAATGAGTGTGAAAAAATAATTTTTGAAAATGAATGGATAAAAATTGATAAATTAAATCTAATTGACAATAATGATATTTTCGTCCCAAGCCTTAACGCAATTAAGCCATTAGTTGATAGGTTTTCTCAAAAAAAATTAATAGATAAAATGAATATTCCCTGTCCAAAATGGATAAGTATTGAAGATTTTAAAAATCTCTCTGATGAGGAAATCAATAATTGGAGTTTCCCTTTAATGGCAAAATCAAATAAAGGCGGATATGACGGTAAAGGGAACAAAAAAATAAAGACAAAAGAAGATTTAGATTCTTTTTTAATAGAGAATAATTCTGATGAATGGTTAATAGAAGAATGGATAGAGTATGAAAAAGAACTAGCTCTTGTTGGTTCGAGGGATAGAACCGGTAAGGTAAGATTCTTTCCAATCGTTGAGACATTCCAATCAAAACATGTTTGCGATTGGGTGCTTGCTCCTGCAACAACGGAATATGATTTGAACTTATTTGCAATAAACATTTTCTCTTCAATAGTAAATGAACTTAATTACGTTGGAGTTTTAGCTATTGAATTCTTCTATGGAGACAATGGTCTTTTAATTAATGAAATAGCTCCTAGAACACATAACTCAGCTCATTTTTCTATTGAAGCTTGTACTTCAAGTCAGTTTGATCAATATGTTTGCATTTCTACTGGGATAATGCCACCTGAAATCAAAATGAACTGTGATGGGGCAATTATGATAAATCTACTGGGATTGAAGAAGAATTTCCCAATATCTATAGAAACAAGAGTTAAAATGTTATGTGAAATTGAGGGTTCTAATATTCATTGTTATGGTAAATCTCGAGAAATTCTAGGAAGAAAAATGGCTCACATCACATTTTTATTAAATGGTAAAACACATTCAGAGAGATATGATGAGGCACAAGTTTTATTAACTATGGTAAGAGACATTTGGCCATCTCCAAATGCATAAAAAAATAAGTTAGAGTTAAGTTACTGGATCTTTGGTTAAGTTCTTCTTTATGTGCTCTGATCTGACTCTCTTTCGACATGAGGAGACTGTCGTGATGCGGTAGTAAACCGATCTTGTAATCGGAAACGAAAGCCCACTTTGAATCCTCTTCTGGTATTTCCAGGTCGATGCAGCAGAGGACTGACGGGGATTCGGTTTTGCCTATCAAAATGCTTGCTATAACATGCTTTTGGTAGGTATTTTATTTTTTGGGAATTAGCCGGGCTGTTTTATTCTCTATTACTATAAATAATTTGTTTACCAAAATACTTGACGACCTATTCATGGTGTATTTATACTAATAGTACACATGTATTACTAATTAATGACTTTAGGTGGAGCTGATGTTTGGACTAATTTTTCTTACGGTTATCGTAATGAGTCCCCAAGTGGTTGGTTGCTTAGCCCAGACCGCAGCAGATTAATTTTATTTACAAGGAATAAAAAATCTCCAAGAAATAGTATGAGAATTTTTGCTCATACATATTATGCGAATGATCTTGGCGAGCCAATGGCAATTAAATCATCAACGCAACTATATTTGGATAATGCGTGGGATAAATGGCATGACCTTCAATTAGAAGGTTGGACTTTTGAAGAACTTGAATTACCTGAATCACTATGACTAACTTTAATCCAATCAAAAAGAAACTATCAAAATTAGATAGAAAGATATCTATACAAGAACCATCAAAATTATTAGCAGAATTTTTTAATGGTGTTGTTATTGAACTTGATGAAGAATATAAATATGACCCATAAAGAATTGATAGATCAAGTTTCCGCAAATTTATTTAAACAAAGCGGAAGGTTAGAAAGCAGAAGATCTTGGTTGGCAATGAGAACTTATCTCGAGCAATTAGATAGTGAACAACTTAAATCTATGCTTAAGCAGCACGGATGATTTAAAAACTTTATTTATGAATTATTTATTTGGTTTTTATTTTTTTCTTAATTCTTAGAAAACCATAAGTTCCAAAACCTAACAAAAACATGTCCAAATAAATATGCCAAGCAGGAAAAATTTGGTGTATTAATTCCATTAACTTTTTATTGCCACTTGCCAATAAGGATAATCTAAATTTGATTTTTCTCTAATTAATTGTAATTTTCTAGAATTTATTTTTACTACTATTCCATTTGTCGGATATTTCCTAAAAAGCTTACCCTCTAGCCATTGTTTTCTAAATACTTCAACTTGGCTAGTAAAGTTGCATGTAAAATCCTGAGGGATCGTGAAGCCAAGTTTAGAAAGACTCTTTTTGGACTCATATTGGTTAAGTTTTGAATTAAGTATTTGAAATGCGCAGAAGCTAAGACTCTCAGAAAATCCTTCTTTAGCCCTGAGAGATCCAGAAGCAATACTCTGGGAGATATTTGGACTTTTGTTGGGTGCGTATAATTCCCCTCTAACTTGAAGAACTCCTTGTAAACCGAGATTATCGGGAATGTCTCGGACTCCAATAAGTTTACTAGTAACATCAGCCCCTTTTCTTGAAATTGCTTTCTCGAAGGCTCCATCCCTATATTGCAAAGCAATAGCACAACCATCAATTTTAGGTTCAATTAATAATCTGGTATCTGCTAATAATCCTTTCAAAAATTCATCTATTGAATCCTTTTCTAATGAGGGTAAAACTAGATTGTTTTTCTTTTTAAAATAATCGCAATTAGGGTTTGTTCCTAATAAATTCTTCTCAAGTTGGTCGAACTGCTTATCAGAAATTAAAGAATTACCATTTCTATAATTATCGTCATACCATTCAATTCTTTCTTCTAAATAAGTCTTCATTTAATAAGATGTCTTAAGTTTTTTTTGGGTAACCAATTTGGTTTATCGATAATCCATTTTTCTCTATCTTCATATTTAACATTCCTTAAATGAAATGAAGAAATTTACTTCAGAGATAAGCTAATCATATACCTTACTTTTGGACTTGTTGACACAAATCCAAATAATAATATTAATAAAATTAGTTTAAACATACCCTTAATCATTCAAAAACTTTGCGTAGTTTTTGAAACTTTTTAATTAATGCAATTCTTATAGCCTTCAATCTTTGCTAGTTCGTCAATTTTTAAATCTGTTTCTTCAAGCAAAGTTTCTCCGATATTGTCTTTAGCAAATTTAGTTAATGCTCCTTTAGTGGAGTATTTAATACATTGGTTTTTATATTTTGCTTCTTTGACAATAGGAGATAAATAAAAACCAAACAAAATGATAAAAGCCCCATAGGTTACAACTTTTCTATGGTTTTTCCACCATTCATAAAATTTATTGGACACGAAGAATAAATAGCTAACTTCTATTTTAAATTGATTTTGAACAAATTACTGAGGTAATTTAAGGACTTCTTAATTTATTGTTTCTCATTAATAGATCTAACCCATGAATAATACCTTAATTTTCTAATCCTTTGCTCTCTTGAGACTAATCTATCTGCTGATTCTAAGGGTGATTCTCCTTTCTTAATATTTGTTGTAATAGATATACCAAAAGCTTTTGCTTCAATTTTTGCAATGCCGCCCTCCAAAAAAATTAAAAAAGACCAACCTTTATTCCATCCTAAATAGAAGGGATTCCGATGCATTTTATTTTTTGATTTACTTTCAATGTTATTTTCCTTTTTGATAAGTTACTTGTACTTACAATTACCGAATAAGAAATTTACGACTGCTTATTTCTGGAAAACAATTTTTGTATTTAAATTATTCCTAGCAAATATTACTTGACATTAATGAGTAGTACATTTATATTATTAGTACAACCGTATTATCTTTATGACATCAGGAGTTGCTAATGTTCGGACTAATTTTTATCTTGGCAGCCTTATTGACCCCCCAACTGGCTGGTTGTTTAACCAAGAAAATGGTTTATTAATTTTCTTTGAGAGTTATAAGAAATCTGTATCTAATAACTTAAAAATATATACTCACCTTTTCTATGCAAATGAATTAGGTGAACCTGCCAAACTTAAAAATTCAAGACTTCATTCTATCGAGTGTGCTTTTGAAACATGGAATGAATTAATTTCAGGGGGTTGGCAAATTGTTACTAGTAAATTCCAGTAATTATGAAAAGGGATATCCTTCAAAATGCTAATATCTAAAAGAATCTACTTTAAAACGAAAACGTATAAGGATCTGTATTACTTGCAATCACTTTCGCTAAAGCACTAAAGGAACTTTTGCTAGCATTTTGATTTGTCCATAATATGAAAAACGTATACCACAGGGTGATCATTTACTTAAAGTTTGCGAGTATCGGCAAAAATATAACTATATTTTCCATTGAAAAATCTTAATTATTTTCTAATTAAATTTTTTTAGGTAGAGATATTTAATTATGTAAACAAAGCATTATTTTATACAACTTCAAAAAATCTTTTTAAGTAATTTGTAGTTTATGGTTCAATTTTATTTTTCTATATTCCTATTAGTTGTGCTTACTTTTTTTGCACTTTTGTTAGATGCGCCAGAGTTGGCTTCTTTGATTCAAACATTTTAGAAATTAATAAATCAGCATTTTTACTGATTTACTTTCTTTATAAGTAAGGCTTAGGTTTGACTTGTTGAATCGGAGGGATCTAATGATTGACAGTCCACCAGAGGAGTTGGATTATAAAATTAAAATCTAGATAAAACTAATGCAAAATTTGGAATGAATCTTCTATTTGAGATTTATTCCATTTTTAATTTCTTTCAAAAAAATTTGAAATTATGAATATTAAATTTTAAAGTAAAATCTATTCATATTAAACTAATTTGATGCCAGAGCAACTTTTTTGATAGTGGCTTACTAACTTTACCTGAATCCAAAAAGAGTTTTTTGTTCTTTCTTTTCTTCCCATTCGTTCATAATTAGCTTTAGTAAACTTTTAACTTCTAAATTTGAAGCATCAGTATCTTTTTGAAGATTTATACAAATATTTTTTATTTCCTCATAGGCATTATCAATTAATATTGTTTTTTGATCAGGATTAGCCATAGAATTTTAAAAAGCTCCATTACAGTTAAATCCACTGCAGTTAATAACCCTAAAAATGTTCATTATTAAATTATGGAATCTTTCATCTAACGAAAAATCTGGTTCTAAAGGTTCTTTTAACCTTTTGATCGCGTACAAAGAGAATTGAATTGTAATTGCGATGATAACAACTATAAAACTAGTAAGAGCATCCATTTTTAGATTTCAAATGTGAATAATTAGTCAACCAGAGTAATTGACATATGCATGTATTAAATATTCCCTGATATCTGCTTTATTGACAGAGGAAATCTATACTGTAATTATTAATAAATGTAACATATTTAAAAAAAATAGTATGAATTATTACTATTTTGATGGATTACACATTTTTATAAGGCTATATTGTCACACTAACGTATCACTTTTATCTAAGGAGTGGTTTTTATGGAATTACAGTATTAGCTTTAATGTTTAATCTCTATGTATCAATGAGAGTATTTAACTGTTTTTTATAGAATTTAATTTTCAATGTTATTGATTAAAAAA
>QCGK01000006.1 GCA_003279945.1 Prochlorococcus sp. AG-388-A01
AAAAAATCATTTTTATTATTTTGGCTATTGCTCTTTTTTCAGTAATAGTTGGTGTTGTCAAATATTCGCTTACTTATATTGAAAATAATCCCGGAAAATACTTACCAACACAAAAGTAAGACAAAAATTAAGTATAAATTCACTTCAAAAAATCTATAAAGTGTCTTAAATATGTTCTAAATAGACAGCTTGAGTGATGAAAATCAAAAATACTTCAGTTCTTAATCAGAATAATATTGATTTAAGTCAATTCAAAAATAATCATAAATATCAAATACTTGAGAATTACTGGAAGAAAAGAAAGAAAGAATGTGAAAAAAATCTTTCAAAATTTTGCTAACCAATAATTATGAATTTTATTTTTTCTTTTTTATTAGCATCTGTGATGTGGGTACAAGTTCCACAGTGGGAAGCTGACTGGTCAAAATGTGCTTTAGATGTTCCCGATTCGTCATGTCACTGGTACGTAGCTGCTCCCGATAATACGTTTGGGGAAGGATTTAATTGGGAAAACGCTCCTTGGTTTGATGCTAATGGATTACAGGATGTAGCTAAAATTGAGAAAGAATCTGTAGTAGAAAAACTTCAAAATAACTAAAGTTTCTATTTCATCAATTAACTTTTGAAAGCATTTAAATCTAATTACCTAAGGGTTAAGGTTTAATTAATTGAAAAATTTTTATGCGTTTCAAAGTAAGTCTCAAAAAAAATGGAAAGGAATTTGATGAAGTTGTTATAGCTAATAATAAAAAAGAGGCTATGGAAGTAGCTTTAAAAAACAATCCAGAAGCTCAAGCATTAAACTCTGATTGGACATTTAAGATTTAATTATTTACGAAGTTTAGGAATCAAAAGAGATGCGACACAAATAACACTAATTGCAGGTCCAGGCGACAAATTAAAGACTATAGAGAGAATAAAGCCCAGAAGTGAGATACATAATCCAAAAAATGAAGACCTCATCATTGCAATTCTTAAAC
Source organism: Prochlorococcus sp. AG-388-A01 (assembly GCA_003279945.1). Lineage (GTDB taxonomy): Bacteria > Cyanobacteriota > Cyanobacteriia > PCC-6307 > Cyanobiaceae > Prochlorococcus_A. The sequence goes on from QCGK01000006.1 coordinate 981, forward strand.
TATGAGCCTTATTAAGCCCTAACAGAGTTGGTGTAGAAAGAAGAGCTATAACAAGAATTACTCCCACTGCTGACATTGAACTAACAATTACTAATGTAGTGGTAAAACTCAAAGCAAGATTTAATAAAGAAACGTTTATACCACTCGCGGATGCACCTTCTGGATCCAATCCAACATAAACAACCTTTTCATATCCAAAAGTTATTAAAAATATAAATACTAAAAAAGCAATTATTGTTCTAAGTAAATCTCCAAAATTTGCTGTCAATAAATCACCAAATAATACTGCCTCCAAATCAATCCTTATTCCGAGCAGAGGGATTATAAGGACTCCAAACCCAAGCATTCCTGCTAATATTGTGTTCATTATTGCTTCATAGTTTTCACTTTTTTTATTAGTTAAACTTTCCGCAATTACAGAACCTAAAAGACCACTGATAACCCCACCAATTGAGGGATGAATTCCAAGCGCCAAGGCTAAAGCAAGTCCAGGTAACACGCAATGAGAGATTAAATTAACTTGTAATAATCTCTTATGAGTTATTAATACAGTTCCCATAGCTGGGCATAAGATGCCGGAGAATATAGTTATTATTAATGGAACCAGCCACCAACTGCTATTAATAAAAGACATTAATCTAATGATTCGGTATGATCAAAAATACGGGACAAAAAAAGATTTCGGAAACAATGGTAACTAAGCCTGACATTACCAAAAGACAAGAGCAACTTCTTGAAGAACTTAATAAATGTGATGATGAACTGAGCGGTCAAGAGTTGCATAGACAATTGATTGAAAGCGGAAAAGCTATGGGACTGACAACTGTTTACAGGAATCTTCAAGTTCTTATAAAGCATGGTTTGATTCGTTCTAGACATCTCCCAACAGGAGAGGTTCTTTACACTCCCGTAGATAGAGACATTCATCATTTGACTTGTGTTCAATGTGGTGAGACATCAAAAATGGAAGGGTGCCCTGTAAAAGATATTCATACACCCAAAACAAATACAAAGAAATTCCAATTGTTGTTTCATACCCTGGAGTATTTCGGACTTTGCCAGAACTGCTATCAAGCACAAAGTTAAAACTAAATATTTTTTTAATCACAACAATTATTATCCTCAATTGAGCTGATATTTATATCCTCTAATTTATCTTTTATAGAATCAGGGCTTCCAGAGGCCAATACAGCTTTATCCAAAACAATAACTTGATCATAACTATTTAACGAGGTACCCCAATCATGACTACTTACCATTAAAGAAAGACCAGCATCAGCAAGTTGACGAACAATTTTTAGAAAATCCTCCTTTGCAGGTGGATCTAAAGCTGCACAAGGTTCATCAAGAAGGTAAATTTTTGCTGGAGACATTAAAGTTTTGGCTAATAAAGCTCTTTGTTGTTGTCCACCAGATAAAGAATCAAGCCTTCTGTTAGCAATATTTGCAATGCCGACTCTTTGCATTGTGGCCTCCAATTCACAGCATTTATTAATCCATGCATTAGGGTTAGCAAGAAGAGCTTTTATTTGAAAAGGACTATTACTTTTTGATTTTGAGTATTTTATTTGTCCTAATGAAACTAGTTTTTCTACAGTTATTGGAAATTTCCAATTCATAGAGCTTCTTTGTGGCATAAGTGAGACTTGAGATCTTTGTCTAATTAACTTCTCTCCGTCAATTGTTATCTGACCATTATCCGGAATACATTGTCCCTGCAATATTCTTAAAAGAGTAGATTTGCCAGCTCCGTTTGGACCAACTAGCGCTGTTAGAGTACCAGGTTTAATCTCAACAGAGACCTTACTTAAAACTGGCTTACTTTTTTTTGTGTATGAATAGGTTAAATTTTCAGCGACTAAAGTAGCCATTAATTAATCTTTAAAAAAGTCACTTTATAAGCTTACCAATAATACAAGTTTCATATTATTTTCATAACATTTGATACCTTTACTTGATTAGAATAATGAAAATGATTATCATTTTTAAGTATTTAATAATTCTTTATGTCAATTTTGAAAAGACTTTTAACAAATAAAACAAGTTCAAGTAATTCAATTATCAAAAATTCCGTGATAGCAGGAACAATAATATTTTCTGGTTTTGGCCAGGATATTTTGGCCAAGGGAAAGTCTTACGTAGCAGTAGAACCACTAGTCTGTGATTTAGTTAAATCAATTGCATTACCTTCTGACGAGGTTACATGCTTAGTAGATAGAAAACAGGATGTTCATGACTTTAAGATCAATCCAAGACAAGCTCAATTACTTAATAACGCCGATAAAGTATTCACTCTTGGTAAAGAAATGACTCCAAGTATGAGAAATTGGGAAAGCAAAAAGCAAACAATTGTCATAGGTGTTAGCGCAATAGATGTAGATGAACACTCTGATCATGCGGGACATGATGATCACGCTGAACATTCAGCCAAGATAGATGACCACTCTGATCATGGAGGTCACGATGATCACTCAGATCATGGTGGACATGATGATCACGCTGAAGGAGCTTTCGAATGGGCAGGTAAATTCCAGTTATCTAAAGGATCCTACAAATGGTCATTCGCAAAAGTCGATGGCGAATATGCAGATCCTGCAATGAAAATGGTAATTCTAAAATCTAATGACATAGAAGGATCCGAAGATTTAGCTAAAGAACTATTAGGATCTAAATTCTCAACAGGAAGAAAAAATAATGGGACTCTGACTGCAAGTAATAAAGCTTTCCTCCTTAACTTTGATCAACGAAAAGAAACCACAGTTTTTAACGTGGAAATTAAAGAAGATGGTCAATACACATTTTTTACTGAACACATGCCTTTTGAGTTTGAGGCAAATGAACACTTTTTTAAAGACGTATTGAATAGTGATGTAGAGCCGTTAGCACAAGTACCAGATGAAGGAGAGGGGCATCATCATCATGACCATGGAGGACTAGATCCTCATGTTTGGCATGATCCACATAACATTATAAAAATGGGAAATGTTATAAACAAAAGTTTAAAGAAGGATGCTTCTAAGAGAAGCATCAGAAAGCAAATTAATGAAAGATTTGAAAAGGCTTATTCTATCTTGGAAGACTTGGATAGTTGGATCGTCGAACAAGTAGGTTCTATTCCTGAGGAGAACAGAGTAATTGTGTCTAAACACAAGGCGATGGAATACTACGGTGATGCTTTTGGTTTTGAAACCATTAGTTTACTTGACTTTCTTGGAGACTCTTCAAGCTTAAGGCCGGAAAATATAAAGTCTGTACTTAAAGAACTTAAAGAAGATAATGTTTTGGCTCTTTTCCCAGAGCAAAAACCTGCTTCCAAACTGTTAAGAAATCTAAGCAGACAAAGTTCTATTCCTATTTCTTCTGATCAAATATTTGTTGATGGATTGATGATGGATGGTAATACGGTTTCAGTAGCCGTACACAACACTTGTACAATTGTTGATTCATTAGGTGGAAGCTGTGATAAAGAATCTGGCTACAATCTTGAGTCTGAATGGTACAAACTTTCAGATTAAATTTTTCTAATAAAAACGGTTTTCATTTCTAATTATAACTATTATTAAACTATCGTTTATTTAGTAAAAATCAGTAAATGAGCATCAAAGATAAAGTTCCCGTTACTATTCTCACTGGATTTTTAGGTTCAGGGAAGACTACTTTGCTTAATAGAATATTGAGTGAAGAGCACGGGAAAAGAATAGCCGTAATTGAGAATGAATACGGTGAAGTAGGTATAGATCAAGGTCTCGTAATTAATGCCGATGAAGAAGTGTTTGAGATGTCAAACGGGTGCATTTGTTGTACTGTTCGCGGTGATTTAATAAGAGTCCTTGGCAACCTTATGAAAAGAAGAGATAAGTTTGACTATGTTTTAGTAGAAACGACAGGATTAGCAGATCCAGGCCCAGTTGCTCAGACATTTTTCATGGATGAGGAAATTAGTTCTGAATTTACTCTTGATGGAATTGTGACTTTAGTTGATGCTGCCCACATTGATCAACAGCTAGGCAGGAGTGATGAAAGTTCAGAACAAGTTGCATTTGCAGATGTTCTTGTCCTTAATAAAACTGATTTAGTCTCTGATGATGCACTAGATACTCTTGAATCGAGATTGAGAGTTATGAACCGAATGACACGAATTATTAGAGCCGAGAATGCCAAAGTACCAATTGAAACAGTCTTAAATCTAAGTGCATTTGATCTTGATCAGATCCTTAAACGCAGGCCAACATTCCTTGAACCAGAATATCCTTTTGAATGGACAGGTGTTTACGATCTTGATGCAGGTAAATATGAATTAATGCTAGAAGAAGGACCAGATCCAGAAATGTCCCTAGTAGTTCTCGTTAACCAAGGTGAGAGTGAGGAGGAACTTAAAGATGGGGCTGAATCCTCCTTAAGACTTTATGCAGAAAAAGCTAATACTTTAGAACCTGAAAATACCATCCCATATGGAGAACATATAAATCTCAAATTAGATGATAAAGGGAATAAATCCTTCATCCTGAACATAGAAAAACCAACAAAAATAGGTTTGTTCACACAGCACACTGCTGAAGAATTCAATATGAAAGTCATTAAAAGTGAAGAAAATAATTCAAAAGAGATTCCATTTAATACTGAAAGATTCTGGCAAGCAGAGCACGAACATGATGATGAAGTAGGCTCAATTGCTATAGAGCGTTTTGGAGATGTTGACCCAGAAAAACTAAATACTTGGATGGGAAGACTTCTATCAGAAAAAGGAGTGGATATATTCAGAACTAAAGGTTTCATAAGTTACTCAGGTAACCCAAGGAGAATAGTTTTCCAGGGAGTTCACATGTTATTTACTGCACAACCTGATAAAGAATGGGGTAACGAACCTCGTAGAAATCAACTTGTTTTTATCGGTAGAAATTTAAATGAGAAAGAGATGCAAGAAGGCTTTGATAAATGCCTGATATAGAACCATTTAGCCCAAGAGGCATGTTCCATGAAGGATGGACAGCTGAAGTTAACGATTACGCCATAGCATGTGGCTGGGCTCTTAAAGGAAAACAATTTATTGTTGGCGACGTGGCAGGAGGTCTTTTTTCGTTCGAAGGAGATACTGGAAAAATTATTTGGAAAAAAGAAAATACACACTCCGGTGGACTATTAGCAATGGCCATTCATCCAGAGGGTGAGATTTTTGCAACATCAGGTCAGGATGGAAATGTTCAAATTTGTAATTGCCACGAAGGTAAAGTAATTAAAACACTTAATCTTGGTAAGGGTTGGGTAGAACACCTCAAATGGTCTAATGACGGTTTATTTCTAGCGATAGCTTCCTCAAAAAAAGTATATGTTTTTAATGAAATTGGAGAAGAGAAATGGATCTCAGAAGACCATCCAAGCACAGTAAGTGCAATAACATGGTCAAATAAAAATGAACTAGCAACTGCTTGCTACGGAAGAGTGACATTCTTTGACATAGTTAATAATAAAACGAATCAAAAACTCGAGTGGCAAGGATCATTGGTATCAATGGAATTAAGCCCTGATGGAGATATAGTTGCCTGCGGTAGTCAAGACAATTCAGTTCATTTTTGGAGAAGATCAACAGGAATGGATGCAGAAATGACTGGATACCCTGGAAAACCAAGTCACCTTTCTTTTGATGACAGAGGAAAATTATTAGCGACTAGTGGCAGTGAAAGAATTACAGTATGGAGCTTTATAGGCAATGGTCCAGAAGGCACTATGCCAGGAGAGCTATGTCACCATACAGAACCTATTTCGAGCCTAGCCTTTTCAAATAAAGGTATGGTTGTAGCCTCAGGATCTAGGGATGGTTCTGTTGTCGCAAGTTTCCTAAAAAATGACGGCAATGGAGACCCAGTTGGGGCTGCATTCGCCGGAGATTTGGTAGGGGCAATATCATGGAGACCTGATGATTGTGCACTTGCAGCAGTTAATGCAAAAGGTGTTGTAAATGTATGGAAATTTAAAGTTCGTACAAACCTTTTTTCAAAAGGATTTAAATAAAAATTTGAAATTTTATAAAATTACCAATAGTTAGCTTTTAAATGTCTTTCCATACAGATGACTTCACAGTCATTATCTATACCTTTTGGGTGAATATCGCAATATGAAAGACATTGAAAATACTCGTCTATAGGATTAGATTGATCAGCTTTACTAACTTCTTTCGAATAATTCATAAAAGAGTTCCTCAATCATTTAAAATCAAGATAGTCGAATTAAATATGAAAAGAAATAAGCAAAACTTACTAAAAATATCCCAAAAAAATTAACGCAATTGATTACTACTTTCGGACATTTTTAATTAAAAAGCAATGCGTATAAAAACGGATTGTTTTTAGAGAAATATTTTCTTAATTTAATAATGTTGAGTTCTAGGAGGTCTTTCAAAATGATCGATAGCCTGCCTGAAATTTCGGAATAAACCGAACTAATTTAATTAACTGCTCCAATTATTTTTTATTAATGTCTAAGCTTCCTTCTTCTGCAACGTTTAGGTGCCCTTTAAGAAACAAGCTTAATTCTAGAGTTTTTGCCCCAGTTAAAGACAATTAGTTATTTTGGTGAGAATTAGCTTAAAAGAAGTTAGCAACAAGGATCCATGATTTAGGTGCGTTATTAACTTCAGTAAAAAATATAAGTAAAAAATGAAAGAGGGTTTAATAAAGCCCTCTTTTTTTATTTAAAAAAATAAGATGACTTTCTTTTAATTTTATAGATAATGATTAAAACAATATAATTAAAAATGGTTAGATATTATTGCCCCTATTGCAATCCTAAATATCAATTTCAAAAACAATCCTCAAAAGATACTCTAATTTGTGGCTTGTGCGGAGAGGATCTCGTAAAAAAACCATTTATTAGGTTAAACCAGATAATTGCTTTAGTTGCTGCTTCGTCTTTACTTCTACCGTTAATATATACTTTTATTTTTTTAATTAAAAATCAAATCAATCCTCCTAATAAGAATTATCAAGCAAATAGTACTTTTATGATAATTATCAAAGAAACAATTTCATAAAACAATTTAAAAAATCTCTATATTTCAACCTCTACATAGTGATTTATTTAAACATGAATTTTTACTCTCAATATCCATTTGATCTTTAAAATTATTTAATTTGTTTTTATTTTTTATGACTTTAACTTTCTTTCCACAATGTTCTTTACAACCACCATTAATTAGATTATGTGCATATAAATTAGAAGTATTTATTAGAAATAAAAGGAAAATTATTTTATAAATTTGATATAAATAAGATTTTATTTTTAATATCATTTTTACAAAAATAGTATATAAATAGTACCAGTTAATTCCAAGGAGTGTTTATAAGTCCCCAGATGTCGAAGAAGAAAAATAAAACTGCAATAACCACAAGATCCCAAGCTCTTTCCCTAAACGCCCAAGGTGCAATAAAAACCTCCCCAAGTCCATGGAGTGCTGCCCCAGTAGGTAAATGATCAAGAACTAGCAAACTGTGAGAGAGAATAAAAAGAAAGCTTGCGAAATATCTAAAAAAAACAAATTGCCAATTACTAGAATTCATACTTTTTTAGATTTTTAAGAAATATACTTCAATGATCAAAATAAAGAAATAGATCGAGTTAGGAGATGTTTTTTTTTGTAGCCATAAATACGAATAAAGATTAGAAGCTAAAGTAAAAGTTATTAAACCATGAAATATATGTTTTCAAGTTATCGTCCAAAAAATAGTTTTGATGAATACTTTAAGGATAATGTAAACTCTGCTAGAGAAATATTAATTCCACTTCTGTCCTCTTTAGATAATATGGGTCTTGAAGAGTTAAACAGGAATCATTCTGCAGCAAAAAAATTATTATTAAGACATGGGGCTACTTTTAGATTAAACGATACTGGTTTAAAAGGTACTGAGAGAATATTACCTTTTGATCCACTTCCAAGAATAATCAGTAAAGATGATTGGGTAACATTAGAAAAAGGCTTAAAACAAAGGCTTGAGGCAATTGATTTATTCCTAGATGATATTTATAATTCTCAAAATATAATTAATGATGGAATAATTCCAAGAGAATTAATAGAGAGTTCAGAAGGTTGGAGACCGCAAATGATAGGTTTTAAACCTCCATTAAATAAATGGTGTCAAATTTCAGGACTTGATTTAATAAGGGACAGAAAGGGAGATTGGCATGTTTTAGAAGATAATTTAAGGTGTCCTTCTGGAGTTGCTTATTTTTTAGAAAATAGATTAGTTATGAAAAATATTTTCCCTAATCTTTTTTCTGGAAGAATAGTAAAACCAATTGATGAATATCCATCATACCTTTTAAAAACTCTTCAAGAACTTGCTGTTTGGACAGATACTCCCAAAATAGTTCTACTAACTCCTGGAATTTTTAATAGTGCATATTTTGAACATAGTTATTTGGCTCAAGAAATGGGCATCCAATTAGTACAGGGTCATGACTTAATTTGCAATGATGATTATGTATATTTAAAAACCACCTCCGGTTTAAAAAGAGTAGATGTCATTTACAGGCGAATTGATGATGATTTTTTAGATCCTCTAAATTTTAGAAAAGATTCCTGCCTCGGTGTTAGCGGATTACTTGAAGTTTTCAAAGCAGGTCATGTTGCTTTAGCGAATGCCCCTGGGACTGGAATAGCAGATGACAAAATGATTTATTCTTTTGTTCCAAAAATGATTAAATATTATCTTGATGAAGAAATTATTATAAAAAATGTAGAAACATATATTTGTCATTACGAAAAGGATCGGCAATACGTCCTAGAAAACTTACCAAAACTTGTTGTTAAGTCTGTTGCTGAAGCTGGGGGATATGGAATGTTAATTGGTCCTCACTCAACAAGCACTGAAATTGAAGAATTTGCTAATAAAATTAGAAAAAATCCTAGAAATTTCGTAGCACAACCAACATTAGAATTATCTACTGTTCCATCCTTATGTGATGGAGAACTATTTCCATGTCATGTTGATTTAAGACCATATATATTGAGAGGAAAAGAATCATGGGTTAGTCCAGGTGGGCTTACGAGGGTAGCATTAAAAAAAGGATCATTAGTCGTAAACTCTTCTCAAGGTGGAGGATGCAAAGATACATGGGTCGTAGGTAAATAATATGCTTTTAAGTCGTGTTGCAGAGTCTCTTTATTGGATCAATCGTTATTTAGAACGTGCAGAAAACATATCTCGTTTCGTAGAAGTAAGTGAAGCAATGTCATTAGATTGTCCACCAGGAAGCGCAGAACCTTGGCTCCCGTTAATTGATGCTTCAAGCGACAGAGAATCTTTTGATAAAAGATTCCCAGAAAAAAAACCTGATGACGTTATAAATTTTTTAATAAGAGATCGTTTAAATCCAAACAGCATAATTTCTTGTATTCAATTAGCTAGAGAAAACGCACGACAAATAAGAGATGTATTGACCACAGAAATGTGGGAACAAATTAATATTTTATATTGGAATATGCAAGAAGGAGAAGCAATATGGAATAAGCCAAGACAAGAACAATTAAGTGAAATAAGGAGAGCATGTCAGCTTTTTTATGGAATTACAGATGCGACTTTAAGCAAAGACCTTGCCTGGAGATTTAGCATTCTTGGAAGATTAATTGAGAGAGCTGACAAAACATCGAGAATTTTAGATGTTAAATATTATTTACTTCTACCCAGCCTAGATGAACTTGGAGGAGTTCTTGATGAGTTGCAATGGATAGCTCTTTTACGTTCCGCTGGAGCTTATCAAATGTTTAGGAAAGCAGAGCAAAATTCTATTAAGCCTAATTCAGTTGCAAGATTCCTTTTACTGGATCCAATTTTTCCGAGATCAATAAGATACTGTCTTGATGGTATAAGCAATACTCTTAAGATGATAGACACCTCTCCTCCTCCTGAAAATCCTTCAGAATTAGAATGCATGAGAGGCTTGCTTAAAGCAAAGTGGAGTTATATCAGAATTGAAGATATAATTAATGATGGTTTACATGAGGCAATCGATTCATTGCAAATAGATTTAAATAAATTAAATGATCTCATTCAAGAAAAGTATTTTATTAATTAAAAAGTTTATTAATGAGAATTAAATACATACACAAACTTGAATATAAATATGAAGACCCTGTTCAATTAGGCGAACATAGATTGTGTATAAAGCCAAGGTCAAATGGATTCCAAAAGTTGAAGAATTTTGAATTAAAAATAACCCCAGAACCAGAAATTATTTATCCATTACTTGCTGCAAGTGGCGAAGAGATTAATCGAATTAGATTTAACGGATTAACAGATAATTTAATTATTGAATCAATTAGCGAAGTTGAGACCATTAAACATCCAAATATTATTGACGGGGTAAAAAATAGAGATCTAACATTACCTTTCTGTAGAAGCATTATTAACAGAGATTTACAAGGGGCATTAGAGGGGTGGATGCCAAATGGACAACACGATCCCTCTGCCGTAGAACTTGCCCAAGAAGCTTTAGCAGGAAGTTTTAATAACGCTTTATCATTCACCTATCAATTAATAGAGATTATTCAAGATCGGGTTAAATATACAAAAAGACATACAGGTCCTGCATGGCCAGCGAGCAGAACACTTAAAGAACGCATAGGTTCATGCAGAGATTTAGCTATGCTGATGGTTGAAGCTTGCAGGTCTATAGGCATTCCTAGTAGGTTTGTAAGTGGTTATCATTTTGAAGATCCGTTACCCTCTGAGCTGGATTTACACGCTTGGGCTGAATTATATATTCCTGGCGCTGGTTGGAGAGGTTTTGATCCAAGCGGAAAAGGATTAATAGATGATAGATATTTAACATTAGTATCCTCTTCAAAATCTAATTTAACCTCTGTAATTACAGGAAACTTTATAGGAAAAAATAATTTAGAAAATACTTTATCATGGGAAATCAAACCTCTTGAAATTAAATAAACACTAAATTTTTTATATTTTAAAATAACAATAAAATATAAATAATAATATGTTTCTTTTTTAGTGTTAATTGATACGTTCTTAGAGAAATATATCTGTTTTCATTTGTTTAATAAATAAAGAAAATTGAACTCAAGTTTAGAAATTCCAGTTATCAAATCAAATAAATCAAAAATGTTTGAATTGATAAGTTATGAAAAATTTCGCGATACAAAAGATGTCAGATTTTTTGATATTAGTGTTAATGAATCAAATTATAGAGATCTAGTTATTCACAGTGGTCCTGCGGTTAGCCCTCCAAATGATGAAGATTTTAAGAATTGGCAATTTTACATACATCACAATCAAGAAGATAATCTATTGGCTATCTCTGGGGGTAGAACATTTTTTCTTGTCAATTTTGGTTGGGATTATCCTTTTTATAAAGTTAGATTAGAATCTTGCGGATATATTTTAAGAATACCTAGAGGAACTTTCCATAGATCGGTATCTGACGAAAACGGTTCCATCGTTTTAAATCAAGCCATTAGAGATGAAAGCGGTACAGTTGAATCTGAATTCAAAGTTACCAATAGCAAAGATAACAAAAAACTTCTAGATTGTATAACTAATTTAGAGCCTAAATTTAAAATCTATAGTGTTAAATAATTTTAAAAAGGTATTCTAAATTTATTCATCAATTCAAAAAATTATCTATTTGTTATAAAATAAAACTATTCGAATTTTTCAAAATGAAATTTTTTAGGTTTTTAAAATATATTTTATGCATAACTTTTTCTTTCTTAGTATTATCCTCTCCAGTTTTTGCTGGGGCGAATGTTGCTGTTAAGGGAGAAGGTGATGAAGTACCAAGTTATGTAAGATCTAATATTACAGGATTTAATTTCCATGGAGAGGATCTTCATTTGTCTTCTATAGCTGGAGCAGTGGCAAGAGACGCAGATTTTAGTGACGTTGATTTACATGGGACAACCTTAACCCTATCTGATTTAAAAGGTTCTAATTTAAATGGAATCAACCTAACCGATACTCTTTCTGATCGAGTTAATTTCCAAAAAACAGATCTTAGAAATGCTGTTTTAATAAATATGATCGCATCAGGCAGCAGTTTTGCTGGAGCTCAAATAGAAGGAGCAGATTTTTCTTATGCCATTCTTGACAGCGAAGACCAAAGAAATCTTTGTGAAATTGCTGATGGGATCAATCCTACAACAGGCGTTTCAACAAGAGAAAGTCTTGAGTGTAGTTAGCTTTAAAATTTATAAGTAAACTTTCTTACCATTATTAAATTTATAAATCCTTTGTTCATCGTCTTGAAATATCATCTCACCATTTAATTTGGATTTCTTAAATTTTGAAAGTCTTGCTCTGTGTATATTGGATTTTCTGTTTATATTTTCTTCCTTATCATAAACTCCAATATAAATATTTATATTAGGATTTGAAAATGTTTTTTCTTCCTCTCTTAAAAAAATTCTGTCAATATTTGTTTGCGTGCTTTGCAGTTTATTTTTAAATTTATCTAATTTTAAGTTCTTTGATTTTTTTGAATTAATTTTTTTGTAGCCCCAAAAAATAACTCCTAAAATTAGAAAAACTAAAACTATATTCATTACTTAATTTTTATTTTTATATCTACGCCTAAGTTACTTTTAGTTGTTAATATTTCTTTTTTAATGATCCCATACGTAAAAATTTTAGATAAAGTTTTTAAAGATTTAAAAACTAAAAAAACAGTAAATAAAAAGAGAACAATAATGTTTTCTACAAGTAGATTTTTATTTTTATTTTCTAAATTGCTCATATAAGTCTTAAATCAATTATTTTTCATCACTATTTGCATATGGGCCGAAAAATTCACTGGCATCTCTTCCCATTACTTTAGCAAGATTTAAACTTTTATCTATATCCCATTTAGATGCCATTCCATAAAGAATCCCAGCAGCAAAAGAATCGCCACATCCATAAGAATCAACCTTTAATTTTTTGTTTTTAAGAGCCTCATATCTTCCACCTGGAAATAGTATGCCTCCATTCTCTCCCTCGGTTTTAATAGTATATTTGGGTTTTAACGATAATTTAGAAAAAGAAAAAACTTCCCCAGGATCAAGATTACTGCCTATTAATCCATCTAAAAGAACATTTGATTTATTAATTGTATTTAATCCTACCCTTGGTGTTGTACAAAGTATTGATGCTGATCTAGCTATTTTAAAAATCTCTGAATCAGATGCAGTAATAAAAATTCCGTCCATTTTTTTTAAAGTGTTCCATTCTAACTTGTCTTTATGAGTTGGAGCTAACCTTTCTCCGATAACTGTTATTGCTCTTTCTCCTTGAGTGTCAATTAAACTAAATCCTCTTCTAGTTGGTTTATCACGCCAAGCTACATGCAACTTAATTCCCATATTTGAGAGAATCTTGAAACACTTTTCTCCATATTCATCATTACCTAATGACGTAAAAAAATGAATTTGATTTAAAGTTAAATCAGAAAGTATTTTCGCGATAATAGAGCCACCACCAGCTGGATACTCAAGGGACTTTTTAGAATGAGAAATGACTCCGGGTTTTGGCAATTGATCGACCTTTAAGAAATTTATCCACTCAACATGACCAACTACAGCAAAATTTAAATTCCCTTTTTTAAATTTATAGTCTTCAAATTTATTATTCTTTTCAACAACCATAAGCTTTTAATTACTATTATTAGAAGAAATATTTTTGACAAGTGAATTCATTTAACATTTTAAAAGATAATAAACAGATACTATCTTATCTTTACCTTTTTCTATCAATTTTGGGTGCTATCCTGCCAATGATGGCAAATTTCGAATTTGCTAGGGAATATGGAAACAGCTTTGATATAAATAACTTCATTTCTTTAGCGAATGCAAACCCTGCAGCTCAGTCAATTTCTAGAGACTTATTAGTAGGTGCAAGCGCTATTTTCATATGGATAGTAAATGAATCAAAAAAACTAAAAATGAAGAATATGTGGATTGTATACATAGGAACTTTTCTTATAGCCTTCGCATTCTCTGCACCTTTTTTCTTATTTCTAAGAGAGAGAAGAATTATTGAATTAGAAAAGATTAATTAAAATAATCTCTTAAATAGAATTACAAATACAATAAAGCAACAACATGAAATTGAAAGCCAGATTATTGAAGCATAACCAAATAGATCTAATATGCGTCCTGAAATAAGTGGTCCAAAAAAATAACCCATAGCGAAACATTGTGATAGTAGAGCAAGTGCAAAACCTTTTTTATTTGAAGGAGCTATTCTGAAAACGACATCTGTTGATGTTGGAAGAAATGAAGCAGTCCCTAAACTTACTAAAATCAATGAAAAAGAAATTAAATAAAAAGCTGGGATATTTAGATAACTAGAAATAAATAATAAAAATGAAGCGAAAGAGAAATTTATTAAACTAAATTTCAAGCCAAATAATCTACCTTTCTTAGATATCCAAGAACCGACAGGCCATTGTAAAAACAACAATAAAATTAACTGAATAGAAATTATAAGACTAATAATTTCTTTGCTTAATGCATTGCGATAAACTCCACCTTTAACAAGATCCAGAGGCAAAGTTACTTGAATCAAAGCTAAAGATGTAGTTATCAATAAAATAGATAAAATTATTATTGTTGAATTTTTATTCCATTTCAATTGTCCCTTATTAATTGGATCTACTAATTTTTTTTTGAAATTTTCTAAGTTTTTTTTAATAGAAGACCTATTTCTAGAAATTAAATATGTGATAACTAACATGCAAAATATATCATTAATAAAAATTGATTTAGAATACAAAAAATTAGTCATGCATCCCCCTAAGAATACCCCTAGAAATATTCCTAAAGCCTCCGAACTTCTAACAAGAGCATATGCCTTGCGTGTTTCGATAGGATAACAAAAATAGGGTACCCCAAACTCGGCAGCAGGCCAATATATCCCTGCAGCAGCCCCAACAAATGATTGTCCAATTATGTATAAAATGGTATCTCTTGAAAAAATTAAGAACAAGCTAGCAACAAGACTAAGTATTGATGAAGTAATTAATGGAGATTGTATTTGCCCTATTTTATTTAAATAATTACCTGTAAAGAATCTTGTTAAGGTACCAATTATTGCCGATATGGTAAATCCCAAGCCGATATCCGTTGCCGATAATCCAATATTATTAAAAATGAGTGATGTTAAATAAATTACACCTCCTGCTCCAAATGCAGCGTAAAATCTTATCTTGGTTATTAACCTCAATGGATATGGAAATTGAATCCACCAATTCTTGTATATTTGAAAACTATTTGGACTAATCACAAGTGAAATACATTTTTATAATATTTTTAGGTTTTTTGGGTTTATTTTTTAATTATGATTCAAAGGCTGCTGAAAAGATAAATATCAAGTTTGAAGAGATGGAGATCCCTTTTACTATAGAACAATTATCTAAATTAGAAAAATACAAAGATGACTCAACAGAATTAATAGATTGGTTAAAAAATAATGGATTTATAAAAGTTTTTGAATTATCAAAATTTTTAGAATTTCCAATATTCAAGGAAGAAGGATTAAATAGAGAAGTATTAAGAAGTTGGATAGGGCGTAAAATCCTCACAGAATTAAGCCAAACCATTAAAATTCCTAATGACAATAATGGAATAGAAATTTATAACACTATAGAAAATTTATTAGATGATAAAAAAGAAGTTTCAACTTTAGACATTATAAAGGCATTACCCTCAGAAGAAATTTCTTTAGATATTGATAATTTAATCTTAATAATTTCATCTTGGAAAAATGAATTATCAATGCAACAAAACCTTATTTCTAAATTAAATAATCTTGAGAAAATTAATGAAGAAGCCTTTAAAAATTTTGAAAATAGTTCTACTTCAGAATTTATAAAGAAAAATAAAAAAATTTATGCTCCTCACCGAGTAAACCCTTTTGAAATTGAATTATGGAAAAGTAATAAAACAAACGATGATAAAGAACTGATAATTTTTATGCCAGGACTTGGGGGCGAAATTGATAATTTCAAATGGATAGGCAGCGAATTGACTAAAAGGGGTTGGCCAATAGCATTCATAGATCATAGAGGAAGTAATTTAAAATCTTTTATAGAAGTACTCGAAGGTAAGGAAGCAATCCCAGGTAGTGCAGACTTTTTCTTATATAGAATTAAAGATCTAGATGCTGTATTAAAAGCTCATAAAAATGGGGAATTTGATATACCTAATGATTCTTATATTTTAATGGGGCATTCACTTGGTGCTTTAATTGCACTTCTATATGAGGGTAATAAACCAACCGATCAACTTAAGGAAAGATGTAACTTGGCATTAAAAGACTTTGCAGTGACAAATCTATCAAAATTACTTCAATGTCAATTAAGCGAAATACCTTTCTCTGATAAAAATAATGCTTATAAAGCAACTGCAATAATAGGTTTTAATTCGTTTGGCAGTTTAATATGGCCAAAAGAAAATAGTTCTGGTATTAAAATACCAACTCTCTTTATAGGTGGGACATATGACCTTATTACTCCTTTAATGAATGAACAATTTAGAGTTTTTTCTGCTTTAAATAATCCATCAAATAGGTTTCTAATTATTGAAGGGGCAAGTCATTTCTCTCCAATTAGAATTAATAATAGTTCTAAAGAAAATAATGATGTCTTCAAAATAAGTGAATATTTTATTGGTTCAGATCCAATCTCAATACAAAATTTATCTTCGAAATTTATAGTTGATTTTTTACAAAATATTAAAGACCAAGAGATCCCAAGAGTAATTAAAAACCAAAATGAAATGGGACTTGATTTCCATTTTTTAGATCAAGAAATTATTAAAGAAATTTCAAAAAATTAGTATTCTATTCTTGGATCTAAATAGGCAATTAAAATATCTACAAAAAGATTTAAAGAAACTATAAGCATAGAAGTAAAAATTACAATGCCTTGAACTAAGGGATAGTCTCTCTGAGAAATCGCCTCATGTAATCTTAAAGCAATACCTGGCCATGAAAAAGTTACTTCAAACAATAAAGCACCTCCTGCTAATGAAGCCATTGTTAAACCAGAAATAGTGACAATTGGTAATAGAGCGTTAGGCAATGCATGGTTTAAAAAAATTTTTTTCTTCGTTATTCCTCTACATGCAGCGGCATTTACATAATCACTCTTTAATGTCTTATCCAGATTTATTCTTAATGAACGACTGAAAATCCCACTTAATAGAAAGCCAAGTGTAATCGAAGGAAGTAAGAGATGATAAAGGCTATCTTTTAAAGCAATAATATTATTGGAAAGAATACAATCTAAAACTAGAAAACCTGTAATTTGAGGTTGTTGCTGAAAGATTGGAAATCTACCCCCAATTGGGAAGATATTAAAATATACAGAAAAAAATAGTTGAGCTAACATTGCCCCCCAAAAAGGGGGGATTGCATATGTCGCAATTCCAAATATTCTCGCTATGTAGTCAGTCTTTTTACCTCTATTTCTTAACCCAATAAATCCCAATGGGAATCCAATTAGGATTGCGCTTAATATTGAAAAGAAGCCAAGTTCAAGACTTGCAGGCAACGACTTAAGAATAATATTTAGTACTGGCTCTTGAGTACTAAGTGATTGACCAAAATCTAAGTGCAATATATCGTAAATGTAGAAAAAATATTGATTTATCAAAGGTTCATTTAGCCCCAATTTATTTCTTAGAAATTCTCTTGAAACCTCATCTGCAGCTGATCCAAGAATAGCATCAACAGGATCGCCAGGAGCAACTCTTAATAAAATAAACACTAATGATGAAATTATCCATAACATTATTGGTATTAATGAAATTTTTAATAAGGAATAATTAAATAATTTATTTAAATTTCTACTCATCAATAAATCTTAGATCACTCAATGAAATTATTCCTGCACCATTAAAAATAGGTTTTGATATATCATTTTGAGACCATGCTTTTTGAGAGGATATCCAAATAGGAATATACGGGATTGAATTTGCTGCTATTTTTTCAATTTCAACAAGTTTATCTAATCTTTTATTTCCGCTTATTTTTTCACTCTCGAGAAATAAACTTTCAACTTTATTAGATCCCCAAAAACTACCGCTATAAACAGATTCTCCTTTTTTACAAATGCCATCAACAATCTGATTACAACTTAAAAGTGGAGTGAGATAGGCTTCTGGATCGGAATAAGCACCAGTCCAATCGAGAATAACTGCTGTATAAATTCCCAAACTTAGATTCTTATAAACTGTTGTAGATTCAACACCGTTGAGTTCAATATCAATACAATCTTTTAAAGAATTTTTTATTTCTTGCTGCCATGTAAGGGCAATAAGTTTATCAGCCGGTACATTCGATCTATAAGTAAGAGGAATTTTAAGTATGTTCCCATCGCAATAATTTTCTTTTTTCAATAACTTTCTCGCTTCTAAATAATCATATTTAGGCCAAGGACCCTGATTATCTTTTTTTAATATTGGCGGAATAATTGATCTAGATGGCGCCCTTAACCCATAACTAACTTTTTCACTAATTAATTTTCTATTAAGACTTTTTGCTAAAGCCATTCTTAAATTAAGATTACTAAATGGATAAGAATTAGTTTTAAGGCTTATAAAACTTAATTCGGTGAAAGGACTATTACCTTCATTAAAATTTTTATTTTTACTTAAATTCTTTAAACTGTTTCTCTGACTATCATCAATTGAATTTGATAAGAGTACGTCAATTTGTTTACTTTTTAAAGCCCCAAAAAGAGAAGATGAATTTGAATACCCAACAAAACTAATACCCTTGTTTAAGGGCTTTTCGCCCCAATAATTCATATTTGGGTCAATTAATTGGACCTCACTAGAAAAACTAGTCAGAATATACTTGCCAGTACCAACGAATTTTTCATTTAGAAACTTGTCAGAATATTCCTTATAAAATGTGGGAGATATTGGTGTTAAATTTACTGAGGTAAGTAAACCATTTAAAGAACTTGATGGTTCATTTAAATTTATTATGACTGAATATTCACTCGGAGTTTCTATTGATTTTATCTTATTTCCTAAAATATAATTCATTGTTCCAATTCTTTTGAATCTATCAAAAGTAAACTTTATTGCACTTGAGTTAAATGAAGTTTCATCATGAAAAAAAACATTTTTTCTTAAATTGATAATTATTTGAAGTTTGTCCTTTGAAATAATTGGCATCCCTGAAGCCAATTCAGGTATTAATTCTCCATTAGAATTTAATTCATATAATGTATCGCCCAGAGAACTGATTAATTGAATTGCTTTAAGAGTATTAGCTCTAGCAGGATCTAAAGATTCAATTTTTCCAGAACTTGCTACTATGATTTTTTTAGATATTCTTTTTGAACCACAAGAATTCTGTAAAAATGAAATTAAAATAATAAATATTGATAAAAGAACTTTTTTTTTCATATTTCTTAAATAATATATTATTCCGAGTATTGATTTGAACAAAAAATTTGTAAGTTTATTTGACTAATTTCTAAAGCAAATGTTTTTTTTGAATTAAAAGCAAAAGGCCATTCTCTAACCCAACAAATTTCTTTACCTATGTTTATACCCACTACTTGAAAAGTCTTATTACTATTTTTAATTTTTACACAAGCACCTTTATAAAGGTTTTCGGAACAAAATAATTTTTTATTTTTATTGTCTAATAGTTTTGAATGAATCATTAAGTTGCTAATACCAAATACTTACTTTCTTCGGTTTAACAATCTATAAAGGAATTTGCAAATTATTTTTTTAAATACAACTTAATTGACTTGCAATAATTTTGACTTCATTTAGCGAATTTATTTCATATTTTGATTTCTCAAAATTTCCATTATTCACTTCATGAGTAATAACAACAATTTCAGCTTTGTCCTCACTTGCATCTAATTGTACAATTGATTCGATTGATACATTATTATTTCCAAAAATATCTCCAATCTTTCCTATTACGCCTGGGCTATCAAGACAAATTATTCTAAGATAATTTTTTTTATTTATTTTAGAGGATTCTATGATGTGACATTTTCTCCAGAAATCAAAAGATAATAATGGATCGATTGAATTATTATTTTTTGCTGAGGCGGCATGCAGATTCAATATATCTGATACAACTGATGCAGCAGTTGGGCCACTTCCTGCACCTGGCCCATACAACATTATTTCTCCAAGAGGATCAGCCTCTATCAATAAGGCATTGTTTACTCCTTTAACTGTTGCTAATGGATGAGATTTTGGAATCAAAGAAGGTCCTACCCAAATATTCAAAGCAAGTGAATTAATACTATTAATTTGTAGTCTTTCGGATAGTGCTAAAAGTTTTATTTCAAATCCTAATTTATTGGCATATTCGATATCCTTGAGATTAATTTTACTTATACCCTCAGTTTGTATCTGGTCTCTTTTGATTTCCCCTCCAAATGCGAGTTCGCTAAGAATTAAAATCTTATCAGCAGCATCATGTCCCTCAACATCTGCACTAGGATCGAATTCTGCATACCCAAGGCTTTGGGCCAATTTTAAGGTCTCCTTATAATCAGCTTTTTCGTTTGTCATTTTTGAAAGAATAAAATTTGTTGTGCCATTTATTATCCCAACCATTTTTTTTATGCTGTTACTTTTTAGTGATCTTTTAAGGGGTTCTATAATAGGAATACCCCCACAAACTGATGCCTCAGATAAAATATAAAGTCCTTCTTTACTAGCAATTTTATATATTTCTTCTCCATATCTTGCAATGACTGCTTTATTAGCAGTGACAACAGATTTACCTGATTTCAACGATTGCAGAATAATATCTTTTGCCAAATCCACCCCACCCATCACTTCAACAATCACATCTATGGAAGGGTCATTAATTAATTTAAATGGATCATCAGTTAATAAAGTATTATCTAACTCAATATCCCTTTTTTTATTAAGATCTTTAACTGCTATTTTTACAATTTCTATTTCTTTTAAAATTGGATGTGAATCAACTTCAGAAGTTAATATTTTATAAACCCCTGACCCTACAGTTCCAAAACCTACAATACCAATTTTGCATTTTTTCATTTTTTATTTCGTTTAACTTTGAATTTTATTTTATATTATTAGAACTACAAAAAATCATTTGCTTGAGACTGCATTTTTAATAGTATGTTTAAAAAACCATTTGAACGTGAAGGAGTTAAGCTTGCTTTCAATCCAGTATCTTCTATAAATTTCTTATTTATTTTAACAACCTCATTTGGTGTTAATTCATTTAATCCACTAATTAGAAATGCTAATAAGCCCTTTGTTATAAGAGCATCAGAATATCCTTCCCAAAATAATTTGCCGCATTTTATATTTGCCTTAACAAAAACTTCTGAAACACATCCCTTAACCTTATTTTCTTCAACAAGTATTTTACTATCTGGTTCTTTCAATTTTTTTCCTAACCACAAAATGTACTCATATTTTCTTTTTGGATCTTCTGACTTTTTCAACTTTTCGACTAATTTTGATAAGTTATTGTATTTTTCTTGATTTTCCATTTTTTAAGAAACCATTATTAAACCGTTAGTAGATCTCTTATTATACAAATATTTCTTTTTCTGTGATAAAGCCTGACAAGGGAATATCCCACTCAGCTCTCGTTAATGGTATCTTACTTACACAATTTGAAGTTAATACACCAAAACATGGGACATTCCTCCATTTTTCATCTCTTCTTAATTTATCAAAATAACCTCCACCATACCCTAATCTTATTAAATTTTTATCAATAGAAAGACATGGGACTAATATCATACTTATCTTATTATGACTCAATGAAAAATTGTTATTTGGACTTAGTATCCCCTCAGAATCTTTCGTAAGAGGGTTTTCATCCCATGGATAAAATAACAACTCTTTTTTATCTTTACATCTTGGCAAGGCTAAAGAAATTACTTCCTTAAGACCTCTTAAATCTACTTCATTTTTTAGAGGCCAATATATTGCTATATAACCAATATTATTATGTTCCTTAACGAATGAATCAACATATAGTTTTACATTTTTTTCTACATTTTTCCTTTGATCAAGAGAAATTTCATCTCTAAGTTTTCTAAACTTATCCCTCTCCAATTTCTTTTTTTCAATGATAAACATTATAAGTATTCAGTTAAAACCTTCTTCATTTAGTTTTGTGAGAGCTATTGCCAATGCATCTGCTGAATCATCAGGTTTTGGAGGGTTGTTAAGTTCTAAATAATACATAACGGCATCAAGAACCTCTTTCTTAGATGCTTTTCCAGAACCAGCAATGGTTAACTTTATCTGCGCAGGAGAATATTCACTAACATGAATTTTTTTAGAAGCCAATACCATCATAATCACGCCTCTAGCCTGCACCACACTTATAGTGGTACTCGATTTATAAAAGAAAAATTTTTCTACTGCCGCTAAATTGGGATTCCAATAATTTATTAATTCATTAAGATCTTTGAATATTTCATAAAGCCTATCTTCTTCTTTTTTATCTTTACTTGTCTCAATAATGCCACAATCTAATAATATTTTTTTTTCATTTTCTATTTCAATAATTCCATACCCAACTCTAGCTAATCCAGGATCAATTCCAATTATTCTCACTGTAATTAAGCTTCTGCAGACAATTGAAATTTTGAAAGATTTTCTTTTTCATCTAAATCAAATACCTTACAAAAAGCTTGAACAACTTTTTCACCTGAATCTACTTGTTCAAGAGGATCTTTTCTTAGTCTATGTCTTAAAGAACAAGAAATAACCCTTGCTATATCATCTTCTTGTACTTCAGTTCTGCCCTCAAAGGCTGCAATTGCCCTTGCTGATCGATTTGTAACAATATCTCCTCGTAAACCATCAACATCAAGTTCTCCGCAGATTGCGGAAATATTCAATCTAAGGTCATCATCCATTTGAACAGAATTTAATAATTCTTGAGCTTTAATAACCTTTTGTTGAAGTTCATCCTGTTTTTTTTCAACACTCAATGAAAACTCATCAGGATTATCGTCAAAAGAAGTTCTTTGATCTACTACTTGAACTCTTAATTCAGCATCTCTAACTGTTTTGACCTCAACGCTCATTCCAAACCTATCTAATAGCTGAGGCCTTAATTCCCCCTCTTCTGGATTACCTGAACCTATAAGAACAAACCTTGCAGGGTGTCGAACTGATACTCCCTCTCTTTCAACTGTATTCCATCCTGAAGCAGCCGAATCCAAAAGTACATCAACTAAATGATCATCAAGCAAATTTACCTCATCAACGTATAGTAAACCCCTATTAGCTTTTGCCAATAAACCAGGTTCGAATGCCTTAACACCTTCACTCAAAGCCTTTTCTATATCAATGGTTCCACAAAGCCTGTCTTCAGTAGCACCTAAAGGCAAATCAACCATAGGTACTTGTTTTTGAATACTCTCTAAATTTTCTCCTTGAACAATTTTTTCCAACACTTCTTTACTCTGCAAATCAGGATCAATTAGAGAACTATTATATGGATCGTCTTTAACAACTTCTATTGCCGGCAACAAATCAGCTAAGGCTCTGATGGTAGTAGACTTTCCTGTGCCTCTATCACCCATGATCATCACTCCTCCAATTCTTGGATCAATAACATTTAATAAGAGTGCTAATTTCATTTCTTCCTGACCAATTACAGCTGTAAAAGGGAAAACTCTTCTTTTCTTTGTTGTAGTCACAATTTAGTTTTCTTAAATTTTCAAATAATCAGTAGATGTTACTTCAGAAAATGTTTTTAGTAAATATCCTTATCAAATTTAAACTACAGAAGAATTTAATAAAATTTAAATAATAAGTTCCTAATTTTTTTTTGAATTATTCAAAAACCAGTTTATTTGATGAACAATTCCTCTTAAAACATTTATTTCATGCATTGATGTATTTGCCCTTAGGATAAAAGTTTTGAATTTACTCATTTTTGCCTTTGAGGTATGGTTTAAAAGATATCCAACTCCCAAAAGCAATTCCTCTATCTCCAAAAATGAATCATGCATTTGTTTTGATGATGCAAGATTAAAAACCTCTAATTTCCTATTAGAATTTCTTTTAGAAGACTTATTTAATTCATATAAAACTATTGAAACTGCGTGCGAAAGATTTAAAGAAGGATTACTCTGAGATGTTGGGATATTAAAAACCTTATTTGCCAGAAGTAACTCACTATTAGTTAATCCTCTATCTTCTCTTCCAAATATAATTGCTAAATTATTTATCTTATTAAAGGATAAAGTCCAATTAACTATATCTTCAGAAGATTCAAAAAATAAATCTTTACTTATATCAATCCTTCCACAAGATGCCAGAACTAAATCACAATCAAAAATTGCTTTTTCAAGATTATCAAAAATCTTACAATGTTCAAGAAATTTTTGACCTTTAAGCGCCATTTTTTTTGCTTCTAAAGAGAATATATCGCATTTCGGAGAGACAATTCTTAATTCATCAACTTCAAAGTTAGAGCATAATCTAGCAACGCTTCCCACATTTAAAGGGCCATTTGGTTCAACTAATATTACTTTTAAATTAGAAAAACTTTTCTCCAAAATCATTCAAGGCTATGAAGATATTTTAATAAATTGGACATATTTATAGGATCAATTTCAAAACTTGGCATAGGCGGAGTGAGGCCACCAGTAACTTGCTTAATTATCTCTTTATCATTCAAACGTTTAGTTACTGAGTGTAAGTCAGGTCCCACTAATCCTCTTGCTGTAATTCCATGACATCCAACACAATTTATCTTAAAAAGAGAATCTCCTTCCTCAGCAGAACCATTAAGCTCAAGAGTTTCAATAATATATTTGTTATTTTCATGATAATTTACAAAAAATATTGAAAAACATATCAATAAAACCACAAAAACAATAAAAAAAATAATTTTCAAGAATTCTCTTTTAAAGTCTCTTTCTGCTGCAGATGATGAAGATGTTGACACAAAAAATAGTCTCTATGTAACAATTGTGATAAATAAATTCAAAAAAGGCAAAAAAATGATCGAGCCTCTTCTATGTGGAATTGTTTTAGGATTAGTTCCAATAACTCTTCTTGGATTATTTGTGAGTGCATGGAATCAATACAGAAGAGGTTCAGGGATGTTGGACATTGATTAAAAATGTTAATCTTGACTGACCATAGTCCCTTACATCTATAGTTTCCCATAAAGAACTTTTTTTGATATATACGTTTGGAGAATGTTCACAAATAACTATTGAATGTTTTTTTAAAAAATTACACTTGAAAATTTGATCTAAAACTAATTCATGGAAATTCACATCATAAGGAGGGTCTAGATAAACAAAATCAAATTTTAATTTGCTTAAATCCATAATTTTAGATGATAAGTTTCTCTCGTAATTTGGTTTTGTCCAGCTCAAAACGTCTTTACAAATAACCTCTATATCACTTTTCCTATTCTCTATATCATCCAACGAAAGTAGGTTTTCTAAGCAAATTTTTGAATTGATTTTGTTTTTTTCAATTGCAATTATTTTTCTTGCCCCATGATTATATGCTTCACAAGATATGGCACCTGTTCCGCTAAATAAATCTAACCAGTTACTGTTTTCAACTTTATTGTTCAATATATTAAAGATTGCCTCTCTCACTCTTAAAGTTGTAGGTCTGGTAAAGAAATTATTTGGACTTCGGAGTTTTTTACCACCTATTAATCTTAAGTTTGTCTTCATCAGTAATTATCAGTTATTGAATATTACTAAGCCATCGTCTCAAAAGTTTTTCTCCAGTTTTACCAGATTTTTCTGGATGAAATTGACAGGCTAATAAATTATCATTCTCAATCATCGCTGTTAATTTTTCAGAACCATAATTAACCTGGGCTGCAATAATGTCATTGGTATCTGGGACTGCATGATAGGAATGTACAAAATATACCCAATTATTTAATTCTTCTAACTCTAATAAGGTATTCGGTTTTGTAGGTATGAGTTGGCACCAACCCATGTGAGGGATTCTTTGATTAATCACATTAGGTATTTTTTGTATTTTCCCCTTTAGGATTCCTATTCCTTGAACTTTTCCTTCATCACTAGATTCAAAAAGTAGTTGAAGACCTAAACAAATCCCTAAAAAAGACTTCCCGCTGTTAATCCAATTTTTTAAATCAGCTATCAAATCCGTATTGAGGAGGTTAATCATCGCAGGATCAAATGCTCCAACACCAGGAAGTATTATCGCCTTACAATTTTTTGATTCATTAAAGTTTTTGATTAATATTATTTCTTCTCCAAGACTTTCTAGAGATTTTGTTACAGAATGAATGTTACCCATTCCATAGTCTATAAGTCCAATTTTATGCAAGGCTATTTATGTTATAGATGCTTAGTTAAAGTGCTAGAAAGAGTTGCTTTTGGTACTGCTCCAACAACAGTATCAACTTTTTGGCCTCCTTTGAAGATCATTAATGTTGGAATACTTCTAATCCCATATTGACTTGCAACATTTGGGTTCTCATCTGTGTTTAATTTAAAAACTTTAATTTTCCCTTCAAAGTCTTTTGAGATTTCTTCTACAACTGGTGCGACCATCCTACAAGGTCCACACCAAGGTGCCCAAAAATCAACCAATACTGGCAGATCACTTTGTAGTACATCTTTGTCAAATGAAGAATCAGTTACGGCTGGAGCTGATGACATAATTTAAGTATTCCTTTTAGAAAATTTAGCAGGCAATTCTTTTAAGTGATGATTTCATTACAGATAAAATAATATAAGTAACAAAATATCTAAAAAAAGCCCGAGTTATCGGGCGATTTAGTGTGTGAGGAGCATGGGGTTTCCCCCATTATTTAATAATAACTCCTAATACGAAATTTTTTCAATTAATGCTTAATTTACTACGATTATAATTTTCTCTAAAAAACTATTTGCCCATTCCAAGCTGCTGAGCTTTTTGATAAACCTTACCCTCTGTCAGAAGAGATGGCGCAATAACTATTTCAACTTCTTGCATTTCTTTAATATTTTTAGCCCCAAGAGTACTCATCGATGTTCTAATAGCACCTAATAAATTATGTGTCCCATCATCAAGCAAAGCGGGGCCTCTAATTATCCTTTCTAAGGATCCTGTAGACCCAACTTCAATTCTTGTACCCCTCGGCAATATAGGACTTGGAGTAGCCATACCCCAGTGAAATCCTTTACCTGGAGCATTTGAGGACTTAGCTATTGGCGAGCCAATCATTACAGCATCCGCACCACATGCTAAACATTTACAAATATCTCCGCCCGTTACAATTCCTCCATCTCCAATAATAGGAATATAACGACCACTTTCTTTAAAATAATCATCTCTTGCAGAACTACAATCAGCAATTGCCGTTGCTTGAGGGATTCCAATTCCTAATACCCCTCTTGAAGTACATGCAGCTCCTGGACCTATACCAACCATTAATCCTGCAACTCCAGCATTCATTAAAAGTTTGGCAACTTCGTAAGTAACACAATTACCAGCTACTACGGGGACTTTCATGGATTGACAGAGATCTTTAATATTTAAGCTTTCTTTACCTTCCATACCAAGATGCTCAGTTGAAACAACGGTTCCTTGAAGGAAAAATAAATCTATACTGGAACTATTAAGTATTTCTTGAAATTTTATGGCAGCTTGAGGAGTTCCACTTAGCGCAGCAATACCTCCTTTTTCTTTGACCTCATTTATTCTCTTTAAAATTAATTCCTCCTTAACGGGTTCACTATATATCTTCTGCATTAATGGAACAAACTCATTTTTACCAACTGATGCTATTTGATTTAATATTTCATCAGGATTTTCATATCTTGTTTGTATTCCCTCCATATTAATAACCCCAAGGGCACCTAATTTGGTAAGTTCTGCAGCAGTATTAACATCAACAACACTATCCATAGCACTGGCTATGATTGGAACATCTCTTTTTATATCACCTATCATCCAAGAAGGATCAGTCAAATCATAATCAAGTGTTCTTTTTCCAGGAACTAACGCTATTTCGTCAATACCATAAGCCCTTCTGACTTTTTTGTTTAATCCAAGTTCAATATTCACGGAATTTATCATTTATTTTGATTAAATTAACAACTAAAGGGGTAATAAGCCAAGGTTTATTCAAAAACAAAATGTTTTTTTTAAATTTGTGTGTGAATGTGAGTATTTGAGAATTAAATATAACTTTTTTTTTATTCATTATGACAATCAGCCATTATTATTAAAGAAAGGTTTTTTGTATGTCTGATATTATAGATTCCGACAATTCTGGATTAAACGAAGATAATGATCGAATTATTCAGACCGACTTAAGAAACGAGATGTCTCGCTCTTATCTCGAATATGCAATGAGCGTTATAGTTGGTCGTGCGCTTCCAGATGCAAGGGATGGATTAAAGCCTGTTCATAGAAGAATTCTTTATGCAATGTATGAACTCGGTTTAACTAGTGGTAGACCTTACAGAAAATGTGCAAGGGTTGTTGGAGAAGTACTTGGTAAATACCATCCCCATGGTGACACTGCGGTCTATGATGCTTTGGTTAGGATGGCTCAGGATTTTTCTATGAGAATGCCACTTATAGATGGTCATGGAAACTTTGGATCTGTAGACAACGATCCCCCTGCAGCAATGAGATATACAGAATCTCGTCTACAATCCCTTACAGATGAAAGTTTATTAGAGGATATTGAATCTGAAACTGTAGATTTTGCTGATAACTTTGACGGTTCTCAACAAGAGCCCACAGTTTTACCTGCAAGAATCCCTCAACTGCTTCTAAATGGATCATCTGGAATAGCGGTAGGAATGGCAACTAATATACCGCCACATAACTTAGGAGAATTAATAAATGGTCTTAAATTAATTATTAAAAACCCCTCTATTGTAGATAGAGAACTTTTTGAAATAATTAAAGGTCCAGATTTTCCCACTGGTGGTCAAATCTTAGGAAGAGACGGTATCAGAGAAACTTTCAAAACAGGAAGAGGCTCAATAACTATGAGAGGTGTAGCAAATATTGAGCAAATCAAATCAGCTGGTAGAGCAGAAAAAGATGCAGTAATAATTACGGAACTCCCATTTCAAACTAACAAAGCGGGCTTGATTGAGAGAATTGCAGATATGGTTAATGAAAAAAAATTAGAAGGTATTTCTGATATTAGGGATGAAAGTGATCGAGATGGTATGAGAATTGTTATCGAGTTAAAAAGAGATGCATATCCACAAGTAGTTTTAAATAATTTATTTAAGTTAACACCACTACAAAATAACTTTAGTGCAAATATTCTAGCCCTAGTTAGAGGAGAGCCTACAACTCTTTCACTTAGAAAAATGTTAGATGTATTTCTTGATTTCAGGGTAGAGACAATAAAGCGAAGAACAGCATTTTTATTAAAAAAGGCAGAAGAAAGGGATCATATTGTGAAAGGTCTTTTATTAGCTTTAGAGGCTATGGATGAAATTATCAATTTAATAAGATCAGCGAAGGATTCAATTTCAGCTCGAGAAAAATTACAAACTGATCATGAATTATCATCCACTCAGGCAGATGCAATTCTACAAATGCAGTTAAGAAGATTAACAGCCCTCGAGGCAGATAAAATAAAAGTAGAACATGATGAATTAACACGAAAAATCGACCAATATCAGCAAATATTAAATAGTAAAGAAAGAATTTTTGAAATTATTCTTGAAGAACTTAATAAAATCGATGAAAGATTCTCTTCTCCTAGAAAAACAGAAATATTAGATTTAGGAGGCGGATTAGATGATATTGATCTCATAGCTAATGACAGATCCGTTGTTCTATTGACTGAAGCAGGTTATTTAAAAAGGATGCCTGTTAATGATTTTGAATCTACCAGCCGTGGTTCAAGGGGTAAAGCCGGCACAAAAACCAAAGAAGATGATGACGTGAAATTATTTATAAGCTGTAACGATCATGATACTCTTTTGCTTTTCAGTGATAGAGGAGTAGCTTATGCTCTCCCAGCATATAGAGTTCCTATGAGTAGCAGAACAGCAAAAGGCACTCCATCAGTTCAACTTCTCCCAATCCCAAGAGAAGAAAAAATAACATCACTAGTTGCTGTAGATTCTTTTGTTGACGATCGTTATTTATTAATGCTAACCAAGGCCGGCTTTATAAAAAGAACTGCACTTTCTGCTTTCTCGAAAATTCGCTCAAATGGTTTAATAGCAATAAATCTTGAAGATGGAGATGCCCTAACCTGGGTCAGATTATCAAAAGAAGGTGATAGTGTTTTAATTGGATCTAAAACAGGAATGGCTATTCATTTCAGATTAGATATCAATGAATTAAGACCACTTGGAAGAACAGCAAGAGGGGTTAAATCAATGAACTTAAGAGGAGGAGATAATCTAGTTTCCATGGATGTTTTAACATCTAATTTGGTTGATGAATTGGCTAAAATTGAGGAGCATAAAGAAGAAGTTAATGATAATATCGAGGAAAATTCCTCAAATGGTCCATGGGTATTAATAGCCAGTGCATTTGGACTAGGAAAGAGAGTACCTGTAACTCAATTTAGATTACAAAAAAGAGCAGGCATGGGTTTGAGAGCAATAAAATTCAGAATCAAAGATGATGAGCTAGTTTGTTTGAAGGTCCTTGGGCAAGGAGAAGAATTACTTCTTGTGACCGAAAAAGGCGTAATAGTTAGAACAAACGCAGATAAAATCTCTCAGCAATCCAGAGCGGCTACAGGAGTAAAATTACAAAGATTAGATGAAGGTGATCATTTATCAGAAGTGGTATTAGTACCTCGTGAACAAATAGAGGAGAAAGACCAACTTAGCTCAGTTGAAGAAAATTAAATGATGTATGGATAGTTAAATAATATGGAAATACTTGATATATTAATTTTAGGTTCCGGTCCTGCAGCATTATGTTTAGCCTCAGAATTAGCCAAGCAGGATCTAAAAATTAAGGGAATATCAACTAAATCTCCAAATGAAAAATGGGAGAATACATATGGCATATGGGCATCAGAATTAGAGGAATTAGGATTAGAGTCTTTGTTATCTCACCGATGGTGTAAAACAGTTAGTTTTTTTGGGAATGGGGAAAGTAAAAAAGGGGATACTCCTACAAAACACAACTATGATTATGGTTTAATAAATCAAGAAGCCTTTCAAAATGAACTTTTAAAGAAATGTAAAGGGATTGAATGGTTAAATGAAACAGCAAAAGACATTAAAGAAAAAAATAAACTATCTGAGGTAACTTGTTTTTCAGGTCTAAGAATAAAGGCGAGGTTAGTTATTGACGCGAGTGGTCATAAAAGTAATTTTGTAAAAAGACCAGTTCAAAATGAGATAGCTCAGCAGGCTGCTTACGGGATTGTAGGTAAATTCACATCACCACCTGTTAATAAGGATCAGTTTGTTTTAATGGATTTTCGTCCAAATCATTTAAACAACGAAGAAAAGTTATCATCTCCTTCCTTTCTTTATGCAATGGATCTTGGAAATGAAACTTTTTTTGTTGAAGAAACCTCATTAGCTAGTTATCCTGCATTATCACAAGAAAATCTTAAAAAAAGACTTTTTAAAAGACTTAATAATAAGGGTATTAAGGTAAGTAAAATTTTTCATGAAGAGAATTGCCTTTTCCCTATGAATTTACCTCTACCATTTAAAAAACAATTTGTACTTGGTTTCGGAGGAGCCGCAAGTATGGTTCATCCTGCATCAGGATATATGATCGGATCTTTATTAAGAAGGGCTCCACTCCTTGCAGAAAAATTAGCAATCTTTTTAAAAGAACCTAATTTAAGTTCTCTAGAGCTAGCTACAAAAGGTTGGGATATACTATGGCCTTACGAGTTAACGCAAAGGCACAAACTTTACCAATATGGTCTAAGAAGATTAATGAGTTTTGACGAAAGCAGATTAAGAAGCTTTTTCTCAAATTTCTTTAGATTATCGACAAATGAATGGGTAGGTTTTCTTACTAATACACTTCCACTCCCAAAACTAATATACGTTATGAGTAAAATGTTCATAAATTCACCTCTAAAAGTAAAACTAGGAATGCTTAAGTTAAATTAGTTTTTTTTATTTTCGCCAATCATCAATATTAATATCTGGAAAAACTTTATCTTCTTCCTCTATATCTTTGAGAAGTTTTAAATTAACAATGGAATGATTATTTATCATTTCAACCAATTTCCAGAACCTGAGTAGGTGTCTTTCTATCCTCTCTTTTGCAAGCTCAGTTGTGGTCCCAGCCCTTAGAATAAAACTCCAATCAGAGGACTCAGAGAGAAGTAGTTCTCTTGCAGCTTGCTTAAAGAGTCTTGAAGATAAATCATTATTAAAATTTTTCAAGCATAAATCAACAAAAATTGAGCCTGCTTTTGTGATTTCTGGAACGATCCATGCATTTGCATCATTAATCCAATAATTATGGTAACCACCTTGCCCCCAGCTTGATGACGATGGATCACAAATCTGAAGATTTGGCTTTTGCATTAAGAATTCTTTTAAATTTGTAAGCTTAATTGAATATTTACTAGAGTTCTTTAAAATATTTTCAATAAAATAGGGTCCCTCATACCACCAATGACCAAATAACTCTGCATCAAATGGAGCTACCAATAAAGGCTTAAAAGAAGAGGACAAAGTTAAATTTTCTAATTGTTTGGATCTAGCTAGAAGATAAGCATTAGCATGTTCTGCAGCCTTCTTTTTTGCTTCATTTTCTAGGTAAAACTTCTTTTTCCCTAATGGTACGTTTGCATCTGTAATCTTATGAAACTTTAAACCCAAGGGTCTTTTTGTTGAAATACCTTTCTTTTGGAGCTTATAGATAGGTAATTCCCACCCTAAATCTTTATGAAATTCCCTATAGACCTTATCGCCAGGGAATCCGTCCTTGGCAGACCAAACGGGCAAGGTTGACTCACCATCTCTCCCAAAGAATGCAATTCCTTTTTTCGAGCATATTGGAGCGTAAACACCATACCTAGGCCTTGGTGTGGAATTTAGAATCCCATGGCCGTCTAAGATTGTATATCTAATTCCAGAATTAAATAGTATTTCATCTAAATTCTCATAATATGCACATTCAGGTAACCAAATACCTAAAGGCTTTGTTCCAAAAATATTTTCATGGCTCCTAATGGCTGTATTAATTTGTCCTCTAACAGTTTCAGGATTCTCCCTAAGAATTGGCAAATATCCGTGTGTAGCAGCACAAGTAAGAATATCCAAATTTCCAGAGTTCTCTAAAACTCTAAACTTCTCAATTAAATTTCCAGAACAATTTTGCCAATATAGGTATTTGTCATTAAGATTTTTTATTAAAAATGCAGAAGCATTTTTCTCTTCTTGTGGCAGTTCTTTTAAGAAATCATTCCTTGTTTTAATCCAGCTTGGGAAAGTTTCTTGAATTTGTTTATTATTTAGAAGCGATAATAATGTTGGAGACAAACTAATAGTAAGTTTTGTATTTACAGGATTTTCATTTTTTGAAGATTCAATTGATTGAAGTAGTGGTATATAACATTCCAAAATAGCCTGAAATAACCAATCCTCCTCTAAGGAGTTTTTTTCATTTTTTCTGACATAAGGGAGATGAGCATGTAAAACTATCGCTAACTGGCCTAAAACATTGTTTTTAGAGTATTGCCCATTCATACTTTTTAAAATTTATACCTGTAATTCTATAAAAAATCAAAATTAACCTTTTATAAAAAGGAAACTTTAATCCTAAAAGAATACTTTAATAATTTAAGTATTTCATTTTTTTTTTTAGAATTTTAATCATTATTGTTAAGTTATGAGCCCGTAAAAATTTTTTATTGACAAAATCTAGTCAAATATTTTTAATTAGCTTAATATAAGTATAGATTAATCCCTTTAATGTCCAAAGATCCTGGAAGAATTTTGATCTTTGATACAACTCTTCGAGATGGAGAGCAATCTCCTGGTGCAAGTTTAAATCTTGAAGAAAAACTTGCTATCGCACATCAATTAGCAAGATTAGGGGTGGATGTTATTGAGGCTGGATTCCCTTTCGCAAGTCAAGGAGATTTTAAAGCTGTTAATAAAATTGCCAAGGTTGTAGGGAAAGAACATGGACCTATAATATGCGGTTTGGCCAGAGCGTCCAAAGGAGATATAAAAGCATGTTATGAAGCAGTAAGTCCAGCTCCCAAGAAAAGAATACATACTTTTATTGCCACTAGTGATATTCACCTTAAACATAAACTTAAAAAATCCAGAAAAGATGTTCTTCAAATAGTTCCAGAAATGGTTAATTATGCAAAATCATTGGTAGATGATATTGAGTTTTCTTGTGAAGATGCCTCAAGGAGTGATCCTGATTTTTTATACGAAGTGATTCAACTAGCAATTTCTGCAGGAGCGACAACAATAAATATCCCTGATACTGTTGGATTTACAACTCCTAGTGAATTTGGCAAACTAATTGCCGATATAAATAAAAACGTTCCAAATATTGATGAGGCAACAATCTCGGTTCATGGTCATAATGATTTAGGTTTAGCAGTAGCCAATTTTCTAGAGGCAGTAAAAAATGGAGCCAGACAACTAGAATGTACTATAAATGGAATTGGTGAAAGAGCCGGGAATGCCTCTCTAGAAGAATTAGTAATGGCATTGCATGTTAGGAAAAGTTTTTTTAATAGTTTTTTTAAAAGAAATCCAGATTCACCAACTCCTCTTACAGCCATAAGAACAGAAGAAATAACAAAAACCTCTAGACTTGTTTCCAACCTAACTGGAATGACTGTTCAACCTAATAAAGCAATTGTAGGAGCTAACGCTTTCGCACATGAATCAGGCATTCATCAGGATGGGGTTTTAAAAAATAGACTCACTTACGAAATTATTGATGCGAAAACCGTTGGTTTAAATGACAACAAAATATCTTTAGGGAAACTTAGTGGAAGAAGTGCAGTAAGAGCAAGATTAGAAGAGATGGGATATGACTTGAGCCGAGAAGATCTAAATGATGCTTTTGCTCGTTTTAAGGATTTAGCTGACAGAAAAAGAGAAATTACTGATAGAGATTTGGAAGCAATTGTTAGTGAACAAGTACAGCTCCCAGAAGCTAAATTCCAATTAAGTCTTGTACAAGTAAGTTGCGGTAACGCATCTAAACCTACTGCCACCATTTCGCTTCTAAATACGGAAGATAATACTGAGGATACTGCTGTATCAATAGGGACTGGGCCCGTTGATGCTGTATGCGAGGCTTTAAATAAATTAGCTAAAGTTCCTAATGAATTAATTGAATTTTCTGTAAAGTCGGTAACAGAAGGAATTGATGCTTTGGGCGAAGTAACAATAAGAATAAGAAGGGATAATAAAATATATTCTGGTCATTCTGCCGACACTGATGTTGTAGTTGCTGCTGCGAATGCTTACGTCAATGCTTTAAATAGACTTGTTTTTTCTGAGAAAAAAAGTTCAATTCACCCACAATTTGATAATTTAGAAAATCCTGATAAAAAATTTCTATCTAATCATGCAAATTAAATTATTTCTTAGGAATATTAAGTAGTTTTAAAAATAGTCTCTTAATATTGTAGATTAACCTAATAGTTAAGCAGTAAATAATGAGAGAAAGGTTACTAGGATATTGGGCACTTTCTTGGGTTGGGTTAATCAGCAATATAATTGCACTCCCAATAATCGCATTAATAATAAGTTATGGGCCTCCACTAAAAGTTGCAAATATAACTCTTGCCATAAGTCTTGGCTGGCCTACTGCGATTGTTGGAATAGTTTCTTCAGCAGCTCTTTTAGCTGAGAAAAAATGGGGAGTAACTTTAACTCTAGTATCTTTATCAATGGCAATTTCTGGAATGGGTCCATATTCAGTGGTAAGACTCATAACTCTTCAAGACATTTTTGGAATTGGTGGCTTTACTCTTTTAACAACATTATTAAGTACATTAGCTCTTCTATATTGGTGTAATCCAAAACATCGAAGAAGTATCAGGCTATAAATTAAAAATTAAGAAAAAGTATTATTCTTGCTAGTTGGATACTGGATTCTTCTATGTCTAATTCTTTTCCACACATTCAAGAATGCCCTTTTTATTAAAAAAATTTCTCCCTTCGATAAATTACTGTCATCTAATTGCCCATCTATTTGACGCGAGTAGATAATTTTAGATATCGTTTCCAAAGCTTCTCTATCAGATGCATTAATATTCATAGCTCTTAGTGCTGCTTCACATCCATCTGCAAGCATTAAAATAGCTGTTTCTTTTGACTGAGGAATTGGGCCTTTGTATCTAAAACAATTTTCATTAATGTCAAGATTTTTTTCTCTAGCTTTTTGAAAAAAATATCCCATTTTTAGAGTACCTTGATGTTCTGGAATAAAATTGGCTATCAGTTTAGGTAATCTATTTTTTCTTGCATACTTCAATCCTTCATCAACATGAGCCTGTAAAACTTCTGCACTTTTAATAGGATCATCTATTTCATCATGTGGATTCTTTGAACCATCTTGATTTTCAATAAACCAATTAGGTGCATGTAATTTCCCAACATCATGATATAACGCCCCAGTTTTAATTAGATCAATATCACCACCTATCATTCTTGTTGCTTCCTCTGCTAACCCACATATAAGTAAGGTATGTTCAAAAGTACCAGGAGCTTCAAGAGACAATCTTCTAATGAGAGGTTTCTCCTTATCAGCCAATTCGAGTAATCTTGCTTTAGTTAATAGTCCAAATATTGATTCAAAAATAGGAATAAATAAAATAGTAAAAAGCATTACTATTGCCAGTAATAAGGAATCTGAAAATATATTGCTGTTAGTAAAAAAGATTTCTTGCTTATCAATAAGGGATATTTTATCTTTACCTATCAATAACCATTGACTCAAAAAAGATCCAATAGGGACAAAAATTGATAGTTGAAGTAATTGAGCTCTACTTCTTATTCTTCCTCCAAGAAGAGAAACTACTGAAGCACAAACTAATAAAATAAAAAATAAATTGTTATTTATTGCAACTGCTGGATCAGGCCAAATAAGGCTCGCTATTGATACCCAAGCTAAAGCAGTTATACTTCCCATTCCTTGGGATATTATCAATGCCGGCGGAATTATAATAGATAATGGGCTTATAGTTGAGGCTAAGGCTAATTTCGAAACTTGTACTGCTAAAAGAAGTGTTATGAGCAAGATAATCTGTCTTGAAGAAATTGTGGGATTCTCTTTTTTTGATACTAATATCAAAATCCCTGAACCAATAAGTGCTTCTGTAAAGGTCAAAAACCAAGAAAAAATATCAGAGATATTTAAAGGCAAAATAAGAAGAGATTTATAAGAAGAAATTATTGAAATTAAAATGCATATTAGAAAAATTATTAGATTATCAATTTTTGATATTCTATTTGGTTGTTTTATTGGAAGTTGACTCCTCCTCCACAGATAAAACAATTTTTTTAAGGTAGTTGTAATGTTTTGCACAGAATATGATTAAATCTATTTGATTAATTTAAAATTATAGGCATGCTAGGTGTAAAAAAGGAGATGTTTTTCTAAATGTCATTAAAACTAGACGGTAAAAAATTATCTCTTGAAATTGAGGAAAAATTATATAATTATATTTCTAGTAATGAAAAAATTGCAAAAAGAGCTCCTGGTTTAGCCGTAATAAGAATAGGTGAAGACCCTGCCAGTGGTGTTTATGTTAAGAACAAGGAAAAGGCATGTTCAAGAGTTGGGATAAAGAGCTTCATCTTCCATCTAGAAGATAATGTAGATCAAAAAGAAGTTGAACAATTAATAAACAAACTAAACTTCGACAATGATATTGATGGAATGTTGCTACAACTCCCCATCCCAAAAAAGTTTGATGAACAAAGACTGATAAGTTATATCAATCCAAACAAAGATGTAGATGGTTTAAATGAAAAAAACATCGGTAAACTAGTAAAAAATGAGCCTGCGATGAGATCTTGTACACCCGCAGGAATTATCAATTTATTAAGATCCCAAAATATTACAATTGAAGGTAAGAAAATTGTTGTTATTGGAAGAAGTTTACTAGTTGGGAAACCCCTATCGCTTATGTTGTTGAATCTTAATGGGACGGTAACAATCACTCATTCAAAAACACTAAATTTAAATAAGATCTGTAAAGAAGCTGACATACTAATTGCTGCCGCAGGAAAACCTAATCTTATAGATTCTAGTTTTGTGAAAGAGGGAGCAGTAATTATTGATGTTGGGATACATAGATTAAAAAGTTCCGACAAAAATAAAACCAGATTATGTGGAGATGTATTATTAGAGGATGTTATTCCTAAAGTATTTGCTTACACGCCTGTACCAGGTGGAGTTGGACCAATGACAGTAACAATGTTACTAGTAAATACTATTTTTAGTTGGCAAAAACAATTTGGTTTATCATCAACTCTTAATAACCTTCTGCCATAAACCCTAAGATGAAAAAAATTATTACTAAAGGTATAAAATGACTGAAGTTATAGATAATATTTCTGATTTTGACAAATATCTAAAAAACACAAAAAATGTTGTAGAAGAAGCACTTGATTTCTCCCTAGGCCCTGAGAATCCAGAAATACTTAGAGAATCAATGAGATATTCCCTTTTAGCTGGAGGGAAAAGAATACGTCCAATTTTATGTTTAGCATCTTGTTCACTGGCTGGAGGAGAACCCTCATTAGCTGTTCCTACTGCAGTAGCGATAGAAATGATTCATACAATGTCCTTGATTCATGATGATTTGCCCGCTATGGATAATGATGACTTGAGGAGAGGAAGACCAACAAACCATAAAGTATATGGAGATGCAATAGCTATTCTTGCAGGAGATGCTTTATTAACAAGAGCCTTCGAAATGGTCTCTTTAAGAAGTCCAGGAGTTGATCCAAATAGATTATTAAATGTAATCGGTGAACTCTCCTTGGTTGCAGGCGCACCGGGTTTAGTCGGAGGACAAGTTGTTGATTTAGAATGCGAAGGCAAAGAAGTTGACCTTGAAACCCTAGAGTACATTCATCTGCATAAGACTGGGGCTTTACTAAAAGCTTGTGTAAGAACTGGTGCGATGATTGCAGGTGCTAACGAAAAACTATTGCAAGCTCTGACAACATATGCAGAGGGTATCGGATTAGCCTTTCAGATTATAGATGATATTCTTGATTTAACTTCAAGCAGCGAAAAGCTTGGTAAAACTGCCGGTAAAGATCTTTTAGCTGACAAAACTACATACCCTAAATTACTTGGAATGGAAGAATCAAAGAAAAGAGCATTTGATTTAGTAGAAAAAGCAAAAAAAGCACTTGAACCTTGGGGTTCAGACGCAAAGTATTTACTATCCTTAGCTGACTTTATTACAAATAGAGACCGATAAATAATTTCAATTTATGTCTGAGTTTTTTGCCTTTTTTAATAATTCTGTTCTTTTTTGGAGTTTATTATCCTGTTTACTAGCTCAATTTTTTAAAGTCATATTTAATTTCTTTTCAACCGGGGAGGTGAGATTTAGAATTATGTTTGAGACGGGAGGTATGCCTTCAAGTCATTCCGCCTTAATAACTGGTGTCGCTTCGGGTATGGGCTTTGAATTAGGATTTGATAGCTCAATATTTGCTTTATCAGTTGCCATAGCACTTATAGTTATGTATGACGCTAGTGGTGTCAGAAAATCAGCTGGGGTTCAAGCTGCAGAAATTAATAAACTAACAAAGAAACTAGATCCTCAATCTGAAGTACTTTTAAAAGAAACCCTTGGCCATACTAAAATCGAGGTTCTGGTAGGGAGTTTTTTAGGACCATTAATTACTTTACCCGGGATGTTTTTTTTAGGTTCCCCTTTTAAAATATTTAGTTTGATAATAAATTAAGAATTCTTTGAATTACCATTTTGGATAGCATCTACAAGGTTTTTTGCAATTTCTGGAGAACTTGGAAAATGTAAGTGAATCCAACTTGCATGTAATTTATTATCAAAAAAGCCTTCATTTTTGTATTCAGTATCCCAAGATTTGATTTGCCATGGGGAAGAGAGTTTATCCTGATGATCAGCATTTCTTAAGTCAAATTCAGATGAATTATTTTCAATTTCCCAATAATGAAATTCATGTCCTTTAATTAATTGATTTTGTTTAACGATCGGAGTGTCTTTTAAACCTTCGATGTATCGATAACCTACTGAAAGTTTACTTTTTTTTGATCTAAAAGGTAGGATTCCACTCATTTTATGATTATTACCATTTTCATCTTTTATGGAGTCTCCTAAAATCATCATCCCTCCACACTCTGCATATATAAATCCATTTTTTCGGAATTTCCTTAACGAATTTAAACTTTTTCTAGAGTTACTTATATGATCTGCATATTTTTCAGGGAACCCCCCTGGAATAATTAAGGAAGAGGCCTCATGAGGTATTTCTTCATCATCATAAATACTCCATGTACTCAAAGGAATTCCTATTTCACTCAAAAACTCCTTAGTTTCAGGGTATTGAAAATGAAAGATTTTATCTTCTACAATTGCGATAGGTTTTCCATTATCTATTTTAAAATCTTCAAAACTAAAAGAATTAAATATTTTCTTTTGAGGAGATATCAGAAATTTACATAGAGAAAATACATCAAGATTTCTTTCCGCGAAACTTGCAAAATATTCAACATCAATTTCTTTGCCATTATCCAATGGAGATATCAAGCCTAAATTAGCTTTGCTTAAAGTTATTTTTGAATCAGACGGTAAAAAACCAAGAATTTCGATATCTTCATTTTTAAAAACTTCTTCGATTAATTTTTTATGTCTATCTGAATTTACGTTGTTAAATATAATTCCTGCTATTGACAACTCACTATCGAAATCTCTGAAACCTCGAACAGTTGCCAAAAGAGAAGCTACTTGACCCCTAGCATTAATAATAAAAATTACTGGAGCATTAAGAATTTTGGCAACATATGCCGTGCTTGAATAAGTTGTTGACCCTAATCCATCAAATAGGCCCATTGCTCCTTCAATTAATGAGAATTCATATTTTGAAGAATGTTTAAAAAAACTTTCTTGAACCCATTCTTCACCACTTAAAAAAATATCTAAATTCCTACAAATAGGTTGACCAATTGAACTAAGTTGTTGTTGATCAAGGTAATCTGGGCCGACCTTGAAAGTTTGCATCTTTATACCTTTTGAAAAAGCCCAAGAAGATATCAAAAGAGATAAAGTGGTTTTCCCACTATCCGTTGAAGGAGAAGATATTACACAAGACATTTATTAGTTATTAAAACCATTAAATATTTGAAGGGCTATTTTAATAGCATTTTCAAAAAGAGGACTTGTATTACCTCTACTACTTCCCAATAATTTACTCACATCATACTCTGATGAAGAAAAAGAATTTGGAACAACTTGTTCTATTAATTCCATATTAGCCATTCCGCCTGCTTCAAGTCTCATACATTCCACTGACTCACATCCAAGTATCACACAAGTGTTATTTTTTTGAACATCACTAATTTTTGAAATCAACCTCAATCCAATTACTTGTCCTAAGTGAATACTTGGATTACCCAACGGTAAAGGATTAATAAAAGTAGAAATTTTTTCGCCATTAATTCTCTCAAATTCTATTTTTGTTGATTCTTTATCCTTTTTAACTTTTAGAAAAGACCAACCAAGTTTATCGCTAATCCATGAGATCAAAAACAAACCTTGAATAAGGTGATTTCCCGCGATATCAATATCAATATCAGTAATATGATCTAAAATTGCTCTCCTCGATGGGGGATCAAAAATCATCGCCAATGATTCTCTCCAATTTTTTAACCTAACCCAATTTAAATCATTAATAGCTTTATTTGATTTTTTTAATTGATCTAAAACTTTTAAACATCTGTTAGGCGAACCAAGAGCAGTATCGATTATTAACCTTACACCATGATTAGTAAAGTATTCGAAAATATCAGGCGATTCATCCAAGCTTCCATTCCACCACAACCAAGAAGGTAATTCATCAATAGATAATTCATCAATTATTTTTAATCCTTGATGGGTTATTGAGGCAGAGTCACCCCTGATAACAACTAAATCCCCACATATAGGTTGCATAGTTGGACTATCACTTAATGGACAGTAAGCAGATACAAAAGTTTTGATATCTGAAGTTTTATTTAAAGTTGGCGCTAAAGTTATTAATCTCCTTGGATTTAATGTACTTATTGATGATTCAAAAAATTGTCCTCTAAAGTCTTCAAAATCTTTATTAGATAAATTTTCCTTCAACAAATTCAATAATTCTTCACTATAAAGAGAAGTATTAATAGGGAGTCCTTTATCAAGAATAAATTTTTTGGCAACTTCAATTATCTCAAGACTTAAATTTCCAGTAATTGGTCCTTTTATTAATCCTTTTTGCACTAAACATTGTTCTAGCCAGGCAGGCTGCCAGACCATTAATGTAAATGTATTAGCTCCAGTATTATCATTATCTTCTGAAATCCATAATTTATTAAGGTAATTAGAAATTTCCTGATAAGGAAGCTCTAAGGGAGTTTGCAGTGTTAATTGAGGTTTCATTTTTAGGGTCTGCGCCAGAAAATATTATCTTTTGAAAGTAATTGATCAGACTCAGGAGGTCCCCATGTCATGGATTCATAATTAAAAATAGGTAACTTCCAAGGAGAATTATCCATTAATTCAATTAATGGCGTATAAAGTTTCCACGCAGCCTCTACTTCATCACTTCTCGTAAATAAGGTTGGATCAGATAGCATCGCATCAGCTAATAATCGTACATAGCCTTCATCTGAGGGTTCTCCAAATGATTCATCATAGGAAAATTCCATCTCAACAGGTCTAGATTTCATTCCAGAACCTGGTGATTTTACCTCGAATTTAAAAGTTGCACCTTCGTTTGGTTGAATTCTAAGAACAAGTTGATTTGGTGCAGGATTTATTATTGTTGATTCAAATAAATGAACCGGAACGTCTTTAAAAGTCAAGACTATTTCTCCAAGTCTTTTCGGCAGTCTTTTTCCTGTTCTCAAATAAAAAGGTACCCCTTGCCATCGCCAGTTATCGACGAAAACTTTTGCTGCAATGTAAGTTTCTGTAGTGCTATTACAATGCACACCATCTTCCTGCCTATATCCTTTGAGTCGATTTGAGATATTTCCTCCCTCTCCATATTGACCTCTTATGCAACAATTCCACGGTTCATTTTCGTCAGCAAGTTTTGAAGCTTGAAGAACCTTTGCTTTTTCATTTCTTATTGCTTCTGGTTCGAATTTCCCAGGAGGTTCCATAGCAGTAACAGCAAGCATTTGAGTCATATGATTTTGAAGCATATCTCTTAAAGCGCCTGAGCTTTCGTAATAACCTGCTCTATCTTCAACACCTACTGTTTCAGATGAAGTAATTTGAACGCTTGATATATAATTTCGGTTCCAGATTGGTTCAAAAATTGTATTAGCGAACCTCAAAACAAGAATGTTTTGAACTGTCTCTTTACCTAAATAATGATCAATCCTGTAAATCTGATTTTCTTCAGCACAACTTTGGACAATCTTGTTCAATTTTTTTGCACTTGAGTAATCTTTACCAAAAGGTTTTTCAATCACTAAACGGCTTTTCTTAGGGTCATCTAAAAGGCCAGCTGCTTTAAGAGCTTTACATCCACCTGCATAGAAATTCGGCGAAACTGATAAATAAAATGTTCTATTTCCATGAGTAGCTTGTCTTTTATCAATTTCATTTAATCTTTTAGAAAGCTTTATGACATGATCACTTTTTTGTAAGTCAACTGGTTCATAGAAAAGATAATTAGAAAATTGTTCCCATTCTTTTTCTTTCCCAGATATTTGATTAGAGAGCTTTACTTTCATCTTTTCTCTAAACTCAATATCAGTCCAAGGTCTTCTCGCGCAACCGACTATTCCAAATTCACTTGGAATTCTTCTTTGCAAATAGAGTTCAAATAAGGCTGGTATTAATTTTCTATGAGTTAGGTCTCCACTAGCACCAAAGATTACTAAGCATTGAGGAGATATTACTCTTTCCTGACGTAAACCTAATCTAAGAGGATTACTTAAAGTTGAAAGCATATTTTTAATGTTCTTTTTTTTAAAATCCTCTTTTTTTCGAAGATTAGCTACTTATTGTGTCTAAACCAAAAAGTATCACGTAAGTTTAAGCTGAACTCTAATCTCGGATATTTAGTAAGTTTCTACGTGCCATCTTCCAGCTTTCTTTAGCTGTGGTCTTAATTCTGACCAGTTTAATCCTTTTTCTTCTGCCGCCTTAGTCATAGCTTCATCAATTCCTGGCTCCATTCCCTTTAAACCGCAAAGATAAATATGTGTCTTCTCATCTTCAATCATGTTGAAAAGCTCGTTTGCTGATTCTAAAACTCTATCTTGAATATACATTCTTCCACCCTTTGTATTTTGCTGCTCACGACTAATAGCTTTTGTATATTTAAAATTATCTGGATAGTCAGTTAGATATCTCTGTAGATCTTCCTCATATAACAAATTAGCTGATTTTGGAGCACCCATAAATAACCAAGCTTTTCCTTTGAAGTTCCAATTATTTTTTTCTTTTTCCGTTGCTTCGAACATTCTTCTTAAATAAGCTCTCATAGGGGCTATCCCAGTACCAGTAGCCAACATTACGATGTTTGCGTCCTCTTCATCGGGGAGGAGCATCTCTTTGCCTACAGGGCCAGTTATTTTCACTTTATCTCCAGCCTTAATATTGCATAAGTAAGTAGAACATACACCATTAATTGTTTCACCATCTTTTTCATACTGAAGCTGTCTAACACAAAGTGAAACTGTATTCCCACTAAAATTATCTCCATGTCTTGTGCTTGCTATTGAGTAAAGTCTTAA
Organism: Prochlorococcus sp. AG-388-A01; assembly: GCA_003279945.1. Taxonomy (GTDB): domain Bacteria; phylum Cyanobacteriota; class Cyanobacteriia; order PCC-6307; family Cyanobiaceae; genus Prochlorococcus_A. Next base: position 45,856 of record QCGK01000006.1, read on the forward strand.
TTTATGAGGTTTACCATTAGCATCTTCCCCTGCAGGCATGATACCTATACTTTGACCTTCAACATAATTTAAGAATGGATCACTATCTTTAAGATCAAAAGTTATGTGATTCACTCTACCAATTGCGCCTTCCTTAAGAAGACTGTAGTTTTCAATTACCGTACCTTCATAAGGAGTTTTAGGCCTATAAATATTGACTGGAACGTCTGCATGTTTTTTCTTTACCACTTTTAAAGCTTCAGTTTTTGGGGCTTCTACTTTTGAAGATTCTGTTTTCGAGACAGCAACTTTATTTGGTTCAGCTACTTTTGCCTCAGTTTTTTTTACTTTTGTTTTTTCAACAAATTTTAAAGCTCTTTTATTGAATGTTGTGAGTATAAAATAGAAAACAGCAACAACTACTGGTATATGAGCTAATCCGCCTGCGATTACTTTTGCTTGTGAATACATTTTAAAACTACTTTTATAAAAAGATTATCAATTTGTAGTTTAATTTGTAGTGATTTTATAAAAATGGTTACGTTTTGAGATCGGAATAAATAAAAGAAATTATTTTTATTTTTCAGAATTTGTTGCTTTTATCTGTATAGTTACACAGAAATAATTTTTTATCTCATTAAAAAATTCATTTATGAATAATTCTCAAGAATCATTAGATCATTCTAAAAAAGATGATTACGGGACAATTGAGCAAACGATGGAAAAGCTTTCTGGTGGAACAAGAAGACTTGCTGCTCAACTAACTACTTCTGCGAGTTTGGATTCTTTGTGGAATGTTTTGACAGATTATGATCGACTAAATCTCTTCATACCAAATCTATTATCAAGCAAAAAAATATATCAAAAAGAGAATAATGTGCACCTAAAGCAAGTTGGGGCTCAGGATTTCTTAGGCATGAAATTTTCAGCTGAGGTAACTATTGACCTATTTGAAGAGAGAGAACTTGGACTTTTGAAATTCAATTTGATTAAAGGAGATTTCAGGAAGTTTGAAGGTAGTTGGAAAATTCAAAGTATTAAAAATTCTTCAAAAAATTCATTAATTTATGATCTTACTGTTCAAGGTTGTCAGTGGATGCCAATTGGGATGATAGAAAAAAGACTAAAAAAAGATCTTTCAGAAAATTTAATTGCCGTTGATAGACAAGCTAAATCATCAATCAATTAGTTTTAAATTTAAACAATAGCCCCAAGGGGATTCGAACCCCTGTCGCCTCCGTGAAAGGGAGGTGTCCTAGGCCTCTAGACGATGGGGCCAGGAAAATAGCATAACAGCTTATTAAAAATTAAGAGTAAGGCTATCCTTTCGTCAAGTATTGTTGCTCTTTATTTTGTCCTTGCCACACAGGGACAGTAAAATGGAAGCAGGAACCTACACCAACCTCAGATACGACCCATATTCTTCCTCCATGAACTTGTACTATTCTTCTGCATACAGATAAACCAATCCCAAATCCAGATGTCCCTTCAGAAGTCTGTGGCAGTCTAACTCTATCCAGAAAAATTCTTTTTTGCTCGCTCAAAGGAATACCTGCGCCTTTGTCACAAATTGTTATTTCTACCCATTGGTTTGTCTTGTGGATCATTGTAATTTTTAAAGATCCATTGTCTTTAGAAAATTTAATGGCATTTTCAATTAAATTTAAAAATACTTGCCGCATTCTTCTTTGATCTGCGAATACGCTCGGTAGATCAGAGGGGATATCAGTATCAATTTCAATATTCCTTAATCTCCAGAATTTTTCTAATTCTAGTATTACTTCAGCACTAATATTACCTAAGTCAATTTTCTGAGGATTAAACAAAGCTTCCCATTTGGTTGTTCCAACCTCTAAGAGGTCCTGAGATAAAAGTTCAATCTCTTCTAGTCGCCTTTTAATTACCTCTTGTAATTTTGAAATATCTATTTGCCCAAGTTTTTGACTTTGAACAGCCAAAGTGGCTGCAGTCAATGGTGTTCTTAATTCATGTGCAACCATTCTTAATAATCTTTCCTGAGACTCTATTCTTTTTGTTAATGTCTCATTCTCTTGCCTTAAAACTAAAAGTTCCTCTTCCAAAAGAAATTCTTTTTGAGTTCTTATTGAATCAATTTTGGAAGGTTGCAAATTTATTCCTAGATTTTTTGTTAAGCCATCTTGTGTCCACCTTGGTAACCATTTCTGCAACTGAGAGCAAATATTACTTCCAGCAAATATTTGCTTTGGAGCTGGGGAAAGCTTTATGAGGGCAGGAATAGCAACTAATCTATGTAATTCGAGGAGTTCTGGCTGTTCTGCGGGATCAGATATCTGAAGAGATATCTCAAATTGACAATCATCTGATTCTAAATAAGCTATCAAGGACTTAATATCACTACTAGAAAGTTGATTTCTAGCGGCAACAAGTATTAATTTTAGCTCTTTTTTATCATTCAAATGATTTCCCCTGAAGTGTTGAAAAGCTGTTAATCTTTATAAACACATTAAGATATTTATTTTTATTCTACAAATAAGCTATGAAATAAATAGGACTTATACATATATGGTTGTTATTAATCAAAAGAGAGATCTAAATTTTGGTGAAAATAATTCCCCAGAAATTAGTATAAATAGTAATTTAAAAAGGTGGTTTTCTAGAAATATTGGATTGTGGAAATCTAATAGGACCTATTTTCTTGATGAAGAGCAAAAAACTTATAACTTATGCATGAATATAAATATACAAGCCCTTAAAAATAAATCGGAATGGGAGTCACATTATAAATTCACATGGTATCCAGAAAAAAAATACAATTTCTTTAAAGAAAATCCACAATACAAAGAACGAGGAGAAATGTTTGCATACTTAAAGGGACATCAGCTTATTAGAGAAAGTTTTTATCTAAGTAATGATGAAGGAATTTCAAATATCAAGCAAGTAGATGAACACGAGATGATTTTTGAATCTTCTTATAAAGATTGGTATATTCTTGAACATACAAGACTAATCGATTCAGATAATTATAGATTCAGAGTTATATATTCATGGAACAAAAATAAGTTAAAAATAGTAGAGAATCATCACGAAATAAGAATTTATAAGTAAGTCGTTTCAAAGAATTAATAGTAAAAATGTTATCTTGAAATAAATGTTATGAGTTAATGGGTATTAATTTTTATTCAAAAAGAATTCTTAAATTTTTAAGTTTTAGCTTTATCGTAACCTTCAGTCTTTTTGAAATTATTACAATCAATAAGCAACTTAAAGCAGAAAAAAATTTTGTTGCTGCTTCTGAAAAAGATCTATTCTTATATCGACAAATGGGAGCATCTTATCTTTGTATAGCTTCAAGAGCTGAAGTAGATTTTAATAAAGGTCTTGGGATTGCTAGTGCTACTTTTGCAAATGTAATAATTGGCAAGCATGGTGGAGCAATTAAAGAATTAGGAAATGAAAAACTTGACGAAAAAAAATTATATAATGCAGGAACATTTCAGATTGTTGGAAGTGCACTCAACATTTGTCCTGAAAGCATTCCAAAGAAGATAAAAAATGATTATGAAAAAAGGTTAAAGCAACTTGTAAAGGAACGCAAAAAATAATCTTATAGATTATCTGAACATTGAACTCACTGAACTCTCTTCATGAATTCTCCAAATAGCTTCCCCCAACATATTTGCCACTGATAGAACCTTTAACTGAGGAAAACTATCTTTAACGATTAAGGGGATACTATTAGTGACTATTACTTGCTCAAATAAATTTTTAGTACTTAATCTTTCATAAGAAGGTGGAGAAAATACTGCATGTGAAGCGCAAGCGAATATTCTCTTAGCACCTTCTTGTTTTAATAAATTCGCACCAGAACAAATAGTACCTCCAGTATCAATCATATCGTCAATAAGAATAGCCGTTTTTCCTTTAACTTCTCCAATGACTGTTAAACTTTCAGCAACATTATGAGCTGCTCTTCTTTTATCAATTATTGCTAAAGGCGCGTCTTTCATTTGTTTTGCAAATGCTCTTGCTCTTGCGACTCCCCCAACATCAGGGGAGACAACTACAACTTCCTCCAAATTCAAAGATTCCAAATAATCAATCAAAACAGGGGATCCGTAAATATGATCACATGGAATATCAAAATAACCTTGAATCTGAGCCGAATGCAAATCCATTGCAAGAACTCTATCAACGCCTGATTTTTCTAATAAATTAGCAGTCAGTTTTGCAGTTATAGATTCTCTACCAGAGGTCTTTCTGTCCGCCCTTGCATAACCAAAATAAGGGATTACGGCTGTTATTTGTCTAGCAGATGCTCTCTTGCAAGCATCAACCATAATCATTAGTTCCATTAAACTATCGTTAACTGGAGCGCATGTAGGTTGTATCAGGAAAACATCGCAACCTCTAATAGATTGCTGAATCTGAACATAAAGTTCTCCATCAGCAAATCTTTTAGATATTAAAGGTACATTTTCAATCCCTAAGTATGATGCAATTTCTTCAGCTAATTTAGGATTTGTTGTTCCGCTTACTAGCCTTAATCTACTGTTAGTTAGATTAAAGTTAGATTCTTTATTTTGCACTGCCGTGATAAAACTTGTCACGAAATTAGCATTATAAAACTATACACTTATCGTAGTCCTTTATATGAATTTCGCAAAAGATAATGACTAGATCTTTTCAAAATTCACATCTCTTAAGCAAAATGTAAACTAAAGTCTATTAAAAATTAGAATTTTTTTATTATTTCTAATCAGCTTTAGGTAATTATTAGTCAATTAAAAAAAAATTGTATATTGTTGAACTTAGAGGATTAATAAACATTTAATAGTAAATAATAAAAATATAATTAAAAAATGTCTATTCAAACAGTTCTTAAAAAAAAATCAATAGGAATACTTATGCATCCTTCATGTATACCAGGAGGAAGAGTTTGTGGAACTTTTGGTAGAGGGGCTAAAGATTGGATAAAAAAGCTTCATAGCCATGGTATCGAATACTGGCAATTTTTACCTCTTACACCAACTGATTCTACTGGGTCGCCATATAGTTCACCATCTAGCTTTGCGCTGAATCCATGGTTTCTTGATATAGATTATTTAATCGAAAAGGGTTTTATCTTCATTTCTAATTTAGAAGAATTAGGTCCCAAAAATCAGAGTAAGAATTATTTTGATTTTGATGCTGCGACTAATTTAACAAAAAAATTAGGTAGCCTCCTTTTGCAAGGATGGAGTTCCCAATCTGAAGAGAGAAAACTTAATTTTAATGAATGGACTAGAAAGAATTCTTGGGTTGAAGATTATGCCACATTTGTTGTTATCAGGGAGGAATTTGATATGTTACCTTGGTGGGAATGGCCTAAAGAATTTAAAATAAAAAATAGCGAATTTCTAAAATCATGGATTAATACAAAAAGCGAAAAGATACTTATTAAAAAATTAATACAGTGGCATCTAGATGAACAATGGAGTGCTATTAAAAAATTTGCAAAACTATATAATGTCAAGTTAATTGGAGATCTGCCCTTTTATGTTTCGAGGGACAGCGCCGATGTATGGAGTAATAAATCACTATTTTCAATTTTTAAAAATGGAAATTTAATCTTTCAAAGTGGTGTACCTCCTGATTATTTTTCATCAACAGGACAATTATGGGGGACTCCAACTTACTTTTGGTCAAAACATAAGAGTACTAATTTCGATTGGTGGAGAAAAAGATTTAAAAGGCAATTTGAACTTGTTGACTTGTTGAGATTAGATCATTTCAGAGGTTTAGCTGGTTACTGGAGAGTTAATGGTAATTCTAAAACAGCAATTTCTGGTAAATGGATAAATTCTCCAGGAAGAACACTATTAAATAAACTAAAAATTGATTTAGGCACTGACTTCCTACCAATCATCGCGGAGGATCTGGGAGTAATAACACCTGATGTAGAAAAATTAAGGAAATATTTTGAGCTTCCAGGAATGAAAATATTACAGTTCGCTTTTGATGGAAATGAAGACAACCCATATTTACCTAAGAATATTGAAGGAGAAAATTGGGTAGTTTATACAGGTACCCACGATAACTCTACTTCCATTTCATGGTGGGAATGTTTAGATATTAACGCAAAAAAACGAATAAAAGATGAATATAAATTCTCTGAAAATCCTTCATGGAGTTTAATAAAAATAGGCATGGATACAAATGCCAATCTCTTTATTGCTCCAATACAAGATATTTTATCTCTAGATGACTCAAGCAGATTAAACATACCTGGTACTATAAAAAACAATTGGAAATGGAAGTTAAATCGATCTTTAGAAGAAATAGATGACAATATTAGGAAATTTAGTGAGCTAGGAAATAATTTTGGAAGAACCAGATAATATAGACTTATTGAAGTCTATTTATCAATGATTTTGTTTTCAATATTTTGAATCTCAATAACATTTACATTTAAAATAAAATATCTCTTCAATATAAAAACCGTAAAAATTAAAATAAAAAAATACAAAAGGCTTCCCTGCCAAGTATTTATAATATCGAATTTGTTGAGAATAAAATCATTTTTTTCTTTCTTAAAATTTTCTCCTTCTCTAATTGCTAATTTTTCTAGTGTATTTTTTTCTAATCCTAAGCATTCCTCTAATTTGATTAATATTGATCTTATAAATGGATACTTTGGTCTATTATTTTTGTTATTGTCTTCAATAGAAATTATTATTTGTTGATGAATTTTTGAAATACGTGACAATTCTTGAATTGTGATATTTTTTTGGATTCTCGCTTCTTTTACTAACTTTGCGATTTCTACATACTGATCCACTAAACTATGATTTACTTCATTATCAATCACAGAATTTTTTTCTACTAAAAAAAGATTTTTAAAAATATTCATTCCATATTTACAATTTCATTAATTATTTGACTACTCAATTTTAAAAGTAAGTATTCTATTTAATTTTAATCATTTAAAAATCATAAGTAAATTAATTAGAAGTAAATATAAAAACTAAACTGGAGAAATAATATTTTGAACCGCACTTTTTGCGATATTCAAAGGGCTAAATGTATCTCTAATTAAACTTAAAAGTTTTTTTGCATCAGTTAATTCTAGTTTGTCATCTTTTATAAGGCTTAAAAGAAGATTCTTCCGAACTTCGGATCCTTTTTTACTAACAAATAATTTCAATCCAGCATTGGCAACTGGTATTAGGTCTGAATTAATATTTTCAGAATCTTTAAATAAAATATTTAGTAAACTTTCAACTTTTTTTATTTGAATTCTTCCTTTATTATCAAAAACAACTTCTAAAAGAATTTCTAAAATCTCATCAGAATTATCAGTAAGTAGTTTTTTAGCTATGTAGGGATATGCGATTTTCAAAATTTTGAATTCAGGATCTAGTCTTAGTGCCAAACCTTCTTGACTAACAACAGCTCTTATTATCAAAGCAAACCTACTGGGTACTCTAAATGGATAAGAATACATTAGTTTTGAAAATTTATCAGTTACATTTTTAAGATTAAAATTGCCAACCTCAGCGCTTAGAGATCCTCCTAATACTTCTTTTAATGGTTCAACAAGTTTCTGAAGATCTTGTTCTTTAGTTAGAAAACCTAATTTCTGAAAATCTTTTGCAAGAAGATAATATTCATCATTTATTATGTGAACAATAGCCTTAATGAGAGTGAGTCTATCTGAATTTGTAATTGTATCCATCATTCCGAAATCTACATAAGCTAAATTTCCATAATCTGCATTTCCTCCTTTAAGAGCAAACATATTCCCAGGGTGTGGGTCAGCATGAAAATATCCATATTCAAATAATTGCTGAAGACCACTGATTACACAAGTTTTTATAAAAGAGGAAGGTACTAAGTTATTTTCCTCCAATAAAGACCTATCTCTTAACTTGACTCCATCAATCCAGGAGGTTGTAATAATTCTCTTTGATGAAAACTGTTTTTCGAATTTAGGGATAAAAACATTTGGGTTTTCTTTGAATAAATTTGCGAACTTTAAAGCATTTTCACCCTCTTTTTCATAGTCAATTTCATCAAAAAGTGCCTTGCCGAATTCATCTATTAATTCTCCAATTCCAACACCAATATTTAATGGCAAAAATGGTGAGAAAAAAGTTGCTAAAAACCTTAATATCACAACATCTCTTCTTATAAGAAAGTACAAATTCGGCCTTTGTACTTTTACAGCTACATAAGTATTATTTTTTGTTTTTGTTTTGTAAACCTGACCTAAGCTTGCTGAGGCAATTGGACTCTCAGGGAACTCATCAAATAATTCACTTGGTGGGGCGCCAAGTTCCTCTTCAATTATTTTTAAAGCAATTTTATGATCAAATGCCGGGAGATTATCCTGTAAGTTGGTAAGTTCTGTCAGCCAATCTTGTCTAACAAGATCAGGTCTAGTTGAAAGTGCCTGACCTAATTTTATAAAACAAGGTCCTAAATCTGTTATTACATCAAAAAGATATTTGGAGAGATTTTTTTGTACATTTTTGTTTTTACTGTTACCTTGAAAAAGTATTCTTAAAAAAAGAAAAATAAAAGTTAAAAGGATATATAAAACTCTCGGGATGAAAATCCATGGTCTCAAAACCAACCAAATTAAGTCATTTTTTGCCGAGTATTGCGAATAAGACCTTGTCATTAAAGTTAAAAAATATCAAAGAAGGATTCTTATTAGACCATTCTATATATATCAATAATACTTTATGAGCATTTCATCTTTTCTAACTAAAAAGTTTTTAAAGTCACTTTTCTTTCCTGCTCATAACAGAGGGGCAGCTTTACCCAAGAGATTAGTGAAATTATTGAAAAAACAACCTGGATATTGGGACTTACCCGAATTGCCAGAGATAGGCTCACCTCTATCCCAGAGCGGACTTATTGCCAAAACTCAAAGAGAATTCTCTGACAAATTTGGGGCGAAAGGATGTTTTTTTGGAGTTAATGGAGCCTCAGGATTATTACAATCAGCTGTAATTGCAATGGCGAATCCTGGCGAAACTATCCTGATGCCAAGAAATGTCCATATAAGTATTATAAAAATCTGTGCGATGCAGAACATACAACCAATATTCTTTGACCTAGATTTTTCATCAGAAAACGGTCATTACAAACCAATCACAAAAAACTGGTTGGAAAATGTATTTAAAAAAATAAATTTTAATGAGAAAAAAATTGTTGGTGTAATTCTTGTAAGTCCATCTTATCAAGGTTACGCAGGTGATTTAGGGCCTTTAATAGATCTTTGTCATCAAAAAAATTTACCTGTTTTGGTTGATGAAGCCCATGGTTCTTATTTCCTTTTTTGTGAAAACCTGGACCTACCAAAATCCGCTTTAATATCAAACGCTGATTTGGTCGTTCACTCATTGCATAAGTCGCTAAATGGTTTAACTCAAACTGCTGCACTTTGGTATAAAGGGAATCTAGTAAATGAGCAAAATTTAATTAAGAGTATTAATTTGTTGCAAACTACAAGTCCGAGTGCCCTATTACTTTCTTCTTGTGAAGAGTCTATTAAAGACTGGCTTAATAAAAAAAGTTTATCAAAATATCAAAAAAGAATTTTAGAGGCAAAAAGTATCTACAAAAGATTAATCCAAAAGAATATTCCTCTCATAGAAACCCAAGACCCCTTAAAAATTGTATTGAATACCTCTAAGGTTGGAATTGATGGTTTCACTGCTGATAAATTTTTTTATAAAAATGGTCTTATTGCTGAATTACCAGAAATGTTTACGCTAACTTTTTGCTTAGGGTTTGCGAATCAAAATGATTTTCTTAATTTATTTGAAAAGTTGTGGAATAAATTACTAATAAATTCCAAAAAATTAAAAAGTTTAGAAGTGCTTCAATCGCCCTTTAAATTAGTTGAAGTACCCGAAATTCAAATTGGAATTGCTTGGAGAAGTGAGACTAAGAGTATTCCTTTTTCGCAATCATTAAATAAAATATCTGGAGATATTATTTGCCCTTATCCTCCTGGGATACCTCTACTAGTTCCTGGAGAAAAAATTGATGTTAATAGATTTAATTGGATAAATAATCAAAGTTTATGTAACGAAGATCTGTTAAATTTTAATATAAGAGTCATAAAAACATAGAAATTTGATATGAGATTGAGAAGCGGATTACTTATAGGAATATTTGGTTTAATTGTTGTTTTGTTAGGGGGATGGTTTTTTACCTTAGCAACAGCATTGCTTACTTATTTAGCATTATTAGAATTTTTCAGGATGGCAGAATTTAAAGGAATAAAACCAGCAACTAAAACCACATTATTTTCATCTTTCGTTATTATAATTACTACTTATCTTGAGACAAGAGGATTGATTGAAGGGGAAATATCAAATTCAATTTTACCTATATGTTCAGTTGTAATATGTACTTGGTTACTTTTTCAACCAAAGCCTGGAACAATTTCCGATATTGCAGCTTCTATTTTTGGTTTATTCTATTTAGGTTTTTTACCTAGTTACTGGATTAAGTTAAGGGGGTTAGAGTCAGTGATAATAAATTCAAATCATGGTTTTATTTCATTTGAAAACTTATCTAATACAGCAGGTCTTCATTTAACTTTAACCTCTTGTTTTTTAATTGTAGCTAGTGATATTGGTTCTTATTTCGTTGGTAAGTCATTTGGTAAAAAATCTCTTTCTCCAATATCTCCGAGCAAAACAATAGAAGGTTTAATTGGAGGAATATCTTGTTCAATTTTATTAGCAATATTTTTCGCATTTTTACTTAATTGGGAAAATCCAATATTAGTTGGAATTTTATATGGAATTTTAATTTCTCTTATGGCATTAGTTGGAGATTTAATTGAATCAATGATGAAGAGAGATGCAAAAATAAAAGATTCGGGAACTTTTTTACCAGGGCATGGAGGCATTCTTGACAGAATTGACAGTTACATTTTTACTCCATCTGTTTTGTATTACATTTTTATAATTCTCAAGTATCTAAATTAATTATGAAATTTTTTATTCCAAAAAATAATCTTGAATAACTTTACTAGATAATGATGGTAAATCTACATGAGGTAAATGACCACAATTTTGCAACCCTATAAAATTTAATTTATCAATTTTTCTTATATTTTTAATCTCTTTTTTCCCAAGAATGCGATCATTTTCTCCACATACTGATTTGATTGGGATATTTTGAATATATTTTTGTGTTCCAGCAAATCCTCCACTTTTTGCAAATGATGCAAGTGAATTCCTCCATCCTTTACAACCTAAATGAATTGAAGCAATTTGCTCTTCCATTTCACCAACACACTCATCTGGAAAAGCAAATGCTTGCCTACAAAGACTTTTTCTGACCTGCTGCAATCCAAGAAATGAGGCCCCTATTTGGTTAAGAGGGAAAGGTATACTCTTAGGTTCTCCAAACAATCCGGCGGGAGACAAAAGAATAATTTTATCAATAGAATCAGGTATTTCAAAAGCAAGTTGTAAAGCAGTTGACCCTCCCATAGAGGCACCAATAATTTTTAGATTTTTTGTTATTTGTAATGTCTTAAGGAGATCAATTAAATATGAAATTATTTTAGAGGGATTGTATTCATTTGTTGCGCACCTAGGGCTAAAACCAAACCCTAAAAGATCAGGAATTATAACTTGGAAATTTTTTTTTAATGATTGATATATTCTCCTAAACTCTAAAAAACTACTGTCAAAGCCATGGAGGAGAAGTATAGGTTGACCTTTTCCTCCCATAACTACTGGGAATTTCAAAGAGTTCCAGTTTTCATTAAGTTTGATCCACTGTACATCTTTTGCCAAATAAAGACCTAAAGGATCTAATAGTGAATTTTTGGCACTCTCAAAAAAATCAATATTTAAATCACTAAGTTGTTCGAAATGAGTTTTAGTCAAAAATATAATTATATTTTAATTTTTTGTTGTTCAGAATTAACAATAACCTCAATTATGTCTTGTTTACTAATTTTAAAAGGCAAAAAGTGAATTTCAGATTTATCTCTATAAGTAAAATCGGCAATTTTATCTAAATTTTGATTATCAAAAACATTAATTCCTAATTCTGAGATAGTAGTTGGCAATTCCAATTCTTTCATTAGTACTAATAATTGTTTAATAGACTGATCAGCTAATTTATTATTATTTTTCATTTCTTCAAGTCTTAATTGTAATAACAATCCAACTCCAACAATCTCACCATGTAAGAATTTATTAGGGGTAATAATCTGAGTAATTGCATTATGAATAGCATGTGCTGCAGCTGTCCTACACTTTTCTCCACCGATACCCCCAACTAATCCTGCAGTAAGTCCACATGCTTCTATAGTATTTCGCCAAGAAGAATTATTTTTAACTTGATTTTTAAATGCTTTTGCTCCATTTATTAGTAATTGATCTCTTAGAACTCTTGATATCTGAATAGCTTGTTGTACAAGACCATCATCTATAGTTGAACTTGTTATTGAGGATTCATACCACTTTGCTAAAGCATCTGCTATTCCACTTGCAAGTGTTCTAGATGGAGCTGTTTGAATAAATTTATGATCGAATACTAGGACTTTTGGACAAGATCTCAATGCAACATCCTTTATAAATTGACCTTTTTTTGTATAAATATTTGATAAAGCCGTCCAACCCGCGCATGTAGACGCACTGAGAGGTACTGTAATACAAGGAATATCAAGACTTTCTGCTATATATTTGCCGGAATCAAGAACTTTACCTCCTCCTGCTGCGATAACAGCATCATGTTTATTATTTAAGATGATATCTTTAACTTTTAAAATATCTTCATAGCAGCAATCAAATTGTAGATTTGCCGAATTGACATCAAGTTCTAGATTCTTTAAATCTCTAAGAATTTTATTTTTAATATCATTGGTACAAGCACTTCTACCTAAAATCAATGGGCATTTAGTTAAATTAGCAATATGAGGTAGAGCTTTTTCCCAGGCATCATTCCCCCTAAATATGGTTTCTGGAGAGATTGATTGCATTTTTTAAGTGAATTTACTAAAAGTTAGCACCTGCTAACTCCTGTTGAGATTCTTCAGAAGAGATATTGATTGTAACTTTTTTATTATCATCTATATCTACAAGAGCCTTATCACCATCTTTTATTCTCCCCGAAAGAACTTCCTCTGCCAAACTATCTTCTAATAAGCGCATAACTGCTCGTCTTAAAGGCCTTGCTCCATAAGAAGGGTTATAACCTTCTTCAACAAGTCTTTCTTTGAAAGCATCAGTTACGCTTAATTTAATGCCTTTATCTTGTAATCTTCCAAAAACCTCTTGCAACATTATTTCAGCAATTTCTTTAACCTCATTTTTAGATAGTTGTCTGAAAACAATTATTTCATCAAGTCTATTTAAAAATTCAGGTCTAAAGTATTGCTTTAGTTCTTCATTAACTAAAGATTTAATTCTATTGTACTGACTATCTTCAACAGAATCACCAGAAAACTCAAATCCTAAACCGCCTCCACCTTTCTCAATCACTTTTGAACCAATATTTGAAGTCATTATTAACAAAGTATTTTTAAAATCAACAGTTCTACCTTTCGAATCAGTTAGTCTGCCGTCCTCAAGAAGTTGTAATAATAAATTGAAGACATCCGGATGAGCTTTCTCTACTTCATCAAATAGAACAACTGTATAAGGTCTTCTTCTGACAGCCTCAGTAAGTTGACCACCTTCGTTAAAACCAACATATCCTGGTGGCGAACCTATAAGTTTACTAACTGTGTGTCTTTCCATAAATTCTGACATATCTAATCTGATCATTGCTTCTTCGCTACCAAAAAAATATGAAGCTAAAGATTTAGTTAATTCAGTTTTACCTACACCAGTAGGACCTGAAAAGATAAAACTCGCGATAGGTCTATTAGGATTTTTTAAACCAACTCTTGCTCTTCTAATAGCTCTAGAAACAGCTTTTACAGCTTCATCTTGACCTATTAGTCTTTGGTGAAGTGTTTCCTCCATATTGAGGAGTTTTACTGATTCTGTTTCAGTTAATTTTTGAACGGGTACACCTGTCCAAGAAGCTACAATGTGTGCAACATCTTCTTCGCAGACCATAGGATTTTGTAATAGTTTTGAATCATTATTTAACGAGTTTGTATCTATATTAGATTCGTCCTCAGCTGTAGTTTCTTTTTTATTATCAAGAACCTCTTTAATTTTTGCGGACAATTCCATCTCTTTCTCTCTTAATTGACCAGCTTGATCAAAGTTTTGGTCCCTTACAGATTCTTCTTTTTGTTTTTGAATTTGTCTTAGTTCTTTATCTATTTGTTTAGCTTCAGGTGGAAGTTTAGAATTCATTAAACGAACTCTACTTCCTGCCTCATCAATAAGATCTATAGCTTTATCGGGCAAAAATCTATCGGATATATAGCGATCGCCAAGGTGAGCTGCAGCCTCTAGAGCATCATCAGTGATTTTAAGACGATGATGTTGTTCATAACGTTCTCTAAGTCCCTTTAAGATTTCGATTGTATCTTCAATAGACGGTTCCCCAACCATGACAGGTTGGAATCTTCTCTCTAATGCTGCATCTCTTTCGATATGTTTTCTATATTCATCAAGTGTTGTTGCACCAATACATTGGAGTTCTCCTCGGGCTAGTGCTGGCTTAAGAATATTTGCTGCATCTATAGCTCCTTCAGCAGCTCCAGCACCAATTAAAGTATGCACTTCATCTATGACTAATATTACGTTACCTGCAGATTTTATTTCTTCCATTATCTTTTTTAATCTTTCTTCAAATTCACCTCTATACTTAGTTCCAGCCACCAAAAGCCCAATATCAAGAGTTAAAACCCTTTTATCTTCAAGTATGTCAGGAATATCTCCTAGCTGTATTCTTTGAGCTAAACCCTCAGCAATAGCTGTTTTACCTACGCCAGGCTCCCCAATAAGAACTGGATTATTTTTAGTTCTCCTACCTAATATTTGAACAACACGATCAATTTCTGAATAACGGCCAACGACTGGATCAAGTTTTGATTCACTAGCTAACTTAGTTAAATTTGTTCCAAATTCATCTAAAGTGGCAGTCTTTAAATTACCTTTATTTGAATTAGCTCCACTTCCTACTTCAGCTGTTTCTCCTAACATCCTAATGACTTGAGTTCTTACTTTTGTAAGATCAATACTAAGATTTTCTAAAACCCTAGCAGCTACACCTTCACCCTCTCTTATTAAACCTAATAAGAGATGTTCAGTTCCTATATAATTGTGACCCAATTGACGGGCTTCTTCTAGAGATAATTCTAATACTCTTTTTGCCCTTGGAGTAAAAGGGATTTCTACAGCAACAAAACCTGAACCTCTACCAATGATCTTTTCAACCTCTATTCTGGAATCTTTTAAATTAACGCCTAGTGATTTTAGAACTTTAGCTGCAACACCTGTACCTTCTCCAATTAAACCTAATAATATTTGTTCTGTTCCAACGAAATTATGACCTAGTCTTCTTGCTTCTTCTTGGGCAAGCATAATGACCTTTATAGCCTTTTCTGTAAATCTTTCAAACATTAGAAGATTAAATTTCTACTAATAACCTACCAGTAATATGTCAATTTTGTGTTCAGAATGAGCTTTTGTGAATACCCAAAAGTATATTTTATTGAATTAAATTTAACTTTTTTAGTGATATAGCAGTAAATTATAGTATTTTCAAGCATTCTGGTTATCCGAACAATTAAATTTTTAAATTTTTTTTAATTATTTATTTGTTAAAAATTTTTCTTTCAAGAGAGCATCTGAACCGTCTTTGTAATAATTCCTTCTTACTCCTACAGTACAAAAATCAAAGCGACTATAAAATTTTTCTGCGGTTCCATTAGTATGTGATACTTCTAAAAACAATTTATTAATTTTTAATTTTTCGCATTGATTTATTAAATAGCTCATAAGGTAAGTTCCAAAACCTTTTTTCCTAAATTTCTGATTTACTACAAAATAATTTATATGAGCTTCATCAAGAACCACCTGAAGAACGCATATTCCTATTACTGAATCTGGAAGCAATAACCCTAAAACTTTTATCCCTTCTTTTTTTAGTTCTTCAGACCACTGCTTTTTGCTCCATAATGAAATTGTATTTGAATCTAATTCATAACATAAATCAATATCTTTATCATTTAATTGTTTAACGGATATCATTTTATAATAAGCTAAATTACCCAAAAAATTTAAATTTAAAGATCATCTTAGATGATGTCATTTTTATCATAACCATACTTGATATTTCTCCATGGAAGAAAAAAATTCTTTTTTAAATGAAAAGATCGACCTCAAAAGTCCAAATAAAAATATCGTACCTATTACGACATCCATTGGGAACGATGGGAAATTATCAATTGGTGGATGTTCTATTGAAGAATTAGTTAAAAAATATGATTCTCCTCTTTACATTTTGGATGAAGTCACTTTAAGAAACTCTTGTAGAGCTTATAAAAAAGCCTTAGAAAAATATTATCCAGGAAAATCACTACCCATATATGCCTCTAAGGCAAATAGTTCTATCTTTATGAGTAACCTTGTTTCATCAGAAGGTTTAGGACTTGATGCAGTTTCAGAAGGAGAACTATTAACGGCACTTAAAGGTGGGGTGCCTAATGAGAAAATTGTTTTTCATGGGAATAATAAATCAGACAAAGAAATAGAGTTTGCAGTTAGAAATAACATAAAAGTAATTGTAGATAATGATTATGACTTAGAAAGATTAGAGGTGCTATCAAATTCTTTTAATCGCAACTTAGAAATAATGATTCGCTTTACTCCTGGAATAGAATGCCACACACACGAATATATTAGAACAGGATCATTTGATAGTAAATTTGGTTTCGGAATTGAGTATTTAAAAATTTTATTTGCCAAAATCAGTAATACAAAACATCTAAAGTTAAAGGGGTTACATGCACATATTGGTTCCCAGATTTTTGAACTGGATCCTCATAAGGATCTGGGAGAAATAATGGTAAATGTTATTCTAAACGCAAAAAAATTTGGCCATGATATTGAAGAATTAAATGTTGGCGGAGGTTTAGGTATAAAATATACAGAAAAGGATGATCCCCCTTCAATTGAGGAATGGGTAAGAACAATTTCCACCTCAGTTGTTAAAGCATGTAAAAAACATAATTTAGATTTACCTACACTGATGTGTGAGCCTGGAAGATCTATTGTCTCAACAGCCGGAATAACAATTTACAAAATTGGGGCTTTCAAAGAGATTCCAGGGATTAGAACATATTTATCTGTTGATGGTGGGATGAGTGATAATCCAAGACCAATAACATATCAATCAAATTATTCTGCATGTTTAGTAAGTAATCCCCATAATATTTATTCCAAAAATAAATATACTATCGCTGGCAAGCACTGTGAATCAGGAGATGTACTGTTTAAGGAGATAGAATTAGCAGATTGCAAAACAGGAGATCTTATATGTGTTTTTGGTACTGGTGCATACAACAATTCAATGAGTTCTAATTACAACAGAATTCCAAGACCTGCGACTCTTTTAGTATGTAATGGTGAAGCGGAGATTATTCAAAAGAGAGAAAGTTCATTTGATCTTTTAAAATATGATGTCTTGCCTGATCGCTTTATTAAACAAAGTTAGGTACATTTAAATTAATTTTGTTTTTAATGTGAATTTTTGGGGGATTATAAATTTAAAGCTTTTTTTAGACGTATTATTTGCTGTTGGTTTCGGACTTTTATTATTTTCCAGAGTAAAAGAACAAAGGACATTATGGCTTTTAAGGGGCTATTTATTTTTAGTTTCAACTGCATGGTTTATTCAAAGATATGCATACCTTCCTCTTACATCCAAATTAATTGATGCTGTAGTCCTCGCTTGCTCGCTCTCTTTAGCGATACTTTGGCAAGGAGAGTTAAGAAGATTAATGGAATTATTAGGCACTGGTAGGTTGGCTGTATTACTAGGCAATCCGCCCAAGGAATTTAGAGCAACATCAACGACTATTTCTAAGTTAGTTGATACTGCTGGTAAACTCTCCCAGAACAGAAGAGGTGCTTTAATCGTTGTCGATTTAGGGAGTGATTTAAGGCCTGAAGATTTTTTATATTCAGGAACAAATATTGAGGCTCAATTATCAACTGACCTTTTAATAAATCTTTTTGCAACAGATACACCATTGCATGATGGAGCAGTTCTTGTGAAAGGTAACAAAATAGTATCTGCGGGTGTAATACTTCCTCTCTCGAGGCAAGGAATTAGTAGATACGGCACAAGACATTTGGCTGCATTAGGAATTACAGAAAGATTTGATAGGTGTATTTGTATTGTTGTTTCTGAAGAGACAGGTACTTTATCATTAGCGAACCAGGGAAAACTCGAAAGACCAATTACAAGCAGCAGGTTACAAGAACTTCTTATAAATTTGATAGGGAATCAAAATTCTATGGGAACAAGTAAAGCCTCTTTAAGTAAAAATGCTTTATCCCAAAAAACAAATCTAAGTGATAATATTATCAGTGAAATAAATGAAAAAGAGTCCAATAAATCAGAGATATTTACTAACAAAAAGGATTAAATAATGAGTTTAGAAAAAATAATTGACAAGAAAAAAAAAGACTTATCCACAAAAATTGATAAGCAAAAAGTGCCTGAACATGTAGCAATAATTATGGACGGTAATGGGAGATGGGCAACTAAAAAGGGCTTACCTAGATCATATGGTCATAACAAAGGGGTTAATGTCTTAAAAGAGATAATTAAAGCATCAAAAAAATTAGGTTGCAAGGTACTCACTGTTTATGCATTTTCAACAGAGAATTGGACAAGACCAAAGAAAGAAGTTGATTTCCTTATAAATCTTTTTGCTGAAGTTTTAAAAAACGAAATTGAAGAGATTCATCAAGAGTATATTAAAATGAAATTTATCGGAGATTTAACTCCGTTCCCCGAAAAATTAAAAAAAATAATCTTTAGCTCAGAATCTTTAACTAAAAATAACAAGACTTTTTTATTAAATGTTTGTGTCAATTACGGAGGTAGACAAGAAATAGTAAAGGTCGCAAAAGAACTAGCATTAAAATCATCTTCTGGAGAAATTAATCCAAGTGAAGTTAATGAAGAATTATTTAATTCAGAATTGTTAACTCAAGGAATTAAGGATCCAGAATTACTTATAAGAACTAGTGGAGAAAAAAGGATAAGTAACTTTCTTTTATGGCAATTAGCTTATTCAGAAATTTACATATCTGATGTACTGTGGCCAGACTTTAATGAGTTTGAATTTCATAAGGCAATAATTGATTACCAATCGAGAAATAGACGTTTCGGCGGTATAGAATCATTACCAAATGAATCATCTTTTGAAGATTCTAAATGTTCTTCCTAACAAAAAATGACCAAGTCGAATAATCAGTTATTAAGAGAAATTAGGTTCAATTGGAATAAAGAAGAGATATTGGAAATACTAAATATGCCTCTTATTGACTTGATGTGGGAAGCACAAACAGTACACAGGAAATTCAATAAGTACAAAATCCAATTAGCTTCATTATTTAGCGTAAAAACTGGTGGATGTGAGGAAAATTGTTCGTATTGTAGTCAATCAATTTATAGCGCTAGCGAAATCAAAAGTCATCCACAATTTCAAGTTGGAGAGGTTTTGGCCAGAGCTCGAATAGCAAAAAATGAAGGTGCAGATAGATTTTGTATGGGCTGGGCATGGAGAGAAATTAGAGATGGTAAATCTTTTAATGCAATGTTAAAGATGGTAAGTGGAGTGAGAGCTCTAGGAATGGAAGCCTGCGTTACTGCTGGGATGCTTACAGAAGAACAAGCTTCCAGACTAGCTGATGCAGGTTTGACAGCGTACAATCATAATCTTGATACTAGTCCTGAGCATTATAAAAATATTATTACAACTAGAACTTATCAAGACAGACTAGATACTATCAAAAGAATAAGAAATGCAGGAATAAATGTTTGTTGCGGAGGAATAATAGGCTTGGGTGAAACTAATGGCGATAGAGCATCTCTTTTGGAAGTGCTTTCAAACATGAATCCACACCCTGAAAGTGTTCCTATAAATTCATTAGTAGCTATTGAAGGTACTGGCTTAGAAGATAATCAAGAAATTGATTCTATTGAAATGATAAGGATGATAGCTACAGCAAGAATTCTTATGCCTAAAAGTAAAATAAGATTAAGTGCAGGACGAGAAAAACTCTCAAAAGAAGCCCAAATTTTATGTTTTCAATGTGGTGCAAATTCAATTTTTTATGGAGATGAGTTACTCACAACTTCAAATCCATCTTTTCAATCAGATAGAAAACTTCTTAAAGAGGTTGGAGTATCATTTAACAAAGATTTTGAAACTTGTGAAAAAACATTATCTTCTTTATGAAAGGAAAAAATTATAAAATAGTTTCTCTTTATTCTTTCTTCCCATTTCAAGAAAACTTAATTCTTGATCTAAAAAATAAATTGTTAGAAATTGAAAATGAAAACGATCTTTCAGGTTTATTAATTTTTGCAAATGAGGGTATTAATGGAACTATTTGTGCATATAAAAATGTAATTGATATTGTTATCAATTTACTTAAAAGTTATGCCGATAATAGAAATTTGAATATAAAAGTAAACTTTTCAAAAAAGAAAATCTTTAAAAAATTAAAAATAAAAATCAAGAAAGAAATAGTTACCATGGGTGTCCCTGAAATAAATCCTCAACAAGATAATGGGACTTATATTGACTCAGCTAATTGGAATAAATTAATCAAAAATCAAAATACAATAGTCATTGATACTAGAAATCATTATGAGGTTTCTGTAGGAACATTTCAGAATTCTATAAACCCAAATACAAGTAACTTTAGTGAATTCCCAAAGTGGGTAGATGATCATTTAGATACCCATTTAGAAAATAAAGATTCTGCAAACATAGCCATGTTTTGTACTGGAGGTATCAGATGTGAAAAAGCTACTAGTTTATTGAAAAAGAAAGGTTATAAAAATATCTATCATCTGCAAGGGGGAATTCTGCAATACCTTGATGATGTAACAGAAGAAAAAAACTTATTTGAAGGTGAATGTTTTGTTTTTGATAAAAGAGTTGCCTTAGATCATGAATTAGAAAAAGGTTCTTATTCCATTTGTCATGCATGTGGGATGCCAGTTTCAATTCAAGATCAAAAAAGAAAAGAATATAGAGAGGGTATACAATGTCATTTCTGCATAAATCAATTCAGTGATGATGATAGAAAGAGATTTGAAGAAAGACAAAAACAGATCGATAGATTAAAAGTAGAAAATCAAAAATCTATAAAAACTAATTTTCCAAAATTATGAGAGTTGAAGAACTAGAAAAATTATCAGGTATTATTGGGTTAGTAATTAAAATTCAAGTTAGAGAAACTCTTGGATTATGTTTTTTTAGAATCGTTATAGCAGAACAGAAAGATAACATCATTAAGATTTGGGCCGAAATGAAAGGTTGGACTTATTTAAATAAACAAGGTATTCAGCTTGATACATTAAGAATCCTTAGTAAGGCCCCGGCTTTTGTTTCAGAATTAATATGGGCAACAACTATGGCTTGGGCAATTGAAAAAAAATCAAGCAACAAAGCAAGACTTTTAGCTATTTTTGATAGTGAAGGATATAGTAAAAAACTTGTAAGATATTTCAGGTTAATAGGCTTCAAAATTTTGAAAGAAGTTGGTTCTAGCCCAGTAGATCTTTTATTAAGATTGGTCTGGGGAGGCGCAGGTACACTAATGGAAGGGGAATGTATTTCCATATTGAAAAAAATTGAAAAGAAACTCTCTTTAATTGAAGAAAGTTAACCCGCATGATAACTACTTCTAACTAATGGACCAGAAGATACTTTCTTGAATCCTAATTCCTTAGAGAAGCGATATAAATATTCAAACTCTGATGGATCCCAATATTTCTTTACTGCCAAATGATTTAATGAGGGCCTTAAATATTGGCCGATTGTAATTTGATCACAATGTATTTTTTTAAGATCATAAATTGTATATTTTATTTCATCCAATGTTTCCCCAAGACCTAACATAATGCCTGATTTTGTTTGAATATGAGGAGCAATATCTTTTGACTTTTTTAGTAAACTTAATGATTTTTTATAATTTGCGCCTCTCCTAACTTCTTTTTGTAGTCTTTCCACAGTTTCAAGATTGTGATTAAAGCAAATTGGATCTTTTTCTAAGATCATTTTCAATCTTTCGGTCTGAAGATCATTAGTTTCATTAAAATTTTTGCCTCCTCCCCATAAATCTGGAGTCAAAACCTCTATTTTTGTAGTTGAATTAATCTTTCTAATCTCATTAATTGTGGATATAAACAAATTTGCACCATGATCAGGAAGATCATCTCTAGCTACAGATGTTAAAACAACGTATTTCAAATTTAGTACTTTCACTGCTTCAGCGACTTGAATACATTCATCTTTATTTATTGAACTAGGTCTTCCTTTGTTTACCTGACAGAATGCACAAGAACGAGAACATATCGATCCACCGAGCAAAAAAGTGGCTGTTCCTGAGGCATAACATTCTGCTCTATTTGGACATCTTGCTTCTTCACAAATGGTATGAATATTTGACTTTTTGATAAGTGTTTGTATTGTTTCGAAATCTGAAGCTTTACTAATAGGAAACTTTATCCAAGAAGGAAGCCTTAATATTTTTTCATGCTTGGTTAGATTTTTTTGTCTCATTTCTAAGTTAGTTTTGTTCTTCCTTCTAAGGCCCTAGCAAGTGTAACTTCATCTACATATTCAAGTTCACTGCCCATTGGGAGACCATAGGCAATCCTCGTAACTTTAGTAAAAGGTGCTAACAATTTTCCAATGTAAAGGCTTGTTGTGTCTCCCTCAACACTTGGGGTCAATGCCAATATGATCTCATCAATTTCAGATTTACTTACTCGTTCTACTAGGCTTCTAATTTCTAAAAGTTCAGGGCCAACAGAATCCATTGGAGATATTAAACCACCAATAACGTGATAAACACCTTTAAATTCCCTAGCACGTTCTAAAGCAAGTAAATCTTTTGTTTCTGCGACTACACAGATTAGTTTTTGGTTTCTTTCAGTATTTCTACAAATTTCACATTCATCTTCTGAAGTCAAATTAAAGCATTTTTTACAACGACCTACATTACTACGAGCTTCTAACAATGCATTTGAGAAATCTCTTATTGTACTTTCAGGTTGTTTTAAAATGAACAAGGCTAATCTTTGAGCTGTTCTTGGACCAATCCCTGGAAATTTCTCAAAATGACCAATTAATTTTGAAAGTGGTTTTGTATAAGTAATCAAAATTAAACTATTTCTAGAAATAATTTAGACGCAAAATTCTGAATTGCCATAATTGTTTGCTTTTAATGTCTTATTATGTCTTTAGTTAGTAATTTCAAACAAAATGAAAAATATTAAATTTAACCCTTTCAAATATTTATTTTTGATTTTTTTATGTTTAATACTTAGTGCTTGTAGTGGAGGTCTCAATGCAGGATTAGAAGCTTATCAAAGTCCTGATGGAAGGTATGCCTTTTTATATCCAACAGGATGGACCAGAGTAAAAGTCGATGGGGGACCTGAAATTATTTTTCATGATTTAATCAATAGCAATGAGACATTAAGTTTAGTGATTTCTGATGTAAATAAAGAAGTTCAATTAGAGCAATTGGGAAGCCCAGGTGAAGTAGGTCAAACATTAATTGATAAAGTAATTGCTCCTGAAGGTTCAGGCAGAAAGGTGGAACTTATAAATGCTAACAAGAGGGAGGCATCCAATCATATTTTCTATGATTTAGAGTATGAACTAAATTTAAATGAACAGGCCAGACACGAACTGGCTACTGTCGTAATTGATAGAGGAACACTTTATACCTTTGCTGTAGGAACAAATGAAGAGAGATGGAATAAAGTTGATGGCATGTTTAGTAATGTAGTTGAATCATTTAACTTTCTAATATAGTTTTAGAAATTTTATACTAAATACCTACTTGAACATTCCACAAATCTGCATATATTTTGTTGAGTTTTAATAGGTTTTCATGTTTTCCACTTTCAACTAATTTACCTTTATCAATAACAATAATATTGTCAGCATTTTTTATAGTGCTTAATCTATGAGCTATTACTATAGTTGTTCTTTCTTTTGTGATTTTAGATAATGATTTTTGAATTAAAGCCTCTGTCTCATTATCGACTGATGCTGTTGCCTCATCTAATATTAATATTGGAGCATCCTTTAAAACAGCTCTAGCCAAAGCAATTCTTTGACGTTGTCCGCCTGAGAGCCTTTGGCCCCTTTCTCCCACTATAGTTTTATAACCATCTGGTAATTGTTCAATAAATTTATGAGCTTCTGCAATCTTCGAAGCTTTAATGATGTCTTTAAAACTTGGATTTATTGAGCCATAAGCAATATTTTCTTGTACAGTGCCATGAAATAAATAAGTTTCTTGACTTACTAAAGAAATACACTTTCTTAAATCCCTCAAATTTATTTCTTTAATAGAAATGCCATCCAAGGTTATTGACCCATTATTACATTCATAAATCCTAAGAAGTAATTTTATTATTGTACTTTTCCCAGAACCTGTTAAACCAACAATTCCTAATGTTGAGTTATTTTTAATTTTAAAATTTATGTTTTTTAAAGTTAAATCTCGTCCCGGATAATTAAAATTTACATTATTAAAAATTATTTTTCCTTTGGTATCTTTGGGTTCAATTTTTATTTTCCCATTTTTTATTTTTATAGGCGTATCTATGAGATCAATTACTCTATTTATTGATGCCATAGATCTCTGAAAATCATCTAAAACATGCCCCAAAGTAGTTAAAGGCCATAATAATCTTTGTGTAATAAACACTAAAAAACTATAAGTACCTACATCAAGATTCTTGTTCCAAGTTTGGAAACCTCCAATTAATAGAATCGCTATAAAAGCAAATAATATTGCAAATCTTATAAGAGGAATAAAAGCAGAAGATAATTTTATTGCAGCTTTATTACTTCTTTGATAATCGAGACTTTCTTTATTTAATCTATTTAGTTCCCATTTTTCTTTAGTAAAACTTTTTATGGTCAGAATTCCACTTAAATTATTATTAAGTCTTGATGCCAACAATCCAGCTTTATTTCTAACATCTCTATATTTTGGAGCAAGCTTTCTTTGAAATTTAATTGATCCTAAAAATATGATTGGGATAGGAAAGAAAGCAAATAAAGCGATTTTTGGAGCAACAAAAATCATAGTACCCCCAATTATTAAGACAGTAATAAATAGCTGAATAATCTGATTAGCCCCTTGGTCTAGGAATCTCTCGAGTTGATTTATGTCATCATTTAAAATAGATAATAGTCTTCCTGTATTATCATTTTCAAAAAAATCCATATCTAATTCCTGGATATGCTCATAAGCTTTTATTCTTAATTTATGTTGCGATAGCTGAGCCAAATTTCTCCATAAAATCGAATATAAATATTCAAAGTAGGATTCACCAGACCAAACTATTCCTGAAGCAAATGCAAGAAAAATTAATTGTGTTGGAACTTCTTTTATCCCAAAACCAGCAATCCATGAATTCTGTTCCTTTACAACGATATCCACCGCAAGACCAATTATTACAGGTGGAGCTAAATCTAATATTTTATTAATTATAGAACTAAAAAAAGCAAAAAATAGTAACCTTCTTTCTTCAATCAGATTCAAATAAAGTCTAATTATTGGATTTTGATTATTCTTAGACCTCATAAAATAACAATTAAATTTTTCTATTATGATTTAACTTTTCTTTAGTTTCTAATTTACATTTTGTTTTTGCATCTTGATGACTTGCAGTTTGTGTAAATTCTTCGTAGTAACATTCACATGTTTCATTCGCGATTTCTTCACTATATACCATTTCTGCTTTCAACATCTCCTCTTTGACACTCTGAAGACAAAATAATTTTATGAATGAATTTTGATTGGTTTGGGCTAAATAATAACTATCAAAAGAGTTTAATAGGATTACCAGATTCACAAAAATAAATAATTTATATTTGCTAGCTTTCATTCTCTATACCTATTTTCTGACTATAATTTTTTTTAATTTATTTTTAGTTTCTCTATGCAGATCTCTGGGTAAATCTACCAAACTGTAATCATTAAAAATCTGTATCTTACCTATGGATCTACCATTTATATTAGTTGAATTACAGATTGTGGATATAATATTTGCAACTCTAACCCCATCAAATTTACCAAAGTTAAATTTGTAGGTTTCAAAAGAATCATTTTGATAATTATTTCTTCTATTTGAATTTCTATTACGATTATTACCATTTCTATTTGATCTATTTCGATCAGTATTATTTTGTTTATGAATCCAAGAATCATCTTCATTAACAAAAAATGCTTTATTACCTATTACTAAATTAATCGCCGCCATTGCAATATTTGAGTCATCCATAGAGTGTTTTTCTTTTAAATTATCCAGTACATCAATAATCAAAGCTTTATTTTCCTCATTTTCATCTTTAGATAAAGAACTCTCATTAACATTCTCTATAAGTTTCTCCATCCTTTTTTCATTTATTATTTTATTACTTGGTATATTAATTTCTTCAATCTTAGTTCTTGTTGAGTTTTCTAAGTTTCTTAGAAAATGTTTTTCTCTTTGATTAACAAATAAAATTGCTTCTCCTGATCTACCTGCCCTTCCAGTTCTTCCAATTCTATGGGTATATGTTTCCTTATCAAAAGGAAAATCGTAATTAACAACCAGTTTTATCCTCTCAACATCTAATCCTCTAGCTGCGACATCAGTTGCAACCAGTATATCAATAAATCCTTTTTTTAATCTATCTACAGTATTTTCTCTTTGATTTTGAGGTATATCTCCATTAAGTACTGCCACAGTATGACCTGAATTCTCTAAAGCTTCAGCTATTGAAGTAGTAAGTAATTTTGTCCTCACAAAAATAATTACGCCCTCGTTATTAATTTCTAATATTCTTTTTAAAGCATCTAACTTATGATGCCTTTGTACATATAAATATTTTTGCGAAATTAATTGAGTTTCTTTTTTGATACTTTTGATTAATATTTCGGCGGGATCATTTAGATATTTTTTTGCTATATTTCTTATCTCACTAGGCATTGTTGCTGAAAACAATACCATCTGCTTATTTTCCGGAAGTTTATCTATTATCCATTCAATATCTTCTAGAAAACCCATATTTAACATTTCATCTGCCTCATCTAAAACAAGACAATTTATATCTTTAATTTTAAAGGTTCCCTGTCTTATATGATCCATTATTCGGCCGGGTGTACCAACTACTACGTCAACTTTTCTTTTCAATGCAGAAATTTGATTTCGATAGTCGGTACCTCCATATATTGCAACCGTCTTAAAATTACTAGATTCAGAACTATAACTTTTAAAAGATTCTGCGACTTGTGTTGCCAATTCTCTTGTAGGAGTCATTACTAAAACCTTGGCATTTAATTCATTATTATCTGCAAGTTTTTCTATTAATGGTAATGCGAAAGCTGCAGTCTTTCCTGTTCCTGTTTGTGCTTGGCCTAGTAAATCTCTGCCCAACATTAGTTCTGGAATTGCAGCTTTTTGGATGGGAGTTGGATTTTTGTATCCTTTATTTCTTAATGAATTTAAGATCGACTGATTAAACCCAAAATCGAGAAAACCATTCTCATTATCATTTCCTTTCGATACTTCCAATGGTTGAGATTCAATTTCTTTTTTGCTTTCTAAGTTCTTTAACTCAAGTAGGGAAGCATCTTCATTCTGAGATTTTTCCTGCTCACTCTCAAGAGAGTTACTATCTTTTTTAAAAGCCATTTTAAATGCCCAATAATCTTCTGATTAGGCATTCAACAAATATCTAAATTTACTTAAATTGTTGACTAGCCTTGCAGAGCCGAATTATTAATCTAACATCTTGGGGTTAAAATCTTACTAATTTATCAAAAATAAGATTTAATTTAAATAATATATATCTAGAAATTTCTTTGCTCTTGTAACAGCAGTATAAAATAACCTTCTTTCAAAATTATCTCTGCAAAAGATATTTTCACTATCTTTTTGTTTTTTTACAGTATATTTATTTCTTCTATATTTTGGGGACCACAAAATGCTTACTTTCTCAGATTCACTTCCTTGAGATTTATGGATGGTAATGGCTATTGCTGGCACAACATTTTCTAAATTAGATGGATCGATTAATGCAACAATTTCTTCGTTATTATCATTAAATTTTCTAAAAAGATATTTTCTTTCATTTTTTAAACCTATAAGTACACCTATATCGCCATTTGACAATCCAAGTTCACTATTATTTTTTGTACACATGATAGGAACACCCTCGTTAAGAGTTTTAAGGTCATAGGGTTTTTTTTGACCAAAAACAATTTCATTCAAATATTCAACACTCCATATTCCAGAATTTTTTTCACATAAAATCAAGTGACTTTGTAAATCAAGAAATATCTTATCTACTAAAGCTTTTTCATTAAGCAACAAATTATCAATATCCTCATCAAATATATATTTTTTTTTACTTAAATTTGAAGTTGAAAGATTTAACTTACTAAGATGACTTGTAATCGAAAAAAATAGATTTTTTGGAATATCTTTTTCTCTACTTTTTAAAATAGTAACTTCTTTTGACTTATTATCTTTTTCTAATTCTTTTATCTTTTGATTAAGTAAAGAATAATCATTATTAAATATTAAAGTACTAATTAATGCTATATCTCCAATGTTTCTATAAGTTTTCTCTAAATTTACTACACAAGATTTAATCGAACTATTTTCACCATATTCAAACAAATAATTCCAGATAGAACAGTTATTTACTGGAGACAATTGATTCTTATCTCCAACTAGAATAATTTTACAATCCTTTGCTAGTAAACTTAAAACTGATTCAATCAAATCAATATTAACCATTGACATTTCATCAATTATGAAAATATCGAGTTCTTTTAGTTTAAATTTCAATTTAAGGGATTTATTTTGAAAATTTAAAATCCATCTATGTAAAGTTTGAAATTCTATTTGGTCTAGAAATTTACTAGAGGAAATATTTGTTTTATCATTAAGAGCTTCTTTTAGACGAGCTGTAGCTTTACCGGTTGGAGCAGACAAACCAATATTTAAAAAGTTATCAATTCGAAGGAGTTCTATTATTAATTTTATTATTAAAGTTGTTTTACCCGTGCCTGGTCCTCCTTGGAGAAAAACTAAGTTTGAATATTTAAATATATTTTTAATTTGATCAATTTTATTATCATCATTATAAATTTTCGAGTTTATTAAATTATCCTTATCTATTTTTTTTAGAAATGAATTAATAACTCTTTCTATCTTTCTTGACCATTTTGCAAGAGATAATTTTCGATCTACTAATACGAATGGAGAATCTGGGAAGCCTATCAAGCCTATATTTTTTAAGATATTTAGATGTTTATTGGGCCATCCATCTTCTAATATTTCAAAGATTACTAAGCTATTATCTACATCAATAATAGTTTCACCGTTTTTTTCAAACTCTAAAAGAATCCTTATTGTATCTTTTACAAAATTACCATATTTTTTTTCATTGAATTTGAAAATACCTAAGATTAAGTTAAATATATGTTCATATTGGAACTTTTCAATATCAGTCTTTTTGTTAGTCATTCTAAAAAAGGTTATCCAAATAATTAATTCTCTTTAAAGGTGCATTACTAATAAAAACACCTGGAGATATATCTTTCGAATTATATTTTTCAAATAATTCAAAATCTGGTAATCCTTTTAAAAACAAATAAATATATCCTCCTAGATTTTTATGAGGTTGATAATTTTTAAGTCGCCATTTTAATAATCTATGCAATGCCAATAAATAAAGATGGGATTGCAAGGGATAATGATGTTTAATCATTTCATCTCTCATATTTTCATAGTTATAGTTTCTTGGTAAACAATCACTATTATCACTTCCAGAAATCAAATTACTTTTCCAATCAATTACCCACCATTTACTATCTTCTAATGTTTTACCTACAGGGAAAATACAATCAATACATCCTGAATGAAAGCCTTTATTCATGATTTGAAGATCATTTATTTTATCTGCATAATCCTCACCAAATTCATATTCCTGATCTAAAAGAAAGCATTTTGATATATCGCGAGAATTTATATTTCTACCTTCATAAGATAGTGTTAAATCATATTTAACTTCCTTAAGTAAGTATGCATTTGGGATTTCAACTAGTTTCTTGTTTTGTAATTCACTCCCTAAAGATATATTTATAATTCTTAAAATTGCATCTTTTACTCTAAAAGCCAAAGAAGTATCGATTTGATGAAACTTCAATTCCTCAATAATTAAATCAATTAATTCTTGATTATTATCGTTTCTAAACTCAAATCTTTCTATTATTTTGTGCAAGCAAGTTCCAGCAATATTTCCTCTTGGAAATTCACTTAAGGGATTTGGATAAGAAAAATAATTAGGATAATTCTTTGAATTCTTAAAATTAGAACCTTTGATAATTGATATATTATCTTCATAATCCTTATATTGGTTAATTACTGCATCAATATTTTTCTCTTTACGTATCCAAGAAGAATAACTTGAATAAGAAATGAATTGATCAGAATTAAATTCTTTAGAAATTTTTTTATTAACATTATCGATTTTCCAAAGATTATTATTCAATCGGTTTATTTGGAACTTAGTGAAAATTTCTTTAATTTTCTCTTTTTCTATACAACCTTTAAAAGTAGACTTATAAATATTAATATTTTCCAAATTATTAAGTAAATCATTATTTAAGATATTATTCGTATCTTCCAAATCATTAAAAACTATAAGTTTATATTTGCTCCTTGTAAGTGCTACATAAATTAACCTCTCACTCTCTTTAAATAAATCTTCTTCTTCTATTAACTTAAATTTTTCAACCTTCGAGTAATTATTAGAAATATTAATGTATATGTTTCTATCAATATTTGATTTCCAAATAGGTCCTTTAATTTTATTTGAATTATTAGAAATAATTGAGAGATATGGACATATGACCATTTCAAACTCAAGTCCCTTACTACTATGAATGGTATAAAGATTAATTCCATTTTGAAGATTATAATCTTTCGTTAAGAAATCTTCTCCATTACAAATTCTTAAAGAATGATCTAACTGATTTTTATACCAGTTAAAAACTTTATTGAGATTAAAATCATTATTAATTAATTCTATTTCAATAATTTCTGAAAGTTGAAATAAATTTGAATTTAACTCTGAATCTTGAATAATCGAGGATGACTTGTAACTTATAATAAGTTCATTAACAATATTTAAAAACCCTTTTTCTCTTAGTTCCTTGGACCAAGTAATGAATTTATTAATCAAAATTTCTAAATTATTACTAATTCCATCACCAAGTAATTCTTCTAATTCCATTTCTATAAACTTTGAAGCAGCAAACAAATTTATATTTTTAAAAAACCTAGGATTTAGTAAACATTCAATTAATAAAAATAATAAAGAACTTGCTTCTGTATCAAAAATATTTTGTTTATTTTGAATTTTGCATGGGAGGTTAAACTGATTTAATTTATTTTTCAAATCTAAGCATTGCGAATTATTTAATGTAAGAATCGCAATTTTATTAATATCAATTTCTTTATTATTTAAAATAAAGTTAACTATGTAATGAGTTACAAGATCCTCTATATTAGTCTCTTTTTTTGAAAATTCTACAATTTCAAATACATCCTTTAATTTAAATTCAGAATTAATATTTTCATTAATTCTGGAGGTTAATTTCCTATAGTTTATTTTTGATTGTTTAAGTCCATTCTTATAAAGTTTATTAAGAACATTCATTAACTTTTTTGAAGATCTATAGTTATCTGTAAGACTAAAAACTTCGATTGCATTAGATCTTGCATCTAAGTAAGTTTCAATATCGCCACCTCTAAATTTGTAGATCGCTTGTTTTGGATCACCTACACAAAGTAAAAAATGATTTTTAGTATTAAAGAAATTTTTTATTAAATTCCACTGAATATCATCTGTATCTTGAAACTCATCTACTAAAACACATTTAAATCTTTTTTGAATTTTAGATAGAGTAATACTATTACTAATTTCTGAATCTAGAAATTTATTTTCTACAGTCTTTATAAGATCATTAAAGTTGAAAATAAAAAAACTTTTCTTTAATTCAATTAATTTTATATAGGCTAATTGGGTAAATATTCTGACAAATTCGGTATAGAACCCTTCTTTTATTTTATAAATTTTTTCTTGTAATAAATTAAATCTAGTAAAATCTAATTTTAGATTATATTTTTTTATTTCTTTAGATATATTTTCATTATAAAAATATTTTAATAAAAGATCATCTTTAGAAATATCATATAGAAAATCAATAACGTTTTGCGAATTAAGCCTTTTGTTAATCTCTTCAATCCAACAATTTATTTGATTAAACTTATCATTCCTTGGATTTGCTGCATATATTTGACTTTTACCACCACTCTCCTTAATTAATTTACCCAACTCAATAAGTTTAAAAAATAATTCCTTACCTTTCTTATTCCATTCAACACAAAACTCATTCCAATTTAAATAAAGGAAATCATTAAAATAATTATTTAAATCACTAATCTGATATTTATTGCTTAATTGAAATTTACAAATATTTTCTTGATCTATATTTTTTAAAATTTCCACAAAAAATGACTTATTTATTCTAGTTCCAAACCTAGAACTTATTTTTTTTTTATTGACTGCTGAAATTAGGCCAGCTTTAAGATTCAGAAAATCATCAATCCACAAACTATCTATTACATCCTTATACAAATTATCTATATTATTCTCAATGCATAGATTTTGATTTACACCTATTTCAATACTATATTCATCAATAATATTATTGCAAAAAGCATGGAATGTAGTTACTTGTAATTTATAAATTTCATTAACAAAATTATCAATTTCGGATATAATTTTTTTCTTAGATTTTTCCTTCTCCTTAAACTTTAGATACCAATCCTTAAGGATATTATCTATCTTACTTTCATCATGATTTTGCAAATATAATTTTAGATCCTGAAATCTCAAAAGTATTTTATCTCGTAATTCAGAGCACGTATTTTTTGTAAAACTTAATAAGAGTATCTCATGTGGTTTGATTTTTTTCTCCAAAACATTTCTTAAAACCAGGTGAGCCAAAGTGAAACTTTTGCCAGTTCCTGCACTTGCTTCTACTAATTTAAATTTATTATCTAATTTAATTTGATTAATATCCATATCTATATTGAATTAATATTTGACCTCTTTTTTATAAAGTAAGTAATTCTTAAATTTATTCTTTAAATATTGCTCTTCTATAGCAATCTTAAATTTAATTATTAAAAACAGACTTGTTGATAAAAATAAATAATAAATAGATAACTTTGTTATGAAAACGCCAAAGGAAATAAATATTAAAGAATAGTACATAGGATGACGCGTAAATCGATAAATACCTGTAGTAACAAGATTGCTATTATTTATAGGTCTCGGCAAAGGAGATAAATTTCTTCCTAAGTCTTTAATTGCAACTAACAATATTATGAAAGCGATTATGATAATTAAAAACCCCACAAAATAGTAAAAAGGAGTGACTTGAATTATTTGTTTTTGTGGAATAAATTCCCATTTAAAAAAATGGAGACTAATAATAAAGAACTGAAAAAAAACAAGGATTATTTCATAAGCAGCTTTTAAAAAAAATTTTAACTGAAATTTAGTCATTATTTATTTCTTTAATGCTTTAATAAGAGGACAATATAATCTGAATGATAATTTATCAAAATTATTATTTCCCAAAAAGAAATCTGGTTCTTTTTTATTTCCAAAACATAATTTCATTTCGATATTATCTCTTTCTCCTTTAGAAAAAGTTTTATTACCAATCCATCTATCCGTAAAAGCTTTTTTCTCATTTTTTGATTTTATTTTTGCTTCTACATATTTATAAGCACTTTCTGGAGGTAGAGGTAAACATTTTTCAGAATAATTTTTAAAAATATTTATGTATTCCTCTAAAATTAAATTTGACTCCAATGCTCCGGGTGTTTGAATAATTTGCGATTTATAATGATTTTCTGTTCTAAAAATTACTTTAGTCTTTTTTATATTCTTCTTTAAAGAAGAAATGAATAGTGATTTTATCCAAGTCTCTGTCAAACGACTTAAACTTAGTTTCGTATGAATTAATTCAATTACGGTGTCACCAGAAATGAAATATTCTTCTTTATTTGCATTTGATTTAACATAAATTCTATTAATCTTATTATCTTGACTCAAACTTGTAGATAGACTATCTAATAAATCTTTGATTTCTTTTTCTTTTATGTAAATACTATTTTTCGCCATAATAATCCCATTTTTAACCAATTGATCATTAATATTTAAATTTTTTAAATCATCAATAACATTATGGTTATCAATCTCTAACTCCTGGATTATTTTTGTAATTAGTCGTGACTTCTGCAGATTACTTATATTCTCCTCATCTGGATGATGAATAAATATTTCCTTGGGAGAAATATTTTTTTTATTTAACCAATATTTTTGTGGAGTCTTGAACCAATAAATCAGTTCTGATAATTTGTAATTTTTAATATCATATTTTTTTTCATTCCAATCTATATCTTCTACTAAAGAGTAATTACTTTGAATTATCTTAGAACTATCAAGAACAATTATTTCTTTTTTAGTTAAATCAGAATCTTTAATTATTAGTTCTCTTTGGCCTTGGTTTAAAAAGCTATCAAAAAAAGAAATTAACTCTTTTATAGGAAAAGAAACGTCTAATTTTTTATTGTTTTTGTCATTCTTTACCCAAGTGACTATAAATTTATCTCTACATGCAATTAACAACTCAAGAAAAAAATATTTCTCTCTTTCAAAAACTGATGGATCGCCTAGGTGATATTTATTATTTAATAAATTAATATTTTCATTCTTTGATAATTTTGGATAATAAACACTATTCATGTCTATTAAGAAGATAACCTTATGTGGAATATGCCTTGAATTCTCAATGTCACTTACAAGGACCTTGTTGATACGCGATTTGCTTTGATATTTAGCTTCATTTATGCAAGAAATTAATATCTCTCTAAAAACATTTAACAAAATATGATCATCAGGTATTAAATGTATTGCGTTATTATCAAGAATTCTATTTATTTGACTTATTTCTAAATTAAAATTTGCATTAGACTCAGCAATACTTTTTAATATAAACTTAATCTTTTCAATCCAAGTTGAGTAAGAAAAAGATCCTCTTAGCAAATTAATATATTTTTTAAAATCAAGTAATAATTTAACCCATTTATTCAAATCCAGACTTATATTTTTTAAACTAAATGGTTTTAAATTCAAAGTTCTTAAATTTACTTCTTTGTCATAAATTAGGCCTAAAGTAATTCTATTTATACACCACTCTAGAGTATTTTTTTCTTCCCCTAATCTTTCATTAGCATCTAATCCCCAATGAAAACCAACTTGGGTAAGTAAGAAAATAATTTCATCTTTCTCATTAATATCAAAATCAAAAATGTTCTGAATTACTTTTTTGGAAAGAATATAATCTATTTTTTCAAGTGTTATTTTCTCATTTGCTATTTCAGTAATTTCAATTAAAAATTTATAAATATCTGGAGAATCATAATTATTATCATCAATAAAAAAATAAGGTATCTTTTCACCATTAATTAACTCATTATTAAAGATATACCTTAAGTAAGGTTTGATTTGATTAGTTTGTGGAGATAAAACAGCAATATCACTATATTTAATATTCTCGCAAGAATTTATTATTTCTATAATTTTATTTCTTATATATTCTAATTGACTATTCTGATTAAAATGCTCACAAAGTAATATTGAATCATCCCTTTCATTTACTACAAAATCATTGATATTATTATCAATTAATCTTTTTTGTATTTGATTTAGAAGAGGAATATCTTTCTTTTCATAAAAAGTAGTTGTTGGATCAATATATATTAAATTATTTTTTAAATTTATTCCTTCATTATTAATATTCTCCTCAATTAATTTATGAAAGTTTGCTCCAAATTTACCAAATATTTTCTCTATATTTGTATTCTTTAAATTCAATTTACTTTCAAAATTATCAAATTCCAACTCACCCTCAAGACAATTTATTCTATTCCATAAGTCGTCTCCTGCAGATAATAAATATAAATTAACCTTAGTAAATTTTGAAAGTTCTGAATAAAAGTTAATATGAAGTTTAGACAAGTTATTGTCGGTAATAATATAAATTTGATTAGGTAGCTTACCTTGAAGGTCTTTAAATTTTTTTAAATTCTTTATTACTTCGATCATGTATAAACATGAAGGCTTTTCAGATATCTTTTTCTCTAATAATTTATATAAAATAGGCTGCCAAAATTGATCTGAATTTAAATTTTTAAATAGATTAAGAGAATTAATTTCATATCTATTCCATTCAGCAATCATTTCAGGCCTAAAAATTAGATAATCAATAAAATTATTAGTGATCTTTTTTGTCAGATTATATAGGTCTCCATCAATTGTCTTTTTGTTATTCAAATATTTATTAATCCAATTACTAAGAGGAAATGATTCTTTAAAGCTATTTAATTCTTCTAATGAATCAATAATGCCCCATTTAATTGACTCAAAATTCCATAAACCCATATCAATTTCTGGAAAAAAATTTGTTAATAATGATTCGGTGTAACTTGATATTGTTTTGAATTCATAAAGAGCACTTATTTTGTTTTTAATAGTTATTTGTTCACTTAACCACTTACCTAAAAAATAATTAGGAACAGCTATTCCTAAATTGTCGGTTATAAAAGGAGGACATATTTTTAATTCTTCTGCCAACAGCTCACCAATCACTTCAATTTTGTTTGACTTATAAAGATTGAGCAATTTACTGGTTGGTTTTATTACTCAACTTTAAATGGATCAGATATTTCTGCACTAGGAGATTCGAATTCCCCAACAGCAACGAACTCTAAACGAAGCTTTAAGAAAGTTATAAATTTTTTATCGGTTGATATAATTGCTGCTGGAGGAGACGAAATCTTTGCTGTTAAATTAACAAATTGAGTAGTTTGTAAAAAAGATGGATTTTGTAAAAGCCAAAAATCTATTTCTTTGTTGTTTTCTTTATAGTTCCTCTCCCTCTCTTTCAAAATTTCATCTATTGGTTCTTCAACTGTTAAGAACTTTTCACTTGCCGCGACGAAAAAATATTTTGTCATTTTGAAATTTAATTTAATTTAATAAGTGACTTCATTTCACGAACAGACTTTTCTAATCCTACCGCTAAAGCCCTAGCAACAATACTATGACCTATGTTTAGCTCGTTCATATTGTTAATTGATGCAATTTTTTTAACATTATTGTAATTAAGTCCATGTCCAGCATTAACAACTAATCCAAGATCATGTGCTTCATGAGTAGACTCTATAATCTTTTGAAGTTCTTTATACTGATCTTGACCATTTAGTTCAGCATATTTACCTGTATGTAATTCAATAAATTTAAACCCTATTTCTTTAGAATAGTTAATCTGGTCACGATGAGGATCTATAAATGCACTTACTTCTATATTTGAATCTTTTAAAGATGCGACATAATTCTTAAGGTACGTAACATTACTTTTTACATCCAACCCACCTTCAGTAGTTACTTCCTCTCTTTTTTCTGGTACAAGTGTAACGTAATCAGGAAGAAGTTTTTTAGCAATTTCCAACATTTCTTCTGTAGCAGCCATCTCTAAATTGAGTTTTGTTTTAATAGTTTCCTTCAAAAGAAATACGTCCCTATCTTGTATATGTCTTCTATCCTCCCTTAGATGGACTGTGATTGAATCTGCCCCTCCTAATTCAGCCAAAAAAGCAAATTGAACTGGGTCAGGCTCTACTGTTTTCCTTGCTTGCCTTACATTAGCGATATGGTCTATGTTTACTCCTAAAGTAGTCATGATTTCAAAATCTTAGTTTCTAGACAATCTTGTAACCGCCCAATAATAGCTAATAAAAAATCACAAACAATTAAATTATTAATATATGGTTAATTGAATTTGTATTTAATTTGAATAGAAAATCAGGATATATTTGGTATAAAATAAATCCACTATTGGGATTTATAGCAATGTTTGTTACTCAGGACATTGCTTTGAGATTTTTTTTTAGTAAAAAGAAGATAATTAATAATGGTTTTTCGATACCTGTAAATTCCTCGATTATTTTGGCTCCAACCCACAGATCAAGATGGGATGGACTAGTCATAACTATGGCAATGGGTAGAAGGGTGACCAACAAGGATTGTAGGTTTATGGTTACTAAATCAGAAATGAAAGGAATACAAGGTTGGTTTTTAAAAAGACTTGGATGTTTTTCGATAAATCAATTAGCACCATCTCTCTCAGTTTTAAGATACGCGATCAAACTTATAGAAAAAGGCGAACAACTAGTTGTTTTCCCTGAGGGTAAAATTAACAAATATGGAACAAAATTAGTTCTCAAAGAAGGTTTATATAGATTAGCGCGATTAGCTACAAAAAAAACAGAATCTATCATTATTATCCCTATCGGAATTGCTTACAGCAAAGTATCGCCAAAATTTAGGGGCGAATTTTGTTTATCCTTTGGAAAACCAATCGCAATGAATGACTATTTAAAATTTAACATTAAGGAATTTAATGAATTTCTTTATGAAAAAATTATCAAAGAGGAGGAAACGGCATTAAAAAATGTCGGTAGATGAATCCCCCATAAGTTAGTATTATCTTAATAATTTAATGAGAATATGAAGTTCTTGAAATTAATTCCAATTTTATTTATATTTTTTGGAAATTTTCCTTATAAAAATTTAGCTTATGCAGAAGTTAAGGATCCAAATGAATTTAAAGTACTTTCTAATGACAGTGAGACCCTATCTATTTCAAAAGTAGAATATTTCATAAAAGAAGGCGACCAATTTATAAAAAATGATGATTTTGATAAAGCCAAAGATTTTTATTTAGATGCAAGAAAATTAGCCAAGCAACTCGCGAATTTTTATTCCGATCTAAATACAGCTTTTAAAGGGGTTGATGCAAGAATACCAAATGAAATGCAAAGAAAAGGTAAGGGAACACTACAAATTTTGGCAAAAGCAAATGAAAGATTAGCCTCTCTTTACATCAAAGATGGAAGTCCTGAAGTTGCTGTACCCTTACTTATTGAAATAATTAGAATAATGTCTCCTGACAGTTTAGAAGGTAAAAAGGCTTATGAAAGACTTATCAAACTAGGATTTGTTGAGACAGAATACAAAAATTAATTATGATTACTAAAACAGAAGTTATTAATTTAATTACGAAAAAATTACCAAGTTCCCAAGTTTTAGTAGAAAACATCAAGGGAAATGATCATTTGCAAGTAACTGTGATTGCATCAGAATTCAATGGATTATCATTAGTTAAACAACATCAGCTAGTCTACTCTGCGCTTAAGGAAGAATTAGCTTCTGAGGCCATACATGCACTGGCATTAAAAACCGAAACACCAAACTAAATCATGGACAATTTAACAAAAGACAAGATACAAAATCTAATTGATACTAATCCTGTAATGGTGTTTATGAAAGGCACTAAATTAATGCCTCAATGCGGTTTCTCAAACAATGTTGTTCAAATACTTAATTCCTTAGGTGTAGAATTTAATACTTTTGATGTTTTAAGCAATTTCGAGGTCAGGGAAGGTATCAAAGAATATTCGGATTGGCCAACTATTCCTCAAGTCTACTTAAAAGGAGAATTTCTTGGTGGATCAGATATTCTTATTGAAATGTACAATTCAGGATCCTTAAAAGAAAAAATAGAAATTGAATTAGCGTCTTAAGATAATTATTGAGTATAAATACCGATTTAGTTAATAAAAATTAATATTTTAAATATTTTTTTTACCAAAAAAACCCTTATTTTCACCTCCACCTGGTTCAATAAAACTTGATGGATCTAAAATCCATCTCTCTATTAATCTTTCTAATTTCTCTTGATCTCTCTGCTCTAAACTACTGCAATTCCTTAAGGCTTGGAGATAACCATCACTGTATAATTTTAGGTCAGATGGAGTATGAAAACGAGTAACTAGCTCTTGGCAAGTATCGCAAATTGATTGAAAATGACGAATTGCCTTTGGATTTTCAAATGATGTCATAATTCGATAGATTCGGATTTTTTTTTTGCATTTGTTATACCTTATTAAGGATGATAAAAAATTGCCTGGCCCAACAGTAATTAAGAATGCAATCAACTGAGCAAATCTTAGCTTCAACCCCTGGCGGTTCACAATTGCCTACGAGCTCTCAAACTCCCTCAAGAGTTCTTGTTGTTGAACCTCACCCCACACTTAGAACGGTGCTGGTTCAAAGACTTCGCCAAGATGGACACCTAGCTGCTGCAGTTGGATCAGCGGCAGAAGCAATTGACCTATGCAGAGAACAATCACCTGACCTACTAGTCAGCGCGGAAATTCTTGAGCAAAATACAGCAATGAGACTAGCCCAACAATTAGGATCCTCCGTAATTGTTCTTACAGCGAGATCAGGAGTCGAAGCTTTAGTAAACCTCCTAGATGAAGGGGCTGATGATGTTCTCAGAAAGCCTTTTGGACTAGAGGAGCTAGCAGCTAGATGTAGAACATTATTAAAAAGAGGAAGAATAGGTTTACAAGAAAAAGTTGAAGTTGGACCTCTAGAAGTTCATCTTCTTTTGAGGCAAGTCACCCTAAGTGAGAAGCCTGTAGAACTTAGCCCAAGAGAGTTTGCCCTACTCTGCGCACTTCTTATGCCTCCTGGCATGGTAAGGAGTCGTCAAGAGCTCCTAAGAATGGCTTGGCCCCCATTCAGCGGAGGTCCTAGATCAGTTGATACCCAAGTATTAACATTAAGAAGAAAATTAGAGCAGGCTGGATTGGGAGAAGGAGGAGGAATAACTACAGTAAGACAACAAGGTTATAGATTTAGCATCGACAATATCTGATATTTAAAAGCAAAAATTTCTCCAATAATCATTAAAACTGACAAGAACGTTAATACTTTATAAGTCCATAATGGGGATATGTAAGATATATCTTTAATATCAATACCCGTTTTACTTGAAAAATTTAGTAAAAATTTATCAAAATCCTCAATCCTTTGTGGAATAAGGTAATTATCCCCTTTATTAGTATTGAAGTAAAAAACTTTACTGCCCTGACTGGTAGGTAAAGATTTGATTAATTTAATGTCTTTCCAATAAATATCCCAATTTTTCCTCCCAAAAATTTTAGAAATAAAATTAGTTTTATATGAAACTTTTTTATCACAAGTCTCAACGTAATCACTTGTGACCATAACAATTAAATAAAACCCTAAAATGAAAATAATTATTGAAAAATTTTTTAATTCGTCAATTGAAATAAATGGAATAGGGATTGTAAGCGCTAAGTATAGTGATATTAATGAACTTTTCACAAAAAAAAGAGTCTTAAACTTCTCTATCATTTTGTAAGGATCCTACTAGTCTGGCAATTTAAAACTATTTATATTTAATTGTGCACCTATTTTATGAGCACAAGCGTATCCGCTAAAAGCTACTGCATTTAAACCTTGACCTGGGAAGCATGAATCACCTACGCAATAGAGGTTTTTAATTTTTGTAGTGTTAAAAGGCATTGGCAAAAGTCCGAGCAGCTTTTGATTAGGTATTGGTCCATAACTACCTTCATATCTACCAAGAAACCTTTTATGGGTTTTAGGAGTGCCAATTTCTTTGTGATCAATGTTATGCTCAAGATTGGGTAAAATTGTTGAAATCTTATCAACAAGGAATGAAAAGTATTTTTCTTTTTTTTGCAGATATTCTTTCCTCGATAGGCCTTCCCATTCACTCATTGATGAGGGAGTAAATGCATGAATGATATGCTTACCTTCAGGAGCTAATGAAGAGTCAAGCAAAGTAGGTATAGAAACAAAAATTACTCCTTTTTCACTCTCTAATTCATTCCAATTCTCAACAATTATATGGTGACAATTAAAGTTATTACTTATCAAATTTTTTTCGACCCCGAGGTGAATTGAGACAAAAGAAGGAGAAGGTTTATAGGTCTCTGACCACTTATATTCACTTTTTGGTACGTTTTTATTTGCAATTAATCCTTTCTTTTTATCTTT
Organism: Prochlorococcus sp. AG-388-A01; assembly: GCA_003279945.1. Taxonomy (GTDB): domain Bacteria; phylum Cyanobacteriota; class Cyanobacteriia; order PCC-6307; family Cyanobiaceae; genus Prochlorococcus_A. The sequence continues at coordinate 88,124 of QCGK01000006.1, forward strand.
CAGGCCAAATGTATCCCATCTAGTTGAATTGGATACAATAATATTTGAGTAAATCTCCTCACCATTTGAGAGCTTAACTCCTACTGCCTTCTTGTCCTTCAAAAGTATTTCAGTAACATTAGCTTTGTAGCGAATTTTGCTACCTAATTTTTCCATCCCAGAAACCAACTTCTCTGCTATGGTTCCTACCCCACCTTTTGGATAATTTATACCGCCAGCATGCCTATCTGTAAAAACCATTCCAGCGTTAATCATAGGAGTTTTAAGAGCTGGCATTACTGACCAACAAAAACATTCTATATCGATAAATTTTAAGAGCTGAGGATCCTTTATAAACTTTCTGGCGACATCACCAGCATTTACAGGTAACCATCTTGCTAAACCTAAGCAGGATAATGGAGATTTTAAAAAAACCTTGAAAAGATAACTTGGATCCTCTATTGATAAAAGAGGCATTGAATCTAAACATTTAAAGACCCTTGCACAGGTATCGTAAAATTTTTTGATACCATCCTTTTCTGCGGGGAAAGTTGCTGATAATTTATTTATAAACTTATCATAATTTTTATCTACAGAAATACTAAGGTTATTTGGAAGGTGATATTCCAGTTGCACAGGATCAGGAATAGTTTCGCACTTTTCATTTAAATCTTTCAATGCACGAGTCAATAAATTTGTATAACCTTTATCTCCAAATCCAAATATCATTGAAGCGCCCACATCAAAAGTATAACCTTTTCTCTTGAAAGAGCCTCCACTTCCTCCTGGAATAATATATTTTTCAAGAACTAAAACTTCAGCTCCTTTAGCAGCTAATTGAGATGCTGTTACTAACCCTCCTATTCCTGAGCCAATTATGATTGCATCGTAATTTTCTTTATTAGATTTCATTTTGAGCTTTTGGATAATTTATTTTAATTAATTTTGGTAAGTGAGTGATCTTTTTCAAGAAGAGAATCTAATATTTTTTTAAACCCTTTTAAAGCTTCTGTAGATCTTTCTTGATAAGCTTTATACCTTAATCTTTTATCTTTTATTTTTTTATTAAGTTCTGGGACTAAACCAAATGAAGCAGGCATAGGCTGGAATTTATTTCTTTTCTGATTAGATAATATTTTATTTTTATTACTAATGAAATTTATTAAAGAACCAATTATTGATTCATCAGGCAAAGTAACTGGTTTTTTACCCTTGGCTAATAATGATGCATTTATTCCAGCGAGCATCCCCCCCGCAGCAGCTGCAGCATAACCTTCCGTACCTGTTATCTGACCAGCTGCTAGAAGATTTTCTCTTTTCATAAATTGAAGTGTAGGCAATAATAATTTTGGAGATTCTAAAAAAGTATTTCTATGCATTACTCCAAAACGTACAAATTCAGCTTTTTCTAATCCAGGAATCATCCTAAAAATTCTTTTTTGTTCCGACCATTTTAGGTTGGTTTGAAAACCTACAATATTAAGCAACTTACCTGCAAGATCTTCCATCCTTAATTGGACAATTGCATGAGGCCGATTTTTCAATCTATTTTCCCTATCATATAAGTCTCCCCACTTTGGATTCCACAACCCAATAGATTTCAATGGTCCGTATCTCATTGTGTCAATTCCTCTTCTAGCAATTTCTTCTATAGGCAAACAAGCTTCAAAGAAATTAGCAGATTCTTTTTCAAAGTCTTTTAAATTAGCTTGTTCTCCTGCTATTAGTTCGTTCCTGAAATGAATATAATCATTTTTATTCATTGGGCAATTAAGATAAGCAGGATCTCCTTTGTCGTATCTACTAGCTTTAAAAGCAATCTCTTTGTTAATAGTGTCACCATAAATTATTGGACTAGCAGCATCAAAAAAATGACAGGCATCGATACCTGTAAAAAATTGAATTTTGTTGGCCAATTTATCCGCAGTTAGTGGACCAGTTGCCAAGATAGTTATATTTTCTTTGCTTGGGAGATCCAGTTGTTCTAATCTCTTAATTTCGATTAAAGGATGATTAGATAAAGCTTCAGTCAGTGCATTACTAAATTTAGATCTATCTACCGCTAAAGCTCCCCCAGCTGGAACAGCAAATTTATCTGCTATTTGAACTATCAATGAATTAAAAAATCTTAGTTCTTTTTGCAATAAACCCGCAGCTCTATCTGCACTTAAAGCCCCAAAACTATTACTACAAACTAATTCTCCGCATTCACCCGTATGATGAGCTGGGGTGGATTTGAAAGGTCTCATTTCAACTAAAATTACTGGCACGCCAGAATTGGCCACCTGCCATGCAGCTTCAGAACCAGCTAAACCTCCTCCAATTACTATTACTTCTTTTTCTATCAAATTAGATTAATCCTTTCCCAAAAAGTCTCTGTTAAACTGCTCTCTTGCTGGTTTTTGTATATTAAATATAACCCAAGCTAAAGCTGCGATAATAGGTGCGAAAACTACGATTGCTCTAAGCATTTTAGAAATTCTGATATTTAACCAATATCCTACCTTTTAACTGTGAATATAGAGAGAATTTTTAATTATTTTTTTCATAAGTTAAGAATTGTATTTGTATTGTTCAACTTGAGATAATAAGTTGTTTTTTTTGCCTTTAAAAGGGATAATTTCATATGTACTCAATTTTACAAAATGGGTCGCTAGCTCAGCGGTAGAGCATCCGGCTTTTAACCGGCTGGTCCTGAGTTCGAATCTCAGGCGACCCACATTTTCTTGAATTGAGTAAGTTATTTTTAATAATTACATAAACATTCAACACCGTTTATAAATTTAAACTACTAGATATTTATCTACAGTTTATGGATATTCTGTTCCACAATGCTAAATTTGGTACTCAAGATTTTACAAATAATGGAATTTTAAACGTACATCGTTAAGTTCCCTTATTAAAATAAATGCCTAATACCAAAAGATGGATCTGAGAATTAATTTGTATTACTTGAAATGTAGTATTGATATAAATCTCCCAGTACAGTCAAGGGGAGTCTAAAAATTTATTGTATTTATTATCAATTATGCGATAACGAACAAAAAGCTAAAAGAAAACAAAGACCAATAGATTAACTTTCTACATACACATTATTGAGGCATTAATGGAACACATCTTACATTTACTCAACAAATAAATATTTCTGGCAGAAATATTTAAAAATACTTTACAAAGCTTCATATTACCTGTTACAATAGTTTACATATATTACTTTTTTTACTATGACTCCTGAAGCAGAACGTTTTAATGGTTGGGCAGCAATGTTAGGTTTCGTTGCAGCTGTTGGTGCTTACGTAACTACTGGACAAATTATCCCAGGTTGGTTCTAAGATTTCAATCAGAATCCAGAATTAAAACTTTATTTTAAAATTTATTCCAATTCTATTCATTATTTTTAATTTTAGAAGTTGGAAAGTCATTTGAAATTTTAAATAGTTATCACTTTTACAGCAAGCT
>QCGK01000007.1 GCA_003279945.1 Prochlorococcus sp. AG-388-A01
TTAGAAGTTGATTCTGATAATTAGTAAGATTTTAAATTAAGTTAAATATTATTAGACAGGATGGAGTACGACAATAGGATATTTCAGAATGATTTGGTTATTTTTTAATTAAATATAAAGGGTCTTTATATTTAATATTTTAATTTGAATTATAAGAAGGTTGTTATGAATCTAAGGCTACTTCGATAGCTGCTATTAAGTTTTCGTCGAATGGTTTAACACCTGGCTTGAATCTTGCAATTACTTTACTATCTTTCCCAATCAGAAACTTCTCGAAATTCCATTCAACATCTCCTTCAGGTTCAACTTTGTTAAGGGTTGTGTATGGTTCTGTGGTGTTGCCTTTGGCATGAACTTTTTCATAGATTTCAAACTTAACTCCATATTTTGTTGTGCAAAAATCTTTTATTTCTGAAAGAGAGTCGGGTTCTTGCTTTCCGAAATCATTACAAGGGAATGCAAGTATTCTTAAGCCTTTGCTTGAATATAAATCATGTAGCCTTTGAAGATCCTCATACTGAGCAGTATTTCCGCAATAACTAGCTACATTAACAACTAAAATTACTTCCCCCGAATATTGACCTAGTTTTATGGATGATCCGTCTGCGGAAAGAACAGTAGTATTTTGTACGTCAACTTGCATGTCTAAAAAAAATTACTCTTTGAAGATAGCATTGTATAGACTTTATTGTGTTTAATTTATATGGTGGGTTTGGTTATTTCTTTTATAAGTTTTAATTTTTCATTTATTTAACCCTTTATAATTAATATTATTAATCAGTTTAAATTTGGACCCATTAGACCCACTTACTGAAATTATTAATTCCGGTCAAGGTTTTTCACCTGCAATTGCTTTAGAAAGAATAATTTGGGCAATGATTGGAATCTTTTTTTTAGGATCAATTTCAAAATCAATAACTAATAGCATGCGAAGTTCCAATTGGTTTGGTAGAAATTTTTTATTTAGTTATTCTAAAGATAAAAAAATTACAGATGATACATCTTCACAACCTTCTGGTGATGATGAATAAGTTTTATATATATGAAAGAATCAATTTTTTCTAAAAAGAGAATTTTATTGCTTGGTAGTGGCGAGCTTGGAAAAGAGTTAGTAATAGAATCCAAAAGATTAGGATTAGAAGTTATTGCAATTGATCGATATGAAAATGCACCTGCAATGCAAGTTGCTGATTATTCAAAAGTAATTGATATGGGAGATAAAAATATTTTAAAAAATGTTATAAAAGAATTTAAGCCTGACTATGTTGTCCCAGAAATAGAGGCACTTTCAATTGAGGCCCTAAAAGAACTCGAGGATGAAGGATTCAATATTGTTCCCAACGCAAGAACTGTAGAAATTACAATGAATAGAGATAAAATTAGAGACTTAGCTTCTAAAGATTTAAAAATTAAAACTGCAAAGTTTGATTATATTTTTGAATTTGATGATTTAGAAAAAAAAGCAGATGAAATTGGATTTCCACTTTTACTTAAGCCTTTAATGAGCTCTTCAGGAAAAGGTCAGAGTTTGGTTGAAACAAAAAATGATTTACAAAATGCTTGGAAACAGGCACAAGCAAATTCAAGAGGAAAGGTTAAAGGTGTAATTATTGAAGAATTTATTAATTTTGATTTTGAGTTTACTCTTTTAACTGTAAGAAAAGAAAATGGTGAAAATATTTTTTGCTTACCAATTGGACATCTTCAATCTAATGGAGACTATCAATGTAGTTGGCAACCTGTAGATATCAACGAGTCCTTAATTATTGAAGCTAAGAAAATGACAAGTAGAATATTAAATAACCTAAATGGAGCTGGATTATACGGAGTAGAGTTTTTTATAAAAGGAAGTGAGGTTATATTTTCAGAATTATCTCCAAGACCACACGACACTGGCATGGTTACTTTAGTTAGTCAAAATATTAATGAATTTGAATTACATTTAAGGGCTTTTTTAAATTTACCAATACCGCATATAGATCTAATAGAACCCTCTGCAACCAGAGTAATACTTTCTAACCAAGAGTATCTAAATCCTATTTATGAGGGTCTTAATGAAGCGTTAGAATTCGAAAAGACTAAAGTGCTCATATTTGGCAAACCAGTTTCCAGAAAAGGCAGAAGAATGGGTGTTGTTCTCTCATCAAATTCTGACATTGATTTGGCTAGAAAAAATGCAGATGAAGCTGCACGTAAAATAAAAGTCAGTACTACATAAATATTAAATAAAAATAACGAAAAAAATACTTATTTCCTTTGTTTTTGTTCTATCTCTCTCTGGGTATTATTTGAGTATGTTCTTTATTTCATAATGATAGAAAATTATAAAGGTTGGGATATAACTTTAAATTGGGATAATAAAGATCATCTCAAGAGGGATAATACTAAAAGTAATTTTTTTAATCAAAAGGAAAAATGGATTGGTGTTCACTTAAATGGTGAAAAAATCTATGGTTCTTCTCTAAAAGAAATTAGGCATATTATTGATTATCCTAGTTTGCATGCAAATTAGGTTAAAAGATTTTTTTAATTATCCTGATTATTTTCATTATCTTCAATTAGTTCATTAGCAAGTTTTCTTAAATCTCCCTTAATCGAGACCCATGTAAAGGCGATTATAAAAATTGAAGCAGATATTGCAACAGTGATTTTTTCGACAGGGGACATTCCAAGTGCAATGGCAAACATTTCAAACCAAATACTAATTTTTCATTATATTGAATTTTTATAAATAGTTAGAATCAAATTTTTTTTTGCAATGATATTTAATTATTTAAAATATTAAAATAAAATTTAAATTTAAATTCCTTATCTTATTTATTGTTTCTGATTACAATTTTATTCAGTAAGATTAAATTATGGAAAAAAAAAAGTGTCCCCAATGTAAAAATTTAATTTCAAAAACTTCTCCAACATGTTTATTTTGTGGCAGACCTAATAAATTTATAACTAAGGAATACGTCAATAAAAAGTGGAATGAAGATAATAATAAAAATGTATTTGATTATATTTTAATTAATAAGTATCTTATATTTATTTCATTATTAATATTTACAATTGTTATTATTAAATTAGTTTAATATTATCAATAAATCACTCTATTATTGCATCTAATACTTCTTTAGTATTTGTTGATAATTTATTTTTTTTAATCTGCTTTATTGTTTCTATCATATTACTTTTGTAAGGTTCAGAATAATAATTGTATCTACTAAATATTTTCACAAAACGTGAAATTACTATTGGATTTAATTTATCAAAGTCAATTATCTTTTTTGCAATATATTTATAACCAGAACCATCTATTGCATGAAAAGTACTATTTCTTGTTACGAAAGTATTTAATATGGCTCTTAAAGTGTTTGGTGATTTTGAATCATAAAACTTATTTTCAAATAATTTTTCTATACCGCCAGTCTTATCATCAGTTTCTATAGATGCATTGAATGAAAACCAACTATCTAATACGACACTATTATTTTTCCATTTATTGAAGAAAATATTTGAAATAGTCTGTCTCTCAGGACAATTAATCCTGCTGAAGGAATTCAATGCAGCTTTTGCTAGGGTCATCGAATTACTGTCGACATAATTTATTATTTTGCTTTTAATTTCATTATCATCACTGTGTAAAATTAGTTTCCAAATAGTTTCGATTAGTTTCCTTTCGTTTTTACCTTCTGGCCAAACTTTATTTACACTTTTTTCTATTTCTTGGAGCTTAAAAAATAATTCTTTTTTTAATTTGGTACCGAATAAATAATTTAATTCGTCAATAGTTTTATATATTTTTAAAGGGTCAATATTTTCAATCTCTGATTCAATTTCAGCAAAAGTTGGAATACTTAGTAATTCTGATAAAAGAGAAAAATTAATATCTTTATTTTTTATAAATGAAATTAAGGTACTTATTAATTTCTTTTCAACTTTATGATCAGGTTTTTCATCTAATCTGGATAAGATGATTTTTTTATAAAATACTTTTACAGTATTTGATAGTGTGAAAAAATCTTTTTCATATTTTAAGATTAAAAATTTTTCATCCAAGGTAGTGTCTGATTCCCACTCAACTGGTGAAGAGAATTCGCGAAAATAAGTTACTAAAGGGATTTGGAGATGAGATCTTACATTCCTAAAAATAAATTCTTGTTTTTTTGTTTTTAAAACAACTGTTTTTTGTATTATTTTATTTTCACCGCAAAATATAGCCAGATTTATAGGAATTATTAGAGGTAAATCATTATATGGGTTCCTCTTTATTGGATTACTTTGAGAGGCTTGAATTGTAAGTTTTTCGTCTGATTGATCCCAGATTCTCTTGAATTTAACTTTTGGTGTGCCATTTTGCTTGTACCAGACTGTAAAGTCTTTAGGATCGATTTCCTTATTTTGCTCTAAAATTTTATCGACAAATTGGTCTATTGTTGCTGCCTTGCCATCATATGTTGAGATGTAATTACTAAATCCTTTATAGAAATTTTCATCTTTTACAAGCTTGTTAAGCATTCTAATTATTTCTGATCCTTTCTCATATATTGTGGTCGTATAGAAATTGTCTATTTCTTGATATTTTTCTGGCATTACAGGATGTGATGTTGGACCAGAATCTTCTCTAAATTGATTTCTTCTGAGAAATTTTGCATCCTCAAGTCTTTTGATTTCATGATTATGAAGGTCTGCAGTGAATTGTTGATCTCTAAATACTGTTAAACCCTCTTTTAGAGATAATTGAAACCAATCCCTACAAGTTACTCTATTACCGGTCCAATTATGGAAGTATTCATGAGCGATCACCCCCTCTATTCTTTCTAATTCCTCATCAGTTGTGGTTTCAGAATTAGCTAGTATTAGTTTTGAGTTGAAAATATTGAGACTTTTATTTTCCATTGCTCCCATATTAAAGTGCCTGACTGCAACTATATTGAACAATGACAAATCGTATTCAAGGTTATATTTATTCTCATCCCATCTCATTGATCTCTTTAAGGAACTTATTGCATGATGAACATATTTTTCATCGCCATACTCAACATAAATATTTATTTTTACTTTTTTATTTGATTTTGTTGTGAAATTGTCTTTTACACAATTAAGTTTCCCTGCTACCAATGCAAATAGATATGAGGGTTTCGGATATGGGTCTTCCCAAATTATTTCATGTCGATTATTTGTAAGATTATTTTCTTTTACAACGTTACCATTTGAAAGTAAGACAGGATAATCATTCTTGTCTGCCTCAATTCTCACAGTGTATTTACTTAAAATATCAGGCCTATCAGAGTGAAAACTTATCCTTCTAAATCCCTCTGCCTCGCATTGTGTTGTTATAATTCCATTGCTTTCATACATTCCTAAAAGGGATGTATTTTCCTTCGGTTTAATTATCCCTTCTATTTTTAGTAAAAAATTATCTTTATTTATATTTTTAATTTTTAATTTATTTTTTTGTTGTTTGTAGTATTCCTCTTTTATTAGTGTGTCATCTATTAATATTTTTTTTATGAATATATCTGTACCATCAAGAATAAGATTTCTGGTATTCTTATTTTTTTTTACTAATTTTAGTCTCGTCGTTACATTAACTGTATTTTTCTTAATTACGAAGTCCAAAAAAATTTCTGGAATTTCATAATCAAAAACTTTGTAATCTTCAAGTTTTACATATCTTGAAATACTCTTTTGGTTTTTTGGATTTTTCATCTTTAAAAAGAAGTTCAGAAGTTAAATAATCTAGGATACTTATTTTGAAATTATAAGTTTGGGCTATTATCTTCTGTTTCACAAAAATGTGATTTAATCTCCCCAGAAGGTAGTAGTTCGTATAAAGAAGGATTATTAATATCAGGTGATCCGTCCTTATTAAATTCGTACCTCCAGTCCCATTTTTTATCTGTAAAGGAAATATAGTCTTTTCTTAGAGAGTATGGAAGCATTAGCTTTGTTTTATTCCAATCAATATTTATAAATGCTCCTGGCTTTAATTCAGATATCTTTTCTACTATTGAAAAGTCTCCATTAATATTATTTCTCATCACAAGATTAAGCTTTGAATTTTCACAAACATAGCTAGTATTTAAAGCTAATAAAAGTATTGAGGTAATAAAAAATGAATAAATTTTTTGAACTCCTTTTAAAGTAGATTTACTTTCAAGCTAAATGACTTAATAAAAGATCTTTTGGATAATTTAAATCATTATAGATTGCATACTCTTTAGATCTACAAGATTACAATTTAATTTCTCTTCATAATCCTGGACTGAAATAAAATTATTTAAAAATCCTGAATATTTTGCATCTCCGCCCACGGTACTTGAAAGTATATATTTTGGATTGAATTTGTTAATCAATTTAGGTATTACATCAGCACCTTTAACAAAAGAACCTACTAAGGGTAATTCTAAATTTTTTGTAGGAGTAATGACTGCATCAAGATTTTGTTTATTTAAATTTTCATCAAGATATCCATGGGGCTCTATATAAAAACTATTATCTTGATCGTCCTTAACAATATATCCGTTCTCTATTTGTGGTACCGGAGCCCCAGCAGTGGCTTCAAAAGTTAAATTGAATTGATTAATCTTTTCAGCTGGTTTAAGCATTTTTATTGAACTAAAACCAATTTTTTCTAATGTTTCAATAGCACTTTTAGGGCAAATTATAGGAATATCCTTTCTGAACATTTCTAATGTTGGAACGTGACAATGATCAGGTAATCCTTGAGTTAATAAAATAATATCTATTTTTTTATCTATTAGTATTTCTTCTTCTAATGATCCTTTAAAAAACCACTCACCTGGTGGAAATATTAAATCTCCTTTGAGCCAAGGATCAATAATTAAATTGGTTTTTTGAAATTTTATAAGCCAACCATTTGAACCAAGGTAGGTCGCTTCAAAAGTCATTTTCAATTCATTGTTTTACTAGACTATAAAGTAATTTTGGCTTTATCGAGAAATTACTAATTTAGATTAGTTTGCTTCATTTAAGATTTGAAATGACTTTCTTTTTAGATTAAATATTAAAACTTGATTATCTTTATAATTATTCTCAAAGTTTTCTTTTTCTAGCATTTGTATTGGTATTAGAGCTAATCCTCCTGTTCCTGAAAATATGATTGGCATGGTGCTATTTTTAGTCCCATTCATTTTTTGTAAGTCAATAGCTTGAGAAACTATCTTTCTGGCTTTATCAAATCCGTATTCTTCTATTAATTCAGGCCATAAAAAGTTAACTGATTCATATTTCGAAAACTCAATTTGTACTGTTTTCATTAAAAAATAATAGATATACAGTGATTAACTAATTAAGATATTTACTTAATTACTATTTTTAAACCTATCCATGACTAGTTGCAACATATCTACTACATCACCATCAGTTAAATTTAAATCCTTCTTTAAATCATTGCAAGTTAAATTCATTTCAAGTGCCGCTTCAGCCATATGATTAACTTTTTGGTTATCACCGCCCAATGAAATAAAGGGATTGAAGTTTTCTATCATTTAATACTTGTTGTTACCACTTAGTTCTAGCTAAGAAATAATCAATTATCATTTATTGATACAGAAGCTTATAAATATGTTATTTAATATTTAGAAAGTTTTTATTTTTAAACTAGGGATATTGATATACCTTTTGATATCAATGCGAATCTTCTGGCTCTCACAAGTAAAGGAAATATCAAATTTGTTCGTTTAGTTGATTTAAACACTCTAGAAAGTAACAAAAGTAAACTACTTGAAGGATTATTTATCTGTTTGCAAATAGTATTAATTGCATCTGCCCCATGAAAGATATCTTCATCTTTAAGGAGAATAGCTCCTTTATCCAGGTCATAACCTTTCTCTAGGAGGGATTTAATTAGAGTTAAATTTTTACGACCATCAAGAATTTTAATATTATTTATCTTGCTTTTGATCTCAAGGAGCTCAGCAAAATGATTGCAGAATGGGCATTCTCCATCATAAATAAAGGTATGGTTGGAAGTCATTAGAAAAAAACAGTTTTGATGGTCTTAAAGTTCGCCAACAAAATAATAATGCCCCGATAATAGAACAAATAATAAAAGTTTTGTGGATTTCTAACATAAGGGGATAGCTATAAGATTCTAATAATTACGAAGAAATGTCTCAATATAGGTATATTTTTCATAAAAATCTGTATGCTTACTCGGAGATATTATGTTTTAAAATCATGAATTTATTAGCTTCTTTTGCTTTAGGTGGTTTCAATCCTTGGGCAGCAGGGTTTGGAATTGGTTCTTTAGTCCTTTTTGGTCTTGTTGGTCTTGTCGCTGGTCCAAATCTAAAGAATTTTGACCCTGATGCATAAATCATCATACTTAATATAGATTTTAAAAGACTCATTTGAGTCTTTTTTTTATGCGGTTTTTAAAATTTATTTTTAGAATCAGATTAAAATCTTTATTTAGCCAAAGAAATGTTGTTGAATCCTTTTTATCCATTTACTTTTTTGAAAATCTCTTCTCTAAAGGCCACTATTGTTTTTTTATCAATTCTTCTAATAAAATCAAACCTGCTTAGATTGAAAGGGGGACTAATAGGTGGACTTTTTGCTTTGATGCTCATATCAGGAATATTAGCTTCTAGTACTTTAGCTTTAGGGTCTTTAGTTTATGCTTATAGATTAAAGAAAAAATCTAATCCTGATGATAATCAAATTCAGGATTTAGAAACTGTTAATGTTTAAGATATTTTGTGAATTTAATCCAACTGGATTATTTAAAAAGGGGTTCCTGGGACAAAATGCAATACTAAAAATCCAAAACCGGCTGCAAAAACAATTGAAACTGCAATGATAAGAAGGCCTGAAGCCATCCCCCCTTCGTTAAATGCCATATAGTTAGTTATTTTAAATTTATAATAGAACATATTTGTTACCAAGTAATAGTTCTAATTACTCAAAAATTATCCAAATTTATTATTAATGGTGAATAAAAGTAAAAAGATTGAAGTTAATGAGATGATAAAACCAAAAATTATTAATGGTTTAGATTTGACGTTTTCTTCTTGCTTAACATTACTTTTAGAAGAAGATAAATTTCTATCTTTTTTTTTATAAATAAGATTGGGAAAAGGTTTAATCACGATAAAATTTAAGATCTTAGCTAATTACCCTAAGGTTTTGAACAAATCTTTATGGTAATCAACAATATTTTGACAACTTATAACTGGTGTAAATTCCATAAGTATGCCGAATTTTGCTCTCCATGGGGCAAAATGCTCAAAAATTTCTTTGTCACTTTGAGCCTTACATAAACAGACTACTCTCCCTTCTCCTGGGGCATGTACTCTAAATAACATCTCAAATTTATCTGTTTTATCTGATTTTGCCATTTCACCGTTTTCCCAGGCTTCAACAAATAGTTGATAAGCTTTTATTTGATTTTCAATGTCTGGGAATTGGCAGTCAGCAAGAAATAATTGCATAGGAGTATTTTATAGTTTATTTATTATCCTTCAAAAACTTATTTATTTTATGGACTGTTTGAATTTGAAGATCAGAAAAACAATATATTTCTAAATAAAATGAGAAGATATAGTCTCTAAAAATTTTCCAATATCTTTTTTATATAAACTATCTGTGATTTTTAAAGAGAATAATTCATAATCGTTTCTTTCTTTTTCTTTATTATCAAAATTAATATTTCTCTGAAATGAAATATTCTTCATTGTTAATATTGATCACTATTTAAAATTTAAACAAATTTAGGTAAAAGGCAAATTTCTTTACATTATGTTTTTAAAAGAGAAATGAGTAATTCAATCAGAGAATATTTACTTTATTCAACTTAAAAGTTAATAATTATTCCTAGAAGGTACAAAAATGCATTTGTTAAAGAAAAAATTACTGTTAAAAGAGATGCAAAAACTGGTAATAAATAAAACCACAACTGCGAAGTTGTCATTTTTGAATCGATGGGTAGTAAATTGGTACTTTTTTTAATTCTTATTTGAAGCCAGAAAATAGATAATGGATAAACAATTCGTGAAAAAGTAATTAAAAAAGAAGATAAAATACCTTTGTTTGAATAAAGAACAAATCCTGAAAAAAAGTATAAAGACCAAACTATCATTCTTTGAATCAGTATTATCCCCTTACTTTTGCTGTACATTAGTAATTAACTAATCAATTTATATTATTTTAATCATTTTATATCTTTCAAAAAAAATATTATTTATAATTACTTTTTCTTTACGAATAAGCTCCCACTCATTTTTAAGAAATAATTTATAGCTTATCAAGCTCGCTTCAGTCGAAAGAGAATTTAAACCTTCTTTTTTAGCTTCATCTTCTAATTTACGAAGTAACTTAGAACCGTAACCTTTTCTCTGATATCTAGCTTTACAATAAAATAAGGCAATTCTATTGTTTGGATATCTTGTGGCAAAAGCAACAATTATTCCTTTTTCACTTAAGTGCCATCCTTTTCCTTTATTTATTGACTTGTCAAAATTTGGATTTACCCAAGCTTGGCTAGACCAAGCTCTTTTTTGCTCTTGACTATATATCTTTTCATCTAATGATTGAATTGAATCAAAATAAACCTTCTTTAATTCAAGTTGATCTTTAATAGTAATTTGTCTTAAATTCATATACAAATCATTTACTTAATATGCTTATTAAAAATATAGTCGCAATTGGGGGAGGGGGGTTTGGACGTTCTTTAGGATCTCTTGAAATTGAAAAATATATAATTTCTTTAATTAGTAAAAAAAGACCAAAAATTTGCTTTATTCCAACAGCATCTGGAGATAGTAGTTTGTATAAACTTAATTTTTATAGAGCATTTTCCAACCTAGATTGCATAACAAGCCATATAGATTTTTTCTCTAGAACAGAAAACTTAGAAGAGAAAGTTTTAACTCAAGATATCATTTATGTTGGCGGGGGAAATACAAAAAGTATGTTAGCAGTGTGGAAAGAATGGAATTTACATAATGTCTTAAAGAATGCTTATGAAAAAGGGATTGTAATGAGTGGTGTAAGTGCTGGAGCTATTTGTTGGTTTGAAAAAGGAATAACTGATTCCTTTGCAAATGAATTGAAAATAATCGATTGTTTAGGAATAGTTGACGGTATTGCTTGTCCTCATTTCGATGAAGAAAAAGAGAGGGAACCTTATGTTAATGATCTTATAAAAAGAGAAATTATTAGATCTTGTATTTGTATTGAAGGCAATTGTGCCTTGCATATTAAAAATGATTTTGAATATACTTCAATAGATTTTGGTAATGGTAAAAAATGTTTTAGAGTATTTAAGGAAAATAATAATTTAAAAAAAGAAATTCTTTAAAAATATTTTTATAAACTCATTTTAGATCTCTTCATTTTTTGAGATAGTAGTAAATTCAATCCCTTTATACTTTATAAATTCGGCAGTCCAAACTTGTTTAGACAGATTTCCGAGGTATTTCAAGAATTGTTGAGTATCGCCATCTCTTATCCATTCAGATTTAATAAATGGAAGCTCTTTCTGCATTCTTTTAGGATGCATATGAACAAGTAGTAATCCTTTATCTTCAGAAGCTCTTTTTAATGCACCTTCATCACTTCTTTGAAAAACCCTAAGTAGAAGATTTAAAATAACTTCTTCACCTAGCTTTTTGAAATTTTCTGCATCCTCTAAGTTATCTTTTATTTCCTTTCCTCCGAGAGGCATTGCTCTAACAAGGTTTTGCTCAATTAAAGCTATTGCAATTAGATAATCTTGGCTAGCCATATTCTTTAAAAATACTTTTTTTTATTCTAACCTCTCGAGTTCATGAAAACCTTTTAAAGATTAATGATTTTCAAAAGGCTAAAACATAAATTAATTATTGCCTTTCAATTCTCAACTTTATTTTTTTTGAATAGGTTTTTGAATAATATAAAAAAGTTTTTTTAGTAAGATCTTTTATCTCTGGTTTTTAGATATTTCTGTTTTTATTATTTATAATGAAAATGCATAATAATCTAAAAAAAAGAAAAGTTTTTTAATGATATTATTCCAAATTCAGAAGATGATTATTTTTATTTAAAATCACTATAAAGTTATCTCCCAGTTATTTAATTAAGATTAAGAAAAACACATACCCTTAAAAATACGAATCTTAATAGAGTCATCTTTTCGTTAAAGTAATTTATAGTAAAAATTTTGTACCATTTGATGATCAATAATTTAAGGTTTGAATTATCATTTAAAAATATTTCTCAATTAGAAAATAAACTTAATTTTTGCAAACTGCATAAAATAAAAAATATTAACATTCCTTGCAAGGGAGATATTAAGAAGGAATTATTCAATTCAACTATTAAATATATATCGAAAAATTTCCAAGAATTTAACGTAACTTATCACTATAGTCTTTATCATCAATACTCTAAAAATAAAGAAAAATCATTTCAAGATTTTTTAGATTTTATAAAAAATTCTTATTTAAATAGTAATTTTGAAATTCTTCTTGTTTCAGGTTCTCATAAGAAAAAAAATTTTGATACTGTTGATGTCTTGAATAATATAAAAAAAGAAAAAAATTTAAAAGTTAAATTTGGTATAGCCTATAACCCATACTTGAGACAATACTATAATGAGTTTTCAGAAAGAGAAAGGTTCGATAGGAAAATATCTTCGGGATTAATAAATTCAATTTGGTTTCAATATGGAACCGATATTAAAGAGCTTCACAATGAAGTGAATTATATTAAGAAAGCTGCCAATTTTAAAAAAATAAATCTATTTGGGAGTTTATTAATACCTTCAAAACAATTTATAGCAAGGTTTAAATTTCGTCCTTGGAGAGGTGTTTATATATCAGAGGATTATTTATATTCCTTAGAAGATTTTTATGAATTTACAAGAGATCTAGTTTGTTTTTACAAAAATAATAATATCATTCCTGTTATTGAAACTGATTTTTCATCATCAAAAAAACTTAGTTCTATTTATAGTTTCTTTAGAAAATGAAAGATTATTTCTATCAATTTTAGAGTTATGAAAAATGACTATACCTACGACCTTTTAATAATAGGAGGAGGAATATCAGCTTGTGTCTTCGTTTCAAAGTTTCTTCAAAATAACATTACAAAAAAAATTGCATTAATTGAGGTTGGTCGCGGTCTTGGAGGGAGATCAAGTACAAGAATAAGCACAAGTCATAAAGGATGGATACTAAACCATGGTGCTCCAAATTTAAATATACGCAACAATAAAAAAAACCTTCTATTAAAAAATTATATTGATGAATTACTTGAAAATGAACTTATTAAAATTGACGATTCAGAATTTGTTTATTTAGGTGAGGAATCTAATGTAGAAACTACAAAAAATTGTGATTTTTCTTGTGGCGATAATTACCTTTCTTCGTTTTCTAAGAGTCAATTATCTCAAAAGATAATTGAATTTTATAATCTAAAGGGTAAGATTGATTTTTATTTTGAAACTTTAATAGTTGATTTGAAGTTTCAAAATAATGAATGGAACTTTATATCAAAAAATGGAGAAGGTTTTAAATCAAAATATTTTATTTGTACAACTAATTTATTAGCTCATAAAAGGTCATTGGAAATATTAAACATAAATCAGATTCCCTTGAGAAAAGCTATTCCTCAAGATAAAGATAAGAAAATTGATTTTCTTTTAAATTGTTTATATGATCAAACATTTATACCTAGGTTAAGTTTTTTAATTTATACGGATGAAAATTACAATTATAAAGATTTTTATTTTAAAAAACAACGATATTACTATTTAAATAAAATTCAAGAGAATAAATATAAATTTGAAAGAGTTATATTTCAGCTACAAGATAATAAAAAGTTGGGAATTGTTGTTCATACAAAAAATATAGATTTTATTAATTCTTTTGTCGATTCAAATGATGAAGATTTATTTAAACAAAAAATATCTAAAAGTTTCAATGAACTCTTTAAGGGTAATTCTTCGATAAATCTATTAAATGGTAATGAGAAAATCTCTATTATGAAATGGAGAGCTTCGCAACCTTCTGGATGTGCTGTGCCATTATCTTTACAATTTAATAGAAAATTTAGGATTGGCTTTTGCGGAGATTGGTTTGAGGGAGAGGGATTTGGAAGAATTGAAGGCTCAATTCTTAGTGCTCTAAAATTAGTGAATAAATTTAAGAGTTTAAATTAAAAATTTTTTTTAGTAAATCATCAATATTGGTGTTTTTTCTAATGGTATATTCATTTATATTATTTCTTGAATATTTGTATTTATATTTCTCGTAGTAAATATCCCAAGATTTCAAGAAATCTATTTTAGCTTTTTTTTTGACCTTTCCTCTTTCTGTTATATCTCTTTTGAGAACTCTTTTCATACATTCATTTTTATTAATTTTTAATTCTAAAAAAAAATAATTCTGATTATACAAAGTGCTTGAAAATTCTTTAGCAAAAATACCTTCAACAATTAAAAAATCAATATTTTTTCTCTCGCATAAGAAACTTTTTATTGTTTTGGTTTCGAAATTATATGAACGCTGATACTTTGATATTCCATACTTTAGAATCATATTAAAATCTTTTATAAAAAGTTTGTAATTAAAACTAATGCTTCTATCGAAATAACTTTCTACACATTTTGAGAGCAATAAACTAATTATTCCCGTTTTATAGTAATTGTCAGTACTTAAAACAATGCCATTTTTAATTTTTACAATTATTTGATTTGATAAGGTTGTTTTACCGCTACCAGAAGGTCCACTTATAAATATAAGATTCATTTTTTATACTCTTCTCTAAATTAAGAATTTAATTCTACTATTAGTAAATAGTAATGATTTTGAAAGTAAATTTATTCTTTATTTTCAAAATTTTTTGCGTAATATTAAAAGCTGCAATACTTTTAAGCTTGCATATATATTAAATATGTGTCTTTATATAAATGTAAATAAATTATTTTCATTCAATTATCTATAACTTTGTTATTAATTCCCACTGGAATTAGCTACAATGTTTAAAATGAATAATAATTTTATTACTTATAATATTGCAATGATTTCTAAATTTTTAAGTAAACTAAAATCGATTCTATTTAAAAGTGAAGTATCCTCTGAAACTCCTTTAAAGAAAGAAAAAAAAACTACTAAGTCTGTAAAATCTTCAAAATTAAAAACAAAAACAAAAACAAAAACAAAAACAGTTAATTCAAAGAAAAGTATTGAAAACTTAACTACACTTCCGGGTGTTGGGGCTAAAAGTGCTAAGGCTTTATATGAGGCGGGATATAAAACAACGAAAGCAGTTATTGCAGCAGAAGAAAAAGACCTTCTTGAGGTATCAGGAGTAGGGATAAATCTTGTTAAAAAACTTAAAAAGCTTAAATAATTAAATTTTCATATTTTAAATTTTATTAATAATCTTAATGCTATATTTTATAAATTGATTTTTTAATATTTAAGAGATCTTATCTCCTTCTTGCTTTTCTTCTTTGTTGCAACTTTCTTTTGTATTTTTCAATAGGTGTTTCATGATGCCTAAGTCTTTTTAAATCTGCAAAAATTCCTGATTTAGACACCTGTCTTTTAAATCTTCTTAGGGCTGACTCAATTCCCTCATTCTCTCCAACTGTTACTTGTGTCAAAATTTTTCTAAATAATGTATATTCTAGCATCTTACAAGATTTATTTTTGTAGGAACGTTAATTAAAGGGTTTTTGATTTATTTTTGTTGTTTTTGCCCATTCCATAAATCCTTTTTTATCACTCTTTATATCTTCTAAGGATTCAAAATAGTACTTTTTCCAATTATCT
Source organism: Prochlorococcus sp. AG-388-A01 (assembly GCA_003279945.1). Classification (GTDB taxonomy): domain Bacteria; phylum Cyanobacteriota; class Cyanobacteriia; order PCC-6307; family Cyanobiaceae; genus Prochlorococcus_A. Next base: position 15,777 of record QCGK01000007.1, read on the forward strand.
CTAGGTAGTCCAAGAAATAACATTAAATTTAATGGATATTGATCACTATCGGAACATTTTCTGAAATCATCCCTAAATAAAAAAATATCTTTTTTAAGAGCAATTGCAATACCAAGTTCAATCATTACTCCTTCATCTGGTGGCGTACCATTAACAATCGCAAAAATGCAATCACATTTCTTTAAATCATGAAAATTACTTTTTGCTAGTTCATATGCCCATTCACCTTCATTCTCAATAATGTCTTTTGTCCTCTCAAAAGGTTCATAAACTTTAATATTTAAACCATTGAAGATATTAATGAATTCATATAGAAGGTTTTTAGTCTGTTTTGAAAATCCATATGGATTAGCTAAATATAATTTTTTCTTCAATTCAAACCTCTTTTTTTTATGAAGTCGTCACGGTCACTCTGAGAATTTAAAGTGTTTTCCCAAGGGAAAACAATCCATTCTTTTTTTTCAGAGATGTATAAAGTATTCCACCATGTAGGCTTAATTTTGCTAAATATCACAAAAAACATTGCTCCTTCAATATCTTTAAAGGTGTTTAATGTAATACCAGTTTCATAAACATCATCTACTATTAGTGAATTTTTTATTGGTTCTGAAATTAAATTTATTTTTAATTTATGGCTTAGAGCTACAGCAAGGCATAAACCTCCTCGAGGAACCCCATATATTCCAGAAAGCTTTAAAAACTTACATTTGTTAGCTATGAGCTCTACGCTCTTATCAAATTCGACCCAGGTGAAATAACTTATCATCTTAATTTTGGCTTTTTTCAGTTTTAGTAGCGAAATTTGATGCGATTACACTTAAAAGTGCTACTACCTGCTCATTTGGGCAATTAGTATTTTTTTTTAAATTTTCACATTCACTTATTATATTGGCGTAAGTATCATCAACAATCCCATTCATTTGATCATTACTAAAGGAATATGAATTGTTCATTTTTAGATACTAAATAATTATATTTTTACTTAAATAATCTAAGAAGTAAACATAATTATTAATTAAAGACAGAATTATTCCCACATAGGTTCATTTATTTTTTCAATCCTAAGGGAATTTGGTATATAAGTATGTAAAGTTTCAACTTTTATAGCCCATTTTCTAGAATTACCTTTAAGGCTTTTGCTGTTAATTAGGTTGGTTAATGAAATTCTTTTTCTAACTTTAAGAAGACCAAGACAGGTTTCCCAAGCCTCTTGATTTTTATAAATATCTAACCAAAAATCAAAAATATTTTCCAAGAGATTGAGTGGGATATCAAAAGAAATTCCCATTGATGGTCTTCCAATTAAATAATTCTTATTTCTTAGTTCATTGATTAAATTAGTTATATTTAAATTAATAGCGAATAGAATATCTTTTGCTGAATCATTTCCAATTAATTCCTTTCTATGGCAATCTAAAAGGTTTTTATCTTCAAGAATATTTGAATCACAATTTTTGAACCCCACAATCCAAAAGCCTTCTCCATTTTTTACTCCACTAGCAAGAAATAGATATTGAGGTGAATTCTCCAAAATTACAAGTCATTTATCCAGTTTTAACATTTTTTGCTGGTTATGAAAATATTTTTTTTCATACAAATTACAAAATTAATTTCTCGTAAAAATTATTTAATTGTTAGTATTAAATTTTAAATAAAATGTTTGACGCAAGAGAGCTTAAACTATTGTTTTTCGATCCTACTGATTTGATAATTAACAATATAAATAAATACCTTAATAGCATTAAAACAATTAAATTTATTTTTTCTTAGGGAATAACTTTCCTATTTTCTCTTTTTGCAAAGTCTCTTTTTTTGTTCTTATTTTTTTATCTTCTAATGATTCTTTATTTGTGCTTACAGCATAAATAATGTAGAAAATCATACCAGAAAATATTAATCCTAAAGAAAGTATCAATATCCCTATAGGCTCCCTAGGACTGAAAATTTTTAGATCTAAAGTAGTAATTAGAACAATTATCATCAATTAATTAAATTCTTAAAGAGCTATTATTGGAATCTAATTGATTTCTTCGTAACCAAAGAACGTAGTGGGGTCAGAATTTTTATAACCACTAGCTGCTTCCTGTTGATTCTGACTGTCAATTTTTCTTGCTTTAGCATGAATCATGTTGAAAGGGAAAATGACAGCTCCAACAAAAAAGTGAAGTATTAAAAAATCTGAAGGGAGCCCGTTTGTCCAATCGGGAAAAAATAACAATGTCATCAATGATTCGTACATATAAGTAGTCGAATAAACCTCTGACTATTATTACTGAACTTATTGCAATACTATTAATTTTTAATAAATTGAAATTTATTTTGCTTATAAGAATTAGTAAGATTCGATTGAAAAGGCAAAAAAAAACTATAATATCAATTAAGTATTGATTTATAGCCTTTGTTGAAATTCTTTTTGAGTTTATTTTTCTTTATAATTTACTTACTATATCCGTCTGGAGCGTTTGCTTTTGATACTTCGGATCCTAGTGTCAGTCTACTACAAAATAGAATTTCTAATAATTTCTCGAAAAAGTATTGTAATGCCATTCAAAATGGCTTTTCTAAAGATGAAGCAATGAAATCAGCTATTGTAAAAACAGAAAATATTATATCTTTTTCTTACAATCCACAAAAAAAATGGATTGAGAAAGATGACTTGGCAAATCAAATTTCATTGCAAGTAGTAAATGATTGCGGATGGTCATTTGGATTGATTGGAAAAGAGGGCGTTAACTACTTCAAAACTTATTTTCTAGAAATTTACGAAAAAACAACTCCTGACAAAAATTTATCTGGATAGATTAAAATAATGAATAATATTTCAGATAAATTAGTAATTACTATAATTTTTATTACTATACTTTTTGTCTTTGCTTTAATTTTTTCAGTGAAATCTCCCGAGAGAAAGGTTATAGATTCACCAATAATGTGGAAAGATGACTACTCCAATATTGAAATTTTTAGAGGATATAAAAATGAAGTCGAAGGAAAGAGGAATTTATAAATAAATACAATTTTATTTGCAATTTTAGATTGTTAAATTTAGCTTGGTAAAAAAAATTTATTAGAAATATTAATCAATTAAAGATTCATTTTTTAATTTAAGTGATTCAAAAGAACTGAAGCTAGTTTTAAATCATCATTAAACCATGCTCGTATTGCCATTGCCCTTCTAGGATCATAGAAAATTTGTTTTCTGTACCAACTAAGAACTTCCGAATCTGATTTCTTACCATTACATGACAAACAACAAGGTACGCAATTACTTGTAGTGCTTATGCCTCCTTTAGACATTGGATGAAGGTGATCAAGTGATTCTGATGGTTTACCACAATAAATGCATTTATATTGAGTAAATTGATGAAGTGAATCTCTCCAACTTTTATTGCTTATCTTTGGACATAGCTGATCAAGGTAAATTGCATCTTCTTTATGCATGATATGCTTGATAATATTTTTTGATAATAACAGTTTTTATTAAACTATGATTTAAAAAGAGTAGATAAAACTCTGTAAGTAATACGTTCCATTTTAAAATAATATTTCATTATTTAAAAATCAAAATTAAGATTTAATGCTTTATTTATTAATCACATCAGTAGATAGCTTTGATTATTCGATTTATAAAAGTATTTCTATATTTTTGATATCATTTTTTTCTAATACTTTTTCAGCAATTTCTGGAGGTGGAGCAGGATTACTCCAATTGCCTGCTTTGATTTTAACTGGTATTCCTTATTATCAGGCTCTGGCTAGTCATAAATTAGCAACAGTTGCATTAGGAATAGGAGGGTCATTAAGAAATTACAAATCTTTAAAAAATGATATTTATGTTGCTTGGCAAATTTTAATTTTTGGATTACCTGGAGTAATTTTTGGAACTTCTATCGTTGAATTTATCTCAGAAAAGTATTTATATTTATTTTTAGGGATTATTTCAATAATATTAGCTTTTTACTCCTTATTCAAATCAGACTTGGGATTGTCATCTGAAAATTATGAACATAATTTAATTCATAAAAATAAATTTATAATTTTTATATTCTTGATAGGTATTTTGAATGGCTCTATTTCTTCAGGAACAGGATTGCTTGTAACAATACTTTTAATAAAAACCTTTGGAATGGATTTTCTTCGTGCAATAAGTTTGACATTCTTAAGTGTTGGAATATTTTGGAATTTTACTGGAGCATTTTTTTTGAGTAAGATAGGAACAGTACCGTCAAATATATTAATTATATTAATAATTGGTTCTTTTACAGGAGGATATTTCGGAGCTCACTTATCAAAATTAAAGGGAAATACACTAATTAAAAAGACTTTTACATTAGTTTGCTTCTGTGTTGGTATTAGTTTATTTATTAAATCCATAATGAGCTTTTTATAGATTAATTTATTGAGAATACCAAGAATGTTGTAGTCAAAAAAAGCCCAAATACAGCGGTGACAGATAATAAAAATAAGTTCATAATATTAATTTTTCAATGAATCTAAGTTTTAGAGAATTACTCGATGTATTAAATAATACTTTTACTATTAAACTGATAATAAAAAAAGGCCTCACAATTGTGGGGCCGGGTGATGGGGAACCTTATTTTTAAACCAATTTCTTAAAAATTGCAACCCCCTATCTGTAGTGTATTGATGTTATTCTAAAAACACTACTGGTAGTGCTTTCTTGGTTTTAATCTATTTAAGTCTTGCAATTGTTAAACAAATATACAAATTCCTAATTCTTGAGTAATTTTTAATCTCATATTTTCAAGAGATTTAAGTTATTAAACTTGTTAAAAATATCATGCATTGTATTATTCATAAGAAGTTTCTTATCTAAAAGCTTTAATGGTTGAATTAACATTATTAACTCTTTTGAACTATGTTGGAGATAATTTTTGTGAATATAGGGATTTAGGTCATGATAATTATAAATCTTTACTTCTTTCGTATAGTGATGCAAGTCATAAATATGGACCTTTAGAAGTTAAAAAAGTTATTGAGACTTCAGAAAATTTTAAAATTACTGCAGTGGCTATCGCTGCAATCAAATGTCCTCAACATATAGTTAAATAATGAAGTTTGAATTAAAAACTGAAAATGAAAATTATTCAAAGTCATTTTCAATGTTTTTTAAAACTATTTTTGTTTTTGCGCTCTTAATTATTTTTTGTGATGTTGCAATTAAACTAGGAATTATCACAAAACATTATCAAATTGACAATAACTGTAGGCTTTTATCTGTAGAAAAATCAAAATCTTATTTCAATAAATTATCTCGTATTACTAAACTCAAAAGTAAACAAAGAATTTGGGAATTTTGTAAGGAGTTTGTTCAGTAGTATTTAGCTTGAAGCTGATGAATAGAACTTTAATGCGTATAACCAGAATTTTCTAGAAGTAAAAAGAAACACTGTTGAAACAATTACTTCAAGTAATATTTTCCATAATTGAGAAATACCCAGGAAAACTTCAGAGGGAATTGTAGTAATAAATGCAATAGGTATGAAAATACTAAAAAATATTCTTAGTGAAAATGAAAATGAATTCAAAGGAAATCTCCCAATGTAAAGGAAGGATCTCAAAACTTCTGTGGCATTCCATGTCTTAACAAACCAAATAGTTGTAGTAGATATAAAAAACCAAAGGCTATATAAAATACAAATTGAGCAAATTATCGTAATCAAACTTAAAGTTAAAAAACTTAAATTAATGTTTATTTGATTGATTCTAATGCAATATAACAACAAGCAAAATCCAAGCATTATTTCTAAAAAGCCTGATGGGGTAATTTTTTTAAAAGAGATAAAAAATTGACTATCAATAGGTTTTAAAAGTACGAAATCTAAAGTTCCTTCTCTAATATGTTTAACTATTTCTGTAAGATTTGGATTAAACCATGTATTAGTTATTCCATTCAAAATAGTATAAATACCTTGAATTATTAGTGCTTGTTCAAATTCCCATCCACCAATACTGTCATTGTTTTGAAAGAAAATGGATAATAAAAAAATACTCCCGATTAAACTAAAAATTGCAGTAATCAAATCTATTAATATATTTGTTTTATATTCCAGTTCTGATGCTAAAGAAGTATGTAAAAATTTTTTATAAACTTTTAAATATTTTTTAATATTCATGAACCCATAGCAGTATATTTTTTCGTTCCTGCAGACCATATTTTTTTAAATAATGGGAAAAGTAAAAGAATCCATAGAATTTGCATAATAAAGCCTCCTCTTATATTTGTTGCATTTCCTGATAGTAAGTTTGCAGGGAAATCAATTAGATATGGAAAAGGAGTTAAATATACCCAAGATTTAACATATTGAGGGAAGGAAACCACAGGAGCTAATAGTCCTGAAAGAAATAAAGTTGGGATAAATAACAATCTTTCAACTGCTGATGCTTTTTCAGTCCAAAAACATAGACATGCAACTATTGACTGAATTAAAAATTGAATTAAGAAAGATAAGAAAATAGATATTATTGATAAGAATAAAATACCCAAATTTGGTATCCATATACTTTCTGGATTAAAAATAAAGAAGAAAAATGCGATTATCACTGCGAAAGGAAATCTTGTTATTTGTTCAGCAAGATGTTGTGCAAAATATCTGAAAAATGGATTTAATGGTTGAATTAGATACGGAGATACTTTTCCCATTAGAGAATCTTCTTCAAAACTAAATACAACCCAAACTACTGAAAACTGCCTTACAAAAAAAGCACATAAGAAATACCTCGAAAGCATAATTTCACTAATGCTTATAGATTCGTTAAGGTTATTGTTTGTCCATATATTTAACATGAAAAAAGGTATAATCCCAGAAATCGCCCATAATGCAATCTCTACCCTATATTCCAACATATTTGAATATTGGACTTTTAATAAGGTGAGTATTTTACTGTTAATAAGATTAGACATCATAATCTTTTTTAATTAATATTTTCCCTATAATTTCATCTATAGGTGGTTCATTTATATAAAGGTCTTCAATATCAAAGTTATTTAGAATCGTTTTTAAAGTAGAAATAATATAGTTATTTTCAACTTTTATTGTAATTTCATTCCTTGTTTTATCTTTAACAGAAAAACCTAATTTTTCTAATTTAATTGCATCTTGATTTGAACGACAAACTATTAATATTTCCTTAACAGGGGAAAGTTTTTTTAATAATAGATCGAGTTCCCCATCATATGAAATAGACCCATTATGAACACATATAACCCTCTTGCAAAGTGAAGTAATATCTTTCATATAATGGCTCGTTAAACATATTGTTGCATTAGTTTCTACATTATATTTTTGAAGGAATTTTCTTAAATTTCTCTGTGCATTAATATCTAAACCAAGTGTCGGCTCGTCTAAAAATAAAATATTTGGTTCATGTATCAAAGCTGCTAGTAATTCTGATTTCATGCGCTGACCTAGTGATAGTTTTCTTACAGGTATGAATAACTCATCATCAATTTCAAGCATAACTGATAATTTTTTTATTCTTTTTTTTGCTTCGAATTTATCTATGTCATATATTGATGCATTCAGATAAAATGATTCAATAGGTGGGAGGTCCCAAATAAGTTGTTGTTTTTGACCCATTATTAATGTGATATTCTTTAGGAAATTTTCTTTTCTTCTGTAAGGTAAATTGCCTGAAACTAAAATTGAACCTTCACTTGGATAAATTAATCCACAAAGCATTTTTAAAATTGTTGTTTTTCCTGCCCCATTAGCACCTAGAAAACCTACTATTTCTCCTTCTTTTATTTCAAAACTTATATCTTTTATAACCTTTAAACTTTGTTTTTGCCTTTTGAAAAAATGCTTTATTGTTCCTTTTATGCCAGGTTTTTTGGAAGAAATATCAAATGATTTAGATAAATTTCTTACATCGATAATATTTTTTACCATTTTTTGTTTTCAAATTTCTTAAAGACTTTTAAATATCTAATTATCTCTATCTTAGAAAAATTTTTCAATCTTTTAAAAAATATCTTTAGAGGACACAACTAACCAGATAAAAAAGTTAATTGGATTAACTAATTCGCTAACTTTATTTTTGTTTTCATATTTTAATCCTCCTAAAATATCAAATAATAAATTATTGTTCTCTGTTGGAGCATTATTTTTTTTTATTACATTACCATTTTCGTCAAGAAGATCAATTTCATTTTCAAAAAACCATTGCTCTTTTCCATTAGATAATTGCAAGATTACTCCTATACCTTTCCCATCAGTTATTCTGAAGTCTCTAATCTTACCAACTGAAGAGATATTTAAAGCGCTAATAATTTCTTTATTCAATCTATCCTTTGATAATTCTAAATTAACCTTAACTGAATTACCTATTTTAGTCTTATCTAAAATTGACATTTTTAAGTCATTATACTTACTGACGATATGATTATGTGATTAATTCTTAATAATTTATTTATTTAAATAATTAGGATTTCTTGAATATCGCTTCAAGTATTCCTTTTATTAATATTGCTAATATCCTTAAGAATACAAAAAACAGCCCTAACCAACCCAAAATTACAGCTATCGATAGCAAGCTTGAACCAAGATCTCGCTGTAGCAAATTCTGCATATATTTCTAAATTAATAGATGTCACTATACATTAATAACTTAATTGTTTAATAAGAAAATGGCCAATATTCTTATGTTTTTTAATTCTCCTTTAAGGGAATATTTAATAGAAATGATTTATGAGCTAAAATTTAAATATAAATTTAATTAAATATGTTGGAGCTATCTTTGAATTCTTACATTGGGATTTTCTTTATCCTTATTGGTCTAATAGTGAGAGTTGATTTAAAATTCACCATGCAAAAAGATCTTTAATAAGCTCTTTGTTCGTATAAATATATACCCTAATTCTTTTTAATATCTTTATATGTTGCTTAAAAATAATTGCGGAAAAAAACAGCCGCAAATCTGTTTCTAAATGGTGGCGGGGGGGAGATTTGAACTTCCGACCTTCGGGTTATGAGCCCGACGAGCTACCAGACTGCTCTACCCCGCGTCATATACCTAGCATACATCTGAAAGGGTTGTTTTTTTTATTTCTTTAGGATTCTTGGAACTTTAATTGACCTTTTACTTCAATTCGCACTCCCTCTGAAAAATTAAACACCTTTTCTTCAATGTCTTGAATTCTTAAATCAGATATCCACTCTAACTGTTTAAGTAGGTGAAGACTAACAGCATGCTTTGCTCTTTTGGAACCATCTTCTACCTTTAAAGCCAGACCTATCCCTTCATTCACCTTACATAGACACTGTATGCCTTCTGCACCTCCCTTACTTATAACATGTCCATGAGAAGCTTTAATTATTTCTGTATCAAACTTATTTATGTCGCTTATCATTATTGGGTTGGTTGTCATAGCTCTACTGATTTGCTCTAATTCAGCATTCTCGGAACTGCTAAGAAGAGAATATAACTTGGACATTTCTATTAGTTTTAAATAAAGAGTTGGAGCACCACAATCATCACGTTCTGCTTTTATCTCATATATTGGAATTTCAAGTAATTCAGAAACAATTCTGAATATTTCTGTTTGCAGTGGATGATCCCCTTTTAAATAACTCTTCATTGGCCAATTTAACTTTTTACATGTAGCTAGAAAAGCGGCATGTTTACCTGAACAATTATGTTGTAATTGGCTTGTATTTAATTTTGGGCATTTCAAATTATCAATGTCGATGTCGTATTCCCATAAAATTTTGAATGCTTCTCTTGAATGAATTTTTGAACCACTATGTGAACCACATGCTAAGGCTATTGATTTTGATGCATTATTGATTTTTGATGAAGCCCCACTACTAACAAAAGGTATTGCCTGAAATGGTTTTAATGCTGACCTGATGAAACTTTTATATTCTGGATTCCCTGCGCACATTAGAACCCTACCTTTTTTGTCCGTAATGACAGCATGAATTTTATGGATTGACTCAATGTTTGAACCTCTTATTAAAGTTGCTTGTAAAGGAGGATTGTTAGATGTGTATAAGTTTTTGAAGTTAGTATTCATTTAGAAATTGTTATATTGAAAAAGCAAAATTCCTGTTAAAGCTAAGGCTAAAATAATAGAAAAAATTTGAATTAAATTTTTTAAAATAGGTTTTACCTCAATTGAGGCAATAAGTGATTCTTTCTCTTTTAAAACTAATGGCTTAACCCATACTTGACCGTCATACCATCCTGATTCTTCATATTCAACTCTTTCAGAAGACAATCTTTTAAATACATGATTCCAACCAAGATATAACCTTATAGAAATTAAGAGAGGTATCGATAAGCTACTAAAGAAACACAATAAAATATATTTTATTATGTACGTTTTGAAATATATACTTCCTGAAGAAATAACTAGAAACAAGGCAAAACCAAGTACCCAGAATTTAATAAGGACGAGAATTAGTGATTTTTTTGTTTTTGGCCAAGAAAAAATTTTAGATTTTGATAATTCAATAAATTCATTTGTTGGTTGCTGTTCTCGAGGGACAGGACATTTTGGTTCATTCATAAAAACAATTATGGAAATATAAGACTATCTCCGTTACTCCAAAAAGATTCAAGGTCATAATATTTTCTTATTTCGGGTTGAAAAATATTTACAATCAAATCACCATAATCAAGTAAAGCCCATTTCGCCTCATTAATACCCTCTTTTCTTATTGGTTCAATATTAGCCTTATCTCTCAATTCTCCCTCTATTGAATTAGTAATTGATCTAACCTGCACATCAGATAATCCCTCTGCAATTAATATCCATTCACTTATGAAAGAAACTTTGTCAATTTTTATAAGTTTAATATCTTTAGCCTTTTTTTCATCACAAGCTTTAGCTGCAATTAAAACTAAATTTTTATTGTCCATATACATTTTCGCTTGAGACTGAACTTTCTGAACCTTCTTGCTGAGATAATTCAGATCTCGCTTTTTCTGCACTTTTTCTTAAGGCCTCTAATCTGTCCTCAAAGAAACATCTTTTTTTCTTTTTTCTAGTTTTCTCAATTAATTCCTTTAGTGCTCCACCAAGACTTTTATAGGCATTCGGTATGCTATATCCAAATCTGCAAGCAAGATCTATGGCTCTTTCATCTGCTAAAACTGCATCTTGAAGTTTTTTTTCAGAATTGTTCTTTAAATATAATCTATATCCTGCAAAACTTGATAAACCTAGCGCAAGTAATAAAAGTAAGCCATCTTGAACCCACAATTCACCTATTGCGCCTCCAAGTCCTATGGCAAGAGCTGCCATTTCCCATCCATCTCTAGGTATTGTGTCATTTTGAATTTTCCCAACTTCGTGCCAAAAAAGTAAATTTCTGTGGTCAATAGCAAAGTTATCCCATTCCTCCATATCTATTTGGATTTCTACTTCGTCACGACCAATTTCCTCAAGTGTTATTAAAGGCGGGTCTATAGCAGCAGCAGCTTCAATAAATACCCAACTTTCATTCTCTGGAGGCAACAAACTTTTAAGTCGCTGAAGTTCGCTCATAAAAAATTAATTTCTTTCAATACTATAGAAACAAATGTTGCTTTTCAAGTAACTTGATTAACATCTGATGATTTATAAGTAGCATGAGATAAATGCAAGTTTTAAATTATGCCTCAAAGAGGTGATCTTAGAAAAATTCTTATTTTAGGTTCAGGACCGATTGTTATAGGGCAAGCTTGCGAATTTGATTATTCTGGTACTCAGGCTTGTAAAGCTTTAAGAAAAGCTGGTTATGAAATTATCTTGATAAATTCAAATCCTGCATCGATAATGACTGATCCTGAGATAGCAAGCAAAACATATATTGAACCATTGACTCCTGAAATCGTTTCCCAGATCATTTTAAGGGAAAAACCTGATGCAATTCTTCCCACAATGGGAGGTCAAACTGCTTTGAATCTTGCGGTTAAATTATCAGAGTCAGATTTCTTAATTAAAAATAATGTTGAATTAATAGGTGCTGATTTAAGAGCGATACATAAAGCTGAAGATAGAAAATTGTTTAAAGAATCTATGGAGAAAATAAATGTAAACGTATGTCCCTCTGGTATAGCATCTAATCTAACTGAAGCTATAGAAGTATCAAAAACAATTAATTCTTATCCTCTCATAATTAGGCCAGCATTTACTTTAGGAGGTGTAGGGGGCGGAATTGCGTATAACCTTGAAGAATTTGTTGAATTGTGCAAGACAGGTTTAGAGGAAAGTCCTAGCAATCAAATATTGATCGAAAAATCTCTTATTGGATGGAAGGAGTTTGAATTAGAAGTTATGAGAGATACTGCAGACAACGTAGTAATTGTTTGCAGTATTGAAAATTTAGATCCAATGGGTGTTCATACTGGAGATTCGATTACTGTAGCTCCGGCACAGACCTTAACAGACAAGGAATATCAAAGATTGAGGGATTTATCAATAAAAATTATTAGAGAGGTGGGAGTGGAGACTGGAGGGAGTAATATTCAATTTGCGATAAATCCAAACAATGGAGAAGTAATTGTCATAGAAATGAATCCTCGTGTAAGTAGATCCTCTGCTTTGGCAAGTAAAGCAACTGGATTTCCAATAGCTAAGATTGCGGCCTTATTATCTGTGGGCTATACACTTGATGAAATTATTAATGATATTACAAAAAAAACACCTGCTTGTTTTGAACCATCCATTGATTATGTTGTTACCAAAATCCCCAGATTTGCTTTTGAAAAGTTTAAAGGATCGTCAAACATCTTAAGCACTGCAATGAAATCAGTTGGTGAGTCAATGGCAATTGGTCGTTCTTTTGAAGAATCTTTTCAGAAAGCACTAAGATCCCTAGAAGTAGGTATTTTGGGGTGGGAATGCGATGTAATAGATGAATTTAAGAACGAGAATGACTTGCTGAATAGTTTGAGAACCCCTACATCTGAAAGAATTCTCATAGTTAAAAAAGCTATGCAGCTTGGAAAAACTAATTCTTATATTCAAAAAGTAACTAATATTGATTTATGGTTTATTGAAAAACTGCGTAATATTTATAATTTTGAACATGATTTCTTGAGTGAAAAAGAACTTCATGATCTAAATAGAGATTTAATATTACATGCTAAACAATTAGGTTTTTCAGATAAACAGATAGCAAAGTTAACTAATTCTCAGTTTTTTGAAGTAAGGAATTATAGAAAAAGTTTGAATATTATACCAATATATAAAACGGTTGATACTTGTTCTGCAGAGTTCTCATCCTCAACTCCTTACCATTATTCAACTTACGAAGAGTCTTTTATTAATTTAAATTCTCAAATTTTAGATAACGAGATTTCAAAAAGTAATAAATCAAAAAAAATAATGATTCTGGGAGGAGGTCCAAACAGGATTGGTCAGGGAATAGAGTTTGATTACTGTTGTTGTCATGCTTCATATCAAGCTTCTAAAAATGGATACCAAACAATAATGGTAAACAGTAATCCTGAAACTGTATCAACTGACTACGATACAAGCGATATTTTATATTTTGAGCCGGTAACTTTGGAGGATGTGCTTAATATCATAGAAGCTGAAAATCCTTATGGTTTGATTGTACAATTTGGTGGTCAAACTCCTCTAAAGTTATCGTTACCTTTATTTGAGTGGCTGAAATCTAATGATGGATTAAGAACTGGATCAATAATTCTTGGTACTTCGCCACTATCGATTGATTTAGCAGAAGATAGAGAGGAATTTACTAAAATACTTGAGGAATTAAATATTAGGCAACCTTTAAATGGAATTGCTCGTAATCAAAATGAAGCACAATCGGTAGCTAATCATATTGGATTCCCATTAGTTGTAAGACCCTCCTATGTTTTAGGCGGAAGAGCCATGGAAATTGTTAAAGATGAGCATGAATTATCTAGATACATCTCTGAGGCAGTTAAGGTATCTCCTGATCATCCTATTCTTCTTGATCAATATTTGAATAATGCTATTGAGATAGATGTTGATGCTTTATGTGATTCTCAAGGTTCGGTTGTAATTGCTGGTCTAATGGAACATGTAGAACCAGCAGGAATTCACTCTGGAGATTCAGCTTGCTGTTTACCATCGATTTCTCTTTCAAAATCTACTCTAGATACTGTAAAAAAATGGACCAAATTAATAGCAAAAAGATTAGATGTAGTTGGTTTGATCAATCTGCAATTCGCATTGACGAATTTAAATAATGAAGAAAAAAAATTATTTATTCTTGAGGCAAATCCTAGAGCTTCAAGGACTGTTCCCTTTGTTTCAAAAGCCATAGGTAAACCAGTTGCAAAATTAGCTACTCAGTTAATGCAGGGCTTTACGTTAGAAGATATTAATTTTACAGAAGAATTTTCTCCAAAATATCAGGCAGTTAAAGAAGCTGTTTTGCCTTTCAAAAGATTTCCTGGATCTGATACTCTCCTTGGCCCGGAAATGAGATCTACTGGAGAAGTAATGGGTTTAGCTAAAGATTTCGGAATTGCTTATGCTAAGTCAGAATTAGCTGCAGGAAATGGTGTTCCTTCTGAGGGAGTCGCTTTTTTGTCTACTAATGATTTAGATAAAAAAAACCTTGAAGAAATTGCTAAGGAATTGTTAATTTTAGGATTTAAATTAATTGCAACTAAAGGTACCGCTTCTTATTTAGTTGATTTAGGCATAAAAGTTGAAGAAGTACTGAAAGTACATGAAGGTAGACCAAATATTGAGGACCTAATTCGTTCAGGACTAGTTCAGTTAGTAATTAATACTCCAATAGGATCTCAGGCTCTTCATGATGACGCATATTTAAGACGTGCTGCTTTAGAATACAATATTCCAACTTTTACAACCATTCCTGGAGCCAAGGCGGCAATAAAAGCAATCAAATCCCTGCGAAGTAATAAAATTGATACTTATTCTCTACAAGAAATCCATAATTACTAAAATTTACTCTAACTTTTTTAGCTTTTCTCTTAGTTGATTTGCTAAAGAGTTTCTACTAATTGAAAGTAATTTCAATGTATCTTCATGCATTTTGAGTTGTGTTTCCGCTATTTGCAATCCTTTTATAGATTCTTTTATGTCATTAGAAAGTTCATTTATCAAATATTTTTTTCCTTCAAAGGTTAAAACTGGATTGCTAGGATCGTTAGTCTTCTCACTCATGGATTTAACTTTTTAATAAATTAAATATAACTATAATTTCTTAATCAATTGCTTTTCACATAATTCTTTATAAATCCCTTTTTTCTTAAGCAAATCAATATGTTTACCAGTCTCAATAATTTCACCCTTATCAAAGACGACTATTTTGTCGGCCTCTTGTGTAGTGGCTAATCTATGAGCAATTACAAGAACAGTTCTATTTTTCATAGCTCTATTAAGACCTTCTTGCACTTCTGATTCTGATTCGGCATCTAAAGCACTCGTCGCTTCATCTAAAAGAAGAATTGATGGGTTCCCTAGTATAGCCCTTGCAATTGCTATTCTCTGGATCTGCCCCCCTGAGAAATTAGAACCTCTTTCAGTTATCATGGTTTCATACTTATCTGGAAGCTTTTGAATGAAGTGGTGAGCATTCGCTTTTTTTGCTGATTCTACAACTTCTTCTTTGGTAAAATTTCTACCCATTTTTATTACATCAACAATTTTACCGGAAAATAAAAATGGTTGTTGTTGGACTAGTGCAATTTTTTTTCTAATATCTTTTGTATTTAATAATTTTAGATTTTCATCATCAATAAAAATGTTTCCACTATTTGGAGTTATAAATTTTAATATCAAAGCCATCATTGTGCTTTTACCAGCCCCAGAAGCTCCAACAAAAGCTGTAACTTCCCCATTTTTAATCTCTAAATTTATATTTTTAAGAACTTGATTATTTTTTTTATATTCAAAATTAACTTTTTTAAAAATTATTTTACCTTCAATATTGGATATTCTTTTTAAGTTTTTTTTATTATCTTCTGTAGGTTCTAGATTTATGTTTTTCAACCTTTTTATCGATGCTTCTGCCTGTTTGTAGTCATTAAAATTTGTGCTTACATGACTTATTGGATCAATAAGCATTAATATCGCAGCAAAAAAACTACTAAATTCTTCACTAGTTAGGAGCCCTAGATTTATTCTTGCTGCTCCTAAACCTAATATTGCTAAAATTCCAAATGCTTCTATAAATCCTACAATTGGATGCTGAAATGCAAGTAATTTTAATGTTTTATATTTTGCTTTTTTATTTGCGCTTAATCTTCGTTTAAATCTGTTTTCAATCCAATTTTCAGCAGCAAAAGCTCTAATGGTCGACATTCCATTTATAGATTCACCAATTAAACCTGCTAACTCACTTGTAGATTCTTGACTTTTTTCAGATGCTAGTAAAACTCTTCTACCAAAACTATTAACTGATAGGACAATTAATGGAGCCAACACAAATGTTGACAATGTTAGTGACCAATCTAAGTAAAACATATATATTATTACCGCTAATAGTTGTAATGTACACGGTATTGTATCCTGCGCTGTTTTATAAATAACCTCGCTTACCCTATCTGCATCTTCTGTAAGTCTATATGTGATATCTCCGGCTGAAATCTTTTCAACAGAATTCATATTTATTTTTTGAATTTTGCTGAATAAATTTTCTCTCATTACTTCACTTATCTCTAAAGAAGGCTTTGCTATAAAAACATCCTGTCCAAATTGTGCAGTTTTTTGAATTAAAAATACCAATAAAGATTTTACTATTATGATAGATACTTTAGAAAGATCACCAGAGCCGATTGCTGGAATTAAGTTTCCAGCTAAATAAGCTAACAAAGGCCAACAAGCTACGTAAATAAGCATGCATAGAAACCCTTTTGAAAATCTACTTGAATACGGTCTGACTGGAGGTATCAATCGCAAGATATTATATGTTTATTATTTCTCCTATTTTATCAATTTCTTTTGATTTACAAAACAATGAAATTAGATCAATTTTTAAAATGGAGAAATTTGGTATCTTCTGGGGGAGAGGCTAAAGTTTTTATTAAATCTGGTTCTGTCAAAGTCAATGGTTTAATTGAAATTAGAAGAGGAAGAAAATTAAAGAAGGGAGATAAAGTTATGTTTCTAAAAAATGAATTAATTTTTGAATAGTTAGCCTATTCTCCTCGGTTTATATTATTATTATTTTCTTGGAGAAAATATTTTGAGAAAATCTGTTATCGCTGGTAATTGGAAAATGCACATGACTTGTGCAGAAGCTAAATCTTATTTAGAAGAGTTCATACCTTTAATAAAAAATAAAAATGATGATCGTAAAATTGTAATAGCTCCGCCATTTACAGCTATTTCTACTTTTTCTAGTCATTCCGATTTTGATTATTTAGAATTATCCAGTCAAAATATCCATTGGGAAAATGAAGGGGCATTTACTGCGGAAATATCTCCCAAAATGCTTCTTGAGCATAGAGTCTCATATGCAATAGTCGGTCACAGTGAACCTAGGAAATATTTTAGTGAAAGTGATGAACAAATTAATAAAAGAGCAGTTTTTGCTCAATCTAGTGGCCTTACTCCAATAGTTTGTGTTGGAGAAACGTTAGAACAAAGAGAGAGAGGAGAAGCTACTAGAGTTATTACAAGACAAGTTGAACAAGGATTAGAAAATACAGATCCCTCAAAATTAATAGTAGCTTATGAACCAATATGGGCTATTGGAACCGGTAAAACATGTGAGGCTAAAGACGCTAATAAGATATGTTCATTGATTCGAAAATTAATAGGTTTTGATGATGTGATTATTCAATATGGTGGATCTGTTAAACCTAATAATATTGACGAAATTATGTCAATGAGTGATATAGATGGAGTTTTAGTTGGAGGGGCTTCATTAGATCCTACAAGTTTTGCAAGAATTACAAATTATCAATAAGGAAAAACCATGGCCAAAAGGCTGGGGACAAAAAACTTCAATTATGGGAGTTATTAATTTAACTCCTGATTCATTTAGTGATGGTGGAGATTTAAATTCTTCAAAAAAAGTTTTAGATCAAGTTAAATATTTTTTGCGTAATGATGTGGATGTTATTGATCTTGGTGCCCAGAGTACGAGGCCTGGGGCTGAAGAAGTTGGATCTAATATTGAAATTAAAAGATTGATCCCATATTTGAAATTAATAAAATCTGAATATCCAGATGTTTTAATTTCTATTGATACTTTTAATTCTGAGGTAGCTAACGAAGCTCTTTTAAATGGCGCTAATTGGATAAATGATGTTACTGGAGGAAGAAGGGATAAGGAAATTTTGGATGTTGTTTCAAAATTCAACTGCCCATATGTCATAACTCATAGTCGTGGCAATAGTCAAAATATGAATGAACTTTCTAAATATGAGAATGTATTAACTGAAGTTAAATGCTCACTTGAAACTTTGATTAAAAAAGCTTTAGATAAAAACATATCAAGAAACAATATAATTGTTGATCCTGGAATTGGGTTTTCTAAAAATATAGATCAAAATCTGGAAATTTTAAGAAACTTGGAAGTATTTAAAAACTTAAATTTTCCAATTTTAATTGGAGCATCAAGGAAAAGGTTTATAGGGGAAATTTTAAATGAAATGAATCCTAAAGAAAGAGATATTGGGACATTAGCAATAAGTTGTCTCTGTTCACATTTACATATTGATATTGTGAGAGTTCATAATGTAAAAATGAATTCTCAAATCCTAAAAGTTGCTGATAGGATTTACAGGAAGTAGAGAGATTATTATTCCTTTACTCCTTCAATTTTATCCTCTACCTCTTGGTAAAGTTCTTTCAACTTTTCTATATTTTCGTCTGAAGTTTCCCAATATCCTCTTCCATTAACTTCTAGTAATGTCCCTACAATTCTTCTAAAACTATTAGGATTTAGTTCCATTAATCTTTTTCTCATCTCCTCGTCATTTATAAATGTTTCATTAGTTTCCTCATATACAAAATTATCAACTTGGCCACTTGTTGCACTCCAACCCAGAGTGTAATTAAGCCTGTTAGAAAGCTCTCTTACTCCCTCATAACCAGATTTGAGCATACCTTCATACCATTTAGGGTTAAGAAGTTTAGTTCTTGAGTCTAACCTAATGGTTTCTCCAAGTGTCCTGACTTGAGCATTAGAAGTAGTGGTATCTGCTATGTAGCTACTTGGTTCTTTACCGTCATCTCTTAACGTTTTAATTAATTTGGTTGGATCTGAATCAAAATAATGACTTACATCAGTGAGTGAAATTTCAGAAGAATCAAGATTTTGGAATGTAACATCAGCTGTTTTCATTACAGATTCAAATACTTCTCTTTTCTGATTCATTTCGCCAGGATTATCTGCATTGAAGGCATATGTCTTGCGAGATAAATACATTTCTTGTAATTCATTTTCCTCCTCCCAAGTAGAATTTTCTACAGCTAAGTTAACATTTGAGCTATAACTACCACTTGCATTAGAGAATACTCTTGCAGAAGCTTCTCTGATAGATGTTCCTTCTTTTTCTGCTTGTTCTAACGAATGCTTTCTTACAAAATTTGATTCCAAAGGCTCATCAGCCTCGGCCGCTAATTTGACTGCCTGATCTATTAATGCCATTTGATTAATAAATAGATCTCTAAATACTCCTGAACAGTTAACAACTACATCTATTCTTGGTCTGCCTAATTCTTCTAATGAGATTAACTCTAATTTGTTTATTCTTCCAACAGAGTCTGGTTTTGGTTTTACCCCTACAAACCATAAGATTTGTGCAAGCGATTCTCCATAAGTTTTGATGTTGTCAGTCCCCCAGAGAACACAAGCAATTGTTTCAGGCCAAGTTCCTTGTTCTTCCTTTTGTCTTTCAATTAATTTGTCTACGACAGACTTTGCTGCAGCGACTGCTGCTGTAGTTGGAATTGATTGAGGATCAAGTGCATGAATATTTTTACCACTTGGTAAAACACCTGGATTTCTTATGGGATCTCCACCTGGTCCAGGTAATACATAATTGCCATCCAATGCTTTAATTAGGCTATCCATTTCTTTGTCTGCACAGACCTGTTCCAAACAGAAAAGTAAATAATCAAATAATTTATTTAATTCTTTCTGATTTACTTCATTAAATCCATTTAATCTACAAACTCTTAGCCATGGAGTTGGTAAATTCATACCAAATACTTTAAGAAAGTCGAATAGTTTAGAGAGAAGTGATTTTTCTAAATAAACTCTGCCTTCTACAATTTTCAAAGAGTTAACCATTGCAAAAATCGATTCTCTTGCTGTCTTTATGATTTTTTCATTTAACTCTACAAATTTGAGTTCACCTTTATTATTACCATCATAAATTTGATCAATAGCCATATCCATTGATTCTGCCAATAGTCCAGGAAGAGATCTTAAGCCTTCTTGCTCTCTTTCTAAAGATGCAATGTTTACAAGTGTTGCTACAGCTTCTTCTGCAGTTGGTGCTTCTCCAATTGTATGAAGACCACATGGCAATAGTCTACTTTCTATTTCCATCAACTGTTTATAGATGTTCCCAACAAATAAATCTCTTTCATCTAGTGAAAGTTCTTCTACGTCTTCTGATGGAAGTTCAACATCTTTATCAAGGTTACATTGTTTAGATGTCTCAACTATTGCATTAACAATCTGAATACCCCTACTATTTTCTCTTAGTTGTTGATAAGAACCGACAAGTTCACTTAGCTCTTTAAGCCCTTTGTAAAGTCCTGCATTTTCTGCTGGAGGAGTAAGGTAACTAATAGTTGAAGCGTACCCTCTTCTCTTTGCGATCGTTGCTTCAGAAGGATTATTTGCTGCATAGTAATATAAATTAGGCAATGATCCAATTAGAGAATCCGGATAGCATGTTTCACTCATACCCATCTGTTTACCTGGCATAAATTCAAGCGAACCATGAGTCCCAAAATGCAGAACAGCATCAGCACCCCAGATTTTTTCTACATAAGTATAGTAAGCAGCAAAACCATGATGAGGACTTGCACTTCTAGAATAAAGTAATCTCATTGGATCACCTTCATAACCAAATGTTGGTTGAACACCTATAAAAACATTTCCGAAATGTTTTCCATAGATAAGTAGATTTTGTCCGTCGCTATTTAGATTCCCAGGGGGTTTACCCCAATTCTCTTCAAGTCTATTTGAATATGGTGTGAACTCTTCATATTCTTTTACTGACATTTTATGAGCAATATTTAATTCTGGTGAACCATTCATTGCTTCTGGGTTGTTAATGACTTTTTCCATTAATTCTTTTGAATTACTTGGTAGGTCATCAATTTGGTACCCTTTTGATTTCATTTCTAGGAGTACTCTATAAATTGAACCAAAAACATTCAAGTATGCAGCTGTGCCCACATTCCCTTTGTCTGGAGGAAAACTAAATACTGTAATAGCTAATTTCTTTTCTTTTCTTTGCTTTACCCTTAAGGTGGACCATTTAATAGCTCTTTCAGCGATTACATCAACTCGATCTTGAAGTGTGTGTGCCTTACCTGTCGCATCATCTCTACCTGATAAAATGATAGGTTCTATAGCACCATCCAGCTCAGGAATTGCAATTTGAAGTGCTACCTGAACTGGGTGTAGGCCAAGATCACTATCTTCCCATTCTTGAGTGGTTTGAAAGACTAAGGGAAGTGCGACCATGTAAGGTCTATTTAGTCTTTTTAAAGCTTCAATAGCTTTGGGATGATCCTGTCTTGCTGGGCCTCCAACTAGTGCAAATCCTGTTAGAGATACAACCCCATCTACTATAGGTAGGTCTTTATTAATTGAATCATAATAGAATTCATTTACTGGCTTAGAAAAATCTAGCCCTCCACAAAAGATAGGAAGCACTCTTGCTCCTCTGTATTCCAATTCTTGAATAACCGCAACGTAATGAGCATCATCTCCAGTTACTATATGGCTCCTTTGTAGCACTAATCCTATTGTTGGTGTTTTATCATCTTTAGGTTTTATATCCTTCCTGTTATTTTCCCAATTCTGATATTCTTTCAAACTTTCGAACATACAGGGAGCTAAGGGATGCCATATACCTAAATCTGGGAAGGTTTCAGGATCTTGTATTTTGAATTCATCTATTTGATCTTTTATGTCTTCTGAAACTGCATATTTTTCAGAGATCATTAACAAAAAGTTTTTTAAATTTTCAGTGGTACCACCTAACCAGTACTGAAAACTCAGAATGAATGTTCTTGCATCTTGTGCTTTTTCTACTGGTAGATATTTAAGTATCGATGGGAGTGTATTCAATAATTTCAACATTGAATCTTGGAAGCTAGCTCCATCAGATTCTTTTTTCTTTTTTATTAAATCTCCAATAATACTTTTAGATTGACCAAGTTGAGCCATGCTAAATGAACCTAACTTATTTAATCTCATTACCTCGGGCATAGAGGGAAAGATAATTGATGCTTTAAGCTTGTCTTTGTATGGAGAAACTGCATCAACTACTTTTTGTGCAAGATCTTCTATAAAAATCAGGGAAGCAACAAATATATCTGCATTTGCAATGTCAGCTTTAAAATCTGCAAAATTACTTTCATTTCTAAGCTCTTCGATGAGATAGCCACTAAGATCTATACCTATTGGACCATTCATTTTATTTATAGACTTTGCAGCTTCCGATAAGGAATTTTGGTATTGTGGCTCAAGGACAACATAAACTGCTTTTATTACAACTTTGTGTTTGTTATCCTCAACAGGAGATACTCTGCGGTTTGCTGAGCGGACCTGCGTAAACATTGATTTTCTTTAAGTATTTCTACCAGACTACGAACGAAAAGACGTTATTGTGTGCAATATAAATAGCGTGTAACAACCTTTAAAAAAAATTTTTTAACAAAAATGACTGAAAATTCTAAAAAACCTATACCAGTACTAGTATCCGGAGCTTTAGGCAGAATGGGAAGAGAAGTTGTTAATTCTGTATTAAATTCATCAGATTATGAACTTGTCGCAGCAATCGATATAAATGAAAAAAATAATGGGTCAAATATTTCTGAATTATTGAAGATAAAAAATTGTGATGTTTTTGTTTCAAATGATTTGGAAGGAACCTTATGTTCTGTTAGTCAAAATTACAGAAATGAAAATATTAAACCAGTTTTGGTTGACTTTACTCATCCTGATTATGTTTACGAAAATACTAGATCAGCTATCGCATATGGTGTTTCACCAGTCGTCGGAACCACAGGTCTTACACCTGTTCAAATAAAAGATTTGTCTATTTTTTCTCAAAAAGCATCTGTTGGTTGTGCAATAATCCCTAATTTCTCAGTAGGAATGGTTCTTCTTCAGCAAGCAGCATCGGTCGCTGCAAGGTTTTATGACAATATTGAATTAATAGAGATGCATCATAATCAAAAAGCTGATTCTCCTAGTGGGACTTGTATAAAAACTGCAGAAATGATTGAAGAATATCCAAAAAAATTTAACCAGGATTTAGTAAAAGAGTCTGAGGTATTGAAAGGTGTGCGAGGAGGGGTAAGAGATTCAGGAATTAATATACATTCTGTACGATTACCAGGATTATTAGCCCATCAGTTAGTAATTATGGGATCTCCAGGCGAAACTTACACAATTAAGCATGACACTATTGATAGAAAGGCATATATGCCGGGTGTCTTACAGGCCATAACAAAAATAGGAAATTATGAATCTTTAGTTTATGGACTTGAAAAATTGATTTTTTAAAATGCTTATTCCAATTAATCCTATACAAATTTCAAAACTTATTCCTGCAGTTGGTACAGGAGGTCAATTTAAATACACTTTGGGTAATCCAAGAAAAATTCTTCAAAGAGTGATAGTTTCTTCAATTGGGGGATTTATCTCATTAATTATTAGTTCAACTGGAGATCAAACAAATAATTTCTGGTTATTGCTATGTGTAGCTTTCTTTTTGTATATTATCTGGGGCCCAATTCTCGAATCAAGTAGAAAAAATCTGCAAATAAGAAAATATAAATTTTATTCCATATTTGATGGTTATGTATCAGATATCTATAAAACAGAAAAGATTGAAAGTTCAAGAGAACAATCTAATAGGCAAGGTCGATTAGAAGTTATAGAAAATAAAAGGACTTGGTTAGTACTTGAATTAGAAGATGAAGATGGTTATTTAGAAAAGTTAAGTTTTCCGATGGAAAATAAGCACAGTCAAATTAGAGTTGGTGCGAGTATTAGATGTTTATTAACATCTAATAACCGCAATTTTGATAGAGATTTTTATTTGACAGATGCTTGGTTGCCAGAAATTAACTTATGGGTTGGTGAGTACCCCTATTTATTAAGACCAGCATTTGAGGAAATTTGCTATATTTATTTGAAAGATAGATGATATTTATATCTTCTGATGAAAAAAAGATTCAATTTTAAAATTGTTGGCTCGGGTCCTACCGGTTTATTACTTTCAATTGCACTTTCAAAATTCGATTGCAATATTTTTTTAACTGATTTATTAGCAAGAGATAGATTAATTGATAAGGATAAAACTTACGCAATTACTCACTCAACAAAAAAAATCTTATCTAAATTCAGAATTTGGAAAAAATTAGAACCGTACTTGTTTGGATTTGATACCCTTTCAATATCAGACAGCATAACTTCTGCTTCTACAAAGTTAACAATCTCTGATTTAGATGACGATATAAGTCCTGCTAAAAATATCGGCTGGGTAGTTAAACATTCAGATCTTATGAATATATTTTTTCAAGAGATTGATAATTATGAAAATATTTTTTTTATGACGCCACAAAAATTATTACGTAAAAATATATTATTTGATTATCAATTCTTTTCTACTGGAGCAAACTCACTTGATAGAAAATTGTTAGATTTTGTAGATATAAAAAAATCTTATAATCAGTCTTGTTTAACCTTTAAGATCTCTCTTAGAGGTAATTGTGAAAAGCGTGCTTACGAGATTTTTAGAAAAGAAGGCCCACTTGCTTTATTACCTTTAGAAAAAAACTTATATCAAGTAATTTGGACTTCCAGTACATTAAAGTCTATTGAAAGGTTAAATTCTGATAAGAATTTTTTGATGGATAATTTATCCACTATATTGCCTGATGAATTTAAGTTAGATCAAATAATTGGCGAATTTAATATATTTCCTGTTTCATTATCATTGAATTTATCTATTTTAAATTTTAAAAAATTAGTTTTTGTAGGTGATGCATTTCATACCTTTCATCCTGTTGGTGGTCAGGGTCTAAATAGTTGTTGGAGAGATGTAAATACTATTTACGATCTTTTTAATGAAAATATTGCAATTACTAAAATGAATTTGATTTTATTTAAATTTAAATATTTTTCAGGAAGAATTTTAGATATTATTTTTACTATTCTAATAACTGACTCTTTGATATCAATTTTTGCTAATAGAAACCTTTTTTTATTTCCAATAAGAAAATTTTCATTTTTACTTTTAAATAATTTTCTTTTTATAAGAAAATTAGTTCTTAATCAAATGACTAAATCTCTCGATTACTCAAGAATTAAATAAAACTCATGAATAGTTATGTATCCAAAGAGATTATAATTTATTTATTTAATGAATTAGGTTTTGATGAGTCATCTATTGAACTTGCTTTAAAATTATCTAAAAAAAATAACACTCCATTACCAATCTTATTATGGAGTTATGGAATGCTAACTATTGAAGAACTTGATAAGTTATATTCATTTTTATTTCAAAAAATGGAAAAATAATTCTGTTATAATTAACTCATATCTTAATCAAGAACAATTACAGTTTTAATTAAAGGAAAACAAGTATCAAGGCAATCAATAGAGAAGCTTGATTTATTATTATTAATATTAGAGACTATCGATTTAAATGGTATAGAGTCCCTTTATGCTTTATCAAATAAGCTTAAATTAAATAATGTTTTGCCAAATAAAGTTACTATTTGGAAATTAAGGAATAATAATCCATTGAGAAAATCTTATGTAAATAACAATATTAATCCAGTTGAATTTGATGCCTTAATTCAAATCACCGTTGAAATGTCTAGATATCTATATCCTTATATCAGAGAGATACTTCAATCTAAAGAAGATCATGAAAAGAATTCAGATATTTGGAATAATTTTAATAAGAGATTTATTGAGTTGACTAAAGAGAGATATAACACGGATAGGATGAGAGTGAAAAAGCTTTTAAATCAAACTGAAAGTGATGAAACTATTATAAAATTATTGATTACTTTATCCCTTTGCATTTCAAATCAGGGTTATCAAAAATTGAAAAATTTTTTATCCGATTTATAAAATGATGCAAAATAAATTATTATTTCATCAATCTTCGGTTAGTCTCGAAATAATCGGATTGCCAGACTATTCGAATAATGAAAATAAAGATCAAATATCAATAATTTCACAATGGAAATTAACCATAATTGATAAACCACTTATTGAAGGTAAAATTGAACATTTAGGGCCGATTATGGATGCTTTTTATATTTATTCAAATCTTTTAATCAAAAACGAAATCCCAATATATCAGTCTAAATTAATTGATATTAAAGCTGACAATCTACACATACATAATATTGTTCTCAAGAGTTCTAAACCAAATGTAAAACCATTAATTTTAAAGATTGGTAATTCTTTGTTGTCAGACACAATAAATTGTTTTGATCAGTTGAATGAATCACCAAATATCAGAATAAAGAAGACTGGTCTATCTAATAATATTTCTAAAAAAGTGAAATATGGTTTAAAAAATAAAATTAAATCTTTCAATTTTATTATGCCTCTGTTAATTGCGATTTGCTCTTTAATTCTATGCTCCTCGACTTTAATTTATCTTTATAATCCTATTGAAGATAAAGAAAATAATGAACTAATAAATCCAAAATAAAGATCAATTAGCATACTAAATACAAACACGATAGTATAGGGTAATTTCTTTTCAGAATAATTATTAATTTATTCTTTGAGCTTTGATGTATGGCAGATTTAAAAATACCTAATTTAAATATGAATTCTGATAAATATATATTTAAAAAAAAGTTAAGTTTAAGAAGAAAATCTAAAAGAAGGCTATTTATTGAATCTGCTTTTATGTTTATCTTGAGTCTTTTTTTAGTTTATATAAATTATTTAATACCTAATAAAAATCTACTTATCCAGAATTTACTAATTAACTTAAATAAATCTTTTTTAATAATAATTGATCTTATTTCAATCCTTTATGAAGTTTTTTTGGTAATTTTTATCATTTTCACTTTGTTTTCTTCTTTGATATTATTGATTGGTTCTTTTTATAGGATATATAGAATTGCTAAAAGACAAACTAGACAAATTAGTTATAAATAATTTCAAATTGGTTGCATGAGGCCGCCACTGCCAGAATCGGAATCGTCATCATCATTTTCTGTTTCTATTCCTAATAATGCATATGCACCAAGTATAATTGATGACAAAATTATTGATAGGGGAATTATTGAATTTTGGATTCCGATGTCTATATATTCACCCATATATTGAAATTTTCATATTAACCTAACCGAAAAAAAACTCTTTTGCGGATTTTAAATAATTTTTTAATAATTTATTCTTTTTTGATAAGAAGATCCTTATCAAAATTATTTATTTCTTTTACAAATAACCCAAACCAAAACATTAATTGATCAATTTGATTTTGAATTTCAGTAACTCCTAAACCCCTTATAGTTATTGTTGAAAATGGTTCACTTTTATCAAAATTAAATTTATTCTGAACAATACTTGGTAAGGAATTTATAAGTATTTTAAAAGTAGATTGTTTTAATTTTGTCTCTATAGTTATATTTGGTTTTTTGAGTTTGATTTTGTCAAAACCACATTTTTTCGCAAGTAACTTTAGTCTCATCAACATAACAAGAGACTCAACAGGCTTGGGTAAAGTTCCATACCTATTTACCCAGTCTGTGGCTAATTCAGTTAATTCATTATTATTTGAACATTCACTAGCAGATTTGTAAGCTTCAAGTTTTTCTTCCCTGTTTAATATCCATGTTGCTGGTATAAAAGCATTTATTTGGAGATCAATTTGTGTATCACTAACATCTGGTATTTCTTGTCCACTTATTTCTGAAATAGCCTCATGCAGCATTTCAATGTACAAATCATATCCAATAGCATTAACCTTCCCGCTTTGTTCTTCTCCTAGTAAACTCCCAACTCCTCTTATTTCCATATCCTTCATTGCTAGTTGATATCCACTTCCTAATTCCGAGAAATCTTTTATAGCTTTCAATCTTTGTTTTGCAGAATCATTGATTTTGTTTATATCTGGATAAAATAACCAAGCATAAGCCTGTACCCCGCTCCTACCAACTCTTCCTCTCAGTTGATAAAGTTGTGAAAGTCCAAATTTTTGAGAATCTTCAATAATAATTGTGTTTACTTTCGGTATGTCTAAGCCACTTTCAATTATCGTAGTGCATATCATAAGATCTACTTCACCGTTGTTGAAGGCAATCATTGCATTTTCAAGTTCTGTTTCGTTCATTTGTCCATGTGCGACTATAAATTTTAAGTTTGAAAACATATTTTTTAACTTATTTACAGCTTGATCAATATCAGAAATCCTTGGAAGAACATAAAATATTTGCCCCCCCCTTTCAATTTCTTGACTTATTGCGGTTCTTATTACGTCCAAATCTATTTCAGATAAATATGTTTTTATTGATCTCCTTGATGGGGGGGGAGTATTTAGTAAGCTCATTTGTCTTAGTCCTGATAAGCTCATGTAAAGAGTTCTTGGAATTGGTGTTGCCGAGAGAGTTAAAACGTCTATATTTTTTTTAAATTTTTTAATTTTCTCCTTTTGCCTTACTCCAAATCTTTGTTCCTCATCAATTACGAGCAGTCCTAAATTTTTTATTTCTATTTCTTTTCCTAAAATTTGGTGAGTTGCCACTACTAAATCAATTTTATTATTTTTTAATCCGGCATAAATTTCATTTCTCTCATTAACAGTTTTGAATCTATTGAGTAAGGAAATTTTTATTGGGTAAGGTGAAAATCTATTATTTATTGTTCTCCAATGTTGCTGAGCAAGGATTGTTGTTGGAGCTAATAATATTACTTGCTTTCCTGATGTAATAGCCTTAAAAATAGCCCTTACAGCTACCTCTGTTTTACCAAATCCTACATCCCCACAAACTAATCTATCCATTGGCTTATCACTCTCCATATCAGATTTTATTTCTTTTACAGCAGTAATTTGATCAGGCGTTGGTTGATAAGGGAATGACTCCTCTAATTCGTTTTGCCATGGACCATCTTCTGGGTATATATGTCCCTTGAGTTTCTCTCTCTTTGCATAAAGTTTTAAAATATCAATAGCTACTTTTTTGATTAGTTTTTTATTTTTTTCTTTAATTCTTTCCCATTCTATTCCTCCTAATTTATTTATTTTAGGTTTAATTTTTCCGCTTGATCTATATCTATTAACACTACCGAGTTGATCAGCAGCAACACTTATTTTCCCATCTTGATACTGAATAACTAAATAATCTCTTGAATCTCCAGTTATATTTATTTTTTCTATTTTTATAAATTGTCCAATTCCATGATTTTTATGAACTATAAAATCTCCTGGACTAATCTTATTAACATTTATATTTGAATTGACACTTCTTTTTTTTCTTCTTATGAATACATTATTAAAAAGAGATTGTTGTGAAAATAGTTCTTTATCTGTTATTAGGATAATTTTCCATATTGGGAGATGAAAACCTTCGATTTCATAATTGTTCTTATTTTTTATAATCAACGGGTGTGAATTATTAATAGACTTATACGCTTCACTAATATCATTAGGATTACTCAAAAAATTGGTATTACATTCGTGCTCAAAAAGTAAAGTTTTAGTTCTTAATGGCTGTGCTGATAATATCCATACTTTTTCTTTATTTTTTACATATTTATTTATATTGTTGGATATTATTCCTATATTTTTAGAGTAAGAATTTAATCTTTTATCGTTTATTAAAAACCTATTATTAATATTGTCTTTTGATTCAAATTCATATAGTTTAATTAAATTAAGATTTCCAATTGAAGTTAATATTTCGTCAAACTTTAAATGTAAATTCGGTTTAGCTTTAAAATTAATATCGTTATATTTTAGGTTTTCATTTAATTCACTCTCACAATTATCAAAATTACTTTCTGAGTCTAAATACCAATTATTCGCAAATTTTTTACAGTCTTCTAATTCATCAATTACAAGAATTGTTTCATGACTTATGAAATCTATTATATTTGAGGGCTGTTTTTCTATTATTCCTAAATAACGATCAAGATTATTTTTATTTATATCTTCTGAATTAAAAATACTATTCTTAGATAAATTATTTAACTTATCTTTTATTAGTAAATCAAATCCAGCCTGTATTATTTCAATATTATCTATACTTTCTAGAGTTTTTTGTGTATGTGGATCATATTCTCTGATCTTCTCGATTACATTATCAAAAAATTCTAATCTTATAGGAAATTCATTATTAACTGGATAAATATCTACTATTTCCCCTCTCCTACTCCAAAACCCCTCTGTAGAGGTTACATTTTCCTTTATGTAGCCAAGAAAGGTAAGTTTATTTGCTAATTCTTTGATCTCAATCTTACTCCCTTTACGCAAATTTAGTGTGTTTTCAATTAATAAGTTTTTATTTATTAGATGTGGTTGTAATGACCTCTCTGTTGATATAACAATATTAAGTTCCTTTTTCTCTTTTTTTAATAACTTGGATAAAACAGTAAGCTGAGTAAATTCAATTTCTTTGGATTTATTAATTGATGAGTATGGTAGATGTTCTGTAGGTGGATAATATAAAACTTCTTTATTATTTATACTTTCAAAATAACCAATCCATTTGTATGCAATTTCTATATTAGGACAAATTAATAATATACTTTTATCTTCTTTTTTTGAGATGCTATCAAGGATTATTGATTTTGCATATCTACTTGAACCGACAATATTTAACTCTTTATTTTTTGAAATTCTTTTTATTAATTCTGAAGTAATTTGTGAGTTTGAAATATAATTAACTAAAGTATTTAAACTCATTTATAGTTATTAATCTTGATTACTCATATTCGACATATTATATTAGATTTTATACGGTTTGTGAATAATATTTGATGGATTCAGCCGCAATAAATTCTTTTATACCCACACTAGATCAGGTAGACAGTTGGTACGAAATCTTTACACTTTTACCAATATTAATTGCACTAGAATTATTATTATCAGCTGATAATGCTGTAGCATTAGCTTCTCTTACTAAATCCCTCGAAAGTCCAGAACTAAGGTCAAGAGCCTTAAATATTGGGATAACGATATCTTTATTATTTAGGATTATTCTCATCATATTATCTAATGTTCTTCTCAAGTTTATTTTTATTAGAGTTTTTGCTGGTTTTTATTTAATATATTTATTCTTATCTAATGTTTTTTTTAATTCTGAAATAGAAAACGCTGAAAATGGTACAGAAAACAATAAAAATAATTTTAGGTTCTTAAGGGTTGTAGCTCTACTTTCAATTACTGATTTAGCATTTTCCATAGATAGTATCACTACTGCTGTTGCAATCAGCGATCAATATATATTAATAATATTTGGAGCAGTAATTGGTGTCTTAGCCTTAAGATTCACTTCGGGGATTTTTCTAAAACTACTCGATATATTTTCAAGATTAGAAACGGCCGGTTACATAGCAATTTTAATTGTTGGAATTAAACTTCTTTTAAATACCTTAATTAAAGAGACTATTCTTCCAGACTATTATTTTTATATTTTGATCCTTTTTGCTTTCATTTGGGGATTCTCTAAAAAAGAATCTAAAACTTAATCAGAGAAATATTCACCTACAGATGGCTTTAATTGCTGTATTAATTGGTTTTTGCTAGTTATGTTTTTGCCTTCAAGTTTTGCTTCTAACAAAATAATTGGATCGGTTTTAGTTGATATTATTATCCCCTCATTTTCTATGAGGGCAAGAATAATGCCCGGTTCTGAATGATTGCTACTAATAAAGTATTTTTCATATTTACTCTCATCACTTCTCAAAACATTAATTTTAATTATTTTCAGGTTCTTGCCTCTAAAAGTTGTATTTGCTCGTGGGTATAGTGCTTTTATTTTTCTAGAAATTTTAATTGCCTCATCACTCCAATCCACTTTATAGTCAGATTTTTCAATCATTCTTGCGTATGTAATTTCTCTTCTAATCGTATTTTGTTTTGTTAATTGAGAATTAGTATTTTTATTAATATCTTCTTCGAGTAAAGATATAGCATTTATAAATAAGTTCGCAGATAAAATACTAAGTTTTTTCGTCAGTGTATTTAAATTATCATTATTATCAATTTTTATTTTTTTTTCCAACAATAAGTCGCCAGTATCTAGTCCCTCATTCATTTTTATAATTCCTACTCCAGTAAATTCATCACCTTTCATTAGGCACCATTGTATTGGAGCTGCGCCGCGCCATCTTGGAAGCAATGAAGCATGTGCGTTCCAACAACCAAATTTTGGAATTTCCAATATCTCTTTTGGCAAAATTTTCCCATAAGCTATAACAATAAATAAATCACAAGATAGCGATTTAAGTTCATTCATAAAAGGTATATTTCCCCTTATGGTTTCTGGAGTATAAATTTTTATAGATTCTTTCAGGGCAAAGCTTTTAACAGGTGAAGGTATTAATTTATTTCCCCTTGATCTTTTCTTATCTAATTGTGTTACTACTGCAATTACCTCGTGCTTAGATTTAATAAAAATATCAAGGCTCGAAAGTGAATATTCAGGTGTTCCCCAGAATATAATTCTCACGCGTCACCAGTTATTGATAATTGATCTACCCATATATGGGGAGAAACCCCATTTGTTGTTACCTCTTGGATTGGTTCAATGTTTACTATATTTTTTAAAAGATATTTGATATCACCTGCAACAGTTGCAGATTCTATTGAGATTTTTGTACCGTTTTCATAAAGCCATCCATCAAATGGAAGAGAGAATGAACCCTGACTTGCTCTTACCCCTGCATGGATTGCGTTTAATTCTTCAATATAAACAAATTCTCCCTGATAATTGGAGTGATCTAAAGATGTTTTTAAATCGAAGTTTTCCTTTGATTTCTCGACTACTATCCAATCAGGAGATACTGAGACTTTTGATCCAAGTCCAGCGTGGCCAGTGGGAATTGTTTTAAATATTCTTGCAGTTGATTCAGAATGTATGAAATTTTTAATTTTTCCTTTATTGATTAAACATAGTCTTTTGGTAGGGGTTCCTTCTCCATCAAATGGTGATGAGGAAATATTCTTTTCGTGAAGACCATCATCATAAATATTAAGTGCTTTTGTAGATAGTTTCTCACCAATAGAATTTTTATTAGATAAACTCACTCCATCTAGAATGCTTCTAGCGTTGAAAATTGAGCTAAAGGCATTAAAGATAGTTAAAAAAGCTTCTGGGGAAAAACATATTAAATATTTATCAGTTTTTATATTTGAATAAATTAAATGAGAAATTGTTTTATTTGAAGCCTCTTTAACACAGGATTCTATATCTATATCATCAACTCCATATCCTATTTTTACAGAACCTGAGCTGCGGGGTTTCTTATCTTTTTCTTCTGCTCTTGCATATAAATATAGTACAGCTTGACTTTTTGTATAACTTCGAAAAGCACCATCACTATTTGAATAAACCCTCTCATAGATACTCTCTGATAAACCATTATATGGAACAGATTTTATGGATTCATGACTATCTATTAGTTTTACTTCCGCTTCTCTTAGAAGCGTGAGCAGTTTTTTTATACCAAGAGGATTTCTTTTTTTTGCTTCCTTAACGTTAATAGGATCCTTTGCTAGAGGTGAAAATTCAGTGCTCTCATTCTTATTACCGAAATCAGAAGCAATATTTGCTTGATTTAGAGCCTTTTTAATACCAGATTCACTAATGTCACTTGTTGTAGTAATACCCACTAGGTTAGATTCATTCCAAACTCTTATAGTTAAAACTTGCTTTTGTGATGCCTTAAGTTGTTTTGCTTCACCTTTATCCACTTGCACAGAATAATCATTAGAAAAGCTTGCACCAAAATCCCATTTTTTTAAATTTAGAAAATCTGCAGCACTGGAGATTTGAGTTGTTATTTCTTTTGAATTCATAGCTTATCTTCCACCAACAGTGATTGAATCAACCTTAATGTGAGGTTGCCCAACAGTTACGTTGACACTTCCACTAATGGATCCACAGAATCCAGGCGCTAATTCTAGGTCATTTCCGCACATAGATATTTTTGGCATAACTTCTTTTGCCTCACCAATCAATGTTGCTCCTTTAACTGGGCTAGTTAATTTTCCATTTTTAATTAGATATCCTTCTTCTACAGCAAAATTAAATTGTCCTGTAGCTCCTACACTTCCTCCACCCATTGATTTGCAGTAAAGACCATCGCTAATACTACTTATTAAATCTTCTTTGGAGTATTCACCTTTCGCTATATAAGTATTTCTCATTCTTGAAGCTGCTGCAAATGAATAATTTTGTCTCCTTCCACTACCTGTTCTTTTATGTCCAGTTCTTAATTCACCTGCTCTGTCGGAAATGAATTTTTTTAAAACCCCATTTTCTATAAGGACTGATTTCTCGGGTTCCATACCCTCGTCATCTACTGATAATGAACCAAAGGATCCTTCTGATATCCCCTCATCTATTGCTGTTACAGATTCATGTGCAATTTTTTCATTCAACTTATTTTCAAAGGGTGTAGTACCTCTCTCTATTTGTGTAGTTTCGAGTAAATGTCCACATGCCTCATGAAATATAACACCGCCAAATTTATTAGCTAATACAACAGGCATTTGACCAGCATCAACATAATCCGCGTACAACATGTTCATTGAACTTTCAAAAACATCATTTGCAGCTTTTTCATGATCCCAGATCTTGAATTCATTAGGCATTCCTGATGACCCAAACCTTCTGCTTCCATTAGATCTATATTGAGCATCACTAGCAATTACATTAAGACCAACTGTTTGATGCAACCTAATATCGGAGACATAGGTTCCATCGCTGGAGGCTATAATTACTTCCTGCAGATTTCTTGAGTAACTTCCTTTTCTCGTTATTATTTTATTATTTTTTTTAAGAGACTTTGTGCTGATTAATAGTTTTTCACTTATCTCATGAATCGAAGGAACTTCATCAATCCATGTTTTCTTTGATGAACTATAGTCCTTATGTTTATTTAAACCGTTAAATACTTCTCTATTTTTTTTATAAGTTATATCTAACATCTCAATAGCTTGAGATACTGATCTCATCAAGCCATGTTTTGTTAAATCATTTGTACTTACAAATCCATCCCTTTTATCTTTGAAGATTCTAATCCCTGCACCCCTTCCAAATGATGGACTTACACTTGTGATATTATCCTCTTCAGCTAATACACTTGAATTGTCAGTATTTTCTATAAATAATTCTACAAAATCAGCCCCAAGTCCAATAGCGTAGAAAATAATTTCTTCTAATAATTCCTTATTGCAACTACCAAATTCGATTTCATTTGATTTTATTTTTGACGAAAGCATATTAATCTATAGATTTACTGTAAATGAAAGATTATCTAATCGAAGGTTGAAAATCTTTGCTATCAAGTGGTTTTAACAAGTATAATCTTAATAGTTGGTAACCGTTTGATAAATAGGTAGGTAATTTTTTTAAAGTTTTAGATACTATATTCGCATCTCCGTTCTGAATATCAGAGAGGAGCTTGTTGTTTTCGACTATTTTATCTAATCTTTCATAAAAAGATTGATTATGGACGTCAAGAACTACAGGGAAAACTCTAGCGGAAGTTTCATTTGTTTTGTTAATAACATACTGGTCGTAATCTCTAGCATCTAAACCTAATGAACTGTAAAAATCTTTTTTAATTCCAAGATCTCTAGCATACATAGTTGCAAATACAGCTAGTAAAAAAAACCTTGACCATAATTTGGATGTTAATGGAAGATTGTTCAAAAAGTATCTAAATCTATGGAAATAATCAAATAGTGGGTGTGTAAAGGTAGTGCCCCCAATGGTAATTTTTTGACTTAATGATTTGACAGTACGCGGTTGAGCTTTCATTAATGCATCAAAGAAATCGCCATGTCTATTTTCATCTTGACACCAATTTTCAAAGTAATTAAATAGTGGAAAAATCTTGCTATCTGGATTTTTTTCAAGATGCCTATAAATTGCTATGTATCTCCAATAACCTATTTTTTCAGATAAATAAGTTGCATAAAAAATACTTCTTGGTGGGAAATAGGTATAATCTTTATTGGCTGTTAAAAAACCTAAATCTAACTGTAATCCAAAATCATTCATTGATTTATTCAAGAAACCTGCATGTCTAGCTTCGTCTCTCGCCATATGAGCAAAACATTCAGCAAGAAGAGGATTTTTGTCTTTTATCCTTTTGCTAAGTTCCTTGTAAAGTAAGAAACCTGAAAATTCTGAAGTACAACTTCCCTCAAGAAAATCAACAAAAAGCTCTCTTGTCTCAGGATCTAATTTTTCTGCAGCTCCTTCAAATTCACTATTTCTTACAAAATGATGTCTGTTGTAATCTTTCCTAAATTCCTCACAAATAGCTTCCAATTCCTCCTCGTTTATGGATAAATCCATATTTTCCATTGCCTCAAAGTCTGTTGTATAGAATCTTGGAGACAAAATTGTTTCCTTTGCTGGTACCTTTCCATTATTGACTTCTTTTTTATTTTTTGATTCAATAGTTGATTGAGTCATATTTGATTTGATTTATTAATACTATTATTTACTATGAATTGCATTTTCGAGGGAAAAGTTAACTTGGTGTTATTGTTTCTTTAATTAACTCCTATTAATTTTTGTCCATTTAATCTCTGTAGAACTCTTGAAATAATTAATTTAAGGGTGATTCTTTTTTCGTCAATAAGGAATGACTCAATAATGCTAGGTTCTTGATTTGGTTTGGATAAGGAAATACTTTTTAATGAACTAATATCATCCTTCTCAAAGGATAGCCAGAAGTTACAAGTATCCTTAATTTCACAATTTATTACCCAACATTTATCTCCAGCAATAGGTCTATTGGTATTTTTAAGATAAATATTATTTATTGCTAATCCTCTTTGATTAATTTCTTCAACGAATTCAGGAATCAAATGATTATTAATAAATTCATGGAATGGCTTTTTTTCTATAGGGAGTTCTTTCTTTTGTTTAGGAATAGTATTAACAGGTGATTCATTTCCATTTTTTTTATCAACTTTAGGGGCAGAATTATTTTGCGAATTAACATTGTTTTCATTTATATTTGAGATTTTTTCAGATGTAATTTTTTTTATCTCTTCAGAGTTAGGGTTATTAGTACCATCAGATATTTCTTTATTAACTTCGTTATTTGATTCTAAATTTTCTTCCATAAATCTCCATCATATAAAAACCATTATAAATTAAAAAAACATTTTTTATAAAAAATTATCTAGATTTCTACCAATCATTATCATCATTATCCCAGTCATCTTTATCATCGTGACTATTTGAGTAATTCTTATCCCTTTTCAAATTATTTTCTTCATTATTTTTTACTACTCTATAATTAACAGATATTGTTGGTTGAGCATCTCTTATGTCCCTTTGTGGAGGCATTTCAATATTAGATTTCGTTTCTTCATCATTATTTAGAGGTTCATAATTTTCTTCAATATTTTTGAAAGAATTTTTTTTATTACTAGTAACTACAATATTTAATAACGAGCTTATTATTAAACCAGAAAAAAATGAAATGCTTATTAACTTTCCTACACTAGCTTGTTGGACAGTCCATTTAAAGTATCTAAATGAAGTCTTTTGATTATTATTTGTAAATAATAGAGTTTGAAGAATTATTATTAAAAAAAGAATTAATAATAAAAATTTTTTCTTAAGAGTCATTCTAAAAAGTTTTTTTTATTTTTTACCTGGGTTGATATTTCCATAATATATTTTTGATAAATTTATTTATGTTAACTCTAAATCGATTTGATATTTGAGAATATCGACTTTTATAATCTTAATTTTTATTTCATCTCCAACTTTATATGATTTTTTAGATTTCCTTCCAATCAATAAATTTTGTCTTGATCTATATTCATACCAATCATTATTAAGAGTACTAACGTGAACAAGACCTTCTACATTTAGTTCTGATACCTCAACAAAAAAACCATAACTTTGCACAGATAATATAAAGCCACTATAAATATTTCCTATTAATTTTTCTGCCTTTCTTAC
This sequence comes from Prochlorococcus sp. AG-388-A01, assembly GCA_003279945.1. GTDB lineage: Bacteria > Cyanobacteriota > Cyanobacteriia > PCC-6307 > Cyanobiaceae > Prochlorococcus_A. The sequence continues at coordinate 54,103 of QCGK01000007.1, forward strand.
TTTTTTAATACTTATCATATTAGATTTATATTGGTTTACTTTAGACTTATATTCATTAAGTTTTTCGATAATAAAACTATTAAAAAAAATATCAATATTCTTTGAAATTGATGAATTAAAAATACCCCAATTTACTAATTTCAATGAATTACTCTCCAATATATTTATTTCATTAGTATTACTTTTCTTTGATTTCTTCCCATTTATTATCATATTAAAAATGCAGTATTGATTCATAAGATTGATGAAGTCATATCCAGGAATTGTCCATGGAGATATAAATAGTTTTTCTGATTCATCAATATCTGCATTATTAGAAATCAGGCTTACTTCATTTTCCTTAAACTCATTAATTAAGAGATTATTTAATATTCTTTTTTTGTTATCATCTACGCATAATTTAATTACTTGACTAAATGATAAATTACCATTTTCATCTAGTTCTATATCTTTATCGATAAATTCTGAATATTTGATGATTTCATTTGCATTAATATAATCTAATCCCTTTGAGAGGTAACCTACACTTTTTAAGCCATATTGATTTGAATGTTTGAACCATATTAAATTCGCTTCATGTAGTATTGGAGAAAGAAATGTTTGGCAGTCATCTTTTTTTAATGGTTCAAAATATCCTTTTGAGGATTCAGCTGGATTGTGAATAAAGAATTCATCTAATGATTGAATTTTGTTAATTGGTGAAGGGATTTCAACTTTACCAGCCAAGAGTTGTTTCTGTCTGAATGAAGTTGAAATTTCAAGTATTTTATCTAAATCCTCTATATGTTCTTTTATAGGTTTTAGTAAAGGTGAGGTAATTCTAGTTTTACTTTTTCTAGATAGAAGCGCCTCAGTATGATCACTTCCTACGATAAGGGAGCATCTTACTAAAGTAAGATGAAAAGACCATGCAGTTATTTCATTATCGCTATTTAAATGTAAGCAGAGGCTTATTGCTTCATTCTTTTCACCTAAGTTAAATTCAGAGGCATTTCTTAAGGCTTCAGAAAGGTAGTTTTGCCAATTATTCAATAAGGGTAATGATTCAAATCCATTAATGAATATTTCTAACGATTTTTTACTACTTAGTTCTACTCTTTCTGCAAGATTATTTGTATGCAACCATAATTTAGTATTTATATCTTTTCCCTTCTCTATTTGAATCATTGGGAGGATTGGAGAATTATCAGAATTCCAACTTTTGAACAAATAAGATTTTTTATCTGATAAGTCTATTCTTTCCCTTTTTTCTATCTTTTTAGATTTAATAAGAGTTTCATTGCATAGCTTGATGATATTGCTTTTAGATAAAACAAAATCTGTATCTAATTTCTCATTATTTTTTAGTTGTAGTTCTTGTATTACATGGCCAAATCCTTCTTCTTGACCTATCGGAAATCTATCAATTTCGACTTTAACTATATTTTTATTATCAGGTTTGTATGCGTATTTCTTATCCTCTTTTGGAAGTTTTATTTTAGAAAGAATCCTATCATCGATAGGAATCGCATATATATCATTGTTTATTATTTCAACTTTAGAAAGAAGTATTTGGTTTGATCTTTCAAGAATGCAATCAACTATTCCCTCAGGAGATCTTCTTCTGTAACCCTCTTTTATTATCCTTACTAAAACTTTATCTCCATTCCATGCATAATTAAGTAAATTTTCTTTAATATATATATCTTCTTTGTTTTTTTCCCTTACAGCAAAGCAATACCCTTTACTACTGCATCTTATTTTGGCGACAATATGATCGCTTTCACTTGAGCAGGTATATTCATCTTCTGCATTTTTATTAATTATTTCAAGCTTTTCTAAAGCTGTTAAAGCAATATCTAATTTATCCTTATCAGATTTTTTTGTTATCTTTAATGATCTGCATAATTTTTTATATTCTAAGCCTTCTGACTGATTTAAATTGTCAATTATTGAAGATGTTGTGAACATGGTACAAATGAAAATTATAAATTAATTTAGTTGTATATACTCCATTATGACACTTCATTATCCCAGCTTAAAACTAATTATTTTGTATGTCTCTTTTCTCTTCTTTGTCGATAGCTAAATAGTTTATAAAAAGCTTTATACCAATAATAAAAAATGTTATGGAGGCTATTGATTTAAGAACTATCTCGGGTAAAAAACTTGAAATAGAACCACCTGTCAATGCTCCAAGCAAACTAGCAAAGACAAGTGCAGAAGAAGATCCTAAAAAAACTGCTAATGGTTTATTAGAAGTGCCACTTATAGTTAAAGTAGCTAGTTGGGTTTTGTCACCTAATTCAGCTATAAAAACGGTTAAAAATGTTGATAGTAATAAACTTAAAACCATTTATAAATAATTTTTGAATGTATCATAGGCTAAAAAAATACTTATTATTATCATCAAGGCACTAGTAAATAAGGCAAATTTACTTGCAGATATTTTATTTGACAACCATTTTCCAATAAGAACTCCTACTACACTAGAGCTTATTAAAGCTAAAGAACTCCCAAGAAAAACAATTATTGGCTTCCCCGATTCAGCAGAAAGCATTAGAGTAGCTATCTGAGTTTTATCTCCAAGTTCAGCAATAAAAATTGTTGTAAAAGTTGTAATAAATATAGATAAGAAACTTTTCTCTATATTGTTATCTTTTTTTTCTAATTTACTATTCATTTCCCTGAAACGGCCATTTTAAAGTCTTTCATTTCTTTGCTTTTGTAACCATAATTCGATGAGATATGTTGTTTGCAGCAATCTATAAGGAATTTATCACCAGATTTCATATATCCCTTAAATGAAGTTGAGAATTCATTTACTCGGCAAAAATGAGGTCTGTTTTCGTATATTAAGCATTTTTTATTTTCTCTGTCTAGATTTTTGCACCATCCATCTTTAGCTGTCATGGAATTTATTAGAGCAATATCTTCTTCGTTAAGTTTGTCAGCTAAATCGCTTCTTTCGGTCAAGTTGAATTTACAACAAGCTCCGCAATTTTCTATGCATGTCCATGATTTCATAATTTAATTCAATCTTGTAACGTATCAGTACAGTTTCATCATTTATTTGTAAAAATAGTATCACAAAATATATTAATTATCATGGCAACACTTATTCCTTTAGCCGTAGTTGCGCTTGCAGGGCCAGCAATAATAGCTTTAGTATTTTATCGTAAATAACAGAAATTTTTTGGTGACGCATCTTGAGGGTGTTTATTGGGACCTAGATGGTACTATCGCAAATACTGAATTAGAGGCCCATTTACCAGCTTTTAATCTAGCTTTTAATGATTATTGTCTTGGTTGGACTTGGGATACTAATATTTACATCAAGCTTTTGAAAATTAATGGTGGTAAAAACAGGATAGCCTACTATTCTCAATTAAATAATTATAATTTGCCAGATGATTTAATCACTAAAATTCATCAAAAAAAACAGTTTTATTATCTAGAAATTATAAAAAAAAATTGTGTTAAATTTAAAACTGGTGTTTTTAGATTAATAAATGAATTACATAGAAAAAAAGTAAGACAATTTATTGTTACTTCAAGTTCTAAAAAGCAAGTTGATTTACTTGTGGAATATCTGTTTAATGGTTTTAATCCATTTGAGTTCATTATTTCAAGTGAGGACGTTGAATTAAAGAAACCTGATCCATTACCTTATTTAAAAGCAGTTCAAATAAGTGGAATTAGAAAAAAAAATTCAATAGTTTTCGAAGATTCTAATCCGGGATTGAAATCTTCATTGGCAGCAAACTTACCGACAATTTTTGTTCCTTCTAATATTCCTACAGTTCTTGAAAAAAATATTAAATTAGATTGTATTTTAGAGAGTCTAGGTGATGAGAACAATGTGGCAAATGTAATTAAAGGTCCTAAACTAAAAAAATCATATGTTGAGTATAGCTTCCTAAGTGATTTTTTAATGTCTGTTAGCAATGCAAAAAACTAATTTCTCTAGGCTTACCTATCAATTTAATAATTTATTATTTGGTTTTCTAAGTGAAACATGGAAGTCTAAATCTATTGGACTAATTTCTGTTTTGACAGGTTATTTTTTGTTTGCAAATTTTATTACAAAATTTATATCTGAGGGTAAAAATGAGTTAATTATGGTTCCCATAATTATATTTTTTATTGAAATTATTATAAGAATTAAGCCTTCATCAAATTCAAGATTTTATTATCTATGGTCCGTAGTTGATAAAATAAGAATCGGTGCAATCTATGCCGTTATACTTGAAGCATTTAAATTAGGATCTTAAAATCTATTCTTCTTCTTCTTCTTCTTCTATAGGATAAACAAATCCTTGAGCTTTACCAGTTAAAACTGATTTACCTAAAGATATAGCTTTTTGAGCTGCTAAAGCAGCTTTTCCTTTCCAGACAGCATGTCTATGGTTTCTTTTGCTTTTTGATTTTTTCTTCTTTGGTACAGCCATTCTTTTTCTTTATTTCCATATTATAATATAACCTTTAGGTGGTTATCTCCAAAACTTTTGAGTATATTTTGTTTATATACGTCAATTTTTTAAATAAGCATATATGCTTTATTAATCACTTATAAAGATTAGTGTTTAGATCAAAATTCTCATATTCAAATTCTAAATCAAGTTATTCGGATCTTATAGAAGATATAGAGTCGGGAAACATAGAATCAATATATTTCTATCCTAGGCAGAGAGAGATTGATGTTCTTTATAAAAATGGTAATAAATTTAAAATACCTATCCTTTACAACGATCAATTAATTCTTGAAAAGGCCTCCGAAAATAAAGTAGAACTTACTATTAACAATAGTAGAAAAGAAGCTTCAGCAGCTAATTCGTTTGCCTCAATTAGTCTTTTCCTTATTTTCATATTAGCTATAGTATTAATCTTAAGAAGTACATCAAAATTGGCTTCTAGAGCCTTTGGCTTTAGTAAAAATCAATCTAAATTTGTAACTATTGATGATGTAGATACAAGATTCGATGATGTTGCTGGTGTTCCTGAAGCCGCAGATGAATTAAAAGAGGTAATAACTTTTTTGAAGGAACCAAAAAAGTTTGAAAATCTTGGAGCAAAAGTTCCTAAAGGTGTCATTTTAATTGGTCCTCCTGGAACAGGTAAAACATTATTGGCTAAAGCAATTGCTGGCGAATCAGGAGTGCCTTTTCTCTCAATAGCGGCATCAGAGTTTGTAGAACTTTTTGTTGGTGTTGGCGCCAGCCGAGTGCGAGATCTATTTGCTAAGGCTAAGGAAAAATCTCCTTGTATAATTTTTATTGATGAAATTGATTCTATTGGTAGGCAAAGAGGTTCTGGGATTGGAGGTGGAAATGATGAAAGAGAGCAAACTCTTAATCAACTTCTAACTGAATTAGATGGGTTTGCTGATAATTCAGGGATTATTGTTTTAGCAGCCACAAATAGACCAGATATTTTAGATGCAGCTTTGTTAAGACCAGGTAGATTTGATAGGAAAATAGAAGTAATGCTTCCAGATTTAGATGGTAGAAAAAAAATTCTCTCAGTTCATTCTCTTTCAAAACCACTATCTAGCGACGTTGACTTGGGATATTGGGCTTCAAGAACAGTTGGATTTTCTGGGGCAGATCTTGCAAACTTAATGAACGAGAGTGCTATTCACTGTGCAAGAGATGTATCCAAATTTATCAGTGATATTCATATAGAAAATGCTCTAGATAAAATTACTATTGGGTTAAGGACTTCTTTAATAACTTCTCCTAATACGAAAAAAATTATTGCATATAACGAAGTAGGAAGAGCTATTGTTTCTGCCGTGAGAAATGGGATTGAATCAGTAGATAAGATTACAATTTTACCTAGGTCGGGTTCATTAGGAGGATATACAAAAATATGCCCAGATGAAGATGTAATTTCTAGTGGCTTGATTTCAAAAAAATTATTATTTTCAAAAATCGAAATTGCTCTCGCAGGAAGAGCCGCAGAAACTATAGTTTTTGGCAAAAGTGAAATTACACAATGTTCCATAAACGATATTTCTTATGCTACGAATGTAGTAAGAGAAATGGTAACAAAATATGGATTCTCGATTATTGGTCCAATTTCAATGGACTCTGATAATAATGAAATGTTTTTGGGAGAAGGATTATTTACGAGAAAGCCTCTCATAGCAGAAAATACTAGTTCTAGAATTGATAATGAAATAATAAAGATTTCTAAAATTTCCTTAAATAATTCAATAGAAATATTGAAAAAAAATAGAGTTTTACTAGATAAATTAGTTGAAATACTTATAAATCATGAAACTATAGATAAAAAACTGTTTAAATCAACAACTTCTAAATTGTTGAATGTGTGATTTAATTGCTTTAATTTAAATAATAAATAAAATTTCTTTCTTGATAATTAAAAACAATCCAACAAGGTTATTAATTACTCTATCAATCTTGGTTGTTCTTCCATTTGTGCAAAAACAATGGTTTAATTTATATTTATTTAATATTAATGATATTTCTTTTTATTCAATTCTTTACTATTTGAGCGGCATTATATGTCCATCTCTAATATGTTTAAACTCCTTAAATAACTATACATATTATAGATTTAATAAGAATAAAATTTATAGTAAAAAGATAATTAAAGGGAAAGCTTTATTATTTATAGTATCTATTAATTTGATATTACTCTCATACTTAATAGCTGACTATATATTTATAAACTTTGATCTTATATTTAATTTATTTCTCGAAGGAATTAATTTACAACAACCTAATATTTTTCAGTTAAGTTTATTAATACTTTTAATTTCTATTTTATTAATATTCAGGAATTCTAGGCTTTTATTAAAAAAATTAATATTAGCAAATTTTATTTTGATTTCTTTTTACATTTGGTATCTTCAAACTAATAACATTAATATTGATGATCAGTTTTATATTTATAGATATTTTGGTTTAAATGACATAAATTTAAGTAATGTTTTTATTTTAGTAGCTATAGAAATATCTTTTTTTACATGGTCTTTTCTATCGTATAAAAATAATTTAAGCGATTGGATAGTTAATATTCCACAAAAAGAGGATATTATCCCCTTTTTGAATATTTTTAGTTTTTATTTTTTTATAATAATTTATTACTTAATACTTACATAAAATTTATTGATCATTCTATAGCGCTGAAAAATATTCTTTACTACCTTTTGGATCTTCCAACATTGTTTTCTCTCCCGGGGTCCAGTTTGCTGGACAAACTTCATCTGGATTTGCCGCTACGTATTGATACCCTTGAAGGATTCTAAGTGTTTCATCAACATTTCTGCCCACAGGAGCCTTGTTAACAGTCGTATGCATGACTATTCCTTCAGGATTAATGAGGAATAAACCTCTATCCGCCTCTCCATCATCATTAAGAACGTTATATGCCTGGCAAATTTCTCTTTTTAAGTCAGAAACTAATGGGTAGTTAATATCACCTATACCACCTTCATTTCTTGGGGTTTGTATCCAAGCTAAATGACAGTGTTTGCTATCAACTGATACACCAAGTATTTCGGTATTAAGTGATGAGAAATCTTCATATCTATCACTAAATGCAGTGATTTCGGTTGGACATACAAATGTAAAGTCTAATGGGTAAAAGAATAAAACAACCCATTTACCTCTTAGACCTGAAAGTGTAACCTCCTTAAACTCTTGATCATATACTGCTGTAGCACTAAAATCAGGTGCTTCTTGTCCTACTATTAAGCTCATGAATGAATTTTTCCTTATTTAAATTATGTATGGTCTATAAAAGACCGTAATAAGCATTATAATTTTATTAATAATAAATTAGCAAGTTTTTTTCAAATTCAATGAAATGGCATTATTCCTTCTCGAGGAAGTTTACAATTTTAAATCATAATAAACTTTTAAAAAATCTCAAAAAGGAGTTAATCAAATACCCCATTAATAGGATTGATAATAAAAAATCAAATTAAAAGAAATTTTTTTTTATTTAAGATTACTTTAAATTCAAATCATTATAATTTTATTATTAGTAATTTTAATCATGGCAAATTATATTGAAAGATTAAGGGACAAAATTAAAATAAAAAAGTTCGATTCTAATCAGCCTGTTAGAGCTTGGATTTTCGTTTTAATACTCAATATAGTGGGATTTGCGGGTTATTTTTACTTAAAGATAAATCATATACAACTAGGTAGTTGATAAATCATTTTATTTCTTTTTTGATAGATCGACAAAAATTTTTTAATCTTTCATTACTTGTTAAGTCAGGTAATGTCCATATTAATTCTTTTTTCGGTATTGGATAATTACTCCATTCTTTGAATTCCTCGATTATTGAAGCATTATTCAATTTTGATATAAAATTTTTTCGTTTTTTTATATGTTTTCGAATAACAGTCAAGTTTGTTTCAATATATTCCCTCATAAGTAAATACTAAATCTTTTATTAATCTACCATCTCGCTTGTATTATCTAATGTAGAATCTTGATTAGACATTTTGCACTGCTTGAAAAAGACCGAATGAATAACCCCCTATAAGGATCCAGCCAAGTACGCTTGAAATTATGGTTGATCTTCTATTATGTCTCCTAATAGCTGATTCAATCATTTCATTCACTTCATCTCTATTTAGGTATTCATTTCTAGGTTCTTTTTTCATTTTTTTCTTTTACAATAAACGAATTTATAAAAAAGTGAGCTTAGGATTTTTACTTAACAGTTAAAGATTCATATCTGAAGAATTTATAAATAATTTTGTATGTACGAATAAATATAATATTAAATTTAGGAGTAATTTTAAAAATTTAGAGATATAATTATTTAATTAAAAGAGCGCAGATTTTTAGATACAAATAATGAATATTAATGATAAATCTGTTTTAGAAATCCTCAATAAACTTATTGCCATTGATAGGCTAAATAAAACTCAAATTCTCCAAATGGTAAATTTAGTCTCGCTATCAAATGATATTAATGATTTAAACGATAATTTAAAATGGGAGAATACTAAACCTTTTTAACAAAATAAATAAACTAAATATTGGATATTTATTAATACTTAGAATTTAAATAGAGCCAAATAATATATAAATGAATTAATTAAAAGTTTTCAAAATTATCTATATTTTAAATATAATTTGTTTGAATGAATTTTTGGTAATAAGATTTGTTATAAGATACTTTCTCTTTATTACTATAATTAAGTGTTGTTTTCTTATCCTTGTTAAATGATTTTATTACTATTATGGAAGTGAGAATTATTATTAATAAAATTAGTAAATCTCCAACAGTAATCCCTCTCTCATTGAGATTCATAAGTGAATTTATATTTTCTTTAATATAGCCTTTTTTATTTAATAGAATAATAATTTTTACAAATATCCCTAAAAATATATATTAAGTAAATATAAAAAAAATATAAAAATATTAAGATTAAAGGCTACTAAATCATATAAAAATAATAAGTTAAATATATTTATGGATATCAAAAAAGAAGTTTTCGGTTCTAATATTCCTGATTTTTTCTCTAAAGAGATGATTATCACAAAGAAATCTCTTAACGCAAATCAACTTAAATATACTTATCAAAAACATTTAATCTCAGATCTAGATTATAAGCACAAGGAATGGTCAAAATTTGTTGACATTAAGTTTTAAAAACTTTCATTAATTATATTTAAAAGTTTATTTCTTTTATCAGTGTTTTTCTCTTCCCAATGGAGTGTTACTTCATCATTAATAGTAGGTTTTGCTTCATAAGCTAAATACCAGAGAATAAATCCTGCAGGAAATATTAAAATATGCATGACAAAAATTAGTTGACTTAAATCAAATATAGTGCAACACTTGTAATGTGCAAGTGTGACACTAAAAAAACTATTATGCCCTCTCAGAGGAAAAGAATTGGGTTTTTACCAAGTGAAGAGGTTCACAAAATTATTGAAAAACTGTGCAGAACTAATGAATTTAGTCAGTCAAAAATTACAGGTTTATTGGTAGAAGAAGCATTAAGGTCTAGAGGAGTATTAAGGAACTCTTTTAATCCTAATAAAAGTAATAAATCAGATTTTATCAATTATTCCTTTGAACAAATACCATTCACTAAAAATAACAAATCTCCAGATAATAGTGATGATTATACAGTTAATAAAAAAAAATTAATAGATGATATTAAAATGATAAATGAATTTATTGAGTTTAAGCATTTTAAGAAAGTTATGAAGCAAAATGAAAATATTTTAGATTTCTAGGTGTCACACTTAATATCTTTTGTATGAAATAGCTTATCTATGTGAAGCGGAAAGAAAATAATAAGAAAGTATTTATTTATGAAACCATTTCTAAACAATTGCTAACAAGTTATCATAAAAAAATTGAACCTTTAAAATCAGCGGACTAAATCCTCGTGGAGATATGAACCTTAGCCCGCTTTAAAAAAATAGCAATAAATAAATATAAATACAATAACCTGAATATACTTTTGATTTAAAATTGGAATATTAAAACCTTAAATCTAAATGTCAGTAACTGAATTGAATGAGGACACACATGACCAAATATGTGATCTTATTGAATATTTGCAGAGATAGATAAACTTAAAAAAAAGACATGCGAATTTCTTGATAAAATAGTAAGAAAGTATGGAGGAATAGTAGTAAATAAGTGAAACGTCTATTAATCCCGCTAATTGCTTTTCTTGCTTTACCAACCGCTGTTAATAGTTCTCATATTAACAATCAGAAAGAACTTATAGTTACTTCAGAAAGCACAAAAGAAACTATCGAGTTTGCAAAGTACCTTAAAGATAATGGCGTAGTTAAATATTCTGCATATTGGTGTCCTAATTGCCTAAATCAAGGTGAACTATTTGGTAAGCAAGCCTATATGGAACTTAATGTAGTTGAATGTGCAAGAGATGGCATAAACAGTCAAACTCAATTATGCATTGATAAAGAAATTAAAGGGTTTCCGACATGGGAAATAAATGGAAAACTATTTTTAGGTGTACTATCATTAGAAGAATTATCCAAGTTGACTAGATATAACAATTAAGGACTAGGTAAGGACATCATTATTTAGATAAAGTACTTTTTTATTTCCTTCTTAAAGAACAAACCTTAAGCCCCTTTCATATACCATACCCTTCAGTTGGATAACTAATTAAATTTTTGATATTAAACCAATACTGATAGCAACTATTCGAATAATTTAAATAACTAACTTAAGATATAATGATGTTTCTTAAGATTTTCCCCAAACTGGTTTTGTTATTTTCCAAGCTTGATCGATCAACTTTTTCCATTCATATCGAGGTGTATCAACTTTATGTTCTTCCATATTTGCAATAAGAGATTGTTCTTTTACTAAATAAAACATCAATAATTCTTACAGATTCATTAAACATATTCAAATATATATCTTTAATTTTATTATTCTTTTCAAATTCTTAAACCTTGAATGGTTTGAATTTATAAGACAAAAATCTTGTGTCAATCTTAATTATTATTATGTTTTCTCAATTGGAGCCATAGTTAATCCTTCGCTGACGAGTTGCTCATGATATAGCTCTGCTTGTTCAAGATTACCTCTCCATACTTCCGCAGAACCTGTCTTGTCAACTTGGATGGTTAGATCCCATGCCTTTTTTTTACTCATACCTGGGATAATTGTTAGCAGACAATTTGCGACATGTTGAAAAGTATTAAAACTATCATCAAGAACTATTACTCTTGCTTCTGGATATTTTGTCTTAGATTTCTTTTTATCTAAGACTGTGCTTGGTGAATTTAACATTATTACATGTGCTTGTTATAGGAGTTTAAAATCTCACCTAAGTGCTTTAATCGAAAAGTATTGAAAATGTCTCGAGCGTGACTTGAACACGCGACCTGCGGGCTATGAATCCGCCGCTCTAACCAGCTGAGCTACCGAGACATGGAAATATTGTAAGGCATTGTTTGTACTTTAATTACCATTTAAAATTTATTTGTTTATGAGCCTCATATATAGCAATACCGCATGCTACAGAAAGATTTAAACTCCTAACACCTTTATGAGCATTGTTTCGAGTTTTTAAATTTGGCATAAATATTGATATTAAGAAGTCGCTTTTATCAATAATGCAATCTGGTAATCCTGAATCTTCTCTCCCAAATAACAAAACATCATCTTTCTGAAATTTAAAATCATTCAAAAATATCCCATTTTTTTTACTAAATGAAATTATTCTTTTTGTTGTTTTTGATGCCAAAAATTTATCAAAATTCTCATACTTATTTAAAGTAACTAAAGGCCAATAGTCTAATCCTGCTCTTTTTAAATATTTATCTTCTAGTTTAAAACCTAAGGGCTCTATAAGATTTAGAGGTATATTAAATGCAGCACATGATCTGGCGATATTACCAGTATTTTGGGGTATTCTAGGTTCAAAAAGAGCAACTTCCAATATTAAGTAGGTATTTCTAAACTTATTTCATCTATTTTGATCGCTCTTCCGTTTATTGCAAGCCAATTATCTTTTGATATTTTGGTTATTCTCTTTTGCAGGTCGCCGATTCTTTCAATGTAAGTATTACCAATTTTATATTCTGAGACCAAACTCCAACCTACTTGCTCTCCAACAATAAATGTTATGCTTTTTCTTTTCTTTAAAAAATCTATTAGTGAATGCATCTTTGTTATCCATTCTTTGTTTTCTCTTTCAATACTTTCCATAACAAATCCACCAATTGAGTCTATTAATAATGGACCCTCCTCTTTGCTTAATGTATTTAATAAATCTGTTGTCTCAATTAATATCCAATCCTTTGGCCTTCTTTTTCGATGTAAATTAATTTTTTCTTGCCATTCTCTATCATCGGAGTTGTTTTTTGATAAGGCTACATATGATAATTTTTTAAATTCCTTTGCTAAATGTTCTGCAAATTCACTTTTACCGCTTTTTGTTCCACCTGTAATAAAAATAATATTAGATAAGTCACGACAAAAACTTGAATCTTTAACATTCATAAATTCTCTTTTATTTAGAGAAGTACCACCATGTTGCTAAAGGAATAATCGTAGCAGCAATTAACAAACCAATAACTATATAAGTAGCAGTCGAACTTTCTGTATCTTTGGATCTCATAACGTTAAAATTTGGATCAACTACAGGATTCTCAATAGATGAAGGCTGGCTTTTTTCATAATTGATAACTGTCTTTTGTTGATTGATACCAAAAAGTGTATTTATGTTGCTAACACCTTTTGCATATGTAGATATTGGGGTAAGGGTAAATATTAAACCAGTAACGACAAAAGAAAAAAGATATTTATTAATTTGTAAGTTCATTTTAAAAACGTTTTGATTAATTATATATTAAAAACAATATGTTTGAGTATCATTAAACCTGCTAACCAATATAATATTTGAATAATTTAAAAGGAATTAACATTTTCTATACATGGGATTTAATGGAAAATCTTTAATATTAATAGGCACTATACTTTTTATTTTTCAAATAGCTAATTTCTTTTCAATAGAGATAATTACTCCTGAGCTTGAAAGAGCACAAGTATTAGCTGCAATAGCTTCATTAATTATTATTTTGATAGGCTTCTTATTTAAACAGTTTCAACCTTTAGCTTCTGAAAAAGTTTATCTGAAAGGAGAAAATAAGTTCTTCTTTGATAAAAGCATTCCGGATGAAGTTATTGATGAACTTGCATGGGGATCTGAAGCAATATTAACCTCCACTGCAGCAGCAGCAGTATTAATTCACAATGATGGAGTAAATATATTGAGAAGAGGAATTACTCCAAATAATGAATTTAACCCTGGAGAAACTTGTCTAAGATCTATAAAAGATATGAAATTAATATCATTAGCTAATACTAAATTTTATCCAGGAAGAGATGAATTTTTTAATTTTTGTCCAGATATTCCATCCATTTTAGTTGTACCTATAAATAGTAAGGCTTTTGTCTTGATTGGAGGTTGGAGTGCCAAATGTTTTACTAAGTCTGATGAAAAATGGATAAAGAACTGGTCAAAGAAAATAAGTAATATATTTTCAAAAAATAATATTTAAAAATAAATTACTGAGCGAACTCTTTTATCCCTTGCTTTAAAACTTACAGATTCTGTTTCAAGATTATAGTAGGCATTCTCAGAATTTATTTCATATTTGTTCTCATTATTTTCGTTCTTAATTATATATTTTACGGGATTAAAAAATTCAATTATATTATCTGTACTCAACTGGGCTTTTGCTGAATTTAATATAATATTTTTATTTTCAAATCTTATATTTCCCTCTAATAGATAGTTTGCATCTCCTATATTCCAAATAAAATTATCTGCATATAACAAATCCTCATCTTTAGTAAGGGTTCTTAACTTTACATTCCCTTTTAATTCTAAGAGATTATTATTCCTTGATAATGTAGATTCATCAGAATTAATAATATATTCTGTTTCTTCACCGTCAAAAATATTTATTATAGGATTTTTTAATTCGAATCTTAGTTCATTATTATTATAAATTGAGTTTGGACTAGTAATAGAATATAGTTTATCTCCACTTTTAGAGAAAATATTCATATCTAAACTGTTTATTTTTTGTATTACTTTATTTTCTTTAATTTTGTTTGGTGCACATCCAATAATAAAAACTGGAAGGAGAATTATTAATCTATATATATTATTCATACTCAAGCTTATTTATTATTGGAGTAGGTTTAGGAAGGCATGAATTACTAATTAATAATCCCCATCTTAGTTGTTGTTCCCAGGGAATTTCTTTTTTGTATATAGAACCAAGTTGATCATTTATTTTTGATGATAATTCTGGCAATAATGGAAGTAATAATAATCCTATTATTCGAGTACTTTCTAATACGTTGTAAATAATTTCTTTAACAATAGGTAAATTATTTTTTTCTTTTATTAACATCCATGGTTGATTTTCATTCAAATATAAATTTGTATTAATTGCAAGGTTAAGAACCACATTGGCTGCTAGATCTAATTTGTAGATATTAAATTTTTGAATATAGTTTTCTACTGCAATTTTGGCAAAATTCTCTAATTTATTTTCACTTGATATCTTTTCAATATTTGGCACTTTATTATCAAACCATTTTCTAGACATAGATGATGTTCTATTTAGTAAATTACCAATTGTATTGGCTAAGTCATTGTTGATAATGTCAACAAATCTTTTATCTTGAAAATCTCCATCACTACCTAGTGATATGTCTTTAATTAGGTACCACCTTACAGGATCATTTCCGTATTTAGAAATTAATAGGTCAGGGTCGAGAACATTCCCTAAACTTTTACCCATTTTTTGCCCCTCTCTGGTGAGAAACCCATGTCCTAAAACTTTTTTAGGAACTCTCATACCAGCAGAAATGAGCATTGCAGGCCAATATACGGCATGAAACCTAAGTATATCTTTACCGATTAAATGAATATTAGCTGGCCATCCTCTATTAATTGATTTTTCCAATGAACAACCTTTTTCATCAGAACTAATAGCACTTACATATCCAAGCAAAGCATCAA
This sequence comes from Prochlorococcus sp. AG-388-A01, assembly GCA_003279945.1. GTDB lineage: Bacteria > Cyanobacteriota > Cyanobacteriia > PCC-6307 > Cyanobiaceae > Prochlorococcus_A. Next base: position 69,618 of record QCGK01000007.1, read on the forward strand.
ACCATACGTAAAAAGTGTGCTTATCAAAATCAGGGACTTGAATTCCCCATGAAACATTAGTTCTTGAGATTGAAAAATCCTTTAACCCCCTAGATACAAAATTTATAATTTCATTTCTTCTTTCAAGTGGTTCAATGAAGGATGGTTCGTTAATTATTCTCTCGATTTGTTCTTGGTATTTCGAAAGTCTAAAAAATAGATTCTCCTCATTTTTCCATTCTAAATTTTTTTGATGTATGGGACATTTGTATGTTGATGAGTTTTCTGGATTATCCTTAAATTCTTCGCAACCCACACAATACCAACCTTTTTGTAATCCCATATAAATATCATCCGATGCTTTTACTCTTTCATAAAATTCGTTAACAATCAATTCATGATTTTTAGAGCTTGTCCTTATGAATTTATCAAATGATATATTCCAATTTCCCCAACTAACATTAAAGATTTCTGAAATTTCATCGCAATGAATCTTCGGTTCAACGCCCTTTTCATTAGCTGTTCTTTGTATTTTTAAACCATGTTCATCAACGCCTGTGATAAAGATAACATCTTCACCTACAAGCCTTTTATATCTTGCTATGGCGTCACAAATTATTGTTGTATATACACTTCCTAAATGAGGTTTATCATTTACATAATATAGAGGGGTAGTAATGATAAAACTCATGAAGCTTTTTTATTAATATTAACAAATATTTTTTAACTAATTATAAGTTATTAGTCTAATTTTTTGACTAATAAATAAACTCTAAAAGATTATTATCATTTTTACTATATTTAACTTTATATATTTTATTAATGTATATTTCTATTGATACATAAAGAGTGATAAGAATTTCTAGTGAATACTCTGGGAAAAAAACTAAAGCAATATTTCTTTTATGATTAATCCATTTAACAAATATTATTTTATAAAAAGGTTTATTTTCATTCATGAAAAACAATGATAAATATTTATATTTATCATTTTTAAAGATATTATTATTCTCTGTTTGTCTGTTCTTTGAATAATCAATTATTTTAGAGACTGATTTTATACTCAGGAGTTCGTAATTATTAATTTTATTATATACCTGTCTTTGTATAATTAAATCTAAATATCTTCTTAGTGGTGAAGTACACTGGACGTACATTCTAAGACCCAATGATTCATGATCTCCTGGCTTAGTTGTAATATAACTTCTTCCCATATACTGTTTTAAAATTATATATTTAATTTCACTATCTTTATATCTATTAAGTATTTCAGATGGATTACAATTTAATTTTTGAATTCTAAATGCAGCCGCTAAATTAAATTTATTTATAAATAAACTTGTTACATGACCCATTAATATCATTGATTCAGCAATAATAATTTGTGATATGGTTTTCTCTAATTTATTTATTGTAACTTTTTCCTTATACAATTTAATTTTACTGTTAGGACTTTCAAAAATAATTGCCCCCTGTTTTTTTCTATATGTAATACTTTTTTCTAATAAATTTTTAATTTCAACTAATTCAATTTCTTCTTTAGGTTCTAAATCCAAAATTTCATTTGCATCTTCATATGTTAATTGATATTTCGGTTTTATTATTGCTTCAATTATTTCATAATTATTTATTGATCCATCGTCGTTAAATTCTATTGATGCACTAATAGTTTCTGATACTTTATTTTGAGCTAGATTTGCCTTTTCAAGAATATTTTTAGGAAGCATTGGGACATATTGACCTGTTAAATATAAACTGCTATTTTTCCTTCTTGCATCTAGATCAACATTAGAGTCATGCAAAAAAAGTTTGCATGGATTACTAATATGTATCCATAGTTTTTTTATATTTCCTTCTTTTATTTCTAAAGAAATAGCGTCATCGACTTCATGTGGATCATCAGAGTCAATAATATATGTTTTTAAATTAGTTAAATCTTTCAAATATTTGAAATATTAATTATAGTGCCAACTATATTCAATATAAAATTATCCTTCAGGATTTACGAAGGGTAAGAGAGCTACAATTCGGGCTCTTTTTACAGCTAAGGTAAGATCTCTTTGTTGCTTAGAAGTTAACCCAGTCATCCTTCTTGGTAAAATTTTACCCCTCTCAGTTATGAATTTTTTTAGGAGTTCTACATCCTTATAGTCAATAGGATCTCCAGGTTTGATAGGTGATAATTGTTTTTTAAAAATTGAATTTGGCATGATTTAATTTTACTTGATTAGATTACTTTATTTCTTTGTGAATAGTCATTCTGTTTAAATGAGGATTAAACTTTTTTAATTCTAATCTTTCAGTTGTATTTCTACGATTCTTTTCAGTAGTATATCTTGAGACACCATTAGATCTCTTAGGGTCTGTGCTTGTCCTAGCTTCGGTACATTCCAGGGTCACTACAACTCTTGTCCCTTTTTTTGCCATTTTAATTAATACTTTAATGTATAATTTTCTATTGTACATCTTCAACAAACTTTTTTGAAGATATACTCATTTCTTTATTATCATTGATTAAAAACTATATATGAAAGTTTCTCAAAATTGGTTAAAAAGTTTAGTAGAAATTACTTCTACTCCTGAAGATCTCTCTGAGAAATTGTCTATTGGTGGATTCGAGGTTGAATCATTAGAAGACTGCTCAGAAAATGTAAACGGTGTTGTTTTAGGTAAGGTTTTATCTGTTTTAAAACATGAAGGATCTGACAAACTCTCTATCTGCCAAGTCGATATTGGCACTTCAAATAATTTACAAATTATCTGCGGTGCGCGCAATATTAAATCAAATATTTTTGTTTATGTTGCTAATGTCGGTGCGAAATTAAGTGCTGTTAATTTAACTATTAAAAGAAGCGAAATTAGAGGTGTCATTAGTGAAGGAATGATATGCTCACTGCAGGAACTTGGATTAGAGAACTTTAGCGAAGGGATAGAGATTATTGATGAAGATTTAGCCTTAAAACATGAATTGGGCACTCCAGGATCTAATTTGCTTAAATTAAATGATTTTATATATGATTTAGCAATTACAGCTAATAGACCTGATGGAATGTCGGTTATAGGTATAGCACGCGAAATTTCTGCTCTTTTAGAATCAAAATTAAATTTTCCAGAAATATACCATAAATATAATATTCATTTACTTAAAGGAATTCAACTTTGCCAAGAGGCCATAACATCTGATTGCATTTATACAATAAGTTGTATTGATGGAGTAAATGGAGAGAAATTATCGCCAAATTGGCTTAAAGAACGTATAGAAAAATCAGGTATAAAATCGATTAATCTTCTCGTTGATTTAACAAATTATATTCTGTTAGAACAAGGCCAACCTTTGCATGCGTTTGATAAAGATAAACTATCAAACTTAATTGGAAAGGAAGTTTCTCCAGGAGACTTCTCTGTAAGAAAAGCCAAGGATAACGAATCTCTTGAATGCTTAGATGGTAAAAAATATGACTTAAATGAAAATATCACTGTAATTACTTGTTGCGATAAACCGGTTGCTATTGCAGGGGTGATAGGTGGTTTAGAAACTTCTGTAACCAATACTACCTCATCTATTTACATTGAAGGCGCTGTTTTTAATCCAGTCACTATAAGAAAATCTTCGAAGGCGGTTGGAATAAGAACAGAATCTAGCAGCAGATATGAAAAAGGGATTTCATCTAAAAATACAATAAGCGCAGTTACCAGGGCGATTAATCTTTTAGAAGAATATTTTGATATTAATTTACCAATCATTAATACTTCTAATTTAATAAATAATGAGGACATTTTTATTAAATTACGGAGAAATCGAATACATAAAATTCTTGGTCCATTGATCATTAACGATCAATTCGAAAAAAGAAATTTATCTGATTCTGAAATAGTTGATAAGTTAACACTCATAGGTTGTACTTTAAAAAGTAAAGAATATGGATGGGATGTATCAGTAATTCCTAATAGATCACAAGATTTAATAAGAGAAATAGATTTAATTGAAGAAATTGCGAGATTAATTGGGTATGACAGATTCGACTTAAATCTCCCTAATCCAATTAAGCCTGGAAAATTGTCTTCAGAGCAATTGGCATTGAGAAAAGTAAAAAATGGGTTTATAGAAAATGGTTTTAACGAGGTTCTTAGCTACTCTCTTGTTCCTGAAGATAAAGAAACACTTATAAAGATTTCTAATCCTTTGCTATTAGAAACTAGCTGCCTTAGAGATAATATCTGGAAAGAACATTTGGAGATTGTAAACCGCAATATCAAAGCTGGACAAACAAGTTGTTTTATATTTGAAATTGGAAATGTTTTTTACAAGAATACTGATCTTATTCAAGAAGAAGTACTTAATGGTACAATTTTTGGCAACAGAAAATTTGGTAAATGGTTAAATTCGGGCAAGGATAATGATCTTAACTATTACCAAGCTAGAGGAAAGTTAAAGGAAGCTTTATCATGTTTGAATATAAAAATTAATGATAAACCTACTGATTCAATTGAATTCCTCCATCCAGGAAGAACAGCTAAATTAATTATTGAAGGAAAGGATGCAGGATATTTTGGTGAAATTCATCCTAAACTAATATTAGAGAAGAAGTCATTAAAAAAAGTTTATTTATTTAGCATAAATGTAGCTAAACTCTTGGGAGCTTGTACAAGAAAAAATAAATGGATTCCAATATTCAAGCAATACCCAATTGTTCCAAAAATGGAAAGGGATATAAATTTTGTTTTCAGTAAGAAATTTTTAATTAGCGAAATAACATCACAAATAAAAAAAACAGGAAAAAATCTTCTGGAGGATGTATATTTAATTGATGTTTTTGAAGATATTAAACTTGGCGAAGATTATATAAGTTATACATTTAGATTATCTTATAGAGATAAAGATAAAACATTATTGGATTCAGAAATTAAATCAATACACTCAAGTATCATTTCTAAAGTTGAAAAAAGCTTTAATACTAAATTGAGGAATTAATTGTATTTTTAGTCTTATTTGAGACTAAAAATTAGTCTATATGTAAATCTTATATAAGATAAGTAATAATCCTATAAATCTAATTAATGTTGTATCATAGTTCTATATGATTAATCTTTTATCTCTACTGCTAACTTCGGTACTATGGGTCCAAGTCCCTCAGTGGTCAGACGATTGGTCAAAATGCTCTGTGGATGTTCCTGACGCCTCTTGCCATTGGTATATAACTTCACCTGATAACACTTTTGGTGAAGGGTTTGATTGGGCTAGTGCTCCTTGGTTTGACGCTAATGGATTAAGCGATGTTCCTAGTATTGATAAGAAAACTGCTATTCAAAAGCTACAATCTAAGTAGTACTGTCTTTAAGGCAGTACCGGAAGATATAAAATCTATTTATAGCAATACTTTTTAGTCATTATTAATTTCTTGGACATTGAAAGGACGTAAATTATTGATTTATTATTCATTTTTTAATTTTTCCCAAACATTAAGCAGCTTGGAAATGATTCATTTAAATTGATTAAATAATTTATCTTATCTATCTATTATGAGACTATATAATAGACTAATAATAAGTCTTATATAAGAAGCGCTATACATAGAAATATTTATATTTTAAAAGTAAATTTTATTTTAATTTCCATTTATACATAATATTTGTCCCCAAATATTTAAATAAAAATGATTGATTAAGATCAGTAATTTTTTACTTCACCGCTATCTTATATAAGACTATTAATTAGACTTATAATAAGTCTTATATAAGAATTAGTATACTAATTTCTATATAGATTTTTTAGCAATTGATACGCCTCATTTAATTTTCTCATTTGATCTGTTGATCCTCCAGCATCTGGATGCGTCTCTAAGGCAATTGATTTATAGGCCTCCCTAATTTTGCGGAACGTATGAGCTGATCCTGCGGATGTTGATAAATTCAATAATTTAAGTGCTCCATGTACTGTCATTGTTGAGTCCAACGTTTCAAATGAATTTGATCTATTATTTCGCTTAAATTTACTTACAAACCTTCTCATAAGTGTTGGTATTCTATTTATCAGATCTGATGTAGCAAAAGGGTCTTCTAAAACGCCAATCATTAATAAAACAATTTCAAGGGATGGATTTTTCTTTATCCAAAATGGGCATAATTCTGACATTAATTTATTGGCTGCACTCCACGTAAAGGGTAGATTTTCAGTTCCATCAAGATTTGGCCATATATCCCTTTCAAACCAATCCATCGAAGCTTCTACTACATGATCATTAGGAACTGATCCATATAAGGTTTTCCAATGACTAATTAACTCAATTCGACATTTTATTAATTCAGTTTCTTTAATTGTATTAATTTGAATATCATTAAAATTCTCCTTTAATTTTTCACTATTAATACTTCTTCTTAGATTCTTTACTTTTTTTTCAACAAAATTAGGAAGGCTTATGTTTGAGTTGACTTTTTCATTATATTGATTGTTATTTATAAATCTTTTATTCAAAGTTATCTCATTAACTTCTTTTATTACGTCTGATTTAATTAATACCAATGCAGTATCTTCATTAATATTTAAATTTTCATTATACTTCTTCTCGTTAAAGTCTATTTCTTGCTGTTGATTCTTAGGTAGTAAATCATCTTCTTGAAGAAGTTCTTTAAGTATCTTTTCTATTACAGGTCCTCTTGCTCTAAATCCCCACTCTTTTCGTAATTGATCAAACCTGGAAATTAGTTCCTCAGGTAAATCAATTGAAATTCTTTTTGTATTTGAATTTTCAGGAATATTCAATAATATTTTCTTGAATAGTATGGAATTTACTTAATTTTATTCAAAAAAAATTGAAAGTCCATACGGTATATTGTTTTTAAATTAAAACCAATTTATTTTCATTTCACAAGTCAATTAATTATCTTTTTATAATAAAAATAAAAATGTTTAATTGTTATTTCAAATCATCTAAAGAAAAAAAGAGTTTTTATCAACATAAGAAATTAGAAATGCTCAATTATATTAAGGATTCACTTGAACGTAAAATCGCCTCTGTAACAGCATCTATAGAAGTTCTAGAAACCCAAATAAGTAGGGATAAAGAAGTTGAAGTAACTAACTAGTATTCAAACAAAACTTTCTAGAAGTTTTTCAGGGCCAAATTTCTTTAAATAATTAATATTTGATTTTTCAGTTACTAATATATATCCTGCAAATCCTAATCCGTTTATACTGAAACCATGAATATGATCATTTTTTCTTTTTATAATAGCGATCCATTTATTAGTTATTAAAATATTGTAAGGATATATCGGTTTCTTATCACTAATAGGGTTCCCAAGTCCTAACTTCTTGCATAATTCTAAATAAAATTCAAAAAGAGATGATGAATTTTCTAAAAAATTAAATTTGGATACAATAATATTTTTTTTAAGCTTACTATTTAGATCTTGATATGAGTTCATCTCTAAAAACCACTTTTCTCTAGGGCATGATATCTCACCTTTAGATCTACGCAGAAGTTGAAAATGCCTGTGAGGTTGACTTGCACCCGCAATTGGAGAACTATTGAAAAACCATAATCCACTAGTATCTTTATTAACTTGTTGGATCGCTCTCCAATCTTTAATATCTAACCATCCATTTTGAGGTTTCCATTCATTTGTAATAAGTAAAATATGACCTTTTTGTACAGGGTACTTATTTAATATTAGTTGATGATTATCACCAATTTTATCAATTTCTAGTATCTTTTCCCAAGGAGAAAATGGATTTTGCTTAGGACCATAAATTTTTTTTTTATTAAATTTTGAAGTATCGAGTTTCCTAATTATGAAGTCGTCTTTTTCATATAAATCTCTTGTAATAATATCAGTTTTGAGAGGACATAATGATTCATCATCAATTGATAATCGAGTTCGTTCTAGTGCTTTTTTCCAATATATTTCTAAACTCATTTAAAAAAAATTATCATAATCATTTTAAAAAAAAAAATAAACTTGTAATTACTTTTTATTAAATTGATATTCTTTCAATTTTTCCAGAGGTACTGATTCTAAGACTACAATATTAGTTGATTCTAATATGACTTTTGGTGCAAGACTATCTAATAATGCTTGCTTCCACCTATCAAGACAAATACACCAATGATCACCATCCTTTAGTCCTGGGAAGGAATAAATAGGCATGGGAGTTATTAAATCATTACCTTGTGATTTACTATATTTCAGGAAATTATCATCCATTACACAACATATGGAATGATTCCCTCCATCATTTTTGTCATAGTTGCAAAATCCATCTCTGAACCACCCTGTCATAGGTTCGCAACTACAAATCTCAATTTTTTCTCCTAGGACATTTAACTGAGTTTGATTATTTATGGTCATAGATTTTTTTAATAATTATAAAACACCAACATTTCTTTAAAAAAGGTTGACGAGTATGGGGGGTAAAGAGGTAATAATTCTAATAAGGTTTTTTTCATTATGGATTGGGACTTTACTGAAAACATAGCATTTAAAGCTCTTTATGAAGCTTTTAAAGATAGTGATGAAACTTCTGCATTAGAATTTTTATCTAGTGATGGTGCTTCATATTATCTTGAGTTAACACAGGATGCCGCGGGTGAGGGACTTGATCTGGGTGATAATGACACGATGGAAGAACTACAGGAAGAAATTATTGAATATTTAGAAAACAACTAAAGATTTAGCTTAAGCGCTGAAATATTTAGCTTTTGAGTGTAGTGAAATGATAGCTGTAGTACTTTGTTCTGGATGAAGTTGTTCAGATTCATCCATAGTCAAGTTTATTCTTTTTGCATCCAACAATGATAATTGTATGTTTGAATCAGATACTTTTGGACATGCAGGATAACCAAAAGAATATCTAGCTCCTCTATATTTTTGAGCTAGTATTTCTCTATTTTTTTCTGGTTCTTCAATCCTAAAACCACATTCAATGCGAATTAATGCATGGACATACTCAGCTAGAGCTTCTGCTAATTGCACTGTAAGTCCATGGAATATTAAATAATCGCTATATCTATCTTCTTTAAATAATTCTTGAGAATATTCACTAGCAATATCTCCCATCGTTACAGCCTGCATAGGAAATATATCTATCGGTTTATCGTTTTTTAAATCACAATAGAAATCAGCTATGCATAAATTGTTCCCAGATTTTTGTCTTGGAAAATTAAATTGAGAAATTTTATTTAATGATTTATCATCAAATAACAAGATACTATTATCTTTTTTCCCGCATTTGAAATATCCATAAACTGCTTTGGGTGAGATAAGTTTTTTTTCTACAATTGTATCTAACCATTTATCTAACAATGGTTTGGCATATGAATCCAAATAGTTATTGTATTCATCTACGCTTTGGTTTTTTCCTTTTTTTATTTGCCATTGTCCGCTAAAAAGAGCTTTTGTATCTAAATAAAAAATTAACTTATTTAAATCTATATCAACTTCGTTCAAGACTTTCGTTCCCAAGAAAGGAGCTTGAATTGGTTCTTCTTCATTTATAAATTTTGATCTTATAAAATTTTCTTTTAAATTTAATTTAGAAGTCTCTATATCCATAGATATTGATTTTTCAACAGTTTGAAAGTTTGATTTTGATGAGGCTAAATTAATATTTATACCCTCATTGTTAATAAACCCCTCTGTATTTGACCAATTACCCTTTTTTTTATTATCCATATATTCATTCATGAATTTAAGATCAGTGAACGCATCTTTTCCGTATAATATTTTCCCGTTATATATTTTGCTGCAGTCCTCATTTACAAATTTTGGGGTTAAGGCTGCGCCTCCTAATATTACTGGTACAGTAATATCTTCATTGTTAAAAGCCTCTAAATTATCTTTCATAAAAGCAGTTGATTTAACAAGTAATCCGCTCATAGCGATGCAATCTGCATTGTGCTTCTTTTGGGCATCTATAATTGCTGAAACATCTTGCTTTATTCCAAGATTTATAACGTCATAACCATTATTTGTAAGTATTATATCAACCAAATTTTTTCCAATATCATGAACATCGCCTTTGACAGTTGCAATTAAGAGTTTTCCATTTGATATGTTTTCATCTACAGTTTCCATATATGGTTCTAAAATAGAAACGGCAAATTTCATTGTTTCTGCTGATTGGAGTACAAATGGCAATTGCATTTGACCTGAACCAAATAAATCTCCTACAACTTTCATCCCATCAAGTAAAAAAGTATTAATTATTTCAAGAGGTTTATATTTTTTTAACGCTTTATTTAATTTATCTTCTAAACCTATTTTTTCTCCATCAATAATATGATTTTTTAGACTTTCTTCCAGAGTTAGGTTTTTATTTTCTGAAGATGCTTTTTTGAAATCTTGAATAGATAAATCTTGAAAAGCCTTTGTTAATTCTACTAATGGATCATAAATACAAATATCATCTTCAAATTCTCTTTTGTCATATATCAAATCTAAGCAAAGCTTTTTTGTTTCTTCAGAAATTTTTGATAATGGCAAAATTTTATTTGGTGCAATGATAGCAGAATCCAATCCTGCTTTAATACATTCATCTAAAAATATTGAATTTAGATTAATTCTTGATAATGGTGAAAGACCAAAACTAATGTTTGATATCCCCAGTATGATATGAATATCTGGGAAATTTTCACGAATTTTTGATATAGCAGTAATTGTTTCTTTAGCGTTTAATCTATCTTCTTCTATCCCAGTAGATATTGGCAGAGCTAATGGATCAAAAAATAGCTCATAATCTGACAAGCCACATTCTCTCGTTCTATTAAGCGCTCGTTTTACAATGTTATATTTTTTATCTGCATTCCTTGCCATTCCATCTTCATCAATAGTTCCTACAACAAGACCTGAACCATACCCTAAGGCTAAATTTAGTACTTGATTAAACCTTTCATTGCCGTCTTCGTAATTGGTTGAATTTATAATACATTTACCACCAGCTGACTTTAATCCACTTTCCATTTTGTCAGCATCTGTAGAGTCAATCATTAATGGCAAATTTATATTGGTAACTAGTCTTGAAGTTATTTCTTTCATATCCTTTACTCCGTCTCTCCCCACATAATCAACATTCACATCAAGAACGTGTGCATTTTCTTTTTGTTGTTGCTTGGCAATTGAAACTAGTCCATCCCAATCGTCGTTATTTAATAACTCCCTTACCTTTTTAGATCCACTTGCATTTAATCTTTCTCCTACAATCAAGATAGAATTGTCTTGTTTGTAAGGTACAGAATTATATATTGATGATGCAGAAGGAATATAACCACTTAAATTGTTATTACCAATTTTGTTAGACCTTTCGTTATTATTAATTTCATCGATTATTGAAGAAAGATATTTAATATGTTCAGGTGTTGTCCCACAACATCCACCTATTAATTGAACTTTAAAGTCATATATAAAATTCATTAACTGCATCTTTAATTCTATTGGCTTTAATCTGTAGTGAGCTACACCACCAATATTTTCAGGAAGTCCTGCATTGGGGATACAGCTTATAGCGAAAGGAGAATTTTCAGATAAATATTTAATATGTTCTTTCATTTGTTCTGGACCAGTTGCACAATTTAGTCCAAGGATATCTATATTAAATGGCTCTAATATTGTTAATGCAGAGGCGATGTCAGATCCAACAAGCATAGTACCTGTTGTTTCCATTGTTATAGATACCATTATAGGTATATCTATATTTTTACTATCAAGTACTTCTTTAGACGCTAATAAAGCAGATTTAATTTGTAATACATCTTGACAAGTTTCAATTAAAAGAAGATCAACTCCTCCATCTGTAAGACCATATATTTGTTCTTTATATGATTGCTTTAATTCATCAAAATCTATATGTCCTAATGTGGGTAATTTAGTAGTTGGTCCAATTGAGCCAGCAACAAACCTTGGCTTATCTACTGATGCATAATTGGCAGCAGCCTTTTTTGCTATTAATGCAGCATTTTTATTTATCTCATATGCCTTATCCGCAATATCATATTCATCAAGAACTATTGATGAGGCTCCAAAAGTATTAGTTTCTATAACTTGACAACCTGCTGCTAAGAATGAATTATGAACCTGTTCAACTACCTTTGGTAAGGATAAAACAAGGTTTTCATTACAACCCTCTAATTCTTTGCCTCCAAAGTCGTCTGCAGTAAGATTTAAGTTCTGAAAAGATGTTCCAGTACCCCCGTCAAAAATTATTAATGGCTTTTCATCTCTATTTAAATAGGTTCTGAAAGATTCCATTTTTAGGTAAAAATTAATTTATTTTAGAGAAATTCTTGTTACCCAATTATCATAGTCTTGAGAACGACCTTCTGTTATTTCTATAAGCTTACTTTTTAATTTATTCATTATTGGTCTTTCACCATTTAATTCACTTGATTCAATTTTTTTAACTGGTGTAATTTTTGCTGCTGTACCAGTTAGAAAAACTTCATCTGCTATTAATAATTCTGTTTTATCAACAGGTCTTTCAATTACATTTATTCCAAATGATTTTGCTAATTCAATTACACTAGCTCTAGTAATCCCCTCAAGGATATCTTGATCAACACCAGGAGTGATTAAGTCTCCATTTCTTACAATAAATAAATTCATACCACTAGCTTCGCTTACCTTACCACTTGAATTTAATAGCAAGGCTTCATCAAAACCCGATAAACTAGCTTCTGTTTTAGCTAATGAACTAGTAATATAAGCTCCACTTATTTTTCCTCTCAATGGGAGAGATCTATCTTCTTGTCTAGTCCAACTACTCATTCTACAAGAAACTCCATCTGGGGATAGATAATCTCCTAGTTCAATACAATAAATAAAGAAATTTGTTTCAATATTGTGTAACCTCGGAGCTATACCTAAATCGCTTGTATATACGAATGGTCTAATATAGATAGGTTTTTCTGGCTTATTTCTTTTAATAACTTCCTCTAAGGCTTTAAAAATATATTCTTCAGAAATATCAGTTAAGAGTAATTTTGCACTTTGAGATAATCTTTTTATGTGTTTATCAGTTCTAAATAAAAGGAATTCTTCTTTATTTGTAGGGTTAGGTATCGCTCGCATTCCTCCAAATGCAGCAGTACCATAATGTAGTGCATGAGTAGCTATTGATATTTTTGCTTCTTTAAATGGAATACATTTACCTTCGAACCAGGCGTATGGAAGAAATTCATGCATATTTAATTTATTTAATTAAGGTAAACTTGTTTTATCCTACTTACATATTCTAAACCCTATTTATATATAA
>QCGK01000008.1 GCA_003279945.1 Prochlorococcus sp. AG-388-A01
AGCGGGACTAGCCATAACTAAGATCTCAAGGAATCAGAATTTTTTATCCAAACTTTATCCAAACTTTTTTGATTTAAATTTGATCTTAACTTAATGGACTTTATTCCTCTTTATTAATATCTATTTCTTTATTTTTACTTTGTTTTAATTCTTCTTTACCCCAACTCGATCCAACTACTCCTCCTCCTATCATTCCCATCAAAAGACCAAGAATACCTCCTAAAAAACCAATAATTACAGTGGTCATTAATAGACTTGATAAGAAACCAGCAAATCCACCACCTGTAATTAAATTTATTATCCCAATAAAAATACCCAAAGGAATACCAAAAGAAAAAGAAGTTTCAACAGATCCTTGTATTATTCCCAACAGACCGCCTGCGGCTGCGCCTCCAACTGATCCAACAGTTCCTTTAACTTTTCGTTTTACTTCTCTATCTTCCATTCTTAAAACCTTTTTACTAATTATGTATATTAATTTGTTTAAGAATAAATATGCTTAACAAACTAGTCAAATTAAATTGTTGACACAGACTATAAAATTGAATTAATTAGTATCATTTTTTGAAAAGTTTTTTAATCTCTGGATTAGTAGAGGAATACAGAATAAAGACTAATCTTTTTGCTATTTCACCAAACCATGCAATTAAAGTTTTTCAAAGTAAATATCCAAAAGCAAAAGATATTTATGTTGTACAAGATCTATTCAAGGGGAATAAATAATAAAAATGACTTATTCTAGAAATAAAAAAAGAGATAAGAAAAACAAGAGCTATGGTATATGGGCTTGGGTAGGGGCTATATATGGACCGATTATTTTTTGGGTTCTTTTTATAAATCTCCCAAAAATTGAATGGAAATATGTCTTTGAATCTAATAAAACAAGAGTTGCTCGCCACCATAAAAAAGCAAATGATATTGGTTTACCAGGAATACCTTATTGGAGAAATACCGGAACAGCAGCAGTACTTTATTTAAATGAAGAAGGTATAGCATACGCAATGTGCGGTCCTGATTTCTTTTGTTCAGAGAAATTAAATGCAAAAAAAGGTATACATTATTTGCCTGTTGCAGGCGGGGCTAAAAGAATTAGGAGCAATGTCATATTTGCCTTAAATAGCTATTGGTGCGATAGCTACGATATCAATAATTCTGGCAAATGTAGATCAGGTGGTTGGGTCAATGGTTCAGAGAGATAAGATCCTATTAGAGAAATCATTTAAGAACCTAATACTCGCTTTAATAATAATTTTTGCAGTGCCTATTCCAGTAAAATCAGGGAATCAAATACCAGTTAGAAAAGACTGTTCTTTAGTCAAAAAGAAACAAGGATATGATTACTATGACAGACAGGAAGCTCATGATTTTGGGAGAAAAATTCAAACTCTCATTGCAAAAAAAGATATTGGAGGAATTTATAGGAATGTTCTAATTGATGAACTTCAAAATGGACCAAGAAGAGAATTCATAAAAAATAAAAGTTTTGAACAAATCTTCCCAAAAGAATGGGTTAATAAAGTTATTAAAAGCGAGATAGATTGTGATTCCATTGGATGGAGAGGATTCATGATTTCACAGGGTCTAATCTGGTTTGAAAGAATGGAAAATGGTAAATGGAGTATTAAATCCATAAACGGAGTTAATCAAGAAAACTTTGATAATAAAAATCTTATTGGTTGGAAAACAGATAAAGGAATAATTCCTCCTACATGTTTTCCTACATTTGGAAATTTTGAGAAGCCAAAAGTAGATTTATTTACCGAAGAATTTAGGATTACAAATAAAAGAAAATTTGAATATAGTCCAGGAGAATATATAGGAAAAACTATTCCTTTGGGTTATGAAATTAAATCAAAAATATCTAAAAATAATGTTTATTCTGTTACTACTAATTTAGATGAATGTTTTAAATGGAACTCAGAAAATGGTTTTGTAAAAAATGAAAAAAGAAAACATGAATTAGTTTTGGTTGAAAATATTATTTATCAAAAAAATAATATTAAAGATCTTGAGAATCATGATCGCTATAAATCTCATTATGAAGTCCTTAAAAAAGTAGATTTATCAAAGTGCAATAAGTTAGCAAAACAACTTTCTCAATGTAATGATTCTTATCTGATTAGAATTGGTTATCACTCAGGTGGAACTATTGGATGGTTAGGTAAATATTATATTTTTGGCATATTTGATTACGACAATCAAGAATATATTGTTCCATTAAAGGTTTTCACAAATAGAAATTATGCACTTAATGAAATAAGAGAATGAATAAATATTATTTAATTAGTCTTTTTGAAAGAAACAACTTTATAAAGTTTGATCACTATATAAAAAATTAATTATTCAATATCTATATACCATTGTGCAGCAAATTCTTTTTTAAAGTTATTAGCAAATATATCTGTACATTTACTTTTTGGATGATTAAAACCATTAAACATTACTTCAACAAAGAACCTTACTATCGCTCTCATTTTTTGAAATGAATCGTCTTCTTTTCCTAAATTCTGATCATAATAAGTAATCAAGCTTGAAAAATCTTTAATTCTCTCGTCATCCATATATGCAGCAGCATAAGCGAGAACTTTTATGTGATTTATTCCGTATTTACCAGAAAATAAATATTCATTAAAATCTCTTATTACTTTCTCTGGTGGAGATCCATCTGCTTCTGCAATCCAATTACCCATTAACAAAGACAAATCAGTCATAACAGCACTAATTTCATTCCCAGCATTTATTTCTTTAATATCTAGATTACCAAGTTTAGCTCTAAGCCTTTCCATGGATTGACGAAGGTTAAATCTGCAAGAACTGGCTGCTAGATTCTTGAACATATAAACATTTAATTTAGCTTTAGAATATATTGTTTATTTATAATTAACTTTTTCAAATTAAAAATTTTTAATAAAACTTTTAAAAGATGCTCGATAACACTCTAATAGAGATCTGAACCAAGCTATCAGTCTTGCAATAAAAACAAAAGATCAATATGACAAATCTAAAAAGTGACCTAGAGATCATTCAGAACTCTAATCATTGTTTGCTAATAAACTATATGTTGATGGTGGAGCTGTAAGAATAAGGTGAAAATTGGTTCGACAAAGAGCAGTAAAAGGTAAGATTGAAATTGAAAAACCTAAAGGGAATTAGATGGCTGAATTATTTGTGATTATTGCTGTATTTTTTATAGGGCGTTTTTCAGTAAGACAAGATACCACTAAAAGGATAAGGCTAGATGATGTTGCGAATTGGATGATACAAGGAATTAATGCTTGTGGAGGTAATCATCATGATGTGCGAAATCTCTTTGAACGGGATTTAAAAGATTCCGCCTACATAAATATTGATCAATTAAATAGAGAGAATAGCAAATATCCAGAGGCTCAAGTAAGTAATATTGATTATCAATTTATGAATGATATCAAGAGGGCTTATTTATCAAGTTCAGAAATATGGCTCAAGGAAGGTGGGATTGCGAGATATATCATTAATGGAGGTCTTATAAATGATTTTGATGCAAGCAAAAAACATCCGAAAACTTCTAATCCTAAACATCTAATTTCTTTTTACAAAAGAAATGCAAAATAATAAAATGACATCTTTTTAGATGAAACGCTTACTACTCCCATTGCTAGCTGCGCTTGCTTTACCAGCATATACAACGGAAGTCGTATATGAAACTCGAGAGCTTGCTTGGAATGAATGCATAAGTTGGATGAAGGAAGGAGGTGAGTTTTATATCCAAGAAGGAAGTGGCTACGAGATGGTTACTAGGTGGTTACCTAGAAGACACTGCTTCTACGATGAAGGCAAGATGGAAATGGTTGGTCAAGAACTAATTCAAATAAAAAAAGGAGACAAGTTCTTATCTACAAATTTTCCTGATATAGGTAAAGGTATTGCTACCCCTGTTACTCAAAAAACTTTTAAATTTCAAGAACCTATTCCTTAATAAATATGAAACGCTTACTACTTGCACCGCTATAAATTCCAAAAAAATATTATAAATTTCTCTTAGGTTTTACATAGAAAAACAGCCACTGAGCTGACCCCATACCACCCATCACTTTCCTAAATAGGGACTTTGATGGATAATAAATTTATAACCAAAAAGTTTGGATAACACGTACTCCAAGCTCCAAAAATCGCCGAGATCCCTTGATATGATTGAAGAAAAGTTTTGGCTAATGAAAAGTGAGCCTGATGCTTATAGCATAGATACTTTAAAAAATGATGGAGTAACTTTATGGGATGGTATTAGAAATTATCAAGCTCGAAACTTCATGAGAAATATGAATAAAGGAGATAAAGTATTTTTTTATCATTCAAACTGCAAACCACCAGGAATTGTCGGCCTTATGGAGGTAATAGATCTAAATATTGTTGATCCTACTCAATTTGATGAAGATTCAAAGTATTTTGATCCAAAATCGAAATCTGAAAATCCGATATGGGATTGTGTAAAAGTAAAATTTATATCTAAGTCAAATAATATTATAAGTCTACCAGAATTAAAGATTTTATTTAGTGAAGATGAGTTATTAGTGGTAAAAAAAGGAAATAGATTATCTATAGTACCTGTTAACAATGATGTAGCAAAAATACTTTTGGAGAAAATTTAAAAAAATTTTAATCTTCAAAACTCATTGAAAACATATTTCCAACATAAAGTCTCGTTAAATCCCTATTTTGAAATCCTTTTTGCATTAAAAATCCTGCAATAGCAGCTTGAAGTATCCTGTATTGATCCCAATTAGGATGTTTCTCAACAAAGTCTTTCATTGCCTTTTGAAGATTCTCTTGAAGTTCACATTTGAAACTAATTACTTCATCTTTATTACTTAAAAATTTAAGATTTACATTGTCATTTAACTTATTCATATTCAAAAATAATTCTTGGAATTTAGATTTACAAGAATCATTTTTCTTCAAAATCAATAAATCGTCAACAAGTATAAATAGTAGACTGTCTCAGGTTATAGAATAATGAGAATTCAGTGATAAAAAGGGTGGTCATAGAATTTAATTTTCGAAAAACAAATCTTTCAGAAATGTGAAGAATTATATAAAATTAAAAGTTTTCCACATACTTTAGATAACCAAATATTTTTCAAAAAATAGTTGTGGAAAAGTTGTGAAAAATTTTTTTAGGCTCGGGGAAATATTTCACAAAATTTCCAATTTTATTTATCTTTTAATCCATTGATTCCCACATGTTTTTTATTTCATAAAATAAACTTTGGGCTATTGGTATAGGCCAATACATTTCGAAGGATCTTGTTTGATCTTGACTTTCAAAAACAAACCTTAAACTCCATTCATTCTTTTTCCCTTCTAACGCAATATACCAAGGTAGTTGTTCTAATTCTAGGGAAATACATTCTTCATCCATTAATTCATTCTTGATAGCAAATAGTTGTTGATTAATCCTAATAAGTAAACTATAAAGTGAATCAAATTCACTTTTTTGTAACTCAATTGACCAATTATCAATACCAATCAAAAAACAAAATTTGCCTTTTTTTAAATCCCTAAGTAATCTCCATCTTTTTTGCTCTTCTAACAAAATTAACCAGGAAGTAAATCTGGTTGGTCTTGTTCATCACTAAGCTCAATAATTGACCTTTGAACAGGTTTAATAGTTGACTCTTCTAATAGACCATCAAAGTCATCAAAACGTCTTTGTTTAGCTCTGAAAGCAATCTTAACTGTAGTTAAGTATCTATTAGTTGATTTTCTTATTAAACTCTCACCTCTTTTGGCAAGATCATTAGAATCGAATCCTGATTTATTTGATACGTTCATTAATAAATTTTTTCTTTAGTATATATCTTACAATTATTTGGACTTATTCAAAACATAAATTACAAAAAGAACTTAATTGAATCATAAAATTTTTATATGGAAAAAAATTTATCCGGAACGCTTGCTATTGATTTAGGTAATACTAATACAGTAGTAGCTTTTCAGGATCAAAAAGATATAGATTCTGTGTTAGTTGACATCCCAAATATTACTTCATCTCCAGGAGTTATCCCCACTGCAGTTTGGTTTGAAGAACCTTCGAAAATTGTGAAAATTGGTATTAGTGCCTTAAAGATGAGAGATGAATCAAATTCGGATTTATTTTTTCATTCGAATTTTAAAAGATTGATTGGAAATCCTATTGAAAAAATTAACCAGAAAAATATTTTAAAACCTACTGAATGTGGCGAAAAATTCTTCAAAATTTTATGGGCAAGCATTCCTAAAAAATATAAAATCAATAGACTTGTTTTAACTGCTCCAATTGATACATACAAAGGATACAGAGAATGGTTAGTTAAACTTTGCGGAGAATTATCTGTTGATGAAATAGCGCTAGTTGATGAGCCAACTGCGGCAAGTTTAGGGATTAATGTACCATTTGGCTCCAAAATCATGACATTAGATATTGGAGGAAGCACAATCGATATGAATATAGTCAAAATAGAGGGGGGAGAAGGTAAATCTGTTCCAATAGCTGAACTATTAAAATTTAAAGGAAATGACGTTAGCGCAATTTCAAAACAAAAAATAAGATGTGCTGAAATAATCAGTAAAACAGGTTCAAAAATTGGTGGTAAAGATATTGATCAATGGATCGTTGATTATTTTATCGCAGATAATAAATATGCAATTAATCTCTTAAGAGCAGAAGAAATAAAATGCAAACTCAGTTCACCTAAAATTAACTATGAAAATAAATATCAAACAAAATTATTAACTGATGGATATCGAGAAAAAGAATTTTATCTAAGTAAGGAAATATTTGAAAAAATTATTATTGAAAATAATCTTATTAATCACCTTAACTCCTTACTTAAAGATCTATTAAATGAGGCAAGAGGAAAATTTTGCACTGTAGATGACTTAAGTGCAATTATTTTGGTTGGAGGGGGGACTCAAATTCCATTAATTAAAGAATGGATAACACAGAAGATTTCCAAAATTCAAATAAAGACGCCACCTCCTATTGAATCAATAGCTTTAGGAGCTTTAACAATGACGCCAGGAGTAAAAATTAAAGACATTTTAAATAAAGGTTTATCCATAAGATTATTCAACAGAAGAGAACAAAAACCCCTCTGGCATCCAATTTTTTGCAAAGGTCAAACATGGCCAACTGACAACCCATTTAAATTGGTTCTTCAAGCTAGTAAAAATAATCAGAAGACATTTGAAATAATAATTGGAGAAACAAAAAAAGAAAGAGAATATGATGTGATTTTTGAAAATGGATTGCCAAAATTATCAGAGGTTCAAAGTGATGAAGAAATTATTCAATGGGACAAAAACACACTCAAAATAGTACTAAAAAATAAATCTAATATAGGAAAAGATGCCTTAACCCTTTTCTTCAAAATTAATAAAAAAGCTGATTTATTAGTTGAGTGTTTCGATATTAAAGATGAATTTTTAGGGGAATATAATTTAGGAAATATCTTCTGAGCTAAAGCTATGTTATAAAAACTCCTTCTTCATTATCAACATTATTTAGACGTAAACTAATACTTTCATTTTTACTAGTTGGAACTTTTTTTCCACAAAAATCCGGTTGAATAGGTAATTCTCGATGACCTCTATCTACCATTACTAATAACATCACTCTTTGAGGTCTACCCCAAGAATATAATGCATCCATCGCAGCTCTAATTGTTCTACCTGTATAAATTACATCATCTATCAAAAGAATCTCTTGTTTTTCAATAGGAGTTGGAATATTAGTCGCTTTAATTAGGCGAGTCCCGACTCTATCTTGATCATCTCTATAGAAAGTTGGATCAATTATTCCTTTTCTTATATTCAAACCCGTCTTACAAAATAATTCTTTTCCTAGAACTTCTGCCAAATCAACGCCTCTAGTGGGAATACCAACCAAGATAAGGTTATCCAAATTTTTTACTTTTTCAATGATTTCTGAAGTTAAACGTGAAATAACTTTTCGAAGCTCAACTTCAGTAAGTATTACGATCCTTTTTGTTTTACTGGACATACTTTATTAATAAATAAAATCCATTCAATATTTCATAAATTAGCAAAAGCTAACCATTTTAAATATAAATTGTTAAAGAGTAGCGTTTAAAGGTAAATTTAATATTGGATTAGCAAAATTAATTATGATATAAATATGTCAAAGAATAGCCGCAAAAATATAAATGGATTAAGTGTTCCTCAGAGCCCAGTAGTTCTTGCCATATTAGATGGATGGGGAAATCGAGAAGATACCACCGACAATGCCATAAAAAGTTCAAATACACCAATCATGGATTCATTATGGCATGCATATCCCCATACTTTAATAAGTGCTAGTGGATCTGATGTAGGTCTTCCAGATGGGCAAATGGGTAATTCCGAGGTAGGGCACCTAACTATCGGTTCGGGAAGAATAATCCAACAAGAACTTGTAAGAATTTCTAATGTTGTAAAAAATAATCAGTTAGGCATAGTTCATGAGTTAAAAGAAATGGCTGATTCATTAAAGGAAAACAACTCTACTTTACATATCACGGGATTGTGTTCAGATGGAGGGGTACATAGTCATATTGATCATTTATTAGGTTTAATAAAATGGGCATCTGATAATGGTATTAAAAAAGTAGCTATTCATATTATTACTGACGGTAGAGATACTCCAGCAAAAAGTGCATCTAAATACCTTAATCAAATAGAGCAATGCATAAAACAATTCAAGACAGGTGAAATAGCCTCTATATGCGGAAGATATTGGATAATGGATAGAAATAATTTATGGGATAGAACAGAAAAAGCATATACTAATTTGACTGATCCAAATGCCAAGGTAACCAGTATTTCTCCTCAGGATTATGTACAAAATAGTTATGAAAAAAACATAACAGATGAATTTATTGAGCCCATACGAATGACTAAAAATTATCTAAAAGATGGGGATAGTTTAATTTGCTTTAATTTCCGTCCAGATAGAGCAAGACAAATAATCAAATCCCTTTCAGATAAGAAATTCTTAGATTTCAATAGAAAATTTTTTCCAAATCTAGATTTAATTACTTTTACGCAATATGATACAAACCTAGCAGTTAAAGTTGCATTTCCTCCTGAATCATTAAATAATTTCATCGGCCAAATTGTTTCAGAAAACGGACTCAGACAATACAGAACTGCAGAAACAGAAAAATATCCTCACGTAACATACTTTTTTAATGGAGGAGTAGAAATTCCTCTACCTGGAGAAGAGAGGCATTTAATTCCATCACCAAGAGTCGCAACTTATGACATGAAACCCGAAATGTCTGCGGAAGAATTAACTATTAGTTGCTCTAAAGCAATTAAAAGTGGTAACTATGCTTTTGTTGTAATAAATTTTGCTAATCCTGATATGGTGGGTCATACAGGCAATATGAATGCAACAATTAAAGCTATAGAAACAGTTGATAAATGCATAGGTCAAATAGTTAATGCTACTGGAGAAATGGGAGGGAGCATTCTTATTACAGCTGATCATGGTAATGCAGAGCTAATGAAAGGGCCTGCAGGAGAACCATGGACGGCTCACACTACAAATAAAGTTCCATTAATTTTTATTGAGGGCGAAAAAAGAAAAATCCCAAATATGGGAAATGAAATTTTTTTGAGGGATAATGCTGGCCTAGCAGATATTGCACCAACTTTATTACAATTATTAAGTCTCCCAATTCCTAAAGAAATGACAGGAAAATCTCTTATCAAAGAAATCGAGTTAAAAGGCTATAATAAAGTTGTACAACATGTATAAAGTTAATAAACGCCTGTTATAAAATGGTTCAAATTTTTAGTTGGATATGGGTAATTTCTGGAGTACTTCTGATACTTTTGGTTTTACTTCATAGTCCCAAAGGTGATGGAATGGGAGGAATTGCAGCTAGTGGTAGCTCAATGTTCAATAGCGCTAGTAGTGCAGAGGCATCTTTGAACAAAATAACTTGGACTTTTTTAGTTATATTTTTGTCTCTCGCAGTTATTCTTAGCGCTGGCTGGATTTCTTAAGTTTCATAAAAAAAAGGGATCATTTAAAAAGATCCCTTTAATAAAATTTTGATTTATTAACTACTAGTTAGTAATCAAAATCTCCTCCCATACCTGGAGCTCCTGCAGGAGATGAATCTTTCTTCTCAGGTAAATCTGCAACTATGCACTCAGTAGTCAGAACCATTCCCGCTATTGAAGCTGCATTTTGTAATCCTGATCGGGTAACTTTTGCAGGATCAACTATACCAGCAGAAGACATATCAACATATTCTCCAGTAGCAGCATTAAATCCATCATTAAATGGTTTAGATTTGACATTTTCTGCAATGACAGCACCGTTAGAACCTGCATTTTCTGCAATTCTCATGAGAGGGGCTGTTAGTGAAGCTTCAACAATGTTAGCTCCAATTAATTCCTCTCCAACTAAATTTTTATCAGCCCAATCTTTTAGAATTGGTGATAAGTGAGCAAGGGTAGTTCCTCCTCCAGGTACAATACCTTCTTCAACAGCAGCCTTTGTAGCATTGATAGCATCCTCAAGACGAAGTTTTTTATCCTTCATCTCAGTTTCCGTCGCAGCTCCAACCTTGATAACTGCAACTCCTCCAGCTAATTTTGCTAAGCGTTCTTGAAGTTTTTCTTTATCATATGAAGAATCTGTTTCATCCATTTGCTTCTTTATTTGATCACATCTAGCATGAACAGCTTGCTCATTACCCTCAGCAACTATAGTTGTAGTTTCTTTATTGATAGTTATTCTCCTACCAGTTCCAAGCATATCTAATGTAGCATTCTCTAATTTTAGGCCTGCATCCTCAGTGATGAGTTGACCGTTAGTTAAAACTGCCATATCTTCAAGCATGGCTTTTCTTCTATCACCGAATCCAGGAGCTTTTACTGCAGCAACATTTAAAACACCTCTTAATCTATTGACTACTAGAGTAGCTAAAGCTTCTTTTTCTATATCTTCTGCGATTATGACTAGTGGCTTACCAGTTTTGGCTATTTGCTCTAAAACAGGAACTAAGTCTTGTACTAAGGCAATCTTTTTATCAGTTAGAAGAATATATGGTTCATCTAAAACAGCCTCCATTCTCTCAGTATCAGTTGCGAAGTAAGGTGAAATATAGCCTTTATCAAAACGCATTCCCTCAGTAACTTCTAATTCAGTAGTCATTGATTTTCCTTCTTCAAGAGAGATGACACCTTCTTTACCAACTTTATCCATTGCATTGGCAATCATTTGACCTACTTCTTCGTCATTTCCAGCAGCAATTGTTCCGCATTGAGCAATAGCATTACTATCACTAATAGGTTTGGAATTCTCCTGAATTTTTCCAACTAGAAATTCAGTTGCTTTATCAATTCCTTTTTTCAAAGTAATTGCATTAGCTCCCGCAGCAACGTTTCTCAAACCTGCTTTGACCATAGCATGCGCTAAAACAGTTGCAGTTGTAGTACCATCTCCAGCTGCATCATTAGTTTTTGAGGCGGCTTGTCTGATTAATGCAACCCCTGTGTTTTCAATGTGGTCTTCTAATTCAATCTCTTTAGCGATTGTGACACCATCATTAATAATTTGAGGAGCACCAAATTTTTTCTCTAATACAACATTTCTTCCTTTTGGTCCAAGCGTTACAGCTACAGACTCAGCAAGGATATCGATTCCTTTCTCGAGCGCTCTACGAGCTTGCTCATTGTAAATAATTCTTTTAGCCATGTTTAGGCAGTAATTTAGTAATAAGTTTTAATAATTTTTGAAACAAATATTTTAGCCTACTACAGCTAAGATATCTTTTTCTGAGAGTAAGACATATTCATCTCCTCCCAATTTAATGTCTGTTCCAGCATATTTACTGTACAAGACTTTATCGCCAATACTCACTTCTGGAGTCTGTCGAGAACCATCATCATTAAGTTTCCCAGGACCTACCTGAGCAACTTCTCCTACCTGTGGTTTTTCTTTGGCTGAATCAGGCAAAAGAATGCCTCCAGCAGTTTTTTCCTCAGATGCGGAAACTTTAATAAATATTCTATCTCCCAGTGGTTTTACTGTAGAGACTGTAAGTGAAACAGCTGCCATAGGTTAATGGAGGGTCATGATTGAGACGCTTTGCGCCATAAAATGGAAAGAGAAAATTCTCGATCCGTAACATCAACAACATAATCCGCGAAGCAGCAATTGATCCATACTCTAACTGTGCGGGTGGCCGAACCCATTTAACGAATCTACCCACGAGGTGGTAGTATTTTCGCATAATATGCTGTTTAAGATCAGCTACTTATCACCAATTAATACAAAATGGTAGCAACTCCATCAACTTCTTCACAAACAAAAGGCGTAGTTCGTCAGGTAATCGGTCCGGTTCTAGATGTAGAATTCCCAGCAGGAAAATTACCTAAAATTTTAAATGCTTTACGTATTGAAGCAAAAAATCCTGCTGGACAAGAAATAGCGCTCACTGCAGAGGTGCAACAACTTCTTGGGGACCACAGAGTCAGAGCAGTTGCCATGAGCGGCACAGACGGTCTTGTAAGAGGTATGGAGGCAATCGACACTGGCGCACCAATTTCTGTACCTGTAGGTGAAGCAACTTTAGGAAGAATATTTAATGTTTTAGGAGAACCAGTAGACGAACAAGGTCCAGTGAAGACTAAAGATACCGCGCCTATTCATAGATCTGCCCCAAAATTAACCGACTTAGAAACCAAGCCAAAAGTCTTTGAAACCGGAATAAAAGTTATCGACCTTCTAGCTCCCTATAGACAAGGGGGGAAAGTAGGATTATTTGGAGGTGCAGGTGTCGGGAAAACTGTTCTTATACAAGAATTAATAAATAATATTGCAAAGGAACATGGTGGAGTTTCTGTTTTTGGAGGTGTAGGAGAAAGGACTAGAGAAGGAAACGATCTATATGAAGAATTCAAGGAATCAGGAGTTATCAATGCAGATGATTTAACTCAATCAAAAGTTGCCCTATGCTTTGGACAAATGAACGAGCCACCTGGTGCAAGAATGAGAGTAGGCTTGTCGGCACTAACAATGGCTGAACATTTTAGAGATGTAAATAAACAAGATGTGTTACTTTTTGTTGATAATATTTTTAGATTTGTTCAGGCTGGCTCTGAAGTATCAGCTTTACTTGGAAGAATGCCTTCAGCTGTTGGTTACCAACCAACTCTTGGTACTGATGTTGGTGAATTGCAAGAAAGAATAACTTCCACATTAGAAGGTTCAATAACCTCTATTCAAGCTGTTTATGTCCCTGCAGATGACCTAACTGATCCTGCTCCAGCAACAACCTTTGCACATTTAGATGCTACTACTGTACTTGCGAGAGCTCTTGCAGCTAAGGGAATTTACCCAGCGGTTGACCCATTAGATTCAACAAGCACAATGCTTCAACCATCCGTTGTTGGGGATGAGCATTACAAAACAGCTAGAGCTGTTCAATCAACTTTGCAAAGATACAAAGAACTTCAAGACATTATTGCAATTCTTGGTTTAGATGAACTTTCTGAAGAAGATAGATTAACAGTTGACAGGGCTAGGAAAATTGAAAAGTTCCTTTCTCAACCTTTCTTCGTAGCAGAAATATTTACAGGAATGTCTGGCAAATACGTAAAATTAGAAGATACCATAGCTGGTTTCAATATGATTTTGTCAGGTGAATTAGATGATTTACCCGAACAGGCATTTTATTTAGTAGGTAATATCGATGAAGTCAAAGCAAAGGCGGAGAAAATAAAGTCAGAAAAATAAATATCAAAATAAATATTTTAACCTTTTATAGTTTTCAAATTAATGTCAATTTCTCTTAAAGTTTTAGCTCCTAATAAAAATGTTTATCAAGGCGAAGCTGAAGAAGTAATCCTTCCTAGTACTACTGGTCAACTCGGTGTGCTTCCAGGACATATCTCCTTAGTCACAGCTATTGATATTGGCGTTTTAAGGTTAAGAATGAATACTCAGTGGAAATCAATAGCTTTAATGGGGGGCTTCGCTGAAATCGAATCAGATGAAGTTATAGTTCTAGTAAACAACGCCGAAATTGGATCTGAAATTAATGTTCAGAATGCTGAACAAGATCTAAAAGAGGCCAAATTAGCAGTTAGTAAATTCTCTGAAAATGAAAAAAATCCAGAGAAAATAAAAGCACTTAAAGAGATTTCGAAAGCTGAGGCTAGAATTCAGGCTGCAAAAAACTAATTTTAAGCAGTTCCACAAAAAGTTACTTCAGGAAACTTTAACTTTGCTTCTTCTAATTTTTTTGTTTTACCCTCTTCTTGCCAATAGTTTATTACTTCTGTAGCTTTGTTCAAAATTTCAACTCTTTCATTATCTGTAATCCAACCTTTGTTCTCTAGGTCACTTTTTAATTTTTCCCACGCATCATCCCTTGGCCAAAAATAATATGCTGTAAGAGGACTTGGCCCGCCCCCTACTATTTGGTCAACAGCTAAAGCGACATTATCAGGCAACCATAAGACTTTAATGATAAATCTCCCTTCATCAGGTTTGGGAGTATAACCAGTAGGTACTCCATCTTCATCAATAGTGGCAGCTGCTAGAACAGCACTGGCTCCCATCATTCCTAAATTAGGAGAAGAATTTTTAGATTTTGGGTAATCACTGTTTTTTTCTTTTTTTTCTGTTGAATTTTGATTTGACTTATCTGATGAGGTCATTCAATTATTTATATTCAATAATTAATTTATCAGTTTATGGTCACATTTTGATTGATTTATGCAAAATTTCTTGATTTTAGTTATTGATCCTTTCTTAACAAAATTTTTTATCTGTCATGTGAAACTTGATAAAAATCATAAATCGTAGATTCCAATGCATCCCAAAGATCTTTAGGAATATCGTTTTCTTCTGCAAACATCCCAAGCTGGCTTGCAAAGCCCCTCGCTTGAGAGAGTTTCAAATTATATGAATCTGAATTATCCATTTTTAAACTTTAAACATTATAAAAAATAAATCTATTAAGAAGATAAGTCAAATTTTAAAATTCTAAATCAGAAATTTCTTTAAGTGCAGCGATACTTAAAACTTCTGGTTTTGAATCTTTAACCAGAACATCATCTTCAATTCTTATTCCAATGCCTTTCCATTTTTCATCAATATTAGGTTGTCCATCAGGGACCGGGATCCTATCACTAATGTAGATACCTGGTTCTACCGTAAGAATCATTCCATTCTGTAATGGCACTTGATAGTCCCCCATTCTATATGCTCCTACATCATGAACATCTAAGCCAAGCCAATGTCCAGTTCTATGCATGTAAAGGTGTTTATATGATTGATTCTCAATTATTTCCTCAGTACTGCCCGATAATAAACCAATTTCTTTTAATCCCTCTATCAGAACTGTTAAAGCAACATTATGCACATTACTAGAATTTGATCCAGTTACGACACTATTAATTGCATTTTTCTGAGCACTTAATACAATTTCGTAGATAACTTTTTGCTCTTCAGAAAATTTCCCGCCAATTGGAATAGTCCTGGTTATATCTCCATTGTAATAATCAGTAAGTGAGCAGCCTGCATCGACCAACAATAAATCTTTTTTATTCAATGGTGCGTTATTTGAGGTGTAATGCAAAATACATGCATTATCTCCTGAAGCAACAATAGAATTATAAGCAGGTCCTCTAGCCCCTTTTTCCAAAAAAAATCCCTCTAGAAGACCCTGAATTTGTCTTTCATTTTTCTTAGATGAGATAGATTCTCTAACTAGTTCATGAGCTTCTGCTGAAATTTGTGTAGCCTTTCTCATTCTATTTATTTCAAATTCACTTTTAATTAACCTCATCTCATTTAAGTAAATTTCTGGAGATTTTATAGAATTTGCACCAATCCCTAATCTTGATCTATTTTCAAGTTGTTGCGAAAATACCTCAAGTACTATTTTCTCAATTAATGGATATTTACCAATTGAAAAAACAAGTTCTTCAGAACCATTTATGTAATATGGAAGTAAATCTTTAAGTTCATTTATTGAGTGAGCCTTGTCAGCCTTAAACTCCTTTTCAGCGCCTTCTAAACCCCATCTAAAGCCATGCCAAACTTCACTAATAACATCTTTAGGAGCAACAAACAAAATAAATCTCTCTCCCTTTGGCTTATGAGATAAGAAAAGAGCGATTGCATCTGGCTCATCAAAACCCGTTAAGTACCAAAAATTACTATCTTGTCTAAAAGGATATTCGCAATCAGCATGATGTTTTACAAGATTAGCGCCTGGAATAATAGCAGCTTTTCCATCTAACTTATCTAAGAAAATTTCTCTTCTTTCTTCAAATACTTTATGGTTGGGGTTAAACATAAATTGTATATTGGCGTGTTTAAAAAAAAAATGGAAGAATGAATTAAAACAGATTTAGTATTTATTCTATTTTAATGGAACCAAGTGTATACGGTTTAGTTTTACTTATTTTTATTATCTTAATTGGATCAGCATGTTGTTCGGGAGTAGAAGCAGCTTTTTTAGCTGTAAATTCAATTAGAATTTTAGAAATAGCATCAAAACAGAAGCCTAAAAGTTCTGCCAATCAACTCCTTCAACTTAGAAAACATCTCGGGAGGACTTTAACTGTAATTACAATTACTAATAATGGATTTAACATAATTGGAAGTCTTATTTTGGGTGTATATGGTGCAATGGTAATCAATAGTAGTTATGGCTTAACCCTTTTTTCAATTGCTTTTTATATACTAGTTGTCTTAGTTGGAGAAGTCCTTCCCAAAGCTCTTGGTACAAGATTTTCAGTGCAAATAGCATTATTTTCCGTTCCAATACTGAGACTATTAAATATTTTAATGAGGCCATTTTTAATATTAATAGAGCAAATATTTCCAGTTATTACTGCCGAAAATGAAATTTCAACTGATGAAGAAGAAATTAGGCAAATGGCAAAAATTGGTAGTCAGAAAGGTTTGATAGAAGCTGATGAGGCAGCAATGATATTTAAGGTTTTTCAATTAAATGATTTAAAAGCTAAAGATTTAATGATTCCCAGAGTATCATCACCTTGTCTTGATGGCTCTTCAAATCTTGATGAAATTTCAAAACTTATAATGTCAGATAACTCCTTATGGTGGGTTATTTTGGGAGATAAAGTTGACAAAATTCAAGGGGTAGTTAGACGTGAAAATATGCTTACAAAATTAATTAATGGGGAAAATAAAAAATTATTATCAGAAATTTGCGAACCTGTCGAATACATTCCAGAAATGATAAAGGCAGATCAATTATTGACAAAATTTGACAAGAATCATAAAGGAGTGAAAGTAGTAGTAGATGAATTTGGAGGATTTGTGGGAATTATTGATGCAGAAGCTGTGTTATCTGTATTAGCTGGTTGGTGGAAAAAATAAATTATGAAACAATTAAAAATTAATAAAAATTATTTACTTTTAAAGCATTGGTGGGAGGCTCAAGATCTTAGCAACTATGAAAAAAGTTTTTTTAATAGAGAAATAATATCTTTTAATCAACAACTTTTTAGACTCAAAGAAAAAAAAATAAGAATTGGCACATATGGTAAGTCAGGCGTAGGTAAATCCTCTGTTTTGAATTCTTTATTAAAAAAAGAAATATTCAGCACAAATATTATCAACGGTTCTACCAGAGAAATACAAAAGGAAGAGTGGATCCTTAAAGATCAAACGCTTCAAAGTATAGAGTTACTTGATTCGCCAGGATTTGATTTCTGTAATATTAAATTTCCTAATAAAATTTACTCTCAAATAAATCATTCAGATCTTATTTTATTTGTAGTGGCAGGAGATATAAATAGAAATGAAGTAAGCAAAATCGACTCCTTTATTAAAGATGGAAAAAAAATTCTTATAATTTTAAATAAAATTGATCTTTTGAAAAAAAATGAATTAAAAGAAATAATTGAAAATATAAAATTTAAGCTACCAAAGGATTTAAATATTCCCATTATTATTAATTATGAAAATAATCTTAAAAACTACATTACAAAAATTGTAAATCAATATGGAGAAATATTACTAACACTAAATTCTCTTCAATTAGCTGACAAATTATTTTTAAAAATAAAAGGGCAAAGATTAAAAAGAAGGCAAAAATTAGCTCAGTCAACTATAGGTAAATTCTCGACCGTTAAAGCATCAGCAGTAGCTCTTAATCCATTTATTTTGTTTGATATTGCTGGTAGTTTTGCTATAGATACAGCATTAATTACCGAATTAAGTAAGATTTATGGCTTAAATTTAAAGGGTGAATCTACAAGAAAAATATTCCAGAATATATCCATTAATAATCTATTTTTAGGTGTCACCCAAATTGGTATAAATACATCTTTCAATCTTATTAAGAAAGTAATTTTATTAACAGCACCGTTCACTAGCGGGCTATCATTATTACCATATGGACCTGTAGCAATTATTCAAGCAGCAATAGCGGTTCATTCCACAAAAATCCTTGGCAAATTAGCAGCTAAAGAGATATTTATAAGAAGCAAAGTTTCTTTTATAGAACCTTCAATTATGATCCAAAATATAACTTTTAAAGACCCGGAGATTTTTAATCATATGAATATTTATTTATCAAATAGGGATTTTAATAATAATTTTATTAGTTTTCTGCCTTAAAACTTAAAATGGTAAACAGCTTTGCTTTGTTTGGTACTAGTGCAGATCCACCTACTATCGGTCATAAAAAAATACTTGAAGAATTATCCAAAATTTATTCTTTTACTATTAGTTATGTAAGCAACAACCCAAATAAAACTCATATTGAAGATATCTCAATTCGAAGTCATTTGTTAAAAACTTTGATTGGAGATTTAGATAATCCCAAAATTTTATTTAATCAAAGTATTAGTAGCCCATGGTCAGTAGAGTCAATTAAAAAATGTAAAGAAATTTATGAATTTAAAAATTTAGATTTTGTTATTGGGAGTGATTTAATTAAAGATATTTTCCACTGGAAAAACTTTGATAAAATTACTGAAGAGGTAAGTTTTTTTATAATTTTAAGAGAGGGATATCCTGTTGAATCAAATACTCTTAAAATGTTAGAAACTTATAAAGTGAGATTTAAAATCTCAACTATAAAAATTCCAAACATTTCAAGTTCTAAATTCAGATTAAATTTTAATTATTCTAATTTACCAAAATCATTAATAGATTATGTAAAGGAGAATAATTTATATGAATCCACTAAATTAGTCGAATGAAGTTTTTCCTTGCTCAAATTAATCCAATTGTTGGAGATTTAGAGGGCAATGCCAGAAAAATACTTGATGTTGCTTCGAAAGCTAGCTCAAATTCTGCTGATTTAGTTCTCACTCCAGAATTATCATTATGGGGATATCCAGCAAATGACCTACTTCTAAAAAGAAATTTAATCAAAAATCAATATCAAATTCTTGACCAATTAGCTTTAGATATTAATAAAAAATATGGAAACTTGAGTATCACAGTTGGGATAGCTGAGATAATAAATGATTCTTTTTTCCCAAATCTTTATAATTCTATTGCATTGCTTGAGCGTGGTGAATGGAAAATAATTGCTCGTAAAATTATTCTTCCCACCTATGAAGTATTTGATGAGAAAAGATACTTTAGATCAGAAAAAAAAGTTTCCATATTGATAAAAAAAATTAAAAATAAAACTTTGCGAATTGGCTTTACTATATGTGAGGATTTATGGGTCAACAAAGATATAGAAGGTAGAGGTATTCATAAAAAAAATCCCATTGTTGATTTAAAGAAAAAAAAAGTTGATATTTTAGTAAATTTATCAGCCTCACCATATACTTTCAAAAAGTTAGAGCTAAGATTCAAAGTTTCCAGTTTTGCTGCCCAATTTCTTAAAGTACCACTTATATATGTAAACCAGATTGGAGCAAATGATAATTTAATTTTTGATGGTAATAGTTTTATTCTTGATAAAAATGGATCTAAAATTAAGCAATTAAAATCTTTTTCAGAAGACCTCTTTAGTTGGGAAATTGAACATATAAAACCTGAGAAAAATATATTTGAAAGCTCTGAGATGTCATCAATTTTTGATGCATTAGTCCTTGGTGTTAAAGATTATGCTAAAAAATGTGGATTTAAAACGGCTTTAATTGGACTAAGTGGCGGCATTGATTCAGCAATAGTTTCGGCAATTGCGACAGCTGCTCTTGGCAGTAATAATGTTTATTGTGTCTCAATGCCTTCTAAATGGAGCTCATCTCATTCAAAAAGTGATGCTAAAGATTTAGCGAAAAGATTAAAGATAAATTTCAACAGTATCCCAATTGAAAACCTGATGAACTCATTTGAAGAATCTTTTTTAAAAACTTTAGATTTCAAGATGGCTGAAATAACAAATCAAAATATTCAATCAAGAATAAGAGGAACGCTTCTAATGGCTTTGGCAAATCAAGAAAAGCATTTATTACTTTCAACAGGAAATAAATCGGAACTAGCTGTGGGATATTGCACACTTTATGGAGATATGAATGGAGGATTATCTGTAATTGGAGATTTATATAAAACTAATGTTTTTAAATTATGCAATTGGCTTGATAGTAAAGATTCAATTAATCATAGAAAATCATATATGTTAAATAGTAATGTAAATATAATTGGGGAAAATATACGGATGAAACCCCCAAGTGCCGAACTAGGACCTGATCAATTAGATACTGATTCTCTCCCACCATATTCCATTTTAGATAATGTTCTGAAAGGCATTATTGAAGAGAAAAAAGATTTAAAACAACTTGAAGAAAATGGTTATGAAAAAGAATTAATTTTAAAAATAATCTTACTCATAAAGAAAGCCGAATTTAAAAGAAAACAGGCTCCTCCAATCCTTAAACTAAGTAGTCAGTCCTTAGGAAGTGACTGGAGAGTTCCAATAGCAATTTCTTAGTAATCTTCATTTGAACATTTTTGGATTTTTTTTAAAGGCCTTTTAATTGAATTAAGATTTATACCTTTTCTGATAGCAAGAATTATGCCTGCAGCTTCTAAATAATTATTCACTTCAAAAAGATTAGGATAATCATAAAACTCATTAGTCACTTTTAATGTGTTTTGATTTTTTACAGAGATAATATTTAAACCTTTTTCAATACCTGCTAGTACTGCTTCTCCACCTAGAGCACCATTAGGAACGACAATAGATTCAATTTGATTTGGATGTAATGAGATTAGTTCATTTACAAAAGGTAACTCAACAATGTCAGGCGCATTACTTAAACCAATCAATACTGATGGTAGAAAAGTATATCCTATTTCTTCTCCAGCTGCGCGAGGATCTAAATTTTCATTCAACTCAATTAGATTTAAAGCTGGTGCGTGAGCACATGGAACTTTTAAGAATTTGCTGATTATATGACTAATAACTGCTTCGACTCCAGCAATAGGATCAACCCCTTTGCCCTCTCGATAAATATTTGTTTCTGGAGAATCTGAATCATCTGGAAATTTTGCCACAATCGCTATTGCAGTAACTCCTTTTTCTATTAAACATTTACCTGCTTCAATTAGAGTATTAGGATTTTCAATTATGCCACCACTCATTTTTGACAAATCAGAATCAATCACTATATTTAATGGTTGTTTTGTAACTACATAAGAATGAATATTAATCCCTAAAGTAGAAACACACGCATCAGCAACTTGTAAATGTCTTACTAATATTTCACTTTCAATGGCTGAATCAAAAATTATCCCAATTTTCTGTTGCTTTGCCCTTTTTAAAGCAATTTCTCCTCTAGCAAGTCGGTCTAAACTATAACCCTCAACATAAAAAATATTTTTATCTTTTTCAGAAAGAGTACCACCATTCATAACATTTGGATGAGTAATTAAACATCCACTTGCCGATGCCAATAATTTAGCGGTAGGAAGTGCATCCCCAGCAAAACCTCCTATTTCGCAACCTATTCCAGTTGGAACAATGAATATTGTTGGTGAAGTTTCCATAAAAAATATTTAAATTTATATTCTTCTTTAATTAGCCAATACAGCTTTAATTTTAAGTTTTTTCATGCCATTAGAGTTAATAGAATTTTGAATATCAACAATTGACCATCGAATTACATCACCTTTTTTTTCTAAATTTGAAATGATAAATTCCCTTAAATTTTTTAATTTTATTGAAACTGGCCAATCCAAATAAAAATCAACTGAACTTAATTTCATTTTTGATACTTACCAAATTGATCATTATATAAATCATCTTCAACTTTTTCACCAATAACAACATGCAAATCTGACTTAGGATATGCCACACACAAAAGTGCAAATCCCTTTTCTCTTAAATCATCATTTAATCCCATAGCATCTTCTTGCTCAACAGATCCTTCCAATATTATTGATGCACAACTTGTACAAACTCCTGAACAACAACTATTTGGCAAATCTATACCATTCATTTTTGCTGCCGAAATAACATCTTGATCTTCAGAACACAAAAAACTAAAAGTCTTTTGCTCAAATTGAACTTTGATATTGTATTCAGGCATATTCTAATTCTTACCGCTAAACTGCTGAACCTCCTACAACTTCTAATATTTCTTGCGTAATAGCTGCTTGTCTGGCTTTGTTATAAGTAAGATTCAAAGTACTTGCTAATTCTTTAGCATTATCACTTGCATTATTCATTGCAGTCATCCTACATGCGAGTTCTGAAGCTGCCGACTCTTGAAGAGCTCTAAGTACCTGATTCTGTAAATATAATGGTAAAAGCGAGTCTAATAGTTGATCAGGACTTTGTTCAAATACAATATCTGATGGCAACTTCTCTGAATCACTTTTTTCAATATTTGATTTTTCAACAAGCAACTTACTATCTTTTGTAGTCAACCTAAAAATTTCATCATTTTCCTCAGCAATACCTTGAGGATCAAGTGGCAACAATGTTTGAACAACAGGCGCACAACTGACTAGAGTAATGAATTTCGTATATATAATTTCTACCCTGTCAGAATTTTCTGAAAGGAATTCAGCTAAGACTTCACTAGTTATCCCCTCAGAATCTGTTGCAGTTGGTACCTGTTCCAGCTCTTTAAATGTGCTTTTAATTGTGTATTTATCTTTTCTATTTTGAAAATAACCTATTGCCTTTTTACCAACTAAGATCAAATTTGGTTCATAACCTTGTTTAATCAACTCTGCATACCTAATTTCAACCTTCTTGATTATGTTGGTATTGTATCCTCCACATAATCCTCTATCAGCAGTTATGCATACCAAAGAAATTGTTTTTACATCTCTTTTTGATAGAAGAGGAGAATCCACAGCTTCAAACTGGACTCTAGATTGAATATTTTCTAAAACCCTAGCAAGTTTATCTGCAAAAGGCCTACTCTTAAGGACTTGATCTTGTGCTCTTCTAACTTTTGCTGCTGCAACTAATCTCATAGCTTCTGTTATTTTTCGTGTATTTTTAACAGAAACTATACGATCTCTAATTTCTTTAAGATTTGCCATGATATTCCCTTAAATAAATTTATACTGTGGCAAGCATTGAAGATTTAACTTCATTAATCACCTCTTTGAGTGTTGCTTCTAAGCCATCATTTAATTTCTTCTCTTTAAGAATCTCCTCAATAAATTCTGCTTTATTTAACTTAAGATATTCTCTTAGTTCAGCAGCAAATTTAGTTACATCTTCTACTGGAACTTCATCAATAAGGCCCTTAACACCTGCATACACAACAGCAACTTGTTCAGCGAGATTTAATGGTGAGAATTGTGCTTGTTTTAGTAACTCTCTTAATCTTTTCCCCCTTTCTAGTTGTTGTTGAGTAGCCTCATCAAGATCAGAAGCGAATTGAGAGAATGCTGCTAATTCATCAAATTGAGCTAATTCTAATTTAAGGGTTCCAGCGATTTTCTTAATTGCCTTTGTTTGAGCAGCTCCCCCAACTCTACTGACTGAGATGCCTACATTAATAGCTGGTCTTAATCCTGAGTTAAATAAATCTGCACTCAAGAATATTTGTCCATCAGTAATCGAAATAACATTAGTAGGAATATAAGCCGAAACGTCACCTGCCTGAGTTTCAATGATTGGTAAAGCTGTCATTGAACCGCCGCCCATATCATCAGATAATTTTGCTGCCCTTTCAAGTAATCTGCTATGACAATAAAAAACATCTCCTGGATAAGCTTCTCTTCCTGGTGGTCTTCTCAAAAGGAGTGACATTTGTCTATAAGCCTGGGCTTGTTTTGTTAAATCATCATAAATAACTAGTGTTGCTTTGCCTTGGTACATAAAGTGCTCAGCAATTGCAGCACCAGTATAAGGTGCTAAATATTGTAGAGCTGCGGCTTCAGAAGCTCCTGCGCTAACAACAATGGTATAATCAAGAGCTCCTTTTTCTCTTAAAACCTCAACCACATTTGCTACGGACGCTGACTTCTGACCAATAGCCACATAAACACAAACTACATCTTGACCTTTTTGGTTGATTATTGTGTCAATAGCAATCGCAGATTTTCCAGTTTGTCTATCGCCAATAATTAATTCTCTTTGACCTCTTCCTACAGGAATCATTGCATCAATAGACGTGATACCTGTTTGCATTGGTTCATGTACTGATCTTCTCTTGATTATTCCAGGAGCCATTTCTTCGATCAATCTAGTATCACTAGTTGGGATTTCCCCTTTCCCATCTATTGGTTGTCCTAGAGGGTTAACAACCCTCCCCTGCATTGCCTCACCAACTGGAACAGATGCAATTTTACCTGTTGACTTGACGTTACTTCCTTCTTGGACACCAAGTGCCTCACCCATTAAAACGGCACCAACATTATCATCTTCAAGGTTTAAAGCTATACCTTCGGTACCATCCTCAAATTCCAATAATTCACCAGCCATGACCTGATCCAAGCCATATATTCTTGCAATACCATCACCGATTTGCAGAACAGTTCCTACATTGCTAACACTTACGGATTGGTCATAATCAGTTATTTGTTGTTTTAAGATTGAACTGATTTCATCAGGGCGTATAGATACCATGGATTTAAGAATTTAAGGTTGATTTAAAAGTTACTTGGAAAGTGACAAACCAAGTTTTCTAATTTGTGAAGCAAGGGAAGCATCAATTACTTTTGATCCTACACTGGCGACGAAACCACCAATAAGAGATGGGTCAATTTTAGTTACAAGTTCTAATTTTTCAGTTCCTGCTATGTTGATGATTTTTTGGGTAATTAAACCTTTCTGTTCATCAGTAAGCTCGACTGCAGAAGTAACAGTTGCCAAAGCAATATTACTATTTTCTCGATAAATCTCTAAAA
This sequence comes from Prochlorococcus sp. AG-388-A01, assembly GCA_003279945.1. Taxonomy (GTDB): domain Bacteria; phylum Cyanobacteriota; class Cyanobacteriia; order PCC-6307; family Cyanobiaceae; genus Prochlorococcus_A. Next base: position 25,304 of record QCGK01000008.1, read on the forward strand.
ACCTTTCAAGAATAGAATTAAGAATTCCAATTCTTTGCCTATCGGCCAATAATTTCAAGAAATTTAGTAAAGAAGAATTTACCTTATTTGAGAAAATTTCAATAATGATTTTCTTCTTAGCATCTGTCTCTAAAACAGGAGAGGATAGTGCCTTCTCTAATTCAGGGGAGTCATCTAATAATTCTAAAAGTTGTTTAACCTCAGACACAATCTCTTCAGTTTGCGAATTTTCATTCACAACTTGAAGTAATGCCTCTGCATATGGTGTAGTAACTGAATTTAAAAGTGGCATTAGTTCACCTCAATATTGTTAATTGATTGAGTGACCAAATTTTCTTGTGTTGTTTTATCAAGTCGATTTGGGAGAGAATCTAAAGCTTTCTTAATTGCTAATTCAACAGCCTCCTTTCGAAGTTGAGAAATTGCTCTGGATGCTTCAGAACTCTCATCTGAGATTGCACTTTGTTTAATTCGTGCCATCTCTTCGATTGCTTTTTTCTCACTTTCCATCCTGATTGATTCAGATCTTTTGAGGGAATCTGCTTTTATTTGAGAAGCTTTCTCTTCTGCTGAAGATAAGTCTTTTTTCGCCTTCTCTAAAGCTTGTGTTGCATTCAGAAGTCGATCTTCGGCGTCTTTTAATTCAAGAAGAATACCTTCTCTTCTTTTTTGAAGCATTTTACCTAAGAAACTAGGCAAAAATTTATAAAGGCCAAAAACAACTACAGCCCAATTAAGGATATTAGTTTCAAATAAATTGAAATTTAATCCAAAACCCTCTGTAGCTAAAAGAGTTAAATTCATTTTTCTAGAATCAATCTATTAACAATAAGTGTGCTTAAATCATCAGCTTGTTTAGAAAGTTGATCACGAGCAGCAGAAGTCTGACTTTCAATTTCTAGCCTTGCTTTTTCCTTTGAAGCGTTTGCCTCATTGTTAGCAAGTTCTAGAGCTTCTTTATAAAGCTTGTCAGATTCATTCTCGGCTTCGCTTACAATTCTTTGAGCTTCTGAACGAGCGCTTTGAAGCTGAGTTAATAAATCAGCTTCTAATTTTTTAACCTCTGAAAGTTTATTTTTGGCCTGAATAATATTATTACTTACAAACTTTTCTCTTTTTTCAACAACATTGCCAACAGGTTTAAAAAAAAGAGAATTTAATATGTAAGTAAGAGCAACTACTTGGATCGCCATTAGGGGCAAAGTGGCATTTATATCAAATAATCCACCTTCAGTAGCACCAAAAAAATTAAAGGCCAACATACGATTCAGTTGAAGTTAAAAAATTAAATTAAAATATTGCTAATAAGGAATAGAAGCAATATTGACTTTTAGGAAAAAGGATTAGCAAAAAGCAGTACCAAAGCCACAACTAATCCGTAAATTGTTAATGACTCCATGAAAGCGAATGATAAAAGAAGAGTACCTCTGATTTTACCTTCAGCTTCTGGTTGACGGGCTATACCCTCAACAGCACCTTGAGCTGCGTTACCTTGTCCAAGACCTGGGCCAATAGCACCAAGACCAACTGCTAAACCAGCAGCTACAACTGATGCAGCGGAAGTAATCGAATCCATAATTTTGAAATAAAGAGCTTAATACTTGTGATAAATCTTTTTTGTCATACACGCTTGGACATCCTTTAAATTAAGAATGGGTCTGATATTTTTCAGACCTACGCGATTAGATATTTTGCCAGATTACAGACCCTTTGTAAAAGTGACTGAAATATATTAGAAGACAGCTAATGATGTTCTTCAACAGCTTCTCCAATGTAGTAGGCAGCTAGAGTTGCGAAAATCAATGCCTGAATTGCACTAGTAAACAATCCTAGAAACATTACAGGTATGGGAAGAATTAGAGGCACTAAAAAAACTAAAACACCAACAACAAGTTCATCAGCCAAAATATTTCCAAAAAGCCTGAAAGAAAGTGATAAAGGTTTGGTAAAGTCCTCTAGAATTTTAAAAGGAAGCATAATCGGAGTTGGGTGAACATAATATTCGAAGTATCTCCAACCCTTATTGCTTAAACCGGCATAGAAATAAGAAAGTGAAACCAATAAAGCAAGGGCTATTGTTGTATTGATATCTGCAGTAGGTGCTCCCAACTCTCCACTTGGTAACTTAATTAATCTCCAAGGAATTAAAGCGCCTCCCCAATTACTAACGAAAACGAATAAAAATAAAGTTCCTATGAATGGCATCCAGTCTCTATATACTTTTTCACCTATTTGAGTTCTAGCAAGATCTCTTATGTAATCCCAGAGAAACTCAAGTAAGTTTTGAAGGCCTTTAGGATCATTTTCCATTTTTTTAGTTCCTAAAGAAATAAAAACTAGTAACGCTCCTAATAAAATCCAAGATGTCAAAAATACCTGCCCATGAAGTCTGATATTTCCAATTTGCCAATAAAGATGCTGACCAACTTCTAATGCTGCAAAATTTGTTAGCAAGGAATTAAAGAACATTTGATTTGAATAAAAGATTGGTTAATTGTTGAGTAAAAAAATTTACTTAAGAACGTGAAAAATAAAGAATGAGTGAGGGTTTATAAATAAAAAAACCTATCATTGAAGGAAAAATATCCAAACATCCTAGCTTGCTCGCAAAAATAAAGAGGCAAACTGGAACCAATAGTTGCAATTTTGATACACCTGATGATTCTTTACCAAGTTTTCCTACACTTTTAGCAAGCAAACGTAAGTAAAAAATACCGGCAATTGCACCTATAAAAATACTAAAACCAAAAGTTAATCCGATAAAAATCCCAGTTATTGAAGCTAATAAAATAGAAACAATAAAAGTAATTCCAAAAATTGTTAATTGCAATTTTGTGTATTCATCATTTTGAGAAAGAAAACTATCTATTTGATTGGCAATGCCAGATTTACTTTCGTTGATGATCGAATTATCGAGGGGTTGAGTAAATTGAACATTCTTATTAGAAGAATGCTCAAGTTTTTTTCTATTTGAGTCCACTGATGTGAACATAGTTTAGAAACCCCCTCTGAATAGTTTGAAGTAAGTATATAAACTCACGGAATCTATCACGGAGAGGGGCCTTTTAGCTAGTTTTTTTCTATAAAAGATTAATTCTTAAGATTTGTGATGAATCTGTAGACCATTTTTTACATTATTCTTCAATAATAAATTTTATGATAAGTCATCTTTTTAATTGATTTTCACTTTAGAACGTTGATAAAAGACTTGGCAAAATCTCAATTAAACGTCTCAATAGTACATATACATAAAAACAATTGGAGATAAGTCAAGAAAAAATAAAATATAAAAGACTTTCCAAAAGAAAAAAAAATCTTAGTTCTGATAATAAAAAGAATCAAATTAATTTAATAGAATTTATCTTTCCCTTGCCTTGGAAAATATGGCCTTACGAGGCAAAAATCCTCTTTATACTCGTTTGGATTTGGTCAATATTAGGAATATGTATTCTAGGATCATCAAGTTGGTGGGTAGCAAGTAGAGAAATGGGAAATTGGGCTTACTTCTTAAAAAAACAAATTATTTGGACAATTCCAGGCATCGGTTTATATTATTTCGTTCTTAATACAAATATTAGAAATCTTTTGAAGTTTTCAAGAATTAATTTTTTTATTTTATTCTTTTTGATCTTCCTAACCAATATTACTGGAATTACAATAAATGGATCTTCAAGATGGCTAGTTCTAGGCAATTTAAGTCTGCAACCATCTGAATTAATTAAACCATTTCTAATTTTAGAAGCCTCTAACCTTTTTGCTCATTGGAATCTGATAAAGAATGATAAAAAATTAATTACATTAATCTCATTTGGTTTATTAATTTTATTAATACTAAAGCAGCCTAATTTAAGCACTGCATCATTAACTGGAATTCTTTTTTGGGTTATGGGTTTATGTGGAGGCGTCAAACTTAGCTCTCTTTGCTCATTTGCCTCATTTGGATTCATTACTGGTTGTATTAGTATTCTGAATAACGAATATCAAAAACTAAGAGTTACTTCATTTTTTAATCCTTGGAAAGATCCACAGGAAAGTGGGTTTCAATTGATACAGAGCTTATTAGCCATAGGTTCAGGTGGTCTATTCGGTCAAGGTTTTGGCCTTTCTATGCAAAAATTACAGTACCTACCTTTTATGTACACAGATTTTATTTTTTCCATTTTTGCAGAAGAATTTGGTCTATTAGGGTGTACTTTATTCTTAGGATTTTTGGCATTTTTCTCTTATATAAGTCTAAGAATTGCTCTTAAGTGCAGGAACAACTATACAAAATTAGTTGCAATCGGATGTGGAGTATTGTTGACAGGTCAATCAATAATGCATATTGCTGTAGCAACTGGTTCAATGCCAACTACAGGCTTACCACTACCCTTCATAAGTTATGGTGGGAATTCATTAATTGCATCTTTTTTTATTGCAGGGATGTTACTGAGATGTTCATTAGAATCTACAGGATTCATAGGTATGATTAGTACACGAAAGACTCTTAATTAGTTAGAATTTAAAGGATTTAAGTCAAGTTATCGAATCATTTAATTTAGTTATTTCCGAATTATCTCAAAGAGGTAATTTGCTTATGCAGAGTGGTCTAAATGATCCTGGTCCATTGACTATTTTTTTGGTTTTCAGCGCAGGACTTTTAACAAGTCTTGGACCATGTTCATTATCATTACTTCCAGTCACAATTGCATATATAGGGGGAACAGAGAAAAATAAATTTAAACTTATTAGTTTTTCAGGAGGAGTAGTTTTTTCACTTGTTGCACTTGGGGCAGCTAGTGGATTTTTAGGAAGAATATACGGACAAATTCCATCTTATTACACTTCCTTTGTTGCCTTGATAGCAATAATAATGGGTTTAAATTTACTAGGAATTCTAAATTTTCAGTTCCCAAACGGACCTGATTTAAAAATAATTGAAGATAAAATACCATCCTTTCTAGCCCCTTTTGCGATAGGAACTACTTTTGGACTAGCCTCTTCACCTTGCATTACTCCGGTATTGGCAACTCTTCTGGCTTGGGTATCGCAAGCTAAAAACCCAACAATCTCTATTATTTTTTTATTTTTCTTTGGAATAGGCCAAGTAACTCCATTAATTGTTGCAGGAGCTACTGCAGAAAACTTAAAGAAATTTCTAGAGCTTAGAAAATTTAGTCAAATAATTCCTATTTTAAGTGGGGTATTTTTAGTTTCTCTAGGACTATTAAATTTATTTTCAAATTGGATTTAAATGATTATTTTTAAGAATTTAATTTTAAAAATATCAAGTTTAAGATTCGCCATCTCACTAATAATCTTTATAGCCATTTCAAGTGGTATAGGAACTTTCATACCTCAAGGGAGTAATAAAAATTTCTATATAGATATTTTCGATAATGCTCCCATTTTTGGATTTTTAAATGGAGAGAAAGTCTTAAAACTTCAATTGGATCATATATATACAAGCTTTTGGTTTTTATTTGCATTGATTCTTCTTTGCATTTCTCTCGCAGCTTGTAGTTTCAGGAGGCAAATCCCTTCCTTAAAAGCATCCTTAAAATGGATTGAATATAAGAGCGAAAAAAAATTTAGCAAACTGCAATTAACTTCGAGTCACGAAATCAATGAAGATAAAGATCACATATCAAAAGCTGATTTATTACTTAAAAAAAAAGGATGGGAAACATACAAATTTAAAAGTCATATTTCTGCAAGAAAGGGTTTAATCGGTAAAGTCGGACCTTTAGTTGTACATATTGGATTAATAGTTTTACTTATAGGTTCAGCATACGGGAGTTTTACAACTCAATCAAAAGAACAATATTTGTTGCCAGGAGAAAGCTTGGATCTAATTAATGAGAGCAAAAACTCAAAAGCTAAAATAAAATTAGTCGATTTTTCTATAGAAAGAGAAAGTGATGGTATACCAAAGCAGTTTATTTCAAAGTTAGATTTTTCTTCTGAAGATTTAAAATTAAATGAAATAAAAACTGCCAAAGTTAATCAACCAATAAGGTTTAAAGGATTAACTATTTATCAAGCTGATTGGGCAATATCAAACGTAGTTTTAGAAATAGATAATATCCTTTATCAATTACAATTAAAGGAGATTCCTGAAATAGGAAACCAAGTTTGGGGGGTTTTAGTTGAATTAGGTGCAGAGAGTAAAAAAAATTTCCTTTTAACCATAGATAATGAAAATGGTCCTCTTAAAATTTCTGATATAGAAAATTTTTCCGAGAATATTCTCTATTTAAATGAAGATCCCTTGGAAGTTAACTCTTCAAAATTATCTTTGAAAAAAATAATCCCCAGCAGTGGATTAATAATTAAAAATGATCCATCTATACCATTTATTTACTTTTCATTCATCTTAATAATTTTTGGAACAATAATAAGCCTTATACCAACTAACCAATTATGGATTCTTGTAAATCAAGAATCAAAAAAGTTATCCATTGGAGGTCTAAGCAACAAAAATCTAGTTGGTTTTAAAAAAGAATTTTTAAAATTATCAGAAGAAATAAAAAAATTTTAATCTTTTTTCTTTCCGCTAAAAATATCTAACTGCATAGAGACATTCCCTCTGGGGTTAAATGCAGCATTTAAATGCATCCAGTGCGGTGAGCCTGCATTCACTAAATCATCCATAATTCTATTAATAACTTCCTCATGTGATATTTTCATATCTCTAAAATTATTAATATAAAGCTTTAAAGACTTCAACTCATAGACTCTCAAATTAGGTTGATAAATAATATTAAGCTTTGCAAAATCTGGATAACCAGAAAAGGGGCACTTACAAGTGAATTCGGGTAACTGGATCGAAATTTCATAAACTCTTTTCTTATTTGGATTCTCGAAACAAATTATTTTTGATTCTTCAATAATTCTTTCACCATATAATGGTCTTTCTGTTGAATCATCTAATTTAGCTGTACTCATTTTTAGTAGAACTTATTTATTAAAACTATATAAAAAGATCAAAACTCGCAAAAATCTCAACAAGCTTAAGTATTACAATTGACTAAGTCAAAAGCCGTGAAATCTTATTTTTGTATCAATAATAACATTCATAATGCCATCCTAAAGGGTTATATGTGTTTAGTTCAAAAAAAATTGATGGACATTTGTTTGATAACTATCGATAACAACTTAAATAGTTCACTTCAACCAAAAAGTGCAATTGGAATGTTATGGCTTCAAACACACTTTGAGAATGATCAGTGGGAAGCATTATCAAATAGTAAAGTAATTATTTCTAAAGAAAACTCGAAATTATTAATTGAAGACGCCACCAATGCAGGTCTTGATATTAAATGTTTTTCTGATATTTCAATGTTGGATGTTTTCCCAAAAAACAATTAAAATAACAATATTCAATCTTTAATCATGAAGAAAATTGAGGCAATCATACGTCCATTTAAATTGGAGGATGTAAAAATTGCATTAGTAAACTCTGGAATTGTTGGAATGACAGTTAGTGAAGTCAGAGGTTTTGGGAGGCAAAAAGGACAAGTTGAAAGATATAGAGGATCCGAATTTACGGTTGAATTTCTTCAGAAACTCAAAGTAGAAGTTGTCGTAGAAGAGGAAAAAGTTAATTCAGTCATAGATGCAATTGCTGAAGCAGCAAAAACTGGAGAGATAGGTGACGGGAAAATATTCATCACATCTATTGATTCTGTTGTGAGAATTAGAACTGGCGACAAAGATGAAGAAGCTCTCTAATTCAAAGAGTTTGATTTACTAAATTTTTTATATATTCACTATTTATCCTTGGATTTGATTCACTTTTTAAGCACATCCAAGCGAGATATTCATGATTACCAGCAGGTCCTATTAATGGAGAAGCTATCAAATTCTTTATATTCCATTGAAAATTTTTAGCAATATCAATGACAGATTCTATAGCCTCAATGTGGAATTTAGGATTACGAACTACGCCACCTTTGCTGACTTTATCTTTACCCACTTCAAATTGAGGTTTAATTAAAAATATTCCCTCAATAGAATCGCCTACTAATAAATTACTAATAGATCTAAAAACTAACCTTAACGAAATAAAAGACAAATCAGCAACCACAAAATTTGGTAATTGATCATTTCTAGATAAAAGATCATTAGGTTTTATATTTCGAATGTTTGTTCGTTCAAAAAGTATGACTTTTGGATTTTTTCTAATCTTCCATGCAGTCTGTCCATAACCAACATCTATCCCATAGACTAACTTTGCTCCTTGTTGCAATAAGCAATCAGTAAATCCTCCAGTTGAGATTCCTGCGTCAATACATATTTTATCTTTTACTTTAATTTCAAGTCTTTTAAATGCTTCCAATAATTTTTCGCCTCCCCTTGAAACAAACATAGGTTCGGAATCAATAAAGAATTCAGATCCAATTAATACTTGCTGTCCAGGTTTATCGAATACTTTTCCATTTACATCTCTAACCTTGCCAGCAAGAATTAAACCTTGGGCTTTTTGACGAGTCTCACATAAACCTTTATTAAAAAGATAAATGTCTAATCTACTTTTTTTAATCATCAATTAATCAATAAAAAAAGACTGAATAATGCACTTCTACAAGATTAAGATCCAAATTCTTTTATACCTTCTAATTTTAAATTAGAATTAAAAAATTACCCAATAAATAAAAAAGGCAATAAATGTAAACATTTAAATTTTTAAACTTTCTTGAATCGGCAGAAAAATGTTACATAAGAAAATAATAATCAAGCAAATATGTTCAATGGCAAGTACATCTTTAAGCTATAAGGCAATTATTCGATTTTGGTTATAAAGTTTAAATTGATGATTAATAAAAATTGTGATCGAGCGTTACACATTACCCGAAATGGGGAAAATCTGGACTGAAAGCGCAAAATTCCAGAGTTGGCTTAAGGTTGAAATAGCTGCATGTGAAGCAAATTTTTCCCTTGGAAAAATTCCTGAGAATGCCTTGATAGAAATACGTTCAAGTGCAAAATTTGATGAATCCAGAATTAAAGAAATTGAGAAAGAAGTTAAACATGATGTCATAGCATTTCTTACAAGCGTTAATGAATTTGTAGGAGATTCTGGAAGATATATACATGTTGGTATGACCAGTAGTGATGTACTTGATACTGGCTTATCTCTTCAGCTAAAAGATTCTTGTGATTTGTTGTTAGAAGAAATTGAGAGATTAGAAAATGAAGTCAGATTATTAGCAAGTAAGCATAAAAATACATTAATGATTGGCAGATCCCATGCTATCCATGGGGAGCCAATTTCCTTTGGTTTTAAACTTGCTGGTTGGTTAGCAGAAATACTGAGAAACAAAAAAAGATTGTTAACGCTAAAAGAATCGGTTGCCATTGGCCAAATAAGCGGCGCCATGGGAACTTACGCTAATACAAACCCCGAAGTAGAACAAATAACTTGTGATTTACTCGGCTTAAAACCAGATACAGCAAGTACCCAGGTTATATCAAGAGACAGACATGCAGAGTATGTTCAAACTATTGCACTCGTTGGCGCTTCGCTAGATAGATTCGCCACTGAAATAAGAAATTTACAGAGAACTGACGTTTTAGAACTTGAGGAGGGATTTACAAAAGGGCAGAAAGGAAGTTCAGCAATGCCTCATAAAAGAAATCCTATTCGGAGTGAAAGAGTAAGCGGTCTAGCGAGAATTTTGAGGAGTTACGTCTTAACAGCTCTAGAAAATGTACCACTTTGGCACGAAAGAGATATAAGCCATAGTTCAAATGAACGTATCATGTTACCCGATGTGTCGATCTGTTTGCATTTTATGATCAGGGAAATGAAAGATATAATAAGCAATTTGGAAGTTTATCCAAAAAATATGCTCAAAAATTTAAATATATATGGTGGTGTAATCTTTAGTCAGAAAGTTTTACTGTTGCTTGTAGAAAAGGGAATGTCTAGAGAAAAAGCTTATAGCTTAGTACAAAAAAATGCGCATCAGGCCTGGAATACTGAGAATGGGAATTTCAAACAAAATATAGAGAGAGATAATGAAATTATGGATTTCATCGATCAAAGTGCCTTAGAAGAATGTTTTAATCCTTCAATTCATCTCAATAATTTAAGTGTAATATGGGAGAAGCTAGGTATCTAGAATTACTGAAAACCTTATCTAAGTTAAACCTGAGTTTTCAGACAAATAATGACAAAAAACTTTAGGATTGAAAAAGATAGTATGGGAACAATAGAGGTTCCCAACGAAGCTTTGTGGGGTGCTCAAACACAAAGATCGATTATCAATTTTTCTATTGGAGAAGAATTAATCCCAATTGAGTTAATTTATTCACTCACCCTAATAAAAAAAGCTGCTTCAATTTCTAATTTCAAATTAGGATTAATAGATAAAAAGAAAAAAGATCTGATTATAGAGGCATGTACAGAAATACTTGATGGGCATCATGATTCACAGTTTCCCTTAAAGGTTTGGCAAACCGGTAGTGGTACGCAAACAAATATGAATATAAATGAGGTAATTTCAAATATTTCGGCATTAAAAACAAATTCAGAGCTTGGTAGTCATCAACCAATTCATCCGAATGACGATGTAAATAAATCTCAGTCAACTAATGATACTTTTCCTGCTGCTATACAAATATCTGTTGTTAATGAAATAATCAAAAAATTAGTTCCAACGATAAGAGAACTTACGAAAATCTTTGATAAAAAAAGTGACGAATGGAAAGACCTTATAAAGATAGGAAGAACCCATTTTCAAGATGCAGTGCCAATTACTCTTGGGCAAGAAATATCAGGATGGTCAGAGCAACTTAAAGATGCTGAAAATGCGATTATTATGAGTCTGGATGAATTGTATTTCTTACCTCTTGGAGGCACTGCAGTAGGTACAGGTATTAATTGTCCTAAAGGATTTTGTGAAGAAATTTTACAATCAATTTCGGATGAAACTAATCTAATGTTCTATAAATCAAAAAATAATTTTTCTATCATGGCCTCGCATGATCGCCTAGCTCAAGTAATGAGTCAGATAAAAATATTAGCAGGTGCATTATTTAAAATTTCAAATGATATAAAAATTCTATCTTCTGGACCAAGATCAGGAATATATGAATTAATTATCCCTCAAAATGAACCTGGAAGTTCTATCATGCCGGGCAAAGTGAATCCGACTCAATGTGAAGCCTTATCTATGGTTTGCACTCAGATAATGGGCTTTGAATATGCTGTCTCAATGGCTAATTCTAGCGGTACTTTACAGATGAATGAATATAAGCCTCTTATTGGATTTAATATACTTACAAGTTTAAAATTACTTAAAAATGCAATAGAGAACTTCAGAATAAAATTAGTTGATGGGATGGAACCTAATAAAAAGAAAATAAAGTTAAATTTAGAAAATTCACTAATGTTAGTTACAGCCATAGTGCCAAAAATTGGTTATGAAAAAGCAGCCGAAATTGCAAATCTAGCTTTCAAAGAATCATTAAATTTAAAAGAGGCAACACTAAAATTAGGCTATTTAAACGAAGATGAATTTGATGAGGTAATGAATATTAATTCAATGATTTGATTAAAAAATTTAAGAATTATTTTCAATTCTTTTTGTTGCAGGATTAATATCTTCAGAAACTTTTATAAGATCATTAGATTCAGAAACAGGAAAACGGTTAATAGCTTTTAATGCTAGCTTTGCTTTGCTTTTTAATTTATTACTAACACCAATACAGTGTTGCACTTGAGAAAGGACATCAATTGATCTTCTAATAATCCTTACTAAATCGCCTTCGTCTAATGAAGTATTAAAAACCAAATCTTTCCATTTTTTCCCCCTTGCCCATTCAGATATAATTCCAGTCAACTCTTTTTCTAAATAGATAGGAAATTCAATATGAAACTTATTTTGTTGAGAAGAGACTAATTTTCTTAAACCATCTAATTCATTAAAAACATCAATGGTGTTTAAAGAAGGCTTGAAATTACACCAAAGATTAGGTCTCCTTACATCAACACATATGGATTGAATAATTGCAGCCAAATCAGGAGGATCTAAATCGTCCAAATAACCACTTACTAAAACAAGACCAATCCATAATTCATTTTCACTTCTTATTGCACCAACTGTTTGTCCAACTTCTGTTAATTCCAAATCATTTAAACAACCAAAGTGACTCAAAATTTTAATCAAATCGGTAAAAGTTCTCCAGTTATGATTTTCTTTATCCTCAAGAAGTTTTTTTCTCATATTTATTTCTTGTTCAAGATCAACAATTTTTTTTCTATATTTCTTTAATTTCCTGGAGTCTCCAAATCTATGTGCGGGATGATTAGTGACTGTTTCTTCTAAGTTATTAATTTGTTGCTGTTGTGCCAAAACTTCTGTTGTCAGATCATATTGTGGAGTTTGTAAATCATTTGTTTTAGAAACTTCTAAAATTCGATCCGCAAAACACTGCGATATATCATCTCCCCTAACAACCTCCCCAGAAAAATACATCTTTGGTGCTTCAAGTCCTAAGACATCAATTACATCCAAATCATTAAAAATACTTACTATATATGAGGGTTTTATAAGAATAAATAAATTATCAATTGTCAAACACAATAAACTCTTAATTTTTTGGGATTCATATATTTTCTTAAAAATTAATCCTGGAACAATTTTTCTTTTAATTTGAGGTGATTTGATTGAAATTAAGCTTCCATCTTTAATATATGGGAGTGCATTAGTGATCTCTTCTGATAATTTTTCTGCCGCTTGTTTTTCTAAAATTTTCAAGAGTCTTCTCTCTTCTTTAAGACGATTTTTTAACTTTTCGTAGGCATCAAAATCTTTCCATGAAATGTTAGATGTAATCTTTTTTAATCCAATTAAATCCTTATCTAAATTTTCAAGAATTATATTCTCACCTGAGGATTCACCTGAATATAAAAAACTACCGAAACTTCTTTTAATTAACTCTTTAGACTTCTCTAAACTATAACTTTGTAAAAGATTAAGTACCATTCCATAGCTAGGAGTGAATTGACTTTCTAAAGAATTTGGTTTGCTGATAGCCAGTACACTTGCTTCTTTGGCACCTTCAAATCTTGTTTGTAATGTGACAACATATCCTTGGGTATCTTTTCCTCTTCTTCCAGCTCTTCCTGACATTTGCAAAAATTCACTGCTAAATAATAATCTATGCCCATCTTCTGTCCTTTTTGATAAAGAAGAAATAACAGTGGCTCTTGCGGGCATATTAATTCCTGCAGCAAGAGTTTCAGTTGCAAAAACAACTTTTATCAAACCTTGCTGAAATAATTCCTCTACCAATTCTTTCCATGCAGGCAATAATCCAGCATGATGAGATGCAATACCGCGTTTTAATGCCTCGCATTGAGATTTATCTTTAATTGCCTCTTGATTATTTTTAAGATAAACATCTAATTTTTGGGAAATAATATTTGCTTCTGAATAACTTACTAAAGTTAAATCTTTTATGTTCTCAATAGCCTTGTCACATCCTCTTCTACTAAAAATAAAATAAATAGCTGGCAACATTTTTCGTTCAGCTAGTTTCGAGATCACAAAGCCAATTGAGGGAGACTTTGGTTGCATTATCCTTCCCACTTTTCCTCTCTTTTTCTGCCCTTTAGGAGCTCTCCAAATCTTACAATTTGGATGAATACCATTACCTTTATTATTTAAAAGTGGATGGAGACCTTTAACACTACAAAAAATAAAATCAAGTGGGACTGGTCTCTTATCACTATTAATTAGTACTGTGGGTCCATGAACTTTTTCTATCCAATTTTGTAGTTGATCTGCATTAGCTATTGTTGCTGATAAAGCTATTATTTGAGTTCTACTAGGGCAATGGATTATGGTTTCCTCCCAAACTGTGCCTCTTTGGGGGTCATTCATATAATGACATTCGTCAAGAATCACAGATTCTAAATTTTCTAAGGGATCATCAAATTCATCAAATTCGCCATAAAGCATGTTCCTGAAAATCTCAGTCGTCATGACTAAGATTGGTGCTTCTCTATTTATACTAATATCTCCTGTTAAAAGACCAACTTTATTCTCACCATATTGATTAGCAAAATCTCTAAACTTTTGGTTTGATAGGGCCTTTAAAGGTGTTGTATAAAAAACTCTGCTGTCATGAGATAAACCTCTATGAATAGCAAATTCACCTATCAATGTTTTACCTGAACCTGTTGGTGCCGTTAAAACAACAGAATTTCCGCTATTAATAGCTTGTATTGCCTCTAATTGGAAATCATCTAGCGGAAAGGGGAAATATTCCTCTAAATTAAGCAATAATTGTGATTGAAGAGAGGATGAGTTAACTTCTTAATATATGATCTATATAGATATTAATAAACAAAAAATACCTTGCAAACTTTAATAGTAAATCTAAATCTTTTTAATTAAATCAACTACATTTTATTTTGCCAAAATGAAGAAAATAAAAATTCCAAAAAATAGAATCCGTAAATTAAAAACATTTTCTTTAGGGGAAAAACCATTCGAGCTTCTAAGTTTTAATTCCGATAATAAAAAACTTATAGACTTATGCAGTAATGATTATTTTGGATTAAGTAGGGATAAGGATTTAATGAAAGCTGCTTACGAAATAAGCCTATTAGAAGGTATTGGTTCAGGAAGCTCTAGGTTTATTACAGGTTCAAGGCCAATACATAAATTATTAGAGACAGAACTTGCCGAGTGGCTTGATCGACAGAAAGTATTACTTTTCCCAAGCGGATTTCAAGCAAATATAGCCGCTATCCAGGCATTAGCAAACAGAAATAGTATTGTAATAGCAGATAAATTGATTCATAATTCTTTATTAGTGGGAGTGAAAGCTGCTCAAGCAAAACTAGTTCGATTTTCACATAATAATTTAGAAGATTTAGAAGATAAAATTATTAAATTTAATCCTACAAAAAATTCCATTTTAGTTGTTGTTGAATCTCTTTATAGCATGGAAGGATCAATTGCTCCGATAAGAGAAATCACAGAAATTTGCAAAAAAAATAGTGTTCAATTATTAGTTGACGAAGCTCATGCAATTGGTATCTTGGGCCCTGAAGGTAGGGGTTTAAGTTTTAATTGCCGTTCGGATATAACTATGCTTACTGGAACTTTTGGAAAAGCATTTGGAAGCGGCGGAGCTTTTATAGCCTCCAATTCAGAAATTGGTGAATATCTTATCCAAACAAGTGGTGCATTTAGATATACAACCGCACTTGCTCCATCTTTAGCTGCTGGAGCACTAGAAGGTTTGAAAAAAATTTTAGAAAATAAAGAATGGGGTAATGATTTGTTATCTTCTGCGAAGGTATGGAAAGATGAAATTATTAGCAATTTTAGTTTTCCAGTTCAAGGAGATTCTCACATTTTATCAATTATTGTTGGCCAAGAAGAGAAAGCGATTCATCTACAAGAATATCTCGAAAAAAATGGGTTTTTAGCAATTGCAATAAGACCTCCAACTGTTCCAGTGGGGCAATCAAGAATCAGAATAACAATAAGAAGAAACTTAGATTTTAATCTGCTAAAGAATTTCATTGCAGTTTTAAAAGAGTTTAAATGAAACAAATTATTACTCAACATGGGTGGGGACTAAATAAACATTTCTGGGATGATTATAAAGTTGATTTTTTAAATAATAATTGGCATTGGCAAGATAATGAAAGAGGCTATTTTTCGACAGATAATTATCAAGCAACATGGATTAAAAGCGACTCTAAAAAAGAAATCAGAATGACTTTATGCCATTCATATGGTTTTCATTTAATGCAAAAAACTATTTTAAAAGAAGCTACTCATATTGTTCTTATCAATTCATTTAATAATTTTCTTCCTTTAAGTAATAATAGAAACTTTATTTTGAGGTCTCTAAAAAGAATGGAAAAAAAAATCATAAAAGGTTCACCAAAAGATATATTGAAAGAATTTATATACAGATCATTTATGCCAAATGATATAAATAATAGTTTTAAAAATATCTTTTATAAAAATTTAGAAAGTTTAAATAAAACTCTTCTTTTAAATGATTTGAAACAACTTTACATCAATAGAGATTTTCCATTTTTTTTAAAAAAAGATTGCAAAATTATTTTTATAAAATCAGAAAATGACTTGATTCTTGACAATGAATCAAATAATAACTTTTTAGATTTCTTGAATAGAACAATTGATAAAAAGCCAATTTTAATCAAATTAGCTCAACAAGGTCATTGCTTAACTAATTTAAATTTATACGAGATTTTACTTAAAACATTTAATGATTGAAATGGATAATAAAAAGTGGAATGAGAAAATAAAAAATAATTTCAATGATGCTGCATCTCGGTATTTAAAATATTCGAATATTCAGAAATTTTTTGCAGAAAAGATTGTTCACTTTATCAAAGGTTTAAATCCACAAAAAGGTGAATGGATAGATCTAGGATCAGGTCCAGGACTATTAGCTGATGAAATAGAAAAAAATTTTTCTTCCCAAAAAGTATCCAGAATTGATTTCAGCAAAAAAATGCTACTTGAGAATAAATTATCTAGTAAAAAAATTTTATGGGATTTGAATAATGATTTACCTCCTGAAATCAATAACTGTTCTCTAATAACATCTAACTTTTGCATTCATTGGTTAAACAACCCAGAAAAGATAATAAAAAATTGGTTTAGTAAATTAATGCCTGGAGGTTTTTTAATCATTTCATATCCAACAAAAGATTGTTTCCCTGAATGGAAAGATACTTGTAGAAAAATTGATATTGAATATAGTGGTCTTAATTTCCTTTGCTCTAAAGAATTATTAAAAGATTTCAAATCAACTGAAATACATTATTCAGAAAAGTTTAATTATCTTGAAAATTTTGAAGATGTATATAAGCTTTTTAGAAGTATTAAAAATGTAGGGGCACAATCAACAAATTGTAAACGCAAAACAGTGAAAGAGTTAAAAGAAGTTCAAAAGTTTTGGCCAAAGAATTACAATAAGACAGTTAACCTTTCATGGAAAATTGAGATTCAAATCATAAAAAGATTATGAGTAGTCAAGATAGTATTTTCAAATTTATAATTTGTGGAACAGATACTGATATTGGGAAAACTTTAATAAGCTCTTTTTTTGTTAAAGGATTAAATTCCTTTTATTGGAAGCCTATTCAAAGTGGTATTGAATCGCAAACTGATAGTCAAACTGTTGAAAAACTTGCACAAGTAAGTAAAGAGAAAATGATTAAAGAAGCTTACGTATTTACAAAACCTCTATCTCCTCATTGGGCTGCTGAAATAGATCAAAAAACTATTAATTTTGACATGTTGAGATTACCAAAAGTAAAAGGCTCATTAATTGTAGAAACAGCAGGTGGATTAATGGTTCCAATAACACGCAATTTTTTGCAAATAGATCAAATAAAACAATGGAATCTTCCGGTAATACTTGTATGTAAGAGCTCACTTGGGACTCTTAACCATACCCTGCTTAGTATTGAGGCCTTAAAACGAAGACATATCGAGATTTTAGGTTTAGTAGTCAATGGCGAAAAACACTTAGATAATCCAAAAACTCTAGTTGATTTTAGTGATATTCCGTTAATTACTGAATTTCCTTACATCAAAAAAATTGACTCAAATAATTTAGATATACTATGGAAAGAACTAGACATCAAAAATAAGTTGATCTCACTTTTAACCTCAAAAGCAAGTTAAATGAAATCTTTGGATTCAAAAACTCCAAATCAAGATTGGCACCCAAATATTTGGCCACCTTTTACACAAATCAAGAACAGCAAACCGCAACTAGAAGTAACTCATGGTAAAGATGCGCTCCTATTTATTAAAAATCCTAAAAAAGAGCTAATAGACGCTATTAGTAGTTGGTGGGTAACTCTTCATGGTCATAGTAACGAATATATTGCGGATGCCATTTTCGATCAATCAAAAAAACTTGAGCAAGTTATATTTGCTGATTTCTTACATCCACAGGCAAAAAAATTGGCAGAAAGACTTAGTGAATTAACAAAACTAGAAAGATTGTTCTTTTCTGATAATGGTTCTACTGCAGTTGAGGTTGCTTTAAAAATTGCCTTCCAATCATGGCAAAATATAGGAGAGACAAGATCTCAAATAGTAGCTTTTGAGGGCGCATATCATGGCGATACATTTGGAGCGATGGCTTTAGGTGAAAGAAATATTTTTAATGAGAATTTCGATAATCTTATGTTCCCAGTTAAGAGAGTCCCATGGCCCTCAACCTGGATGAATGATGAAGAAGTAACAAACAAAGAAAATGAGGCAATCCAGAAATTAGATAGACTTCTAAAAACTCCTACAGTAGCAGTTATCCTTGAGCCACTTGTTCAAGGAGCAGGAGGAATGAATATGGTTAGACCTCAGTTTATTAAAAAAGTTTCAGAAACTATAAAAAATAATAATTCTTTGTTAATTGCTGATGAAGTATTGACTGGTTTTGGAAGATGTGGAAGCCTTTTTGCGTTTCAAAAAGCAAAAATTTTTCCTGATTTAATAAGTATTTCAAAAGGCTTAACTGGTGGATTTTTACCAATGGGAATTACTTTATGTAAAGAAAAAATTTTTCAATCCTTTATTGATGATTCCCCAAGAAAAACTTTTTGGCATGGACATAGTTTTACTGCTAATCCTTTAGGTTGTGCTGCGGCAAATGCTAGTCTCGATTTATTAGAAAAAGAACCTCACAAATATCTTTCACTTGAAGAAAAACATTTATCTCATTTAATTAAATTTAAAAAATTACCTTATATAAAAAAAATAAGAGTATCTGGCACCATTGCTGCCTTCGATTTAGAAATTGGGAACAAAAAAGGTTATTTTAATAATATTGGAAAAAAAATAAAGAGTCGAGCCATAGAGCAAGGTTTATTTATTAGACCACTCGGGAACGTTATTTACCTCTTGCCACCCCTTTGTATCACCGATGATCAATTAGAAAAAAGTTACTGGATAATCAGGCAAATCTTAGACAATCTGTAGATAAAAATTTAAGGTCCCTGAAGTATTGCATTTTCCACATCTTCTCTATTAATACAATATGAAAATAGCCTTTTAGTTTTTTTCCCTCCAATTTCCCAGGTAACATTTAAATCTTCTTGTTCAAAAATAATAGTGGCATTCCAATTTGATAGTAAAAGATACCATTTAGATGGATTATTACTATCCTTCAAAGCACCTAAATCAGTTAGCCACAATTCCAATGATTGAAGAGAATGTTTGTTGATAGGTTTGTTAGAGGGATTCACAGACTTTTTTAAATAATCATTTTATTAACCAGCTGGGTATTGTATCTAATTCTTTTCCAGTAAAAGAGGCAATAAAAACTGAACAAATCAAACTAATAGAAATAATGATAATTAAAAGGAATAAAGAAAACAATTCCCCATTTGAAAAAGGTCTTCTATTCCCTAATAAATTTTGATTATTAGAATTGATTATTAGATTATTTAAAGCGTTAGTATTATTTTTACTTCTAGACTTTGCCTTTAGTTTGGCATCATATATTTTCCTCAAATTACTATTATTTAGATTTTCATAAGCTTCTAAAACTTCTTGGAATTTACTTTTAGCATCGTCTATTTCTAGAGAGGTTGTATCTGGATGCAACTCGATAGAAAGCTTACAAAATGCCTTTCTTAATTCATGATTTGAGGCATTTTCGTTTATACCTAAAATTTTGTAATAGGAAATTTCCCCTTTCAAAATAATCTTTTATTAATATTTCAATTCTAATAAATTTTTACTAAATAGAATGTATTTATTGAATTGCAAAAATTTATATTTATATCGAAATGAAAAAACTAAACATTCCTGAAGAAATTGCGGCCTTAATAACTGAAGAAGAAATAAGTATGTTTCGAGAATTACAAATTAAAATTGAAGAATTAAATAATAGAACCAATCTAACAAGATTAATTAATGGGGATGATTATTGGATATCTCAAGTTTTTGACAGCATTTGGCCATTTAAAACTTTCCCGAATATTAATTTTAATAATAAAAGATTTTTAGATATTGGATCTGGCTGTGGCTTCCCTGGTTTAGCTTATGCCATAACTCATCCTAATTCAGAGATATACCTGATTGATTCCTCCAAAAAAAAAACAGATGCAATAAAAATCCTAATAAAAAAAATCAATTTCAAAAACAATATTCATGTAATCAATGATCGTATTGAAAACTTAGCCAATCAATCTTCAATGAGAAATAGTTTTTGTATAGCTACCACAAGAGCGGTGAGTAATCCATCAACAGTTTCGGAATATATACTACCAATGCTAAAAAAAGAAGGGTTAGGAGTTTTATATTGTGGTAAATGGAATGATGAAAAAAGTAAAAATCTAGATAAAACTTTAGAAATATTAGAAGGAAAAGTTAAACAGAAAAAGAAGATTCTGTTACCAAGAGGTAAAGGCACCAGAAATATTATTCTTATTCAACCAAAAAATTTTTGCCCTGAAATTTATCCAAGAAAAGTAGGCAAACCTGAGAAAAATCCATTATGAAATTATTGTTTTGATAATCTTGTAGCAACCTTATCTCCAAACTTTTGCTTTAAAGTTCTCAATTTTTTTATAACTTTTTTTGGATTTATATGGCCTTCTAAAACTTTCAATAATTGGCCTTCTGTAACATCCACATCAAGTAAATTAGCGTTACATCCTGGGAACCAATGACTTCCATTACCAAGCAATTGATATCTAGCTCTTGCAAATCCGTCCATATCCAACCAATCAATTAAATTTGAAAGCCAAAGCAGAACAGGAATATTAATATATCCTGGTGTATATTCCCAACTCGGTAAATTTCTATTCCAATGTTGATACCAATCTAAGCCTAAAGAATTAATTGATTCCTGACTTAATCTTTTTATTATCTTTGGAACATACTTCTCAGAGTCTGATAACAATGAGATAGCTTTTAAATGCATCTCAAAATCTGCCTCTTTTGCAATACCCACGCTTAGAGTATGGACGTTTTTATTTCTTAAGCAAAAAAGATCATTAAAAACTATAGGATGAAGTGGCCTACAAAGTTCCAACATTTTTTTTGAGGGAGTATGAAGATGTCCCCCTTTATCAGTGGGACTTATTATAAAAACCCCAAGATCGTATCTATTTGCTAAATTAATAACATTTGTATTTTCTTGATTGATGAAATACCAGTGCAAATTTACGTAATCAAATAAGTTTGTTGATATAGCCTTCCTAATGAGTGAGGGTTTTCCATGGGTCGAAAATCCAATTGATCCAATTAAATTTTCTTTTTGCAAATTCTTTAAAATATCAATGCAGCCTCCATCTTTAACAGCCTGACGTAGATGTTCATCTGTATTAATGCCATGTATTGCTAATAAATCGATTCTTTCAACTTTCAATTTTTCAATACTTGTCATAACATCTCTCTCAAAAATTTTTGGATCACTATTTGGAGGAATCTTTGTTTGAATAATGTTTGGGATTTTCTTAATATTTTGAAAACCCATTCCTAATTGCACCTCAGAAGTTCCATAATACTTAGCTGTTTCGACATGACTTAAGCCATATTTATTTGCCAAATTTAATATATTTTGTACTTTATTTTGTTCTTCATATGAAATCTCAGAAAAATCTAATTGATCCCAACTTTTCTGAAATCTCATACCACCCAAAGATAAAACAGGAATATTTAGATTGGTTCGACCGAATCTCCGATATTGCATCATTTTAAAATTAATGCTTATTCATTCTTGGTGGTTTCCCAAATGATTGAAACATATCCCTATCTAGACTATTCTCTAAATCATCCAATTCTTCAAACTTGACCCAGTGAATACAATCAACAGGGCACGTATCTATCGCTTCTTGTATAACTTCAGAACTATCTCCATCTTGTCTCATAGCTCTACTTCTACCATGAAATTCATCAACCCTGAAAGTGTTCGAAGCTACATGTACACAATATTGACAACCAATACATTTAGCCTCATCAACCCATACAGCTTTTTCTGCTAATTTACCACCTAATACAGGCTCCCAGCCTGTTATTTCAATTTTTTCTTCAACATTATCAAATGGATCAGTAAAATCCATATTCTAATATTAGTTATCCCACTTGGTTAAAACCAATTCAATAGAACCATCATTTTTATTTTTTTGTTCCACAATTTGGTATCCATCCTCTTTTGTTTTGGAAATAATTGTTTGGTAAGCATACATTTGAGTAACTTTAGAAATAAATCTTTCTACTGGGATCTCAAATTTCCATAGATCAAGATCAGTAACTAATTCATAAGCCTTAGAATTGTTATCCCATTTAAATCCAACTTTAGTATCACCGGGTAAATTCATACTTATGTCAACTGCTGTAAACTTGCCTTTGTAGCCTTTAACAAACTTTTTTTCTTGATCTATTATATAACCAAGGTTATTTAAAGCCTTAATTAAGGGATCTGCTTCTTTAAGCTGGGTTTTAATAGTACTAAAATGAGACATTAGATTCGTTGTTTAATTGTTGTAATTTTTCATTTTGATTGGAGATGAAAGCATCAGATGTTTTATTTTTAACTGTTACTTTGCCAAGAGATTCTTCGAGATTTTTTGTAACATCATTACATGAATCACCATAAAATCCCTCAACAGTCTCTTCAACTTTTCCGTCTTGATGAATTTTGAATCTTAATGTTTTTTGAGGCATTAAATTCAAGTACTGAGCACTTTTACTTTATACAGAATAACGAAAATATTTTGTTTCAGTTGGTACAAGTTAAATAATTTTAATTTTTATATTGAATATCTGATAAATTAATTTTTTTGGTAGCGTTCTGTTAAAAAAAATTAAGATAGTTAATTATAAAAACCTTGCATCCCCATTGAATCCAAGGCAGTTTTTGCTTCTTCCATTACGGAAGGTTCCTTATCGAAAAGGGCTATCTTGGTACATTCATCAACGAAAGTTTCTTGAAATGTATTATTTAATTTTTCATACAACCTACACAATGACCAAATGCAATTACTTCTAACACCTGATTCATTATCTATCTTTAAACTTATTAAAAGCTGCTCTGCTGCTAACTGTGCGTTTTCCAAAGAAACATTTCCAATTTCAGCTAAAGAACTTGATGACCATAATCTTACTGCCGCTACATCATTCTTCAAAGCATTGATCAATGGCTCTAAAACGATTTGGTTATCATAATTAGCTAAGCTCCATGCGGTTGCTCTTCTGACATAAGCATTATCATCAGTCTTCAAAAGACTGACAAGTTTCTGGACTGCGCTAGGACATGGGTTACGACCTAAAGCATATACCGCACTCATTCTCTCAACAGGACAGGGCTGATCAAGTAATGGTAACAAAAATGGGAAAGATCTTTGATCTCTATATTCACAAAATATTCTTAAACCCTGTATTCTCTCTTCTCTTTTACCTCTTAGCAATTTTAGAGCTTCATTGCACTCTTGAGTTATATTTAAACCCTTTGAAAAAGCATCTTGATCAATTTGCTCTAAAGGATCTAGTTCAATCTCTAAAGCCAATTCTCTGGCCAAGATATCTGGATCAACTGCAATTTCAGCTAAACTTTCTTTATTAGGATCCTTATTTTTTGTCATTTTCAAAAACTAAACATATTAATTCAGCGGGGCAGGCGACATCATATCCCCTGGCAACCAAATTCTTGCGCTAACTGCAAAGAAGGCAATCGCAAAAAGTGCAACGATAGCGAAAGGTAAAATTTTTGTCTTAATAAAGCCCAATGATTCAAATTTATTTACCACAATAATAACCTGTTTAAGAGACTTTTAAAAAATTATTCTTAGACAATATTATTTATTTCTTGCATTTTGTCTTAGCTGACCACAGGCGGCATTTTTATCTAGACCTCTACTTGTTCGGTAACTAACAGCGATACCATTATGAAGAAGTTTAGATTGAAATAATTGAAGATTCCTTAAAGAGGCTCGTTTAAATTCAACCTCATCAATTTGATTGTACTGTATTAGATTTACGTGGCTTTGAAAACCTCTTAGCAAATTACTCAATTCATTGGCATGTTCCAATCTATCATTAACACCACTTAGCATTAAATATTCAAAACTTACCCTCCGACCAGTATCTCTTACAAATTTCTTACAGTCTTCAATTATATTTTTAATATCATAGTTTTTTGCACTTGGTATTATCATTTCTCTTATCTTTTGATTTGAAGCATGTAAGCTTATTGCTAATGTAAATTGACACTTACTCAAAATTTGAAAAGACTTTGTAGATAATTTATTTATCATTTTTGGGACAGCAACAGTGCTTACAGTAATCCTTCGCTGACTAATCTGAAAATCCTGGTTTATAGATCGTATTGACAAAAGCAATTCATCAATATTCAATAAGGGTTCGCCCATACCCATAAAAACAATGTTAGTCACTTTTCTATTCATTTCATTTTCAATAAATAAAATTTGATCTAATATTTCGCTCGCTTTTAAAGATCTCTTCAAACCCTCCTTACCAGTTGCGCAAAATTTGCAGTCCATAGGACATCCAATTTGACTAGAAAGACATGCAGTTAGTCTTTTTTCAGTTGGTATTCCAACGCACTCAATACTCTCATTATCACCTGTAGACAGTAACAACTTCAGTGTGCCATCATTAGCAAGGGTTTTTTCTTGAAAACTAAGTTCACTTACTTTAAATCCATCATCTTTTAACTTTTTTCTGAAATCCAAAGGCAAGACTTCTATTTGATCAATATTTTTCTTCTTATTTCTATAGTTATAAATCCAATTGTAAATTTGTCGACCTCTAAAAGCCGCCTGACCATAATTTAAAGCCACATTTTCTAGATCTTTAATACTACTTCCAATAAGATTTTTCAAATTATTTAATCTTTAGTTCAAAACTATTTTCACCATAACAGCAAACCATGTTTTAAAAATAATTCTGTAAGAATAAGTGCAATAAATCCAATCATGGCCATTCTTCCATTAAGTCTCTCATTATAAATATGAAATCCATAACGAGGTATTTTTCTTTTTGGAACAAAATCTGGCTTAATCATCTCTGACCAATTAAAAAATATATTCTAGTCACTAAAAATGACTTTGGATAATATTTATTCATCAGAAAGAAGTCCCTCCTCTTGTAATCCCTCCAGTGCAGCTGGATCTGGTAATTGATCTTCAGAAAATTGATTTTCAGCATTAGGTCTTGCAAAGGCGGCAAAATTACTAGAAGAGGGATCAATTCCATGTCGATTTCGCGTGGATTCCAAATCTTCATCACTTGGATCATCAAGTATTGCGGTTGAACTTACTGCAGGTGATTGTGGCATGTCAACGGTATAATCTGGCCTTAAGTTCTGTGCTCTTCTATATCCACCAGATTCTTCTGCAAGGATATCTGGATGAGGGCCGGCCTCTGAGGCTAATTCCTCTACAAATCCGCTAAAACCAGTGCCTGCAGGTATTAGTCTACCAATTATAACATTTTCTTTTAGACCTCTTAACCAATCAGATTTACCTTCAATTGCAGCTTCTGTAAGAACCCTTGTAGTCTCTTGGAATGATGCTGCTGATATAAAGCTATCAGTATTGAGAGAGGCTTTAGTAATACCTAACAAAACAGGAGTAAATTCTGCAGGAGCTCCTCCAGTAATTGCCATTGCTTGGTTTGTATCTTCGACTTGCCTCAACTCTATAAGTTCGCCAGGCAGGAGAGTAGTATCACCAGCATCTTCTATGCGGACTTTACTCGTCATCTGTCTAACAATAACTTCAATATGCTTATCATCAATAGCTACACCCTGCGATTTATAGACATTTTGGACCTCATTAACCATACTTCTTTGCAGTTTTGAGATAGATTCTCGAGCTGCATCTATTAAAGGTTTTTGATCTTTTAAATCGCTGAAGAAGCAATCTAATAATTCATGTGGATTAATTGGTCCATCAGTTAAAATTTCACCACCTGTAACTTGTTGTCCATCACTAACCATTATATTTTTTCCAATTAATAATTGATATTCGTTCACCAAATCATCATTTTCAATAACTGATAAAGAAACTGATTCTTCATCATTACCTTGTTTAATCTGAACAATTCCAGATTTTTTACATAAAACAGCAGAATCTCTAGGCCTTCTAGCTTCTAACAACTCTTCTATTCGAGGCAATCCTTGAACGATATCTCCGGTTTTCTGCCTCTCAAAAACAAGCAAAGCCAAGCCATCCCCTCTAAGGACTAAATCTCCATCTTTAACATGTAAAACTGAATCAGGAGAAACCATATAAGGCCTACCAAGTCTTAAGGTCACTGAACTATTAGAAATTTTTTCAATTTCTCCACATGAAGTTGATTTTTCAGTTTCACTTATGGGATCACCATCAACTAAACGATCTCCAACTTTAATGACTGCTTTATTAGTAATCTTAATTTTAATTTTGTCTTCTTCTCTTTCAACAATTAACCTTCTAATTGGCTCATCTCCTATAACATTAGGTAATTGAACCAATCCCT
This sequence comes from Prochlorococcus sp. AG-388-A01, assembly GCA_003279945.1. Taxonomy (GTDB): domain Bacteria; phylum Cyanobacteriota; class Cyanobacteriia; order PCC-6307; family Cyanobiaceae; genus Prochlorococcus_A. The sequence goes on from QCGK01000008.1 coordinate 51,796, forward strand.
TTTCTTTACAAAGAATTTGAGTAGTTGCTATTACATCGCCTGCTTTAACTATTTGATTATTGTTGACTTGCAATTCTGTATGTGTTGAACCATGACTTGAGTCCGATATAGTATCTCGTCTTACAAGAATAGATTCCAATATTACTAAATTTAATCTATTAATAGATTGATCATTTTCGTCCTTAATCGACTCGACATCAATAGTCATTTGAGGAGTAGCATCAAAACTTTCAATACTTAAATGTGTTCTAAGCAATTCAACTCCTTCAACTGATTTAATCAATTCACCATCTTTATAAGTAAGTCTTTGGACAGCTTTCAAGCCTAAGTGTGGTCCTTTTTCCTGCTTAATATGAGATAGTTTGGGTAATTCGGCTTGATCAGGAATAGTAAATTCTTCTACAGTTCTTAATAATAAGCCTCGACATTTTGGGGTTTCTAATTTCTGAACAAATAGAATTTCTTTATTATCAATACCATCTAAAATCTTGTCACCTGGATTTACTAGATTACCCTCTTCTGTAAATCTATTCAGTACTTCTTCATCTTCACATTCATGAAAAGTTCCATTTCTTACTGTTATTTCACGAAGGATATCATTTTTCTGAGTCACCGTAACAATACCTGATGTTTGGCTAAAAATATCCTTTACAACTTCTGTTCCTGCTTCAATCCATTTCATATCTTCAATCATTAGTAGAGATATATCCTTGTTTATTTCATGTGTCTCTTGGGGAATCCAAAGCAATGTTCCCCCTTGACTGACCTCAAAACCATTTTTAGATGATCTAGCTTTTTTAACGCTTAATCCCGGGGCATACTTTACTAAACCGCCAGTTTTTGTTCGGAACCTTTCGTCCGTTAAATCTGCTACAACTTCACCATTACTTATTTTACTTCCTGGGGAGGTGTTTAAACGATAAGAGGTTCCATCACTAGATTCCAAAGTATATATTTGCCCTGAGTGAGTAGATTCTTCAATTAATTTAAAATTACTTAAAGACATTGAAGTGGTAACAATTTGAACTTCTCTTGAATCTCCTATTGATTCTCTTAATCGAACTTGTCCTCCAAATTCACTGGATTGGCTTGCCTCAGCTAAAACAGCTCCTTCAACTACAGATTTTCCTGACGAGACAACTGGTCTTGCATTTGGTGGTAGGTTATAAACATCTCCTGCTAAAACCCACAACCTACCTAATCTTTGAGCTTTTAAAGTAATATTTCCCTGCCTATCTGTTACCTCTTTTGGTTGAATGACCTTGTCGTACTTAACTTGACCAGCTAAATCACAAATAACATCCTTGGTTGCTTTTTCGACGCTCTTTTTCACGGCTCCAGCAGTGATCTGAGCAACGGTTATATCAGAATTAATTTCTTCACCATTATCTACAAATAAGAGCGATCCACTCGAAACTTCAATTTTTTGAGTTTTATTAGAATTATTTCCTTGAGGAACAATTTTCAAAATGAAATCAACTTCAGCTTGTTTAGCTTCTACTCCATGTGGAGTTCTATAACCTCTAACCTTTGCTTTTGAACTAAATTCAACCTTACCAGAAATCTTTGATCTTACTACTCCACTTTCAGCAGTTGATACACCTCCAGTATGGAAAGTTCTCATTGTCAATTGAGTCCCAGGTTCTCCAATTGATTGAGCGGCAATAATTCCTACCGCCTCACCTAAGTCAACTAAATGATTATGAGCTAATGCCCATCCATAGCATCTTCTACAAACAGATCTATTTGCTTCACATGTTAGAGGAGATCTTATTTTTACTTTTGAAATTGATGCTGTCTCAATTTTTCCAGACAATACAGGATCTATTGCAGTATTTTGGGGAATAATTAAGTTTTCTTCAGAATCTAAGATGTCCTCAGCGGTAAGTCTGCCAAGAAGTCTTGCTCCGAATTTACCATCTTCAGCTTCAACAACTATTGATCGTTCTGTTCCGCAATCCTCTTCTCTAACAATTACATCTTGAGCAACATCAACTAATCTTCTAGTCAAATAACCAGAATCCGCTGTTCTTAAAGCAGTATCAACCAAACCTTTTCTTGCTCCATAAGAGGAAATTACATACTCAGTAACAGTAAGTCCTTCTCTAAAGTTTGTTCTTATTGGTAGGTCAATGATCTCTCCTTGAGGGTTAGCCATCAATCCTCTCATACCAACAAGTTGCCTAACCTGAGACATATTACCCCTTGCTCCTGAATTAGCCATCATCCAAACGGAATTCAGAGGATCATTTTGATTGAAATTTTTCTTGACAGCATCTACCAATCTTTCATTAGTTTCAGTCCAGGTATCAATAACTTTAGTATGTCTCTCAACTTCAGTAATTTCACCTAGTCTATAGCATTCTTCTGTAGCAGATATTTGCTCTTCAGCTTGTCCTATTAAATCTTGTTTAGCTTCAGGTACTTTTAAGTCATCTACTGAGATAGAAACAGCAGCTTGGGTAGCATACTTAAATCCTAAGTCCTTTAAATTATCAGCCATCGCTGCAGTTATTGCAGTGCCATGAGTTTTATAAGCCCAGGAGACTAAATTTTTTAAAGCTTTCTTATCCACCACTTTATTCTTAAATGATGGCGGAGTTTTAGCTAAAGCAGGCATAGTAACTTGATTATTCTTTTTGGAGTTTTTGGTAGTTTTACGTACTCTGGAAGTTTTTTTAGGTTTAGATGATGTCATGTTTTTTTAAATAAATGAAAATAATTTTTTAGGGTTTAAGTTTTAGATACAGAATCAATAATGGTATAATTCATAACTACTCTGCCGACTGTTGTTAAAACAAATCTACTTATTAAATTATTCTGAGAATCAAATCTATCTCTTCTTAAATTCCACATTTCTAACCTTGAGCCATCTTCAAGCTCTTCAGTTTTTTGCGGTCTACTCATTTCATCTTCATCTTCAACTTCACCATTAAATCTAACCCATACCCATTCATGTAAGCTTAGTCTTTTATCTTCAAAAGCAAAAATGACGTCTTCAAGAGAAGCAAAAGTAGTCTTGTTTTCTCCAAATTTCGGTTTTTGATAATTCGGTTGCAAAGCCGTCAGATAATAAGATCCCAAAACCATATCTTGTGATGGAGTAACGATTGGTTCCCCGGTCGCAGGGGAAAGAATATTATTACTTGCCAACATGAGCATGCGAGCTTCAGTTTGTGCCTCTAGAGCTAATGGAACATGAACTGCCATTTGATCTCCATCAAAATCAGCATTAAAAGCTGGACAAACTAAAGGGTGAAGTTGTATTGCTCTACCTCCAACTAATTTAGGTTCAAAAGCTTGAATTCCTAGACGGTGCAGTGTTGGTGCTCTATTTAAAAGAATTGGGTGGCCTTCAATCACTTCCTGCAGTACCTGCATAACTTCATCATCAGCTTTTTGTATTAATTTTTTTGCAGCTTTAATATTATTCACAATATTCTGCCGTATTAATCTATGGATAACAAAAGGTTGGAAGAGCTCAATTGCCATTTCCTTTGGCAGACCACACTGATGCATTTTTAATTTAGGACCTACAACTATTACAGATCTTCCTGAATAGTCAACACGCTTACCTAGAAGATTCTGTCTGAATCTTCCTTGTTTTCCTTCAATGATGTCACTCAAGGACTTAAGAGCTCTATTATTTGCTCCAACAACAGTCCTTCCCCTCCTTCCATTATCTATAAGAGCATCAACTGCCTCTTGAAGCATTCTTTTTTCATTTCTTACTATGATTTCAGGAGCTAAGATTTCTTGTAGCCTAGCTAATCTATTGTTTCTATTTATAACTCTTCTATAAAGATCGTTTAAATCAGAAGTTGCGAATCTGCCCCCATCAAGCTGAACCATAGGTCTAAGATCTGGAGGTATAACAGGAATTGCGTCTAAAACCATCCATTCTGGCTTTGCATTGGTTGCAATAAAATTATCAATAACTCTTATTCTTTTTATAAGTTTTGCCCTTTTTTGCCCCTTGCTATTTGTAATGTCTTCTCTAAGTTCTTCAGCAACTTGACTCAAATCAAGGTCCTCAAGTAATTGTTTCAGGGCCTCAGCACCAATACCAACAAAAGGTTCGTTTTCAATTGTTGAATCTTCAGCATAGATTTCATCTTCAATTTCCAACCATTCATCCTCGGTGAGTAGTTGTTTATATTTAAGTTCTTTATGATCACCTGGGTCTAAAACAACGTAACAATTAAAATAGACTATTTGTTCTACATCTCTAAGTGGAATATCCAAAAGAATTGCAACATAACTAGGAATGCCTTTCAAATACCAAACATGGGAAACTGGCGCGGCAAGTTTTATATAGCCCATCCTATGTCTTCTAACTCTACTTTCAGTTACTTCAACACCACATCTCTCACAAACAATACCTCTATGTCTAACTCTTTTATACTTACCACAATGGCATTCCCAATCTTTTGAGGGACCAAAAATTTTTTCACAAAACAAACCATCCATTTCTGGTTTAAGTGTCCTGTAATTAATAGTTTCAGGTTTCGTTACTTCACCCACTACTTGTCCATTGGGTAATGTTCTCTGTCCCCAATCCATGATTCTTTGTGGAGAAGCTATTGAAATTTTGACGTAATCAAAATGATTTTCTGTTCTTAAGTTGCTGTTTGTCATTTTTGGGAAATTTAAATTTAAAGTTTTTTCATAAAGTATTTAATCTTCCTCATATTCAGAGGTTCCTAGCGATTCGTATGTCGGCCTAGATGGAGTATTTCTTCTTGGATTGATATCTTGCATCAAATCCACCTCTTTTCCTTCATCTGTATAAACCCCAATATCTAAGCCTAGGGATTGTAATTCTCGCATAAGGACTTTAAATGACTCAGGAGTGCCAGGCCTAGGTATTGGTTTACCTTTGACTATTGCATTAAGAGCTTCGTTCCTACCTTGCATATCATCAGATTTAACTGTTAAAAGTTCTTGAAGTGTATAGGCTGCTCCATAAGCTTCAAGAGCCCATACTTCCATTTCCCCAAGCCTTTGTCCACCTTGCTGAGCTTTACCACCCAATGGTTGCTGTGTAACCAAAGAGTATGGACCAGTAGATCTGGCATGAATTTTGTCATCCACCAAATGTACTAACTTAAGGAAGTGAGAGTATCCAACTGCAACTGGCTGATCAAAGGGTTCCCCTGTTCTGCCATCTTTGAGTAACAACTTTCCAGGATCTTCAGGATTATAAACCCATGCTTTACCTGCCTGTTTAGAAGCCTCCTCTAAAAATGCTTGAACCGTCTGATGTGATTTTTCGGCACCATACATTTCGTCAAATGGGACAACTTTAACCCTGCAATTTAAGTTAGAGGCTGCCCAGCCCATCAATAATTCAAAAACTTGACCTACGTTCATCCTACTTGGAACTCCTAGAGGATTAAGAACAATATCTACAGGTGTCCCATCAGGCAAATAAGGCATATCTTCTCTGGGTAAGATTCTACTAATAATTCCTTTATTGCCATGTCTTCCAGCCATTTTGTCGCCTACTTGTATTTTCCTTCTCTGGGCAACATAAACCCTAACGACCATATTGGCTCCAGGAGGTAACTCATCGCCTTGTTCTCTGGTGTAAATGCGTACATCTAGAACCCTTCCCTTTTCAGTCTTAGGAACCCTTAAGGAGTTGTCTCTAACATCTCTAGCCTTTTCACCGAAAATAGCCCTCAATAGTTTTTCTTCTGGTGGTTGGTCTGATTCTCCCTTTGGTGTAACTTTACCTACAAGAATATCTCCACTTTCTACAAACGCACCAATCCTTATTATTCCCATTTCATCAAGGTTGTTCAAGCTGTCTTCCGATATGTTTGGAATCTCTCTTGTGATTTCTTCAGGTCCTAACTTTGTTTGTCTTGCCTCAATTTCATATTTTTCGATATGTACAGATGTATATAAATCATCAGTTACCATCCTCTCGCTTACAAGAATTGCATCTTCATAGTTGTAGCCTTCCCATGGCATATATGCAATTAAGACATTCTGGCCAAGAGCTATTTCACCTCCTTCACATGCCGATCCATCTGCTAAAACTTGTCCAGAGATAACTCTATCTCCAATTTTTACTATAGGACGTTGGTTTAGGCATGTATCTTGATTTGATCTTTGATATTTTTGTAGATAATGAAAATGCTCATTACCATCCTCGTCTTTAACAACGATCTCATTAGCATCTACATAAGATATAGTCCCATTAACTTTTGTTATGGGAACCATTCCCGAATCTCTAGCAACTTGAGATTCTAAACCTGTGCCAACCAAAGGACGTTCTGGCCTAAGCAATGGAACTGCCTGGCGTTGCATATTTGATCCCATTAGGGCTCTATTTGCGTCATCGTGCTCCAAAAAAGGAATTAGTGAAGTCGCAACCGAAATTACTTGAACAGGGGAAAGCTGAACATAATCAACTTGATGAGGAGGTACTTTTTCAAAATCTTGTCTATACCTAACTGGTATTAGATTTGCAAGTATATTGCCATCCTTATCTGTTGCAACATCGCCAGGAGCAACCCTGCACTCATCTTCTAAATCAGCAGAAAGATAGACTGGATTACCTTCTTTATTAACTCTACCTTTTTTAACTTCCCAAAAAGGTGTTTCAATAAAACCATACTCATTAACTCTTGCATGGGTAGCTAAAGAATTTATAAGTCCTGCATTAGGACCTTCAGGAGTCTCTATAGGGCATAATCTTCCATAATGTGAAGGATGAATATCTCTCACGGCAAAGCCTGCTCTTTCTCGTGTTAAACCTCCAGGACCTAATGCCGAGATTCTTCTCTTATGTGTTAATTCAGCAAGAGGATTAGTTTGATCCATAAACTGACTTAATTGACTGGAGCCAAAAAACTCTTTTATAGCGGCAACCAAAGGTTTAGGATTGACTAATTGAGCGGGGGTAAGGGAATCTGTTTCCCCAACGGTCATTCTTTCCTTAATAATTCTTTCTAAGCGGTTAAGTCCAACCCTTACTTGATTCTGAAGAAGTTCTCCTACAGATCTAACTCTCCGATTACCAAGGTGGTCAATATCATCTAAACTAGCACCGCCAATATCCAACTCTAAGTTTATAAGATAATCAATAGTAGAAAGAACATCCTCATGGGTAAGTGTTCTTACATCATCAGGTACAGTAAGTCTCAATTTTTTATTTATTTTGTACCTACCAACTCGGCCTAAATCATATCTTTTGGGATCAAAAAATCTACTGTGTAATAGCTGTTGACCACCTGATACAGAGGGGGGTTCACCAGGACGCAGCTTCTTATAGAGTTCTAGTAGGGCTTGATCTTCTGAATTTATACCCTCATCATTAGCTGAATCAATTGAGTTTTGGTAAAATTCAGGATGCCTCAGTTTATCAACAACATCATTATCAGAAAGTCCCATCGCTCTCATTAAAACATGAGCATTAATTTTTCTAGTTTTATCAACTCTGACATAAAGTAAATTATTTTTGTCTGTTTCGAATTTTAACCATGCACCTCTATTAGGGATAACACTCGCGTTATAAGTTCTTCGACCATTTTTATCCTGTTCATCTTTAAAATATACTCCCGGACTTCGAACAATTTGATTAACAATTACTCTTTCAGCACCATTAATTATGAAAGTTCCTCTTTCAGTCATTAATGGTAATTCGCCAATAAATACTTCTTGTTCTTTAATTTCTCCTGTCTCTTTATTGATTAGCCTGCAAGTTACATACATTTGAGAGGCAAATGTAGCATCTCTTCTTTTTGCTTCTTCAACGTCATGTCTTGGCCTTTTTAATCTGTACTCTTCACCAATAAAATGTAATTCTAATTTACCTGTGTAATCAGAAATGGGAGAAAAGTTTTTTAATTCCTCTATTAAGCCCTTTTCCAAAAACCATTTAAAGCTTGCTCTTTGTACTTCAACTAAATCTGGTAGATAAGTAGCTGTTTTTGCTACCTGTAAAGCGCTACTGCTCATCCAAGAAAACCTGCGATTATGTGAGATTTACTATTTACTTTAAATTTACTAAATAATTCAGCTGTTTAACTTTTCTTGTTAAATTAGACGAGGATTAAATCTCGGTTTCAACAAAAAATTAATTTAATAAAACTAAAAAATTAATTTTTATTGACTCTACAAATCATTATAAAAAAGTTAAAATTAAAAAATTAAAGAAAATTTCCAAGTAATTCTTAATAATAGCAGTTTCAGTGTCAAATTAACAAGTCAAATTTAAACAAATCTTCAGCATTCTTGGATGATTCTTTGGCGATTGTAATTAATTCCGTAGATCTCAAATCTGCCATAAAATTTGCAACATTTTCAACAAATGCAGGTTCATTTCTTTTGCCTCTGTGGGGAACAGGAGCTAAAAAGGGTGCATCAGTTTCAATTAAATATCTATCATTTGGGACTATTTTGGCGCACTCGTGAATTTCATGTGCTTTTGGGAAAGTCACTATTCCACTAAAACTTATATAAAACCCAAGATCCAAGAATTGTTTCATTTCTCTTGGGGTTCCTGTCCAACAATGAAGTACGCCTTTGGGACATTTTCCTTTTTTAGAAAGGTCACTACATAACTCGATCATTACATTAGCAGCATCTCTACAATGAATAATCACAGGCAATTCAAGTTCATAGGCTAACTCCATTTGTGGAATAAGAGCATCAATTTGCTGTTTTTTATTTTCACTTTTAAAAAAATCCAAGCCTAATTCTCCAATTGCTACTACTCTTTTATCTTCTTGAGCTGACCTTCTTAAATCAGATTTGGAACTTTGTTCCCATTTTTTTGCTTCAAGCGGATGCAAACCAACTGAATAATAAATTTCATTAAATTCGTTTGATATTTTTTTTAACTTTGGAATTTCTGTTAATTCACAACAAGCATGAACTAATTTTTTTACACCTCTTGATCGCAATCTCAGAACAACATCTTCCAAATCTCTCTCAAAATTTTCAAATATTAGATGACAGTGAGAGTCTATGAGTTCAATATCGCTCATAATTATTGTCTGCCTTTTACTTTGAAATCAGTGTGGTTTTTACAAAATTGTTAATTTTTGATTTTTTATTAGCCCCATTATTCTTGTGTAGAACATTTTTTTTAACTGCTTTATCAATTAAACTAAAAGCCCTATCAAGACTTGTTTTCACTAAGATTTTGTTGTCATCATTAGGTTCTTTTTTATATTTTTCACAATTATCTATGGTTTTTTTAGTCAAAGTCCTAACTGTAGATTTGTAAAATTTATTGATTAAGCGATTTCTTTCTGCAATTTGTATTCTCTTTTTTGCTGATTTGTTATTTGCCACAGAGGGTATTTTAGTAGAAGATTTCCATCATAACAAATATATCGACTACTAATCAATCATATATAATTTAATAAGATATTAAATTGGTTCTTCAACCATTCAATTTAAAAAATCAAAAAATATGAAGATTATAAATAATAAAAAAGACGCCATCAATGAATTAAAAAGGATTTCTACTCGAACGCATTTAGAAAACAACAATAAGATAAATGCAATTGTTGAAGAAATTCTTCAAGAAGTAAAAAATTATGGAGATGTAGCAGTAGAAAAATACACAAAAAAATTTGATGGTTTTAACCCTTACCCTATGCAAGTTAGTGCAAAGGACTTAAAAACTGCATGGGATGAAATTGATGAAAATTTAAAGCGCTCACTTGAAGTAGCTCATAAAAGAATTAAAAAATTCCATGAAAAAGAAATCCCATCATCTTTCACTATAAAAGGTGAACATGGTGATATAGTCCAAAGAAGGTGGAGCCCAGTAAAAAATGCAGGTATTTATATCCCTGGAGGTAGGGCGGCTTATCCAAGTACTGTATTAATGAATGCAATACCTGCAAAAGTAGCAGGCGTAGAAGAAATCATAATGGTATCTCCTGGAAATAAAGAAGGAAAAATAAACAAAACTGTTTTAGCTGCTGCTCACTTATCAGGGATCAATAAAGTTTTTAGAATTGGAGGAGCTCAAGCCATTGGTGCTTTAGCATTTGGCACAAATCAAATCAATAAAGTTGATGTTATTTCAGGTCCAGGGAATATTTATGTAACTACAGCTAAAAAACTTATTTATGGTTTGACAGGTATTGATTCTTTAGCCGGTCCAAGTGAGATATTAATAATTGCAGATGAAACAGCTAGATCCACTCATATAGCATCTGATCTCCTAGCACAAGCTGAACATGATCCCCTAGCTTCCTCAATACTTCTAACAACATCAAAGAACCAGGCAAAAGAAGTTTTTGAAGAACTTTATAAAAAAATAGATGATCATCCAAGAAAAGAAATTTGTATGCAATCAATAAAAAATTGGGGATTAATTGTTATTTGCGAGAATTATCAATCATGTATTGAACTAAGCAATAACTTTGCTCCAGAACATTTAGAAATTTTAGCTTTAGACTCCAAAAAGGTTCTTGAGGGAATAAAGAATGCAGGAGCAATATTTTTGGGGAAATGGACCCCGGAAGCAGTAGGAGATTATCTGGCTGGACCAAATCATACATTACCTACATCAGGAAATTCTAGATTTAGCGGTTCTCTTGGAGTTGAAACTTTCATGAAAAATACTTCAATTATAGAATTTAATGAAAAAAGTTTAAAAGTTAACAGTCTTGATATTATTAATTTAGCTAAAAGTGAGGGCTTACATAGTCACGCTAACTCAGTACAAATAAGATTTGAAAATTAGCTGACTTTTGAGGGAGAGTAAACAGCTGGAATACCGTTTTCAATTTTGCCAACCAATACTTTATCTGTTAGATCAACAAATAATCCATTTTCTAAAACTCCTGGAATATTATTAATACTCATTTCAATATCTTTTGGATTCTTAATACCATCATTAAACAAAACATCTAGGACAAGGTTGCCCTGGTCGGTAACTATTGGACCAGCTTTTTTACTAGCCATTCTTAAAGTAGAACTGCCGTTCATTTCTAAAATAACCTCCTGAACTTGCTTCCAAGCATTTGGGAGTACCTCTACAGGTAAAGGGAAAGCTTGATTTAAGTTTTGTACTAGTTTCGTTTCGTCAACAACAATTAACAATTCATCAGCTTTTGATGCCACTAACTTTTCTCGAACATGGCACGCTCCTCCCCCCTTAATTAATTGAAATCCCGGATCAACTTCATCTGCTCCATCAATAGCTAAATCTATTCGAGAAACAGACGCCAAATCGATAAGGGGGATTTCGAGCTCGAGTGCTAACACTTCTGACTGAAAGGAAGTTGCAACACCTCTTATTTTTTGCAATTTTCCAGAACGAATTTCATTAGCGAGGCTTTTTATCATAAGCGCTGCTGTAGATCCGGAGCCTAATCCGAGAATCATGTCACTCTTTACTTCCCTAATTGCTGCATCAGCAACTATTTGTTTCATTTGAGTTTGTGAATCCAAAATTTTTTTTCTACGTTTATAGATTATTTAATTTCAATGGGTGATTTATGTCAAACCTGGTAGAGGTTCTGGCTGTATATTTATTTGTATCTCTTGATTATCCCTTAAAATATCTAAGAGAAATACTTTACCTATTTGAGCTTTTTCTACTTCATCTAGCAAAGCTTTTGGTTCCTCTATGGAGATATTTTCAGCTCCTATTACTAGATCGCCTCTTCTTAAACCAGCTTTTTCAGCGGGACTATTAGGTATGACTGATTGAATTAAAGCTCCATTTCTTTCCGGTAATTGAACTAGTGAATTTGGGTCTTGATTATGTTCTTTAGCAATTTTAGGATTTAAAGAAACTAATTGGACCCCCAAATATGGATGAATAACTTTCCCATTTTCAAGAAGTTGATCAGAAACACTTTTAGCTAGGTTTATAGGTATTGCGAAACCTAGACCTGCCCCAGGGCCACTTCTTACTAATGTATTTATTCCTATTACCTCACCATTTGAATTAATAAGTGGGCCCCCAGAATTGCCTGGATTTATTGCCGCATCAGTCTGAATAAGATCAAGCCTTTTATCAGAAAAACCTAAACTATTAATATCTCTGTGTAGGCTACTTACAATCCCTAAGGTAACTGTCTTTTCTAGACCATAGGGAGTCCCTAAAGCTATTGCCCAGTCTCCAACTTCGAGATCTTCAGAATTTCCAAGTGGAGCAAAACTAGAATAAGTAGATTCCTCAATTTTGACTAAAGCTAAGTCAGTTACTGGATCATTTCCCAAAACTTGGCCATCGCAAATAGTTCCATCGGCCAATGTTACTGAGACATTATCAACTCTTTCTACGACATGAGCATTTGTAAGAACCAGACCATTATTATTGATGATAACCCCAGAACCTTGCCCTCTTTCTCTCTCAGGTGTAATTCCTTGATCCCCAAGTAAATCTCTCAGTAAAGGATCAAGTAAAGTGGGATCAAATTGTTGCCTTTCTACCAATCGCTCAGTATCAATTTTTACAACTGCAGGTCCAACGTTTTTGACTGCAGTTGATACAAAATTGTGACCTTCAGAGGAGGCTAAAGCTAAGACTTCCGTTTTTTGCGAGAAACTAACTATACAAAAACTAATAAC
>QCGK01000009.1 GCA_003279945.1 Prochlorococcus sp. AG-388-A01
CAAGTTAGAAAAACCAAAAAAGGATTATTGATTGTTTTCACAGGCAATGGCAAGGGTAAAACAACTGCATCTTTAGGGATGGCTTTAAGGACGATAGGGCACGGTTATAAAGTGGCAATCATCCAATTCATTAAAGGAGGATGGACCACTGGAGAAGAAAAAGCGCTTAAAAATATTTCTTCAAACATATCTTGGCATTCACTAGGTGAGGGATTCACTTGGGAAACACAAGATAGGATTAGGGATGAAAAATTAGTTCAAGAAGCATGGCAACTCGCAAAAGAATATATTAAAAATGAATCTTATAAACTTATAATTCTTGATGAAATAAATATAGCTACAAAACTTGGCTATCTTGCTTCAGAAGAAATAATCACCTTTTTAAAAAGTTTAAATGATAGAAAAAATCATGTTGTTATGACTGGAAGGGGAGCATCTAATTCTATTATCAATTTCGCTGATCTAGTTACAGAGATGAAGCTCATAAAACATCCTTTCAAAGAACAAGGAATAAAAGCACAAAAGTGTGTTGAGTTTTAGTTTGAAAAAATTTTTTTTAGTTTTATTCAGAGGTTTAGAAATGTTTAAAGACGCAAGCAATACCTGAACAAAAAATAAATTCGGTACATTTACTTGCTAATGTCTTACAAGTACGATTATTGAATGACTTACAAAAGAGTTCTTTTAAAACTTAGTGGTGAAGCACTAATGGGTGAAAAACCTTATGGTATTGATCCTGCTATAGTTCAGTCTATTGCAGAAGACGTTTCAAAAGTAGTCAAAAATAATGTACAACTTGCAATAGTTGTTGGGGGCGGGAATATTTTTAGGGGGCTTAAAGGGTCTGCAGATGGTATGGATAGAGCGACAGCTGATTATGTGGGGATGCTGGCAACAGTCATGAATGCGATTTCACTCCAAGATGGTTTGGAAAGAGTAGGAGTGGCAACCAGGGTTCAAACTGCAATTGAAATGCAGGAAATTGCAGAGCCATACATAAGAAGAAGAGCCATGAGGCACCTAGAGAAAGGTAGAGTTGTAGTTTTCGGAGGTGGATGCGGTAATCCATTTTTTACAACTGACACCACAGCAGCTCTGAGGGCAGCGGAGATAAATGCTCAAGTTGTCATGAAGGCTACCAAAGTCGATGGCGTATACGATCGTGATCCTAATAAATTTCAAGACGCAAAAAAATATTCTTCTCTGAGTTATCAACAAGTTCTTAGTGATGAAATTGCGGTAATGGACAGTACTGCAATTGCACTTTGCAAAGATAATAATATCCCAATTATGGTATTTGATATATTCAAAAAAGGGAACATTTCTAAAGCTGTTGCTGGAGAGCCTATAGGCTCTTTAATTAGTTAAGGTTAATTTAATTTTTTTATTATGAAAGAAAAAGAAATTCAAGAAAATATGGGTAAGAGTATTGAAGCCACACAAAGAAACTTTAATACAATCAGGACAGGCAGAGCTAATGCTTCTTTGTTAGACAGAGTAAGTGTTGAGTACTATGGAGCAGAAACACCAATCAAATCGCTTGCCACTATAAGCACTGTTGATTCGCAAACAATTTCAATACAACCTTTCGATATTTCATGTTTACAAGCGATAGAGAAATCTATATCTATTAGTGATTTAGGTATTACTCCAAATAATGATGGTAAAGTAATAAGAATAAATGTTCCTCCTTTAACAGAAGAAAGAAGAAAAGAATTTTGTAAATTAGCCTCTAAATATGCAGAGGAAGGAAAAGTAGCCTTGAGAAATATCAGAAGAGATGCTGTTGATAAAGAAAAAAAAGACGAAAAAGATGGCCTTATTTCTATTGACGAATCAAGAGATAATCAATCTGAAATTCAAAAAATTACTGATAAATATATTGCTTTAATAGAAACTAAATTGTCTGAAAAAGAGAAGGAAATTCTAAAAGTTTGATAGGATTTGACGTTGTAATAATTGGTGGAGGTTTATCAGGATCTTCCACCGCTCTTAAACTATCAAAGAAAGGATATTCAGTTTTAATTATTGAAAAAGAAAAATCACATGATTATAAACCATGTGCAGGTGGGATGGCATCTTCAATGCAAAGATTTCTTCCTTTAAATATAGAAGATTGCATAGAATCAAAAATTAAGAATGTTGAATTCAGATGGAAGGCTGTAGATAATGTAACTGCTGATCTGACTGGTGAATCCCCTTTTTGGATTGTTAAAAGAGAAAAACTAGATCAATTATTACTTGATCAATCCTTGAGTAATGGAGCTCAGATAATGAGACCATTATTGATAGAAAAAATCATAAAAAAAAATGATAAATGGGAAATTACTTGTAATAACAAAATAAAATATATTACAGAATTTCTTGTAATTGCAGATGGGTCCCAATCGAAATGGGCGAGTTATTTCAATTTAGGGCCAAGAAAACCGAAATTTGCAAACACAATCTCATTAAGATTGAAAGGGTTAGGTGAAATACCTAGAGATGCAGTTAGATTTGAGTTTGGATTTATAAAATATGGTTTTGCATGGGCGTTCCCCCTAAAAGAAAGCTTAAATATTGGTTTAGGTACTTTTATAAATAATGGTCTTTTAGAAAATCAGGCTATTAATAAACAAGTAATCAGAAGCTTCGGTTTTGATGATTTTCCTCATAAAACAATTAGTAAGAAACTGAGAATATGGAATGGCTTCCACTCAATTAATGGTGACAAAGTTTTAGCAGTTGGAGATGCAGCATCTCTATGTGATCCTTTTTTAGCTGAAGGAATTAGACCATCTTTAATTAGCAGTTTTTATGCTGCAGAATACATAGATCAGTGCCTATCAGGAAAAGTAAATGATTTAAATCTTTATACAAAAAAAATTAACAACATTTGGGGGAAATCAATGGCTTGGGGGAGGAGAATAGCCCAAGTATTTTATAGATTTCCCAGAACTGGATATCAATTAGGTGTTAAAAGAAAAACAGCACCTAAACGTATTGCTCAAATATTATCAGGAGAAATGAGTTATGAAGATATTGCAAAAAGAGTTATCAGAAGGCTTTTAACAAAAAAAGGGGCTTAATTCCTTTCAATTCAAACTTAAATTTAGTTAGCAGAAATTAATTTATGATTTTTAATCTCCGAATATCTCTTTAGTAGCAGCTCTTCCAATTCTTCTATAGCCTTACTGAATCCAGTAATACCTTCACTAAGCTTTTCACTTGCCATTTGATCTTCTAACATACTTAATCTAAAGTCTTTTTCTTCAAATTCGTAGTCAATAGAATTATTTATTGGGGTACTTAAATCTAATTTTCTAACTAACTCTCCTTTTTCTTTTTTCAGTTCCTCAAGAAATTTTGGTGCGATTGTTAAAAGATCGCAACCTGCTAATTCTTTTATTTCATCAAGATTTCTAAAACTCGCTCCCATTACTTCTGTCTTAAATCCCTTTTCTTTAAAGTACTTGTATATTTGCGTAACCGAAATAACACCAGGGTCTTCAGCGCCAACAAAACTAGTTTTACCAGTTTTTGCTTTATGCCAATCCAATATACGGCCAACGAACGGAGAAATTAGAGTTATCTTTGCATTAGCACAAGTTACCGCTTGGCAGAAGTTAAAAAGTAAAGTTAAGTTGCATTTAATACCCTCTTTTTCTAAGATTTCAGCTGCCTTAATTCCCTCCCAAGTTGCGGCAATTTTAATCAAAATTCTTTCCTTTTCAATTCCAAAATTTTTGTAAAGTTTGATTAATTTTCTTGCCTTTTTTACTGTAGCTTCGGTGTCAAAGCTCAGTCTCGCATCAACTTCTGTAGATACGCGCCCTGAAATAATTTTCAATATTTCTTTTCCAAAAAATACTGAAACTTGGTCAACAGTTTCTTTGATAATTTCAATTTCGGAGAATCCTTGGGGCAATGCATTTTCTGAACTTTCTAAAGCTTTATCAATTAATTTCACATAATCAGGGTTCTTAGCAGCAGCAAGTATTAGAGATGGATTGGTGGTGGCGTCCCTTGGTTGAAATTTTTTTATCGAATCTAAATCTCCAGTATCAGCAACAACAACGGTCATTGAGGACAATTGTTCTAAAATTGATTTCATATCTAGATAATCATATATATATATAAACTAGCTTTTATTCCTGATGAAATCATCAGATAATGAACTAAATATATATAAAATTGGAAAATTTTAGGGTTTTTTAACAATCATTCCATGATCTTTAATCTTGGGAGGTATTTTTTCAATTACTATCAGACTCTCGATAATTTCTTTAGCAACTGGTACAGCAACAGTTGAACCATATGCATATGATTTAGATGGCTCATCAACAACTACAAGGACAACATATTTCGGATCATTAACTGGTAAGGTCGCGACAAAACTACAAACTTTTTTACTTGTATACGAACCATTTAAGGCTTTTTGAGAAGTGCCAGTTTTCCCTGCTATCCTATAACCCTCGATTTTTACTCCAGATCCACTACCTTTATCAACTACGCTCTCCATCCATTCAAGAACTGTTTTAGAGACCTCGTGTGAAAAAAATTGTTTTTTTGGATTTTTATAAACTCTTTCTTTGAAAGTTGAGGTTACATGAGGAGTTACTTCAAAACCCCCATTTGCAATAGCCGCATGAAGTTGAACCAATTTAAGTGGCGAGATTGAGAACCCTTTACCAAAAGAAGTTACGGCAGGCTCAATTACTTGATTTACAAATAAATCTTTTCTCTTTAGTTGGCCCGCAGTTGATTCAAATAAGTCAGTCTCTAAATTTTTATTTATACCTAAATTTTCTAGCCAATCCCAATAAATTGTGGGGTCTAAATTTTGCATTATTTTTACCATCCCAACATTACTTGAAACCTGCAATACTTTTGGATAGTCAATGTACCCATTACCTTTTTTATCCCAATTAAAAAGTGTCCATCCTCCAACATTAATCCTTCCAATATCTTCAACTAATCCATCTTTCTGGATTACTTTTTCTTCTAGGGCTAAAGCAAGATTGATAGGTTTAAAAGTTGAACCAGGCTCAAATAAATCTTGAGAATACCAACCCCTAAAGAGTTCAGAATCATACTGCCAAAACTTATTTGGATCATATGATGGGACTGTAACCAAAGAAAGAATCCGACCATCATTAACATCCATAACTATGGCAAATCCCTTCTTTGCTTTCCATTTGCTTACTTGCTTTGATAATGCATTGTATGACTCTTTCTGTAATTTTGAATCTATAGTTAGGCCTAAACTTTTGTAATCGGAAATAAAATCACCTGGTGCTGAATTATCCGGTAGAGGAGTTCCATCTCCTCCTCTTTTTATTAAATTACTTTTATTAAAAACTTTAATTTGATTATCTAAATGAAGTTCTAAACCTGCTGAAGCTACATTCTCATCATTAACAAACCCGACAAGATTAGAGTAAACTTCCCCTTGTGGATAATATCTCTGCGAATATTTAAACAAATCAATTCCGCTTATTTGAAGGTTCTTAATCTTTTCTGCCTTTTCTTCCGCAATTTTGTCCAAAAGCTTGATACCACTTATTTTATTATTAAATTTCCTCAAGAGTATTTCTTCATTAATACCCAAGATAGGGGACAATTTTTCTGTAACTTCTTCAATACTGCGAACTCTGTTAGTTGAATCACCAGGAAAATTAAAATATTTTGGATGGGCCCATAATTTATAGAGTGGTTTATCGTAAGCAATTACTCTATTATTTCTATCAACGATTGATCTCCTTTTTTTTAAGGAGTTAGTTTTAGAAGATTGTATTAATCTAGCTTTCCTTTGCAAATTAGAGGCGTTAAAGACTTGCAATTTAACTAACCTACCAAACAAACAAAAAATTAATAATAAGCTAAAAATATAGAGAAATTTAAATCTTCTTTGTTCAAGAGGTATTAGACGAACAATTTTTTTGTATTTTTTCATCAATATCCTCTTTGATATTTGCTATCACTAAAACCTTCAATGAAGATACTTAAATTTTTCTTAAATATACTTTCTTTTTTTTCTGTAAGTTTATCTAGATAAATTAAATCTTCAGGTTTAGTTTTTCTATAAATGTTGAGAGACTCAAGTTCACTAATATAAAATTCCTCAATTTTAGAAATATAATCAATGAGATTATTATTGATAGCTCTTGTTTTAGATAAGGTTTTATATGTATTTGACCATTTCCTTTGGCTATCAAAAGATAAGAAAAATAAGGTAAAAATTAATACCAATAAAGAGACATTAATGGTATCAAAGATTTGATGTACTAATTTATTATTAATTATGGATATTTTTTCGGAATCTTTTTTACCTTCATATGGAACTTTTTTTTTAAAATTAAGTTGATTCCCATAAGGTTTCATCAATGATTTATTTTTTAAATGAAAGGAGTATTATTAATTAAATAAACATCTTTTTGTTTGATTCGCAAGTAAAAAATTAAATTCTTTATGTCCTCAATAAGAACAAATTTAAGAAGGTTAATCCATTCCATAAAGAATGCATAATCACTGAAGAGAACAAACTCCCTGAAGCAATTCTTGTGATTCCTAATCCAATTCCTAGAACAAATAATGGCGGCATTTCTCCCAAACTTAAATGGGCTAATGCAAAGATAAAAGATGAAACTATGATACCCGAAATTACTCCAAAATCTCTTGAAAGAGTTGGTAGTAAAATACCGCGAAATATAATCTCCTCAAACAAAGGAGCAAAAAGTGTTGTTGTTACGAATAAAAGAAAAAATGATAAGTAATTATTATTATTAAGAACAATTTCCAGCAAAGGGTTACTACCATTCTGATTATCGATCAGACTATTCATTATTAGAGAAATCAATAAAACAAAAGGAACAATTGTTAACCAACCTTTAATTCCCGAAATAATTGCATTTTTTATTGGCAAGATATTGAACTGTAAATAATCCTTTTTAAAAATAAATTCACCATTCAAAGATTTAATTTGATAATAAACAATCCCTAATGGCGGAATAGCCATAAAAAAATATCCAAAGAATATTTTTAAAGATTGAGATAATTCATTAGAAATATTTTTAGAAAAAAGCTCAACCAAACTGATAGAAAACAAAGGTGATACCACTTCTCCTAAAACAACAAATCCTCCTGCAATTAATAAGACCATATCTATTAATTCTAAATCTAAGGATTTAATTTCTTGCCAACCAAACTTTTTCAAAGATATGGTGGTCCATAATGTTTTTAAAGCCAGAATAGAGCCCATAATTATTGTTAAAAGTGGAATTAGTCTTATGGCTAATATTTTTAAAAACATTTTGCTTGAAAATGATTCTGTTATTAATGAACTATCGTCAAAATCAAATTTCCTGCTTAAAAGGTGATATAAAAATCTATCACCTTTAAATAAATCAAATTTATCAGAATTTGGTTTATATGAATTATTATTAGATTTTTTTTCTATCTCATCAATCAGAAATTTAAAGTTTTTATTTTCAAAAACTTTGGATATGTTTTTATAGATTATAGGATCATTTGATTCTGAAGAAATTATTCGAATTAATTTATTTCTTTCTGTTAGTTCTTCAAATGAGACCTCAGAGAGTGATTTATTTATTTGATCAACGGGATCATTAATGATAAAAAATTTTTTAAGTTTTACAGGTATTGATTGGACCGCTAATTCAGCAATTTCTTGCTCTTTTTGACTTATATCAAATGAAACAGATGGTCTATTTAAACTATCTCTTAAGCCTTGCTGCCATACAAAAAAAGTTATGGCAATTGATATAAAAGCTAAAATGAGTTTTGACTTAGAAATATTTTTAAAGATCATAATTTATTATATTGTTAAAAACTATACTTAGTTATCATTGAAATTCCTTATATTTATGTATCTATTTTAATCACGCCATGAGATGATTAAATTATCTTAATTTTCAAATTTATATAATGGCTCTACGATTAGTTTTAGTTAGGCATGGACTAAGCAGTTTCAATGAAAAAGGATTAATTCAAGGAAGAACGGATGATTCATTATTAACTGATGAAGGATACGAACAAGCCCGAAAAGCAGGCAAAGCATTATCAAAAATTAACTTCGATAAAATCTATTCCTCCCCACTTATAAGAGCTGCAGAAACTGCAAAAACAATAAAAAAGACCTTCAATAAAGAACAAAATATTGTATTCGATGATAATTTGCTAGAGGTAGATCTTAGTGAATGGTCTGGTCTAAAAATTGATGAAATAAAAAAGAAATTTCCAGAAATTTACCCTATATGGAAAAATGATCCAGAAAATCTAATCTTAAAAAGAAATGACAATAAAACTTATAAACCAATTCAAGAGTTATTTTTTCAAGCAACAAATTTTGTAGAAGACATTTTAAAAATTTATCTAGACAAAGATGATGTAAATATTTTAGTTGTAGGACATAATGCAATTCTCAGATGTTTAATCCTTTTGTTATTAGGAAAGCCTAAGCAAGGTTTTAGGAAAATAAGATTAGAAAATGCTTCTTTCTCTATACTCAATATTTCAAGGAAAGATAACTCTTTTAAGACCCAAATTGAATGCTTAAATCAAACTTCCCATCTGAATAAAAATATTCCAAATCAAATTGGAGATTCCCGAGTATTTCTAATAAGGCATGGTGAAACTAACTGGAACAAAGAAGGTAGATTCCAAGGCCAAATTGATATCCCCTTAAATGAAAACGGTAAAGATCAAGCTAGAAAGACTTTTGAATATTTGAGAAATATTAATTTTAATAAGGCATTTTCAAGTTCAATGCATAGGCCCTACGAGACTGCACAAATAATTCTTCAAAATAGAAAAGATTTAAAAATAGAAAGAATAGATTTACTTGTGGAAATTAGTCACGGATTATGGGAAGGTAAACTGGAATCAGAGATTAGAGAAAAGTGGCCTATCTTACTAAAAAATTGGCATGATAAACCTGAAGAAGTAATAATGCCCGAAGGCGAATCAATAAAAGATGTATCAGAAAGGTCCGTAGAAGCTTTTGACAAAATTTGTTTATCTCAAAAGGATAATGATCTAAGCCTTCTAGTTGCTCATGATGCAGTCAATAAAACTCTAATTTGCGACATACTTGGTATTAATTATTCGAATATTTGGATGATAAAACAAGGTAATGGTGGAATAACTATTATTGACCTTTTTAATGATCACAATAAGCCCCCTGTGATTAGCGCTCTAAACATTACAACCCACCTAGGAGGAATAATTGATTCAACTGCTTCAGGAGCACTTTAAATTAAACCACTTTTAAATTTATTTTATTAAGACAAAGTCAAAAAAAGGGGGTTATTTATTGAAAAAGCCAACTTGACTTAGAGGCCAAAATCTGAAATATGCTTTACCAATTATCTCCTTTTTATGAAGAAATTTACTTCCAGGCCAATATCTACCATCCCAGCTATTTGACCTATTATCACCTAAAACTAAAAAATGATCTTCAGGAACTTTAATATTTTCAAATTTACCACATTTATTAAATAGGGATAATGAGCACTTATAAGAAAGATAAGGTTCAGGAATTAATTTGTTGTTTATTATTACTTCACCTTTCTTATTTACGCTCACAATTTCTCCTGGAAGTGCTACCACTCTTTTAATATACGCATCACAAGCTTGATCCCTCAAACCAGGAATAAACGAAATTGGAGGGAAACTCATAAAGAAACAATATCTTTTTTTTGGTAAAGGCTTAGATCTTAATGAAATTAGTTTTTCGTCAAATGAGTAAGGAGAGTTAAAAACAACAATATCTCCTCTTTTTGGTAAAGAGTTTCTAAGTGAAAATTTTTCAATAATTAGCCTATCATTTATTTGTAATTCTGGAAGCATTGAACCAGAAGGGATATAACGAGGTTCTGCGAAAAATGATCTACAAGAAGAAATAAAAAAAGTTAACAGAATTAGTAGACCCCATTCCTTTAAAAAACTTTTAACAAAAGAAGGCATAAAATTAATAAAGTCTAAATTTTTAACCTTATATAAATTGTTTGGCATATTCAATTTCACTAAAACCTAATATCACTTTTTTTTCTTGGTAAATCAAAAATGGCCTTTTAATTAATTTGCCATTACTTAAAAGAAGTTGAATAATTTCTTCCCTTGATAAACCATAAATGTCAAGATTAAGGTTTTTAAAGACTTTACCTCTTGTATTAAAAATCTTTTTCTTATCTTCAGAGTATTGTTCTAAAGCTTGATTTAAATATTTTGAAGATGGAGGCTCTTTTACAATATCAATTAATTGGTATTCGAAATCTTTATTTTCAAGCCACCTTGCAGCTTTTCGGCAAGTAGAACATTTTAAATAACTATAAAAAATTATTTTTTTCAATTTACTTTACTAATGTTTGATTTCTTAAGCACTTTAAAGTTTTTCTTTTTTAGGGGTGTACAACTTTTCAATAAATTATCAACCACATCAAAATCCCTCCAACCATCAATTTGAACTGTTCTTCCATCAAGTCCTTTACTTGTTCTAAAAAATTCAGCAACATCCTCAAGCTGATTAGGAGCAATTTGATTAATACTTATTATATTAGCCTGTCTAGGGTTGGCCATAGGCACACATAAAAGTTTTCCATCATATGCACCACAATCATGCATATCCAGAACTCCAATAGGCCTAGCTTTTATTAGACAACCAGCAAAAGTAGGCTCATCCATTATCACCATTGCATCCAGAGGAGCTCCATCATCAGCAAGGGTATTTGGGATAAAACCATAATCAAAAGGGTACCTCACTGAAGAATGTAATACTCTGTCTAGTGCCATTATCCCTGCATCAGAGCAATATTCGTATTTATTCCTACTCCCTGCAGGTATTTCTACAACTATATTTACTATTCCCTTCATTGGAGATGGAGGTATTGAACTAAGGTCCATCTTTTTTAAAATCGTGATTATGAATTATCTCGTTTCCCTTAGATAAAGGCCTGCCAATTAAAATACTTATTGAAGGTAATAAAAATGTCAAAAAGGCAAAAATAATACCTAAAATTGTTATTGATAAACTCCTTATACTTAAGGGGTCATCATCATCTCTTTCAAAATCACTTTGAGCAGAGCCAAGAGAAGATTCTTCGCTTAATTTACTTTTAATAAAGTGCTTTGATTTCGTATAACTCAAGTACTCTTAATTGGTAAAGGTTAATGAGATAATTGAACATCATTATCCTACATTCAAAATGTCAATAAATCAAAACATTATTTCTAACTTCTAAATTACTCTTTTTCTAGCAAAGACCTAATAGATTTTAGTTCGTCTAATATTTGTATCAGTATATTTTGAGCAGCGGAGGAAGGCGTATTAAATACCTCTACAGTAACTTCCTTAATTCTTAAAATATCTTTTGCAAATCTTGCTACTTCATTAGGGTGGAATTTTAAAGGATCTTTTTGATCAGTTCTAAATTCGGGATTTAATTTTCTTGGATTAAAACTAGGATTTAGATTTCTTAAATCAGTATTTGTATACCTATAAACAGATGCTCTAGATCTATTTAGGAATTTTTGAACTTCATCAATACCTACTAATTCTTCTTCGCTTGAAATATTGGAATCTATATTTTCCATAAACTTAAGAAAATGTTTTAGTAAAAATGAACTTTTAAAAGATTTTGAACTTCATTACTGAAGAAGTTAGCAGAAAGAATATTTCTAGACTAGCGGCGTTGAGGGACTCAAGACACTTTACATTTTTTTTTTATCTTAATTGATAAAATTAAATATTATTAAGGACTTTTTTGTATGCGCGTGACAACCTCATTTCCTCTGGGGACACTTCGTGACACACCTTCTGAAGCTGAGATTATTTCACATCAATTACTTTTAAAAGCTGGGTATATTCGCAGAGTTAACAGCGGTATTTATGCATACATGCCAATAATGCTTAGAGTTATTGAAAAAATATCAGCGATAATTGAGAGAGAACTTAATAGTATTGGTTGCACTAAATTACTATTACCTCAACTTCATCCAGCAGATTTATGGAAAAAAAGTGAAAGGTGGGAAGGATATACTGCAGGAGAAGGAATAATGTTTAATCTCAAAGATAGACAAGGTAAAGAATTTGGTTTAGCTCCAACTCACGAAGAGGTTATAACAAGTATTGCATCAGAGACCATCAACTCCTATAAGCAATTACCTCAATGTTTTTACCAAATTCAGACAAAATTTAGAGATGAAATAAGGCCTAGGTTTGGATTAATGAGAAGTAGAGAATTTATTATGAAAGATGGTTATTCTTTCCATTCTTCAGAAAACGATCTGGCTTCTTTCTATGAAAAAATAGGCAATTCTTATGAAAATATATTTAAATCTTGTGGACTGCAGACAGTAGGGGTCGAAGCTGATAGTGGAGCCATTGGAGGTGCTTCCTCTAAAGAATTTATGGTCACTGCAGATTCTGGGGAAGATTCCATTTTGTTTACTCAAAGTGGTTCTTATGCTGCAAATATTGAAAAAGCTGTTTCTATTCCCTCTCAACCTATGCCACTAAAAGAGAATATTGCAGAGTGGCTGGAAACACCCCAACAAAAAACAATCCTCGAAGTTTGCGAAAATAATAATTTAGACCCTAGTCAAATTATTAAAGTAGTAGTATTCCTTGCACAGTTCGAGGGTAAATTGGAGGTCCCGATTCTTGCATGCATAAGAGGGGATCAACACATTAATGAAGTAAAACTTTTTAACATAATAAATAAACTTCATAGTTCTAATCTCCTTAATCTTCAAAAAATTGAAGACAAAAACATTATCGAAAAAAACCTGGTCGATTTTCCCTTAGGTTTTATTGGACCAGACTTAAATAATGAAACTATTAAAGCTAGTTCTAATTGGGATAAAACATGGACCAGAATAATTGATAATTCGGCTAATAGTCTTCCGAAGTTTATAAGTGGTGGGAATAAAATTAATTTCCACAAAGTTTTTCGAAAATCCTCTTTTGCTTCAAAAGATTATCTAATTGGGGACATCAGAAATGCCAAAAAAGGAGATAAAATAAGTATTGATGGTAACGAGGAACTTAAAGAAAAAAAAGGTATCGAGATTGGACATATTTTTCAACTTGGTCAAAAATATAGTAAAAAATTAAATGCAAAGTTCTCTGATAAGGATGGTTTGTTAAAAAATTTGTGGATGGGTTGTTATGGAATCGGAGTGACAAGAATAGCTCAAGCTGCTATTGAACAGAATCATGATCAAAAGGGAATTTGTTGGCCAATCCAGATTTCACCTTTTGAAGTTATTATTATTCCAACAAACCTGAAAGATCCTATTCAAAATGATCTAACTGAGCAAATCTATAACAACTTTTTAATTAATAAAATTGACGTTCTTCTCGATGATAGAAAGGATAGAGCTGGTGTGAAATTCAAAGATGCGGAATTGATTGGTATTCCTTTTCAGATAATTATTGGTAGAGATTCTGTTAACAAAGAAGTTGAACTTTTATGCAGAACAAATAATACTAAGTTTAAAATTAGTACTGATAAATTGCTGGAAACATTTATTTCTGAATCACAAATAATGTACAATAAAAGCTCATAAAGCTAATTTTTTTGGGAGCTTAGTTATGTTACTGAAATGGACATCAGAATTAATTTTTAAAAAACTTACCAAAGCTATATCTTTTTCACTATCTTTAACTATTGTATTTACACTATTTAGTTCTCCTTCCATAGCTGCAAAAACCTCTATGACAGGTGACTATACAAAAGATACAATTTCAGTTGTTAAAACATTACAAACAGCTGTTGATACTCCAAAAGATTCTACAAACAAAGATGAAGTAAGGAGTGAGGCTCTTACCCTCATAACTGACTATATTTCCAGATATAGAAATAGAGGGATGGTTAACAAAACTCAATCATTTACCACCATGCAAACAGCATTAAATGCTATGGCAGGTCATTACAAAAACTTTGCAAGTAGACCTTTACCGGATAAACTTAAAGAGCGTTTAACCAAAGAATTTTCTCTTGCTGAAAAAATGGTTCTAAGAGAAAGTTGATACAATTCATTTACTTTTTAAAAGTAAACCAAGATTTTTGAATATATTAAATATTCGCACAAAAATAATGCTCTTCTAAAATTGGCTAATGTTGTTGTAATCGGGGCCCAATGGGGTGACGAAGGAAAAGGTAAAATAACAGATTTACTTAGTCGTTCGGCAGATGTTGTCGTACGCTACCAAGGGGGGGTAAATGCAGGGCATACTATAGTCGTAGATGATAAAGTCTTAAAATTACATTTAATTCCTTCAGGGATACTTTATAAAAATACCACTTGTTTAATTGGATCAGGCACAGTTGTAGATCCAAAAATCTTGCTAAAAGAGATTGGTATGTTAATTGACAATGGAATTGATATCTCAGGATTAAAAATCTCATCAACATCACATGTGACAATGCCCTACCATCGAATATTAGATGAAGCTATGGAGGCTGATAGAGGATCAAACAAGATAGGGACAACAGGTCGTGGAATTGGCCCAACTTATGCGGACAAATCTCAAAGAAATGGCATTAGAATAAGAGATTTGCTTAATAAAGAAAGGCTAAGTGATGTGATCGAAATTCCATTAAGAGAAAAAAACGGTCTATTAGAAAAAATCTATGATATTAAACCACTTAAATTAGAAGACATTGTTGAAGAATATCTTGATTATGGGAAAAGATTATCAAAACATGTTGTTGAGTGTACGAGGACCATTCATGCAGCCTCAAAAAACAAGAAGAATATTCTATTCGAAGGAGCTCAAGGTACTTTACTTGACTTAGATCATGGGACTTATCCTTTTGTCACCTCATCAAACCCTATATCAGGAGGTGCTTGTATTGGAGCTGGAGTTGGTCCGACCTTAATAGATAGAGTTATAGGGGTCGCAAAAGCTTACACCACAAGAGTAGGTGAGGGACCATTCCCAACGGAATTACAAGGTAGTATTAATGATCAACTCTGTGATAGAGGCAGTGAATTTGGAACCACTACTGGGAGAAGGAGAAGATGTGGGTGGTTTGATGGAGTTATTGGTAAATATGCTGTATCTGTAAATGGTCTTGACTGTTTAGCAGTTACAAAACTAGATGTATTAGATGAATTAGATGAGATTCAAGTTTGTATTGCATATGATCTCGATGGTGAGGAAATAGATTACTTTCCTACCAATTCAGATGACCTAAAAAAATGTAAGCCAATCTTCAAAAAATTAAAAGGTTGGCAATGCTCAACTGCAGATTGCAGAAAACTATCTGATCTCCCTGAAAATGCTATGAATTATCTCAGGTTTTTAGCTGAATTAATGGAGGTTCCAATTGCTATTGTCTCATTGGGGGCGAATAGAGATCAAACCATAGTAATTGAAGACCCAATTCATGGTCCTAAAAGAGCACTTTTAAGGTAGTTTAGTTCCAAATTAATGAGGGAAGCCTTTAGACATTTTGAACAGAATAAAATCGTTGATCTCATTGGTCTGGGCAACGCAATAGTAGATATTATTGTAAATATTGAAGATGAGTTTCTTGAGATAAATAATCTGGATAAAGGATCAATGAATCTCATTAATTCTGAAAAATCTCAAACATTATTAGAGAATTGCAAAGTGATCAAACAAATATCAGGGGGGTCCTCAGCAAATACAGTTGTATGTTTAGCAGAATTAGGTAATTATGTGCAGTTTATTGGAAGGGTAAAAAATGATCAATTTGGAAATTTCTTTTCTTCTGATATAAAAAAAAGTAAAACTATATTTAATACTCCACCCACTAATGAAGGGGCCTCAACAGCTCATTCAATTATTTTGATTACACCTGATGCTCAAAGAACTATGTGTACTTACCTAGGAGCATCTATAGAGTTTGAACCAAAAGACATTGATTTTAGTGTTATTAAAGAAAGTAAATACTTGTATTTAGAAGGTTATTTATGGGACAGCGAGTTAGCTAAAAATGCTTTTCTTAAAGCTGCCGAAATTGCAAAACTATCTAATACAAAAATAATCCTTTCATTGTCTGATTCATTTTGCGTAGATAGACATCGAAAGAGTTTCTTGGAATTAATTGATAACTATGTAGATATAGTTTTTTGTAATAAATCTGAGGTTTTAAGTCTATTTAAAAAGGATAAATTAGTTAACTGCCAGGGAGACCTCTCTTCCCTATGTGAATTAGTCATAGTAACTCTAGGTAGCAATGGATCTCTAATAATTAACGAAGATAATATCGAAGTAATTAAGTCAATGATGAAAGGGAAGGTAATTGATACTACAGGAGCGGGAGATATTTATGCCGGAGGCTTTATTCATGGATTAATAAACAATTATTCCCTTAAAAAATGCGGAGAGATAGGTTCAATTTGCGCTGGACAAATAATTACACAATTAGGATCTAGGTCTAATTACGATCTTAAAGAGTTAATAAGATATATTTAATCAAATACTCTTATTCAACCAATCATAATATTTCATCTCAGAATGGTATTTTTTGTAAATAATTTGTGGAACATCATATGTTGAAGTTTTATTTAAGAAATCAATCAAATTATCTTTTAATTCTGGTTTACTTTTTATTGTAATTTCAAACTCTTTAGTTTCTTCAACATCATCATCCCACTCATAAATTGAAAAAATTTCCTTTATGGAAACACAAGCTGCTAGCTTATTTTGTATAAGTAATTTACCAACGCGCAAAGCATTAATTTTACTTGATTCAGTTGTGATAATAACTAATACTTCCATGTGTATTAAAAATCAATTTTTTTAATTATGTGATCTATCAAATTCTCGTATTGATTGAAAGAGTAAGAATAATCATTTTTTAACTTTGGCCTTTCAACCAAAAATAACTTCATTTTACTTCCAGAAATAATACTTTCCCAGTTTTTCTGAGAATAACTTCCAGAGTCTCTGCACAGAACATAATCTATCTCCCAAAAATCACAAAGTTTTTTTTCTAAAATTGCTCCCTTACTTTTACTCGGTTCAAGTATCGCTATATTTGAATTTTTTATACATGATCCAAAAGCTTTCGTTATGCTCTCGCAAGTTGGAAGTATCCTTGTAAATACATTTGCTTTACAATTTATATAGTAATTAGCAGTATCGTTGAGGAATCTTGATCCTATTGCCAAAAGAATATTCTTATTTTCTAGATCACATTTATTTATGTCCTTTAAATTATCAATATAAATAAAATTATTATTGTTATTTATTAAAGTTTTTCTCTCAAATACTAGAAGAGGTGTATTAATTTCTTTACATGCTTTAATAAGACTTTTAGAAATTATCAAGGCAAATGGATGAGTCGCATCAATAACGCATTTGATTTGATTTTTTTTTATGAAATTAATTATTTCATCTTTATTATTTAATTTACCCGTAATGATATGTAACTTTGGATTTTGAATATAAGCTTGCCCTGCTTTATAAGTTAAAACACTTGCAAAAACTGAATAGTTAAGTTCAAGAAGCCTATTCGCTATTACAGGTCCATCCGAAGTTCCTGATAGGATCCAAACATTTTCGTAGCAATTCTTTTGATTCTGCATCAGTATGTCTTTAATTAAATAGATAAGTAATGAATCATTGTTTAATTCAAGCGGTAATTAATAGCGCTCCCCAAATGAGGTATACCAAAGAAAACCAAACTCCAATTGCAGAAATGATTGTTAATTTTAAAGGATTACGCAGTGAAGATCCAACTAGAGAACTCAAGATTTTAGGCTGGGGCAATATTGCCCAAGAAATGATAGACGAACTTAAGGAGGGACAAAATATTGTTATTGAGGGACGTCTTAAAATGAATTCTGTCACTAGGAAAGATGGAACAAAAGAAAAGCAACCAGAACTAACAGCCTCAAAGATTCATCAAATAGCGCCAGTTGACGTTATTAAATCTAATCAAAATGAAAATAATGGGTCGTTTGATAAAAAAGAAAACACAAAAAATTCTAACTGGGATAGCTCACCTTTAGTGCCCGAAGTTGACGAAATACCTTTTTAAATCAAATATCAACAATATTTTCTTGAACACTTATAATTAGTTTGCTTATTTTTCTTTCAAGAGCAGCAAGTTCAATTCTGATTTCTGGCCATTTACCTTTATCAAGATTTTCTAAGAGCCATGCTCTATTTTCATCAAGTTTTGAAATTAAATCGCCTTGATTTGCAGTATCAGGATCTTGCATAATACTTGTTAACACATTTAAAAATCATTTTACTAAATCATAATGAAGAAATACTTATCGCCTGGGAACTTAATAGTAGCAACTGGAGGTATACTAGCTTTTGTAGGGATGACTGCTTATTTTACAGACTCAGTAAACTTAAGTGTACCTACTTTTTTTTATGGGGTACCTATTTTTCTAATTGGATTAGGTTTGAAGACTTCAGAAATACCTCCTGCAGAATTGTTTGATAAGGCAACTTTTGAGACAAATAGATTTAATAGACCGAAAGAATTAACTGCACTAGTAAAAGACGTTACAAGATGGAGATATGGTATAAAAGCTCATCTTGAATCTTCATTAGAATCTTTAAACTTATGGGACGAGGATAATCCTCCTCAACTAAAAGAAATAGAAGAAATTACAAAGGAAGAGAAAAATGGTCTCAGAATGCGTTTCGAGATAAATGCTGTTCCTCTAGAAAAATGGATTGAGAAACAAGAAAGATTAAACAGGTTTTTCTTAAAAGGCCTTGAATCAGAATTTATTATCGATGATAATAAAAAAGAATTTGATTTTATTCTCTTTTATTAAATAAAGGGATATATTTAAAAAAACTAATTCCTCAATTCATTAAAGTTTTAAATATTATTAATAATGAATGATTCTCAAAGAGTATCAATATTAAGCGAAGCACTTCCATATATACAAAGTTTCTCAGGTAGAAAAATTGTTATTAAGTATGGCGGTTCTGTTATGGAGAATGATGATTTAAAAAATGCTTTTTTTAGAGATATAGCACTTCTATCAACTGTAGGAGTTTGTCCGATAGTAATTCATGGAGGTGGAACCGAGATTAATAATTGGTTAAAAAAATTAGAAATATCTCCTAAATTCGAAAATGGATTAAGAATTACTGATCAAAAAACAATGGAAATTGTCGAGATGGTTCTAATGGGTAGGGTCAACAAACAAATTGTAAGAGGCATTAATAAAACTGGATCCTTAGCTGTTGGCATATCAGGTCTTGATGGGAACTTAATTCAATCTAGGGAATTAGGAGATGGGAGCCATGGGTTAGTGGGAGAGGTCACAAAAATAAATCCTGAAATATTAGATCCTCTTATTTCTAAAGGATATATCCCTATTATTTCAAGTATTGGATCAACCATGGAAGGTATTTCCCATAACATTAACGCAGATTTTGTCGCTGGAGAAATTGCTGCTGCAATAAATGCAGAAAAACTTATTCTTCTTACTGATACTCAAGGGATTTTAAAAGAAAAAGATAACAAAAATAGTCTTGTTGAAAAAATGAATCTCAAAGAGGCAAGAGATTTTATTGAAAAAAATATTGTCACTGAAGGTATGATTCCTAAGACGGAATGCTGCATAAGAGCTTTAGCTCAAGGAGTCAAAGCAGCTCACATAATCGATGGACGAATAGAACATTCATTACTTCTTGAGATTTTTACAAATTCCGGAAAAGGTACAATGATAGTTGCTTAACCTATGAAAACTTACGAGCAAGTTTTAGGAACAGTAGAATTTGCTTTAACTAAAGGTGAGTATCATTATTGTGTTGAATTTCTTTTACCCATAATCGAATCGTTTCCTTTATCAAGCAAAGAGGGTGTAAATTTAAGAACAATTTTAATTACTGCTCTTTGTGGTATCAATAAAAAGGAGGACGCTAAAAGATTTTGCAAAGAACTTCTAAAATCTTACGACATCAAGACGAGAGAAAATGCAAAATATTTGATGGAAGTTATAGATTCTCCTGAAATTAAAAAACCAGCAAATTGGAATATAAAGTTTGAAAGTGACCCATCATTAAATAAAAAATCTCTTAACCCACTGCGCAAAAAAAGAGAAATATTGGAGAAAAAGAAATTTATTAATGTTACTGAGACTCCAACAGGTGAAACAAAACCCTTTCAGAAAGGCTTTTCACTGATCATTTTTTTAGTACTATTACTATTAATCCCACTCTTAAGTGGCTGCGTTAAAGTTGAGGAGACCCTTGATCTTAGTGAAATTGATTCAATAACTAATAATCTAGTGATAGAAAGTAAATACATTGGGAAATTCCCATGGCAATTAAAATTTGAAGAAAAAATGAAAGATATTTTTCCTGAGGCAGAAATTTTACAAGACGAATCAACTTTTTCTTTGAAAGATAAAAATCTCAACATAGAAGATACAAAGCAAGTTCTTAAAATCATCCAAAATACCGCTGGAGAGTTAGCTGGAGGATCAACAAATATAGAAATTAATACTAATCAAAAAAACTTCATTTTTTTTAAAAAATACTTTTACAGGATGGATTTGGATCTAAAATCTATTCAAGATGTTGATAATTTAGAACTGATTTTCAAAATTATTCACCCTAATAAAGCTACCATTACTGGTAAAAATAATTCAAATTTAGAAATCACAAAAAATCAACTAATTTGGAATTTAAATCAAGGGCAGATAAATAGTCTCGAATTTTCTTTCTGGAGCTTAAATAAACTTTTGATTGGGATATCTATTATTTTAATAATCATAATATTAGCTTATTCATTAAGATTCTATAGATTTAAATTAGGTACAGATTTGCCTCAACTTCCATCAAAGTAATTATAACTCCGCTGGATTAACATCAATTGTTAAAAAAACATTTTTTGGAATAAGTTTCCATAATATTGATCTATCAGGTAAAGGTATATTTGTACCTTCAGGACCATGTATTAATATTTGCCATCTAAATTTTTTACCAACTTTAGCAATTAAACTAGGAGCAGGGCCAATTAGTTTCCAATTCTTTTTCTCACAAAAATTGAATAGGAATTTTGCTAATTTTATTGCAATTGATTCAGTTAATTCATAATTTTCACCTGATAATTTGAGAAGGCAAATCTTGCAAAATGGAAATAAATTTGCATCTTTTCTTACTTTCGAGTTTTCAATTAAAAATCTCTCATAATCTCTTTTCTGAAGATATGAAATTATAGGATGGTTTGGTTTATATGTTTGAAAAATTACTTTTCCTTTTTTTTGAGCTCTGCCTGCCCTGCCTGCTAATTGCAAAAACAATTGTAATGATTTTTCTTCTGCCGAAATATCTGGGCGATGAAGCAAACCATCTGCTGCAATAACTACTGAAAGAGTAATATTGGGGATGTCAATCCCTTTTGCCAACATTTGAGTTCCCACAAGAATATCAGCATCACCTTTAGAAAACTTTGAAAGAATATCTCTATGACCATCTTTTCCTGAGGTTGTATCTCTATCAAAGCGAAGTACTCTTAAGTCAGGAAACTCTTTATTTAAAAACTCTATTACCCTTTGTGTCCCTATGCCAAAAGGTTTGAAGGCAGTTGAATGACAATCTGGGCAACGATTTATTAATTTAGATTTATGATCACACCAGTGACAGCTTAACCATTTTTTTCCTTGTGAACCAAGATGCACAGATAAAGGGACGTCACAGTTTGGGCAATTTATTGTGTATCCACAATTTCTACAACTTAAAAAACCACTATGTCCTCTTCTAGGGATCAAAATTATTGCTTGCTCATTTTTTAGGGGTAGTTGAGGGAGAAGTTCCAATAATTCACCGGATAAAATTTTCATATTTCCTTTATTAAATTCATCCCGCATATCAATAATTCTTATTTCTGGCACATCATTATTAGATATCCTTTGTATCATTCGTACCAATTTAAAATTCTTTTCATGAGTACATTTTTTCCAGGTCTGCATTGATGGGGTTGCGCTTCCAAAAATTAGCTTTAAAGAATTTCTTTTTACTATTTCTATGGCAACTTCTCTTGCGTCATAGCAAGGCATTGGACTATCTTGTTTATATGAAACATCATGTTCTTCATCCATTATTATTAACCCAAGGTTTTTAATTGGAAGAAACACTGCAGACCTTGTTCCTATTACTATTAAGGGTTCATTAGTATTGTTGATTTTCTTCCAAACCGAAGTTCTATGACTAGAAGAGCAGTTACTATGATATTCATAAACAACATTATTAAATCGACTAATAAATCTATCAATAAGTTGAGGGATAAGGCCAATTTCTGGGGCAAGTATCAAACAACTTTTTTTATTAAGCAATTGATCTTCACACATTCTCATATAAACTTCTGTTTTACCTGAACCTGTTTCACCCCATAGCAGTAAGACATGTCCAGGTTTCATTGCTTGAAATTCTTGATATGCAATTTTCTGTTCACTTGTAAGATTTGGTTTTTTAATTCCACCAGAAGTATTTAAAAAAAAATTTGATTTAGGGATTTTTGTTTTTATTCTTTTAGATTTAACAAGGTAATTTTTACTGGCCATTGAATTAATGAGATTATAATTAAAACCAGACTTTATTAATTCACTTTGCCAATTACCTTTATTGGGCAAAGTATTTATTAATAAAAATTCTTTCTCTGTAAATTTATTTTTTTTTATATCTAATTCTTTCTTAGTTTCAATCCATATTTGATCTTTTAAACCCTGAGAAATTTTCTTATTTTTACCAATCCAACCAGGTGGAAATGCCGTTTTAAACATTTTTAAATTACTAACCATATAAAAAGAAGCTAGTGATTCTATCCATTCTCTCCACCAGTCATCAATAATTTTTTTCTGCAAAATACCTTCTACAAACAAATATTTTATACTTTTTCTCCCAGTAATATTTGTTTCAAATTTATTAATTTTCGAAAAGTTTTCTTTGGAGATCACCAAGCCATTTAATAACCTCCCTCTAAGTTTAACAATCACAACATCACCAACTTCTACACCAAGATTATTTCCATCTAAATAGTAAAAGCTATCCCTCATGCTACCTATATCAAGCAAAACCTCAAATTTAAAAGAGATATTAAATAACTGATTACTTGCCGGCTTCAAAACTTTTTCTTAGTATTGGATTGTTGAACATTCCACAAAGTGTTTTTTGCACATTGTAAGTATCCTGCTCTTAAGGGAGACATGAAGCTTGGATCATTGAGTGAAAATTCAAATACTGATCTGCCTGTCTGAGAAATCCCAAGACTTTTTACTTTAGGTAATCTATAGCACTATTTAAATTTTTCAACAATTTAGAAAAACTTTTTTTATTTACATTTTTCGAAAAAGTTCTTTTAAACATTTAAGGGGACTTTTACTACTAAATGTACAAATTAGCCCTAAATAAAATTTTATCTAGTTAAATTCACCGTAGAAAGGAGTAAATTATGTGTCCAGTCGCAGCAGAATCAAAGAATTCTAAGCCCAGTTCCAAAAAAAAGATTAATAAAAAAATTAATACTAATCCAGGAATAGTAGTTGAAGAAGATAGTAATAAAAATAGTCAAAATTTACATTCATCGTCTGATTTAAACGAAAGCAATACAGAAAATAAAAATGAATTTAGTGATTCTGAGGAAGATAAAGGGCTTGGGAATATAAAGTTGGGGCCAAAAGGGATATACACTGAAGATTCAATAAGAGTTTATCTCCAAGAAATTGGAAGGATTAGGCTTTTAAGACCAGATGAAGAAATTGAACTTGCAAGAAAAATTGCTGATTTGCTCCAATTAGAAGAACTTGCAACTCAATATGAGTCGGAAAAGGGCCATTTCCCATCTGTTAGAGAGTGGGCCGAATTAATAGACATGCCTCTTTCCAAATTCAGAAGAAGACTACTTTTAGGAAGAAGAGCTAAAGAAAAAATGGTCCAATCAAATTTGAGATTAGTTGTTTCCATTGCAAAAAAATATATGAATAGAGGTTTATCATTTCAAGATTTAATACAAGAAGGAAGTTTGGGTCTGATAAGGGCAGCGGAAAAATTTGATCACGAAAAAGGTTATAAGTTCTCTACTTATGCCACCTGGTGGATTCGCCAAGCTATCACTAGAGCAATCGCAGACCAAAGTAGGACTATTAGATTGCCAGTTCATTTATACGAGACAATATCTAGAATTAAAAAAACTACAAAAGTTCTTAGCCAAGAATTTGGAAGGAAGCCAAGTGAAGAGGAAATAGCTGAGAGTATGGAGATGACAATTGAAAAACTAAGATTTATAGCTAAAAGTGCTCAGCTACCTATTTCTTTAGAAACTCCAATAGGAAAAGAAGAGGACTCAAGACTTGGAGACTTCATAGAGGCTGATATAGAAAATCCAGAGCAAGATGTTTCTAAAACTTTATTAAGAGAAGATTTAGAAGGGGTCCTAGCAACTCTAAGTCCAAGGGAAAGGGATGTTCTTAGATTGAGATATGGAATCGATGACGGTAGAATGAAAACTCTTGAAGAAATTGGACAAATTTTTGATGTGACGCGAGAAAGAATTAGACAAATAGAAGCAAAAGCTCTTAGAAAACTTAGACATCCAAATCGAAATGGGGTTCTAAAAGAATATATAAAATAAAAATAGTTAAATATAATTTTCAGCTTTGGAAAGTTGCAAAAGAATAGCCTAAAATATATTCGACTTAATTTTAATCCAAACTCAAAATAATATTTAATGACCAATTTTAAACTAAAAATAGCTAGTAGAAGAAGCAAACTAGCGATGGTACAAACTTTATGGGTTAAAGATCAACTAGAAAAAAATATTCCCGATTTAGAGGTTTCAATAGAAGCCATGGCAACTAAAGGGGACAAAATTCTTGATGTAGCCTTAGCAAAAATTGGCGATAAAGGCTTATTCACAAAAGAACTTGAAGCACAAATGCTCGTAGGCCATGCAGATATAGCAGTACATTCTCTGAAAGATTTACCAACAAATTTGCCTAGTGGCCTTAAATTAGGATGTATTACAAAAAGAGAAGACCCCGCAGATGCTTTAGTCGTGAACAAAAAAAACGATTGTTATAAATTAGAAACTTTACCAGCAGGTTCAATTGTGGGTACAAGCTCTCTAAGAAGACTTGCACAATTAAGAAATAAGTACCCACTTCTTAATTTTAAGGATATCAGAGGAAATGTTATTACAAGAATAGAAAAATTAGATGCAGGAGAATTTGATTGCATAATTCTTGCTGCCGCTGGTTTAAAGAGATTAGGATTTGAATCAAGAATTCATCAAATTATTCCAAATGAAATTTCCCTGCATGCTGTTGGACAAGGAGCACTAGGCATTGAATGTAAATCTGATGATAAAAAAGTTTTAGAAATAATAAATGTCTTAGAAGATAAACCCACTAGTCAAAGATGTCGAGCAGAGAGGGCCTTTTTAAGAGAGCTAGAAGGTGGATGTCAAGTTCCAATAGGTGTTAATAGTAGTATTAAGGATGAACAGCTTTACCTTACTGGAATGGTAGCCTCTCTTGATGGACAACGGTTGATTAAAGATCAATATATTGGCAATATTAAAGATCCTGAAGGTATAGGCAAAGAACTAGCTAAAAAACTAAAGCAACAAGGTGCCGAAACAATACTCGGAGAAATATTCGAACAATTTAGGGAGAAATAAAATTAATTAATTTACTAATTTAGGGTCAATTTCTTTTTTATATCTTTCTTCACAATCTTTTATCACTTTAACAGCTTCCTGTATACCAAAAAAACCATTTACAGTGCATGTTTCTGGTTTTTTAAGATCTTTGTAATGTTCCCAATAATATTTTGTTTCCTTGAGCCAATGTTCTCCTAGATCTTCAAAACTTGAGATATGATCCATTCTTTTATCATCTGCCAGAACTGCTATAACCTTATCGTCCACCTCCCCACCATCATCAAACTTCATGACCCCAATAATCCTTGCCTCCACAATAGATCCAGGGATCAATGGCTCAGTTACTCCAACGATTTCTATATCAAGTGGATCTCCATCTTCGTCCCATGTCCTCGGTATACATCCATAAGCAAAAGGATAAGCAAGAGAAGAATAACCAACCCTATCAAGTTTAAGATGACCCGTTTCTGTAATTAATTCGTATTTATTTATTGTATTAGAATTCAATTCAACAATAGAGTTAACTATTGAATTTGAGCTATCAGTAAAAGCATTTAGTATATGCAATAAATTTGGTGTGAGTCTACTTGGGGGTTGGTTAAGATTTGCCATTAAGAAATTATTTTTGTTTATATTACAACCTCACACTAAACTAAATTCTTTAAAAGTAATGTTTCAGCAAAAATCATTTATCTTAGACCTTAAATGATTAATAAAATAGTGTGGTGATAGTTCCTCATTAGTGACAGTTTTTACCAACTCCATAGAATTAACTGATCTGCCATATTTATGTATATTGTTTTTTAACCAAAAGATGATTTTTTGATATTCACCATTTTCAATCAAATCATCAATCAAACCAATATCTCTCTCCATTTGAATAGATATTTGTGCACTTATAAGATGTCCTAACAAATATGAAGGGAAGTATCCAAAAGCACCTTCACTCCAGTGGACATCCTGAAGACACCCTTCTGAATCATGAGATGGTTTTATTCCTAAGAGTTGATAATATCTTTTATTCCATTCGGTTGGAATATCTTTAGGGGGCAAGTCTCCTTCAATCAAATCTATTTCAAGTTCGGTTCTTATTAATATATGTAAGCCATAAGTCAATTCATCTGCCTCAACCCTATTTAAACCTGCTTCCATATGATTAATAGATTTCCAAAGTTCTAAATAATTATTTAGAGAACATCCAGCCGTAGCAAAGTTTTTAAAAAATCTTTTTGAAAAAGATTTGGATTTAACTATTCTATTTTCCCAAAATAAAGATTGACTTTCATGAACCCCCATAGAAGTTGCTTGACCTAAAGGCCAAGAAAACCATTGGTGACTTTGAGATGGCAGACCCTGCTCATAAATTGAATGCCCCCACTCATGCGCAGTTGCTAAAAAACTTGATAATGGTTCACCCTCAACAATTCTTGTTGTAATCCTATAATCGTTAGGTCCCAATGTAATAGAAAAAGGATGAGGAGATTTACCAACAATAACGAGATCTTTATCTCTCCCAAATTCATCTAGTAACTTAGAACATAAATTTTGTTGATATTCTGGACCTAAATCCCAACGATTTTTTTTTGACTGATTAATTCCTCCAATCAAGGTTGGGATAATTTCTTTCAATGGTTGAAACATTTTATTCAACCACTTCAAAGTTAATTCAGGCTCAAAGGGTTGGGCTAATGTCTCCCATGGTGAGTAATGATCAGATATTTGTTTTGCTTCTTCAATCCGCAATTTGACTAATTCTTCAAAAAATGGGAGAAAAATTTTAAAATCTGATTTTTTCTTTGCCTCTTGCCAACTTTCATACCCTTTAGATTTTGCCTTTGCTAAAGACTCGACTAATTTAGGATCTAAATTTCTTTCTCTATTAAATTCCTTCAGTAAAAGATTAATATTTCTTTCTTTATCTTTAATAAAAAGTTGATTATCGGAATTTAGTTCAATATCCAATAATTCATTTTTAGCAGATTTTATTAAGTGAGAAAATTCTTCTGAAGAATTTCTTTTATGCAATACTTTTGCAATGTAAGTAAGTTGATCAGACCTCCAAGAAGCTCCTTTCTTAGGCATCCCAGTATTCTGATCCCAATAAAGTGTATTTTGGATTGAACCTAATATTTGAGTTTCTTTAAGATAAGCACCCAGCTTATTCCAATGAGTTTCAGCCAAAAATCTAAATTTAAACTAAATTTATTTTAAGATAAAAATATTAATGTATGCATAAAAACATATATCTTTTATCCATAATAAGATATTGATTAATAGAGTTTTGAATTATATGGAACAAATATTTTCAGAATTAAAATATTTAAACCATGGTGAAGGTTTTATTGACATTACAAATGATTTAAATTT
Source organism: Prochlorococcus sp. AG-388-A01 (assembly GCA_003279945.1). Taxonomy (GTDB): domain Bacteria; phylum Cyanobacteriota; class Cyanobacteriia; order PCC-6307; family Cyanobiaceae; genus Prochlorococcus_A. The sequence goes on from QCGK01000009.1 coordinate 27,984, forward strand.
ATGTATTGAAAAAAATAATTTTCATTCTGGAATTTGCAATTTAACTTCACTTCATACCAGCTGCAGCTTAACTATTAATGAAAATGCAGATCCAAATGTACTTAGGGACCTAAAAAAATATCTGCAATCTATAGTTCCATATGATTCTTACTTATCCTTATCAAAAGACAGAGAGGAAATATCCTACAAACATTATCAAGAAGGGGCTGATGATATGCCAGCACACATTAAAACATCCTTAACAAACACTTGTTTATCCTTAAGTTTTCAAGACGGTAAATTAATGCTTGGTACATGGCAAGCAGTTTATTTATGGGAACATAGATTTGATCAAAAGGAAAGAACAATAAATGTACATATAATTGGTGAGAAAAAGTAAAGTATTTATAATTAAATAAAACAAGTGTAATTATTTAATGGAACCTTACCTTTTAGAAGCTGAAGAATTGAAGGAATTAGTTGTTAAAATACCAGGCTGGGAAGTTAAATCTGAACAAATCCAAAGAGAATTTGATTTCGCGAATTTCATTGAAGCTTTCTCATTTATGACTAAGGTTGCTTTAATTTGTGAAAAATATAACCATCATCCTAATTGGGAGAATGTTTATTCAAAAGTAATAATTAGATTAAATACCCATGATTTGGGAGGCATTACAAATCTGGATCAAACATTAGCTTTAGAAATTAACAAAATTTTCGATAAATAAAATCTTCAAACTTTTGAATTTAATTACTCAATATGATTAAAAAATTGTTGCCAGTTACAATTATTAGTGGATTCTTAGGTTCTGGGAAAACCACACTTCTCAATCACATTTTAAAAAATCAAGTCGGCATTAAAACAGCTGTTTTAGTTAACGAATTTGGAGAGATAGGAATAGATAACGATTTAATAATAGAAGGCTCAGAAGATATGATCGAATTAAATAATGGATGTATATGTTGCTCAATCAATGGCGAATTATTGAATACTGTGCACAAAGTTTTAGAAAAAGCTAGACAAATAGATTATTTAATTGTTGAAACAACTGGGCTAGCAGATCCATTACCAGTAGCTATGACTTTTGCGGCTGGTGATCTCAGAGAAAAAGTAAGATTAGATTCGATCATTACAGTTATTGATGGAGAAAATTTTGATTTTGAAATTAATAATACAAGTGTTGCTTATTCTCAAATTTTATACGGAGATATCCTTCTTCTAAATAAATCTGATTTAGTAAATGAAGAACAATTAAAGAAAATAGAAAAGTTTATAAATAATATAAAAAAAGAACCAAGGATCTTAAGATCCACTAATAGTAAAGTTGCATTACAAACAATACTCAGCGTAGGTCTGTTTGAGACAGATACTTTTCAACTCGAGAAGAATAAAAAAAATGTAGGAAATAATTCACACGATCATTCTTCTCATTCACACGATCATTCTTCTCATTCACACGATCATTCTTCTCATTCACACGATCATTCTTCTCATTCACACGATCATTCTTCTCATTCACACGATTTGATAAATAATATTGAGGGGTTTACATCAGTTTCTTATGAGACGTTTGAACCATTTTCCTTAAGAAAATTTCAATATTTCTTAGATAATCTAATATCACAAAATGTATATAGAGCAAAAGGAATATTATGGTTTATGGAAAGTGAAAGAAAACACATTTTTCACTTATCTGGGAAACGTTTTTCTCTAGATGATGAAGAATGGACAAAAGATAAATCAAACAAGATAGTATTAATTGGTAAAAACTTAGATCATCAAACTATTAAAAATCAACTTTCATCATGTAGATTTAATTCAGATTAGAGTAAATTAGGATTTAATTAATTTTTGAAAATATTTATTAAAGGATTTAAAAAAGCAGTAACCGAAGAAACACCTCTTTATATAACTTCGTTTATTGTTGCACTCCTAGTAATTATTCCAATTTCCAATTTTCTTCGAGAAGGAATTGTTTACTTAATTACTGGGAATTTTTCATTAGGTATTGCAGGAGGAGATGAGGTACTAAGCACTTTAAAAGTTTTAGCACTAACAAGTCTATTTGGTGGAGGCTTAGGTACTTTGAATGGGTGGTTACTTTCAAATTGTGATTTTAAGTACAGAAAAGTTCTCCGTATTTGTCAGCTTGTGCCACTAGCTGCTCCAGCATATCTAATAACAGCAGTTTTGCAGGATTTAGGAAGTATTTTTGGGTATCAAGTAACTGGTTTATGGTGGGGAGTTTTAATACTTTCGATTTCTACTTATCCATATGTATTCATTCTTGCTAATGAAAGTTTCAATAAATTTGGAGTTAACCAAATCAATGCTAGCAGGGGATTAGGAGTTGGGCCATGGCAGAGCTTCTTTAAAATCGCTTTTCCAATGGCGTTACCAGCACTAATAACTGGAATAAGTTTAATGTGTATGGAAGTAATGAATGAGCTCGGGACTTTTGCATTATTAAATATTCCAAGTATTTCTACAGGTATAGCCGAGAATTGGATAATTGAGGGTAATCCAAAAAGTGCTATTGGATTATCTTTGGTAGCATTGATAATAATTTTCACTTTAATTATTTTTGAAAAATTCTCAAGAAGAGAATCAAAAAGGTGGAGCGAAAATCCTGCATCACAAGAGTCTCAAGGATGGGAATTAAAAAAAACTAGAGCCCTTTTGGCAATAACCATATCCTTATTTCCTCCAATTTTCTCTTTTGGAATTCCATGTTTTTGGGTACTGTTAAATATCGATCAAATTCAAAAAGGGTTTTCTATAGAATTACTCACCCTATCATTAAGGACTATTAGTCTAGGACTTTTTACAGCAATAATAACGATGTTATTCTCCTTGATAATTTCCTTAGCTAGACGCCCAAATAAAAGCTTATTTATAAGCCTAATAACAAACCTTTCGGGGATAGGTTACGCAATCCCAGGCACGGTATTAGCTTTATCTTTGATAAGTATTTCTTCTTCAAAATTCAATTTTATTGCTATTTGCCTACTAATTTGGGGTTATCTTGTCCGATTTCTAACTATTTCTAAGGGTTCTATTGATTCAAGTCTTGAGAGAATTTCTCCTAGTCTTGATGAAGCTGCACTTGGACTAGGAGAGAATTGGCTAGGAATCATCAAAAAGATTCATCTACCTCTACTCCAAGGACCAATATTTGTAGGATCACTTTTAGTTTTTGTAGACACGATAAAAGAATTACCAATAACATTTATTTTAAGACCATTCGATTTCGATACATTATCAGTGAGAATTTATCAATATGCTGGAGATGAAAGAATGATAGAGGCAATATTACCAGCAATTCTTATCATGACTTTAGGACTTATTGCATCAATTACATTGATACCAAGTTTAGAAAAAAAGAGCTAAATTCTTTTAAATAATTTTTTAATTAAAAAAGGGAAGCTTAACAACAAATCTGCTGATGTAGATATGACCCTAAAGTAAATTAAGCTAACAAGAATTCCATTTTGTGGAATATTTCTACCAACAAAAAAAAGGAGGCACGCTTCAAAAACGCCAACCCCACCTGGAGCTGTTGGAACTGCTAAGCCTAAAGACCATGACAAAGAAAAAATTACTAATAAAAATATGAAGTTGAAATCATTTGTATAAAAAGTATTAAGGCAAATATAAAACCCAATAAATTTAGAAAAAACAAACCCAATTTCAAGTAACAAAGCTCTAGTGGGGAAAAATGAAATAATATTTATTTTCTTTTCAAATTGGTCTTTTAAATTTGAAAGTCTCAAAACCTCAAATACTTTACCCTTTAGAGACCCTAATCTTTTTAATACAATATAAATTAGTTTCCTATTTAAAAATACTAAAGGCAAAATAAAAAAAAAGTAAAATGGTGAAAAAATTACCCCCAGCGATGCTAAAAGAAAAGATCCACTCAACATAAAATAAGGTTCAATAAGTGTTGAATACAAAGCGATCTGAGAATTACTTATATTTTTTATAAAATTAAATCTTTCAACAAAATGCCAAATTCCTCCTGGAACGTATTTAAGAGTATTGGTTAAAACATAGAAGGAAACTAGATTATTAATTTTAAATTCTTTCCCAAACCACTTAACTATATATTTCCAAGCATACGCGTTAAAGTAAATACTTAAAACACAAAATAAAAATGATAAAGATAGATTAATTCCATTTTTTTCTAAATTAATATCAAAAGAAATTTGATCAATATTATAAAAAAAATAGATGCCAAAATATAATAAGCTTGAAATAAAGAAAATGCTCTTTAAACCACCAAAATTAATTTTTTTAAGCAATTTCCAATATGATTGATTACTTATATTAAATCTCATTTCCAGTTTTCAAATGCTTTAAATTCTTTACTTGACTCTTCTATTATTTTTTTTATTTCGTCAGTTGATATTTTATGCTCAAGTTTTAATCTCAAAACTTCATCATTTTCTGGTTTCATAACTATTGTTCCATCAGGTTTCAAAATCTGTTTAACTTTTATTTTTCCAAAAGTCGTTGCACATTCTCCTCTCCTTCGAAGTAGCGTCCACCTTGATTGAGTCCTTTCACGAACTCCAATAGTATTGGAATAAACAAACCATAACCGCCTAAAGTATTCTTTTTTTTCTATCGGCAAGATAGCTTGAATAGAAAATCCAATTCTATTTTTTTTCATATTGATAGCTTGATAAGAAACATCGTAAGCTCCCTCAATTCTCAGTTTCTCCACAAAATTAGATATGTCTTCAGGGGTTTGGTCATCAATCCATGCTTCTTGAATAGATATCTCTTCATACTTTGGATTAATTTGTTTATTAATAGAAGAATCCTCAAATGAAGTAATTTTATAAATTCTTACCAAATTAGGGAATGGAAATTTTAGGTTACCAATGCCTACTCCATAAGAGTTAATAGAATATTTTGAAGGGGGTTGCAAGTAGTCAACTAAATTAGAAAGTAAAGCAATGCCAGTTGGAGTAGATAGTTCACCCTCTATTGAGTCAAAGCTTGATAAAACCTTAATATTTTTTTGTCTTATCAGCTCTATTACAGCAGGAGGTGGCACAGATAATTTTCCGTGTTCAGTTTGAACAAAACCTTTCCCCAACATTGGTTCATTACAATAAACCCTCTTTGGATTTAAGTAATTCAATGCAGTACATACTCCTATGATATCCACTAATGAATCTATAGCTCCAATTTCATGAAAATGAACATCCTCAGATTTGATACCATGAACTTTTCCTTCGGCAATTGCCAAAGATTCAAATACTTCATAAATTATTTGCTTTAATTTATCTTCTAATTGCCCATTTAAAATAACTTCTTTAATACTTCTCCAAGTTCTTTTAATAGAATTACAATCAATATTATTAACCTTAACCTTTGCCTTTATCCCTCTGATTGAACAACTTTTTGATTCTTTAAACTCTAGATGATAAAGATCATTTAATCCAAGATCAATAAGTGGTTGTTCAATTATTTTTTTAGGCACACCTAAATCATAAAAAGCTCCTAACAACATATCTCCAGATATGCCTGGAGAACATTCAATTAAAATATCATCCATAAATCTAAGATTTCTTGATTGGTAAAATTGCGATAAAAATCAACCTTTCATTCTAGATATTTTTAGAAAAATCTTTTTCAATAACTTCGTAACTGAGTAACTTCAAAGCATTACCTTGTCTGTTGATATCTAAGCTTACAAAACTATTAAGAAGTTCAAGAGAAAGCTCACCTTTTATGACTAATTTAAAATTTTTATTTTTTAACTTCTTTAACTTTGAAGCAGAGCAAATTTTAATAACAATTTCTTTTTTTTGAGTATTGACAAAAACCAATTCACCTCTAACAGAAAAATAATTATCTCTTAAATCTAGTTCTTCTAATAATTTAGAGAATTTTGTTTTTGAAGAATCATTTGGAAAATTATTCAGTTTGTAAGGATCCCAGACACCTGCAACCTGTAAATGCAAGTTTTGAGTATTTTTATTCTTTGGATAAACCACCCAAAAATAACTTTTATTCAAATCAATATGCTTTTTTAAAAGTGATAATGCTTTACCTAGTATCACTGTTTCAATTTTTTCGCCTTTGTTATCAACTAAAAAACCTCTATTTAATTGCTCACCATCATGAGGAGTAAATTTACCATTAATAATACCGATTGCTCTATACTGCAATTGATTAGTAACTTGTGGGATGGGATTTTTTAACATATTTAAAATTTGAATGAAAATTTATTGTATTAAATTTCTTATTTTTCCTCCAAAACGTTAAAAGACTTTAATGCATCGTCAATAGCATCAGAAGGCTTAGTCGCATCATTCATACTATTTTGTCTCCTTATCATTTCCACAATTTCGAATGGATTGGTTGGAATAGCCATACCACCCTCCTCACTTTTAGTTGAGGTATCAATTTCTAATTCTTCAAATAAATATTCAGCATTTAATAAATTACCTTTTAATAAAACTAAGAAAATAGAAATAATTAAAAAAGGTATTGATTTAGGTAAGATTTTGCAAAAATAATTTTTCATTTTATTTAATTTCAAAATTCTTTAACGCCAAAAATATCTGCTAACTTAATCTTACATAATTTGTTGAAATTTGTTAATAGCAACTTGGAATGTTAACTCTATAAGAACCAGACTTTCACAAATAATAGATTGGATGAATCAAGTCAATCCAGATATTCTATGTTTGCAGGAAACAAAAGTTATTGATGATGATTTCCCATTAGAACCTTTCGAGAAATTAGGATATTCAGTAGAAGTTTACGGACAAAAATCATACAATGGAGTTGCTATTATTTCTAAAATTAAAGCTCAAAATGTAAAAAAAGGATTTTACGGTTGTGCGGACTCTGATCAAAACATTGAAATTTTTTTAAATCAAAAAAGATTAATTTCTGCTGATATTGATGGTATTAAAATCATAAATGTCTATGTACCTAACGGATCTTCACTAGAATCTGATAAGTTTGAATATAAAATTAATTGGTTGAGAAGTTTAGCTTCTTTCTTGGATGAGCATGAAAAAAGAGGAGAATTGATCTGTCTTATGGGTGATTTTAATATTGCTCCATCTATTTTAGATATTCATGATCCAAAGAAATATGAAGGAGGGATAATGGCATCTAAGATAGAAAGGAATGCACTAGATAATGTTCTGAAAGGAAGATTAATAGATTCTTTCAGGATTTTTGAAAAAAATACTGGTCATTGGAGTTGGTGGGATTACCGTAATAACGCGTATGAATTAAATAAAGGTTGGAGAATAGATCATATCTACATCAGTAAAGAACTTTCATCAAAACTTAAAAGTTGTGTTATAGACAGCTCACCAAGAACAAATTTACGCCCCAGTGATCATGCCCCAGTAATGATTGATCTTAATTTGAATGACATAAATGAAGATTTTTTTGAGGATGAAGATGATTTTTTCGAAATATAAACAAAATAAATATATTTCTCTTTAATGCCTGAAAAGGCTTACAAGTAAAGGGTTATCTAGAGAGATATTGATTTGCTTGATAATTTCTTAAAAATTAATAATTTACAATCCAAACTATCGCAATAAAAATATCATAATGTAGAATTTCAATCTGATTGACAAAATTTTTACTTATTTCTAATTTAGGACATGACAGAATTTTTCTCAAAGCTTTATTTAGTTAAATTGTGACTGATATATTAAATTTCACCAAATCTGAAGAAATTTTCTCCACTGCCCAAAAATTAATGCCAGGAGGAGTAAGTTCACCAGTAAGAGCCTTCAAGTCTGTCGGTGGACAGCCAATTGTTTTTGATAGAGTCAAAGGTCCATTTGCTTGGGATATCGATGGAAATAGATATATTGACTACATAGGTAGTTGGGGACCCGCTATATGTGGACATGCCCACCCTGAAGTTACAATGGCATTGCAGGAAGCTATTGAGAAAGGCACCAGCTTTGGAGCTCCTTGCGTTTTAGAGAACAAACTTGCTGAGATGGTAATAGATGCCGTCCCATCTGTAGAAATGGTTAGATTTGTTAATAGTGGGACTGAAGCTTGTATGGCCGTTTTAAGGCTCATGAGAGCATTTACTGGAAGAGATAAAGTGATTAAATTTGACGGTTGTTATCACGGTCATGCTGATATGTTTTTGGTGAAAGCCGGATCAGGTGTAGCTACTTTAGGATTACCAGACTCTCCAGGAGTTCCACGAACAACAACTGCCAATACACTTACTGCTCCTTTCAATGACCTTGAAGCAGTAAAAAAATTATTTTCTGAAAATCCTGATGCCATTTCTGGGGTGATTCTTGAGCCCATTGTTGGAAATGCTGGATTTATTAAACCTGAGCCTGGATTCTTAGAAGGCTTAAGGGAATTAACAACTGAAAATGGATCTTTATTAGTTTTTGATGAAGTAATGACTGGGTTCAGAATAAGTTATGGAGGCGCTCAAAAAAAATTCGGAGTTACTCCTGATTTAACCACACTTGGGAAAGTTATTGGGGGAGGCCTACCTGTTGGAGCTTATGGAGGCAAGAAAGAAATAATGTCAATGGTTGCTCCCTCTGGACCGGTCTATCAGGCAGGCACCTTGAGCGGAAACCCGCTCGCAATGACTGCTGGAATAAAAACGCTTGAGTTGCTCAAACAAGAAGGAACCTATGAGAAGCTAGAGGCAACAACTTCTAGATTAATTGAAGGAATAATTCAGTCTGCAGAGAATAATGGAATTGCTATTAATGGAGGGAGTGTAAGTGCTATGTTTGGATTTTTCTTATGCGATGGGCCAGTTAGAAATTTTGATGAAGCAAAAACAAATGATGCAGAATTATTTGGCAAATTGCATAGAGAGATGCTTAAACGAGGAGTTTACCTAGCCCCAAGCCCTTTTGAAGCTGGTTTCACATCGTTATCACATAGCGAAGAAGAAATTGATAAAACTATTGAGGCTTTTGATCAATCTTTCAATGAGATAAAAAAATAATCATTTACTTAGTTTTCCCTAAAGAAAATAAGTAAATAATTATATTGTAAGATTAAAGTTAATTCTAAATAATTATCTTCTTCCACCAACTATTACTGGTGGACTTCCGCCTTCTGAACCCGGTAAGCCAGGAACAACTTGGGTACTACCGTCCCATTTATCTAGAAATAATTTGAAAAGCACTTGATCGTCGAGACTTCTATTTAATGTCTCATATCTAAGTGCTTCTTGTTCAGCAATTTCTACTTCTGTCTTTGCTCTTAGTAGTTGCTGGCCAGCTATTTGCTTTTGTTCGATGGCAGCTCTGTATTCTTCTGCAATCTCTAATCCAGTAAGATCTAAGCTTTTAACATCTACATAATCGAATGAATTTAGTTCTTGAGCAACAGTATCTCCAACTTTTTCAGAAATTACTGCAAATTCAGTAGCAATTGTTTCTAGCTCATATTGAGAAAAAACTGATTTTAGGGCTTTGAGTAAGGATGGCTGAACAATTTTTTGATAAACATCACTATTTCTACTTGCAATTGTTGCGAAAATTCTTCCTGCCTCGTTAGGTTTTACTGAATACTTAACAGTGGCAGTAGCCCTAATAACCTGAAGATCTTTTGTTAAAGTTTCAAATTTTTCTGGTTGAACTTGAGTTTTAATATCAAATGGATATACAGATTGAACAAATGGAAGTTTGAAGTTTAAACCAGCTCTTCTAGAGGGGCCACTTACTTTCCCTAATGTTGTAACTACTGCAACTTGTCCAGAAGGAACAACAAAGAGTGATTGGGTGAGCAAAAGAAAGCCTGTAAAAGACAATACAATCAATAATGTTGTAGTCCCACCGGGTCCAGTTGGTGTGACATTTTTAAAGGATGTTGACATTAAATTTTTTCTTTTAATTAATCATATTTAAATAGATTAATTAGTGCATTAATAAGGCATTTAATTAAAATATTTTTTTAATAATTGTATAAAGAAATGTAAGTATTATTTCTTAAATATTGGATTTAAATTCCTGCAAAAGTTTTAAATAAAGCTCCTCATCTATTTCCCTAATGTCATATTCAGAGGGTAAAACACCATGCTTATGCTCATGTACTGCCATCCAACAAAGTTTCTCTATTTCTTCTTTTGAAAAACGAGGATATTCTTTTACTGTCTTAATCAAAGATTTAATGAGAGATTCTGGATGATCTGTCATATTTGAAAATAACCATTAATAATATCTTATCTAAAGTTATTAGCTATTAGAGGAATGTTCAAAGACTCTTCCAGCTCACTAACAAGCTTAATTGCTAATTGAAGATCATTTTTGCTCTTACTAGAAACTCTGAGTGTTTCTCCATTAATGCTGACATTAATTTTTTTTATTTGTTCTCTAATATTTTTACTGATTTTTTTTGCTATTTCCTGCTTAATTCCTTGTTTTAATAAAATGGTTTGTTTGACTCTATTACCACTAACTATTTCAATCTCACCGTAGTCAAAAATTCTTAAAGATAAATTTCTTTTTATTGCCTTTTGTCTAATTATGTCATTAATAGCATTTAGGGTTAGTTCACTATTGGTGGTTATAAAAATATTTTCTTTATCTAAATCAACTACCGTATCTGTTCCTTTAAGATCGTATCGCTGAGAAACTTCTCTTTTTACTTGATCCAAAGTGTTTACTAATTCCTGTCTCTCAAAATCAGAAACTACATCAAATGAAAAACTTTCTGCCATTTTAGATTTTTAAACGCTAAGTATTAATAGCATAAATAATCTTTAAATTAGGAGAAATAGTTTAAATTAATCAAAAAATAACAAACTAACCACTTTTCCCATTTCTTCAGCACATCTACAACTATTTAGTAAGGTTTCACTATCGTGAAAGGCAAAACATATTAATTGGTCACACCTAGTAATAATTTCTTGATTACAAAAGCTACTAGCAAGTGGCAAAGGCAATTCATCATTTTCACTTTTTTCAACCAAATGCATAACTTTTTCAAGTTGATCCTGAATTTCTGGTATTTGTCTATCAAGACTTTGAGGTAATAAAACAGTTAATAATGATGGATTAATATCTAACACGGCTCGAATAACAGCAGCGTTGACCCCTTGAGATCCAGATGTAAGGATATTATGTCCTTCCTCTGCTAAAGATCTTGCTATTAACTCTATCAAGTGGATATCTACAACTGGTACATGTCTACTACCCAAAAAAGCAATTCTCCTTTTCCCATTATCCTGCAGTTTTGCAAGTTCTTGAGCTAAGGCATCAACACCTTCGGTTGCTGGTAAATCTAAAGAGCGACTCAAAATAAAATGGTTCCTATATTTGAAATTAGCATTTATCTGAAAAATTGCAGGGAAAATGTATCTTTTCAAGTATTCTGTTTAGATTTACATGCTCCTGAACTAGCTGAACAGCATAAGAGGCTTTAATTGACTCATGTATTCTGACATGGCCAAAAGCTTGTTCAATTATTTCTACAGAAGCAAGAGTGTCTAATTCCACTTTTAAAATTGGCACCTCCAATTCCTCCGCTCTATGAATCAATTGTGATAAAGGTTCTCCTAATCCAGTTAAAATAAGACATTGGGTAGAAGCCTCCAACGCGGCAAGTTGAATATCAGTTCTGTCAGCCCCAGTAACAACAGCCATATTTCGTCTCCTTCTGAAAAATTCCATCGCAGAATTTACACCCATTGCTCCAATACTTAATGTCTCAACAAGTAATTGATCTTTTTCAGGGCAACAAATTACTTTGGCATCTAATCTTCTTACAAGTTCCCCAACGGTGACACTCCTAAGTAGTGGGGATCTAGGCATTACTCCAAAAACTTCAATATTCAAATCTTCTAAAGAAGGTATTATTTCATTTTTAACTTTCTCGACTTCTTGAGGCAAAACTGCATTCAATACAACTCCAGCCAAATGCTCTCCTAATTGTTTTTTCGCATCAAGTAATGCATCTACACTCTTACAATCTTCCCATAAATTAACAATTAAGACTTTCGCATCTAGGCTCTCAGCTAGTTGTGGAAGACTTAAACCATAAATCATTCCTTCATGCAGGCTTCCAGCCGCTTCTAAAATATTTAACCCCTCAAAATCATCACCAACCAATCCAGAAATTTGATCAAAGCCTTTACCTGGAAGTAAATCTTTGTTGTAGATCCTTTTTTCAGCTGATATGTTATCCAATAATCCTACTGAAGATATTAAATTCTCTTCTTCTATACCTAATGTAGTTCCAATAAACTTAACATCATCATCTATTAATCCTTCATAAGACATTGAAGGCAGATTTGTAAGTTCGATACAGGTTGCAAGTGGTTTGCCGATACGTACCTTTTTTTTCTCGTGTAATAGTCTTTTTGCTAATCCAAGAACCAATGCAGACTTACCACTAAATGGCTCACATGAACCAATTAATAATATATCGCTCATAATTAGTAGAATTATTTATTAATAGGTTTAAGATAATGTTTTTTTCTGAACTAAACAAATATTTTTTTATGAGTTTTAAAAAAATAAGTAAACAAATATATTTTTTTTGATAAATTAATTTTAGTTATTTGGAACTTCATCAAAATCAAAAAATATGATAAATGCAAGTAGAAACCAAAAAACTGTTGGGATTACTGGGGCTAGTGGCGCGCTAGGTATACAATTAACAAAACTATTTCGTCAGAAAGGTTATAAAGTTATTGGATTTAGTCATAGTAAAACTGATTATGAAATAAATCTTGAATCTCCTAATGAATGGGTTAAATGGGAATGTGGAAAAGAATCGATATTAAAAAAGCATTTAGAAAAGATAGATCTTTTAATTTTGAACCACGGTATCTATGATTTGAGCAGAGAAAATTCCAATTATGAAAACTCACTAGAAATAAATGCATTAAGCAAATTCAAACTTTTAAATCTATTTGAAGATATTGCTTTAACAAACGAATCAGTAATAACAAAAGAGATTTGGATAAACACATCTGAAGCAGAAATATTACCAGCCCTGAATCCAACATATGAGATAAGTAAATCCCTCATTGGTAAATTAGTTTCTTTCAAAAAGAATCTTATGAACAAAGATATGAAGAAAAAATTAATTATAAAAAAGATCATCCTAGGCCCTTTTAAGTCAGAACTAAATCCAATTGGAATCATGAGTGCGGAATTTGTATCTAAAAGGATTTGTGATTTAGCTAATTCAAAAAGTTATTTAATAATTATTAGTCCAAATCCATTAACTTACCTGCTTTTCCCAATGAAAGAATTTTTTAATTATTTATATTGCCAAATCATTTATAAGTACAAATCTTAAAAGCTAGAAATCTCTCTCTGTCAATATTTCGATACCATCTTTTAAAACAACTATTGTATGCTCCCACTGTGCAGATAATTTTCCATCTTTTGTGATGACCGTCCATCTATCATTTAATGTTTTACAAAATTTACTACCTTCATTAACAATAGGCTCCACAGCTAATGTCATTCCTTCACGTAAGACAACATTTGGCAATTCTTTAGTACGAAAATTAAATACAGAAGGTTCTTCGTGAAGATTCCTACCAACTCCATGGCCTGTATAATCTTCAACCACACTAAATCCATTTTTCGTAACAACATCTTCGATTTCACCAGCCACATCAAGAAGTGTATTCCCTGCCTTAATTTTAGAAAGCCCTGCATACAATGCTTTATAAGCTACATCACTAAGATTTTGAGCTTTTGCAGTAACTTCTCCTACACAAATTGATATGCAACTATCACCATGGAAGCCTTCTAAATATGCTCCAGTATCAATTTTAACTAGGTCACCGTTTTTAATTATTTTATTTTTATTTGGTATTCCGTGAACAACCTCATTATTAATACTAGAACAAATACTTGAAGGGAAACCATGATAGCCCTTAAAACTTGGCACAGCTCCAAAACTTTTTATCCTCTTCTCTGCGAAATCATCTAAATCTTTTGTGCTCATACCGGGCTTAATTAAGTCGTTAATTTCCTTCAAGACTGTTGCTACTATCCTGCTAGATTTTTTCATCAAATTAATTTCACGTGCAGACTTGATTTCAATTCCTCTTCTCCTTTGAATAAAAGGAACTTGATCATTAGTTTTGGAATTATTTTTATTTAATAAAAGATCTGCAAAATGTTTCATTGGAATAAATAATAGTAATAGCTAAATATCATCAAAATAGCCATTATGGACTTGGCTATCTTAAATCTATCAATAACAATGGGAAACAGGAATGAAATTTTTATCTAATTCTAGGCAATTTCATAAGGCTTTGGCGCCTTGGGTTTTTCTTCCATTATTTATGTCTTCAATTACAGGGCTTATCTATAGGATTTCAAAAGATTTATTAGGTTACTCTAGAGACCAAGTTCATTGGTTAATGTCGCTCCATGAAGGCGAATGGCTTGGGGACAATGGAGAATTAATATATGTATTATTGAATTCCCTTGGAGTTTTATGGATGCTCATAACGGGATTCCAAATGTTTTCAAAAACAATTTCATTTACCAAAAAGGTTACTAAAGGCGAGTCAAAAGGTTAAGATATAACACTTGTAGGATAAAAAAGACCCAAATGGCCAAAGATAAACAAGAAAATGAATTAGAAACCGCTGTTAAAGCTGACGGATCAATTGATAAGGCAGTTGAACAAAAAGAAAAAAACTTAGTTTCTGAAACCAAAAAATCCATAAGCTTTTCAAACCTTATTGAGGAATTTGAAAATGAACAGTTAAAAAAAGAGTTGCCTGAAATTTATGTTGGGGACACTGTTAGGGTTGGGGTAAAAATTACAGAAGGTAATAAAGAAAGAGTTCAGCCTTATGAAGGTGTTGTCATCGCAAAAAGGCATGGAGGTATTAACCAGACTATTACAGTTAGAAGAATTTTCCAGGGTATAGGTGTTGAAAGAGTATTTATGCTACATAGTCCACAGGTTGCCTCTCTAAAAGTAGAACGTAGAGGTAAAGTAAGAAGAGCTAAGCTATTTTATCTAAGAGATAGAGTAGGAAAAGCTACTCGCGTTAAACAACGCTTTGATCGATAAAGTTGTAAATTAATCAACTTATTGTTCACAAAGGCGCTTATAATCAATTAAATGCGTCGTTAGTTCAGTTGGTAGAACGCAGGTCTCCAAAACCTGATGTCGGGGGTTCAAGTCCTCCACGACGCGTTTGATCAACATTATGTAAATCATTTATTTCATAAGATGGAGTTAGATCTTCAACCTGGGGACGTAGTTAAAGTCCTCGAATCAGCAGCATTAGGATGGGTTCGTGCAAGAGTCATCAGAGTTAAATCTGGAGGAAGAGTTGTTGTGCAGAGTGATCAAGGCAGAGAATTTACCGCTAGAGGCAACCAAGTTAGGTTGATAGAACCGGCTGGCTTTAGACCCCAAAAATAAATATTTTTATAATATTTAATTAGATCTTAAACAAATTATTTCTTAAAACCCTCAAATTAAAATTTTTTTTATTACAACAATATTAATTAAGTTATATGATCTGATAATTTTAAGATTGATGTTCTAAGAAAATTTAGAGCTAAAATTTTGGGACCGTAGTTCAACTGGTTAGAGCACCGCCCTGTCACGGCGGAAGTTGCGGGTTCGAATCCCGTCGGTCCCGTTTTTTTTTCTAAAAGAAATTTGGAAAAACGTTTAAGATTAGCCCCAAGTCCAACGGGTTTGTTTCATATTGGTACAGCTCGAACAGCCTTATTTAACTGGTTGTATGCACAAAAAATAGGTGGTAAATTCCTTCTCAGGATAGAAGATACAGATGTTCTTCGATCTAAATCTGAATACACTAAAAATATATTAGAGGGATTGAAATGGCTTGGACTTAAATGGGATGAAGCCCCTGTAAAGCAAAGTGAGCGAATTTCAATTCACAAAAACTACATCAAAAAGTTATTGGAACGTGGAAATGCATATAGATGTTTTACGACAGAAGATGAGATTTCTCAACTAAGGGAAGAACAAAAAAATAAAGGATTACCTCCAAAGCATGATAATAGGCACAGAAATCTTTCAAAAGAAGAAATAGAAACATTCATATCTAAGGGGAGGTCTTCAGTAATAAGGTTTAAGATTGATGAAACAATACAAATCAAATGGGTAGATCAGATAAGAGGTGAAATTAAATGGAAAGGGAAGGACCTCGGTGGTGATTTAGTTTTATCAAGAAGGGCTCAAGGATATGAGATTGGAGATCCTTTGTATAATCTTGCAGTTGTAGTTGATGATAATTTCATGAATATTAC
This sequence comes from Prochlorococcus sp. AG-388-A01, assembly GCA_003279945.1. GTDB lineage: Bacteria > Cyanobacteriota > Cyanobacteriia > PCC-6307 > Cyanobiaceae > Prochlorococcus_A. Next base: position 44,223 of record QCGK01000009.1, read on the forward strand.
TCATGTAGTAAGGGGAGAAGACCATATCTCTAACACTGCAAAACAAATATTAATTTATGAAGCATTAGATTTTAAATTGCCAATATTTTCACATACACCTTTAATACTAAATAGCGAAGGGAAAAAATTATCTAAGAGAGATTGCGTTACTTCAATCGACGAATTTAGAGATATGGGATATTTGCCTGAGGCCTTATCGAACTACATGGCCTTTCTAGGTTGGTCACCAAAATCTACAGAGCGTGAAATACTTTCAATTGATGAGATATCTAAATTTTTTGATTTATCAGATATAAATAAAGCTGGAGCTAAATTCAGTTGGGAAAAACTTAACTGGATTAATTCTCAGTACATAAAAAATATGGAATCATTAAAGTTAAGTGAGATCATATGGAAATACTGGGATAATATGGGGTGGGAGCCACCATCTCAAGAATGGGCTATTAAATTAGCAATTTTGATTAAAGACTCGATGATCCTTTTAAGAGATGCCATTGATCAATCAAAACCATTTTTCTTAATACCTCCAATTCAAAAAGAAGGTCAAGATTTTCTTGAAAATAATGATTGCAAAGTATCTCTTAGACTCGTTTTAAATTACTTAATTGAGAAAAATGGGTTGAAATTAGAAAATGAGAACGCCAAAGAGATAGTTAACGAAATCTCAAAAACACATAATATTAAAAAAGGGATATTAATGAAATCATTAAGAGTAGCCTTTTTTGGTTCTCTCAGTGGGCCAGATTTAATTCAAAGTTGGGTACTTTTCTCAGAGAGTAAAAGTGATTTAACGCGAATTGAAAGATGTCTTAAATCAGTCTAAATTATTTTTTTGGCCTAATTCTAGCCTATTAGCCAAGGGTTTAGCAGTAAGTCCTTGGATTCCCACTGTCATTAATATAGTAAGAAACACTAAGCCTTGAAGACGTCCAGCTCCGAGGACGCCAGCCTGCTCTAATCTAATAGAAAAAAGAGAGGCAACTGCTGCAGTAACAATACCCCTTGGGGCTAACCAGGCTAAAAATACTTTTTCCTTTAAATCTAATTCTCTTCCCATTGTCGCTATCCAGATAGAGATAGGACGAACAATTATCATCATCATCAAAACGGAAACAATACCTCCCCATCCTAGAGGACTTAATTCACCCCAAGAAACGTCAGCCGCCAAAAGGGGGAAAAGAACTGTTATGGCTAATTGAGCTAATTCACCTATTAGATTATCCAATTTCTCCTTATCTATTATTTCTCTTTTTCCCACAATAAAACCTGCCGCGACTGAGGCAGGCAGGCCTGATTCTGGTAAAAAATATTCACAGATTCCATACACAAGGAAAATAAACCCAAGAGTAACTTGAAGCTCAATGCCAAATGAAGCTTCATTTTTAATTTTTTTCAAAATTTCTGATAGTACCCATCCTGAACTTATTCCGATTAAAACTCCTCCCCCTAATCTTTGCATTAACGCAATAAAAACATCGTTAATCCCTCGAAGGTCCCCTAACGTTAGCTCCAAAAGTAATAAAGCTAATACTGCACCAATTGGTTCAAGTAACAACCCTTCAGCCTTTAAAACTTCCGAAAGAGGGGAAGCTAATTTTATTTGCTCAACTAATGGAGAGATGACTGTAGGTCCAGTAGCTAGAACTATGGCACTATATATACCTGCAACTTGCCATGAAAGGCCAGCCAGCCAATGAGCAATAAAAATTCCAGCTGACAATGAAATGAATAGTCTTATTAATGAAATTTTCAAAACAGTATTTCTTATATTTCCCTCAGGCAGTTTTAGATTTAGTCCCCCTTCAAATAGAACTAAACAGACTAAAAGTCCGACAATAGTTTCAAGCCCTTGTCCAAGATCTAAGGGCTCCACAAGTCCTAAACCCGATCTTCCAATTAATAATCCAGAAAGCAACAAAATAACAACACTAGGAAATCCTGTAATAGAAGAAAATAATCGAGCACAAGCGCCTGCAAATACAGTTATTCCCCAAAGTAATCCAAGCCTTTCAGGCGTCATATAATTTTATAAATAATAAGAACTATTAATTATTTTGATTAAATCAATAATCTCATATCAAGTCCATGAAATAAAATACTTTCTTAAATTTAATTAATCAACTGAACCAAAGTAATATTTAATAATTTTCTCAAAATATTTATAAGTTAATAAATTGATCTTCATCGGGAAAATTGACTTATTAGAGCAATAATAATAAAAATTATTCCTATACCAATAGTTGCCATCCTTCCATTCCATATTTCAGCTTGAGGGGTAAAACCTCTTTTCCATAAATTCAATTCCTTTTTATCAACAAAGTTTTTTGTCTCTTTAACCTCGATTTTAGATTGCTTATTCATTGGAGTTAAAAAGGAGGATTTTCTTCATATAGGGTATTTGCTTGTTCAATTGATAGTCTTCCTGAGACACCTAATTTAAGGGAACTTAAATGATCCTTAAATTTTATCCTGAACAAAGCCGCCGCTCCAATCATTGCCGCATTATCTGTACAAAGATTAAGGGGAGCTAAATGAACTTTAATAGATTTTTTACAAGCTTCACTAATCATCATTTTTCTTAATGTACTATTAGCAGCAACTCCCCCAACTACAACAACATTATCCAAGCTATAATCTTCTGCACATCTTATAGTTCTCTCTACCAAGACCTCTGCCACTACTCTTTCAAAACTAGCCGCAATATCAGGAACTGGAACAGTCTTTCCTTCTAAATTTATTTTCTCAACTAATCTTAATACAGCAGTCTTTAAACCACTAAAAGAGAAATCATATTTAAGAAATCCACCTTTTTTATCAGAAATCCTACATTTTGGTAAATTGAATTTCATTGGGTCCCCATTTTTAGCAATCTTTTCAATTGCCGGTCCTCCTGGATAACTAAGACCTAATAATCTTCCAACTTTATCAAAGGCTTCTCCAGCGGCATCATCAAAACTTTTCCCAAGTCTTTGCATTCCCCTTCTATCGTCAACCTTGATCAATTCAGTGTGTCCGCCACTAACAAGTAATGTAAGAAAAGATTTCTTTGGATAGTTTTCTGAAAAAAGAATCGAAGATAAATGTCCCTCCAAATGATGAATTCCCAAAAACGGCTTTGAATGCAACATGCAAAGTGATCTTGCAGTAATAGAGCCAACTCGTAAACACCCAACTAATCCAGGAGCTACGGTTGATGCAATAAAATCAATCTCCCCAATTTTAATTTTTGATTCTCTTAAAGCCTTTTCTAAAACAAAAGGTAATATCTCTAAGTGCTTTCTAGCTGCAAGTTCAGGAACAACTCCCCCCCATTTTGAGTGATCCTCAATTTGAGATGCAATAATATTTGAATGAATTTTAAAAGTATCGCCACTATTTGAAACTATTGAGACAGATGTCTCATCACAACTTGTTTCAATAGCTAAAACTTTACGCATATTTGATTCAACTTGTTCTATTTTAATATTAATTTCTTACTTAACACATTATAAGGAATTAAAGATTGCAACTTATGAAATTCTTTTTTTCAATCATAACCTCGGTTTTTCTGTTCCTAGGAATTACTCCTATTGCTCTAGCGGCTAATGGACCTGCCTTAAACGCTGACAGAGCAAGCACAGAATATACTGCATCAGCCCTCACAAAATGCTCTGAAAATCCTAAATTTATTGAGAGAGCTAGTTCTGCAACCACTCAAAAAGACATAGCAAGATTTGAAAGGTATGGAAAAGCATCATGCGGAGATGATGGCCTTCCTCATTTAATTATTGGACCTCCACTCGAGCCATGGGGAGCTCTATTAAATAGAGGTCATGAGGGCGATTTACTTATTCCAGGAGTATTGTTCATTTACATTGCTGGGATTATAGGCTGGTCCGGAAGAGAGTACTTAATTGAATCAAAAAAGACTAAGAATCCAGCAGATCTTGAAATTATTATAGATCTAGACCTAGCTAAAAAATGTCTTGTAAAAGGTGCACAATGGCCTCTTCTTGCTAATAAGCAAGGTAGAAATGGAGATTTAAGAGAGAAAGATAACAACATTACACTAAATGGTCCTCGTTAAACATCTTTAAAAAACTTTTATAAAAAAATGTTCAAAATTCTAAACACAAAATTTGTTAGATCTGCACCAGTAGTTGCAGCAATTTGGCTAAGCCTTACAGCAGGAATAATTATTGAATTTAATAGGTTTTTCCCAGACTTACTATTTCATCCAATGAGCTGATAAAAGAGAGAAAAATTAAGTTTGTATTAATTTGATTATTCTCTCCGCTGTTTCAGCGACCTTGTGATTTATTAATGCAAAATCAAATTGATTTGATGCTGAAATCTCATAGTTTGCTCTTGAGAGTCTTTTTTTAATTGAGTCTTCTTTTTCTGTTCCTCTATTTCTTATTCTTCTCTCTAATTCTGCTTTATCAGGAGGAAGTAAAAATATTGAAAGGGAATTAGGAAACTTTTCTTTTATCTGCTTTGCACCTTCCACTTCAATTTCAAGAAGTACGGTAAATCCTTTGTTAATTTTTTCATTAACGGAAGATAAAGGAGTGCCATAGTAATTTCCTGCAAATTGAGCCCATTCAAGAAAAAGGTTTTGTTCAATCATTTCTTTAAACTTTTCTTCATTCAAAAAATAATAATTTTCTCCTTCCTTCTCTCCCTGTCTAGGTTCTCTAGTAGTTGCAGATATTGAAAGCCAAATATTTTTATCTTTACCTAATATTTCTTTAACAACAGTTCCTTTACCCACCCCGCTAGGTCCAGTAAGAATAATGAGTTTTTTTTGATTTTTCATATTAAATTTTTTACAGTAAAATAAACGCTTTGAGAGTTAAATAGAAATAATGCAAAAAGGTGTGCCACAGATAATGGATATTACATCGATTAGATCTGTCTTGCATTATTTAACAAAAAACATTTTACCTACAAAGTTTGAGACTGCCCAACAACCAGAGCCTAATACAATTCAATTATGTTTCCGAGGAGTTAATTCTCAAACTTGGTTAGAAGTTTCATGGAATGGTGACTCTCCCAGAATACTAAAGATAAATAGGCCAGAAAAGATAGGCAGAGAAAGCACACTTTCTAAACAAATAAGATACGGATTAAAATATATGGCTTTAATTTCGATTGATCAAGATAATTTCGAGAGAGTAATAAAATTTGGTTTTGCAAAAAAGCCTGGAGATGAAATTAGCAAATATTTAATTTTTGAGTTAATGGGAAAACATAGTAATATTTTTTATTTAGATAATAAAAGTAAAATAATTGCGGTAGGTAAACAAATTAATTCAAGTCAATCTAGTTTTAGAACAATATCAACAGGATCAATTTATTCTGACCCTCCAGTCAATCTCAAAAAACAACCTAGGGAAGATGAGTCTTTTCAATCATGGAAAGAGACCATTTCAACATTACCTGAGTCTTTGAAATACTGTTTAATAAAAACCTACCAAGGAGTAAGCCCTATCCTCACAAAACAATTAGAGGTCGTTAGTAATACTAGCGAAGGGGATATAATGGAAAAGAATATTGATCTCATTAGCGATGAGAACTTAAATGAAATATTTAAAAGTTGGAAGATATGGATAAATAGATTTAAAAACAATAACTTTAACTTTTCCGTATTTAATAAATTTTTTTATTGCGTTTGGTTTTCAGATAAAGAAATTAACTATGAAAATAAAATAGATTTATGCACCGGTTTAGAAAATTATTATGAATATCATTTAAACCAAAGAAAACTTGAATTCTTAGTAAAAAAAATTGAAGGGATAATTTTCAAACAAACAAATAATGAGAAAAAGAATTTAAATTTTCAATATGATCTCCTATCAAAGTCAGAAAACCACGAAATATATAAAAAAAAAGCTGATAATATATTCTCAACTAATGAAATCAACAAACAAGATATTATTAGAGGTCAAAAACTATATAAGAAATCAAAAAAACTTAAAAGATCTAGAGAATTGATAAAAGAAAGATTAAATATTTACAAAAATAATCTTGATAGATTAGATGAATTCACTACACTTCTAGAAAATCTAAATTCTTCAAATCATGAAGAATTTTTTATAAAAATTAAACTTTTAGAAGAAATTATGGAAGAACTTTGCAACGAGTTTAATATTCATTTAAAGAAGCAAAGGGAAGGCAAGAAAAGTTCATCTGATATACAATCTTCACCAATTCAAATTGATACTCCTTCAGGCTTGAAACTACAGGTAGGGAGAAATATGAGGCAAAATGATTTAATAAGCTTTAAGTTTTCCAAAAAAGGGGATCTATGGTTTCATGCTCAGGAATCACCAGGAAGTCACGTAGTTTTAAAGTCTTCATCTCAAGCAGCATCTGAACAAGATCTTCAAATAGCAGCAGATTTAGCTGCTTTATTTAGTAAGGCAAAAAGGAACATTAAAGTTCCAATTAATTTAGTAAAGATTAAAGATTTGCAGAAAATAAAAAAAGGAGGACTTGGATGTGTTTCCTTTAAAAATGGAGAAATTATTTGGGGAAATCCTACAAGAGGAGAAGATTACATTAAAAAAAATCTTAAAACAACAATTTAGTTTATAATAAAAAAAATTTTTAAAAATAAATGTTTGATTTTCTTTTGGGTACTCATGAATTTTTAGGAAATCATAGTTTTCCAGAATTTATTGTTGGATATCTATTTGGCGCTGCATTAATAATTGGAGCTCCTACTGTTTTCTTATTACTTGCCTTCGTAAGCGCTCTAATGAAAACAAATGGGAAAATGGGTGGGTATAGAGAATATGAAACTTATGGAGAATCATCTTTAAATGATGCCCCTCCTTTCTTATTACCAGACCCAACAAATCCCAAATAAGCAAATAATTAAATTTATCTAAAAAAAATTGGACTTTGGCGAAAGTAGTTTTAAACCTTTTTCTTACAAAATCTTTATCAAACAATAATGGAAGGTACAGGTCAGAGTGAAAATAAATTATCAGGTGAGATGACTTTTAGTGATCATTTAGAAGAACTTCGTCAAAGGATACTCAACTCGATTTACTCAATACTTATTTCAATATTTTTTAGTTTTTTAATCATAAAGCCATTAATATCTTTTTTAGAAATTCCAGCTGGTGATATTCAATTATTACAACTTGCTCCAGGAGAGTTTTTATTTGTCGCTATTAAAGTTGCCGGTTACAGTGGATTAATAGTTTCTGTGCCTTATATTTTTTATCAAATAATATTGTTTATTTCTCCTGGTTTAACAAAACAAGAAAAAAGCCTTATCTTGCCAGCAGTTTTAGGCTCAGGTCTTCTATTTTTTCTGGGATTAATTTTTTCATGGTGGATATTAGTTCCTGCAGCCATAAATTTCTTTATTACTTTCGGTGCTGATATTGTTGAGCCAACATGGTCAATAGAGAGATATTTTGATTTTGTTCTTTTATTAATGTCTAGCACTGCATTAGCTTTTCAATTGCCAGTATTACAATTTATTCTTGGTTCTCTTGGAATAATTACTACAGAGAAAATGATTTCGAATTGGAAAATAGTTGTAATCTCCTCAGCAATCTTATCTGCAGTGATTACCCCTTCTACAGACCCATTGACAATGTCATTGCTATCTATATCGATAATATTTTTATTTTTTGTAGGGACTGGATTAACTTACTTATCAGAAAACCTTAAATCAAAAACTCTTTCATCTTCTCATTAACATTTAATTTCAAGCTCACAGCTCTACCTAACCTTGGCCTGGCATTAACTTTCTTTAGCCATTCCCTTACTTCCACTGAGTATCCACACCTATTTAAAATCTCAATTTTATCAGCTAATGATTTTTTATATTCAACTTCATTCATAGGGAATGATTCCTGTCCAAGGAATCCCCACATCATTTGAAAATAGACAAATTTCCCTCTTCTAAAGAGTCTAAAATCATATTTTTTCCCCCAGCGATGAATCAAATAATGGATAACTTCATCAACTAGTAATGGATTCATTTAAATCGATTAATTAAGACTTCCTAAACTTTTACTTTAAATTATTAAAAGTCCTATCTATTTGCAACAGTAATTGAACAATTTGATTCATAATAACTAATAAATAACAGAACCAAGTAGCGAATGACTCAATTAAGTTCTAATGATGTCCCTTCAATGGGTCGAAGGCAATTTATGAATCTTCTTACATTTGGTACTGCGACTGGTGTAGCTTTAGGAGCCCTTTACCCCGTAGCAAATTATTTCATGCCTTTAAGAGCCGGTGGGGGTGGGGGTGGAACTTCTGCTAAAGATGAATTAGGGAATCCAATAACTAAGACAGGTTGGTTAACTACCCATCAAGCAGGAGATAGAAGTCTAGTACAGGGTCTAAAAGGAGACCCAACATATTTAATAGTTAATGATGGTGGGGAAATAGGAGAATTTGGTTTAAATGCAATTTGTACACATTTAGGTTGTGTTGTCCCATGGGATAGTGGTGCTAATAAATTTATATGTCCTTGTCATGGAAGTCAGTACGATACAAATGGGAAGGTAGTCAGAGGTCCTGCGCCTTTATCTTTAGCCCTAGCTCATGTCGATATTGAAGATGATGCTGTATTAGTCAAACAATGGTCCGAAACTGACTTTAGAACTAATGAAAATCCATGGTGGGCATAAAAAAATGAAAGGTCTTAAAAATCAAATCATGAAAAAAACAAGTCTATTTATCTGTACTCTGCTTTTCATTTCGAGCATTATATTTTTTCCTAAGATCACTTTTGCTTATCCATTTTGGGCTCAGCAAAACTATGAATCTCCAAGAGAAGCCACAGGAAAAATAGTCTGTGCAAATTGTCATCTAGCTCAGATGCCTACCATTGCAGAGGTTCCACAATCTGTTGGCGCAGATAGTGTTTTCAAAGCTGTAGTCAAAATACCCTACAAAAATGACTTAAAAGAGATCGGGGCTGATGGTTCTGAAGTTCCATTACAAGTTGGTGCTGTTGTAATGCTGCCTGATGGCTTTAAACTTGCTCCACAAGAAAGATGGACCGAAGAAATCAAAGAGGAGACAGAAGGGGTATATTTCACTAATTACAGTGAAGAGAAAGATAATATCATCATTGTTGGACCTTTACCTGGGGATACCAATAAAGAAATCGTTTTCCCTGTACTTTCGCCTGATCCATCCACTAATAAAGAATATCACTATGGGAAATACTCGTTACATATCGGAGGCAATAGAGGTAGAGGTCAGGTATACCCAACTGGAGACAAAAGCAATAATGTTGTTTTTACCTCTTCCACTTCAGGAACTATTAATTCAATAGACACAATTGAAGATGGTAGCTATAAGGTCAATATAGAAAACGAAAATGGTGAGATAACGACTGAAGCAATACCTGTTGGCCCTCAAGTTATCGTAAAAGCACAAGACAAAATTAATGCAGGCGACCCGCTTACTAATGATCCCAACGTCGGTGGCTTTGGGCAATTAGATGCTGAGGTTGTACTTCAGAGCCCTTATAGAATAATTGGATTAATTGCATTCTTTATTGGTGTAGGTCTAACACAAATACTTTTAGTATTAAAGAAAAAACAAGTAGAAAAGGTGCAAGCAGCAGAGGGTATCTAACTTTCTTTAAATGCTTATATTTCAAGCTTTTATACAATCTCCAGGAGAAACTTTTTTAAATTTAGGATTTCTAACTATTAGATGGTATGGATTGCTTATTTCGGTTTCAGTTTTAATAGGCCTATTTGTCTCTAAAAAACTTGCAAAGGCAAGGAATATTAATCCAGAGTACATTAGTGAAATACTCCCATCATTAATAATCTTTTCAATAATTGGAGCTAGAGCTTATTACGTAATTTTTGAGTGGAGGCAATATAGCGGAGAGAACTTTTTTACTTCTTTAGAACTATTTAATAACACCATTCAAATTCCTTCTTTTCTGGCAGTCTGGGAGGGAGGCATAGCAATTCATGGAGGTCTAATTGGAGGATTATTATCTATTATCTATTTCTGTAAGACGAAAAATATTCATTTAAAAAATTTTATAGATATATTAATGCCCTCGATTATTCTTGGACAATCTATAGGTAGGTGGGGAAATTTTTTCAATAATGAAGCCTTTGGGGTTCCTACAAATTTGCCTTGGAAATTATTTATACCTATCCAAAATAGGCCTTTAGAATTTATTAATTACGAATTTTTTCATCCTACTTTTCTCTATGAGTCATTGTGGAATTTTTTAATATTCATCCTCCTTATTTTTATCTTCAATAAACAGAATAAAACAGATTTTTTCAGGCCTGGCTTTATTAGCTGTCTTTATTTAATAAGTTATAGTTTTGGAAGATTCTGGATTGAGGGTTTAAGAACTGATCCACTATGTATTGGTGGGCTTGCGCCTTTCTGTAGTGGCGGTATAAGAATGGCTCAATTTATAAGTATTTTTCTATTTTCTTCTGGATTAATTGGAATATTTTTTTTAAGATTAAGAACATCTAGTGGTAAAAATAGAAAGAATGGATAAAAAAATATACTTTATTGGAGTTGGTCCGGGCGATCCAGATTTATTAACACTAAAAGCTTTAAAAAAGATAAAAATTTCAGATGTCATTATTTGGACTGATTCTCTAATACCTGAAAAGATTTTAGATTTTTCTAAAGAAGGTTCTGAAAAAATAAAAACTAGTTCGCTCAACTTAGAGCAAATCACCTCAATTATGATAAAAAAATTTCAAGCAGGTAAAACTGTTATAAGGTTGCATGATGGAGACCCTTGTCTATTTGGAGCGATTAGAGAACAAATAGAAATTTTAAAAAAAGAGAACATTGAAATCGAAGTTATTCCAGGTGTAAGTGCTTTTCAAGTCGCAGCAGCATATCATGAAGCTGAGTTAACCATCCCTGACGTAACGCAAACAATAATTTTAACTAGAGCAGGAGGGCGAACAGGAATGCCAGAAAAAGAATCTCTAAAAGATCTTGCGAAACACAATTCCTCTATATGTCTTTATTTAAGCGCTAGGCATGTGAGAAGGTCTCAAGAAACTCTACTAGAGTTTTACCCTCCTGAGACTAAAGTTATTGTTGGATTCAGAGTATCTTGGGATGATGGTTGGACATCACTAATAGAATTAAAAGATATGGAAAAATTTTCTATTGAGAAAAAACTAATTAGAACAACCATTTACATAATTAGCCCAGCAATTAGTAATTCTCAAAAAAGATCTAATCTTTATAATCCATCTTATAAACATCTCTTTAGGAATAAATAATCTTAAAGTTGATAGAAAAATATTAATTACTATAATTAGTAAAAATTTACCTGCTTTGAAAGAAATAAAATCTGTTGCTGAAAACAACAATAAAGGAGAAAATTCCTCTTTAAAGAGAATTGGAAAATTCATTAAAGAGGGTAGGTTAAGTAGAAATCAATCAATTGAAGAATTGGCTTCTGATTTAAAAATCGGAGCTCATCAACTTGAAGCCATAGAAGAAGGTAATGAAGAAAAGCTACCTGAAAAAGTATTTGTCAAAGCAATGATTAGACGGATTTCACAGAAGCTCAAACTTGATACAGAATTTATAATGGATGAATTCAAGACAGAGAGGAAAGAAGTGAAAATTGAAGAAATAGTTGAAGAAGTTTCCAAAAAAAATTACAATTCAAGGCAATCTAAGAATTTTAATCCAGTAGGGTTTCTAATATTTATTTTAATTTCAGGCTTTCTCGGACTAATCGCCTCTTCCTTAATTTTCAATTTATTTTCAGACTCTTCTCAGAATCAAACTCCAAAACAAGAACTTATTAAAAAAACTAAATAACTTTTAAATCCAAATTCTTTAGTTCTTTTATTACATTACGACATAATCCTAAGTTCCATTTTTCAAGAAGAAGATCATGGTTTCTATTTAAAGGTAAAAGTTCAAATATAAGATTATTTTCCTGCAATTTTATTTGAACTGAGGAGATTACCTTGTCAGGTCTTTGATCAAGAGATGCGGCTAGTCTCAGAATTAATGACATTTCAAGAACTAATGTTTTATCTTCTTTGGATATTAAATTTTGCCAAGAATCATGTCTTTTCTTGGGTAGAGTCTTTCTATGGTATCTAGCGATCGAAGCAATAATATTTGTTTCTGTTTCAGAATATCCCAACAACTCACAATTTTTTATTAAGTACCAAGAGTGTTTGTGATATGAACCAACATTTACATATTTCCCACAATTATAAAGATTAGAAGCTGCCCAAAGAAGTTCTTTAGCTTTAGGGTCATTATCGCTATAAAAGATATTTTTAGTCTGATCATAGATTTGAAAGGCAATATCGATAACTTTCTCAGCTCTTGCATTATCTACTCCAAACTTTGTGGCCTGATGAACTATAGTTGTTTTTCTAATATTGCTTTGAATATTAAACTCGTTTTTTATTATCCCTTTACGAAGCATCCAATCAACAACTAAACCCTCTCGAAGCGCCCTCTCACTTATTATTAATTCATTAAAGTTCAACATCTCCATTGCGGTATTTAATATCAATGCGCCTGGAATAATTATTTCTGCTCTTCTCTCACTTAATGAAGGTATTTTCTTGATTTCCGAAACTGGCAATTTAATTAGTTTTTCCAATACTTTCTGTAAATTTTCCCTTTTAAATTTATAACCATGCAACTTTTGTTTAGATTGTCCTAAATCATCTGAAATCAAATTTCCTAATGAGGTTGCAGTGCCACTTGTTGCAATCATAGATAAAGGCTTATCTCCCTTAGATCTACTCTTTATTTTTCGAACAGATGGTTCTAAAGATCCTTTAATAAAAGTTTTTAGAAAACTCGATCTTTCTGAATTTATAGACTCTTTATTTAAAAAATCATTTTTAAGTCTTACCGCACCAATTCTCGAACTAGTAAGAGCTATTGCATCTTTTTTATCTGCAAGTATTAGTTCTGTAGATCCCCCTCCAATATCTATGATTACATAAGACTGGTCTTCAAAAGCCATACCAGAAAGAACACCAAGGTAAATTAATCTGGCTTCCTCAGAACCACTTATCATTTCTATTTTAATATCAGTTTCATCAAGAACTCTTTTAATAAAATCTTGACCGTTTGGAGCTTCCCTAACTGCACTTGTTGCTGCTGTTACTATTTGTTTAACTCCATTACTTTTACAATATTCCTTAAATCGCTTAAGAGTAACTAATGCTCTTTGAGTTGATTCTTCAGTAAGGTTTCCCTCCTCATCTCTTTCTCCAAGACGAGTGGTTGATTTATCAGTGAATTTAATTGAAAATGATTTTAATTCTAGATTAATTTCTGCTACCAAGAGATGTGTAGAGTTAGTTCCAATATCTATCGAAGCTACTAAAATTTGCTTTTCTTGAAAATATCTTAAATCTTGTTTCTTTATCATTTCTTTTTATAGGATGCAGATATCTTTAATCCATTAATAAATATACCCAAGATTGATTATTAAATAATAGAAATCATTAAATCCTAGTAAGATTATTTAAAGTTATGAAATATACAATAGGTTATATGCAAAATAAAAATCAACAAATTAAATTAAGTACTTTTTTTGAATTATTAAGGTGGAATAAGCCGACTGGAAGAATGATCTTACTTATTCCTGCTGGATGGAGTTTATATTTAACCCCAGATGCTAATCCAACATTTTTAATGTTGTTAAGAATAATCATAGGAGGACTACTAGTAAGTGGATTAGGCTGCGTGGTTAATGATATTTGGGACAAAAAAATTGATCAAAGCGTTTATAGGACAAAAAATAGACCCCTAGCTGCAAATAAAATTGGTCTTAAAACGGCATTTTCAATTCTTTTCTTTTTAATTTTATGTAGTTTCTTTTTAACTTTGTCACTACCTCAACCTGGAAGGATCCTTTCCATTTCACTTGCTTTTTTAGCATTACCCATTATTTTAATTTATCCTTCTGCCAAAAGATGGTTTAAATATCCTCAATTAATCTTATCCATATGCTGGGGTTTTGCTGTCTTAATTCCCTGGGCCGCAAATGAAGGCAATTTGAATAGTATTGTTTTATTGTTTTGCTGGTTAGCTACCATTTTTTGGACTTTTGGCTTTGACACAATTTATGCTTTAGCAGATAAAAAATATGATATCAAAATTGGAATAAATAGTTCCGCTGTTAACCTCAAGAAAAGTACAAAAATAACAATTCAAATTTGTTATTTTTTAACTTCTAGTTTTCTCGCATTATGCGGACTTATTAATCAAATGGATTTTATTTTTTGGCCAATTTGGCTTACAACGTCAATCTTAATGCAGAGAGATATACTAAAGGTATTTCCTGAGGAAAAGCAATCAATAAAAAATATTGGGAATCACTTCAAAAATCAATCAATTTATGGAGGAATCCTTTTATTAGGAATTATTATTGCCTCATAAATTCTAAATATGGTTTTTAGATTAAAAAAAGGTGATCTAATAGATATTTTAGCTCCAAGTTCCTTTATTGATGAAGAAGAAAATTTTCAAAAAGGCATAGCAATCTTAAAAAAATGGGGCTTGGAAATTAATGAAAATAATTCTCTATCAAAAAAATTTGGTTATTTTGCAGGTGATGATCCAACAAGATTCGAAGAACTGGAAAAAGCACAAAATAGTAAGCTAATCATTTTTGCAAAAGGAGGTTGGGGTTCAGCAAGACTATTAGAAAAAGAACCTTCTTGGCAGAATGGTTTAATGCTTGGATTCTCAGATACCTGTTCTTTATTACTATCTAAATATTCTCAAGGATTTATAGGTTCTATTCATGGGCCCATGGTTACTGGCCTTTTCAAAGAGCCAGAGTGGAGTCTTGAGAGATTAAGAAATTTACTTTTTGAGGGATATGTTGAGGACATAAGAGGAATTCCTTTAAGAGGTGGTAAAGCCAAAGGAGAAATTATCGTTTCTAACTTAACTATTGCTACTTTTTTAATTGGTACTAATCACTTTCCAGATTGCAAAGGGAAAATAATAATTTTTGAAGATATTAATGAAGATATTTATAAAATTGATCGCATGTTGACTTACCTAAGGATGACTAAAACAATTACCGAAATTGCGGGTATTGGATTCGGAAGTTTTTCTAATAATTCCTGCGACCTAGAATGGAAAGATTTACTAAAAAACTGCATTATTGAAAGACTCCAAGAGTTTGATTTTCCTATTCTTTTTGACCTCCCCATAGGCCACATATCAGGAAATGCATGCATCCCGTTAGGGTATGAAGCAACTCTAAATGGTGATAACGGCATTCTTAGTATCGATAAACCTTTTTAACTAGGAGTTCTTCACAAAAAGTTTTGCTATTTTCAAATCTATAGGGGATGTAATTTTTATATTTGAGTAAGTTCCTTCAATAATTTTTACTTTCCAATTAAGCATTTCGAATAGTGAGGCATCATCTGTGACTTTCCAGTTTTTATCAATTGCGATCGTATGAGCTTTTTTTAAGCTAGTTACTAAAAAGCCCTGAGGAGTTTGCGCTGCCCACAAATAATTTCTATCTGGTGTTTCTTTAATAAAACCTTCATTATCAACAATCTTTATTGTGTCAGTTACCTTAGTAGCCAAAATAACAGCTTCATTTTCATCTAATTGCCTGGCGCATTGATCTATCAATTCAGGATTAATTAGACATCTAGCACCATCATGTATTAAAACTTTTTCAGCATCTTTTGGCAGCGCTTTTAAACCATTAAAAACTGACTGTTGTCTCGTTTCACCACCGTTAATCCAATGAACTTTATTGGCAAAATCCTTTACTGAATTTAATAATAATTCTTTATCTTTAGGTTGCCCAATTATTCCAACCCAATTTGTTGAACTTGCAGAAAATACAGATTTAAGTGTCCAATAAATCAGAGACTCTCCCTCTAAATCAATAAGTAATTTATTTTTTCCAGCTTTCATTCTGCTACCACTCCCTGCAGCTGGTATTAAAAAGTGCACGATAATAAGGTCTTAATATTTTCTAGACAATTATAAATAAAATCAATATCTTTACACAAATAGTACTACGATTGAAAATTATTAAATCTCATAATGTCAAATACAGATTCATTATCAGGAAAAGTTGCTTTAATCACTGGAGCTAGCAGAGGAATTGGGAAAGAAATTGCTTTAGAACTAAGTCGCTTAGGCGCAGAAGTTTTTATTAATTACTCTTCATCCGATGAAAAAGCTGAAGAAGTTGTAAATTCAATAAAAAATTCGAGAGGTAAAGCTCATAAATTAAAATTTGATGTATCAAAAGAGGATTCTGTCAGTTCAGCTTTTGAAGAAATCATAAAAATTAATGGCACAATTGATATCCTTATTAACAATGCTGGTATTACTAGAGATGGACTATTGATGAGAATGAAATCGGAACAATGGGATGACGTATTAAATACAAACTTAAAAGGAGTTTTTCTTTGTACAAAATACGCTTCAAAATTTATGATGAAAAAAAGAAGTGGTAGTATCGTAAATATTTCATCTGTTGTTGGATTAATTGGTAATCCTGGTCAAGCAAATTATTCTGCAGCCAAAGCTGGAGTTATTGGATTCACCAAAACTTGCGCTAAAGAATTTGCTTCAAGAGGTATAAACGTAAATGCAATAGCTCCGGGCTTTATAGAAACAGAGATGACTGAAAAACTTAATACTGACGATATTCTTAAAATTATTCCTTTAGGGAAATTAGGAAGTTGCTCTCAAATTGCAAACTTAGTATCATTCTTAGTTTCAAGTAATGCTGGAAGTTACATTACAGGACAAACAATTAGTATTGACGGTGGTATGAGTATTTAATTATGTACTTTCGTAAGGTTGGCCCAATTCATCTCTCAACCTTCTAATTTTTTGTAAGAGTTTTAGTCTTCTACTTCTAGCAGTTAAAGTCAAGAAAAACCTTAGAGGAAAATATATTAGTGTCATAGCAATCGCGAGGATTGCTGTAAGAGTAAAAATAAGATTATTTGTTTCATCCATATCTTAAAGATACTCTTATTTAAATTAATTTGTATGTCTCATTAAAAGAAATTCGGCTTTCCCCACTTAATAAAATATCCCTTAAAAATGATTCTATGGGAGATTAGAATAAGATAAAAGATCCAGTAAACATGGCAAAACAGTTAAGTTTTTCTAATGAATCAAGAGAAGCGCTAGAAAAAGGTGTGAATTTCGTAGCTAATGCAGTAAAGGTTACTATTGGGCCGAAGGCAAAAAACGTAGTAATTGAAAGAAAATTTGGTTCGCCAGATATAGTAAGAGATGGATCCACTGTTGCTAAAGAGATTGAGATTGAAAACCCTATTTCTAATTTAGGTGCGAAATTAATAGAACAAGTTGCATCCAAGACAAAAGAGAGTGCTGGCGATGGAACAACAACAGCAACTATTTTGACTCAGAAGATGGTTCAGGAGGGATTAAAAAATATTGCTTCTGGTGCCAGTCCTATAGAGTTAAAAAAAGGTATGGAGGTAGGCCTAGCTTTTGTTTTAGAAAAATTAAGTTCCAAAAGTATTTCATTAAGTGGTTCTGATATCCAAAAAGTTGCAACAGTTAGTGCTGGAGGTGATGAAGAAATTGGATCTATAATTTCGAAAGCAATGGAGATTGTTACTTCTGATGGTGTAATAACTGTTGAAGAATCTCAATCACTAGAAACAGAATTAGATATAACTGAAGGAATGTCTTTTGATAGAGGTTATAGTTCTCCATATTTCGTAACAGACCAAGAAAGACAAATTTGTGAACTTGAAAACCCTAAAATATTAATAACTGATCAAAAAATCTCAACTTTAGTTGATCTGGTTCCAATACTTGAGGAAATTCAGAAGTCAGGCTCACCTTTTCTAATTCTTGCTGAAGATATCGAAGGAGAGGCTTTAACCACTCTGGTTTTGAATAAGAATAGTGGGGTTTTAAATGTAGCTTCCGTAAGAGCTCCGTTATTTGGTGAGAGAAGAAAAGCTGCACTTGAAGATATTGCAATTCTTACAGGGTCTAAGTTAATTAGCGAAGATAAATCGATGACACTTGATAAAGTATCGATTAATGATTTAGGCAAAGCAAAAAAAATAACTATTACAAAGGATAAAACTACAATTATTGCCTTCGAAGACACTAAAGATTTAGTTAAGGCCCGAGTAGAGAAATTAAAGAGAGAAGTTAATATAACTGAATCAGAGTATGATCAGGATAAAATCAATGAAAGGATAGCCAAACTTGCCGGAGGAGTAGCTCTTATTAAAGTAGGAGCTGCTACAGAAACAGAGATGAAATATAAAAAGTTGAGAATTGAAGATTCCCTTAATGCTACGAAAGCTGCTATTGAAGAGGGTGTTGTTTCTGGAGGAGGACAAACTTTAATTGAAATATCAAATGACCTTTTAAATTTAAGTCAAACATCTTCCGATGATTTAAAAACAGGTATAAATATAGTTAAAGAAGCTCTTTTGGAACCTACCAAACAAATAGCAAAAAATGCTGGTTTTAATGGTGATGTAGTTGTAGCTGAAATTAAAAGACTTAACAAAGGTTTTAATGCTAATTCAGGAAAATATGAGGATTTAAAAGAGTCAGGAATATTAGATCCAACCAAAGTTATACGATTAGCTCTTCAAGATTCAGTATCTATTGCAGCTATGCTACTTACAACAGAAGTTGCTATGGCCGACATTCCAGAGCCTGAAGCCGCAGCCCCTGGAGGACCAGGTGGAGATCCAATGGGAGGAATGGGAGGAATGGGTGGTATGGGTATGCCAGGAATGGGTGGCATGGGTATGCCGGGAATGATGTAAAAATTTAACTTGCTTTTTTATCGTTATTAATCCATTTTCTTAAATTTTTAATATTAGGAAGTGGTAATTGCAGGGTATTAGAAAGTTGATTTATATTATTAGAATTTTGATCTTTGCTAAATATTCTTTTACTGCTATAAGTTTCTAGACGATTTGATTCAAATT
>QCGK01000010.1 GCA_003279945.1 Prochlorococcus sp. AG-388-A01
TTCTTTATTCTTTTTCTGTAGAAAAATTTCTCACCACAATTTTGACAAGTTCCTATGTATTTTAATTCTCTCCTTTCAATAGGAAATGAGTGCCTTACAGAAATTTGAAAATTCTTCTCTTTCTCATTAATTTCATTCATCTTTTCTAAGAAATTTGGACCATGTATCTCATTTTTTTTTAATATCCTATCTACCCATGCATGAATCATTTCATGACATAAAGTACTGTTTATTTCACTATTAGATAATTTACTCAAAATAGGTTTCGATAAGATAATTTCAGAATCTACAAGACCATTAATTCTTTTTCTTTTATAAAAACCAGCAGTAGTTTTTAATCTATTATCACTCCATCTAACTTTTACTAATGGTTGATTATTAACCGCTAGAGAATTTTCAAAATATTGGCTATTAAATTTATGAAATAAAGGTAAAAGAGGAATTACAGGCATTATGGATTAAAATTAGTATTATTTTGACAAAAAAAGCCATCAAAAACGATTTCTTTTCTTAAAGTAATAAAAAACTTAAATCAACATGGATGCAACACTAGTTAAAGATATCGGAATTAAAGCATTATTAGTAGGCGGAGCTGTACTAGTTTCTTTTTGGACTTTTAATGCAGTCAAATTAGTTATAAGCGCCAGAGGAATTAATCCATTAGTGAGAAAGTTTTTTGATCAAATAGCTGCTGGCAGAATTGATGCAGCGTATGGTTTAACTACAAAAACTTATAAAACTCATGTGAAGCGCCAAGACTTTCTTAAATTTTTAGCTAGTTTAAACCTCAATAAATATAGAAATTTAAAATCAGGAAGACCTAGAGTCCAAGAAGATCAAATCATAATAACTTTGAATTTAAAATCAGAAGATAAACAAGATGAGCTCCCATTAGATTTTACTTTCGCAAAAACTGACAATGATTGGAAAATAGACAGAATAGCAAAAGTGAATTAATAATTTCTTGTGAGGCAAAAAGAATTGTTTAAAGAAGAGATAATACATCAACTAGAATTACATCCAAGTAGATTAGATAAAGAGAAAATCATCTCAGAAGCAATGGAAGATGGTTTAGATGATTTTTTTGAGGGCATCCGTATGGCACTTGATCCATTGGTAACTTTTGGTGTAAAAATTGTTCCTGAAAAAGAGAATGAAAAAAGTCAAAATTTTTTATGGAAAGATTTTAGGGAATTAGCAAATAAGCTTATTCAAAGAGAGCTTACTGGTCACGCTGCTCGTGATGCAATTCTTACGGCTATGGAATCTGCCACAAAAGAAGAGTGGAATGGATTTTATAGACGAGTTTTAATTAAAGATCTTAGATGTGGTGTATCTGAAAAAACAATCAACAAGATAGCCAAGAAATTTCCCAAATATGCGATTCCTATTTTTTCTTGTCCTTTAGCTCATGACAGTGCAAATCATGAAAAAAAAATGATAGGAAAAAAGCAAATTGAAATCAAATTAGATGGTGTGCGCGTCTTAACTATTATTAGAAAAAATAAAGTAGAAATGTTTTCTCGTAATGGGAAACAATTCCATAATTTTGGTCATATTATCTCAGAAATAGAAAACGTCTTAAAAGAAGATCCTGCACCTCATGACTTAGTCCTAGATGGTGAAGTAATGAGCGCTAACTTTCAGGATTTAATGAAACAGGTTCATAGAAAAGATGGCAAACAAACAAAAGACGCAGTTCTACACCTATTTGACTTATGTCCCCTTGAATACTTCCAAAAAGGGCGATGGAACACTAGTCAAACAGCAAGAAGTTTATTAGTAAAAGAATGGGTAGCAAAACATTCTTTACTTCTTAGACATATAAAAACACTTGACTGGGAAAATGTAGACCTCGACACCAATGAGGGACAGAAAAGATTTGTAGAGCTGAATAAATCTGCTGTGGAGGGTGGATATGAAGGAGTAATGATTAAAGATCCTGATGCAATGTATGAATGTAAAAGAACACACAGTTGGTTAAAAGCAAAACCTTTCATTGAAGTTACTTTAAAGGTTGTATCTGTTGAGGAAGGCACAGGTCGCAATAAAGGTAGACTAGGAGCTGTACTAGTAGAAGGTGAAGATGATGGGCATGAATACAGTCTTAGTTGTGGAAGCGGATTTAGTGATATCCAACGTGAAGAATATTGGTCAAAACGGAATCAACTGATTGGTCAACTTGTAGAAATCAGGGCTGATGCTAAAACTAAATCCAAGGATGCGGTGGCTTTTAGTCTGAGGTTTCCTAGATTCAAATGCTTTAGAGGATTTAAAGCTGGAGAAAAAGTTTAAATTTTAAAAAATAGTATTCCACAAAGTAGTCTATGTAGTCTATGAAAAATGTGGTTTTTAAGTAAAAAAACTAAAAATCTTGGCTATAAAATGTAAGAATAATCATCAGGACTTTAAGAGAGACTTATGACAAAGAAAACAGTTTTCAACTTCATAAAAACACCTTGTGGACAAGCAAAATATATCGAATTAGAAGCCAACAAAACTCTACTAGGTAAATTTAGGCTTTTGTGGTTTATCTTAATTGCATCTATTAGAGATTGGAATATTAAAGAGTAAATTCTTAGGATTTTTCAAAATATTCCCTGGAATATTTAGCTGAGAAATATACAACTAAAAAAGTTGAAATAATTCCAACAATAGTCATATATAAATTATTTGGTGATTGGACATTTTTTAGCTCCTGGATATTTTTTGCCAAACTACCTATTGAGCAATAAAGAAAAGTTCCTGGAATTATTCCAAAAAGACCAATAGCGAAATCTCGAAATTTAACATTATTCAAACCATAAAAATAATTAAGAATACTGAAGGGAAATATAGGAGATAATCTTGCTAAAAAAATTAATTTAAGTCCGCCTTTTTCTACTACTTTTTCCATAACACTTAATTTTGGATAACGACTAAAAAGATTTTTTAGCTTTTTTGCAAAAAAACTTTTTGATACAAAAAAAGCAACTGATGCTCCTAAGGAAGCGGAGAAAAAAACGATAATTGATCCTAAATATGAGCCATATAAAAAACCTGATAATAAAGATAACCAAGAAGCTGGGAGTATTAATAAAACAATTAAAATATAAATGCAAACAAACGAAAATATCCCAATTCCAGTATTAAAAAAAAAAGACAAATTATAAATATTTTCAAGAAATATATTCATTCTCAATTCAAAAGCTCGAGTTTTTTAGTAATTCTCTCCATTTGTACCGAACCCTCATTTAATTTAAATCTACATTCATCAACAATATCTTTTGGAGCCTTATCCACGAAATTTTTATTAGATAATCTCTTATTTAAATTATCTAATTCAATAGTCACCTTTTTTAAATCCTTGTTTAGCCTTTCCTTTAATGCATCTATATTTACAAAATCCTGAAAAGGTAAGTAAACCTCTAAATCACTAATTATCCCAGAAAAAGATTTAGCAAACTCTTTTTTATCAACAGCATTAGGTTTAAAAATAAATACTTCAGAAGATTTAGTTAAGGTTTGAATATCATCAACTAAAATTTTTAGAAAATCAATCAATTCATCATTATCTGAAATCAAGTAAACAGGAACTTTTTCTGATGGCTTGAGACCTAATTCAGCTCTCAAATTTCTAATCAATCTAATAATTTCAAAGAGTTGTTGAAAGGAATTATCAAGCTTATTATCAACAAATTTATTTTCTTGGGTTGGCCATTTTTGAAGAGATAATAATTCTTTATCTGATTTAAGTTGCAGTACATGCCAAAGTTCTTCAGTAATGTGCGGCATAAAAGGATGAATCATCACCAAAATATCATTGAGCACTTTTATTAAAACCTTTTCAGATATTTGTCTATTATTAGTTTCTTTATTATTAAACCTTTGTTTAGCAAATTCTACATACCAGTCACAAAAATCATTCCACGTAAATTCATATAGAAGTTTCGCAGATTCTCCCAATTTATATTCTTTCAATAAAGAAGCGACTTTTATATTTACCTGATTCAATTTCGATAAAATCCACTTATCACATAACTCTAAAGAAGGTTCATCACTCTCATTAAGCGAATCATTGTTGTTAGAAGTTTTATTAATTAACACAAATTTAGTTGCATTCCATAATTTATTCGCAAAATTTCTTGAAGCTTCAACAGTTGAAGAGGTATCTTTTTTTCTATCAAAATCAAGCCGGATATCTTGTCCAGCTCCTGCAACTTCTCGAATTAAAGCAAATCGTAGAGCATCAGAACCATATTTATCAATTAATAGTATTGGATCAATACCATTACCTGAACTTTTACTCATTTTTTTATTGTTTTCATCTCGAACTAGACCATGAATATAAACATCCTTAAAAGGAATATTATTCGTAAAAGTATTGCCCATCATTGTCATTCTGGCCACCCAGAAGAAAATAATATCGAAACCAGTAACAAGAACATTATTTGGATACCATTTTTTAAAATCAGGATCATTTGTATTTGGCCAACCAAGAGTTGAGAAAGGCCATAAACCACTTGAAAACCATGTATCCAAAACATCTTTATCACGAACCAATTTAATATTTGATCCAAATTTTTTATTAGCTTCGATTAAGGCATCCTCTTCATTTCTTGCAACGATGTATGGAGTATTTTGTATTATTGAGTCTTGAGCTTCATCTAAAACATACCAAGCTGGTATTTGGTGCCCCCACCACAATTGCCGACTAATACACCAATCATTAATATTCTCTAACCAATCCTTATAAACTTTCTCCCAGCGTGGAGGAATAAACGATGGGTTTTTTGAATAAATTTCATGAAGACATCCTTGTGATATATCATCCATTTTCAAAAACCATTGTGTTGACAATAAGGGTTCAATTGGCACCTTACCTCTATCAGAAAAAGGAACAGTATGTTTATAATCCTCTATCTTTGTCAAAAGGCCTAAGTTATCCAATTCTTTGATAATTTTCTTTCTAGCCTCATATCTATCTAAATTTTGAAAAATACCTGCATTAATATTTAAAGTTCCATCTTTGTTCATTACATTAATCTGTTTTAGATTATGCCTTTTTCCTATTGCGAAATCATTTGGATCATGGGCTGGAGTAACCTTCACGCAACCCGTACCAAAATCTTTATCAACATGTGAATCAGCGATAATAGGTATTTCTCTATCAACGAAAGGAACTTTTACTTTGACACCAATAAATTCTTTATACCTATCATCATCAGGATTAACTGCCACAGCAGTATCACCCAAAAGAGTTTCTGGTCTAGTTGTTGCAACTTCTAAATACTTATCTAACTGTTCACCACTTTCAGAAATTAAAGGGTATTTAAAATGCCATAAATGACCATTTACTTCTTGCATTTCAACTTCAAGATCACTTACGGCAGATTGAGATTCAGGGCACCAATTAACCAAATATTCGCCTCTATAAATTAAATTCTTTCTATAGAGAATATTAAAAGCCTCAATAACTGCTTCATTTAATTTTTGATCAAGAGTAAATCTTTCTCTAGTCCAGTCAACTGAATATCCTATCCTTTTTAATTGAGAAACTATTCTTCCACCACTTTGTTCTTTCCAGTTCCATGCTCTTTTAAGAAATTCATCTCTTCCAATGTCCTCGCTTGTTTTGCCTTCACTTTTTAATTGTTTTTCGAGAATAGTTTGAACAGCTATTGAAGCATGATCAGTTCCCGGCAAACACAAAACATTCTTACCTAAAAGTCTTTGAAAACGTACTACAACATCTATCAAAGCCGTATTAAATGCATGCCCCATATGCAAAGATCCAGTTACATTTGGTGGCGGGATAACAACACAAAAAGGCTCCCCATCATCCTCAGGGTTAGGACTAAACGCCCTTAGACTTTCCCATTTTTCTTGCCACTTTTTCTCTACTTCAAAAGGTGAATAATTCTCTAAAGATAATTGATCATTCATCTCTGTCATGTGCAAATTTTATTTCAATAAACTTTTTTATTTATTTTATCTTGAGAGCAGCTAATTATTGAAAATAATATTAGTTTGCAAAAAAAGATACATCCATTCTACAAAAGTTTGAAACCAGAACCACAAGAACAACGTTTTGCATTTTTTGGTGTTGAAATAAGAAATCCACCACCGCTCAAATCACCGTAATAATCTAATTTTAAATCTTTCAGTAAATTAAACTTTTTTTCATTCGCGTATAAAGTTACTCCTTCAGTTCTTGAAATAGGGGATCCATTACATGTGCCTGGCCTTAATTTAATATGCATCCATCCTTCAGAACAATTTTTATCCTCTACCAAATCAATCGACATTTCTCCTGGAGAACCTCCAAAAGAAGCTTGCCTAGATAGTTCTGAAGCAGCACTTTGACTGATTGAAAGATTGACGATCTCAGTCATTAGAAAAATAATAAATGGGCGATCCAGGGTTCGAACCAGGGACATCCTGCTTGTAAGGCAGGCGCTCTACCGCTGAGCTAATCGCCCTTATAATAGATCATTCTAATAGATGAAGTTGAAAAATTTATACTAAGTATTTAAATATTTCATGATTGAGGCAAAATTTAATTAATAAAATATATCCTATGTCCTCAAACAATAGATATAAATTGGAAAACGATTCCGATTTAGAGACTATAAATAGTTTTAAAATCTTAATATCTAATATCAAAGCATTAAAAGATAAAACTTGGGGCTGCCCATGGCAGAAAATACAGTCTCATGTATCGTTGATCCCATTTTTGTATGAAGAAAGTAATGAGTTTATAGACGCGATATATGAAAAAAATGCAGATAACATATGTGAGGAGTTAGGAGATCTTTTATTACAAGTAATGCTTCATGCTGAAATCGGTTGCGAAGAAAAAGAATTTACACTAGATGATGTGATAAAAAATCTAAATAAGAAAATCATTAATAGACATCCATATATTTTTAACAAAAAAGAAAAAGTATCATTAAAAAAATCACAACAGGTTTGGGAAAATATAAAAAATTTAGAAAAAGAAGCACCTCATATGAAATCTTCAATTAGTAGAAATTTAAATTTGAAAATTAAAAATTTACCGCCAACGCTTGGAACAGATCAAATCACAAATATCGTTAAAGAACATGGTTTCAAGTGGGAAAGTACTGATGAGATTTTTAAAAAGTTAGAAGAAGAGATTAATGAATTAAAGGAAGCAATTAAAAGTAAAAATGATTCAGAGATAAAAAATGAATTTGGGGATATTTATTTTACCCTTCTTAATCTCTCAAACTTTTTAAAGATTAATCCTGAATCAGCTCTTCAAAAAACTAATATAAAATTTTTAGACAGATTTTCAATCGTCGAAGAGCATGCAGGAGATAATATTAAAAAACAAACTCCTAAAGACTTTCAAAGGCTTTGGCAAATAGCCAAACAAAAACTGGCCGGAAAAATTCCTAAAAACAAATGACAAATATTACAACATGGATAGATGAATATCATAAAGGCTCAAGATTCGGCCTAAATGGGAAAATTTTAATTAAAAAAACCTCGAAATATCAAGAAATTATTGTTATTGAAAATGAATATTATGGTAAAGCTTTAATGTTAGATGGTTGCTGGATGACATCATTAAAAGACGAGAAATATTATCATGAGTGTCTTGTGCATCCTGCATTAAGTAACATTGACGAAAAATCTAATGTACTAATTATTGGCGGTGGTGACGGTGGTACTGCTAGAGAATGCGTTAAATATTCTCAAATATCAAAAATTGATCTAGTAGAAATTGATGAGGAGGTAATCAAAATATCTAAAAAATTTCTAAAAGAAATTGGAGGCGAAGCATGGAATGACAAAAGATTAGAAATACATGTTGATGATGGTGTTAAATGGGTAAAAAAAACAAGAGATAATTTTTACGACGTTATATTTATAGATTGTTCAGATCCCTCAGAATTTTCAAATTTATTATTTTCAGATTCTTTTTATGGAGAATGTAAAAGAATACTTACACCAAGGGGGATATTAGCGACGCAAAGCGAATCTCCTGAATCCTTCAAAAATATTCACATAAATATTTTGAAAACCCTAAAAAATATATTTAAAGTTTCTGAAACTATGTATTCCTTTGTGCCTATATATCCAAGCGGGATTTGGAGTTGGACATTCGCTTCTTCAGAAGATCTAAATTTATCAAAGCAAAATTATGATGAAGTCCTAAAAATAGAAAAAGGGTGTGAAATTTGGAATTTAAATTTTCAAGATGCAGCATTCAAAATGATGCCAAATAAAATTGTAAAAGAACTAGATTCATAAGATGACAAAAAATTTATTTGATAACGAAACTGCAATTTATATCGGAGCAAAAAGAAGTCCTGAGAATTGCTCAATTGGTATATTTGGAGTTAATTATGACGGGACATGTTCGTTTAAACCAGGAGCAAGATTTGGTCCGGAAGCAATAAGACAAGTCAGTTCATGTTTAGAAACATATTGTCCAAAAATAAAAAAAGACTTAGAGGATATTATGTATGTTGATTTTGGATCAATACTAATTGATAAAAATGACTCAAAGTCTGTTATTGAATCGGTTAAATCAGCAACAAATTATTTAATTAGTAAAAGCCTTAGTCCTATTATGCTTGGAGGCGAACACTCTATTACAAGAGGTGCTATTGAAGCATTAGTAAAAAAATATCCAGATTTGATATTGGTTCAACTTGATGCTCATGCAGATTTAAGAGAATCATATCTAGGAAATGAACATAGTCATGCTTGTACTATGAAAAGATGCTTAGAAGTACTACCTGAAAAGAAAATTTTGCAAGTAGGAATTAGAAGTGGGACTAAGGAAGAATTTGAAATTATGAATAACAACAATCAATTAGTTAACTTTTTTCCAGGCGGAAATGCACATGAGTTAAAACAAGCTCTTCTACCATACGCTAAGTCTCCAATCTATTTAACAATAGATTTAGATTGGTTTGATCCTAGTTTATTGGCAGGGACGGGAACTCCAGAACCGGGAGGATTTTTTTGGAATGATTTTGAAGAAATACTAAAAACTTTAAAAGACTTTAGAATAGTGGCTTCAGATATTGTGGAATTATCTCCAGAAATTGATAGAAGCGGAGTAAGTAGCATAGTGGCAGCCAAAGTACTTAGAAGCTTAATTTTGTCATTAGAAAATATGCAATAAAAAATTTCTAAACTACAGTGTAAAAATACTAAATAAAAACTAAATATTTCATGGATTTGCTAAAAAGTCCTCTTTATTCAAAATATGTTGAATCCAATGCAAAATTAGTGGATTTTGCAGGTTGGGAAATGCCCATATCATTTTCAGGATTAATCAAAGAGCATGAATCAGTTAGGTCTTCAGCAGGATTATTTGATATTTCTCACATGGGTGTAATCTCTATTAAGGGAATCAATCCAAAAGATTATATTCAAAAATTTTTTCCTACTAATTTATACTCCTTTTCTGAAGGTCAGGGGCTTTATACAGTAATGCTCAATGAAAAAGGAGGAATAATAGATGACTTAATAATTTATGACCTTGGTATACAAGACAATAATATATCAGAAGTATTGTTAATAGTTAATGCAAGTAGATATGAAGTGGATTTTCAGTGGATAAAAAATAATTCAAATAAATATGAAATTTCGATAACAAACTTTAAAAAAGACAAAGTACTTTTAGCACTACAGGGTAAAAACTCATTTGATTTATTTGAAGAATGGATTGAATCATCGATCTCACATATCCCTAACTTTGGATGCGAATATAAAATTTTTGAATATATTTCGCCTAAAGAAAAAATCTTCGTTTCCAAGACAGGATATACAGGGGAAAATGGTCTAGAAATACTTTTATCTAAAAAAACAGCAATTAATTTATGGGATTTCTCAATTTCCAAAAATGTTGCGCCTTGTGGTTTAGGAGCTAGAGATACTCTTAGACTTGAAGCAGGCATGCACCTTTATGGCCAAGACATTAATGAAGAAACTTCTCCATATGAAGCAGGGTTAGGCTGGCTAGTACATCTAGAAAATAATCACGAATTCTTTGGCAGAAGATTTCTTGAAAATCAGTCAAGATTAGGTATTCAAAAAAAGTTAGTTGGCCTCTCCATAGAAGGTAAAGCAATAGGAAGAAAAGGTTGCGCAGTACTTAAAGGTGAAGAAAATATTGGAACTATTACTAGCGGCAGTTGGTCTCCAACTAAACAACAAGCTATAGCTTTTGCATACATCAATACTTCTCATGCCTTAATAAATAATGAAGTTCAAATACTAATAAGAGGCAAAAAATTCAAAGGGGTTATAACAAAAAGATCTTTTTATAAAAAGAATTATTAACTAAATTTACCCTTAAAGAATTATTATAAGTTATTGATAAATAAATCAAACTTAGATGAGAAACAAAATTTGTGAAGAACTCAATAATACAGATATTGATAAATTAGTTAATCTATGTGGATGGGTAGATAGAAGAAGAGATCATGGTGGTGTAATTTTTATTGATTTAAGAGACCATAGTGGATTCTTACAAATAACAATTAACCCCGATGATGGAGCAAATCTGTTTAAACAGGCAGAAACTCTAAGAAATGAGACGGTAATAATGGTTAGCGGAATTATTAATGAAAGGCCCAAGGATTCAATAAATAAAAATTTAAGTACTGGAGAGTTAGAGCTTAAGGTTAAAGATTTGCAAATTCTCAACCAAATTAAAAAAAACTTACCTTTTCCAGTGTCTATTCATGATTATGAAAATACAAAAGAGGAACTCAGATTAAAATATAGATACCTTGATTTAAGAAGGGGAAAATTACTAGAAAATTTAAAAACAAGACATAAGATTATTAAAGTTGCTAGAGAATTTCTTGATAATTTTGAATTTACAGAAGTAGAGACTCCATTACTTACAAAATCAACTCCAGAAGGCGCTCGCGATTTTCTAGTTCCCGCGCGTCTTTCGAATGGAGAATTTTTTGCTCTACCTCAGTCCCCACAACTATTTAAACAACTTTTAATGATTGGAGGATTGGACAAGTATTATCAAATCGCAAAATGTTTCCGTGATGAAGACTTAAGGGCAGATAGACAGCCAGAGTTTACTCAATTAGATATTGAGATGAGCTTTATTAGTGAAGAAGAAATAATTTCTTTTAATGAAAGTCTTATAAAAAAAATATGGAAAGAAGTGTTAAATATTAATTTTGATAATGCTTTTCCAAGAATGTCATGGCAAGCAGCAATGGATAATTACGGCACTGATAGACCAGATACTAGATTTCAAATGTTATTAAAAGATTTAGGAGAAGTATTAGGTGATATTGGCTTTAATATTTTCACCAAAGCAATCAAGTCTGGAGGTACCATAAAATCCATAACAGTTAAAGGAGGTAATTCAAGTATTAGCAACGTAAGAATTAAACCAGGAGGTGATATATTCCGAGTAGCTCAAGATGCAGGAGCTGGTGGTTTGGCCTTTATAAGGGTCAAAGGAGATGAGCTTGAGACTATTGGGGCAATTAAAAATAATTTAAGTGAAGAGGATATATCTGATATTTTAAGAATCACAGAAGCACAAGATGGAGACTTAATCCTCTTGGGAGCTGGAGATAAACAAATTGTCAACCAATCATTAGATAGAGTAAGACAATACATCGCAAAAGACTTAAATCTCATAGATAAAAGTAAATGGAATTTCTTATGGGTAACTGATTTCCCTATGTTTGAGAGAAATGAAGAGGAAAATAGATATGAAGCTTTACATCATCCTTTTTGTTCTCCAAAAAATATAAAATCTAAAGATTCTGAAAACTTGAAAAAAGAAATTGAGAACTCTATAGCCAATGCTTATGACTTAGTTCTTAATGGATTAGAGTTAGGAGGTGGCTCTTTACGTATTCATGAAGCGAACTTGCAACGAGAGGTTCTGAAAACGGTAGGACTTACTGATAAAGAGATTGATGAAAAATTTGGATTTTTAATAGAAGCCTTAGAAATGGGTGCTCCTCCTCATGGAGGAATAGCATTTGGATTAGATCGTATTACCATGCTGATCATTGGTGCAGATTCAATCAGAGAAACCATTGCTTTTCCAAAAAATCAACAAGCAAAATGTCTTCTTACAAATGCACCTTCAAATGTCTCTGAATCACAATTAAAAGAATTAGATATTGAAATAACAATTGATGAATAAGGATATATATGGATGTTCTAAAAGTTTTTTGTTTAAATAAAATATAAGGAGGCTGTGTTTAATTAAAAATATTTAATGTCAAAATTTGTTTTTGTCACCGGAGGAGTAGTTTCCAGCATTGGAAAAGGAATTGTAGCTGCAAGCTTAGGGAGATTATTAAAGTCTAGAGGATATAGTGTTTCAATATTAAAACTAGACCCTTATCTAAATGTTGATCCAGGAACAATGAGTCCTTTCCAACATGGAGAAGTATTTGTAACCGAAGATGGAGCTGAAACAGATCTAGATTTAGGTCACTATGAAAGATTCACTGATACTGCGATGACCAGATTAAATAGTGTTACTACGGGATCTATTTATCAAGCAGTTATTAACAAAGAAAGAAGAGGTAGTTATAACGGTGGAACTGTACAAGTAATACCTCACATAACTGGAGAAATAAGAGAGAGAATTCATAGAGTAGCTGCCAACAGCAATGCAGATATTATTATTACTGAAATTGGTGGAACAGTTGGTGATATTGAATCTTTACCTTTTTTGGAAGCAATAAGAGAATTTAAAAATGATGTCAATAAAAATGATGTTGCATATATACACGTAACATTACTCCCTTATATAAAAACCTCTGGCGAAATAAAAACTAAACCCACACAACATTCAGTGAAAGAATTAAGGTCAATTGGAATTCAGCCAGATTTACTCGTATGCCGGAGTGATAAATCAATCAATGAAGGTCTTAAAAATAAGCTTAGTGGGTTTTGTGGAGTTAATATTAACTCTGTAATTGAAGCATTAGATGCAGATAGTATTTATTCTGTACCTCTTTCTTTAAAAAAGGAAGGTTTATGCAGAGAAACCCTTAAGTATCTAGAACTTGAAGATAAAGAATGTGATTTAAAAAATTGGGAAAAGCTAATTCATAATCTAAGAAATCCTGGAGCTCCAATAAAAGTTGCGCTCGTAGGTAAATACATTGAACTTGGAGATGCATATTTATCCGTTGTTGAAGCTTTAAGACATGCATGCATTGAACAAAAGGCTTTATTAGATTTACAGTGGGTGAGTGCTGAAATGATAGAAAAAGATTCAGCAGAAACTTACCTAAATGAAGTTGATGCAATTGTTGTACCTGGAGGATTCGGAAATAGAGGAGTCAATGGCAAAATTTCGGCTATAAAATTCGCAAGAGAAAATAAAATTCCATTTTTAGGACTATGTCTTGGGATGCAATGTGCAGTTATAGAATGGGCTAGGAACGTAGCTAATTTTCCAGATGCATCAAGTTCAGAACTAAACCCAGAAACTACTAATCCAGTGATACATTTATTACCAGAACAGGAAGATGTAGTTGATTTAGGTGGGACCATGAGACTTGGAGTTTATCCATGTAGATTGACAAATAATACAATTGGGAAAAACTTATATGATGAAGATGTTATTTATGAAAGACATCGACATAGATACGAATTTAATAATTACTACAAACAAAGTTTCTTAAATTCTGGATACAAAATTAGTGGTACATCTCCAGATGGGAGATTAGTTGAGTTAATTGAATTAGAAAATCATCCTTACTTCTTGGCATGTCAATATCATCCTGAGTTTTTATCAAGACCAGGCAAACCTCATCCTTTATTCAAAGGTTTAATAAAAGCCTCTCAAGAAAAGTTAGCTCAATCAAATTAATATTCCTTATTTTTTTGAATGAAAAAAATGACAAATTTTTTACCCTTAGTCGAACAATTTCATTCATTACAAGGTGAAGGCTATCATGCTGGAAAAAGTGCTTTTTTTATTAGATTAGCTGGTTGTAAAGTTGGCTGTTCATGGTGCGATACCAAGCATTCATGGGATGAGAAAAAATACCCCTCTATATCAATTAAAAAAATAATAGACCACATAATAATTGCCAGAGATAAAGGAGCTGCCTTTTGCGTTATTACAGGGGGCGAACCTTTGCAACATAACTTGGATAATTTATGCAACGCCATAAAACAAATAAGGATAGGAGAAAAACAAAACTCCATGAAAATTCATATTGAGACAAGTGGAGTTAATTCGTTATCAGGAAGATTTGACTGGATTACCTTATCTCCAAAAAGGCACTCACCTCCAAGAAATTATTTTTTAAAAAACTGTAATGAAATTAAAATAATTGTAAATGAATTAGCAGATATTCAATTTGCTATCCAAATAAAAAAAGAAATTATTAAACAATGTCAATTCTCAAAAGTTGAAGATAGCTTAAAAAAAGAAGATAAAATTTTTTATTTACAACCAGCCTGGAACAATAAGGATGGGTTTTCTCTTGCTATTGATTTCGTAAAAAATAACCCAGATTGGAAATTGAGCCTTCAAACTCACAAATACTTAAAAATTAAATGAAACTATATGAATCTTAAAAATAAAGCAATAGTAGTTTTGTTATCTGGAGGATTAGATTCTTCAACGGTTACTGGTATTGCAAAAAAATCCAAAGCTAAAATTTTTGGCCTTTCATTTAATTACGGTCAACGTCATAAAAAAGAAATAAATTCAGCATCAATAATTGCAAAACATTTTGATATTGAAGAATTTAAAATCATTAAGCTTGACTTATCTTTATGGGGAGGCTCTTCATTAACTGATATTCAACAAAATATTCCGAAAGAGGGAGTTCAAACTAATAAAATTCCGAATACATATGTTCCTGGGAGAAATACTATATTCATTTCTGTTGCACTAAGTTACGCCGAAGCAATAAATGCTGATTTTATAGGATTAGGAGTTAATGCACTGGATTATTCTGGATATCCAGATTGCAGACCTGACTACATTAAAAAATTTCAAGAACTAGCAAATCTTGCCAACAAGAGAGGAAGAGAAAATAATTCAATAAAACTTTGGACTCCTTTATTAGATTTAAATAAAGAAGAAATTATTCAATTAGCTTTCGATCATCATGTCCCTTTAGATAAAACATGGAGTTGTTATTCAGGTAATTCAAAACCATGCGGAAAGTGTGATAGTTGCAGAATTAGAAATACCGCTTATGAAAAATGGCTCAACAACAAAAATACAAAATGAAAATAAAAAAAATAACTCTAAATAAATGGATAGATCCGGCATTGATTACGTATCACCTAACAAAACAATTTGGAGACAAAGGATTAGCTTGGCTAGACAGTGATGGTAAAGAAAATGGGGAATGGTCAATTATAGGAGTTAAACCTAAAAAAATTATCGAATCAAGAGATATAAATAACTTAGAAAACAATAATAATCCCTTTAACACTTTAAAAAGTATTGAAGAAGGTTTTTGGATTGGATGGTTAAGTTATGAAGCAGGAGTATACATAGAACCAAAAAACCCCTGGCGACAATCTGATATGGCAACTTTATGGATTGCATCATATGATCCAATTATTAAATGCAATCTCATTAAAAAAGAAATAATTATTGAAGGCACAAATCAATATGAACTTATGAATTATCAAAATATTTTCAACAATATAAATATTATTGAAGAAGAAAATGTTTTTAAAACAAATTTGAATTTCGATTTTACAAAAATTAATTTGAACAAAATGACTAAAAAATTTCAAAAAAATATTTTAAAATTGAAAAAATTAATTTCAAAAGGAGATTTATTTCAAGCTAACCTTACAACTAAATGCGAGATTGAATCTATTGAAGACTATAATCCTCTTGATATATATTTAAAAATAAGAAACAAATTAAGAGCTCCCTTTGGAGGAATAATAGTAAATAATAATGATAATTATAAAGAGGCGGTATTATCTACCTCGCCAGAAAGATTTATAAAAATAGATAATAAAAATTTTGTAGAATCAAGACCAATCAAAGGAACGAGATCCAGAGATAAGGATTTAAATCAAGACGCACTAAATGCTATCGATTTAATAACAAACGAAAAAGATAGAGCTGAAAATATTATGATTGTCGACCTAATAAGGAATGATTTAAGTAAAGTTTGTGAAACAGGAAGTATAATCGTGCCTGAAATATTAAAACTTGAAAGTTACTTAAAAGTTCATCATCTAACTTCAGTAATCAGAGGTAAATTAAAAAAAGGCAAGAACTGGATTGATTTACTAAAAGCTTGTTGGCCTGGGGGTTCTATAACTGGAGCACCTAAATTAAGATCATGTCAAAGACTTTTTGAATTAGAAGAATGTGAACGCGGACCATACTGTGGCTCATTTATCAAACTTGATTGGAATGGAGAGTTTGACAGTAATATACTAATCAGATCATTTTTAATTAAAGAGAAAAAAATCAATATATATGCTGGTTGCGGAATAGTGATTGACTCTAATCCTGAAGAGGAAACTAATGAACTAAAGTGGAAACTTTTACCATTAATTGATTCATTAAAATGAGAGCATCATTAGGATGGTATAAAGATCAATGGTTAGATATTGATAAAATATTAATTACTGCGAATAATAGAGGATTAAAATTTGCTGATGGTATATTTGAAACCATTTTAATAAAGGAAAACAAACCTGTTCTGTTTGATGAACATCTGGAAAGGTTAGAAAAAAGTAGCAAAATTTTGAATATTAATCTCAAAATAAATAAATTAAGTTTGAGACAACTTATTAATGATGGAATTAGAAAGTTATCTCTTAAGAATGATCAATTTGCTTCAGTCAGGATAAACTATAGTCGAGGAACTAATGAAGGGAGAACGCTAAAAGTTAATAGCACTTTAGAGACAAAAGATTTAGATAATTTATGGCTTGAATTCTACAGAATAAAACCAAAGTTGAATCCGATAAGTGTTTTTATTAGTCAAACTGAAAAAATAAATGAATTCAGTCTTATAAGTAAATGCAAAACATTTTCATATATTCAAGCAATACAAGTTTTGAAAGAGGCTAATGAAAAATCGTTTGATGATTCTATTATTTTGAATACTTCAGGTGAACTTTGTTGTGGAAGCACATTTAATCTTATAATTAAAAGAAATAAGCAATGGATAACACCTAGAAGAGAGAGCGGCTGTTTAGAGGGGATTATGGTTGCTAAGGCTTTAAAATTAAAAATTGTAAAAGAAGAATTAATTTACCCAGAATTTCAAAATGATGACATAATTGTTGCAATTAATAGCTTGTCTTGCAGACAAATTAATCAAGTTAATAATTTAGAGCTTAGAACTAAATTCGATCCAATTTACTTTTGGGATTTATTATATAGTTGAACGTTATTAATATCCGATAAATAGACTTCAGAGACTTTAGTTATATTGTTATTAACCTTAAATTCAACGATTTTTCCAATAATGATAATTGATGGAGATAAAAATTCTTTATCTTTTATTGCATAAGGAAGATGCTCTAATTTCTCTATAAAACATTTTTGATTTTTCAAAGTAGCTTCTTGAATTACGGCGCATTTAGTATTCTTACTTAAACCACCTAAAATTAATTCTTCAACAATAAATTCAATATTTTTTATACCCATAAAAATTACTAAGCTATCTGAAGATTTTGCTAAATCTCTCCAATTAACGCTCTTTTTTTCTTTAGCTACATTTTCATGCCCTGTCACAAAAGTTACAGAACTCGCAGCATCTCTATGAGTAAGTGGAATGCCAAAATAGGAAGGTGCCGCTATACCAGAAGTTATACCGGGGACTATTTCAACTGATACTCCATTTTTTTCTAAAAAAGATACTTCTTCACCACCCCTTGAAAAAACAAACGGATCTCCCCCTTTAAGCCTCACAACATTTTTACCTTCTTTTGCCAATTTCAAAATAAGATCATTAGTTTCAACCTGAGGTACAGAACACTTCCCAGCTCTTTTACCGACATGGTAAATTTCTGTATTTTTTCTGGTTTCTTTTGTTATTTCATCTGGGATTAATGCATCATGGACCAATGCATCACAATTTTTTATTAAACGCAAAGCTTTTAGAGTTAAAAGTTCAGGATCACCAGGACCTGCTCCAACTAAATAAACAATACCGGGCACATTAATCTCCATTAACAAGTATGGTAATAGAAGTTAATTGGAATGAAGGTATATATTGTGAAAGAAAATTTATTGAAACCAAATAAAAAATTTACTCTTCTTAGTGCTTTTATAACTCTTTTAAATGATCGATTAAGTGAAAGTATCCTTTTACCCATTTTACCCTCTTTTGTTTTACTTTTTGACTCTAAAGCCAGTACATATGGATTATTATCATGTACTTACCAATTAGCCCAATTTACAGCTTCTCCTTTTATAGGAGTTATGAGTGATAGATACGGCAGAAGACCTGTCACTCTTTTTTGTATTACTGGCTCAATAATAGGAATTTCAATATTATCCTTCACTGTACTTTTTAATTGGTCAAATTCTATAGCTGCTATCCCTTTATTTTTATTATTTTTAGCAAGACTGATTGACGGTTTAAGTGGTGGCACAGCAGCCACAGCAACAACTATTCTTGCAGACATTTCAAGCCCTGAAAAAAGAGCAAAAACGTTTGGGCTTATTGGTGTAGCTTTTGGTTTAAGTTTTTTCTTAGGTAATATTTTTGTTGTTATTTTTGCAAAAAATACAAATAATAACTTTATTATCCCAGTTTTGATAGCCTCAATCATTCCAATAATAAATTTTCTCCTTGTATTTTTTTACTTACCAGAAACGAAACCTAATAAAGCCTCAAATAAATCAAAGACTATTTTAAAAAATCCTTTAAAAGCGCTATTTACAGTTTTCAAAGAAGAAAAGATTAAAAAATTATCATTAGCTTTTTTTATTTACTTTATTGCTTTTACTGGATTGACCAATATACTAATATTTTTCCTTCAAGAATCTTTAAACTGGACAACCAAAGCATCAAGTGGAACTCTTGTGTTAGTTGGAATTATTGCAATTATTGTTCAG
The DNA here is from genome assembly GCA_003279945.1 of Prochlorococcus sp. AG-388-A01. GTDB lineage: Bacteria > Cyanobacteriota > Cyanobacteriia > PCC-6307 > Cyanobiaceae > Prochlorococcus_A. The sequence continues at coordinate 19,046 of QCGK01000010.1, forward strand.
GGAGGACTTATTGGACCTCTAGTAAAGCAATTTGGCGAAATGAGATTAACACTTATTGGATCAGGCTTCATTCTTGTAGCATGTTCACTTTTAATAACTGCTCCAAAAGAAAATGCGACAATTAATATTTATTCAGCTGTCTCATTTTTAGCCATTGGAGCAGGGTTAATTACGCCTACCTTAAGAGCACTAATATCAAAAAAATTAGACGATGATAAACAAGGTTCAATTCTAAGCAACCTTCAGGGTCTACAGAGTCTAGGAGGGGTTTTAGGGATTGCAATGGCTGGGAGGGTTTATGATAGTTTTGGCCCTAAATCACCATTTATAGCTGGTTCCATTATCTTAATTTTCATGATATACCTAATTGCAGAGGGTAAAAATAATAATTCTTTTAACGATCGAAAGTCAAAAGTATTTTAATGAAAAACCAGGCTGATGTTTTTATTAATAGAGAATTAAGTTGGATTGAATTCAATAAAAGAGTTCTCCTAACTGGTATGGAAAAAGAGTACAAAATCCTAGATAAAGTAAAATTTTGTTCAATTTTTAGCAATAATCTTGATGAATTTTTTATGGTAAGGGTAGCTTCATTAAAAGCACAAGTTGAAGCAGGTATTATTAAAAAAAGTATTGACGGACTTACCCCTAAAGAGCAATTAACGAAAATAAACAAAGAAGTAAAAGAATTAACTAATCTGCAAGAAAACTATGTAAATAATGAATTAAATAATGAACTAAGAAAGCAAGGGGTAATTTTAAAAAAATATAAGGAACTAAATGAAAATCAAAGAAATTGGTGTAATAACTTCTTTACTTCATGTATATTTCCTTTATTAACTCCATTAGTTGTTGATCCAGCTCATCCATTTCCATTTATAAGTAATTTAAGTCTAAATTTAGCCGCTTTAATAAAGGATGGGGAACATTCTAAAAATCAGTTTGTCAGAATAAAAATACCAACAAAAAATATAAATCGATTTATACAAATTCCTAATGAAATTATGCAAAGTAGTGATACAACTTCTCACTTTTTCATAAGTGTTGAAGATTTGATTGGAAATAATATAAATGCTTTATTTAACGGAATGGAATGTATAAATTACTCTTTTTTTAGAGTAACAAGAGATGCAGATTTAGAATTAAAAGAACTTGAAGCTGATGATCTCCTTTTGGCAGTTGAGCAAAGTTTGCAAAAGAGAAGATTAGGTGGAGATGTAGTTAGATTAGAAGTAGAATCGGATATACCAGAAAACATCCTAAAATTACTAATTGAAAGTATTTCAATACCAGAAGAATACATATACTTTTGCAAAAGTTTATTAGGCCTTGACGATTTAAATCAACTTACAAAAATTAATAGAGATGATTTAAAAGAAAATCTATTAATTGGCAAAACTCAACCTCAATTAAAAAATTTAGAATCTCCTTCAAACAAAAACTTCAATTCTATTTTCAAGATACTCAGGAAAAAAAATATTCTGCTGCATCATCCATACGATTTATTTAAAACTTCCGTTGAAGAATTTATAAACAGAGCCGCTGATGATCCACTTGTGATGGCTATAAAAATTACTTTATATCGAGTTTCAAAGGATTCACCTATTATCGCAGCTTTAATGAAAGCTGCTGAAAATGGGAAAGAAGTAATGACGCTTGTTGAACTAAAAGCAAGATTTGATGAAGATAATAATATTCAATGGGCAAAGCAACTTGAACAAGCTGGAATTCATGTTGTGTATGGAATAATAGGATTTAAAACACATACAAAAATTGCTTTAGTAGTTAGAAAAGAAAAAGGAAGATTAAGAAATTATTTTCATATTGGAACAGGAAATTACAACTCTAATACTTCAAAGTTTTATACAGATTTAGGATTACTTTCAACAGATCCCGATATTGCATCAGATTTACTAGAGCTATTTAATTATTTATCAGGTTTTTCAAAACAAAAAAGTTATCAAAAATTATTAGTATCTCCATTATCAATGAGAGAGAAATTTATATTTCTCATAAAAAGAGAAATTAAAAATGCTGAAGAAGGTAAAAAAGCTGAAATAATTGCAAAAATGAATTCTTTAGTTGACCCAGAAATAATCAAACTTCTTTATTTAGCTTCTGAAGCAGGTGTAAAAATTAGTCTCATCATAAGAGGTATTTGTTGCTTATATCCGCAAAGAAAAAATTTAAGTGAAAATATTAAAGTGAAAAGCATTATTGGACATTTTCTTGAACACTCAAGAATTTTTTGGTTTTGTAATAATAATGATCATGAAGTTTTTATTGGAAGTGCAGATTGGATGAGAAGAAACCTTGATAGAAGAATAGAGGCTATTACTCCAATAGAAGATTCTGAATTAAAATCTCGAATAAAAGCTCTTTTGCAAACATATATCAAAGATGATTACTTTTCTTGGATAATGAAAGAAGATGGTTCTTATGCAAAATATGCATTAGATTCGGCCACCAATCGTTCGCAAATTGATCTCATTGAAAAATAAAAAAAATATTGATTTTTATAACATTTATAAAAATACTTAATATTTTAAAATTTTTTTTATTTTTATAAAAGTCTTTTATACCAAGAGATTACAAGAAATTAGGACAAAAAAAGATTTTTTTGTCTTTAAAGTTTCAAAGTAAAAGTAGTTTTTATTTCGATTTCAGTGCTAGCTTTTTAAAAAATCCATTATTTAGGAGGCCAGGGTGATGGGGATCCCTCTGGAATCTGCAAAGAGCTCTTCAGATAAAAATTTTGATGAGCCAAGATTACCAAACACTGCGGGCAAGTCTCGCAAATCAAAATCCAGTCTAACTGCAAAACAAAGCCAAAAAAAATCTGGAAGGCTCGCTTCAGATTCTATTGGCTATTACTTAAGTAGCATTGGTAGAGTACCTCTTCTAACTCCAGCAGAGGAAATAGAATTAGCTCATCATGTTCAGAACATGAAAAAGTTGCTGCAAATTCCTGAAAATGATAGAACGCAACGAAATCTTTACCAAATTAAAATTGGCAAAAGAGCCAGAGATAGAATGATGGCAGCTAATCTAAGACTAGTTGTCTCAGTTGCAAAAAAATACCAAAACCAAGGGCTTGAATTATTAGACCTTGTCCAGGAAGGTGCTATTGGCCTTGAAAGAGCTGTAGATAAATTTGATCCTGCAATGGGATATAAATTCTCAACTTATGCTTACTGGTGGATTAGGCAAGGAATGACAAGGGCTATTGATAACAGTGCAAGAACTATCCGTTTGCCTATCCATATAAGTGAGAAACTATCCAAAATGAGAAGAGTCTCTAGAGAATTGTCACATAAATTTGGTAGACAACCTACCAGATTAGAAATGGCAACTGAGATGGGAATTGATCAAAAAGATTTAGAAGATTTAATTTCGCAAAGTGCTCCTTGCGCCTCCCTTGATGCTCATGCAAGAGGCGAAGAAGACAGAAGTACTCTGGGTGAACTGATACCTGATCCAAACTGTGAAGAACCTATGGAGGGTATGGATAGAACTATTCAAAAAGAGCATTTAGGAACTTGGCTTTCTCAATTAAATGAGAGAGAACAAAAAATCATGAAGCTCAGATTTGGCCTGGATGGGGCAGAACCATTAACACTAGCAGAAATAGGAAGACAAATTAATGTTTCACGAGAAAGAGTAAGACAACTAGAAGCTAAAGCAATATTAAAACTTAGAGTAATGACAACTCATCAAAAAGCAGCTTAATAAAATTGATAGAATTTACTGTAATTTTATTATATTTATTTTCAATTTTTTTAATATCAATAGTTTTTAAAAAATATAATGCAGATAGCAGAGAAATCGTCAGAAAAATAATACATATTGGTGTAGGACCATTAATACCAATTGCACAATTTTTAAAAATTGATCAAAATTCAGCTCTTATTTTTACAGGAATTGTATCTTTAATGGTTGTCATCAATTACACCTATAAATTATTTCCAACGATTGAGGATGTTGATAGAAAGAGTTATGGAACGTTGTTTTATTGTCTAAGTTTATTTATTTTGATTTTTCTTTTCTGGGATAAAAATCCATACGCGTTAATTAGTGGATTTTTTATTATGACTTTTGGTGATGGATTAGCTGGATTAATAGGAAAAAGCTTTAACTCAAAAAGTTGGATTTTTTTTAAACAAAAAAAATCATTATTTGGAACTATAACAATGTTTTTAACAAGCTTGATAGTAGTTTGCTCAATAGGATACGCCCAAAAAAATAGTTTTAATTTAAATTATTTTACAATAGCTTTTTTTGCGACTTTGCTCGAACAATTTAGTCTTTTAGGAATAGATAATTTCATTGTTCCAATTTCTTCAGCATTATTTTTTAATTTTTTTATAACTAACTAAGTGAATTGTATAAAATAGCGAGTAATTCTTTTGTTGTTTCAATATCTATACATGCATCTGTAATGCTTCTGCCAAACTGGAGATCCTCTTTTTTTAAAAGTTTTTGATTTCCTTCCTTCAAATGACTTTCAAGCATAACTCCTAAAACTTTTTTTTCACCATTACTAATTTGAGAAGCTATATTTTTTAGCACCTCCGACTGTTTTCGGAAATCTTTATTGGAATTTCCATGACTACAATCAATCATCACTTTATAAGGAAGATTACATTTCTTCAATTCAGCTGAAATTCTTTGTACATTTTCACTTGTAAAATTTGGGCCTTTTGAACCACCTCTTAAAACTATATGTCCATCTGGATTTCCTGTAGTATTAACAATAGAAGCCATACCATTTTCATTTACACCTAAGAAATGATGAGATTTTGAAGCTGACTGCATTGCATTTATTGCAGTAGTAAAAGAACCATCCGTTCCATTTTTAAAACCTATAGGCATTGATAATCCTGAGGCCATTTCTCTATGAGTTTGACTTTCAGTAGTTCGCGCGCCAATGGCTGTCCAACTTATTAAATCGGCAATATACTGAGGAACAATTGGATCAAGTAATTCTGTAGCAGAGGGTATTCCACGAGTTGCTAGATATGAAAGCAAACTTCTTGCCCTTCTTAAACCAGTATTAATATCATAAGAATCATCTAGATGAGGATCATTTATCAATCCCTTCCAGCCAATAGTTGTTCTTGGCTTCTCAAAATATACTCTCATAATTATTTCTAATTTATCTTTATAAATTTCTCGAAATTTTTGAATATATTTTGAATATTCCTTAGCGGCCTCCAGATCATGAATCGAACATGGACCAACAATTACTAAAAGTTTCTGATCATTATGATGCAAAATATTTTGTATCGATCTTCTTGTTTTAGATACTGTATTAGCTGAGACGTGATCTAAAGGTATATCATTATGTAATGTGCTTGGAGGTATTAATGGACGTGTTTCAACAACGTGTAAATCTGATGTCTTTTCTAAAGCTGAATTATTTGATGATGTCGTCATTGATTAATTAAGAAGTTTGAATATTTAAAAAAGCATTTATGAATACTCTCCTTTTCAATATTAAAAATAACAATAGATTAGGCATTAAACCTTACTAATGAAGAATTTGGAAACATTGCTAAAAGATTACGAAGATCACGTAGCTGAAAGAGCTACCAAAGGAATACCTCCTTTACCTTTAAATGCTGAGCAAACAAATTGTGTTACAAAATTATTAGAACAAGATAATACTTACGATTCATCTTATTTATTTGATTTACTAACAAACAGAGTACCACCAGGCGTGGATGAGGCTGCTTATGTAAAAGCAAGCTGGCTTACAGCTATTGTTAAATCCGAAAAATATTGCAAATCAATTAATCCTGAAAAAGCAATTGAAATACTAGGAACAATGATAGGCGGATATAATGTAAATTCATTGGTTGAAATACTTAAAGGAGAAAATAGTTTACTTGCTAAAAAAGCAGCAGAAGTTTTAAAAAATATTATTCTTGTTTACGACTCAGCTAATGAAATTTATGAATTATCTAAAAATAATATTTATGCAAAAGAGGTTGTAAATAGTTGGGCAAATGCAGAATGGTTCAAAAATAAAAAAGTTCTAGAGAAAGAGATTACTTGTTTAGTATTTAAAGTTGACGGAGAGACAAATACAGACGACTTATCTCCAGCTGTACATGCAACAACGCGCCCGGATATTCCGATGCACGCATTGGCTATGTTGGAATTTAAAAAACCAGATGGATTAAAGATTATTGATAATTTAAAAAAACAAAATTTACCAGTAGCTTATGTTGGAGATGTTGTTGGAACAGGAAGTTCTAGAAAATCTGCTATTAATTCACTCATTTGGCATATAGGTGAAGATATCGCTTATGTTCCAAACAAAAAAACAGGTGGAATAATAATTGGTAGCAAAATAGCCCCTATTTTCTTTAATACTGCACAAGATTCAGGAGCTTTACCTATAGAAGCTGACGTATCTAATATGAAAACAGGAGATATTATTAAAATATATCCTTATGAAGGTGTTATTAAAAAAATTGATAAAGAGTCAAATACTAAAGAATTAATAAGCAAATTCGACTTGTATCCATCAACTCTTACTGATGAAATTCAAGCTGGCGGCAGAATTAATCTTATGATTGGAAGATCTCTTACAGACAAAATTAGAAATAAATTAAATTATCAACCAAGTAAAAAATTTATCCGACCACAAAATCAGTCAGAAAGTTATGCTGGCTTTACTCAAGCTCAAAAAATAGTGGGGAAAGCATGCGGTTTAGATGGAGTTAGGCCAGGAATGACCTGTGAGCCAATTATGACCACAGTAGGCAGTCAAGATACTACTGGGCCAATGACTAGAGATGAATTAAAAGAACTAGCTTGTTTAGGATTCACTGCAGATTTAGTGATGCAAAGTTTTTGTCATACAGCTGCATATCCTAAACCAGTAGATCTAGTAACCCATAAAGAATTACCTGATTTTATATCTCAAAGAGGTGGGGTAGCTCTTAAACCTGGAGACGGCATAATTCATAGCTGGCTTAACAGAATGCTTCTCCCTGATACTGTTGGAACAGGTGGAGATAGTCATACAAGATTCCCACTTGGCATTTCATTTCCCGGAGGCTCGGGCATTGTTGCCTTTGCGGCTGCAATAGGATCAATGCCATTGAATATGCCAGAATCTGTGCTGGTTAAATTTAAGGGAGAATTATTACCAGGAATTACTCTTAGAGATTTAGTAAATGCAATCCCTCTCTTCGCAATTAAAAAAGGACTCTTAACTGTTGAGAAAGCAAATAAGAAAAATATATTTAACGGGAAAATTATGGAAATTGAGGGATTACCTAACCTAAAACTTGAACAAGCTTTTGAACTCACTGATGCTACTGCAGAACGCTCATGCGCTGGTAGCACAATACTTTTATCCCAAGAAACTATTCAAGAATACTTAAGAAGCAATATTTGTCTGCTGGAAAAAATGATTGAGAGCAATTATGAAGATTCAAAATCTATTGCAAGAAGAATAAATGATATGAAAAATTGGTTAAATAAACCATCATTAATTCAACCAGATACAAACGCTCAATATGAAGAAATAATTGAAATTGATTTAGCAAAAGTAACACAGCCTATAGTTGCTTGCCCTAACGATCCAGATAACGTAAAAGAAATCATAGATGTTGCCAATACAAATATTGACGAAGTTTTTATAGGTTCTTGCATGACAAATATTGGTCATTACAGAGCAGCTGCGAAAGTTCTTGAAGGAGTACAAAATTTAAAAGCTAAATTATGGATTTGTCCACCTACAAAAATGGATGAAGAAACTCTAAAAGCTGAAGGTTATTATAAAATATTTGAAAATTGTGGTGCTAGATTAGAGCTGCCAGGCTGTTCTTTATGTATGGGAAATCAAGCCAGAGTTGATGAAGGATCTGTAGTATTTTCAACTAGTACAAGAAATTTTGACAATAGACTTGGAAAAAATGCGCAAGTATTTTTAGGGAGTGCTGAATTAGCAGCAGTTTGCGCACTTCTTGGAAAAATCCCTGAAGTAGAAGAATATCAGGATATTACTAAAAATAAAATTAATCCATATTCAGATGAACTTTATCGTTATCTTCAATTTGATGAAATTCACGATTTCAGTTTGTCAAAATGATCATGGATTATGCCAAACCTTATAAAAGAAAATATTCAAAAAACCAGGAATAATTCTTCTCATAGCATCAAAAAATTATTAAGACAGAGATCACTCGTCGTTGCATTATCGCTCTTATTAACAGGGTTAGGAGCTTCAATTACTAGCATATTTTTTAAAACAGGAATTTATTTTATTAATAATTGGAGATTAGCACTTTTAGACCAATTCCCATCTATTTTGGTCTTACCAATTTTTGGAGCTATAGGAGGAGCAATTGCGGGATATTTGATCAAAAATATTGCACCTGCTGCAAAAGGTTCAGGTGTAAGTCAAATCATGGGTTTCTTGAGGCATAAAAAAGTACCAATGAATATAAAAGTGGGATTAATAAAGCTCGTATCAGGCATTATCGCTATTGGTAGTGGATTCCCTTTGGGTCCAGAAGGTCCATCAGTTCAAATGGGGGGATCAGTTGCTTGGCAAATGGCTAAATGGCTAAAAGCTCCTACAGCTTTCAGAAGAGTAATAGTAGCTGCAGGGGGTGGTGCTGGAATAGCCGCAGTATTTAGCGCTCCACTAGGTGGGTTTGTTTATGCAATAGAAGAGCTATTAAACTCTGCCAGACCAGTAATTTTGCTATTAGTATTAATTACAACTTTCATTGCAGATTCATCTGCTGATCTTATTCAAGCCTTAGGCTTAGATCCTAAAGCAGGAGGCTTTGATTTTAGCCTCGGATTTTTGATTCAAAAAGAATACGATCCATCAGTTTTTTTCTTACCAATAGATTTTATTTACCTCGTTTTACTAGGAATAATTATTGGGATCTTTGCAGAATTGTACAGCAGATATGTTTTGTTAATGCAAAATCTTGGAAAAAAGTGGTACAAAAATAAATTTGTTTTAAAAATGAGTATTTGTGGACTTTTTTTAGGAAGTATATATTCTTTTTTACCCAGTACATTTCATAATTTAGATGAATTGCAGAAAATAATAGCTGAGCAAAATACAAGTATTGGAATAGCTTTGTTAGCAGTTTTAGTATTATTTATCACGACAGGTTTAGCTGCTGCATCTGGAGCTCCTGGAGGATTGTTCTATCCTATGCTTACATTAGGTGGATCAATAGGTCTAATAATGGGGAGCTGGGTAGAAATGGCAACAGGACATGCACCTAGTACATACATTTTTGCGGGAATGGGAGCTTTCGTAGCAGGATGTTCGCGAACACCAATAACAGCTATGTTTTTAGCTTTTGCCTTAACAAAAAATTTATTAATAATGAAACCTGTCTTAATCAGCTGCATTGCCAGTTTCTTGATAGCAAGAGCATTTAATGAAGAATCAATTTATGAAAGACAAATACAAATAGAATTAGAAGACTAAGAAATAATCTTCAATCAAAAACAGCAGTTTTGCTGTTATAAACAAATACTTGATGATTTAGATGTAATCTAACCGCTCTTGCTAGAGCTATTCTTTCAATATCTCTTCCTTTTCTAATCAAATCATCAACTTCATCCCTATGACTTACGTTAACTGTGCATTGCTCTATTATCGGACCTTCATCAAGATCTTCAGTAACATAGTGAGCTGTAGCACCGATTAATTTAACACCTCTCTTCCATGCTCGATGATATGGTTGAGCCCCCTTAAAGGCAGGTAAGAAAGAATGATGAATATTTATTATTGAAGAAAACTTTTTTAAAAAAGAGTCACTCAAAATTTGCATATATTTAGCTAATACAACCAAATCAATTTCATATTCTTTTAGTAAATTTAAAAATTGATCTTCAACAACAGATTTATCAATATTAAAGGTATCAACATGAACAAATTTTGCATTAAAGTCATTTGCAATATTTTTAAGATCAGAATGATTTGAAATTATTAACGGCACTTTCATTTTAAGTTCACCATTTCTTACTCGCCAAAGTAAATCAATCAAACAATGATTTTGTTTACTCACGAAAATAGCAACATTTGGAATTTCATCAGAATAATTTACATTAAATTGTCCATTTACTTCATCTGCAATTTTTTCAAATTCTTTATAAATTTCATCTCTACTAAAAGATGCATTTTTACTATTCCATTCAATTCGACTAAGAAACAAGCCCGCATCTTGATCTGTATGATGATCAGAATGTTTTATGTTGCCACCGTAATTGGAAATCCAACTTGTAAGTAAACTTACAAGGCCAGGACGATCGGGACAAACAATTTTGAATATAATTGAAGGATGTTCCAAAAAATCTTTAATTATTAAGTCAAATATGCAAGTATATCTAATATATCAATGAAAGGCTCAAAAGAAAATTTTAAGAAGGCACATATAGTTATTATTGGATCGGGAATTATTGGAAAATTTAACGCGTTAGAATTATCAGAATTAGGTTTTCAAATAACAATAATAGATCCAGTTCAAATACAAAATAGTAGCAATGCAGCTTTAGGTTTACTAATGGGTAATATGTATCAAAAAAGGAGAGGTAGAAGTTGGGATCTCAGGAAACAAAGCATTGAATTATGGCCAGAATGGATTACATTCCTGCAAAAATATAATAATGAATTAAATATTGAAAAACCATTAATACAACTAACTACAAATGAAGAAAAGTTTAAAAAATTAGAGAAATTTATTTATGAAACTAATGATACAAACTTAAGAATATTAGAAAGAGACTCAAAATTTATCAAGAATATAAATAAGGCCTTCCATGCAAAAAATATAAAAGGAATGATCTCATTCAAAGATGGAAGAATAAATGCTATGTCGTTACTTAAGACATTAGATAAATATCTAAAATATAATAAAGTAAATTTTTTAAAAGAGGAAATAATAAAAATCAGAAAATCAAACAATCATTGGATTTCTAGAACAAGAAACAATGAAGAAATTAAATCTGACATGGTTATTTTGTGTAATTCTCTAAAAACAGTTGATTTAATAGGTAACCTATCTCACAACATCAAATTACAACCTGTTTTAGGACAAGCTATGGCAGTTTATATTAATGATGCAGAAGTTGATTTATTGTCGCTGCCAAAAATATTCAATATAAATGGTAAAAATATAATTATAAAATCAAAAAATAAGCTAATCATTGGTTCAACTGACGAATGTACTACTAAGCCAGAAGAAAATACATTCAAAAAACTCACAAATTTTCTTGATGAAAAACCAAGTTGGCTTATAAAAGGGAAAATTTCTAAAAAATGGTTTGGAATAAGGTCGAGACCTGTTGGCGAACCTTCACCGATCATGAAGAATTTGGAAGATGGGCTAATTATATGTACAGGTTTTTATAAGAATGGAATTTTACTTGCTCCAGCTTGTGCCAAATGGGTCGCTACTGAAATAAAAAATTACATTTCCTAATCTTTTGTTTCGGTAAAGTCCGCGTCAATTACATCATCTCCACCTTTATCATTTGATTCATTTTGATCAGGACCACCTCCTGCGCCGGGTGTTGGAGGCTGATTACCTTGTTGCTGATAAACAGATGATCCAACTGCATAGAGTTCTTGCTGAAGCTCTTCAAGAAGTTTTTTCATTGATTCATAATCTTCTTTTGATGTTGCTTCTTTTAGAGCATTACTTTTCTCTTCAACCTTAGACTTTGCAGCAGCATCAATTTTATCTCCTAATTCACCAAGTTGCTTTTCTGTCTGATAAACAAGTGTTTCAGCTTGATTCTTTAAATCAATTTTCTCTCTTTTGTCTTTATCAGCTGATGCATTTGATTCTGCATCTTTTACCATTTTTTCTACCTCATTATCAGATAAAGTAGAAGCACCAGTGATAGAGATACTTTGCTCTTTTCCACTTCCTTTATCTTTTGCGGTAACGCTAAGGATACCATTTGCATCGATATCAAATGTAACTTCAATTTGGGGAACGCCTCTTGGTGCTGAAGGTATACCATCCAATCTAAAAGTCCCTAAACTTTTATTATCAGAGGCCATTTCTCTTTCACCCTGTAATACGTGAATTTCTACATTTGTTTGACCATCCACAGCAGTTGAATATGTCTCAGATTTCTTAGTAGGTACTGTAGTGTTTCGATTTATCATTTTTGTCATTACTCCCCCAAGAGTCTCTACACCTAAAGAAAGTGGAGTAACATCAAGTAGCAATATATCTTTAACTTCACCTGCTAAAACTCCACCCTGAATAGCAGCTCCAACGGCTACTACCTCATCAGGATTAACAGTTTGGTTGGGTTCTTTACCTATTATTTTTTTAACTAAATCTAAAACAGCAGGTATTCTTGATGAGCCTCCCACCATTACAACCTCATCAATTTCACTAGTAGAAATTTTTGCATCACTTATGGCCCTTTCAACTGGAGTCTTGCATCTGTCTATTAGAGAAGCTGCTAATTCTTCAAACTTTGCTCGAGTCAGATTGAGATCTAAGTGTTTTGGACCTTCAGGAGTCGCTGTGATAAAAGGTAAATTTATTTCACTTTGCGTAGCATTTGAAAGCTCAATTTTTGCTTTTTCAGCCGCTTCAGTAAGTCTTTGTAGAGCTTGTTTATCTTGCCTAAGATCAATCCCCTCATTAGATTTAAACGTACTAGCTAAATGATCTACAATGCACCTATCAAAATCATCACCTCCAAGATGAGTATCTCCGGACGTAGATAAAACTTCTGTTACTCCATCACCAGCTTCAATAACTGATACATCAAATGTTCCTCCACCCAAATCGAAAACAAGAATTTTTTCATTTTCTTTGTCTAAGCCATATGCTAAAGCTGCAGCAGTTGGCTCATTAACTATTCTAAGAACTTCTAAACCTGCGATCTTTCCTGCATCCTTTGTAGCCTGTCTTTGAGAATCATTGAAATAAGCTGGTACTGTTATTACAGCCTGAGTAACTTTTTCACCAAGATATTTCCCTGCATCATCAGCTAACTTTCTTAGAACTTGAGAACTTACCTCTTCAGGAGAAAACTGCTTATCTAAAATAGGACACTTTAATTTAACGCTAGAACCAGATTTTTCTACAGAGTAACTGACTTCTTTAGATTCTTCATTAACCTCATCAACTCTTCTACCAACAAAACGCTTTGCAGAATAAAAAGTATTTTCAGGATTCATAACAGCTTGCCTTTTCGCAATTTGTCCAACAAGCTGATCTTGATTTTTAGTATATGCAACAACTGATGGAGTAGTTCTGAAACCCTCCGCATTTGCTATTACAGTAGGTTTACCACCTTCCATTACAGCGACACAACTATTAGTTGTTCCTAAATCGATTCCAACAACCTTACCCATGGGTAAATTCTCATATTCAATATTCTCCATAATCGGTCATTGAAGTCATTATTGTTACTCAAAGACGGGGTGTGGTTCCCGAACAGATCGCAATTCTTTTTTAAAAGTTTCTAAAAATGATTACTAGTAAGACATCTTTTATTGCATTAATCGGCAATCCAGTAAGCCATTCTTTATCACCAATCATACAAAATGCAGCCCTTCAATATTTAGGCTTAGATTTAATTTATATTGCAGTACCTTGTAGAGATAAAGATCTAAAATTA
>QCGK01000011.1 GCA_003279945.1 Prochlorococcus sp. AG-388-A01
TATTAGAAAAGGGAGGGTTATTAGAAAAAAAAGAAAGACCCTCTATAGCTATAGGTAAGGCAAAGTTAGAAAATGAAAAAACTGCTAAAGCTAAAACCAAAGATGAGGTAAATGATACTAGTAAAGCTGAAAGCGACAGTGATGAAGCTGAAAGCTAGTGGTTTGATAAACTTTTATTCTTATACAATAACTAAATGAAAGAAGTTTCCAAAACTGGTCACTTCACTATTGATTTACCAAGCTCTGATGCGGCGACAGCATTATCTGGACCTGGTAATTCTTTCTTGAAAAAGTTTGAGTCTCTTACAGGAGTTTCTCTAACTATAAGAGGTTTACAACTTCAGATGAACGGTGTCATATCTAAGATTGAGAAAGCATCAGCATTAGTAGAATTGACAAGACCAATTTGGGAACAAGGATTAGAAGTCCCAGAGGTAGATCTTAAAGCCGCTCTAAGTTCTTTAAATATGGGAGAGTCATCATCACATGCTCAACTAGGAAAAAAAGTTCTTGCGCGTTCTAAGGAAGGAAGATATCTAAGACCAAGAACTATAAGGCAAAAAGAATATGTCGAATCAATTGAAAACTTTGATCTTACCTTCGCAATTGGTCCAGCTGGAACTGGGAAGACATTTTTGGCAACTGTTTGCGCAGCTAGACTATTGAATGAGAAAAAAATAGAAAAAATTGTTTTAACAAGACCAGCAGTAGAAGCTGGCGAAAGTTTGGGATTTTTGCCTGGAGATTTGCAACAAAAAGTAGATCCATACTTAAGACCCCTTTTTGATTCTTTACATAGTATTTTTGGATTTGACAGAACAAATTCGTTAATAGATAAAGGAATTATTGAAGTTGCTCCTTTAGCATTCATGAGAGGTAGAACTCTTGATAACTCTTTGGTGATTTTAGACGAAGCACAAAACACAACTTGCTCTCAAATGAGAATGTTTTTAACCAGATTAGGTGAAAGATCAAAAATGGTTGTAAATGGAGATATTACTCAAATTGATTTAAAAAAAGATCAGGAAAGCGGCCTAATCGAAGCATCAAGAATTTTCTCAGAAACTGAGGGTATAAATTTTTGTTATTTAAATGCTCAAGATGTAGTTCGTCATCCTTTAGTTCAGAAAATTATTGAGGCATATAAATAACTTTATAACTCTGGAGATCCGTACCCTGAAATTTTTAAAATCAAGTAGAATATAATCATATTTAATAAAAAAAATGCCAGCAAGTAGTAATTTCAATCAAGCTATTCGTGAAGCTCAAACTAGTTCAATTGTAGGACCTAATGTTGTTCAAAAAGCTCTACCTTATGTTGGTGGAGGTATGGTATTAACTTCTTTAGGTGTTTTAGCAGGTGTCTCACTCATAGCAACGAATCCTGGGCTTTTTCAGCCTCTCTCAATAGTTGCTTTAATTGCAGAATTGGTTTTGTTTTTTATAGCCACAAGCGCTGCAAATAATGCAAATAATGCAAAGGCCCTGCCTTTATTAACAGGATTTAGCTTGTTAACTGGATTCACTTTGAGTGGAATAGTTGCCTTAGCAATAGGAACAATTGGTATTGGTTCGGTCGGAACAGCAGCTTTAGCTACAGGTATTACTTTCGTTATTGCCTCTTACACTGGTCAAAGAATGAGTGATAGCGTTGGTCAAGCACTTAGTGGGGTGGTTGGTCTTGGATTGATAGGACTGCTTATAGCGATGTTTGTCCAATTAATTGGAGGATTCTTTGCCCCAGGAGTTTTTGGAGGTTCAGGACTTGAATTGATAATTGCAGGATTTGGAACTGTCTTATTTGTTGCAATGTCTTTTGTAGATTTCTATACAATGCCAAGAAGATATAGTGATGATCAATACCTAGCAGGAGCTTTAGGTATGTATCTAACTTATATAAATCTTTTCGTTTTTATATTGAGATTAATGATTGCTCTTCAAGGCGGTGGAAGAAGAGATTAAACAAATTATTAGAATGTTCATTTAAAGCGTAGAAAAATTCTACGCTTTTTTATTGGGCGATATCCAGAATTTGTTTTTTTATAAATTCCTTTTGCTCTGAATCATATTTTATAGAATTATCAAAACTATTTCCCATAAAATCTAGGTCTTTGAGAATTTGATTAATTGTTTTTGTAACTAACTTTGTTTCTAGCAGTTTCAAAATAGCTTTACATCTATCTGAGATAATTTCTGAGGTTACTCCATATTCATGATTATTATCTCTTTGATGAATAATAATTTGAGCAGAACTCATTATTAAATTTTTTACTACTATTTCTACTACAGCATCCCCACCTTCATTAAGTTTAAACATTAGTGAAAAAGGAAGTTTATCTAATAAAGAACAATCTTTATCTGATAAAGCGTATGCAAAGAATCCTCTAAGTCCATTTTTTGTTTTTATTAATTCTGCAATTCTATCGGCTAAAACCTCTTGGCTGAGCAAGTCTTCTCCCCATTCTTGACACCATTTTGCTGATATATTTATTGCCTGAGTGAAAGAAGCTTCTTTTAAATTTATGGTTTTTTTTTTCATTTTTGATCAGAATTTTATTATTGATGCATTTAAAGTCTTTGACCAATTATAGATCTGGGTTTGTAACTTTACTAGGAAGACCAAATGTGGGTAAATCTACTTTAATAAATAAGTTGATTGGAGAAAAAATAACAATTACTTCTCCAATAGCGCAAACCACTAGAAATAAATTAAAAGGAATACTTACTACAAACAATGGACAAATAATTTTTGTCGATACACCTGGTGTTCATAAACCTCATCATCGCCTTGGTGAGATATTAGTAAAAAACGCAAAATCTGCAATTAATGGAGTTGATATGGTAATTTTTGTTATTGATTCAAGTGAAGAGCCTGGAAGAGGTGATGAATATATATTGAACTTTTTAGTTGCAAATAAAACAGAATTTATTGTTGCATTAAATAAGTGGGATTTGGTTAATAAAGAATTTAGGAATTTAAGATTAGATCAATATAGAAGATTTTTCGGAATTAATAGAAATTTTCAAATTGTAAGTGCTTCTAAAGGAGAAGGATGTTCTGAACTAGTCGATATGGCACTTAATTTTCTTCCAGAGGGACCAAAACTTTACAGCGAAGAGACGATATGCGACCAACCATTAGATAATTTATTATCTGATTTAGTGAGGGAGCAGGTATTAATAAATACAAGAGAAGAAGTACCTCATAGCGTTGCAGTAAAGATAGAAAAGATAGAGGAAATGAATAGAAAAAATGGCAAAAGTTTTACAGCTATTTTGGCTATTATTATTGTTGAAAGATCAACTCAAAAAGGTATTCTAATTGGTAAGAAAGGTTCAATGTTGAAAATTATTGGCCAGTCAGCAAGATCAAATATGTCAAAATTAATTGATGGTCCAGTTCACTTGGAGTTATTTGTGAAAGTTGTTCCAAATTGGAGAAAAAAAGAATCCAGGCTAATTGAATTTGGTTATGAGGAAGATTTTTAGATGAGCAGTTTTAATTTTGATGTAATTACCTTGTTTCCCAAAGCTTTTGAATTGATAAATAATTTAGGCGTTATAACAAAAGCACTAGATAGGGATTTGATTGATTTGAATTTACATGATTTAAGAGAATATGGAGAAGGTTCTTACAGGCAAGTAGACGATAAGCCTTATGGAGGAGGAGCCGGAATGGTATTAAAACCTGAACCTATTTATAAAGCGTATGAATCGATTAAAAAATCACCTAAAAGTAGAACTTTGTTGATGACCCCACAAGGTAAAGTCTTAAAGCAAAAGGATCTTGCGAGATGGTCCACTTTGGATCAAATAATAATTATTTGTGGTCAATATGAAGGCTTTGATGAAAGGATTAGATGTTTAGCTGATGAAGAGATATCGATAGGCGATTATGTACTTTCTGGAGGAGAAATACCTGCTATATCCATAATTAACGGTTTGACTAGATTACTACCAGGAACTCTTGGTGATCCATACTCCTTAGTGGATGAGAGTCATAATCTATCTTTATTAGAATATCCTCACTACACAAGGCCATTAATTTTTAAAGATATGAAAGTACCAGATATCTTAGTTAGTGGTAACCATGAAGAGATTAAATCTTGGAGAAGACAAAAAAGTATTGAGAGAACATTGGAAAGAAGAAGTGATTTGATTTCAAATGAAAACTATAAAAATTCACCACAAAGTAAGAGAATAATAAAAGAATCTAATCAATTTATGAAATTAAGAATAGGGAATGGATACGATATTCACAGACTAGTAGAGGATAAAGATCTAATTATTGGAGGTGTAAGATTACATCATCCAGATAATTTAGGATTGGATGGTCATAGTGATGCTGATGTTTTAAGTCACTCAATAATGGATGCATTATTGGGAGCACTTTCGCTGGGTGATATTGGGAAATATTTCCCGCCATCTGATGAAAAATGGAAAAATGCTGATAGCTTGTTTTTATTATCAAAAGTAATTGACTTGATAAGACAAGATGGTTGGGAAATAAATAATATTGATAGTGTTCTTGTCGCTGAAAGGCCAAAAATAATGCCACATATAAAATTAATGAAAAAAAACATTTCTGAAATTTTAAATATTGATGAAAATTTAATTGGGATTAAAGCAACTACCAATGAAAGATTGGGCCCAGAAGGAAGAGAAGAGGGTATAAGTTGCCATTCTGTAGTGTTACTTGAGAAAAAATGAAATTAAATTTAATTTTAAAAAGAAACTTCCAACGATTTTGTTTAATATTAATTTGCTTAGTAGTTTTAATTTTTCAATCTGACATTCCCAATTTTAAAGCTCTTTCTATGGATAATTATCAAGGTGAAATGGTTATAGAAGAATTAAGACTTAAAGTCCCTGCTGATGCTAAAGCAGCATGGTTGAATGCTGAAAAAGAGATTTGGGATCCATGGTTATCTTCTCAAGATGGTTTCTTGGGGAGACAATTATTTTGGGATAAAGAAAAAGAAGAAGCTTTAATATTGGTAAATTGGAAAAGTAAGAAGTTATGGAAAAGTATTCCAATGTCAGAAGTAAATATAGTCCAAGGAAAATTTGAGAACAATGTTAAGACTGCTTTAAATGTAAGTAAAAATCCTTTTGAATTAATTTATGAGGGAGAGTTAGATAGTCAAGGATGAATTTAGATATTAGGTTTGATTTCCAAAGAAGAGAGAGGCTTGGACTAATTGAAGCAATTTGGGGACAAGATAAGAGTATCGATCAATTAAAGAGGGTAACTGAAAATGTATTAGGTAAAAATGAGGTTGTTTTCATTACGAGGATTAATAGTGAAAAAGCTAATAATCTTTTAAATTTGTATGACGATGCACGATTCTATGAAGAAGCAAATTGTCTGATAATTGGTGAAAATTTGAATAAACTAAATACAAATAAAAAAGTTGCCATAATCTCTGGAGGTTCAAGTGATTTGGCAGTAACACTTGAAGCTCAATTAGCTCTTGAAATTTATGGAGTGAATTTTAAATCTTTTATAGATGTTGGAGTTGCAGGACTTCATCGTTTAATCAATCAGTTAGAGGAAATTAATAAATATGATGTATTAATAGTTTGTGCTGGAATGGAAGGAGCTCTGGCAACAGTTGTTGGAGGTTTGTTGGCTCAACCCATAATTGCAGTACCTGTCTCAGTTGGCTACGGAGTTAGCAAAGATGGAGAAACTGCTTTAAATAGTATGTTGTCAAGTTGTTCTCCAGGTATTGCAGTTATGAATATAGATAATGGTTACGGAGCAGCAATGGCCGCTCTAAGAATTATTAGAAGCATTTCCTAAATACTTACTTTTTTTCTATTTCTAATAGGTTTTCTATCCATAAATTGAGTTGTTTTGAGAGCATTCCCTCTTCTCTCATTTTGATTGCCTTGATAACGACTTCTGTATTTACCCACTCTGGAAATCTTTTCGGCATTTAAGTTTATATTCAGTAATTATAATTTGGTACAAATTTCTATAAAAACAAGATCTAAGTAACAAATTTAATCTTTTATGTTTGATTTTGCACCTAATCTCGAGAGTTCAGAAGAGGTATGTTCACTTTCTACATTTTTTAATCTTTCTATTAATTCAAAGAGATCTTTGTGTGCTAACTCACCATTTTGCTCCCATTTCAGAGACCTTGAATTACTTTCGAATTTTTCTTTCATTATTATATTTAAGTATTACGAATATAAAACGAAAACTAAAAAAATTTGGTTATTGTTTCAAGCTTAAACTTAAAAAATTATGAAGATTTTTAATATAAACAAATTTTATTTTTTTTAGCCACCACCAACTATTGAAACGATTTCTAAATTATCTCCATCTTTAAGTTTCACTTTTTTCCATTTTATTGAATTAATAATTAAATTATTTAACTCCACAACAATTGTGTTGGGTTTATATCCCATTAAATTTAGAGCTGTAGATAGTAGAGCATTTTCTTGATCTATTTCAATTTTTTTTTCTTCTCCATTTACCTTAATTTTCATGTGATAACTCTTTTAGAATCATAATAGCGTCTTCTTTAGGATCTTCAGAATTCATTAATTGTGAAACTAGGGCAACTTTTTTAAACCCATTTCTTTTTAAATATGAAATATCATTTGATTTAATTCCTCCGATAGCAAACCAAGGAATATTTAAATCTTTTGTTAATGTTTTTATCTTTTCAATACCTATAGGTTTTTTGTTCTTTTTTGTTGCAGTTTCAAATACTGGTCCTATACCTATGTAATCACAACCCTCTTTAAGAGCATTGGAAACATCAATTTCATTATTTGCGCTTATACCAATAATTTTTGAATACCCTAATAATTTTCTTGCGGTTTTTAAGTCTAAATCATCTTGTCCAAGATGAATTCCATCTGCATTTGATGCTAGAGCAATATCAACTCTGTCGTTAATTATGAATAATGAATTATATCTCTTACATAGATTTTTAATTTGAATTGCTTCTTGAAGATGATCTTTATCGGTTCCCGTTTTAAATCTATGTTGAATGATTCTTACTCCCGCAATTAAAATTTCTTCGATTATTTCTAATAAGTTTTCCTTTTGATCTGTAATAACATATAAATCATTTTCTTTTAATATTTCCTCCGACTTTTTACACTTACTTAAACTTAATAAGTCTATCTCTAAAGTATAAATTTCATATCTAATTTCTGAAGCGATTTTTGAAAGCTCATGATTATGTGGCCTTGAGAATTCTTCTAGAACTCTTAATGCTTCTTGAACTCTTCCTGCATTAGAACTTATTATTTGCTCAGAGGTTTTTCTTTTGATTTGCTCTTGATGAGTCAATCCTTTGCATTTGTCATCAATATGATTCCTTGATTGTTTATAAACTTCTAAATGATTTTTTCCTAATATTTGTCTAAAATTTTTAATCCTTTCAACATATTTTTCTTTGCCTAGACCAAATCTAGCCCAATCTTCTAGTACTCTTAATCCCTCTCTAGCTCTATCTAAATTAGCGTCAATAATTTGATAAATTCTTAAATCCTCTTCGTTTGTAGTATTGGAATTCAGCATTTGTAATTTATTTTTCGTAATTTTTAAAAATTCTTAGGGCATTATCTCTATCTTTTTTAATTTGAATAGAAAGTTGATCTATATTCTTGAACTGGATTTGAGATCTAAGCTTCTCAACTGGTTCTATAGATAGATTTAAACCATATAGATCGATATCTTTATTTATTAAATGAACTTCAACTGCAGATGGCAACAAAGGATTTATTGTTGGTTGTGAGCCAAGATTCATAATTGATTCAATTTTTTGGTTAGTATTTTCTATATTTGTCCAAGCTGCATAGACTCCTTTACCAGGTAAAAATTTTCTGCCATCTATTTCAAGATTTGCGGTAGGCCATCCTATACTTTTTCCAATACCTTTACCCTTAACAACTTTTCCATTAAAACTATAAGGCCTGTTAAGAATCTTGAAAGCATTTTTTAGATCACTTTTCTCTAATAAATCTCTTATTCTACTGCTGCTTATTCTACCTTCTTTGTCTTCTAAAATTGGAGTAATTTTTAGTTTAATATCCGTATCTTTAATTGTGTTTTTTATAGTATTTATGTCTCCACTTCTTCTAAAACCAAATTTAAAATTAGCGCCTACTGAAATGTTTTTTGCTTGTAGTTGATTTATCAAAATATCTTTTACGAATCTTTCTGCACTTAATTTAGATAGTTCCTTATCAAAAGGAATCAGAACTAATTGTTCAATCCCTAGATCTTCAAGAATAGGAAGTTTTTCATCAGGGAGATCAAGTCTAAGACGCGTCTCTTTGTAAAGAACTTCTCTGGGATGAGGCCAGAAACTCGCAATTGTTGGGGTAAATTTATTTTCTTCAACAACACTTTTTATTAATTTTCTGTGGCCAGCATGAAGGCCATCAAAACTTCCAATGGCTATTGAAGTAGGATTCTTAACTTCAGATGGCGATATTAAAGAGATCAAAAGATTACGTGCAATTTTATGATTTTGATGGCAAATTTGAATAGATTATAGTTTATTTAATCAAATGAATGTCTGACAAAATTGATTTTCAGTCGCTTTCATTTGGAATGCGGCGCATTGGATGGATACGCTTTTGGGTTCAATCCATTCTAGGTGTTGTTGTTGCAGCTGTTTTGCTTTTTTCAAATGTTGTAAATAATAGCGAAGGACAACTTGGCCTAGCGCCTGGTCTATCACTTACAACAATATCCTTGATTTTACTATTTTTTAGTCTTTGGCAAGGTTGGTTATTAGTTAGAACAGGAAGAGCAATCGCAAGTAACGCAAGACCCTCAAGAGGACAAACCAGTAAATTAATAAAAAGAGGACTAATAGTTGATTTATTAGGAATTTTGTTTGGATTAATTGGATATCAAGCTCTTATGGGTGCCCTATTTATACAAGCATCCTCACAAACGACTGGACAATTGATAACAGCGACATCTGATATCCCTATTACTGGACTTGAAATATTATCAGTTCTTAGTAACACACAAGTTATTGCTGCTCATTTTTTTGGACTTTGTTTTTCTTTATGGCTTTTAAGAAGGATTTACAAATGAATTATTAATTTTAGGTAAGTCGTCTAAATTACCCCTCCAAAATAAATCTGGTTCTACAGGTGTAAGAGATATTTTATTGTCTTGTATTTGAGATACATCACTTGGCCAATTCTTAGGACCATAACCTTTTGATTTAAGATCCAAAACTACTTCACCTGCTAACCAATAATAATCATCACCCCTTGGGTCTTCCCTCTTGGAAAATTGAT
The DNA here is from genome assembly GCA_003279945.1 of Prochlorococcus sp. AG-388-A01. GTDB lineage: Bacteria > Cyanobacteriota > Cyanobacteriia > PCC-6307 > Cyanobiaceae > Prochlorococcus_A. The sequence goes on from QCGK01000011.1 coordinate 9,289, forward strand.
TTTTATATTTTCTTACTGATAATCTTGTCCATGATAATTCTTTTATTTTGCTTTTTTCACAGGGGGGGATATTCAAATTTAATAGAAGTGAAGCTGGCCAACTGTCATTAATTGCTTGTTCGGCAATATTCATTGCAATTTCTCCAGCAAATTCAAAATTCTTCCATTTAAAACTAGCAACACTTATTGCCATGGAGGGAACATTCTCTAAAGTACCTTCCATGGCTGCGGCGACAGTGCCTGAACAAAAAATATCTGTCCCTAAATTGGGACCGTGATTTATTCCAGATAGAACTAGATCAGGTTTACTATCCAAAAGTTCAGATAGTGCTAATTTAACACAATCAGCAGGCGTGCCAGAACATCCCCAAGCTTTAATGCCTTCCCCGAATAATTCGTCCGCTCTTTCCACTCTTAATGGAGATTGTAAAGTAAGACCATGACCTGTAGCTGATCTTTCTTGGTCAGGACAAACTACTTTCACTTTGTGTCCTCTTTTTTGCGCTGATTTTGCTAAAGCTCTTATCCCTGCCGCAAAAACACCATCATCATTGCTAATTAATATATTTAACGGTTTCATTCATCAATACATTTTATTTATGGACGATATTTAAGTAAAATAAAGAAATACTTATTTTTACTATATCAGTGAGTCAAATTGAATCATTAAGTCAAATTGAGGAAAAACTAAATAATCTTTCTCAAACAGCAAAAAATAATATAGATAATTCTAATACTCATGAAGAACTGGATCAATTGAGAGTTTCCTTGCTAGGAAAAAAAGGTGATTTGTCAATTATCTTGAAAACAATGGGTAAATTATCTGCTACCGAAAGACCTATTGTTGGTCAGAAGGCAAATTTAATAAAGGTAAATTTGCAAGAATTAATAACTGAAAGAAAAAATCAACTAAATGTTGAAGCCTTAGATAAAAAGATTAAAAACGAAAAAATCGATGTAACTATCCCTTCAATTGGAACACCCCCTGGAAATAAACATCCTATAATTTCAACTCAAGATGAAATTATAGATATTTTTTGTGGTTTAGGATACTCAGTTGAGAGCGGTCCTGAAATAGAAACTGATTTTTATAATTTTGAATCACTTAATATACCCAAAAATCATCCTGCAAGAGATATGCAGGATACTTTTTACTTAGCTGAAAATCGACTCTTAAGGACCCATACTTCTCCTGTTCAGATTAGATACTTAGAAAATAATCCACCTCCAGTAAGAATTATTGCTCCAGGGAGAGTGTATAGAAGAGATGCTGTAGATGCTACTCACTCTCCAGTATTTAATCAGGTCGAGGTTTTATGCATTGATCAAAATATTAATTTTAGTCATTTAAGGGGGACGGTTCTTACTTTCTTAAAGACCTTTTTTGGGGATATTCCTGTAAGATTTAGAGCTAGTTATTTCCCATTCACTGAACCTTCAGCGGAAGTAGATGTACAATGGAAAGGTAGATGGTTAGAAGTAATGGGCTGCGGAATGGTAGATCCGAAGGTCCTGGAAAAATTAGGAATAGATTCTGAGAAATGGACTGGATTTGCAGCTGGATTAGGAGTTGAGAGATTTTGTATGGTGAGACATCAGATTGATGATATTAGAAAATTTTATACTAATGATCTTAGATTTTTAGAACAGTTCTAATAGAATCAATTTCAAAATTAGGATTGTCCAACGAATTAGTTTAGTATAGTCATAGTTTTATTTTTTTTGATTGGTACGTAAAGCAGGACTAATAGTTAATGACGGTAAAGAACTAGCTGTTCAAACTGCAACTTCTGTGCAAAAAAAATTGGAAAAATCCAATTTCGAAGTTGTAAGGGTAAGTAGTTCTGGAGGTATGGTTGGTTTTGCAAACCCTGATCAGCACGTTCGCCCATTGGGTTATACAAATTGTGTTCCTGAAGGTTTTGATTCGTCAATTGAGTTTGCTATTGTTCTTGGTGGAGATGGAACTGTGCTTTCTGCAGCAAGACAAACTGCACCTGCTAAAATTCCAATCCTTACAATAAATACTGGTCATTTAGGATTTCTAGCTGAAGCTTACTTATCTAACTTAGAGGAAGCTATTGATAAAATTATTACTGGTAATTGGGATATTGAAGAAAGAACTTGCTTTATAATTAGTGTAATGAGGAATGATCAGAGGAGATGGGAGTCACTTTGCCTTAATGAGATGGCTCTTCACAGAGAACCTCTTACAAGTATGTGTCATTTTGAAATTTCCATAGGTCGACATGCTCCTGTGGATATTTCAGCTGATGGAGTAATTTTATCTACTCCAACTGGTTCTACTGCATATTCTTTGAGTGCTGGAGGACCAGTTATCACACCAGATTGCCCAGTCGTGCAATTAACTCCAATTGCGCCTCATTCATTGGCATCAAGAGCATTGGTTTTTAATGATTCAGAGCCAGTAACTGTTTTCCCAGCAACGCCTGAAAGATTAGTAATGGTTGTTGACGGAAATGCTGGTTGTTATGTTTGGCCAGAAGATAGAGTTTTAATAAGAAAAAGTAAGCACTCAGTAAAGTTTATTAGGCTTGAAGATCATGAATTTTTCCAAGTTTTAAGAAATAAACTGGGTTGGGGCTTACCTCATGTTGCTAAACCTAACAAATATTAATTTATTTAAATTGATTTTTTCCCTTTTAATAAAAAAACAGGATTATTTGGTTCAAGTCTCATTCCCTGTGAGATACTTAAGCCTTTGCAAGTCTGAATTAAATTTAAATTTGTTTTAAAATTTTTATTTTCTAATTGCTCTTTCAATTCTTCAATAGATTGAATGTCTATTATTGGAATAATGATAATATCTCCAATATTCATACCTTGAGCGAGTTTTTTAATAATCAGTAGTTTACTCTTTTTATTGCACCCTCCAATTACCAATCTGTTGGGTTTTTTAATAGAACTGAAATTTCTCTTATTGAGAGTATTGTTAATATCTTCCTCAATAATAAATTTTGGTTTAACTCCTAACCTTTTTGAATTCTCTAGTATTAATGCTTTTGAGCCAATTCTTTTATCGATACAAAATAACTCTAAATTGGGCCTTAGTTTTAATGCTTCTAACCCAATTGACCCACAACCAGCCCCAATATCCCAAATAACACCATCATTTGGAAGCTCTAGGTCAGCTAAGATTTGAATGCGAACTTCCCTTTTAGTTAATAATTTTGGTCTATCTTCAAAAGTTTTAAAAATAGTGTCACTTATTCCAAAAAGAGGGAGATTATCATTCGAATAACTTTTTTTTGTTTTTGTTAGAACAGCAATGTTCAAACTGGATATATCAGTGGGTAAAGAATCTTTAAGATTTAATTTCCTTATTTTTTCATTGTCGAAGCCTATCTCTTCACAAAGCCAAAAATCATAAAAGTCAATCAGATTCAATTCTGATAAGTTTTTTTTGATTATTTCTAAACTTTTGTTTTTTGAATCTGTAATAATAGCCAAATTTGAAGGCTTACTTTTAAGAGCCTTAACTAATTTCGTTGAATCTCTTCCATGAATACTTACATTAATAGTGTCTTGCCAGGGAATCTTTAGCTTGCTGAATGCCAATTGAATACAAGTATTTGAAGGGTAGAAACTTAATACATCTTTTGAAAAATTTTCTAGGAGTATTCTCCCTATCCCAAACCAAAGTGGATCTCCTCTTGAAATTAAAATAACATCAGTTTTTTGAGATTTAAGCCAGTTGATAAGTTCTTCATTACTTTGACTTGCAAAAAATAATTTTTTTTTCTCAAAATTATTGTCGCTCCATGATTTAATCTCGTCAAAATATGAACTAGGAACTGCAACATTAACTGTTTTTAAAAATAGATTTTGTAATTTGAGAGGTAAATCTTCAAATTTAAAAGAATTTATCCCAATTACATGAATTTTTCTATTTTTTTCTGTCATTAATATTTAAGGAAAAGAAACTAATTTATTTGAATGTTTTGTTAAATTATCTTATTATTGATTGAGTTACCATAATAAATTAATTGTCTGAAAGGAGAAAGAGATTACATGATTTATTATTAACTCTAATTAATAAAGATAGTGAATTTGAGTTTATTGAAGGGGATTCTAGCGATTTAACATCTAGTTATTCTGAAAAAGACACTTTGAATTTATCCCGAGTTATAGAAAAAAATCGTAAAATAATCAAAAGATATCAAGCTATTGTTAGAACTGCAGTAACTCTTGATGCCCTTATGGATTCAGAAAATGAAGAAAATTACAAAATCAAATAAAAATATTTTTTTAAAAGGGATTTTACCTTTTTTTTTACTAATATCTTTAATTTTTAGCCCATTAAAAGTTTATGCAGAAATTGCAGAAACAGAAATTAATGGAGAATTGATAAATGCTAGTAGTGAGTTTTTAAGAGACTTGGACTTTGAAACTTGGCAATTAGTGGCTTATAAATCACCTTTTTTTGAAGAAAAATTAATTTTAAGGGTAATAGGATATCCGGGGAATCTTAGGATTGACCACCCTACTGGATTAAGGGTTGAATCTGGAAGAAAACAGTGGTTATTAGCAGATAAAACATTACTTAACTTAGAATTGGCAAATGATGGTAGACAAGCTGCCGCCGAATTTAATCTTGATGAGCTTATTCAAAATATTGATAAAAACAGACCATTGAGATTATCTTTGTCAGGTGTTTTTTCAGAGTTACCAGTTCCCCCCTTCGTGGTTAAAGAATGGAGATCACTAAGTTGATTATAAAAAAAGGAGATGTCTGAAATAAATCTTTGTCATACAAAATGGATGAAAAGAGCGATTTTTCTAGCTTCGCTAGGCAAAAATACAACTAGTCCTAACCCTAGGGTGGGCGCAGTAATACTAGACAAAAATGGGAATCTTATTTCAGAGGGATTTCATTACAAAGCAGGAATGCCCCATGCTGAGGCAATGGCTTTTAGTAATTTAAAAAAGGATCCTAAAGGTGGATCAATGTATGTAAATCTTGAACCTTGTTGCCATCAAGGCAAAACCCCACCTTGTGTAGATAAAGTAATATCCTCTGGGATAAGAAAGGTATATATATCTATTGAAGATCCGGATAAAAGAGTTTCTGGTAAAGGTATTAAACTGCTAAAAGAAGCAGGAATTGAAGTTCACTTAGGATTATGTAAAAAAGAATCCTTAGACTTAAATAAGGCTTTTATTTACAGGAATTCTACTAAAAAGGCATTTGGTGTTCTGAAGTGGGCTATGAGTATTGATGGCAGAATAGCTTTAAAAAATGGCAAAAGTAAATGGATTACTAATAAGGAATCAAGGTCATTAGTGCACTCTTTTAGAGCAGAATTTGATGCAATAATTATTGGAGGAAACACACTAAGAAAAGATAATCCACTTTTGACTACCAGAGGTTCAAAAAATCCTGAACCTTTGCGTGTTGTTTTTACAAAAAGTTTAGATCTTCCTTTAAGATCTAAACTTTGGGATTGTAGTAAGGCAAAAACTTTAGTTATTTATAATTCTTCTACAGCAAATGAAAGCTACCTCAAGAAGATTCCTAAATGTGTGGAGGTTGAAAAAATATCATCAGATAATCCAGAGTTAATTTCAAAAATACTTGCTAAAAGAGGGTGTAATAAAGTTCTTTGGGAATGTGGTCCTAAATTGGCTACTGCAGCTATTAAATCTAATTGTATTCAGGAAATTATTACTTTTATTGCTCCAAAAATTCTTGGTGGAGAAAATAGTATGAATCCCTTTGGTGATTTTGAATTTAGAGAAATGCATGAGATTATTAAATTAAGTGATTCTGAGGTTAGTTTGATTGGTAATGATATATGCGTTAAGAGTTCATTTGAAAAATAATTTTTAATACGAATTTAAATGGGTCAAAGTACCGTACGGTTCTTACCCAAAAAAAATAATACAGATACGGAATCTCTTGGTTTAGTTTATAATAAGTTCAAAATTGTTAATAACCATGCCAATAAGACAAGACGATAATCAACCTAATAAAAGATTTGGAATTGTAAATATTATATTAATTGGAGTTGGAGCATTACTTTTATTTAGTAGCCTTTTCCCTAATCAAAATATGCAGATCCCAAGGGTGCCCTACTCTCTATTTATAGATCAGGTTAATGATGGGGAAGTTAAGCGTGCCTACATTACTCAAGAACAAATTAGATATGAGTTAAATGGTGCTGAAGAAGGAGCACCTTCAGTTTTAGCAACTACCCCAATTTTTGATATGGACCTTCCCCAAAGGTTAGAAAGTAAAGGGGTTGAATTCGCTGCTGCGCCACCAAAGAAACCTAATTTTTTCTCTACCATCTTGAGCTGGGTTGTTCCTCCTTTGATTTTTATCCTTGTATTGCAATTTTTTGCTAGAAGAAGCATGGGTGGAGGCGGTGCTCAAGGAGCTTTAAGTTTTACAAAAAGTAAGGCCAAGGTTTATGTGCCCGATGATGAATCAAAAGTGACATTTGCTGATGTAGCTGGAGTTGATGAAGCTAAAGATGAATTAACTGAAATAGTAGATTTTTTAAAGAAACCTGAGAGATATACTGATATTGGTGCGCGTATACCTAAAGGAGTACTTCTCGTAGGACCACCAGGAACAGGAAAAACTCTTCTTTCAAAAGCTGTTGCTGGAGAAGCAGAAGTTCCTTTTTTTATTATTTCAGGTTCTGAATTTGTTGAGCTTTTTGTAGGTGCAGGTGCAGCAAGAGTAAGGGATTTATTTGAACAAGCTAAGAAAAAAGCCCCTTGCATTATCTTCATTGACGAATTGGATGCTATTGGTAAAAGTCGTTCAGGATCAATGGGAGTTGTTGGTGGTAATGATGAGAGAGAACAAACTCTAAATCAGCTTCTTACCGAAATGGATGGATTTGCATCAGCTGATAAGCCAGTTATAGTACTTGCTGCTACAAACCAGCCCGAGGTGCTTGATGCCGCACTTCTAAGACCTGGTAGATTTGATAGACAGGTTTTAGTCGATAGACCAGATTTATCCGGCAGAAAAACTATTTTAGAGATCTATACAAAAAAAGTTAAACTTGCAGATTCAATAGACTTAGATTCAATCGCACAAGCAACTAGTGGATTCGCTGGAGCTGATTTAGCTAACATGGTAAATGAAGCTGCTTTGCTTGCAGCTAGAGCTAAAAGAAAAAGTGTCGAGCAACAGGATTTAAGTGAGGCGATAGAGAGAGTTGTGGCTGGTTTGGAAAAGAAGAGTCGTGTTTTGCAAGATGATGAAAAGAAAGTGGTTGCTTATCACGAAGTGGGTCATGCAATAGTCGGTCATCTTATGCCTGGTGGTTCGAAAGTTGCAAAAATTTCTATTGTACCAAGAGGTATGAGTGCACTTGGATATACTCTTCAATTACCAACTGAGGAAAGATTTTTGAATTCTAAAGAAGAACTAAAGGGACAAATAGCTACACTTCTTGGAGGAAGATCTGCAGAAGAGGTCGTCTTTGGAAAGATTACTACCGGAGCTTCAAATGATTTACAAAGAGCAACTGACATAGCAGAACAAATGGTAGGTACATTCGGAATGAGTGATATTCTTGGCCCCCTTGCTTATGATAAACAAGGAGGTGGTCAGTTTCTAGGTAATGGAAATAATCCTAGAAGATCTGTAAGTGATGCTACTGCTCAAGCTATAGATAAAGAGGTTAGAGATTTGGTTGATGATGCGCATGAAACTGCACTTAATATTTTGAGGAATAATTTATCTCTCCTTGAGTCGATTTCTCAAAAAATTCTTAAAGAGGAAGTTATTGAGGGGGAAGATCTTAAAAGTCTCCTCGCAGAAAGTAAAATGCCTGCATAGTAGAATCTAGATCTAAATAGAAATATTCATGCTAAAACCTAATAAGCTTGCGAATAATAATTTCTTATCAAGCTTGGATTTATCAAACGATGAGGTCTTTCATATTTTAGAGCTTGCAAGTAATTTTAAAGATAAAAAAATAAATATTGACCCTAACAACAAAGTTTTAGGATTAATTTTCGATAAGTCATCAACACGAACAAGAGTTAGTTTTCAAGTTGCGATGTCAAGGCTTGGTGGAACCACAATTGATCTAAATCCGACAACGTCACAAATAGGAAGAGGCGAGCCAATTAGAGATACTGCAAGAGTTCTAAGTAGATATTGCGATGTTATTGCCATTAGAACATTTAATCACTCAGATTTGGAAGAATATGCAAAGTGGTCTACCAAGCCAGTTATTAATGCCCTTACAGATTTAGAACATCCATGTCAGGCCTTAGCTGATTTTTTAACAATTCAGGAGGAATTTATCGATTTTAAAGATGTAATTTTAACATTCATAGGTGATGGTAATAATGTCGCAAATTCTCTTATTTTATGTGGTGCATTATTAGGAGTAGAAGTTAGGATTGCATGTCCTAAAGGTTATGAACCAAACTCTTTGGTGCTTAAAAAAGCATATGAAATATATAAAAATAGGGATCTATTGAAAATTACCAATGATCCCTACTCTGCTGTGATAGGAGCAAATGTTCTTTATACTGATGTTTGGTCATCTATGGGGCAAGAAAATACAAAAGAAGATAAAGATAAGAAGTTTGAAGGATTTACTATTGATGATAATTTATTAGCAAAGGCTGATAAAAATGCAATCATTCTCCATTGCTTACCTGCCTACAGAAGTAAGGAAATAACCGACAAAGTAATGGAGAGTAAAAACAGCCGAATTTTTGAACAAGCAGAAAATAGATTGCATGCTCAACAAGCACTTTTATATTGTTTACTTTCTTAAAAAATCTTAGTAGAGAATTTTCTACTACCTAGATAAAGATATTAAGATTTTTAGATTCAGTATTTTTTATAAATAACTCCAAAAGATTATTAATATTTCAATAATTTACCTCGAAACTCGTCCATAAATATCATCAAATCTTTCTATGTCTTCTTCACTCAAGATAGAGCCGCTCTGGACTTCAATTATTTTTAAGGTTGATTTTTCTGGATTGGATAATTGATGAAGAGCTCCAAGAGGAATAAAAGTACTTTGATTTTCTTTTAAGATTCTATTTTTATCTCCAATTCTTATTTTTGCAGTACCTTTAACAACAATCCAATGTTCTACCCTAAATTTATGTTTCTGCAGAGAAAGTGAAGCTCCAGGATTAACTTCTATTAGTTTTACAAGCCAATTTTCTCCATTTGCTATTGCCAAATAATTACCCCAAGGTCGATAACCTCTTTTATGAGTTGAGGCTTCAACTATACCTTTATTTTTCATTAAACTTACTAAATTTTTAATTTTCTGGGATTTATCTCTATTCATTACCAAAATAGCGTCATCTGTTTCTATAGCTACTAAGTTCTGCACTCCCATCCCCACAACTAATCTACCCTCTGATCTGAAAATACTATTTTTTACATCTTTCAGTAAAACATTTCCTTGCAATAAATTACCTTCATTATCCTTATCTTGACTCTCCCATAAAGAATTCCATGAGCCAATATCACTCCATTTTGCATCTAATGGGACAACGGACCCCAACTTTGTTTTTTCCATTATTGCGACATCTATAGAAATTGATGGACAATTTGCCATGGCTTTTTCATCTATTCTTTGAAAAAAAAGATCTCTAGTGGCATTTTTAATAGCACTTTTGCAGGGATAATATATCTCCGGGGCTAAGTTTTGTAATTCTCCAATAATAGCTTTTGCACTGAAAAGAAATATGCCACTATTCCATGAATACCTTTTGTCTCTTAAAAAATTTTTAGCTTGTTCTAAATCAGGCTTTTCAAAAAATTTGCTAATTTCCTCTCCATTAAGTGTTTTTATATCAAGTGGATTTTTTGATTGAATGTAACCATATGCAGTCTCGGGATATGTTGGTGATACTCCAAAGGTTACAAGCCTACCTTTTTTAACTAAATTAATAGCTGAATTTATTGATCTAAGGAAATTATGGTTATCTTGTATGAGGTGATCAGAAGAAAGTACAAGTAAAGTAGGATTTTTTTCTAACTCTAATGCTTTTAAAGCAGCTAAAGAAATAGCTGGAGCAGTATTTTTTCCATCTTTTTCTAAAATTATTGCACTTGGATTTACTCCAATTTCTCGCATTTGTTCTGCTACTACAAACCTATGTTCTTCATTACATATTACGATTGGCGGCTTTGTATTTTCTAGATTAAAAACCCTTTCTTGAGTCATCTGTAATAAAGATTTGTTTTTATTAATTAAATTCAAAAATTGTTTTGGATAACTTTGTCTTGATAAAGGCCATAATCTTGATCCCGATCCGCCACAAAGTATTACAGGTATTAATTGGTTGCTTTTTTGCAATTAATTTGATCTTAAATTATTACCTAATTATAGATAATAATTTGGGGTTAATAAAATTTCGAATTTGAACTTATTTTTTCCCGCAGAATTTTAACTTTGCTGAAATTACAAATTTAAATTAATTTTAATAAAATTATATTTTTCAAAAAGCTTGCAAAAACTTTAATATATAGGTACAAATGTATTAAAGTACAAATGTTTTAGTCTCGAATATGGATAAGGATCTTACTGAAGCTCAAAAGGAGCTTTTTGATTGGATTAAAGATTATATTAAGGATTTTCGACATAGTCCATCAATTAGACAAATGATGAAAGCAATGGATCTTAAATCGCCTGCTCCAATCCAAAGTAGGCTTAAACATCTTCAAGAAAAAGGATACATATCATGGCAGGAAGGCAGAGCTAGAACTTTACAATTGGCTAATCAGATTATTGGTAATAGTGTTCCTGTTTTGGGATCTGTTGCGGCTGGAGGTTTAATAGAAACTTATTCTGATGAAACGGAGACTTTAGATATTAATGATGTATTTCAAAAAGATGGAGTATTTGCTCTTACAGTTAATGGTGATTCTATGGTAGATGCTTATATTGCTGATGGAGATATGGTTTTGATGGAACCAATAAGAGAATTAAATTTCTTAAAAAATGGAACAATTGTTAGTGCAATGGTTCCAGGTTCAGGTACCACTTTAAAATATTTTTTTAAAAAAAATAATAAAATAATTTTAGAAGCTGCCAATCCAAACTATGATCCTTTAATTTTGAATCTAAATGAAGTTGTTATTCAAGGTAAATTGCTTGCCGTTTGGCGTAAGTTCTGATTGAAAAAGATTTTTGCGATTTTTAAAAATTAAATATAAATAATATAATATTTGATATCTAAATTATTAAATTGCTTAAACATATAGAAACTTAAAAAAAGAAAAAAAATAAAATTTTATTCTAGATATATTATTTTTAAAAAAGACATTAAAATTATTGATAAATTTATTACAAAAAATTTTTTATCGATTTGCCTTGATCATTTTTATCATTTAATGAATTTTCAATTTCATGAATTACTTTTTTAATGCCTATGCCAAGAGGTATTTTGGGTTCCCAACCAAATTTTTTAATTCTGGAACTATCAATAACTTTTCTAAATGTTCCATCTGGTTTAGTTCGATCCCAAATTATCTCACCATTATAATTAGTAATTTTTGCAATTTTTAAAGCAAGTTCCTTAATCGAAATTTCTTCATTTGAACCAACATTTAGATAGTATAATTTTTCTCCATTATTGTCTTTAGGTGAATCTTTATAGTCAGGATTCCACTTTTCTAAAGCATTTATACAAGCTAAACCTAAATCTTCGACATGAAGAAATTCTCGGAAGGGATTTCCTGTCCCCCAGCAAACTACATTATTTAAGTTATATCTTTTCGCAAGAATAAATTTTTTGATTAAAGAAGCCATTACGTGACTTCCTTCATCACTGTAATTATCTCCCGGTCCATAAAGATTAGTTGGCATTAATGATATAGCGTCAAAATTATATTGTTTTCTAATTGCTTCGCATAGTTTTATACCTGATATCTTTGCTATTGCATATGCTTCGTTAGTTTGTTCTAGTGATGAGCTAAGTAATTCTTCTTCTGTTATTGGCAAATTTGAATTTTTAGGGTAGATACAACTGCTTCCTAAAAATAATAATCTTCTTACACCATTTATCCAGGATGCTTCAATCACATTATGTGCAATCCTAATGTTTTCTGAGATAAAATCATAAGGATTTTTTTGATTGGCATATATTCCTCCAACTTTCGCAGCAGCAATAATCACAACATTTGGCTTGTTTATTTTGAACCAAGACATAACTTTTTCATATGAGGTAAGATCAACTTCATTTCTATTAGCAATAATTAATTTTCCGCCTTGACTTTGATTACAATATCCACTTTTTTTTAATGTTCTAATAATTGCTTGGCCTACCATTCCATTATGTCCGGCTATAAAAAAGCTATCTTTTTTATTTATATAATTTTGCATAAATTATTCTTTAGGTATTGAAAATTTGAATCCTTTATTGATAAGTAATGATTCTTTTTTTGCTAATTCTTTATCATTATTTATCATTTCTGTAACCAACTGTTCTAAATTAATTTTAGGTTTCCATCCAAGCTTAATATTGGCTTTCGAAGCATCTCCAAGCAATGTATTCACTTCACAAGGTCTAAAATACTTTTTATCTATTTTAATTACTATTTCCTTTGTATCTGCTCGAATCCCAACCTCATCTAAACCTTTCCCTCTCCAGATAATACCGCCCCAACCTAATTCTTTTGCCGACAATTCAATAAATCGCCTTACACTTTCTTGTCTACCTGTTGCAACTACAAAATCTTCAGGTTGATCTTGTTGCAAAATACGCCATTGTATTTCTACATAATCTTTGGCATGTCCCCAATCTCGAAGTGCATCAATATTTCCTAAGTAAAGAATTTTTTCTATGCCTTGATCAATTTGGGCAAGCCCTCTAGTAATTTTCCTGGTTACAAATGTTTCTCCTCTTCTAGGACTCTCATGATTAAAAAGAATCCCATTACATGCAAACAAACCATAAGACTCTCTATAGTTTACCGTTATCCAATAAGAATATAGTTTTGCTACACCGTAGGGACTTCTTGGATAGAAAGCAGTGTTTTCATTCTGAGGTATTTCTTGTACCAATCCATATAATTCTGAAGTACTTGCTTGATAAAATTTTGTTTTCTCTATCATATTTAAAGTTCTAATTGCTTCAAGAATTCTTAAAGAGCCTAAACCATCGCTATTAGCTGTGTATTCCGGAGATTCAAAGCTAACAGCTACATGACTTTGAGCTCCTAAATTATAAATCTCATCAGGCTGTACTTTTTGAATTATATTCATTAGATTTAAGCTATCAGTAAGATCTCCGTAATGTAAGAAAAGATTGGGATTTTCGGTATGAGGGTCTTGATAAAGATGGTCTATTCTTTGGGTATTGAAAGAACTTGACCTTCTTTTAATGCCATGAACTTCGTAACCCTTCTCAAGAAGAAGCTCGGACAAATAACTTCCATCTTGACCTGTAATACCTGTAATTAAAGCTATTTTTCTCATGTTTTTATTATCTTTTGAAACTTTATTATAGTTTCTTTAAAAAATTTCATTATTTTTAAAAATAACTAATTTTTATTAAATTTTTCTTAAATTATTGGAATAATTAAACATTAAAAAAAGATTTTTAGGCTGATTTCTAACTTTGTGATCAGTTTCCATGGCTCAAGATTAACTCATATGAGAAATTAACTTTACTAACTTTTTATATAAATAGCTGGATTTTCTTTAACATTTTTGAGTTAACAATTATGTATTTTCCTTAGAAAAAAATTTTTTTATTAGGAAAAAATAAATAATCTTAAAAGTTACTTTTATTATTTTTAAGTTTGTTTTTAGTCCAATTCCATATCTACTTTTGTCAAACCTTTTTTTTGTTTTAATTTCAATGCATTCATATTCTTTTTTTTTATCTAATACAGTAAATATTAGGAGATTCATACCAATTAAATCTATGCTAGATTGATTTTCTATAAAAGAATCTGGAAATGATTTTATTGCGTATCCTCTAAATCCTGATATTGGATCTTTGATCTTTAAAATAAGATTACTTATGTAAGATAAAAATATTTCACCAGGTCTATCAATGTTTTCTCTTATTGTATGAACTAATTTGATATTAGTTTTTAGGAGATTATAAATCCTTGGAATCTCCTTAATTGGATGCTGCTTATCTGCATCAAGAGTAATACAGTACTTATAGCCATTTCTTTTTGCTAGCAAAATTCCTTTTAACAACGATTTATGATATCCAATATTAAATTCATTTTTATATATTAATGCTTTGTTTTTAGTACCTTCTTTAAATGAATTATCACTTGAACAATCATCTATTATTAGAACATCACCAATGTTTCTAATGCTATTAACTAGTGAACCAATTGTTTTTTCTTCATTGAAACATGGTATTACAAATACTAAGTCTTTATATTTTTCCACTTTAAATTATCTCCTTTATTTAAATTACAATTTAATATTGGTTGTTTTAATTCTTCTAATGATCTTGGACTTACTGAATCTAGTTGACATGGTCTGAGAGCATCAAAATCATTAATTGTGATAATAGCCCCTTTTTTGATTTCATTTTTTGCATATAATCCTCTTTTTTGAACAATAGAGCTGTCAAATTCATTTTTTTCAATTACTTTTTTACCATCTCCTAAGGCTATTTCTAACTCTCTAGTTCTATTTACCATAATTTGCCAGTTCTCAGGATTTATTGCAAATGAATGATCAGGCCCCTCTCTTGAATTGTCATCTGTAAAATGCTTTTCAATTACTTTCGCTCCTAAACTCACAGCACTTAACACTGTTAATTCATCTCTCGTATGATCTGATAAACCTATTAAGGCGTTTGGAAAAAGTTCTTGATAGGATTTGATCACTTTTAAATTTGAGTAGAACAAATTTTCATGATCACCAGAATAATTTGTATTGCATTGGAGTAAGCTTATATTTTTGTTTAATTCTGAAGCCTCTTTGTATGCACTGGAAACTTCCTTTAATGTTGACGCACCAGTAGCAATTACAAGAGGTTTTCCTTTTTTTGCAACATGTCTAATAAGAGCTGGCCAACTAATATCACCTGAACCAATTTTAAAGAAATCAACATATTCCTCAAGTACATCTGATAGCTCTATTGAATAAGGAGAGGTAGAAAATTGAACATTTGCATCTCTGCAAGCCCTAAGAATCTCTTTAGTCCATTCAGTTGGTGTTGAAGCATCTTCATATGTTTGGTAGACAGATTTTTTCCATTTTTCTTGATGTGCTTTTGCAGGTAGATTATCGAAAGCATTCTTATTTAAAATTGTATTTGCTTTGAAATGTTGAAGTTTGACAGCATCAGCTCCATTCTTTGCTGCTAAATATACTAATTCTATAGCTCTATCTAAAGAGCCATCATGATTAGATCCAATATCCGCGATAAAAAAAACTTTGTTACCGAAAAAATTATTATTTAAATATTCCATTCTATTTATATTCTAGTAATAGGTTTTCCATTAATTTTTCTTCATTTGGTAACTCTAGAGAGGTCTCATTAATAAACTTTTTACAATCCAAGCTCATATCATTTGGACGAATTACTTCGGAAGAATTTATATCGAATATATTATCAAAATTTGAAAATGAAATTTGTAAATTTTCATTATTTTTAAAATTCATAAAAAGAAATTTCTTTGAAAAACTTAATTTATTTATTCTTGCAAAAGATCCTAAATTATAAACTCCATACAGTTTAAAATCGAAGAAAGCTTTTTCAATTAAATCTATAAGAGTTTCTAGATTTAGGGGAGAAAAAAAAGATTTTGTTATCTTTATTTTTTGATATGGTTTTCTTGAATAACTTTCTATTAACCAGTCAGTATAAGATGGTTTCTGAGAAATACTTTTTCCAAAAAAATTTGTTCTAATTATTAAAGAAGTTTTCTTGTTAAAGAAATTTTCGCCAATTAATTTTGTATTACCATAGTTATTGATTGGATTACAATTTTCTTCTTTGTGAGGCCCTTTACCTGAATAAACTTGATCGGTTGAAATATGTATAATTTTGAAATTATAAAGTATTTGTAATTCACTTAAACTTTCACATATTTTTGCATTGATTTCATAAGCTAAGGTTTTGTAGATCTCACACTGATCTACATTAGTAAGCGCTACAGTATTTATAATTAAATTTGCTTTGGCTAATTTAATTACTTTTTCAATTTCATTAAAAGAGTAGTTTTTAACTACAAAATCTGCTGTCTTTTGTCTTGAGATAGATTTTATAGAATATTTCTTTTCTCTAAATCTTTTTATTAGCTTTTTCCCTAATAGACCCTCTCCTCCAAGAACAACTACTCTCATGACTAAGAAATTGACCAGCCGCCATCAATTGTCAAAGTAGATCCTTGGCAGTACTTAGAACCATCTGAAACTAGAAACTCAAGTGCTGATATAATATCTTGCGGAGAACCAATTGAATTTATTTCAGTGCTTTTTTTTAGATTATCAATAAATTTAGGATTTAATTTCTGAACTGAATTATTTGGAAATGCTCCTAATCTTAATATATTAATTCTTATATTATTTCTCCTCTTATAAGAAATAAACCATTTTCCTCCTTTTTCAAATGCTGCTTTCATTGCGCCATAAAGTAAAGCATTAAAATCGTTATTGTTTTCATAGTTTTCATATTTGGGGTTCAAATTTGCATACATAGAACTAATTAATATTAAAGAAACACTTGAATCAAAGACTTCATAAATTGAATCAATTAATTGCATTTGTTTGCCAAAAATACCCATGCAAGCTCTTAAAATATTCTCATCTCTTAGAGCATCGGGTTTCGCAGGATAACCATAGTAAAAGTTAAAAACAAATCCCTTTATATTTGGACCATATTTTGAGTGAATTCTCTCTATGAGATCTTTAATAGATTCATAGTTACTCTCCTCAAAGTCAAATCTAATCCCTTCATAACCCTCTGTTTCTTTTAATAATGAATTCCTAGAAACCCCTAGAATATTATATTTCAAAAGAAGTTCTTTAATTACTCCTGGGGCGATATGCCCGCCAGTTCCAAAAAAAACAATAGCTGGTTTATTTGAAATGTTCATTTTTATATCAACTACTTTTGAACTTAATATAACATTTTAAAATTAATATAATTTTGTTTATTTAATCACTACATAGTAAATATTAATCTAAGAAGAATAACTTTCATATTTATCTCGATTGTAATTTAAATTATTTATGTAACTCTCGTGCAATTCCTTACTCAAATCCATACATCCTGAACTAAAAATTCTTATGCTGGCAGCAAGACTAGGCATATTTCCTAAATTAGAATCTGCTCTATGAAATGTAGTGCAATGATGAAAAATTACATCACCTTTATTAGTATTTGGATATATAAATTGTTCCGCTAATTTTTCCTTTTCTTCTACATAAGATGAAAATCCAATTTTTGAACTTCTTTGATGTGGTTCTATTGAAGAATTAATTTTTTGTTCTAAAAATCCCAATCCTCCAGTTTTTCTATTTTGATTAGTTATATAGACATAACAAGTAAGGGCTTTAGGTTTTTTAAATCTAAAATAAAAGTTATCTTGATGCGATGGAATAATATTTTCTAAATTAGGCTGTCTTATATGAATTTCATTATCTGCAAAAAAACAATCATCCCTATTGAGCAATTTCCCTCCTATAGATAGTAATTTAAGACTCATTATTCTTCTTATAGATGGGCAAAATAAGTCGGCTCTCTGTAGATAGGTAAGACCATTAAAGTTTTCAGATTTAATATTATTTTTTTTACTTCTTTTCATAAAAGTATGTCTGCCAAAATTAGATTTGAAAATATCTTCGGATTTTAAGTTTTTTAATTCTTCTAATAAATTTGTACAAATATCCTCTGAAAAAATATTTTTTAAATGTAAAAAACCTTTATTTCTAAAAATTAATATTTCTTGTTCAGTTAAATCCAAATTTATTTTAGAAATTATTCAAAAGTAAATATTAAATATAACTATAACATTTTTAATGATTTATTAAATAGATATTTTGGAATGGATTTCATTTGAAATTTTCTTCAACAAATTATTAATTACTTTTTAGGCCAAAGTCTTGGATCAAGTAATTTAAAAGAGAGCATTGGAGGATCAATATTATTTATAAGATTCAATTTGTATTTATCCTTATTTTTTATTAGTTCTTTTATGTCTTTAATAGATGAGATGCCAACAATAATTTCACTTATTTCTTTTCTATTCAAAAGATATGATATGCAGTAAATTTGAGGTGAAATATCAAAATCTCTTAATTTATTTTGCCACTTTTTTATTTCTCTTAAATCATTTGAATCAAGAAATTTTGGAAGATTTTCTTTCTTACAAATTAATAATCCTTGTAAAAAAATACTTCTTGCGGATATATAGTTGAAATGTTTAAGATAAGGTTCTTCATTTATAGAATTATTTAAAAATCTTTTGTCAACGCATGAAATGGGAACTTGTATTTGATCAAGACCTTCTATGCAAATTTCTTTACTAAGTTCATTAATATAGCTTGATATACCAATTTTTTTAGTTAATCCTTTTTGTTTAAGTTTGATTAGCCAATTTAGAATTTTCTTATTTTTAATGTCATTTGTTTTATGTAAAAGGATTGCTTCTAGGAAATCAATCCTTAGGCTTTTTATTAAACTTAAAACTTTCTTTTCTAAAAGGATTAGTTCATCATCTGTATAACTAACAAAAGAAACTTTAGTAGTAATTTTGAATCTATGATTTTTTGGCAAGCAACAACTTAAAAGTTTATGAGCATTTTTGTAATTAAATGCAGTATCAATTTTTTCTATACCAGCATCTTGCGATAGTTCTAAAATTCTAGAAATTTCATCACTTTCCATCCCATTTTTATGGTTAAGTATTCCATATTTCATACCAAATGCAGCAGTACCTAAAGATAGTTTTTTAAATATCATTACTTAATATTGCAAGGCCTTTATTAAGACATATTTTTTGTAATTCTAAAACGTAAATAAATTCTAATTTTAATAGTGAGGAGATATCCAAAGTATCATTATTTCCATTTGAGTACCATAGTACATTGATAAGATCTGTGCCCATATCTTTTTGATTTTGATTGTGAAAAAGACCCCCGATTTTTGAACCTAAATCTAAAGACATTAAGAAAGGTTCACCAATTGTTGTTGTTTTTATTTTTATATTTTGGGAAGTGTTATTAATGATATTTTCAATTAATTCACAACTTTCTATCAAAGATTTTTCTCTAATATAAGAGAGGTCGTCACTTGAGGAATGATATTCTCTAAATTCATGGTATTTAGTTTTTGAAATACTAGTAAAGTCTAGATCAACTGTAGGCCATGCGAATTGCCTTTCGTCGCTCCCTCTATGTTCTATTGGATACTTTTTGAAAATATATCCGGATGATTCAAGAGAATTTAAACATCTATCTAGAATCCCGTTTTTTTTATATGTTAAAGGCATTGAAAAAGATGTACTATCGTCTCCAAGGCATGTTAAAACCAAACCAAAAACAGTATTTTTTTTTAGATAATTTAAATTATCTCTCAGGTAGAAGATAGATCCTATCGTTTCTGGTATAAAAATAAATCTTATGGAGTATTCATAAACTTCTTTTTTCTCGAAAAATTTTCTTGCTAATTCGCTAGCAACACATATTCCAGAAGTCTCATTATTTCCCATAGATGGATGACAAATATATGTGGTAATGACAATTTCCTTTTTTGTTTTCCCCTTTAAAATAAGTTCACCATAATGCATCGGGCAATTATCAAGGAATTCAGAGTCAATAAATACTTTGCAGTTCTGATTTTTTAGTTTTTTATATTCTTCATAAGTTACATTAAATCCCCAATCTTTATTGTAATAAGAAGTAGTGTAGGGATATTGATGTTTGTCTAATTCTTTTGAATAATGTAGATGATCTTTCAGTTCAGACCAATTAATTGTCTTATTAATTGGAATT
Organism: Prochlorococcus sp. AG-388-A01; assembly: GCA_003279945.1. GTDB lineage: Bacteria > Cyanobacteriota > Cyanobacteriia > PCC-6307 > Cyanobiaceae > Prochlorococcus_A. The sequence continues at coordinate 29,235 of QCGK01000011.1, forward strand.
GAGTATGATGTCAATCTTAAATTTCTTTCTTTAAAATCACAATATTTTTTATTTTTTTCATCAATTATCCATGCATTTTTACATTTCCATCCTTTTGGGATAACCCAGTTTGAAAAACTTTCTCCAATATCCCAATGTTTTATATTTAGATTTCCAATATATTCTTTAAGTATTTCTAAAGTCTTCAGATTATCTTCACTAGAAATGCTTCTATTTAAGGGGTAAATTCTTTTTGCAAGTTCCCAAACTCTACCCACTTAGTTTGAATATTGTTTAACGTTAATACTCTATCATGATATATTCAGGCCTGGAAAATAAACTAGATTTTAATAAAAATTCTAGATAACTGGTCTTGATTTATTTTGATAAAGTATTTGCCCTAGGTGTAAAGATATAAATAAAAAGTAAATTTAGAATAGTTATTAATAAAATTATATTAATTTTTAATATATAATTTTTCCTGTAAATGATCAATAATAATATTTATGAAAAAAAATATAAAAGTTGCAATTGACGCCAGTTTTATAAAATCTGATGGTGGTATTAATCATTTAAACAATATATTAAAGTTTATGGATATATCAAATAAAAATATTTCCAAAATATATATTTGGTCTTTTGAAGAATCCAAACTTAATTTCGAAAACTTGCTCAATATTGATCATATAGAGATTTCATCTGAATATAAGGGGTTATTTAGACATTTATTTTGGAAGTTTTTTATATTTCCAAATGAGGAAAAATTTATTGAAAGCGACGTTATTTATTTGCCAGCAGGAATTGCTTTTTACTCCCAAAAACCATCAATTCTATTCTTCCAAAATCTTCTACCTTTTAGGTTCAATGAAATAATTAAGTATCGCTCATTTAAAACCTTGTTTAGGTTGTTATTAGTTAGAGTGGCTCAGACTATTTCAAGTCATTTTGCTACAAGAATTATTTTCCCTTCTAATTATTCAAAAGAAATTATTTTAAAATCAATTTTTGTTAATAAGGCTATTACTTCCCATATTATTCATCATGGGGTAAGTGAAAATTTTTACTCACACTCTAAGCCCCAGATTGCTATTGAAAAATATTCGTTAAATAATCCTTTTGTAATATCATATATATCAATAATCGATGTTTATAAAAACCATTTTAATTTATTTAAAGCTGTAAGTTTATTAATTAGTAGGGATAAAATTCCTATTAAACTCCAATATATAGGTGCTGCAGAATCTTTATATGCAAAGAAACTTATAAGAAAGTTAATTAAATTAGCTTATAGAGATAAATGGTTCGAATACACTCCATATGTCAAAAATGAATTTTTGCCAGAGATTTATAAACACAGTAACCTTTTAATCAATGCTTCTAGCTGCGAAAGTTTTGGAATGTCAGCTTTAGAATCTTTAGCCTCAGGAGTTCCTAATTGTGCGTCAAAAAATAATGTTTATTTTGAAATATTGGCTAATTCTGCTCATTACTTCGATCCATTAGATATTGAAGATATTTATATTTCTTTAAAAATGGTTATTAAATCTGTTTCTATAAGAGAAGAACTTATAGTAAATGCTAAAGAGCGTTTGAAAAATTTTTCTTGGGAAAAATGCTCAAATGATACTTTTGATATTATTAGAAAATCAGTTTAATTTATATTAAAAAATCTAATTTGATTAAAAAACATTATTTTTGTTTTTGATCAAATAGGATTCAGAATTGAATTAGAAAATACAAGTAATTATTGATAACTGCATAAGAAATTTTAATGGAATTATAAAGATTTATAATCCCTTATAAGTTTTTTTAATTCACTCACGCTCAATTTTTCAGGATTAGTCTCAGATGAATAAGCTTCACACCTTTTTGAGATTGATATGAAGTCATTATTTACATTTAACCATCTTTTAATATAATTATTTCTATTAAGAATTGAAGAAATTATATACAGATCATTTGTTTCTAAGAGATTTAAACAGTCATGTTCATGAAAAAGCTCTTCATGTTTTTTTTCTCCAGGCCTACTTCCAATTATTTTTATGTCAATATTTTTATCTATCGCCTCAGCTACTGTTTTGACTGTGTAGCTAGGCATTTTTGGGATGAAAATTTCTCCCCCTAAGGCATTATTAATAGAATATTTAACTACCTCAATTGCTTGTTTTAATGTGATATTGAATCGAGTCATTTCCGGATCAGTCACTTTAAGAAGACCTTGTGATTTTTGTTCTAAAAATACAGGTATAACTGAACCTCTTGACCCCATTACATTCCCATATCTCACAATGCTGCATTTCAACTCATATCCTGTGTATCTATTTGCAGCTATAAATAATTTGTCTGAGCAAAGTTTCGTAGCACCATATAAGTTAATTGGTGAGGATGCTTTATCAGTACTTAGTGCAATAATTTTTTTTACTCCGCAATCTGTTGCTGCTTCAACAATATTCTGAGAACCAATAATATTAGTTTTAATAAACTCTGTAGGATTATATTCAGCTGCAGGAACTTGTTTAAGTGCAGCAGCATGTATTATCGTATCTACTCCTTTACATGCTCTTTTGAGTCTTTGGTAATCCCTTATATCGCCTAAAAAATATCTAAGCTTGCTAAATTTTTCTGCGGGAAAAATGTTTTGCATTTCCCATTGCTTTAGTTCATCTCTTGAAAAAATTACT
>QCGK01000012.1 GCA_003279945.1 Prochlorococcus sp. AG-388-A01
AAGTTAATCCGAAAACTCCAATAGTGGGATTATTTTGAGTATCCATTTTTTCTTTTTCTATTAATTTATTGATTTCTTTTACAGTCCATTCAGTTTTTAAAATATTAACCTTTCGGGACATCTGCATTAGATTAGTATCTTCTGGGAACTGTGAAATTAAAAACCAAGGATCCAAAGCTATACAATGACCACCCACTCCACAGCTAGGTCTCAAAATATTAACTCTTGGATGATGATTAGTAAAATTAATAACTTCATTTATATCTGTACCTAATTTACTGGAAATAATTGAAAGTTCATTTGCATAAGCAATATTTAAATCTCGATAGGCATTTTCGGCTAATTTAACCAATTCAGCAGTTTGAGAATCAGTAACAAATATTTCAGAGTCACATAGTTTTGTATATATTTCTTTTATTTTCAATGCAGAATTTTTATTTATTCCACCAATTATCCTTTTATTAGTACTTATTTCAGCCATTATCCTCCCAGGGAGGACTCTCTCAGGACAATAAGCCATAAAAATTTCATTTTCTTTTAGATTTTTCTTTTTAATAATTGAAGAAAATAATCTTTTAGTAGTTCCGACAGGTGAGGTAGACTCTATTATTACGACATTTCCTTTTTTTAAAAAAGGAACTATGCTTTCTATGGCATCCTCTACAAATTCTAAATTAGGTTTAGGTATTTTAGGATCTTCTTTTATAGGAGTAGGTACTGCAATAACAAAGATATCCGCATAATCTGGTTTTGTTGATGCTTTAATTTTACCAGCGGCAACGCTACTTTTAATAATGTCTTGTAAAGATGGCTCTTCTATTGGGGAAACACCCTTATTAACACTATTTACAATATCTAAATTTATATCAACTCCTAATACATCAAATCCTTTTGTTGAAAACAAAGCCGCAGTTGGTAAACCTATATACCCAAGACCTAATACACAACAACTATTCATTTCTAAATATTGACAAGATTATTTGATTCAGAATACACCATTTTAAGAAAATTTTAGTTCAGTAGTTAATTTTTAAACTTCAAGTCTTTACAATTTTAATAGTCAAATTTATGTTAAAATAAGCCTTGATTTTATTTTCAAAATATTCAATTCCATAAAATATAAATTATATATGTGTTAACAACGGTAAATAGAAAACATTAATCTATAAATGAATTTAGTCCATCTAGTATTTACAATATCGATCACCTTTATCTTTTTAAAGATATTTATTCCAATCTTAAAAAGAAATATGCCTGCAAATCCAACTGAGAGAGGCATGCATAAAGAAAAGAAAGCTTCTAGTGGAGGCATATTATTTATTTTAATTTATATTATTTATGCAAGCTATCAAGAATTTTATCTTCCTTTTTTTTCCATACCAATATCAATTATTGGTTTAATAGATGATAAATATTACCTCTCCAGAAGGGTACGTTTAACAGCTCAGATAATAACTATAGCTTCCTTTTTATTAACTTCATATTTAATTGGAAATGGAATTTTAGCAACAATTACATCTTTTAAGTATTTTCTTTTTATGTTTTTATTATTGTTGCTAATTGGGACTTCAATCGTCAACTTTATGAACTTTATGGATGGAATTGATGGCTTAGTTTGCGGATGTATGATTGTTATTTTTTCATTCATGAATTTTGAAATTCATTACCTCCTGCCAATAATAGGAACATTGATTGGATTCCTATTTTTCAATTGGGAACCATCTAAAGTATTTATGGGAGATACGGGAAGTTTATTTTTGGGATCTTATCTCGCTACTTTAATTTTAGGCCAGAATAGTATAATTTTAATATTAAATTCTCTCATACTATGTGCACCCATATTATTGGATGCTTTGATCTGTATATTAATCAGATTGAGCAAAAAACAAAATATACTTCAACCTCATAAGCTTCACCTATACCAAAGATTGGTTTCTGGAGGTTTATCTCACTCGCAAGTTTCTTTAATATACATCACAAGTACTTTTTTCATGGGACTTGTATACCTTACTTCTAATACTTACCTGTTAATTTTGTCATTGATTTTTGTGCTTTTATTTGGTTTATATTTAGACAAAAATTATGCTAAGAGTTTTATATAAGCAAAAGTTTTTAAAAATTTTCTCTAAAAAAATTAAATAATAATTTAAAAAATATAACTATTGATTTTGATTATTAAATTCACTTTTCTTATTTAGAGTAGGATTATTTTAATGAAATAAAAAAAATAAAAACCTTTTTATGAATATTAAGAATTATCGTGTATTGGTAACAGGTGCTGCAGGTTTTATTGGTGCTGCAGTTTGCAAAAGATTATTAAGTGAAGGTTTAAACGTAGTTGGGATAGATAATATTAATAACTACTATGATATTAATTTAAAAAAAGACAGGCTGAATGAAATTGAAAAAGAATCAAAATTGAGTTCAAAATCTTGGACATTTAAGAAATTTCCAATAGAGGATACTGAAAAAATAAACAAATGCTTTGAAGAAATAAAGCCCGAGATTGTAATTAACTTAGCGGCTCAAGCAGGAGTTAGATATTCAATTAAAAACCCATTAGCATTTATTGAAAGCAATATAAAAGGTTTTGGAAATATATTAGAGTGTTGTAGAAAAAATAAAGTTCAAAATTTAATTTATGCATCTAGTAGTTCAGTTTATGGAGGTAATAAGAGTTTACCTTTTATAGAAAGCCAATCAGTTGATCACCCAGTCAGTTTATATGCTGCGACAAAAAAATCAAATGAAGTAATGGCTCATGTTTATAGTCATGTATATAAATTACCAACAACAGGACTTAGATTTTTTACAGTTTATGGTCCATGGGGTAGACCTGATATGTCTCCATTTATTTTTACTAAAGCAATACTTCAAGAAAAGGTAATGCAATTAAATAATTTTGGGAAAATAAAAAGAGATTTCACATATATTGATGATGTAGTCGAGAGCATTTATAGATGTTGTAGTAAACCAGCAACATCAAATACAAATTTTAATTATTTGAATCCAGATCCCTCTACTTCGCATGCCCCCTACAAGGTTTTTAATGTTGGGAATAATAATGTTATAGAAATTACTTACTTCATTAAATTATTAGAAGATAATTTAAATAAAAAAGCAAAAATTAAATACATGCCACTTCCTCCTGGGGATGTAGTTGCAACTGCTTCAGATAATACTGCACTTGCAGAATGGATAGGGTATAAACCTCCAACCTTAATCGAGGATGGTATAAAGCAATTTCTGAAATGGTATAAGCAATATTATAAAGTTTAATAAACAAAAGTTTTATTTTATTTTGAAAATTCTCAATTAACTTATTTTAAATCAATCTATCTTCTGCTTTAGCCCTAATCGCTTTTGAAGAGACTTCAGTAAAAATAAATACTGGAGTTTATTTAGCTTTTTTAAAACTTTTTTTTATTAATTAGAAATTCGAAACTATCGAAATAAATTATATTTCAATATGCAATAAAGAGCTCTAAAACCATCTCTCCAGCTTATCTTTTTGCCTTCAGCATAAGTTCTACCATAATAAGATATCCCAACTTCGTATATACGCAAATTCATTTTTGAGATTTTTGCTGTAATTTCGGGTTCAAAGCCAAAACGATTTTCCTCTATCTTTATTGATTGAATAATATTTCTTTTAAAAGCTTTATAACAAGTTTCCATATCTGACAAGTTTAAGTCTGTAAAAAAATTACTCATTAATGTTAAAAAACCATTTCCAATACGATGCCAAAAATATACAACTCTATGTGGACCACTTCCTTGAAAACGACTTCCATAAACTACATCTGCCTTGTTTTCTAAAATTGGTTGGATTAATTTAGGAAATTCATAAGGATCATACTCAAGATCTGCATCTTGTACAATGCAAATTTCTCCTTTGGCTTCTAAAAATCCTCTTTTTAGAGAATATCCTTTCCCTTTATTACTTTTATTATAAAAAATCCTAACCAAAGAGGAATTAATTTCACTCAGAATCTCTCTTGTCGAGTCAGTAGAACAATCATCTATTATAATAATTTCCTTCAAGTCAACTGGAGAAGATTCGACTGATTTTATAATCTTTTTTATTGTCAATTCTTCATTAAAAACTGGAATTATTACGCTTAATTTCACTTTTGGTTTAAATACTTTCAATACATAGTACTTAAAGTAATTTAAGTAGTCAAATTATCTTCTCAAGAGATATATTATTTAAAATAATTAGATAATAACTTTATCAAGTAATGTCATATCATCAATTTAGAAAGTATAAATTAATGATCAAAAAAGGATCATGTCTTATTACTAATCCTTTACCGAATTCTTCTACTAGCTGTAATAAAGATTCTAATGGAGATTATGGAACTTGGGACAGAATTGATTAAAACACAATTTCTAAATTAATTGCCAAAAAAAATCTATAAATCTCTAAATATAGAAAATATGGAATAAGAATAATAGCAGGCAATCCTCTGGCTAAATTTTCTATTAAATCTTCAGATGAAGTTAATAAACAAATTCTTAACCCGGAATCAAAAATCTTGCATTTCAGAGAAAATGAATAATTTTTTTATTATGATAAAAAAGTCTCCATAAACTAAATACATCAAATATTAAGTAAAAAAAATACACTGAATAAAGATCTATTAACTACAAAAATAAGAAATTTTGGTTTAAAAAATAAAGCATTAAATCATATTGTAAAAAAATAAAAATGAATTTTTTTTAAAGGATTTAATTTAAATAAACCAATTTCGTTTGCTTTTATTATGATTTTTATTAAATATTTTTTTTTATAATTTAAGAATAATTTCTACAAAATTTATATGCTTTTTAAAAAATCTACTTATGGAGTAATATAATTTTATCTATAAGGCTAAAGAAAATATTATTTTGAATGGAGATTAAAAAAAGAAATTTAATAACAGGAGGTTGCGGCTTTCTTGGTTCTCATCTTGCAAAAAAATTGTTAGAGAAAGGAGAGGAAGTTATTTCATTAGATAACTTTTTTACTGGTAATAAAAAAAATATAGAGAAATTATATAAATATCCAAATTTTGAATTAATTAGACACGATGTTACTGAGCCCATAAAAATAGAAGTTGATAAAATATGGCATCTAGCTTGCCCTGCATCACCAATTCATTATCAACATAATCCTATTAAAACCACAAAGACGATTTTTATGGGCACATACAATATGTTGGGATTAGCTAAAAGAGTTGGCGCAAAAATACTATTAGCAAGTACTAGTGAGATATATGGCGATCCTGAAGTACACCCGCAAAATGAAGACTATAGAGGATCAGTAAATACTACAGGTATAAGAAGTTGTTATGATGAAGGTAAAAGAATAGCAGAGACTCTTTGTTCTGATTATTTAAGAATGCATGGTGTAGATATTAGAATTATGAGGATTTTTAATACTTATGGTCCTAATATGAGGTTTGATGACGGAAGAGTAATAAGTAACTTTATAGTACAAGCATTAAGAAATGAGAGAATAACAATATATGGTGACGGAAGTCAAACTAGATCTTTTTGTTATGTAGATGATTTAATTAATGGAATGATTCTATTAATGGATAGTAATTTTCAAAAGCCAATAAATATTGGAAATCCTAGAGAATTTTCAATTCTAGAAATTGCAAATATAATAAAAGATTTAATAAACCCAGAATTAAAATTTTATTATAAGGATTTACCCCAAGATGATCCTAAACAGAGGAAACCTTCAATTCAATTAGCTAAAGAAATTTTAAATTGGGAGCCTAAAGTGGAACTAAGAGAGGGTTTAATAAAATCAATTAAATGGTTTAAAAGTAATTTATGAAATCATTAAAGAATTTTGTATTAATATCCAAAATTATATTAAGATAAATCTAATTTAAAAACTCAAAAAAAATTTCGATAAAAGTTTTCCCATAATTTTTATGTTCAATAATAAAATAAAAAATATTTGCTGTATAGGGGCTGGCTATGTTGGTGGGCCTACAATGGCAGTCTTTGCAAATCATTGTTTAAATATAAAAATAACAGTGTCTGATATTAATGAGAAAAGGATAAATGCATGGAACGATTCCGATATCTCCAATCTTCCTATTTATGAGCCAGGTTTAGACACCTTGATTTCTAGAAGCCGAAATAAAAACCTTTTTTTTACAACCAACATCAAGGAATCTATTGCAGAAGCAGATTTGATTTTTTTATCAGTTAATACCCCTACAAAATCAAAAGGTATTGGAGCAGGAAAAGCTAGTGACTTGAAATGGGTAGAGGCCTCGGCTAGACAAATAGCTAAATTCTCAAGAGGTCATACTATAGTAGTTGAGAAAAGCACTTTACCTGTTAGAACAGCCAAAACAATTGAAAAAATACTTTCCGAATCTCAAGAAATAGATGAAAACCAAGAAAAAAAAACATTTTCGGTTTTATCAAATCCCGAATTCCTTTCGGAGGGTAATGCTATAAATGATCTCGAACGACCTGATCGCGTTCTAATAGGTGGTGAAGATCAATCAGCTATTAATTTACTAGTTGATTTATATTTAAATTGGGTACCTAGAGAAAAAATAATTCTTACTAATATTTGGAGTTCTGAATTATCTAAATTAACTGCAAATGCATTTTTAGCCCAAAGAATATCTTCTATCAATGCAATTTCTTCTCTTTGCGAAGCCACAGGAGCTGATATCAAACAAGTTTCTAAAGCTATAGGCATGGACACTAGAATTGGCAACAAATTCTTACTGCCAGGTCCTGGTTTTGGAGGGAGCTGTTTTCAAAAAGACATCCTTAACCTTGTATATTTATGCGAATATTACAATTTGCATGAAGTTGCTGCATATTGGGAGGGAGTTATAAATATAAATAATTGGCAGAAAGATAGAATTTTTAAATTAATTGTTATAAAACTCTTTGGTACAGTATTTGAAAAAAAATTAGCTATCCTTGGTTTTTCATTTAAAGCTAATACAAACGATACTAGAAATTCTGCAAGTATCCAAATTTGCAAAAATTTAATTGAGGAAGGAGCTATCCTTTCAATCTATGATCCAAAAGTGGGCAGTAATCAAATTGATGAAGATTTAAATTTACCTTTTCATAAAACAAATTCAAAGAAAAATATGCAATGGACCAAGACTGATTCAATACAAAGTGCTATTAAAGATTGTCACGCTATTATAATCCTTACGGAGTGGGATGAGTTTCAAAAAATCCAATGGGAAAGCCTTATAAAAAAGATGAAAAGACCTGCATGGATTTTTGATACTAGATCTGTAGTTGATGTCTCAAAGGCAGAACAGGCAGGATTTAATGTCTGGCAAATTGGGAACTATACAAGTTAGGAATATTTTTATGAAAAATATAAAATTTATAAAAAGTAATAATAAAAAAAAACTTTATTTATTATTTATGGATTGGTAAACGTAATACTAACAAATATAATTTTACAGATTTTATTATTCTTATTATCATCCATCTATGCAACATTAGTAAGTCAGATATTTAATTTATCTTTTGGATTTTATTTTTATGGTAAAAACGTTTTCAGAATCAAATCATTAAATTTTCAACAATTTATAAAATATCTTATTTTAAATATTTTTTTATGGAACTTTAATTGGATAATGATTGATTTTATAAGCTCTTATGGTCTATCAAAAAATATCTCATCAATAACAATGATATGCCCATTAGCATTGTTTTCATATGTATCTCAAAAATTATTAATATTCAAAAAATAAATTCTTAACAAAAATCATTTTCAATTTCTTGCTTTGAATTAATTTTAAAACATAATGATTGAGAACCTTTGTTTGATGATTGATTAGAAAAATTTCTCATAATAAGACCTTTATTCATAAAATATCCATAAATTGGAGCTGCTTTTAAAAAAAGAAATTTATCAGTATTATTTTTCTCAATTTCTGACCATTGCTTTTCAAATTCAATAGAAGGTATGTCCGAGCCAAATCCGCCTACTATATTCTCCTGCATTACAATATATTCTCTAGCTAATTTTGTTCTGTTTAAGTTATCAAAATCTAAAAGGCTTTTTATTGGTAAGTCAGCCATATTTGAGAGACTCCAAAAAGTAAATAAATAAATAGAAAATAATCCATATGAATAAATAAATGCTATTAATTTCCCAGTAAAACTTTTGAAAGAAAAATTATTAAAAAAGTTTGGATTTGATAAAAATATGATTACTAGTGACAACGAAGCTGCTATCGCTGTTCTTGAATAAGGTATTGACAATGTCCAGAAAAAAATCAATAAAGTTGATAAAATTAGACAATTTTTTTGATATTTTTCTAACTTATTTAAATTAAAATATGGTAATAAAGTTAAAGGAGAAAAAGAAAGTATTGAAACGAATAAACCCTCTGGGCCAAAATAGTTAAGTGGTCTCAAAAGAAAAATAAAGAAGTTTTCATCATCTATTAATTTCGTTAGAATGTAACGAAGTGGTTCAAAACCAAGTGAAGCATAAATAAAAGTTGAGATTGGTTTAAAAACAATAGGGATATTTTTCAATGCTAAAGTCTCCTTATAAAATTTATAATCATCTATTGAAATGGCATCAGGAAAAATATTCGTAATAAAGCCTGGTGGGGATAAGGCAAAGAATGGATTTGAATAATATTTAATATTAAAAATGCATACTATAAAAGAGGAAACAATAATAAATATTGAAAAAATTATATTTTTGGGGTCAGTAATATAAGAGTATTTCTTAAGATTTATTTTTAATAGGTCAACTGGAGATTTAAATATATAGAAGCAAAATAGAATTAAAGCTAACAGCAAAAACATCAGTGACGATAATCTCATACTTACACTTAAAATCCCTATTAATATCGATAAAAAAGAAAAGCTTAATTTTAAAAAATTGTCTTTGCTTATTATTGATAGATATATAATGTAAATTCCAGTAAATTCAAAAAGACAAACATAGCCATCATGTTTACCTGAAATAAAAACACTCCATACATCAGGTAAAGTGAGGATTAGACTAACAAGTAGCAAAGATTTCTTAACATTAAAAGATCCTAAGCAGAAAGCCATTTCAAGACTACTAAAAACTAGCAATACCAAGGCAATAACTCTAGCCGATCTAACTAATAACCAATTGTTGGTTATTTGAATAAAAAACGCATCAAAAAATGAAGCGAGGGAGTCGGTTCTTAAATATTCCCCCATTTTATAAAATTCATTTAATGATATCCCCTCTAATCTAGAAATTTGTAGTGAGTCCCAAAAATATTGATTTGTTGCATCACTAAGGGTTATTGGTAAGAGTAAACGAATTGCTAAACATAATGTTTGTATGATAATTATAAAAAAAAGAGAGAAGGCAAAGGGATTTTTATTGATTGAAGGAACTTTAAAAAATTTCTTAAATTTATAAACTGAAAAAAATAATTGACTACAAAATGCATTTATTATTGAATAATTTAAAATTACTATCAACGAAGGTATTATTATTAAAAAGAAATTAAATGTGATATTTAAACCAAATAAATGAAGAATTATATTTAATAAACCAAATATCGAAAAAGCAAAAATAAAACCTATAGATAATAATAAAAAGATTTTTTGATTTTTAAATTCCTTATTATTAAAATTATAAATTTGATTATTTATGGTACTACTTATAGCAATCCATACAGAACAAAAGATAAAAATCCCTGAAAATACTGCCAATTTTTTTATCTAATTATTCTAAATATATAATTTTTTTTCTTAACACCTAATAACTTTGCAATATTCTTCATAATTAACTTGATAATTTATATGAATATGAAAGACAACAATTAATTAAATTTCTTGATACCTCTAGCGCTAATAAAGGTTTTCATTGAAATTCCTACTAATTTATAAAATTATTCCATAAGTGATATTATTTCTTTCAGTCTTTTTTATAAAATTGTATTGACTGTTTTGTATTGGCCTGATTTAAGAAAAGCAGGAAACCTTATTAATTAGTCACCAAAGTCTTCGCTAGATGATGGCCTTACAAAGGCTATTCTATGGTTTAAAAAAATAATTTTAAATTCTTTTAATTTAATAATCGTACTTAGCATTTAATATTGATCTTTGAACTTCAAATATTTCCTCTAAAGGAATAGGCGAAGATTCGCCTTTTCTTATCGCATTTAAAAAAGCACTAGTACAATTTTTCTGTCCTTTATCTTGAGTTAGAAGTCTTTGCGAAGAAAATCCTTTGTAACCCCATGCTTTTAATTTTTTAAAATTATCCAATCTAAAAATAGTTTTATCAGAAAAAACTTCTATCCTTTCTTTTGGAAGTAACTTGGATCCATTTGAAAAATAATGAATTGAGCCAATAGAGCCTTTTTCAAACTGTATATTCACTGTAAATGTTTCAGGTGAATTTTTCTCATTTAAAGGAGAACATATTTTGATATTTTTTATTTTTTCTTCACTTAAGAAATAAAGCAAATCTACAAAATGACAACATTCACCTAAAAATCTTCCACCACCTATGTTGGGATCATTTAACCAATGATTAGAATCTAGGAATCCCGAATTACATGTATAAATAAAAGCCTTAGGACCATTTAAATTATTTAAAAATTTTTTTAATTTGGTAATTAAAGGGGAAAATCTCCTATTATATCCAACCATTAATATAGGTGGATGTTTTTTCTTAGAGTCTGGATTAATTTTTTTCTTATAGGCATCTTCTATTGAATTTAGTTCTTTAAAATTAAGACATAATGGTTTTTCAACGAAAACATTTTTGCCCGAATTTAAAGCCTTTTTTATTAAGTCAGCATGGCTATCATGTCTTGTTGATATTATTACAGTGTTGCAAATTTTATTTGAGAATACTTCTTCATCATTTGTAGTTACTTCTTTAAATGAAAATTTTTTACCATAATGCATTGCGCTTGCCCCTTTTAAAGAACAAATAATGTAGAAATTAGCACCTGAATTTTTGAAAGCTGGTAATAAAGTCCTTGAAGAGTAATTACCTGCACCTATACATCCAAGAACAGGCTCATTAGGAGAGGTATTATAGTCAGCACCTAAATTTATTTTTATTTTATGACTATTTAATTCTGGTTCTCTTTTATAACAAAGCAAAATTCCTAGACTACTTGATTTTTCTAAAAGTAATTTGTAGGCATCTAAGGCATCATCAAAGTTATATTTTTTTTCAATGAGTTTTTCAAAATCTAGAACGCCTGAATCTAATAAATCTAATATGGCTTCAAAATTTCGTTTTTCAGTCCACCTTACATATCCGATTGGATAATCAGAATTTTCTACTTCATAACTTTTATCATATCTTCCAGGTCCATAAGAACAACTAACTTGAAAAGTTAGTTCCTTTTTATAAAATAAATTCCTATTTAAATCTAATCCTGTTACACCAACTAATATTATCCTACCTCTTTTTCTAGATGAATTTGCCGCAATATGTATAGGATCACTTGAAGTTGTGCTTGCTGTAACTAGAAATCCATCTACACCAACCTCCTTAGTTTTACTTAAACACCAATTAGTAGGATTATTGTCATTTGATATACAAAAAGTTTCTACCCCAAATAAGCTAGCTAGCTCACATTTTGATCGGTCTGGATCAAGGCCCAATACCTTACATCCATTAGCCAATAGTAATTGACAGGTAATTAATCCAATAATTCCTAATCCACTTACAGCTATGGTTTCGCCCAAAGTTGGCTTTAGCAATCTTAAACCTTGTAAACCAATAGAAGCAATAACAGTAAAGGCAGCCTCTTCGAAACTTACTTCTTCAGGAATTAGCGCACATAAGTTTTCAGAGACAGTTACTAATTCTGCATGATAACCATTAGAAACAACCCTATCTCCGACTTTAAAGGAGGAAACACCTTCTCCAATTTGAATAACAATTCCTGCATTACAATATCCCAAAGGTAAAGGCTTATCTAATTTATTACTAACTGCTTCAAGAGTATTGAGTATTCCGTCAGATTTTATTTTTGTAATAACTTCAGAAACTTTTTCTGGTTGATTCTTAGCCTTTGAAATTATATTAGATTTACCGAAATTGATGAGCATTCTCTCAGTTCCAGAAGAAATAAGTGAGAATTTCGAACGTATAAGTATTTCTCCTCTCTTAAGGCGTGGAGGAGGTAATTCAATTATTTTAGTTTCACCAGAATCTAAATATTGGAAAATTTGCTTCATCAAATATTTGAAAAGCTTTATTATTAAACTTTAACACTTTTTCAGATTTTATTATCCAAAAATCTCTGGCACCAAATTTCAACACAAACTATTGATAAAAGTGTATAAGAAGCATCAATTTTCCCACTAGAATTTAAGTCAATTAAGTTTTCTACTGAAGCAGGATTAAATATACCTCTACTTTTAAGTTTGTCTTTTGAAAGGATATCGTTAAGCCAATCTTTTAATTCATTATTAAACCAATCCCTTATAGGCATTCCAAATCCTATTTTCGATCTATAAATAACATTCCTCGGCAGATATTCCTCCATTGCCTTTTTTAAAATCCATTTGCTCTGAAAACCTTTTGTTTTTAAATTTGGAGGAATGAGAACTGCAAATTCAGATAAATCTTTATCTAAGAATGGTACTCTAACTTCTACCCCATGTAACATAGACATTTTGTCAGTATAATTCAAATTATGATCCCCTAAGAAAAACCTTTGCTCTAAAGCTAATAAACGCTCTAATTTGGAGGAAGATTTTGATATGTCATTCAAGTAATTCAAGAAGGGTATCTCTACATTAGAGTCTTTAATTTCATTTTTAAATTCATCAGATAATATTTCATTTAAATCATTTCTATCTATCCATCTAAAATAATTAAAGATCCTATCGTTTTCTTTTTTAGCTAAACTTGACGTTAATTTTCTTAATCTTCTAAAAGATTCAAAATTGACTGGTAATTTATAAGTTAAATTATTTATAAATTTTAAATTATTCCTTGGTATCCAATCCAGAAGATAATTGTTTTCTAAAGCCACATGTCTTCTATATCCTGAAAAAATATCATCCCCACCAGTTCCAGATAAAAGAACTTTAATCCCCTGAGATTTTGCATATTCACAAATAAACTTAATATTTAAAGAAGCAGGATCTGCAATTGGTTCATCAAGTTGCCAAACCATATTTTCTAAAGAGCTTATAAATTTGCATGGATTAATTTCTACAGTTGTTAAATTTAGATCCAAATGTTTTGCTACTTGTCTCGCATAGAATAAATCTCCTTTCTTTGAATCCTCTCCATTATCTATAGTAAAACAATTTATTTTAGGGTTAAATTCTCTAGCGAAAGCTAGAATGCTGCTGGAATCAAGCCCACCTGAGAGAAATGCGCCTAAAGGAACGTCAGCTATCATCTGACGTCTTACTGCTTCTTTTAAATGCTGTTTTACACCCTTAATTGCAATTTCCTTTGTTATGTATTTTTCCTTTTTATAAGAGAATTGTAAAGACGGTAATTTGCACCATTTACTTTTTTCTTTGATATTTCCATTACTTACTCTAAGGAGAAATCCGGGTTCTAATTTCTTTACCTTTTTTGATGGCGTCCTATTACCTGGACACCATAAATAAGTAAGATATCTCTCAATTGCCTTTGTGTCTAACTCTTGAAAATTACCTTTAAAGTTTTTAATTTCTTGAAACTTATTTAGAAAAGGAAGAAGAGCTTTAAGTTCACTTGCAAAAAAAAATGCATTATTTCTTTTATAGAAATAAAGTGGCTTAACTCCAAAAGAATCTCTAGCTATTATTAGTTCTTGTTTTAATCCATCCCATATCGCAATAGAAAAAATACCATTCAATGATTGAAAGAAATTTTTTAATCCTAATTTATAATCAATATGATACTGATATAAATTTAATAATACTTCTGTATCAGTATTACTAGACCAATTTAAATCTTTATGCTTCTCTAGTTTTGCTTTTAACTCTAAAAAATTATAAATTTCACCATTAAAAATTATTGAAATTTCATTTTTAGTGTGATGCATTGGTTGTTTTCCATTTGGCGAAGTATCTAAAATTGATAATCTTCTATGTGCTAATCCAATACCGCTTTTGAAATTCATAAATGAACCTTGATCATCAGGACCTCTATGACTAATTAATTGTGATGATCTTTTAAGTAATTTTATTAATTTCTCCTGAGAAATTATTTCAGATTCTAGAAAATCTTTTTTCAAGGAAAAGCCAGTTATACCACACATTATTTCCTAAATTAATAATATTAGTTATTTCAATAATATATGGAAATAACATTTAATTTTAAATTCTATAAATTTTTTGGGATATTTTATTTTTTTTAGAATATTAACTGCTCTGCAATATAAGCATTTAATGACTTGAATATAAATTAATGTAATTTATATTTTTTTCTTGATCGATAATTATAAGGATAAAGGTTTTAATTGAATTCAATTCTATAAATTTTTAGATTTCCTTTTATACACTCTTTCCCAGGTTTTCTGTAACAATATATATTGGCATTATTATTTTCATATATCAATTTCCCAATCTTTATAGAAGAATTTAAAAATTGATTTTGATCATTTACTAGAAATAAATATGTACTTTTATTGTAATCCTTTATGTCACTAATTTCCAAATAGACCTTTCTTGGAAAATGATAGGCATTTAACCTTGATCCCACAGCAATTATTTGTGAATTCTTATCAATTAAACTATCAATCTTTTTAAAATCATTATAAAAAGGGACATAATCGGTTTTGAATTTTTCATTATTTAAAAAAGCTTTACTCAAAAGAGGAAAACTATAATAAATATCTAGAAATAGCCAAGGTAAGCTAAAAATAATAAAGAATAATTTTACAAATTTATCAAAATTTCGATAAATAATTGGGCCTAGTTCTATAAAACAAATTATAATTGCACAATATAATATTCCTGAAAAATGTCTTGGTTTATCAGGTAATATAGTCCAAATAAGAAAAAGCTGTACAATAAAAAAAATTATTGGAATTATTGTTATTTTTAAATTTTTTAAGTTTATTTGAGTGAATAAAACTATCCAACTAAACCATATAATTGGGGACCATTTTGTAAAAACCAATAAAAACACTTCTTTAAAATTTCCTTTCCAACCCATTGTGCCTTCAATAGTTTTTACTAAAGGATCAAATAATATATCTTGTTTACCAAAAAAAGATGAAAACAATGACCCAAATGGGGATCCACTTATTATCCATGTGTAGATTAGTAATGGTAAATAGAAAACAACAAATGGGATCAATAGAAATATTCCTGCCTTTTTAAGCTTTTTATAACCCCAATAATCATTAATTACTTTAAAGAAAAAAATAACTTGAAGTAAAGCCACCGGAATCATTGAAACCTTTGAAGCTATTACACTCAACAACAACATTCCATACAAAAAAGAAAAAGACCTTATTTCTTTGGTAGGTAAAAATTTTTGAGGATTACATAAAATAAGAAGTGATAATGAAGAACTAAGTAAAAGAAGTGATGTACTGGAATTTGTTGTAATATCTACAGTACTATGTAATCCCGTTGTAATTAAGACAGCACACCATAAACCAAGTTCAATAATTTTTGTTTCTTGTGAAATAATTTTTATTATCGAATAGATGAATAAACAAAAAATTAAAGTGCTTAATACATTTAAACTATCTGGCAGACCAATTGAAAAAAAAGGACTCCCGATTATTTGATAATGCATATGAGGCAATATTGCCCCTTCCTCTGGAATTTTATAAAAAAGTAATCCTTGATCTTCAACCATTCGCAAAGGCAATAGCATGTGATAGTTAAGTTCATCAATTTTTGTTGTGGGTATAACAGATAGTCCTATCCTTATTAGAAACAAAGAAATTAATAATGTTGTTGGAATTATTGAGGCACTTGTTAACTTTTTTTTGAATGATCTTTTTCTTATTAATTCTTGAAAACCAAATCCTAATAAAGTAATCAAGCTAACACCATAAAATAATGAATTATTGATAGAAAAAAAAGCTCCTATTTGATTTAATAAACTATAAATAAAGGTCCCGGATATTAACTGAAATACCTTATCCCAAGGTTTTGGTAATTTTAGTTTTAGGATGGCCATCATATGCCTCCCTATTCCAATTAAAGAAAAGAAAGAAACTACTCCAATTATTAAATTTCCAATAACTATGAAATCTGCGTTCCAATCTCTTATGTAATAAAATCCATTCATTTTTCCTGTATTAACTTAAAAAATTTAAATTTTTGTAATTGAAAACACTAATATATTTAATAATTTTATTAATAGATAATAAGCTGGGATTTTTAAATTAATTAAAGTATATACCAATCAATCCAATTCATAAATTTAAAGATAAATATAACTAAAAAAACTTAATAAATTTTTCTTAGTAAATTTTTCTTCTTAGAATTGAAACATATTTATTTGAAAAAGAAATTTAGGGTGATTTGAATAAAACCCAGATATACCTGCGAGCATAAATTCTAAATATTTTGAAGAAGAAGTTTTAATTTCTTTTATTTTTTCTTGTAATATATAAAATTTCATGCTGAATCTGTCTTAATGCTTTAATTTTTATCCCAATGAGTCCAATTGAGATTAACAAAAAGCCTGCTAAAGCTAGGATTGATAAAAGTATTAATGAAGGTAAATAAGTTCTGGAGGAGTCTGCATAAAAATTTATTAAATATAGAAAACGGACGCCCAATAATAATGAAGGAATTAAGAAGAAACAAGAACATAATGTAAAAAACCTTCCTGGCCTGTACAAAAGGAACATCAATAAAATTGTACTTCCTGACTTAAAAATAAATTCGGGAATATTTTTAAATAATCTTGATTCTCTAGTCTTTTTATTTACCCTAATATCCACTGAAGCTAATCTTAGGCCATTATTTCCTGCTTGAATAAGACTCTCCATTGTATAAGAAAATTGTGAAAAGATATTTAACCTTTGACATGTTTCTCTTGAAAAGGCCCTAAAACCAGAAGCTGCATCTCTTACATTTGTATTTGATATTTTTCTTAAAGCCCAGCTCCCAAAAACTTGTAGAATCTTTTTTCTTGATCCGAATTCTGGATGATTTCTTATTGGTCTACAACCAATGACCATATCAGCTTTTTTTTCAATAATTGGCTTTACTAATTTTGGTATGTCTTTAGCACAGTATTGATTATCTCCATCTGTATTTACAACTACATCTGCTCCTAAATCTAATGCATATTCTATTCCCAACTTAAATGCAGTAGCTAATCCCCTGTTACTTCCAAGTTGAATTATATGATGAACGCCAATTTTTTTTGCTACTTCAAATGTTTTATCTGTACTGCCATCATCAATTACTAAATATTCAACCTCATCAAATCCTTCTACTTCTTTAGGTAAATCTGCGACGGTTTTAGATAAATTATCTTCTTCATTGAAACATGGTAATTGTATTATTAATTTCATAATTAATTTTTTAAAAAATATTCGGAATTAAAAAGAATTACCTAATAACATCCGTAATTCTCATAGTACTTTATAGAGTTTAATTATTAAAATCTCATGTTTAAATGGCCCTTAAGATTTACAAGATTTATTTTGTCTAATAGAGCTGCTTTCGAAGAATTAAACGACTATTAAAAAGATATTGTATTTATGAGACTTGAAATAAAGAAAAAATTAAATAAGAAAAAATTATTTTTTGAACTTAACTTCCCTTAAAAAGAGAAGTCCAAATATTGCAGGAACAACATATCTTGAGGTTAATAAAATTCCCAAAAAGAGAGGTTTTGTTTTACCAAAATATGGAGCAAGAAAATAAACTAAGGATGCATCTCTAGTACCCACCCCTGCGAAGGATATTGGGAGTAAACCTATCAAAGTTGACAAAATAAGAATAAAAGGACCTGATAAACTCCATAAAGACAAACCTATTGAACTAGCAAAAAGTAACATCTGAAAAATATGTATAAGCCAAATAAGAACAGAAAATAGTTGAAATTTATAAAATTCTTTCCAAGTTAGTCTTTTCCCGAAAAATAAAATTTCTTTAATTTTAGTTGGTAATCTTGGATATAAAATTTTTATTAAATTGCTATTTATTGGAGCAAGGAAAAATAGTAAAAGAAGAAATAAAGATAAGTTAATTAATATAAAAAACAAGATTAATTGTCTATGAATATAAATTTCTTGTGAAAAAAATGAAATATAATTTGTAAGAAGGCTTACAAAACTTATAAAAAGTGCTATTGAAATTAATGCAAATAGATCACTTACTTTTTCATACAAAGTAAATATCTGTAAAGATTGAGGGTATTTTTTATTATCCAACCTTTCTGCAATAAAACCTTTACTCAAATCACCAAGTTTTGACGGCAATATTAAATTAAAACAACTAGCTATAAAATAACTCTTTGTAGATGTTTTTATACTCGGAAATTTACCAGGTAAAATTATTGATGAAAAATATGAATACCTTATAGATGATATATAACCTAAAAAAATACTTAGAGAGAAAGCTAATATTAGAGAAAAAGAGTTTGCTTGTTTAATAATTTCCTTTAACTCTATCCAGTTAATATTTTTATAAATATAAGTAATTATTATTGAAGAAAATATAATTAAAATTATATTTTTAAATCTTAAAAAATATTTTCTTACCATTCTCTAGACAAATTAATATAGTTTCTAAATTTAGATATCTTAGAATATTTTGGAGAAGTTATTCTTAAATAATAGGGATGAAATATTCTGCTCATAACAACATGTTTGAAATTACTAAAGGAAGTATTTTTTATAGTAATACTAGATAAGTCTTTTTCTTTTAAATAATATCTATCATTAACTTTTATTTTATTTGGTTCGAAAACTAATTCCCTTTCGAATATTCTTTCATCTTCTAATTTTGGAGTAATTAATACTTTTTGCATCATTTTCCTTATTAAATTCGGGAAATATTTTCCCATTAAAAACATAATTAATCTAAGGATTATTAATTTAAAAGTAGTCATTTTTTCGATTTTATATTTACATAATTTGCCTTTTATTAATAATTTATTAGTACTCAACCACTTCCAACTTATACTTTTATTGAGGGAGTTTGCAGCATAATAATTATTCTTAATATTAAGTATATTTTGAGTATCTTGTGTAATTATATTCTTTTTATTATAGGTCCTAAATAAACCTCCCATTAAAATCGATACATGAGTTTTATAATTTCCGTGAGTTATAAAAAGATGGCCCGATTCTTTGAAAAATTTATTTATTTGAACTTTCTCTTTGGATTTTAATTGTATATTTTGTCTATAGAGATATGAGCTATCAAACAAATTTTTTTTATGAATTTTCTTTAAAATATTTAATGTTATCAAATCACTCCAAAGATGATGCTGAAGAATATAATCGTCTTTTACATTCACAGGAAACTGTTTAAATCTTGATTCAAGGACCTTTATTAATATCGGCAAAATAGTTAAATTATTTTTAACCGCATATTTAAGTAAACCATGTGAAAAAAAGTTCCATGTCCCCCTTGCATATAACTCACCGCCCAAGCAAAAATCAGGCTCTACACAGTTAATGATTAAATCAGCGCTTACTTTTATTATTTCATCTACGGATGCTCTTATCTTTGGTAATAATTGACTTATTTCCATCAAACAAGAAAAGGTTAAAGTTTCATAACCCAAATCAAAGCCACCATATTCTTCAAACCAACCTTCATCTGATTTCCATTCTAATAATCTTTTACACCTAAAATAAGATTTTTCTAGAAGAAACTTATCATTGTAGAATTTCGCCCCTTTCGCTAGCACTAAAGAAATAAGAGCCTCGTGATTAGATAATCTACCAGACTCTTTATGATTAGCTAACCAAGACAATCTTTTTCTAAATTTATTATGTTCCTGAGTTGTTAATGTAAAAGATTTAATTTCTAAACAATTTATTAAAGCAAATGAAGTAAAAGCTGTTGCTCCTGATGCTTGCTCATAAGGAAAGTAATCATCAACGCTACCATTAAAATTTTGCTTTTTTAAGGAGTAAATAGCTCCATTTTTAATGAGTTTATTAATATCAATTTTACTTTTGGTTGTTTTTGGATTAATTATTTTATTTTTAACAGCTAAAGCTAATGGATAAATAGCTTCTTGTGACATCCCAGAACTGAAATCCTTTATCTTATATTGCCAATATGCTCTATCAAAGCTTCCAAAAGAATCTGAAAATTCATCTCTGTCTGCCAGGGTTAGCAAATGTATGCATCTATTATTTATATTATCTTTAATGGTCTTGATAAGCCCTTCATAAGAATTAATTGACATAACAAAGTTAAATAAAAAGGGTCTGCATAATTAATTGAAACTAAAAATTATAAAGTGCAATTAATATAAGCTTACCTAAATCTTAAAATAGAACTTAATTTTTCTCACATACATAATTTAATAAACCACCGGGCAGGAAAAATAATACGTAAATAATATTATTAAGTGGATAACCTATAAATAAACATAAAAAATGTATAACCAATAAAGATATGTAAAAAATCTTAAGAATTAAATCCCTTTGCTGAAATAAAATATTTTTTACAGTGATAAAAAAAAGCGCAAAAGTAAATATAATACCAGCTATTCCAGTATCTAAAAAAATAGAAACAATCCCTTGCAGCTGAACTACATTACTTTTAACAATACAACTAGTGCAATGCTTATATTTTTGAGCATATTTTTCAGCAAATTCAGAATTAATATCGCTTATGGTTTCTCTTGATGAGTACCATCCAGTCCCAAAAAACTTGGCATATATATTAGATCTCTTAAATTTTTCTTTAGCCATTATTAAAGAAAGAAAGCGAGTACTATCTCCCGAAAAATTCTCTGAATTATCTTTATTTATCAACCTTTTATTCTCATTGATGAAATCAACAGAACTATTTTTTAATGTTGAAAAAAGAGAATCACTACCCTGACTAAAATAATGGGTATACTCAAAACCCTTGAATTTCCAATTTGCATAATTATTCAAACCACCTACTAAAAAAGAGGAGGTTTGGTAAAAAGATAAATACAAAGAAATTAAAATAATAATACTGAAAATTTTTCTTATTTTTATATGACTGATCGTAATGAAAAATATAAAACATAAGATATAAATAGAAGCTAATCTTGAATCATTAATATTACTTATTAATAAAAAAAATAGAAAAGAATAGTTATATTTAGAGTTAAATTTAAAAGATTGCTTTCTCCATAAATTAAAAATAGATAGTAAAAAAATTGAACTTAAGCTAAAAGCAGCAGAACTGCCCATCCATAGGTTATCTTGAATCTGATATGCATTGCCAAATTTAAAATAGCTAAAAATATTAAATATGAAATAAAGTATAAAATATAATAAAGATGAAAAATATAAAATTTTATCTATATTTTTTTTATAGAAATAATCTTTAAGAATATTTAACGAATTATTGTAGTATGCAAATATGCAAACAAAATAAAAAGGAATCCAATATATAAATATACGAATATCTTTTAATACTAAAAAACCAATAAATGTTTGTATTATTTGAAAATAAAAATAATATAAAACAAATTTATTTTTTTGAGATAATTTCTGAATATGATTAAATATTTCCCCTCTTTTTTTTATAACAAATGGCATGAAGAACAAAAAGCCCAATACATATCCAAAAAGCTTAAGACTAGAAAAAATTAATATAATTGGCAAAAAATAATTAATATAACTCAACTGCATAAAGATAAAACTCGTTCAACCAATCTATAGCAAATTATTCAAAAAAAGGAATGGCTTATAAAGCATGTTATATTCTGATTAAATCACCTAAGTAAATCCTATTTTTATACAGATATTGTGGAATTCAAATTCAGTAGGGAATTTTTAAACAAAAATTTAGTTAATACAATTAGTTATAGTGCTAAGACAATTGTAGAGGTATCAAGAAAAGGTAATATCCCATATATAAGGATTTATGATCCTTTACCTCCATTTCCAAAATTCAATATTTTTGGAGTTGACTATCCATTTAATAAAGTATGGGGACAATCCGGTTTAAATCTGATTAATCAATTAAATTTTAAATCTATTTTAAATGAAGCAAATAAGAAATTCAAAAGAGATGACTTAGATTCTCTATCTCTTGCAAGAATTCATTGGAATGGTTATACATCATACAGAGGTTTATGGCACAGGGATGGTCTTCTTTCTGATAATGATACAAACGATGTGATATGCGTTTTGTATCTTTTAAAAGAATCTGGTTTTTTAGTTATTCCTAGTGAAAATGAAAAACTATTAACTGATTTTAATTATCCAGAAATTAATTCGTCTTTGCAACCAAATAATTCTCAAAATGAAATAGATATTGACCACCTTTCTTATAAAGTTTCTGCTCAACCTGGAGATATGTTTATGTTTAATTCAGGTCTTCTTCATAAAGGAGTTGTAAATGGTCCTAGATTACATTTACATCTTAGATTAACCTCATCTAAGTTCCCTAGTAATTACCATCTTAATAATAATTACAAAAAATATAATGATTTTTATCTAGCATCTCAATATTGGCCTTCAGAAAGTCTTACAAAAAAAAATATCCCTATAAAAACTTACATGCTCAATAAATGGGATCTTAAGAATATGTTTAATTACATAAAAAGATTAATTACTTATATTATGCCTTTTCCATCTATTTCATTTGTAAAGTATTTTTTTCTTGCAGATAAAGACTCTAAAAGACCTAAATACAATATCAAGTCTACTTTCTATGATTACTTGTATTCATTCATAAAAACTAAATGATTAAAGTATTTATCTCTTATTTTAAAAAAATTCTAAAATTAGACTTTCAAAATATTTAAGTTTAAATAGCCTTTAAAAAGATAAAAATATTGAAATAAAAAAATTAAAAATGATAAAGTGTAATTATCTAAAGCTTATCTAAATATTAAAATAGAATTTCATGCTTAGAAATAATATTTATAAAAAATTTGTAAGAGGCGTTGGAATTTCAACTGCACCTTTATTAAATATTAATCAATTATGGAAATCAAATAAAAATTGTAAAAAAAATTCTTCCATTTACCACAGGATAAAATCATTTTACAAAGATCAAAATATTCATTGGACTACCTCTTCCACCGAAAGCCTAAAGTTAATTATAAGATTTATATCTAAGAAAAAAAAAGGGAAAGTCGTACTTTTATTTCCTTCATACTATTGTAATGAAGTTTTAGAAGGCATCAATAAATTATGTAATTTTGAATTTTATGATATTACAGATTCTTTTTATTCAATAAAAAATAAGTTAGAAAGTACTCATATAGATGCTCTTATTATTTGCAATTACTTTGGAGGGGAAGAGAATAACATATTAATTAATAATATAAAAAAATCATTTAATGGAATAATTATTTACGATAATGCACATTCTCAGGTTCCTAATATAAGCTTGTTAATTGAAAATGAGTTTATATTAATGAGTCTTTATAAGCATTATCCAATTAGAGAAGGTGCATGTCTTATTTATAGTAAAAAATTAAATCTTAAAAACAATAAAAAGATTTCTAAAAATAAACTATATTTTGGCTTTAAAAATATATTTTTAGATTTTTTGTTTATTTTTAAAAAAATAGTTAGTGAAATCTTTCCTAATATTTCACGTGTTGAACTTTTAAGAAATAATCCTTTTGAGAAATCTTATCCAATTAAATACTCAAATCATAATGAACCAAATATAAGCATTATTTCAAAGTTAATTATTAAATCATCGATTTGCAATTACCAAATAGTGAGTGATTTAAACAAATATTCTAGAAATCTAATGCTCAAACTACTCTTATGGATTGGAATTAAAAAGACAGATTTGATTTCCAAAGGATATGGTATAGAAATACTTTTAAGAGATGAATATATCAAGGTTTTAGACATTTTGAATAAATCAGGTCTTCCAATATTCAGATGGCCAACATTAAATGAATCTATAAAAAAAACAGATTTATATCAGAATACATTTAATTTATGGAATGAAAAACTATACATTATCTGCAATTCATCTATTAGTGATGCCAAGATAAATCACTTAAAAAAAAGACTTATAAATAAATCATATAAGATATATACTTTTCATAAAATTACTGAATTAGATTACTCAGCAATACATTATCAAAGTGATTATTTTTCCTACCTACAATCAGCATCCTATATTAAATGTTATACAAAAATTTATTATTTTTATAAAATAAATATTGGAGAAAAAAATATAGGTAAATTTGCAGTCTGTATAAAACGAAAATATGGTATAAAATTAATTATTTTGAATAGAATCAAACTAAAAACAAATGAATATCATCTAAGTAATTTTGAAATTAATTGTGTTTATAAACAATTAATAGAGTTTATAAAAAAAGAGTTTTCAAGAGGTATTTTGATATTATTAACAATGGAATCTAATAATTTAGGTAATTTTGTTAATTACAATTTTAATAGATTATTTAAATTTAATCCTTATAAAACTGGGTTATTAGACCTTACCAAAAGTTTAGAAATATTAAATAAAAACATGAAAGGAAGATGGAGAAATGCACTAAAAAACGGCCTTAAGCTTAAAATAAATACAAAAATATATACTGATCAAAAAAATTTATTTAAGATTTTTGATTTATATGATAATGAAAAAAAGAAAAAAAAATATAAAGGCATAAAAACATCACTATTAAAAGAATGGTTTTCTAAATCAAAAACTAAAGACCTAAAATTAATTGCATTTAATGCTTGTAAAACTTTTGAAGGCCAAGAGCAATTACTTGGTTCAATTGTAATTTGCATTCATCATTCAACAGCAACATATTTATTAGCAGTAAATAAAAAATATAAAGAAACAAAATATGTATCAAATATACTTTTATGGGAAAGCATCGTTTATTCTAAAAATTATGGTTGTAGTTTCTTTGACTTAGGAGGTATAGACAGTATTAAAACACCTGGAGTAGCACTTTTTAAACTTGGTCTAAATCCAGAATTACATATTGATGGTAATTTTCTTCTCAACTTGACTTAACATTTAGCTTGCTTAGTGAAAAATATTTATAAGAGAATAATTAGACAAATTTTATAAATAAATTAAATACTTATAACTTTCCAAGGATAAATTTAATAGATTACTTTAAACTTTTTTTATCTTTTTTTTTAATGGAGGTTTATTTAAGTAATGTTATTAAATTGTAAAAGATAAGATCTTAAATTAGATTTGATCTTTAGATCACAAAGCTTTATTATTAGATATCAAATGTGCATAATTTTAATATGCAAAAATTAGGTTTAGTTACAGGATGTGGTAAAGGAATCGGATTATCAATAACAAAAAAACTTTTAGATGAAAAAAAAGATGACTTAATTTTGGGCTTATCAAGAACTATTAATAAGGAAATTGAATCATTAAAGAAAAAATATAGTAAAAGATTCATTTTCAATGAATGTAATATTTTAGATTACGGAAAAGTTAATAATATACTTAAAATCAATCAAAATAAATATGGATCTATTAAATTTGCTATTTGTAATGCAGGCATTAGATCAAGATTATCATTAAATAAAAGTTCAATAAATTTGTATAAATCAATACTAGAAAATAACACTATCGCAAATATTAATATCACGAAAGAACTAATTAATTACTCTACTAAATTTGGGCAAAAATGTAACATCCTTTTGATTTCTTCAATAGTTGGTTCAAGAGGATTTGATGAATTAAGTACATACGCTGTTTCCAAATCAGCACTTGAAGGTTTTATGAAATCTGCAGCGATAGAATTTGCAAAAAAAAACATACAAATAAATTGTTTAGCGCCTGGTTTTGTTAATTCTTCATATGCTGAAGCATTCAAGAGAGATAAAAAAGATTTATATGATTGGACAATTTCACAGACACCAATGGGTAGATGGGGAACTTGTGAAGAAATAGCAGATCTTGCTTTATTCTTAATTTCAGAAAAAAATTCATATATGACAGGATCTGTCATATATAGTGATGGTGGATGGACTGCAAAGTAGCATGGCAAAAATCATAGGATTAATTCCTTCCAGGTTAAGTTCAAAAAGATTACCAGGTAAAGCTCTGGCAAAAATCGAGGGTATGCCAGTAATAATACATACAGCTAAAAGAGCTCAACTAAGTAAAAAGCTTGATAGGATTTTAGTCTGTACTGATAGCCAAGAAATTTTAGAAAATTGTAAGAAATATGATATAGAGGTAGTTTTAACTAATGGAGAATTTAGAAATGGGACTGAGAGAATTGCATCAGTAGCTAGTAAATACGATTTTGAATATGCGGTAGATATTCAGGGTGATGAACCTTTAGTAAATCCAAATCATATTGATATTGTTGCCGACAAGATTTCAAATAATTTAAAAAATGAGGAAATTATTATTCCAACTTTAGAAGTTCCTTTTTCTAGTCCAGAAACTATTGTAAGAGTTCAATCATCTTTAAGCGGAAGAATAATGACACTTACTAGAGCTCCTGTTCCTCATAGATATCTTGCCTCCGTAGCAACAATTCAAAAGCATTTGTCAGTTATTGGTTTTACTAAAAATGCATTAATAAAATACAGTAACTTAGAGGTCACACCCAATGAAGAATCTGAAGATATCGAATTACTAAGAGCTCTAGAGAATGATATGAGACTTTACTCGTTACCAGTTGAAGGTAATTCCTTCTCTGTAGATGTTCAAGATGACTTATTAAAGGCAAGAGTTGCTATGAAATCTGATATGTTTTTTGGGAAATACTAAAGTTGGTACATTCATTTGAAGCAAAGGTGGGTATTGATAAGTTTCCTATTATTATCGGTCATGGAATATTTAATGAATTAATTTCTTTTATCAAAACTTATAATAAAGAAAATATTTTCATAATTTGTGATTCTTATTTTAAAAAATCAAAAGGGTTTCATAACCAAGAACTTTCTTTTTTTAATGAATATAATCATGTTTTCATTAATGGTGGAGTGGAGAGTAAAACTCTCCCAAATTTTGAAAAAATAATAAAAATCTTATCTCAAAATAATATTGCTAGAGACGGTCTTTTGATATCAATAGGCGGAGGGGTAATCGGAGACTTGTGTGCCTTCACAGCAAGTTGTTATCAAAGGGGGATTGATTTTATTCATATCCCTACAACTACTACTGCTATGATTGATAGCTCAATTGGTGGAAAAACAGGTCTTAACTTCTTAGAGCAAGTAAATTTAATAGGATCTTACTATAATCCCAAGGCTATCTTTATGGATTTAAGATTTTTAGATTCTTTAGAGAAAAGAGATTACTATTCAGGTATATGTGAGGCAATAAAAATGTCAATAACTTCAGATAGTAATATGTTTAATAGGTATTTAGAAGTTAATAATTTAGTACATAGAAAGGATAAAACAATATTGGAAGAAATTATATATTGGTCATCTATTACTAAACTTAAACATGTCACTAGCGATTTCAAAGAAAAATCAACTAGGTTAATACTTAATTATGGGCATACTTTTGGACAGGCAATAGAAACTCATTATGGACTTTATCAAGAAAAACTAAAACATGGCGAAGCTGTTGCACTAGGAATAACTGTTGCCGCAAAATTATCAGATTTGTTATTTAATACAACAAATTCAAAGAACATTTGGGAAAAAACAAATGAAATACTTTTAAAATATAACCTTCCAAATAAATTTAAAAAATTGGGAACTAAAGATATTCCTGAAACTTCACAGTTAATAAAAAATATTATTAATGATAAAAAGAGAATATCAAATGGTAATAGGTATATAATTTGTGAATCAATAGGAAAAGCTGACATACATTTAATCAAAAATGATGAATATATAATTAAAGCTTTTAATTGCCTTTATGAATAAAAAAGAATCTTAAATTAAATACAAAATTATTTTGATTTAAAAATTATGATTAATTAAATTAACTTATAATTTGTTTAGCTCTAATTCAGAAGGTAAATAAAAACCATTAATCAACCATAAATAATTCAAACGATTATAAATTGTTTAATTTTTAATGCTGATCAACCCATCTTTAATATTTATTCTCTTATTACATAAATATAAATTAGTTTGATTATGAGTAATAAAAAATAATAATTTTATATGTTTTAATTCAAAAATTTGTTTTAGAATTTTCTTCTCTGTTTTTACATCTAAAGCATTTGTAGCTTCGTCAAGAACTAAAATTGGTTTCATTTTATATATTTCTCTTGCAATAACAATTCTTTGCCTTTGTCCTCCACTTAACAAGCAACCGTTCTCACCGACCTTAGTATATATTTTATTTGGTAAAGAATATACATACTCCTCTAATAAAGATATTCTCAATGCTTGTTCAAGACGTTTATTATCAACATTCTTAGCGAATGGACCTACAATATTAGATAAAATATCTGAATCTATTAAATAAATATTTTGCGATACATGAGATATACTGTCTTGGTAATCTCTCTTAAAATAAGATTTATTTGAAGATTTTATTAATTTTTTATTAATAAAAATTGATCCTTTAGTTGGATTTAATAAAAGCATTATTATATCGATAAATGTAGTTTTACCTGAGCCGCTTGGACCATATATACCAACCTTATCACCAACATTAAACTCAGAAGAGAAAGCATTTAGAACATTTTTTTTTGATTCAGGATATGCATAATAAATATTTGATAATTGAATTGATTCAAATTCAAAGTTATTTTTTTTATTAAAAGAATTTTTTGAATATTTAAGTTGAAGCAGAGATAATAAATTTAAAACTCCTGATTTAGCCCCTTGTATTGTAGATGTTGAATTATAAATTATCTGAAAAAGAGGGAATAATCTCTGCAAAGCTAGAAGGGAGGCTGCGAAAACAGGGAATGATTTTGGATTTGTTAAAGATGGGAAAATTATAAATAATAGTGAAGCAATTAATATTGATATTATTTCTATCAAAGTTCTTGGGAAACTTAGATTGAAATCATTAATAGCCTGCGTTATTCTAAATTTTTTGTCATTTTTTTGAAATGATTCAATGTAAAAATCTTGCTCTTGTGAAATAATTATGTTCCTAATTGATAAAAGTGAGTCCTTAGAGAAATCTATCAATTTACCTGCAAGATAGGACATCAATTTACTATTCTTTCTGAATTTATTAGAATAAAAAAGATAAAGCATTGAATAAACAATTATTATTAATAAAAGAATTCCTATAAAATATAAATTTATAAAAAATGCAATAGTAATTGATATTGATATTAAAGAAACCAGTGCAGAACATATCTGCAATAAAGAAGATATAGCATTTACAGTTGATCCAACATCATAAGTTAATATAGAAGTACGAAAAGATGAGTTGCCAGATAAATGAAAAGAATAATTCTGATTAATCAATTTAGAAAAGGCCAAAGATGAAAGTTTATTAGACAAAAATGCAGTAAGGAAAAA
>QCGK01000013.1 GCA_003279945.1 Prochlorococcus sp. AG-388-A01
TTTTTCTTACTAAACTAAAGCCGTTACTATGGACTCCATTACTTTTTAAAGCAATTATTAAGTCATTTTCTAATACTTTTTTACCATTAATAAGCTTATCCTCATCAACTATTCCTACACAAAATCCTGCCAAATCATATTTATTCTTTGAATAGAATCCTGGCATTTCAGCAGTTTCTCCCCCGAGTAATGAACAGTTATTTTCTCTACAGCCATATGAAACACCTTGCACAACCTGCAATAATTGTTTCTTATCAAGCTTCCCAGTAGCAATATAATCAAGAAAAAATAAAGGTTTTGCGCCGCTAGTAATAATATCATTCATACACATAGCAACCAAATCAATACCAACCTCAAAGTGAAAGTTTTTACTTTGGGCTAATTCTAATTTTGTTCCAACACCATCAGTTCCGGAAACGAGAACTGGTTTTTTAAAATTATCGATAGGAATTCTAAATAAACCTCCGAAACCACCAATACCCTCAATCACGTTAGATGTATGAGTTCCTTCAACTGCCTGTTTAATTTCTGAAACAAATTCTCGCCCAGCTTCTATATCAACACCTGATGTTTTGTAATCCATGAAATAAAAATGATAGACTTTACCTATATAGATATTCCTCTGAAGATTGCTTTTGTCCAGTAATTATTTATCAAATAGATTTATTTTTTAAAAACAAAGTGAAAAAAGTAATAATAAGGAAAACTGAAGAAATAGAAAATTGGAAGAGAAATATAAACAGTGATATTAATTTTATTCCAACAATGGGTAATCTTCATAATGGACATAAAAAACTTATATCAACAGCAAAAAATGACAATTCTAACGTTAATTTAGTGAGTATTTTTATTAATCCCCTTCAATTTGATAACAAATCAGATTTAAATAATTATCCAAAAACAATTGACAATGATATTAAAATCTCTTTTTCAAATGGCGCAGATGCCATCTTTATCCCAAGTATTGAAGATATCTATCCTTCAAATCATAAAAATATTACATTACTGAAAGCTTCAGCTGAGTTATCTTCGGCATTATGTGGATTAAATCGAATTGGACATTTTGACGGCGTATGTACAGTAGTTAATAGACTACTTAGCCTCATTAAGCCAAAAAATCTCTATTTAGGAGAAAAAGATTGGCAACAACTATTAATATTAAAAAATCTTGTCCTAACAAAAAAACTAAATATAGCTATCAAATCTGTTCCTACACAAAGAGATTTTGATGGGATTCCTTTAAGTTCTCGTAATATACATCTATCAAAAAAAGAAAGAGAGTTAATTAGATTTTTTTCCAATGAGTTATTAGAAGCAAAAAAAAATTTTCAACAAGAAAAAAAGATCAATTTAAGAGAAATAATTAGAAAGCTTTCAGCAGAAAAAATTTCAATTGAATATTTAGAACATTTACACCCTTATACCCTCAAAAAATCAGAAGTTGATGATAATATCTCAATACTGGCTGGTGCGATAAGATGTGGGGAGACAAGATTAATTGATCACGTTTTTCTAATGAAAAGAAGCCCAATTATTGCAATTGATGGGCC
The DNA here is from genome assembly GCA_003279945.1 of Prochlorococcus sp. AG-388-A01. Classification (GTDB taxonomy): domain Bacteria; phylum Cyanobacteriota; class Cyanobacteriia; order PCC-6307; family Cyanobiaceae; genus Prochlorococcus_A. The sequence continues at coordinate 1,551 of QCGK01000013.1, forward strand.
TGCCGGATCAGGTAAAAGTACAGTTACAAAGCTAATAGCGAAGAAACTTAAACTTTTATATTTAGATACTGGAGCAATGTACAGGGCATTGAGTTGGTTTTTAATAAAAGAAAATATCGATTATAAAAAAGAAAAAAATTTAAGAACTATACTTAACAATGTATCTATTGTGTTTAAGTCAAAAGCAAATTCACATCAGGACGTTTTTATTAATAGTCATTGTGTTACTGAAGAAATTCGCTCTCAAGAGATAAGTTCCATAGTTTCTACAATTTCCTCAATTAAAGAAATAAGAAAATTTTTAGTTGCAGAACAAAGAAAAATAGGAGAATCAGGAGGACTTGTAGCTGAGGGAAGAGATATTGGAACTACTGTTTTTCCTGATGCAGAACTCAAAATATTTTTAACTGCAAGCATTGATGAAAGAGCAAAAAGGAGAAAGTCTGATAAAAAAAGTAAAGACTCAAAAGAAATGGACTTAAATAAATTAAAAGAGCTTATAAAGAAAAGAGATTTTGAAGATTCTAATAGGGAAATTTCACCTCTAAAAAAAGCTAATGATGCAATAGAAATAATTACGGATGGATATTCAATTGATGAGGTAGTAGATAATATAATTGATCTTTATAATGACAAGATTCCAAAAGATATTCAGATCCAATAAATTCAAGATATACTTTCCAAAAAGCCACTTACAGAGTCTTCTAAAATATCAAGGACATGATCAAAGCCTTCATCTCCTCCAAAATACGGATCAGGAACTTCCTCTTCATAAAAAACTGATCTAAAATTTTGTATTTTTTTAATTGATGCAGAATCAGCAGAAGATATATTATTTTTAAGATCTAGTAAATTTCGATAATTTGAGTCGTCCATCGCAAGAATATATTGAAATTCCTCAAAATCTTTGATAGAAATTTGACGAGCTCTGCTTAAAATATTTATATCTCTTCTTGCTGCTGCAATTATCATTCTAGAGTCAGCTTTTTTTCCAATATGCCAACTCCCAGTTCCAGCAGAATCTATAATAAAGTCATTAGTTAATTTCTTCTTTTCAAGTAGATTTATAAAAATAGCTTCTGCAGCAGGAGACCTGCAAATATTTCCCAAACATACAAAAAGTACAGAAATTTTTTTCACATGATTTCAAATTTAAATAAATTATAAGACTTTTATGTAGTAAATAAAACTTCTTGAATTAAAGATTCAGTAAATTCCTTGCCAAACAAACTAGATAACATTGGCCTTGCTGGATCGTTATCTCTTCTGTATTTCAAATAATTTTTTTGACCATTTATTAATTCTTTTTGCAGATTAATATTTGCTTCATTGCTTTCAAAAAGAATTTCCAAATATAAATTTAGATATTCCTTGAATGAGGTATAAAGCTGATTAGCAATTAAAGAATCACTCCTTTTTTCTTTTGGTAATTTTGACCAGATTACTCCTGGAGAAAAAAATCTAGTTACATCTGCAGACATTTTTTCAGCTAATGGGAGTGACGAATGACAACGAGTTTTGAGTTTTGTAAGTTTTTTTAATAACTCACTACTATATTGATTTTGTATTTTTAATGAAGGCTGAAAATCTAATACTAATAAATGACTATTAGGTAGAGAAACAAAATCTACTCCAAAAAATGGGACATTATAAATAGTATTTGGAATAATTAAAAAATTTAAAACAGAATAATTTGGACTATTAATACAAACTGCTCTTGCAAATTGAATTCTTTTTTTATGTGTTACCCCCCAAGTAGAAAGATTCACATTTTTTTTTGATTTTTTTGAACCGTAAGTTGAATCTTTATAAGAATATTCGGAGGGTATTATTTTTTCTATACAGTTATATTGACTTAAATTATTAATTAAATATTTTAGAAAATTATGCCATCTCCAATCTGGTCTATAAAAAATAGTATCTCGTATTAACATTTAATGAATAATCTCATTATTTAATGTGAAAAGAAATTTATTAATAAATTTCTTAGTCCATTTTTCTCCAAAAAAAGATTTAAATAATTTATCTGCAGGATCTTTTTCAAAACTGTATTTATCATATTTAATTTGATTTATCTTTATTTGTTCTGGATTTAAAAAATGATTAACAGGATTCAATTTATAAACTTTAAAATAATTATTTACAAATAAATAGAATATATTATTTAAATCTCTATCAAGGTTTAATTTATTACCTCTACATACAATCACCCATGGGGAGAAATACTTTTTTGAATCATAGATATTCTTCATATTATTATTATCAAATTCAGAATATTTTTTCTTAATGCTACCCAAACTTGAACAATATTTTTCAAGATACTTGCCTTCTTGAATTAAAGGTTGATAATCAAGGATTGCTAATAACTTTTGGGAAGTTCCAAACCATAAAATATCAGCTCCTAGGAGAGGCACTTCACTATTAAAATTTGGATATGCGACAGTATTAAACACTTGCAGTTTTTCGCCACCGTCTAATCTGGTTATTCTCCACTTTCTATATTCGGGAGATGAAAAAAGCCAATTTTTAATAATGTATTTTGAGTCTTCATTGTGATGCTCTTGGAATTCGCTAGATATTTGGACCTCATGACCATTTAATTCATCAATATTGGTTTTAAGGAAATCAACTAATGAATCAAACATAAATACTAAGTCTCGGTGCTTCCTTTCCTAACTTTTTTTGTAATGTAATTGAATACAATCTTGCCTAAAACAGCAATCAAGTTACCTTCAAGCTCCTTAAACATTTTCATATTGTAAGTAAAAGCTTGATTAGCTTCATTAATAATTTGATCAGCAGTTTTTTGATTTATTGGAAGTTGATTCAAAGTAAGGGAATATTCTTCCTTGAATTTTTTTTCATCAACAATTAATTCAAATTCATAAAAATTTAAACCATCATTTCCCTTCAAATTTAATGCTTTTTTGGCAATCCTTTTTAAAATTTGACCACCAGATAAATCCCCGATATAGCGCGTGTAGTGGTGACCAACTAATAACTCTGGTGAATTTTTTGCAACCTCATGAATTCTTTCAACGTATTCTTTTGCTGATTGAGAAATATTAATTTCATTCTTCCAATTATCACCAAAATAAAATTTAAGATCATTTTTCAGGGTTTCTTTTCTGAATAATGATTTAAAACCAATAGGTTTTATTACAGGATGGTCCTCATAAACCAATCTTTCAATTTCTTCTTCCATAGCCTCATAAACAAAATATAAATCACTAATTAATTTTCTATAAGATTTTTTTTCAACAACTCCTTTTAAAAAACAAGCCACAAAGCCAGTATTTTCTGCCATGGTGTGGGATTTTTTTGTCCCTTCTCTTAGTTGTCCTGCAAGAGCGACTGCCATATATTTTGAATTAATTTTGTAAGTGTATTTAATCTACAAGGAAAAAACATAAAACAGCTAATTTTTGTTACCAGCGGATGTTTTAGAGAATAACTTATAAAGTTCTTTACAAACCAAAAAAAGATTATCTTTCTGTTCCTTTTGCGGTAAATGAGTGCCAGTCATTTCCCAGTCTCCGACAGTAGCTACTCTCCATCTCTCGGAGGGAACAATCATACCTCTCATAATTATTCCTAACAATTTGGGGACTCTGTTATTATTATCATTTTCAATTCTTAATTGTAAAAGAATTGCTCTACATTCAATGAGAGGACTCCAACCAGGAAAATGAAACGCAAAATCAATAGTATCTTTCATAGATTCATTATTGGAATTTTCCCAGGGACTAAAGTTTACACTGGCATCTGGAAAATATTTCCGAAACAAAGCCGCAGTGGAAGCAATTTTATTAGCTATTTCAACATTACTTACATTGGAACTTGCATTCATAAATAGCTAGATGTTTTTTTGAAAATGACATAATTTCCTTAAACTTGCTTATTAACTACTTTTTCTTTTAATAAAGATGTTGAAATGCTGATCAATAAAGTATTCTCTATTCACATTTGAATAATAAATTTCTAGCTTTGAAAGAAAATAACTCATCGCAAATTACAATACGAAGAACTTCAATGAGTTATCTTTGTTATTAATTCAATGCTATGCCAAAATTTGAAAAATTAAATTTACCTAATGAAGGAGAGATAATAACTTTTAATCAAGGCATACCTAATGTTCCTAATAATCCAATTGTCCCATTTATTAGGGGTGATGGAACTGGAGTTGATATTTGGCCAGCAACTCAAATTGTTCTTGATGAAGCGATTAAAAAAAGCTATGGAGATGAAAGAAAAATTAATTGGTTTAAAGTCTATGCAGGAGATGAAGCTTGTGAAGTTTATGGAACATATAACTATCTCCCTGAAGATACTATTGAAGCAATTAAACACTTCGGTGTAGCCATAAAAGGTCCTTTAACAACTCCCATAGGAGGAGGAATTAGATCACTTAATGTTGCATTAAGACAAATCTTTGATTTATACAGCTGTGTTAGACCATGTAGATATTATTCAGGAACTCCAAGCCCTCACAAAAATCCTCAAAATTTGGACGTAATTGTTTATAGAGAAAATACTGAGGACATCTATATGGGAATTGAATGGGAGGCCGAAGATCATAATTGTCTTGAATTAATTAATCACTTAAATAACGTTGTAATTCCAAATAGTAAAAATTTAAAAAATAGGTCAATTCCAAAAGGGTCTGGAATTGGAATAAAACCAGTTAGCAAATCAGGTAGCCAAAGGCATATTAGAAAGGCTATTGAGCATGCAAAAAGATTATCAGGAGATAAAAAGCATGTAACTCTTGTACATAAAGGTAATATCATGAAGTATACAGAAGGTGCTTTTAGAGATTGGGGATATGAATTGGCAGTTAATGAATTTAGAAATGACTGCATTACGGAAAGAGAAAGCTGGATTTTAGATAATATTCAGAAAAATCCAGAAATTACTGTTGAGAATAATGCAAGAAAAATCGAACCAGGTTTTGACAAGCTTACTAACAATAAAAAGGCATTTATTAGCGAAGAAATTAAAGAAGTTATTGCCTCAATATCTCATTCCCATGGAGATGGTAAATGGAAAGAACTAATTCTTGTTGATGATCGGATAGCTGATAGTATTTTTCAACAAATTCAAACAAGACCCCAAGAATATTCAATTCTTGCAACATTAAATCTTAATGGTGACTATGTTTCTGATGCAGCTGCGGCAATAGTTGGTGGCCTAGGTATGGCTCCAGGTGCGAATATTGGTGATAATGCAGCAATTTTCGAAGCAACGCATGGTACTGCGCCAAAACATGCAGGATTAAATAAAATTAATCCAGGTTCAGTAATTCTGAGTGGTGTAATGATGCTTGAATATTTTGGTTGGGATGAAGCCGCTAACTTAATTACTAACGGTTTAAGTAAGGCAATAGAGCAAAAAAAAGTCACCTATGATCTAGCACGTTTAATGGAACCCAAAGTAGAACCGTTATCCTGTAGCAGTTTCGCTGAAGAAATTATCTCTAATTTCTAATTTTAAAAATTACTTTTATTTTCCAAAATTTTCCATATATTAACTAGTGAATCTTGAGTGCCAATGTTTCCAGGATGTGTCACTATAGGAATCTTTTCATCATTTTTTAAGTTGCAAGTCACTACAGAAATGCCTGTTAGAATTTGCCCCTCAAGATAAACATAATCTGCATTAAGTCCATTACTAAGAATCACATTTGTTGTTATTCCACCTTTTGAAATCAAATATCCTATTTCAAACTTCAAATCTGCGACTAATTCAGCAATAAAAAAAGCAAGTGAATTATAAAAATTAAATTGTTCAGAGTAATCTAAGGACAAAATTTTTCTTGAAGTAAACAATACAGGAGTTTTTCCTTGATCAAAAGAAAATCTAATTTCATTTAAAAATAAATTTTTAAATATATTCCTTCGCTCCTGATTATTGTCTGATGAATTAATTTTAAAGAATTCAAAAACATCTAATTCAATTGGGTTGCAAGTACTTATCTTTAATAAATTTTTCAATTGTATTGTTGAAAGTTCCACATAGGATCCTACAATTATCAGTCCTGGCAGAAAACTCTTTTCTTTATTTCTTTTTCTTAAATTAGAAAAAAATATCTCACCCTGAGTGACTTTTTTTTTCTCAGAAATTGAACTTATAAAACTTGCGGCAGTGCGAAAAAGGAATTTTTTTTGTTTAATTAATTTTTTAATTACTAAAGAAAATTTTTTTAGTTGAGAATAATTTTCTACATCTACAACTACATGTTTATTATTCTTCAAGTTTTTTAGTGTTTTAAAAACAATGTTATTTTCTTCATCATTTAGAATTTCGATATCTGACAATAAGAGATTTTGAATATCTTCAAAATTTATTTGCGATTTACTCTTCTGAAATAAAAGATTCTTAACATTATTTGTCTCATATCCAAAAATTTTATCTCTTGCAAAAATTGTTTGATTAATAGGTTTTTTATCAACAAAGTGTAATCCATTAATTGTTAATCTTTTACCTTCTATAAAAGCTGGAATATGAAAAGTTGCATCAAAAGGACCTAAGCAACTATTTAGAGCACTTGGTTCTAAAAAGTTATGTCCTCGAAGAGTAGAGTCTCCTCTACTTATAAAAATTATTTCTTCTTCATAAGCTTGAGAAGCTATGACGGTCTTAAGATTTTTACAAATTTCCTCTATTGTTAATTTCGCATCATTTTCAGATAATGACCTTGTATTAGCCAAAATAAAAAATAAATTAGATTTAGATTCAAAACCTTTGACTAAAGTTGAGCAGTCCCACTTAAGAAGTAATAAGCAATCATGCACAGTTTGAGATCCTGTTGGATCATCATCTATAACAACAAATTTCATGAGTATTACATAATTACTTAAAAGATTTTATTTGTATTGAGGCATCAAAACTTTGACTATCATTTGATGGAATCATAATATTTCTGAATCCATCAACTAATGAATTTCGGGGACTGGTCCAAGGTTCAAGACATATCATTCTTCTTGGAGGATCACTCCAAATAACGCCTAGATCAAAAGGATATGGATGATTTAAAGTTACCTGTCTTTTAAAAATTTTATCTCGAAAAGTGCTTCTACCTGAAGTATAAACAAGTAGATCAACTCCTAAATTAATATTATTTAATTCATCCAAAGTATTACTTATGATGTTTTTTTCTTGATTCTGACAATTAAGTGGAATATCAATAAACTCCAAATTTTTGAAATCTGAAACATTAAAATAAGGATGAAATCCAAAATTTATTGGCATAGCAATGTCTGTTTTGTTGTGAATCGTAATTTTAAATTCTAAACAGTCAATCTTTAAGGTAACTTCTATTCTTAGTTCAAAATCGAAAGGATAATATTTTTTAGTTTTTTTAGATTCATTTAAAAATAAGCATAAAGATTTTCTATTTTTATTGAAGGAGTATTGCCACTGCAAATCTCTAGCGAAACCATGTTGTGTTAATTGCAAATAATCTTTTCCAAATACTGAATTGGCAGTACTTAGTTGTCCACAAATTGGGAACAAGATCGGAATGCCTCCCCTAATACTTTTTGTCTTATCCATAAATCTTTCTTCATCGAAATAAAGTATCTCATTGCCATCCGAAACCCAATTTGTAATAACACCACCTCTTTCAGGGCAAAATTTAAAATAGTTATCTTGATCTAATTGAAAGACGAAAATTCCTTGGTCTTTATTAGATAATTTAATTTGCACAAGTGTTACTTAAAGAGAATCAACCCAATCCAAAATATGCTGATTAACTAATTCAGGTATTTCATCATGAGGACAGTGTCCAGCGTCAAGAATGATTTCTTTTGTATTCTTTGGTGTAAATTTTTTATATAGATTTCTTTTTTTTGGAGTATTCATCCAAGGATCTTTGCCTCCCCAAAGCAGTAATAATGGTGAATCGAGTTTTGCGAATAACTTATCCAACGGCAATCCCTGAGGACCTGATGGGTTAAATACACTTCTAAAAACATTAAATGCTCCGTAATCTAGCGAGGGCTTTCTTATTGACTCAACTAAAAAATCATCAACATTTTTTTTATCCACATAAACTTGATTCAAAGTTTTTTTAATATTTTTTGGATTTCTCATATTCTCAAAAATTAAACGTTGAAGAACAATATTTTTCAAAAATATACCAGCAACTGTTTCAATTGAAGTTTGCAACATATTTTTTTTTATAGTTTTTTCTTCACTAAAATATCCTGCTGCATTTAGTAATATCACTCCTGCGTTCAGCTCATTTAATTCTGAACCAGCTGCTAAAGCTGCATAGCCGCCTAATGAATTTCCAACAACAATTGTAGGTTTTTTTATTTTCTCTTTTACATAAGCGACGACCTGATCTTTCCATAAAGATCCTGAGTATTCAACATCTTGAGGCTTAGGACTTTTTCCAAAACCAAGTAGATCCATAGCATGAACTTCATATTTTTTACTCAAAATAGGAATATTGAATCGCCAATGATCCGTAGAAGCCCCGAAACCATGAATTAATAAAATTGCACATTCTTTTGATGTTTGCTCAGGCCTAGCAGCAATAGTATGTATTGGGTAATTTAGAAAATTCCAGTCATAATTTACATCACTATCTATCAAAGCTGATTTTTCCATTTATTGAAAATCCTATATTAATTGATTCTAATAAACTTATTTGCTAAAGAAGACCCACAGGATCAGCTGCAACATCATCTGAAATTTTATTGCCATCATTTGGGGGCTTATCTTTAAGAACAATTCTCAAGAGAACAGGTGCGAGAAATGTAGTTCCAATAACCATTAATAAAATAGCTGCTTCAAGAGAAGGAGTTAACAACTTAGCGCTTGTTCCTAGCCCAAGGAAAATTAAACCAACCTCACCTCTAGGCATCATACCCAGACCTACAACTAATCTATTTGTAGGTTTATCACTTGAAAACACCCATCCGGCTGCAATTTTTCCAATAATCGCAACAACTAATAAAAATCCTGCAACTACAAGAGCTGATCTACTTGTTGGATCAAGTGGATTGATAACTGATAAATCCATTCCAGCTCCAACTAATACAAAGAAAATAGTTGCAAATAAGGAAACTAAAGGCAAAACAGATTGTTGTATTGCATGATTATTTTTAGAACTACTAAGGATCAATCCAGCTGCGAAAGCACCTAAAGCTGCTTCTAATCCAATGGCTGTTGCGACAAAACAACATAATACAAGTATCACAAAAGACGCCACTACTACAGCTCCAGGAGCTTTCAATCTATCTAATAACCAATCAAATCCTGGTGCTGCTGTGCGACTTAATGCGATAGCAGCAATAACGAATACAACTGCTGCTGCAACTAATTTAACAATAGGAGCAATTTCTAAAGAACCTCCTGCAGCAAGTGCCACAACAACTGCCAGAATAACAATTCCCAAAATATCGTCTAAAACTGCGGCACCAATAACAATCTGTCCTTCTCTAGTTTTCAAATATCCTAATTCACCAAAAACACTTGCAGTAATTCCTATGCTTGTAGCTGTCATAGATGCTCCAGCAAAAACTGCTGGAATTAGATCAACTTGGAAAATAAACATTAATCCGAAAGTTCCAAAGGCAAAAGGTAAAATTACCCCAGCCATAGCAACAGTAAAAGCCTGAGCACCTACAGCTACCAATTCCTCTAACTCACTTTCTAATCCTGTTAAAAATAAAAGTGCATATAACCCCAGTGTTGCTACTGCTTGAAGTGATGGAAAACTTTCGAAATAAACATCAGGTACTGCTTCCGGAGGAATTGAAGCTAATGAGCTAATAAGATTTACAAGTCCCTCATTTAGTTGAGTTCCAGTTGAGGGCGGTATCAATAAATGGAATCCTGATGCTCCTATTACAACCCCTGCAAGAAGCTCACCAACAATCGTTGGTAAACTTAGTCTTACTAATACTTCTGCTAATGCTCTTGCTGCTAAAAAAATCAATAGAAATCTTATAACTCCAATTAACGTTTCAGCAACTTCTAAATCATGTGCACTTAATTCAGCAAGTAAAGAGTACATTTAAGTGTAAAAAATAAACTACCTAATTGGAAGATAGTTTATAGAGGGCCCACTTTAAGAAATATGTAAGAAAAAAGCAAAAATACTCAACAAGTGTGGATCTGAAGTTACAACAAAGAAATTTTCTAAAAAATGGCTATTGTCTGTTATATGACCAATCCAATGAATTCCAACAAACCCTTCGATCTACGTTTGCCTACCCCAGGCTGTTACTTAGATCCTGAGAAAGCTGGCATGGATTCTGATGCTGTTTTCCAAGGAATGACAGCCCATCTCTTTTATACCCTTGGAAAATTAGCTACTTCTGCAAGTCCTCACGATTTGTATATGGCTTTAAGTTATGCAGTCAAAGATAGGCTAATGACAAGATACTTAGCCAGTCAGGAAGTCATAAGAAAAAAACCACAGAAAACTGTCGCATATTTATCAGCAGAATTTTTAATAGGCCCTCAATTAAGTAATAATCTTCTCAATCTTGGAATAACTCAAGAGGCAGAAGATGCTTTAAAGAGATTTGGTATAGAATCACTATCAACAATTCTTGAAGTTGAAGAGGAACCTGGATTAGGTAATGGTGGACTAGGCAGACTTGCAGCTTGTTACATGGAATCATTAGCATCTCTACAAGTTCCAGCAGTTGGTTATGGTATTCGCTACGAATTTGGCATATTTAATCAGTTAATTAGAGATGGTTGGCAAGTTGAAGTAACTGACAAATGGCTAAAAGGTGGATGGCCATGGGAACTTCCACAACCAGACGAATCATGTTTCGTTGGCTTTGGGGGCAGAACTGAAAGTTATAGAGATGATAAAGGGAACTACAGATCAAGATGGATCCCTTCAGAACATGCAATTGGAGTACCTCATGATGTTCCAGTTTTAGGATATAGAGTAAATACATGTGACAGATTAAGATTATGGAGAGCTGACGCAACAGAAAGTTTTGACTTTTATGCTTTCAATATTGGTGATTATTACGGTGCAGTAGAAGAAAAAGTTGCATCTGAAACTCTTTCAAAAGTTTTATACCCAAATGATGGAACTGACGAAGGTAGAAGATTAAGACTCAAACAACAACACTTTTTTGTAAGTTGTTCTCTTCAGGATATGTTGAGAAGCCTTGAAAAAAGATCAATTCCAATAACAGAATTCGCTAAGCATTGGACAGTTCAATTGAATGATACTCATCCTGCTATTGCAGTTGCAGAATTAATGCGACTTCTTATTGACCAATATCAAATAAGTTGGGATAAAGCTTGGAACATAACAACCTCCTCAGTTGCTTATACCAACCACACTTTACTACCAGAGGCTTTAGAGAAATGGGATTTAGGTTTATTTAATGATCTTCTTCCTCGTCATCTAGAAATTATTTATGAAATTAATTGGCGATTTCTGCAGCAATTAAGACTACGTTATCCTGGTGATGACAAAATCCTTCAAAAACTCTCAATAATTGATGAAGAAGGCTCAAAATCAGTCCGGATGGCTCACTTGGCTACAATTGGAGCCCACCATATTAATGGTGTGGCAGCTCTTCACTCCGATCTAATAAAAAGACAGCTTCTTCCTGAATTTGCTAAACTTTGGCCTGAAAAATTCACAAATGTAACTAATGGGGTTACTCCCAGGAGATGGGTTGCCCTATCTAATCCATCATTATCTACCCTTCTAGAAGAAGAAGTTGGTCCTAATTGGATAACAAATATGGAACTTCTTAAAAAGTTAGAAGAAAAAAAAGATGACAATAATTTTTTACGAAAATTTGAGGAGACTAAACTAAATGGCAAAAGAAAATTAGCTAGTTTCATCCATTCAAAAACTGGAATACTTGTAGATCCATCAAGTTTATTTGATGTGCAGGTAAAAAGAATTCATCAATACAAAAGGCAACATTTGAATGCCTTACAAATTATTGCTCAGTATTTAAGAATCAAAAATGGTACAAACAAGTATGAAGTTCCAAGAACAATAATATTCGGAGGTAAAGCTGCACCAGGTTACTTTATGGCAAAGCTAATGATTCGATTCATTAATGGTATTGCTGATGTGGTTAATTCTGATCCAGATATGGATGGTCTATTAAGGGTTGTTTTTCTACCAGACTATAACGTTAAACTTGGTGAAATAGTTTATCCAGCAACGGATCTTTCAGAACAAATTTCAACTGCCGGAAAAGAAGCATCTGGAACAGGCAATATGAAGTTTGCCATGAATGGTGCGTTGACTATCGGAACATTAGATGGAGCTAATGTGGAATTAAGAGATCTTGTTAAAAAAGAGAATTTCTTCCTTTTTGGTAAAACTGAAAGTGAAATTATGGATTTAAAAAATAATAATTACTTGCCTAAAACCTTTATTGATCAAAGCTCGGAGCTAAAAGAAGTAATACGTTTAATTGAAATTGGCCACTTTAGTAACGGCGATAAAGAATTATTTAAACCTTTACTGAATAGTTTGACTGGACATGACCCATTCTTTGTGATGGCAGACTTTGAAGAGTACCTAAATAAACAGGATGAAGTAAGTAAATGCTGGAACAATAAAGCATCTTGGAATAAAATGGCATTATTAAATACGGCAAGATCAGGTTATTTTTCATCAGATAGATCAATCAGAGAGTACTGCAAATCAATTTGGAAGGTATCTCCAATGCCTGTAGAAATTACCTGCGATGTAGAAGAACTTTCTAATTAATATTTTTCTTATCTGGAAAATCTGGAGTTTGATGAAATAATCTATTCAAAATTAATCTATCTAAATTTAATGGGTCTGGTGCTAATTCTTTTGCAATTTCTTTAAATTTTGATTCAATATTTTTTTGAATTTTTGTATCAAATATCCTTTCCATTAATGCTTCAACTGAATATAAATAAGCATTAACACTTTCAAGTTCATCTAAGGCTTGGGTAATTTCTAGATCAGAAATATGATTTACTTCTAAACTTACATCTTCATTACATTCTCTCTCAGACAATTGACGCTGCAGTTCATCAGAAACCTTACTACATAGAGTTCTAAAAGATTGAATTGATGCCCAATTTAATTCTTGTTGCTGCTTAAAAGTAGGAAATTCTCTAATCAGACGATCATGCTCTTTATAAAATCTCTGACAATCAGAGCATTGACAAGGTTCTTCAGCCAAAAGAAAATATAACTCTTCCTATATCATCTCACTATTTAGGCATAATTGTAGGACCATCAAATAATTCGTCATTTTCATCAAGTGAATCTGGACTATCTGGCAAAGGTATCTCAATACTAGTAACCAAATTAATGACATCTCTTAATCTCATTGAGTCAGCAAACCATCCCATAGCTTGTTCGGCATCTCCTCTTTTTTCAGCATCATTTGCCTGATCTTCGTGTGCTTCTGCCAACAAAGCAAGCCAACATAAGCATCTTGCTTGGACTATTGAGAGATCTAAATCGTTAGGTTGGGATTTAGAAATACGTTCATGCTCTTGTTGAATTAAGAGTTTTAAACGCATATCATGCAACTTAGCCATAGAAGATTTAATACTAACTACACGCTAGCTAGAGAGTAGCGAGTTTGCACACCTACTACATATAGTTTATTACTTTAACGGGACTGGCGGGAGTTGAACCCACGACCTACGGTTTAGGAAACCGTTGCTCTATCCTGCTGAGCTACAGCCCCAATAGATGATTTTTAGAATAATAAGCACTATGCTAAATGAAAGCAGGAGAGGCAATCGCAAAAAAGTTTTATTTTGTTTTCAAAATAAAACTTTTTTGAGGAAAGTCCGGGCTCCCACATGGTCAGGCTTGCTGGGTAATTCCCAGTGCGGGTAACCGCGAGGATAGTGCCACAGAAACATACCGCCTAATACTTCATGTATGGCAAGGGTGCAATGGTGTGGTAAGAGCGCACCAGCAACATTGAGAAGTGTTGGCTAGGTAAACCCCGGCTGGGAGCAAGGCTTAGTGGATTTATGACCATTACACAATCTACTTTTAAGCGCCGCTTGAGACTGTGAAGTAATTCCAGCCCTAGATAGATGATTGCCCATCTTATCTGAGATGAACAGAACCCGGCTTATGACCTGCTTTCTAATTCTTGTGATTATTTAAATCATATGACAAATATAATTAACGAAAAGAGAATTAATCAAATAATTACTTTTTTAGAATCTTTAAACATTAGATCCAAAAGATTCTCTGAAATAATTAAAAAACAAAATATTTCAGTCATTCAGGATTTTAATCAAGCTTTCATACACTCTTCAAATGACAAAATAATAAATTATGAGAAACTAGAGTTCTTTGGGGATGCAGTACTCAGATTAGCTGCTTCAAATTTTATTGAAAAAAATTATCCTCAAATGAGTGTGGGAGAAAGATCAGAGCTAAGAGCACAAATCGTAAGTGATGAATGGTTGACGAAATTAGGGGGGGAAATTGGTATTGAAAAATTAATTATTAAAGGGCCTAAAGCTCTTGGAGATCAAAATTCAAAAAATACTATTATTGGTGAAGCTACAGAAGCTTTAATCGGTGCCCTCTATAAATGCTTTAATTCAATTCAGGAAGTAAATCTATGGCTAGATGATATTTGGGAGAAAGATTCCAAAATATTTTTGCAAGCTCCATATAAATTCAACTCTAAGACAGTTTTACAGGAGTGGTGTCAAAGTAAAGGTTTTGAGTTGCCAGTTTATGAGATAATTGAAATCTCTAAGAAAAATGGAGATCCAAAAAGATTTTCTTGCGATATATTTATTGAAGGATTAAAAGAATCGTCTGCATTTGGCAAATCCCATAAACAAGCAGAAACAAACGCAGCAAGAGTTTTGATAGAAGAATTTATAACTAAAGGTAAGATCTAACTCTTATAGTTTTTCTAAATTAGAAAGCTGAAAAGTTATGAGTTTGTCCCAATTTCCTCCTTCAAACAGAACGGCTGCCCTTTTTTTTGTAACTCTCTGTACAAAACCTTTATATCCTCTATATATAGAGTTATTATCTTTTACAACTACAAAAGAACCAGGGAGTATGGGTTTATTCGATAATTCCATAGAAAAATCTATTTACTACAATATATGATAGATAACGATGAATGGTTAGTTGTTGGTTTAATAACATCATGTCATGGAATTAATGGGCAAGTAAAGGTAAAGTCTCTAAGTGATTTTGAAGAGAGATTTTTAAAACCGGGAATGAGATGGTTGCAAAAAGAAAATGAAACCCCTTCAAAAATAGAACTTACTTCTGGTTTCAAACAACCTGGAAAAGATACCTTTGTAATTAAGCTCCAAGGAATAAATACTAGAAATCTTGCAGAGCAACTTAAAAAACATAAAATTCTTGTAAAAACCAATAAACTTCCTGAATTAAAAAAACAGGAATTTCACCTTTTGGAACTTATAAATTTGCAAGTGAAGACTTTAGAAAATAACGAATTAAAAATAATTGGAAAAGTTATTAATTTAGAAAATGAAAAAAATAATTTACTTGTTATTGAACTATTTAAAAAGCAAAGAAAGGTTCTAGTTCCATTTGTTAAAGAAATAGTGCCAATTGTCGATATAAAAAATAAGTTTCTTATCATCAATCCACCAAAGGGACTTTTAGAGCTATAAATTTATCAAAAATTTATGAGTTATTGATCACTCCACAGTTACACTTTTAGCTAAATTTCTTGGTTGATCCACGTCCAATCCTCTATGAGCTGCAATATGATAACTCAATAATTGTAAAGGGACTATGTTTAGTAGAGGAGAAACCCATTCATTTGAGAAAGGAATTTGCATTAAATAATCAAAAATTTCAGTTCCATTACATTCTGGTGCAATACCAATCAAATATGAATCTCTGGCTTTTGCTTCTTGAGCATTACTTATAACTTTATCAAAGACTTCACCTGGAGAGGCAATAGAAATTACAGGTACTTTTTTATCCAATAAAGCTATTGGGCCATGTTTCATTTCTCCAGCTGGATACCCAGCGGCATGAATATAACTAATTTCTTTTAGTTTTAAAGCTCCTTCAAGTGCAATAGGATAGTTTATACCTCTTCCTAAAAAAATAACATCTTTAATATTAAAAAAGTCATGCGCTAGCTTTTCTGAAGATTGATTATGTTTCTCTAAGATATCTTCTATTAATGGAGGCAATTTTATAAGATCTTCTATTAACTTACCTATTTCATCTGAAGTTTGACTACCTTTAATTTGCGCAAATTTTATAGCTAATCCATAAAAGGAAAGTAATTGCGCAAAAAAAGTTTTTGTCGCTGCAACTCCTACTTCTATTCCTGCACAAATATCAATTATATTTGAAACCTGTCTCCCTATCGAACTCTCTTTTCTATTAGTTATTGCAATAAGGTTGGGTTTAAATTTTTTATCTTCAACTGAGGACCGTCTTTTAATTTCCATATCAATAGCTGCAATTGTGTCTGCAGTTTCTCCAGATTGAGTAACTCCAATAGTTAATGTATTTGGCAGCAATGGAGGTGGTGAATATCGAAATTCGCTTGCATAAAAAACATTTGTTGGAATCCCTGAGAATTGTTCTAATAAAAAGCTGCCCACCATCGCAGCATGTTTACTCGTACCACAAGCTATAATTTCAATCCTCTCTATTGATTCAAAAAACTTTGTATCAAAGGGATAGTTAATTTGATATTGTCCATTTTCTAAGTTTTTAATTAAATAATTTTCCAACCAGTTTTTTGCAGTCTCTGGCTGATCATATATCTCTTTTAACATAAAGTGTTTGAAATTCATTTTATCTATTATTTGCTCTGAGACCTTTAAAGAAACAGGATTTCGATATTGTCTCTCATTGTTTGAGTCATATATTTCTATTCCAAGAGGAGTTAATAAAGCTATTTCCTCGTCTTCCATAGGCAAAATAATATTAGTAAAGTTGACAATAGCTGGTGTATCACTTGCACAAATAAATTCTCCTTCTCCTAAACCGATAATCAATGGTGCTTGTCTCCTTGCCACTACCAGAGAGGTTGGAGCACCAGCCCATAAAACTGCCATAGCATAAGATCCTTCTAAATCAGATATTACATTTCTCACAGCTACTAATAATGTTGAACCATTATTCTCAAGATTAAGTTTACTCAATGTATTTAATTCTCTTTCAATTAGATGTGGAATAACCTCAGTATCTGTATCAGAACTAAAAACAATTCCCTCTTTCTCTAATTTATTTTTCAAATCTTGGTAATTTTCAATAATTCCGTTTTGCACAACTGCTATATTTCCCGAACTATCAGTATGAGGATGAGCATTTTTTACTTCAGGTTTTCCATGAGTTGCCCAGCGAGTATGTCCTATACCAACAGTTCCATGAATATTCTTTTGGTTAAGATTATCAATTAAATTCTTAAGTTTTCCCTCTGCTTTGTTACAAGTAATAGAATTTGTTTCAGAATTTATTATTGCAATTCCTGATGAATCATAGCCTCTATATTCAAGTTTTTCTAAACCATTAATTAATAATGGTAAAGCTTTTTTATATCCAGTTACAGCAACTATTCCACACATACAGCAATTTTTTTTCAATTATATTGAAAAAAATTGCGTATTTATTAAAACATGGACTCTCTTAAAACTGCACTATAAAATTAATATGCTAAGCCCATACTCCTAGAAGTTTCATCACCCAAATAGACACGAATACTTAAGAAATCTGTTGGACAAGCCGTTTCACATCTTTTACAACCTACACAATCTTCAGTTCTAGGGGATGAAGCAATTTGGCCAGCTTTACAGCCCTCCCAAGGAACCATCTCTAAAACATCAAGTGGGCAAGCCCTTACACATTGGGTGCATCCAATGCAAGTGTCATAAATTTTAACTGCGTGTGACATGTAAAAAATTGTCTTTTGAACCTCGTTATATAATACTATTGTCTTACAAAGAAATTAAAAAAATTAAGATATGCTTCACTCTTGTTAACTCTAGGGCATAAAATCTTATAGATAATTAGTAATTTACATAAACTATGTCACAAGAAATTCTCGAAAAAGTCTGTTCCATTGTTTCAGAGCAATTAAGCGTTGAAGCAGGAGAAGTAAAAGCAGATTCAAATTTCCAAAATGATTTGGGTGCAGATTCTCTAGATACCGTTGAATTAGTAATGGCTTTAGAAGAAGCATTTGATATTGAAATCCCTGATGAAGCGGCTGAAGGTATCGCAACAGTTGGCGATGCAGTTAAATTCATCGAAGAAAAAAAAGGTTAACCAAGAATGCCAAATTTCCATCGAGTAGTTATTACTGGTATAGGAGCAGTAACTCCAATTGGTAACAACATTGATGAATATTTACTCGGTCTTCAAAAAGGGACTAATGGGGTCTCAGATATTACTCTCTTTGATCCTTTAGAACATCCCTGCAAATTTGCAGCAGAAGTTAAAAATCTGCAATCGGAAAACTTTATTGAAGCTAAAGAATCCAAAAGGTGGGATCGCTTTTCACAGTTTGGAGTCATTGCAGCAAAGCAAGCCTTTAATGATTCTGGCCTTGAAATTTCTGAAGCTAATGCATCAAGAATTGGTGTAATTATTGGCTCCGGTGTTGGTGGCCTACTAACAATGGAAAGCCAAGCTCAAATACTAAGTCATAAAGGACCAAAAAGAGTAAGTCCATTCACAGTCCCAATGATGATTCCAAATATGGCAAGTGGATTAGCTGCCATTGCTCTAGGTGCAAAAGGACCTAGTTCATCTGTCTCCACTGCTTGCGCTGCAGGCTCTAATGCAATTGGTGATTCTTTCAGAATACTCCAACTTGGGAAGGCAGATGCAATGATATGTGGAGGGGCAGAAGCAAGTATTACTCCACTTGGAGTTGCTGGCTTTGCCAGTGCTAAAGCTCTTTCTTTCAGAAATGAAAGTCCCCAAACAGCAAGTAGACCTTTTGATGCAGAAAGAGATGGATTTGTGATCGGAGAGGGATCTGGAATTCTTGTTTTAGAAACTTTAGAAAATGCACAAAAAAGAGATGCAAGAATTTATGCAGAAGTTATTGGATATGGAACGACATGCGATGCTCATCACATTACGGCTCCCTCTCCTGGGGGGGTTGGAGGAGCAGAAGCAATTAAGCTAGCCATTGAAGACAGTTCTCTGAGTCTTGAAAAAATTGATTACATAAATGCTCATGGAACTAGTACATCAGCAAATGACAAAAATGAAACTTCTGCAATTAAATCTATTTTTAGAGACAGATCTTACCTTATTCCTGTAAGCTCTACTAAGTCGATGACTGGTCATCTCCTAGGAGGTTCAGGAGGCATAGAAGCTGTAGCTTGTATACTTTCTTTGACACATAATTTTATCCCTCCTACAATTAACTACGTCAATCCAGATCCTGATTGTGATCTTGATTATGTACCAAATAATGCAAGAGAGGCTCAAGTAGGAGTTGCTCTTTCTAATTCCTTCGGCTTTGGCGGTCACAATGTTTGCCTTGCTTTCAGCAAAATGAATTAATGACAACCAAATCTGTATTTCCAACTTATCTTATTTTAAAACAATGGTCGCTGCATCTGTTTCATTAGAATCACTCTGTGTAAATAGTATAAGAATGCTTGCTGTAGATGCAGTTAATAAATCTAATAGTGGACATCCTGGTTTGCCAATGGGATGTGCTCCTATGGGTTACGCACTATGGCAAAACATACTTAATCACAATCCCAATAATCCAAAATGGTTTAATAGAGACCGGTTTGTATTATCGGCTGGTCATGGATGTATGTTGTTATATTCTCTGCTTCATCTGACGGGATACAAATCAGTTTCCATAGAGGATATTAAAGAATTTAGACAATGGGGATCCAAAACTCCAGGACATCCAGAAACGTTCGAAACTGAAGGAGTTGAAGTAACAGCTGGACCTCTAGGAGCGGGAATTTCTAATGCAGTTGGTTTAGCTATAGCTGAAACTCACTTAGCAGCTAAATTCAATAAGCCTGATTGCGATATTGTTGATCACTATACCTACGTCATAATGGGTGACGGCTGTAATCAAGAGGGTATTGCATCAGAAGCTTGCTCATTAGCTGGCCATCTTAAGCTTGGAAAATTAATTGCACTCTATGACGATAACCAAATTACAATTGATGGTCGTACCGATGTCTCTTTCACGGAAGATGTTTTAAAAAGATACGAAGCTTATGGATGGCATGTCCAGCACGTGGTAGATGGAAATCATGATGTTAAAGGAATAACTGAAGCTATAGAAAAAGCAAAATTAGTTAAAGACAAACCCTCAATAATAAAAATTTCTACAACAATAGGTTATGGATCGCCTAATAAATCAGATACTGCTGGGATTCATGGGGCAGCAGTTGGAGAAGAAGAAGCTGCTTTAACAAGAGAGTTTTTAAATTGGGAATATGCTCCATTTGAAATACCAAATGAAGTATATGAACACTTTAGAAAATCAATAAACAAAGGAGAAGATTTAGAGAAAAAATGGGATTCTAAATTTGAAGAATACCAGAAAAAATATCCTTCTGAAGGCGCCGAGCTGAAAAGAATGTTAAGCGGGCAATTGCCTGAGCAATGGGACTCAGATCTACCCTCTTATTCACCTGATGATAAAGGTTTGGCCACCAGAAAGCATTCACAGATATGCTTGGGTGCTCTAGGTCCAAATCTACCTGAATTAATTGGGGGATCAGCCGATTTAACTCACTCTAACTATACGGATATCAAAGGTGAAACTGGATCGTTCCAATCTTATAGTCCTGAGAAAAGATATTTACATTTTGGTGTACGAGAACATGCTATGGCGGCTGTACTTAATGGTATTGCTTATCATAATAGTGGTCTTATACCTTATGGAGGAACCTTCCTTGTCTTCGCAGACTATATGAGAGGTTCAATGAGGCTTTCCGCTCTTAGCGAATTAGGAGTTATCTATGTACTAACCCATGATTCAATTGGTGTAGGTGAAGATGGTCCAACTCATCAACCTATTGAGACAATACCTTCTCTTCGTGCCATGCCTAACATGCTAGTTTTCAGACCAGGTGATGGGAATGAGACAAGTGGAGCCTATAAGCTTGCCATTCAAAATCGAAAAAGACCTTCTGCCCTTTGTTTAAGTAGACAAGGCATGCCAAATCAAAAAAATACTTCGATTGATAAGGTAGCATTAGGAGGATACATAGTTTCTGATTGTGAAGGAACGCCGGATTTAATATTTATTGGCACTGGAAGCGAACTAAATCTTTGCATTGAAGCAAGTAAAGAAATTTCAAACTTAGGTAAAAAAACTAGAGTCGTATCTATGCCTTGCGTAGAATTATTCGAAGAACAAGAAGAATCTTATAAAGAAAGTGTTTTACCGAGTAGTGTGACTAAGAGAGTTGTTGTAGAAGCTGCCCATTCATTTGGTTGGCATAAATATACAGGTTTTGATGGTATTTGTATCACTATGGATAGGTTTGGTGCATCTGCACCTGGTGGAGAGTGTATGAATAATTTTGGATTTACAATTGAAAATGTGGTTAATAAGACAAAAGGAATTTTGTAAGTATTAATTCATAATTACACTGAAGTATTACATTCTTCAAGTTTATCTTTTAGCTGATCAAGAGATTCATCAGAAATTTTTGAATTCATTGGACAGTGTTTAGGTCCACACATTGAACAAAATTCAGCCTTTTTAAAGATTTCTTCAGGTAATGTTTCATCATGGTATTGCTTTGCTCTTTCTGGATCTAATGAAAGTTCGAATTGTTTATTCCAATCAAAGTTGTACCTAGCATGACTAAGTTCGTCATCTCGATCACGAGCACCAGCTCGATGTCTTGCTATGTCAGCAGCATGAGCAGCTATTTTATAAGCAATTAATCCTTCTCTTACATCCTCTGCATTAGGGAGACCTAAATGTTCTTTTGGAGTCACATAGCATAACATAGATGTTCCATACCAGCCGGCCATCGCTGCTCCAATAGCACTTGATATATGGTCATAACCAGGAGATATATCTGTTACTAGTGGGCCAAGTACATAAAATGGAGCTTCTGAACATTCCTCCATTTGTTTTCTGACATTAAACTCGATTTGATCCATAGGTACATGGCCAGGACCCTCAACCATAACTTGAACATTATGTTCCCATGCTCTTCGAGTAAGCTCTCCTAAAGTCTTCAATTCAGCTAGCTGTGCATCATCAGACGCATCATGCAAACATCCAGGTCTTAGTGAATCACCGAGAGAAAAAGTACAATCATATTTCTTAAAAATCTCACAAATATCATCAAACCTTGTATAAAGGGGATTTTGTTTGAAGTGATGTAACATCCATTGAGCTAAAATACCGCCACCTCTACTAACAATTCCAGTAATTCTTCCTTTAACTTTTGGCAAATGCTCTATTAATAATCCAGCATGAATAGTTTGATAATCGACGCCCTGCTGGCAATGTTTTTCAATTATATGAAGAAAATCATCTTCAGTTAGTCTATCTATCGAACCATGAACACTCTCTAAAGCTTGATAAACAGGAACTGTTCCTATCGGAACTGGAGATTCATGAATAATTGCCTGCCTTACTTCATCTAAATTTACTCCCCCAGTAGAAAGATCCATAACCGTATCAGCCCCATATTTAACGGCTAGCTTAAGCTTCTCTACTTCTTCATTTATATCACTTGCATTAGGAGAGGCACCAATGTTTGCATTAACTTTGCATCTAGAAGCAATACCTATGGACATTGGCTCAAGATTCAAATGGTTAATATTAGCTGGAATAATTAATCTTCCTCTTGCCACTTCTTCCATTATTAAAGAAGCAGGTAGATTTTCTTTCTTAGCAACAAAATTCATTTCTTCAGTGATCAATCCATGCCTCGCAAAATTCATCTGTGTAACATTGTCTTTCCCAAGACGAGGCTCGATCCAAGAACTTCTCATAACTGATAAATTGTTAAATTGTTATTACTAAAGTTTGATCAAATTTCCACTTCCCTGTACCAGAATTGATGATTCAGGTTCAAAGGGTATGATCTCAGCTAAGTTGAATTTCCTAGCACCCCTAGTATTTCTTTTATTAATAGCTCTTTTCTAAAAAATAGTCATCACATATTGAGTAAAAATAAATAATATATTCTTATTTAAACTTTTGGTAAGACTTTATCTTATCTAAAATTTTCTTCCTATCCAATTTTCGTCTCAAATCTTTCTCCAAAATAATTGAGATACCCATTAAACCAATAGGCAAATAAAAAATTCTCTTAGTATTGTCTCTTAATATTAAACCAATAGCGGATATAAGGATCATGAAAGGAGCTAAAAGAGATAAAATAAATCCTTTATTAAAATTCATTGATCAACCGCATTATTTATTTCATTATTTAATTTTATAATGGATTCTGTAATTACCAAAATTCCTACAGCGATAGCTTTTTCATCTGGATCAAATTTGGAACTGTGTAAGGGAGCGCATCCATTTGCATTAGAGACACCAAGCCTAAACATAGCTCCAGGTATCTCATTCAAGAAAACAGCAAAATCTTCAGCACCTAATGATGGTTTTTGTAATTCGATAACATTTTCTTGACCCAAA
>QCGK01000014.1 GCA_003279945.1 Prochlorococcus sp. AG-388-A01
TCTGGGTATTTTGTATCATATCCAATTAATTCAATTCCACTTTGCAATTTTTCTTGTAACTTAAATGAATTCTTATTATTTTGTTTTTTATCAAAAACCATTCCATTGGTGAATAATCTTATTGGTCTTTTCTTATTTATTAATCTAGTAGATGACAATTTAACAATTGATGTTGTCATTTCTGGCCTAAGACATAATGAATTATTACTTACTATTCCTACAACTTGATTTTCGTCAATAACGCCACGCCCTTTTATGGTCTCTAAAGTATTTATGAATGAGGGTGAAACCTCTTCATATCCCCATAGTTTATAAATACTATTTAAATTATTTATTATGTTTGAGTTATTTTTTACATCGACTAATTTAATTTCCTTTATATCTGTCATTTTAATATTTAACTAATTTTAGGTATAGAGATTTTTTTTAAATGGAGAGACTTTATCTAGTTCATTTTTTAATTCATTCTCAAGGCTGGGAGAACAAGCTAAAATTCTTCCTGAACTTAAATTAAATTCGCCTGATGGATAATCAGAAATGATACCACCAGCCTCTTTTACAATGATAGCACCGGCCGCTAGGTCCCATACCTCCAACCCTCTTTCCCAGTATCCATCTACTTTACCTGCCGCAACAAATGCTAGATCAACTGCTGCTGCACCTCCTCTTCTAACGCCTCTAGTTTTATGTGTTAAATAACAAAATTCAGCATAATTATTATCCTCTGTCTCAAATCTGTCATAAGAGAAACCAGTCACAAGTAGACTATCAGAAAGATTAGAGGGATTCGATACTTTAAGTTCACTATCATTGCAGAATGAGCCTAAACCTATACAGGCTGAATATAGTTCATTTAAATAAGGTACTGATATAGCGCCTAAAATTGGCTTATTTTTATATACAAGGCCAATAGAAGTCCCAAAAAAAGGATATCCATGGGAATAATTTGTTGTACCGTCTAAAGGGTCTATACACCACGTTAAATCCGAAGATTTTGTTAATTTACCCGATTCCTCTGCATTTATAGATATGTTTGGTGTCTCTTCTAATAAATATTCTTTTATTTTATTTTCCACTTCCAAATCTACATTGGTAACTAGATCACCCTTCCTACCCTTTGATGAAATTTTCTGAATTTTATTGTAATTAACTTTTAAAATTTCATTACCAATTTGAGCGGAATTCTTGGCTATTTCATACAAAATGGATAAGTTAACTTGATTTGTAATCTCCTCTATTTCACTTAATTCAAACATGATAATTAATCTTCCTCAAATTCCCAAGGTGGCGCAACTCTTGTATTTCCTCTCCCAAAATATTGTCCAAATTGTAAATCATATACTTCATCATCGTAAGTTGTTTCCAACTCAAGATCTGCAGTGGCTTTAGCGACACAAAGCAGTGCATAACCTTTATCTTTTAAGGCTTGAGATACCCCCATTGCTTCTTGTTGTTGCAATGTACCAGATATTATTTTAACTGCACAACTTGTACAACAACCATTTCTACATGAAAATGGAAGCTTAAAACCATTCTTTTCAAATTCCTTAAGAATATATTCATCACTACTAACCTGCTCTTGGTAGACCTTTCCGGTTTCTTTATTTTTAATAGTAACTGTGAAAGTCCTGTTCAAATAACATTCCTCAAAAATGGGCTAATAAGAGGTTAATATAATCTTTTATGGAGAGGTGGCCGAGTGGTTGAAGGCGCAGCACTGGAAATGCTGTATAGGGGCAACTTTATCGAGGGTTCGAATCCCTCTCTCTCCGTTTCATATTAGTAGATTTTTGTTAATTACATCAACAATTTCGTTAATAGACTTAATTTTAAAAATAGTTAGAGATCAGATTGACAGGATATAAATAATCTTATTTATTTAAATTAAGTTGAAAATATTGGATTTTTATTATTATATGTAAATATCTACGATAAAAAATCTATTAAATTATTAGTAAATTTTGGTTTAATTTAGCGATCTAAAATCATGGGGCAAATAGTTGGAATTGATTTGGGTACTACTAACTCTGTTGTAGGAGTTATAGAATCTGGTCGTCCAATTGTTATTGCAAATTATGAAGGGTCAAGAACTACACCTTCAATAGTTGGATTTACAAAAGAAAAAGAAGTAGTAATAGGAGACCAAGCTAGAAGACAAATTGTTTTAAATCCTAAGAATACCTTTTATAACTTAAAAAGATTTATTGGTAGCGACTGGGACGAACTAGATGAAAATAGTATTTCTGTTCCTTATAATGTAAAAGCAAATAATAATGGTAGTGTTAGGGTTCTCAGTCCAAATACAGAAAGAGAGTATGCTCCTGAAGAGTTAGTGAGCTCATTAATCAGAAAATTAATTAATGATGCTGAAACATATCTTGGAGATACTGTTGACTCTGCTGTTATTACTGTTCCTGCCTACTTTAATGAATCTCAAAGGCAAGCTACAAAAGATTCTGCAATATTAGCTGGTATTAAAGTAGATAGAATTCTAAATGAACCTACTGCAGCAGCTCTAGCTTATGGTTTTGAAAAAAGTTCCTCCAATAATGTTTTGGTTTTTGATTTAGGGGGAGGAACATTTGATGTTTCATTGTTGAAAATTTCTAATGGTGTATTCGATGTTAAGGCTACTTGTGGAGATACTCAGCTTGGAGGAAACAATTTTGACTCAAAAATAGTAGATTGGCTTGCTGACAAATTTCTTGATAATCATGATATTGATCTAAGAAGAGATAGACAAGCCCTGCAGAGATTAACAGAAGCTGCTGAAAAAGCTAAATGTGAATTGTCAGGATTGCTAAAAACAAAAATATCTTTACCATTTATTACCACATGTAAAGAGGGACCATTACATATTGAGGAAACCTTAGATAGAAAAATATTTGAATCTTTATCTCATGATTTATTAGATAGATTATTAGAGCCTGTGCAAGTAGCATTAGATGACTCTGGATGGAACGCAGAAGATATAGATGAAGTAGTTCTTGTCGGTGGGAGCACAAGGATCCCAATGGTTCAACAATTAGTCAAGACTCTTGTTCCTAATGATCCCTGTCAATCTGTTAATCCAGATGAAGTTGTTGCTATTGGTGCAGCAATACAATCAGGAATAATTAGTGGTGAATTAAAAGATTTACTACTAAATGATGTTACTCCTTTATCTTTAGGTTTAGAAACTATTGGCGGTCTTATGAAGGTACTTATTCCTCGTAATACACCAATACCGGTTAGACAATCTGATGTTTTTAGTACATCAGAAGCTAATCAATCTTCAGTGGTTGTACAAGTAAGGCAAGGTGAAAGGCCATTAGCTTCTGAAAATAAGTCACTTGGTAAATTTAGGTTATCAGGAATACCTCCAGCACCTAGAGGAATACCACAAGTTCAGGTAGCATTTGATATCGATGCTAATGGTCTTTTAGAAGTTAGTGCGACTGATAGAACAACTGGAAGAAAGCAAACAGTTACAATCTCTGGTGGCTCTAATTTAAATGAACAAGAAATTAATTCGATAATTGAAGAAGCAAAATCAAAAGCTAATGAAGACAGAAAGAAAAGATCTGTAATTGATAGAAAAAATAGTGCTCTAACTCTAATTGCTCAAGCTGAGAGAAGGCTTAGGGATGCATCATTAGAATTTGGTCCTTATGGAGCTGAAAGACAACAAAGAGCTGTTGAATTAGCTATTCAAGATGTTGAAGAATATATAGATGATGATGACCCACAAGAACTAGAAATTTCAGTAAGCGCTCTCCAAGAAGCACTATTTGGCTTAAACAGAAAATTTGCAGCAGAAAGGAAGACTGATAATAATCCATTACAGGGTATTAAAAATACATTTGGCTCATTGAAGGATGAACTTTTCTCAGATGATTATTGGGACGATGACCCTTGGGATAATCAAATGAATAGAAATTATAGAAATTCGAGGTATGGTAATTCTAGGGATGATGATCCATGGGACAATGACTATTTCCTCTAAAAAAGACTATTTGTCGATTTTGGGTTTATCCTATAATTTCGACGACAAAGAACTTAAAAAAGCCTTTCGAAGAGAAGCAAGAAAATGGCATCCAGATTTAAATAAAAATGATCTAAATGCAGAAGAAAGATTTAAGTTAATTAATGAAGCATACGAATACCTACGTGATCCAAATAAAAGAATTGAAAATTCTGATATAAATGTTCAGGATGATTACGATAATAATAATTTCAAGACTGGTTTTCCTGATTTTCAAGATTATCTTGATTCATTATTTGGATATGAATACAGCGCTAATAATTACGAGGAATACAATAAGGAGCCAATTGAAGATGAACCTATAAATATTGATAATGATGAATGTAATAATTATGAATATCCGACAACATCCCCAGAAGAGCCTCCTCCAGTTAAACTCCACCAAGATATTGAAACAATTATAGAATTAACTCCTGATGAGGCCTTAAGTGGAGCTTCAATTTTAATAGAACTTGAAGATAAAACTGTAGTTGAAGTTGACACCCCTCCATTCGCTGGAGATGGGTGGAGATTAAGACTTGAAAATATTGCGAGGGGAGGTAAAGATCATTACCTGCAGCTAAAAGTTCAAACGGAAACAGGGCTAAGAATCGATGGACTTAGAGTTCTATATAAATTAGAGTTATTTCCACATGATGCACTTCTTGGTTGTGCTGTTGAGGTCCCTACCCTTGATGGTAATGTCACCCTCCAAGTGCCTCCAAAATCATCTACTGGAAGAATGTTACGTTTGAAAGGTAGGGGTTTATCATACGATGATAATGTGGGTGATCAATATGTTGAAATCATGGTAGTTATTCCTGCTGATATTAATGATGAAGAAATTGCTTTATATACAAGATTACAAGAATTATCACTTTCTGATTCTCAATCAAATATTATATAAAAAGACAAATTGACAATTATGAACATATTTGTTCTTTTATATAATTCAGGAACAGATAAGGAAGGAATTCACTCAATAGAACTTAAAGGAAGAACCATTGTTCTAATGTTTGAAGACAAAGACGATGCAACAAGATATTGTGGACTACTTGAAGCTCAAGATTTTCCTTTACCAACTGTTGAAATGATAGACATTGAGGAAATAAAAGATTTCTGCACTAAATTAGATTATGAATGCAAATTAGTTGAGAAAAATTTTGTTCCAAAAACAGCAGAAGACAGGTTACTAATCACTCCACCTGTTAAAAATTTAGAAGTTGAAGATTGGGGAGGAGATAATAATGATGAAGATAAAATTGATATTAATACCATTAAGGAAAATCTTGAAAAGTTACTTTAAGGATTAATATGTATATGATTAAAATAAAAAAAAATGACTAACGCACTATTTGAAACAGAAGTAGGGAATATTAATATTGAATTTTTCTCTAACGATGCACCAAATACCGTAAATAATTTCACGAAATTGATAAGTGATGGTTTTTATGATGGTCTAGCATTTCACAGAGTTATTCCTGGGTTTATGGCCCAGGGTGGATGTCCAAATACTCGTAATGGATCATCTGGTATGCCTGGAACTGGAGGTCCCGGATATAAAATCAAATGTGAAATTAATTCAAATAAACATCTAAAAGGTTCTCTTTCTATGGCTCATGCAGGTAAGGATACAGGTGGTAGTCAATTTTTTATAGTTTATGAACCTCAACCTCATCTAGATGGAGTTCATACTGTTTTTGGTAAGACAGATGATATGGATGTTGTGCTAAAGCTTACTAATGGTTCAAAAATTCTAAAAGCTACTTTAAAGTAGTAATTTAGTTTTCAAAAACAATACTAAATGTCTCTTTATCTAAATTAAATTTTCTGGAAGATGAATATAAGATTTCATTATTAATAGAAAATTTAGTATTTATAACTTTTATACTACTTTTCGGATGTAATGCTTGTTCAATATTTCTAGAAATAATAATACCAATTTTTGTACTATTTTCGTATTTAGATAAAAACTGAATAAATAATTCTATATTCTTTATTTCTTCATCAGTAATGTTGGAATTGGTTCTACTTTGATTATGTAAAATTCGCCAAACTAATTTAGGTCGATTCCAAAAAGCCAATAATCTTGGTGTACTTTCCAGTTTAATATTAATGTTTTGTTCATTACAGAAATGAATAACTTTATTTTTTATTGAAACTAGATCTATAGACTTATAATTTCCATCAAGAAAAATAGATATAAATGGATCAATATTCATAAAATTGGAATTGTCTTCATCAATCATGTGACCAAGCTTTGTTTTCTTAACACTCAAATACTCAGCATTATTATCATTTGGACAAATTACTAATGGAACCCTCTCAATAACTTCTATTCCGTAACCACCTAATCCGGCAATCTTTCTAGGATTATTTGTAAGTAATTTTAATTTTTTTATGCCAAGATCAGTTAATATCTGTGCTCCAACTCCATAATTTCTTAAATCGGCGGGAAATCCTAATTTTTCATTAGCTTCTACTGTATCTAATCCACCATCTTGTAAGCTATAAGCTTTTAATTTATTAATAAGTCCAATACCTCGTCCTTCTTGTCTCAAATAAACAACAACACCCTCTTCTTCCTTTTCTATCCTTGATAAAGCAGCCTCCAATTGTGGTCTACAATCACAACGTAATGATCCAAAAGCGTCACCTGTTAAGCATTCTGAATGCATTCTTACTAATACAGGTTCGCTTAATTTCGTTGAATTTTGTTTAACTAATGCAACGTGCTCTGAACC
The DNA here is from genome assembly GCA_003279945.1 of Prochlorococcus sp. AG-388-A01. Lineage (GTDB taxonomy): Bacteria > Cyanobacteriota > Cyanobacteriia > PCC-6307 > Cyanobiaceae > Prochlorococcus_A. The sequence goes on from QCGK01000014.1 coordinate 6,748, forward strand.
ATCAAGTTCATTAATATAACCATAAGCTTTGAAATTTCCAAAAATACTTGGAAGTACTGCATCAGATTTTCTAAATACAAATCTTTCAGTTTGAAACCGATAACTTATTAAATCAGCTATTGATATTAATTTCATTCCCCACTGTTTTGCATACTCTTTAAGTTGTGGAAGTCTCGACATGGATCCATCAGAATTTTGGATTTCACAAATCACTCCAGCGGGATATAGACCTGACATTGCCGCAATATCTACTGCTGCTTCTGTATGACCTGCCCTCTTTAAAACCCCACCTTTTTTAGCTCTTAATGGAAATATGTGTCCTGGTCTTCTTAAATCCTCTGGTTTTGTATTTGGATTTATAGCAACTTGAATTGTCTTAGCTCTGTCTTCAGCTGATATTCCAGTCGAAACATTATTTTCAGGTCCAGCATCAATTGATATCGTAAAAGCAGTTTGATTTTCATCTGTATTTCTATCTACCATTAATGGTAAATCTAAAGAGTCAAGTTTTTCTCCTTGCATAGCTAGGCATATAAGACCTCTTCCCTCAGTAGCCATAAAATTAATTTGCTGGGGAGTTGCAAACTGAGCGGCACAAATTAAATCACCCTCATTTTCTCTTCTTTCATCATCCACTACAATTATGCATTCACCATTTCTTATTGCTGCTAGTGCATCGCTGATAGGATCAAATTCAATTTTAAAAGATTCATTTATATCCAAAATTGTTCCATTATTTGATTTGGGACTTGTTTCTTTCATTATTCCTATCAATATAGAAAAGTAGTGTTTTAGTTATCCTAAATTCAACACTTTATAATCCTATCTCAAAGTCTGCCAATTCAAAAAAATGAATGTTGCAATAGTAGGTGCTACTGGTTACGGCGGTATTCAAGCGGTTAATCTTTTAAAAAAAAATAAGAACTACAAAATTTCATTTTTAGGAGGTAATAAAACATCTGGATCAAAGTGGAATGATAATTTTCCTTTTATTCATCTTGATGCAGATCCTTATATAGAAAAAATTTCAGTAGAGAATATTTCAAACAACGCAGATGTAGCTTTACTTTGTCTGCCAAATGGCATTTCTTCATCTTTGACAAGAAAATTATTAGATAGAGGAGTTAAAGTTATAGATTTATCCGCTGATTATAGATATAAGTCCTTAGAAGAATGGAAAAAGGTATATTCCAAAGAAGCTGCTATATATAAACGAAATGATGATGATTTATGTAAGGAGGCCGTATACGGTCTTCCTGAAATAAATAAAGATGCAATTTCTAAAGGAAGATTAATTGCATGTCCAGGATGTTATCCAACTTCGGCTCTAATACCACTAGTTCCTTATCTGTCCCAAGGAATCATTGAAAATGAAGGTATAGTTATAGATTCTAAAAGCGGAACTTCTGGGGGTGGGCGAGAACCCAACCAAAAGCTACTTTTGTCAGAATGCGGAGAAGGTCTATCAGCATATGGATTGATAAACCATAGGCACACTTCAGAAATAGAGCAAGTAGCAACTCTTATATCTGGAAATAAAATTGAACTCCTTTTTACCCCTCATTTGGTTCCAATTTCAAGGGGTATGCATTCGACTATATATGGGAGATTAAGAGATCCGGGTTTGACTTCGGATGATTGCAGAATACTTTTGGATAATTATTATAGAAATTTTAAAAATGTTAATGTTTTACCTGTAGATATATTCCCATCAACAAAATGGGTAAAAAACACAAACCAAATTTTTCTTTCTGTGAAGGTTGATATTCGAAATGGAAGGATTATTATTTTATCTGTAATTGATAATTTGTTAAAAGGACAGACTGGGCAGGCAATTCAAAATTTAAATATTATGAGTGGATTTTCAATGGATGATGGCCTTGAGTTAACTAATAACTTTCCATAAAATTACTTCTTATCAAAAAACCAACATTAGAGATTGAGTGAGGTAAAATTTTATGCTCAAGTATCTGTATTTTTTTGGTAAGTGTATTAATATTGTCGTCATTTTGAATTGACAATGCAGCTTGCATTATGAGATAGCCACTATCTACCTCCTCTTCAACAAAATGTACTGAACATCCAGTTATTTTTGAACCGTTTAATAAAGATTCCTTTATAGCAGAACCACCTTTATATGCAGGAAGTAATGATGGATGAATATTTATAATTTTATTCTTAAATTTATTAATAAAAAATGGAGTGACAATTTTCATCCAGCCAGCCATTACAATAAGTTCAACATCGTATTGAATTAAAGTATTTATAATTTCTTTTTCGAATACCTCTTTTTTCGTAGGGTCTTTACCTATTATTATTTTATAAGGTATTCCAACATTTTCCGCTCTTTTTATACAACCTGCATCTTTTTTGTTAGTAATAAGAACTTTTATTTCTATATCTAGTTCTCCCTTTTCTGAGAGATTAATTAACTCCTGAAAGTTTGTTCCATTCCCAGAAGCAAGGACACCAATTTTTAATTTCGGTGAAAATCTTCTAAATTCAGATATCTCAGGTGAAATTATGTAATTAAATGATTGATCCAAAATTTTTCATTTTATTCAATGATAAATTGATATTAAATAAAAAAAACCTTCTAATTTAATTGTTTATATTCAAAAACATATTTATTTGAAGATAAAAATTTAAACAAATTTAAATGATTCAAATCTATGTACTATCCATACAGATATAATTAAATAATAAATAAAAAGAAACTAATATATAAAATGAATGGAGATTTAAACTCTTGGGATAAATTTTGTAATTATCTTTGGTTTGATAAAAAATTAAATATTTGGTTAGACATAAGCAAAATTAATTTCACAAATAAAGAGATAAAACATTTAGAAGAGAGATTTATAGATGTATTTTCATCAATAAAAGAATTAGAAAATGGTGCAATCTCTAATATTGATGAAAATAGACAAGTTGGACATTATTGGCTTAGAAATCCATTAATTTCTCCATCTTCAATAATAGGAGAGGAGATTAAGGCAGATATTAATGCAATCTCTGAATTTGGAAAACAGATTTTAAACGGAGATATCAAGAATAAGAATAATCAGAATTATACTGATGTTCTATGGATAGGAATTGGTGGAAGTGGTTTAGGTCCATTACTTATTACAGAGTCACTGCAGAAGTTCTCTAAAGGCTTAAATTTTTCATATATAGATAATGTTGATCCTTTTTTAATTAGTGAAAAGTTAGAAGAGTTATCTGAAAAATTATCCACAACATTATTTGTAGTAGTAAGCAAATCAGGTGGTACGCCTGAACCTAGAATTGCAATGGAAATTATTAAAAGTCATTGCGAAAATAATTGTCTTGAATGGAATTCTAACGCTATAGCTATAACTATGAAAGATAGTAAGTTATTTAATAAAGCCACTTCTGAAAATTGGTTAAAAATATTTAATTTGCAAGATTGGGTTGGAGGAAGAACTAGTATTACAAGCTCTGTGGGATTACTTCCATTAGCTCTTATTAATGAAAATATATTTGAATTTATTAGAGGTGCATCATTAATGGATGAGGCCACACGTATAAGTGATTTTAAAAATAATCCAGCAGCACTATTATCATCCGCATGGTATTTAACTGGGGATGGTATTGGAAAGAGAGATATGGTCGTATTACCTTATAGAGATAGGTTACAGGTATTTAGTAAATATCTCCAACAATTAGTAATGGAATCATTAGGTAAGAAATTTAATAGGAATGGTGAAGTAGTTAATCAAGGTATTTCCGTTTTTGGTAATAAAGGATCTACAGATCAACATGCTTATGTTCAGCAACTGAGAGATGGTATTGATAATTTCTTTTGTATTTTTATTGAATTATTAGATTCTCCATCTACTAATATCTTTGATGAAAAAGAGAATCCTAAAGAATATCTTTCTGGTTTTTTGCAAGGAACCAGATCAGCACTCTCTAGTGAAAACAGACAAAGTATCACTATCACGTTAGAAAAGTTAAATTGTTTTTCACTAGGTGCCTTAATCGCTTTATTTGAAAGGACTGTATCCTTCTACGCTGAATTGGTAAATATAAATGCATATGATCAACCTGGAGTCGAAGCTGGAAAGGAAGCAGCTGCAAATATTATTGAGTATCAACAAAAAGTAAGTAATTTATTGGACGAAGGTGGAGAATATTCTATAAATGACATAACATCATTATTTGATAATTCAGTGAGTGAACCAATATTTTTCATACTCCGTGAAATGTGTTTCGGTAATGATAATTATTTAGTTAAGGGCGATTGGTCAAATCCAAATTCAATAGTTATTCAAAAAATAAATTCTTAAATAACAATATTCATAATTTTTCCTTTAACAATAATTATTTTTCTTATTTCCTTTTCTTGAGTCCATTTTAATATGTTAGGTCTTTTAAGAGTCAATTCTTTAATTTGATCTTCACTCATATCATTATTAATATTTAATTTGTCTCTAACTTTCCCATTCACTTGTATTACTAGTTCATATGAATCTTCCTTTAGTGCCTCGGCATTAAATGAAGGCCAGTGTTCTAAATGCACAGATTTTTTAAATCCTATAAGATGCCATATTTCTTCTGCAATATGAGGTGCAAATGGAGCCAACAAAATACTAAATGTTTTTAGAGCCTCAATTTTTAAATTATTGTTTACGTCATTAATGGAATTTGATAATGAATTATAAAACTTCATTAGTTCTGAAATCGCAGTATTAAATTGGTTATTTAATATGTCATTCGAAATTTCTTTTATGGCTATATTCATAGACTTTATTAAACTTTTTTCTTTATCTGGATAGGAATTAGATTTACTATTTATATCTTTTGAACTATTTATATAAAGCTTCCAAATCCTGCTTAAAAATCTAAATTGTCCTTCAACATCTGTATCTCCCCATTCCAAATCTTTTTCTGGCGGAGCTTTAAATAATATAAACATTCTTGCTGTATCTGCTCCATATTTTTTAATTACTGATTCAGGGTCTATTCCATTATATTTTGACTTAGACATCTTCTCGAAAAGAACTTCGAGTTTGGTATTATCAATTGGATCTGTAGGATTTGATAGGTCATTAATATCGGAAGGAGAAACATATTTACCCGTTTTATTGTTTTTATAGGCTGCAGCCTGAACCATTCCTTGCGTTAATAGTTTTTTAAATGGTTCATCAATTTCAAATAGTTCATTATCCCGCAAAGCTTTAGTGAAAAATCTTGCATATAACAAATGCAAGATTGCATGCTCTACTCCTCCAACATATTGATCTACAGGCAACCACTTATTAATTTCAATCTTTTCAAATGGCTTATTTGAACATTTTGAAGATGGATATCTTAAAAAATACCATGATGAACAAATAAAAGTGTCCATAGTATCGGTTTCTTTTTTTGCCGCTATTCCACATTTTGGACATGTTGTGTTTATCCAATTATTATTATCACCCAAAGAATTAATCTTGTTTGCCGAGATATCTATATCTTTTGGTAATGCAACAGGTAATTCCGATTGGTTTAAAGGAACAGATCCACATTTTTTGCAATTAACGATGGGAATCGGACATCCCCAATATCTTTGTCTAGATATTAACCAATCTCTTAAACGATATTGAATCTTATTTTCGGCCCATCCATTATTTACTCCCTCCTCTGAAATTTTTAATTTAGCAATAGTATTTGATATACCATTGTATTGATTTGAATTATTAAGATATCCATTTTCCACATATGCTTCATCAAGATCTTTAGTTTGGTCACTTTTATCCCTTATTATTACCTGTTTAATATCAATATTATTTTTCTTAGCAAATTCAAAATCTCTTTGATCATGAGCAGGCACGCCCATAACAGCGCCTGTACCGTATTCATCGAGAACATAACTTGCAACCCAAATAGGAATAGGCTCAGAATTAACTGGATTAATTGCTATTAAGCTAGTTTTTATTCCAATTTTTTCAAGTTCATTATTTTTATTATTCTTCAAATATTGTTTAAGAATTTTTATATCTTTTATGGTTTCTTGATCAGAAATATTTTTAATTAATGAATGATTAACAGAAATTGCTAAATAAGTAACTCCAAATAAAGTATCTGGCCTTGTTGTAAATACAGTTATTTTCTTTTCTGAATTGGTATTGATATTGAAGTTAATATTTGTACCAGTTGACTTTCCAATCCAATTATCTTGCATTATTTTTACTCTTTCAGGCCAGTTATCTAATTTTTCTAAATCCTTCAATAACTCATCCGCATAATTAGTAATCCTTAAAAACCATTGCTTTAATAATTTTTTTTCAACTACTGCACCAGATCTCCAGGATTTACCCTCTGAATCAACTTGTTCATTTGCTAAGACTGTATTATCTATAGGATCCCAATTAACTTCTGATTCCTTTTGATATACAAGACCTGCCTTGTATAACTCTAAAAATAGATATTGGGTCCAAATATAATAATTTTCATCACAAGTTGCAAATTCCCTATCCCAATCAACTGATAGTCCCAAAAGCATTAATTGTGACTTCATATGAGAAATATTTTTTTTAGTCCAGACACTTGGACTAATTCCTCTTTCAATCGCTGCATTCTCAGCAGGCAAACCAAAAGCGTCCCAACCCATTGGATGTAAAACAGATTTGCCCTTAAATCTTTGGAACCGAGCTATTAAGTCTGTAATAACATAATTTCTAACATGTCCCATATGAAGATTACCTGAAGGGTAAGGAGACATTGATAAGGCATAAAATTTATCGCTATTCTCAGTTAATTCATCGGTTTTGTATAAATTGTTTTCTGTCCATATTGACTGCCATTTTTTTTCTATTTCAGATGGATTATATAAATTGGTATCAGCCTCATATTGTTTATCGGGAGAAATCACTTAATTTTGAAATATTAAATTATTATTTTAATATCCATTGTATAAAATAGAAATAGATTGTTAAAAGGAATAATTTATAATTAAAATTTATAATATATTATCTAAAAATGAAAAATATAACTTTTGAAAAATATCAAGGTAACGGAAACGATTTCGTAGTATTTGATTCTAGAGGTAATGATTTATATAAAAATTACAAGTCAAATAAAATATTTGATATAAAAAAAATTTGCAACAGGCAATTTGGTATTGGAGCAGATGGTGTAATTTTTATAGAAAAACCTAATGATGATAATTATGCAAAAATGATAATCTTTAATTCTGATGGTTCTGAAGCACAAATGTGTGGAAACGGAATTAGGTGTTTAGTTGAGTATCTCCATGTAAATGATTCAATCAATAATAAAAATATTGAATATAAAATTGAGACTAAAGCAGGTTTAAAAATTGCAAAATATATAAATGATGAAATTACAGTAAAAATGGGAGTTCCAATTTTAGAAAGTCAAAATATTCCAACAACAATTGAAAAAAAAATTAATTCAATTCCTTCACATGAATTTGTTGAGAAAAATTTTAATAATATAGGTTATGCCGTAGGGATGGGAAATCCTCATTTAATATTCTTTTTACAAGACATAGAGTCAATTGTTCTTTCCAGACTTGGTCCTATATTTGAAAAAAATGAATTATTTCCAGAAAAAAACTAATGTGCATTTTTGTCAAATCTTAAATAGAGATAATATAAAAGTAAAAGTATGGGAAAGAGGTGCAGGACCAACCTTAGCCTGTGGAACAGGTGCTTGTGCTATTCATGTAGCAGCTTATAAATTAGGCCTTTGTAATTCACCAACCATAGTAACTTTACCAGGAGGTAATCTTAAAATTGATTGGTCAAAAGACGATAGTGAAGTCATGATGACCGGTAATGCTAAAAAGGTTTTCTCAGGATCAATGTTAGTAAATTAATGGAAAATAATTTTATCTATTTAGATAATGCATCAACAACTCCATTATCTGAGAATGTTTTAAATATAATAAATTCAACTTATAGAGATTATTGGCATAACCCTTCATCTACATATGAGCTAGGGATAAAATGCTCTACATATCTTGAGAAAATTAGATCTAAAATTGCTTATATATTTGAAGCAGATCCAGAGGACATAATTTTTACATCTGGATCATCGGAATCAACAAATATTGTATTTAATAATATTTATGAGAACTTTAAAAATAGTAAAGTTGTAATTTCGAACGTTGAACATCAAGCAACAACTATTTGTGCTAATAAACTAAGAAAACAAAATTGGGATATTTACGAATGGAGTGTAAATAATGATGGAATATTAAATATTTCTAATATCGATAAAATTTTAACCAATGAAACTAAGCTTGTATCAATTATTTGGGGACAAAGTGAAATTGGGACAATACAACCTGTTCAATTTATAGGTTCCAAATGTGAAGAATTAAATATAATGTTTCATTTAGATGGAACTCAAATATTAAGCAATGGAATATTCAGTTGGAAAGATCTTAAATGTGATTTTTTAAGTTTATCTGCTCATAAATTTGGAGGTCCAAAAGGTATCGGTATTCTTTTAACAAAAGAAAAGTCTAGACAAATTTTAAAAAATAAAGACATATCACTTACTCAGGAATATTCAATTAGACAAGGTACACAAGCTTTGCCATTAATCGCTGGAATGTATGAATCACTAAAGAATATTAAAGGTAAAATAAAATTAAATGATTACATAACTGAATTTCCTTCTAATAATATTAATAAACTTATAAATTATTTTTTTCAAAAAATTAAGGATAATAATCATATAAAGATCACGGGCAGTATGAACAATAGGCTTCCCAATCATATTTCTTTTATACTATTAAATAAACTATTTGAGCCTATAAGGGCCCATAAGATTGTTAATTTCATGTCAGAAAATAAAATAGCCATAAGTAGTGGAAGTGCTTGTTCAAGCTCATCTGGGAAACCTAGCACAACACTTAAAAATATTGGTTTAAAAGATGATGAACTATATTCAAATATTCGTGTTACTTTAGGTTCAATAAACAATAAGTCAGAAATAGATAAATTTTTAGAACTTATTCAAATATGCATTGACAAATTTTAATGAAAACTAATTATAGACTACCTAAAGATTTAAATGAATCTCTTAAGAATATGGAGGATGCAATTATTCCAAGTTTATTAGATTCAAATAAAAGATTTACTATAGAATTCAATTTTGAAGGTTTGAAGTTTAATAGAATTGGAATAACTATCTACAAGATATTATCTAAAAATATTAATAATCTATTCATAACATTTGCTGATCAAGGTGCTGTTGCTTTGGCTCAAAGAGACTATCCAGATATCAAAGATAAAATCTTTACTTTTAAATCATTTAACGAATCAAATAATATAAAAAATATTGATAGTGCAATGATATCGATACTTCCTCAGCCATATGATTTCGATTCATTTGAACCTATGTCTGATAATTATCAAGGAACGCATTATTCATTAAATCCCAAATTTGAAGATGCCAATATTGGTATAGGAAGTGTTATTAGAGAGAGACGTAAAAATTTTGTCAAAACTTGGAAAAATATTTATTTTCTTCAGCCTTTAAATAAAGCTGCTCTTATGCATATTTATCCAAATAATTGGATGCTTTTCAAAGAAGAAAACAAAAAATATTATTTTAAAAAAGAATTTGAAATTAAACCGGACAACGAATCTATTTTTGTAAATTTATAGATTGAATGTGATAAAAAAGATTTATTCATTTTTCTTTATTGTTCTTCTATTAGTAACATCTCCTATCTTAATTAGGTATTTACTAGCAAATCAGAAAATAACTATTTTAAATAGTATTTATTTTAATTTCCCTGGAATAATTACTAAAAATAAAAAATGTCCTACTTATGATGCTTTATTGAATAAAACGCTTGATGACTCTTTTAGTGTTTCGATTATTAATAATAAAGGAGAAATAATTAGTTCCTATAATGATGAAGTTCCAAGGTTGCCGGCATCAAATCAAAAATTATTCTCAACAGCTTATGTTTTAAGTAAATATAAATTAAATAATAATTTAAAAACTTCCTTACTAAAAAAAAATAAAAACAATTATTATTTGAAGGGTCAAGGTGATCCAGATCTGAATTATGAACATATAATCGAACTAGTTTCAAATGTTAAAGAAAATAAAATTATTAACTTTAATATTGTAGAAATTGATTCAAAATTATATTGGCCAAATGGTTGGACAAATACTGATAAACTTTACGAATATGGATCTCCAATTACATCTCTTGCAATAGAAAGTAATCACAATAAATATGAGGATATTTATGCATTAAAAAATTTTATTAAAAACTATTTAAATAATAAATTTCCAAATTCAAATGTTTATATAGATTTTTTTGATTCAGAAAAGACATTTTATTTAAAAGATATTACAGAGATAAAGAAAATATATTCAACTCCAATTCTTTCATTATTAACTTTAACAAACTCTGAAAGCCATAATTTTACAGCTGAATCTCTCTTTAAAAATGCCTCAAATACATGGAAAGAAAATGACTATACAAAATTGAAAAAATGGTTAAAAAATAAAGGCCTCCCTATAACTAATACATACTTTTCAGATGCAAGTGGATTGTCTAGAAAAAATAAAGTTACGACAAAGTTAGTTGCATTGTTTTTAGATAAAATGAGATATTCTAATAATTTTCAAGCTTATCAATCTACACTTGCAATTATGGGATTAAGAGGAACATTAGCAAAAAGATTTGTAAATAGTGAATTATCTGGAAAGTTTTTTGGAAAAACTGGTACTCTTTCAAATGTCTTTGCATTATCTGGCTTTTTATATAAAAATGAAAAGCCATTAATTATAAGCATTATCCAAAATTCTAATAATATTAATAAAGAAAAAGCTTTTAAATTATTACGTAATGTTTATTACTTGAAATCTTGTAAATAAAATATTATTTAAAATATTCTTTTAAATCCTTTTCAACTGAGGGGGGTACCATATGATTAATTTCGCCCCCAAATTTTGCAACTTCTTTTACTAAAGAACTACTAAGAAAACTATAATTTGTATTGGTTGATAAAAATATAGTTTCAATTTCATTATTAAGAGATTTATTTGTATGAGCAATCTGGAGTTCATACTCAAAATCACTCATTGCTCTTAAGCCTCTTAAAATAAGATTAGCTTTTAGATCATTTGCACAATCAACAGTGAGTCCGGAATAAGAAATAACTTCAATATTAGGTAAATGAGAAAGAGAATTTTTTATTTGTAAAATTCTTGTTTGAATATTAAATGTAGGAGTTTTAGAAGTGTTTTCTAAAACAGCAACTACTAGATTACCAAATATTTTTTCAGCCCTTTCTATTAAATCAATATGCCCGTTTGTTAAAGGATCAAATGTACCAGGATAAAGAATTTTCATGAATTTATTATGAACGAATGAGAAATTTAGTTAAAATATGTTTATTAGATATATCAATTATGACATTAAATCTAGAAGCAAAAAAAATCTTATTAAGAAAAATACCTCACGGATTATTCATTTGTGGAGTTAGAGACGAAGATAAAAATGAAGTAAATGGATTTACTGCTAGTTGGGTGACTCAAGGTTCCTTCACCCCCCCATTAGTCGTAATGGCAGTTAGAGCAGAGGGTTCTAGTCATAATATAATAAAGTCCACCAATAAGTTCTCATTAAATGTACTCAAAAGTGATCAAAAGGATCTAGCAGCTGTTTTCTTTAAACCCCAAAAAGCATTAGGAGGCAGATTTGAATCTGTTGAATTTAATTTAGGTGAACTTGGATTGCCTATTTTAATTGATAGTGTGGGTGGAGTTGAATGTAATGTTGTTGGAAGTGTTATTCATGGAGACCATACCGTTTTTGTAGGAGAAGTTCAATCTGCTTATTTGAATAATGATGTTGACTCACTAAATTTATCTTCAACTGGCTGGAATTATGGAGGTTAATCACTATAAATGAGTAATTCCTCTACAGAAACAATAGAAAACAAATATAATTTTAAAATTGAATATAAATTAATTAATAATAAGGAGTTATTAAAAACAAGATTATCCGAAATTCCAAAGTCATCTGGTTGCTATCTTTTTAAAGATATAGATAATAATTTACTTTATATTGGTAAATCTAAAAAACTACGCAGTAGAGTAAGTAGTTATTTCAATAATTTTTCAGATTTAACTCCAAGATTAAGTTTGATGGTTCGTCAAATAACTGAAATAGAAATTATAGTCACAGATAGCGAATATGAAGCACTAAATTTAGAGTCAAATTTAATAAAAACAAACAAACCATACTTTAATATTCTTTTAAAGGATGATAAGAAATATCCATATCTTTGCATAACTTGGAGTGAAAAATATCCTCGAATATTTATTACAAGAAGAAGAAGAAATAGAAATAATTTAGATAGATATTATGGACCTTATGTAGATGTCGGATTATTAAGGAGAACATTATTTACGATAAAAAAAATATTTCCACTTAGGCAAAGGCCAAGGCCAGTCTATAAAGATAGAACTTGTTTGAATTATTCAATAGGAAGATGTCCAGGTGTTTGCCAAGAAGTAATATCATCTGACGATTATAAAAAAATAATGAGACAAGTATCTATGATATTTCAGGGAAGAAATGATGACCTAGAAATATTTTTACAAAAAAAAATGCTGCAATTTTCAAATGATTTAGATTATGAGAATGCAGCAAAAATAAGGGACCAAATTTCAGGTTTAAAATTATTAACTGAATCACAAAAAATATCAATACCTGATTCTTCAATTAATAGAGATATCTTTGGAATAGTTTCAGAAAAAAATGTAGCTAGTATACAAATTTTCCAAATGAGATCTGGAAAGCTCATTGGGAGAATTGGTTATAGTCAAAAATTAAATAATGAAGTTGAAAATCTTATTCTACAAAGGGTATTAGAAGAACATTATATGAATGTTGAAGGCGTAGAAATACCATCAGAAATTCTTATTCAATATAAACTTCCAAAACAAACAACCATAGAGGATTGGTTAACGGAGCTAAGAAAAAAGAAAGTAAAAATCATAATCCCAAAAAGAAATAAAAAACATGAAACTGTAGAGATGGTTTTAAAAAATGCGAAATTAGAATTAGATAGAATATTAAATGGGATACAAGATAATGAATCATCAATTGAGGATCTTGCCCAAATACTTGAATTAAGCGAACAACCTAAAAGAATTGAAGGTTATGATATAAGCCATATTCAAGGTACAGACCCAGTAGCATCACAAGTCGTATTTATTGATGGAATTCCTTCTAAACAGCATTATAGGAAATATAAAATTAAGGATCCAAACGTTTTTATAGGACATAGTGATGATTTTGCTTCGATATATGAAGTAATACATAGAAGGTTTAGGAAATGGTCAAGATTTAAAAAAAGCGGAGGGAATTTTTCAATATTAAATGATAAAACGAATAGCAAATTAGACAATGAACTTCTATCAGATTGGCCTGATTTAATAATGATTGACGGAGGTAAAGGGCAGTTAAATGCTGCTATTAAAGCATTAAAAGAATTAAATCTTGAGGAAGAAGTTACTATATGTTCATTGGCAAAAAAAAATGAAGAAATATTTATTCCAGGTTTTACAAACTCTCTTGATACTGATGAAAATCAAAAAGGAGTCCTTCTATTAAGAAGGATAAGAGATGAAGCCCATAGATTTGCATTATCTTTTCATAGAGACAATAGATCTAAGAGAATGAATAGATCACAATTGTCCCAAATCAGTGGATTAGGTCCATCTAGAATAAGAGAATTGCTTGAGCATTTTAAATCAATAGACGCAATAAGAATGGCTACTAAAGAGGATTTATCAAAAGTTAAAGGACTTGGAAAAAATTCAGTAAATGATATATATGAATATTTTCACGAGTTATAAATATTAATTAATTTTTGAAAAATAGATTTCTTGATATTGTTAAATATAACTATATTAAAAATATATATTTAGAAATTAATCTAGTAATTTGACAGCTGAAACATATCTCTGGTTTAAATCACTGCACATTATTGGTGTAATCGTTTGGTTCTCGGGACTTTTTTATTTAGTAAGACTTTTTATATATCATGAAGAATCTAAAAATATGGATAATGAATTAAAAATTGCCTTTAATAAACAATACACCTTGATGGAAAAAAGGCTGGCAAATATAATCACAACTCCTGGGATGATATTAGCTTTAAGTATGGCTATATGCATGGTTATTATGCAGCCAAGTTGGTTAAGTGAGAAGTGGTTGCAAATTAAAATTTCTTTTGTTTTGGGATTAGTAATTTATCATTCGTATTGTTATAAAATAATGTATTCATTACAAAATGGCACCTCAACCATCTCAGCAAAAAAACTAAGATTATTAAATGAATTGCCTACTTTATTATTATTTATAATTGTACTTTTAGTTATTTTTAAAAATAATTTTCCAACCAGTGTTGCTACATGGAGTGTAGTTGGACTTGTTATTTTCATGTTGGCTTCAATACAATTATATGCAAAGATTAGAAAGAAAAATGAGAATTCATTAAGTAATGAATAGGGCAGACTTAATAAAATTAACTTCCAATATTAATAAATATAGTTGTCCTAAAAATATTAATTTTCACTGTCATACAAAATTTAGTGATGGAAGTCTAGAACCGCATGAACTTTTAGAACAAGCTTATAAAAATAACTTGCAATTTTTATCAATAACTGATCATCATACAATTAAAGCTCATGAATATATAAAAAAAAATAATATACTAAAAAATTATCCTAAAGATTCGCTTACATTAATTTCCGGAATAGAAATTAATTGTTTGATTCTAGGATGTTTAGTACATGTAATTGGATTAGGAATTGATATTAAAAGTAGATACCTAAATCCCTACATTCTTGGAGAATCTCCAATAGGTAATGATTTAAATATTAAATCAGTTATTAAAGCAATAAATTTAGCTGGTGGTTTATCATTTCTTGCACATCCAGCTAGGTACAGGATTCCCTTTTATAAATTAATTCCAGAGGCCAAAATACTAGGTATTGATGGAATAGAGGTTTGGTACGATTATGAACTTAATGAAATATGGAATCCTAGTTTATTTGTATGTTCAGAAATAGATAAATTAGCAGATAAATATTCAATGCTAAAAACATGCGGAACAGATAGTCATGGACTTTCACTATTAGGCAGATAATTCAGAATTCGTTTTTTTCAATTATTGAATCAGTATTAATAATTATGTTCTTTAAATTATCAATGACATCAGAAGTACAATTATTCCACATTTTTCTATTGACAATTTCAAGAAATCTTTGTGCAATATCTCTTAAAGCCCACGGATTATTTTCTAGAAAGAAATTCCTAAGATCTCGATCACATAACCATGATTTATAAACTTCCTCATAACACCAATCTGACACTACTTCAGTAGAAGCATCAAAAGCATATAAGTAATCTAGTGTCGCTGAAAATTCAAACGCCCCTTTATAACCATTATCCTTCATTCCATTTATCCATTTAGGGTTAAGTATTCTTGATATAACAACTTTATTAATTTCATCTTGTAATTTTGAAATTTTAGATAATCCAAATTTAGATAAATCACCATGATACATTTCAGGTAATTTACCGCTCAATTTTTTTACTGCTGAAGATAAACCACCCTGAAACTGAAAATAGTCATCAGAATCTAAAATATCATGTTCCTTATTGTCTTGGTTATGAACAACTAACTGCACATTTTTAAGAGCATTTTCTAATGATTTTTTATCCTCTATAGGTTCAAGATTATCACTATAAATCCACTTACTCCAATTAAGAAAAGATTCTCCAAAATCATCTATATTTTCCCAATTAGAATTTGAAATTAGTTCTTGTAGACCAGCTCCATACGAACCTGGTGCTGACCCAAATATACGATTAATTGGATCACCATTCTTTAATGCCCCAGCAAGAGGGTTAAATTTATCATTCTCATTAAGATTAGATATTAGATTTATTGCTTTAGAAGTTAATTTGACTAACTGAGGAAATGCATCTCTAAACATTCCCGAAATCCTTAATGTAACATCTACTCTTGGCCTATCGAGAACAGATAAAGGGATAATTTCTAAGTCAACTACTCTTCTTGAGGGTCCATCCCAAATAGGTTGTACCCCTAATAAATATAATATTTGACAAATGTCTTCTCCACCATTTCTCATGGTGGATGTTGCCCATACAGATATTGCTATATTTTTTAAATCTTCTCCATTTTCTTGTTTGTATAAATTAATAATTTGAGACGCAGATTTACAACCAACACTCCATGCTGATTCAGTTGGCAGTCCTCTGGCATCAACTGAAAAAAAATTTTTACCAGTAGGTAAAGCTTCAGTTTTACCTCTCGTAGGGGCTCCAGATGGACCACTTTTTACATATTTGCCATTTAATGAATTAATAAATGATAATTTTTCATTATAAGAAGAATTAATGATTGGATTTAGTATCTCATTTTTTAATAATAAAAAAATAATTATTATGTTTTTTATCATTAAAGAAATAGTCTATTATTTTCTGATTTTTATATTTGTCTAAATAATTTATATTGGTTTTCTTTTTGTAAAAAAACAAATATATAATATATTTTGCTTGTTGTTCCAAAAAATCAATAGCCATTCTAAAATTTAAAATTTTTTTGTTTGAAAACCTCAATAATATTTTTTTATCCTTTTTAGTTAACTTTTGATCATATTTATTTGTCCATGGATTCAAATCCAGTTTTAAATTTTTGGCTATATATTGAACAACACCAATTCGGTTAGCATTTGGTACTCTTGCAATACACAAGAATAAATTTATTTCATTAATATCTTTCTGCCTATTGCCAAATACATGCAAACCTGTTCTAATTTGAGATTCTTTAATTTTGCAAAGAAAGGAATCAATTTCTTCTATTTGAATATTTTTATTCTTTAAAGTAATTTCACTAAAATCTTTTTTAATTAATTCAAAAATGGATTTTTCTATTATCTCAATACGATTAGAATTTAATAATTTTGCTTCAAAATATTCGTCTAAATAATTTTCTAATATTGAATATTTTCCATATAATTCTGACCTATCCAAAGGAGGGGTTAAATGATCAATAATTGTGGCAGCAGTTCTTCTTTTAGCTTGTGATCCTTCTCCAGGATCATTTACGATAAAGGGATATATGTTAGGAATTGCTGGACAAATAATATTTGGAAAACATTTATTGCTGAGACCTATAGATTTGCCAGGTAACCATTCAACAGTCCCATGTTTACCAATATGGCATATAGCATTTGCATTAAAAACTTTTTCAATCCAAAAATATTGTGCTAAATATCTATGAGGAGGTGGAAGGTCAGGAGAATGAATATCTCTATCAGTGTAAGCTTCATAACCACGTTGAGGTTGAATCAATAATGTTATTTTTCCAAATCTAAGACCATTTATTGAGAAGCCTTCATTATCTAGATCGATCGCATCAGATGGTTTACCCCAACGATTAATAATAGTATTTTTGGGATCAAGTTCTAAATAATTCCAATATTTTAAATAATCACTAAGTGGTAAGTAATCTAATGGTTTATTATTCTGAGATTCAATATCATTAGTTCTAGTTTTTATAAGCATTGACATTAATTCCGAAGAATCTTGAGGATAATTACAAGATCCAAGGTCATAACCTTCTTCTTTTAACCAATTAAGAATATTTATTATTGAAGATGGTGTATTTAGACCAACGCCATTACCGATTCTTCCGTTCTTTACTGGATAATTACTTATTACTAAACAAATTCTTTTATCAAAATTATTAAGTTTCTGTAGTTTCACATAATTTGTTGCAATTTTTGAAATCCATTTAATCCCTACTTGATCAGCTTTGTAACTAGTTATTTCACTGTAAAGTGTATTCTTTTTTGATATTATTTCTTTAAAAGCAGAAGGTGAGGTAGTAATTCTTCCATCAAATTCGGGAATAATTATTTGCATTAATAAATCAGATGAATTCATTCCAATTGATGAATTTAACCAATTTTTTTTTGATATATTTGAAGAAAGAAGCTGTAAAATTGGTACTTTAAGAGAAGTAAAAATATTTGTAGAATTTTCAATTAAATCATTATTTTTGATTTGAGATGAAGAAAATGAAGTTGTGGTAATTATTATTTTAATATCTTCTTTTTTAAAAATTTCTATTAATTTCTTTTGAATAATTTGATCTTTTAGAGTTGAAATAAAAAATGTTTTAGGAGATAGTCCGCATTTTCTTAACTGCAAGTTAAGTTTTTCGTTTACTTCAATTTCATTAGCCAAAAAAAGCGATTTATAGGATATTATTCCTATCTTTTCTCCT
>QCGK01000015.1 GCA_003279945.1 Prochlorococcus sp. AG-388-A01
CTTTTTCTTCGTAAATGCTCTATTATTCGCTTCTTTAATCGCGGTAGTAGGAGTACCTGTTTTATATGTGACTCAACCTTCTACCGAGGAAGGACAGCGAGAAAGTAGGAGAAAAATTTATTCCATTGCTGCTGTTTGGGTTGTTTTGGTTTTTGTTACAGGAATTGTTTCTTCATTAGTTTGAACTTAATACCTTTTCGTGAGAGTCTATTAATATACTGAAGTAAAATTTAATGGCTATTTTTGAGGGGTCTTTTACTAATGCATCTGCTTTAAAAGTAGGGATTGTAATAGCAAGATTTAATGATTTAATTACAAATAAAATTCTATCTGGTTGTCTAGATTGTTTAAAAAGACATGGTTTAGATACTTCTGAATTAAGCAATCAAGTAGATATAGTTTGGGTTCCTGGTTCATTCGAATTACCAATTGCAGCTAAAACTCTCATGAAAAAAAAGAGTTATGATGTTGTAATTGCTCTTGGGGCTGTAATCCGTGGTGAAACTTCCCACTATGATGTAGTTATATCCGAGGCTAGCAAGGGTATTTCACAAGTTTCAAATGAGAATAATGTTCCAATTATTTTTGGAGTTTTAACTACAGATACTATGCAACAGGCCTTAGAAAGAGCAGGAATTAAAAATAATCTTGGTTGGAACTATGCTCTTCAGGCAATTGAGATGGGTTCTTTAATAAAAAATTTAAATTAGTTGAAAAAAATTAATTATTTGTATCTTTGATTCCTTCTTTGCGATAAGATAAACAAATCATGCGGATGTAGCTCAGTGGTAGAGCATCTCCTTGCCAAGGAGAATGTCGAGAGTTCGAATCTCTTCATCCGCTTTTAATGTTTGTATATTCTAGAGTATTTACAACAATAATTTTGTAATGACAAGAGTAATTTCTAGAGAGGATTTAAGGGGGTTATTTACTAAACCTTATGGTGCAAATGCACCAACAAAAGAAAAATGGGCTGAATTTTATAATGAGAATGTTATTTTTATTGACCCAACACAGGAAACAGAGGGCTTAGATTCTTATATTAAAGCTCAAGAAAAGCTAGTTAAAAAATGTGATGATGTTTTTTTAGAAACTCATGCAATCTCCATAAGTGGAAATTATGGATTTGTTGAATGGACAATGGGTCTAAAAATTATGGGTAAAGAATTTATTTATCCTGGAACCACTCGTTTATTATTTGGCGAAAATGGATTAATAAAAGAGCATAGAGATTATTTTGATTTTTGTGGACCAACTTTTGGACCAGTTCCTATTTTAGGTCCTTTTATTAGATGGCTTTATAGTAAATTTGTTTCTTGATATTTTTGATAACTTGTATTAAGTATTTCAGATTATTTTTAAATAGAAAAGTTACTTATATTTCACGAATTAACAAATTTTGAGAAGTAACTTCTTTGAAATCCAATTGAGAATAAAATAATTTTTTATTCGTCGTCATTAAATATAATTTCTTTGTATGTTTAATTTTTTTAGAAGATAAAAGATTTTTTACAATTAATTTCCCAAAACCTTTGCCTTGATGATTTTGATCTATGACAATATCCCAAAGTACCCCGCGGTAAATCCCATCGGTTAAAGCTCTGCCAAAACCAACTATTTCGTTGTCAACCCAAAGACTTATAATTACGTCACTATTGGCAAGACATTTTTTGAGATCATTAATCGTTCTACTTTTGGCCCAGAAAGCATTATTATCTAATAATTCTTTTAGCTTACTTAACCCATTAGTAGGTTTTAGTTTAGGACCTAATCCAAAAAACCTTAACCCTAAAGCTCCTCTGGAATGGTTGATTATAGATATTTCTTTCATTTGTTAAAAAATTTTCGAAAAAATTGAAGTAAATTAGGTTATTTTTCTGATTTGAATTTAAATACCCTAATCGATAATTTCTAGAAAATAAAGAGATATAATTTTTCTTCATTCTGTTGTAACGCACTAATTTATAATGTTTGTAATAAGATAAATTTTTTAAGGACTGAAACTTATGCTAAAACTTTTGTTGGGAGACCCGAATACACGAAAGTTAAAGCGCTATCAACCTATAGTTGAAGAGATAAATTTCTTAGAAGAAGAAATTTCTAAATTCACTGATGATGAGCTTAGAGGTGAAACTCGAAATCTTAAATCAAAGATCTCATCAGAACTAGATATTAAAAAACAGAAGCAACTCTTAGAAGAAAATCTTCCTAAAGCTTTTGCCATTGTTAGAGAAGCAAGTAAACGCGTTCTTGATATGAGACATTTTGATGTTCAGTTAATTGGCGGAATGGTTTTACATGAGTGTCAAATTTCTGAGATGAAGACGGGCGAGGGAAAAACTCTTGTCGCAACTTTGCCTTGCTATTTAAATGCCCTTACAGGAAAAGGAGTTCATGTCGTTACTGTAAATGATTATTTAGCTAGAAGAGATGCAGAGTGGATGGGTCAAGTTCATCGGTTTTTAGGTTTATCTGTTGGTTTGATACAGCAAGATATGAGTCCAGTTGAGAGAAAGAAAAATTATGATTGTGATATAACTTATGCCACGAATTCAGAATTAGGCTTTGATTATTTAAGAGATAATATGTCTACTGATATTAATGAGGTAGTGCAAAGAAAATTCAATTACTGTGTGATTGACGAGGTTGATTCAATATTAATTGATGAAGCCAGAACACCCTTAATCATTTCTGGTCAAGTTGAAAGACCTCAAGAAAAATATCAAAAAGCTGCAGAATTATCTCTGGCATTAATCAAAGCTAAAGAATTAAGTAAAGATGGTATTGATCCAGAAGGTGATTATGAAGTTGATGAAAAGCAGAGAAGTTGTATATTAACTGATCAAGGTTTCGCTAAATGTGAAGAGTATTTGGGAGTTAATGATTTATATAATCCTAAAGATCCTTGGGCTCACTATATAACTAATGCTTTAAAAGCTAAAGAATTATTTATTAAGGATGTTAATTATATTATTAAAAACGATGAAGCTGTGATAGTGGACGAATTTACTGGAAGGGTGATGCCAGGAAGACGTTGGAGTGATGGACAACATCAGGCAATAGAAGCAAAAGAGAATCTTAAAATTCAGCCTGAGACTCAAACATTAGCATCTATCACTTATCAAAATTTTTTCCTCTTATATCCTGGGTTAGCAGGAATGACGGGAACTGCAAAAACTGAGGAGGTTGAATTTGAGAAAACTTATAAATTAGAATCAACAGTTATACCGACAAATCAAACAAGAAAGAGACAAGATTGGCCTGATCAAGTATTTAAGACAGAGTTTGGTAAATGGAAAGCTGTTGCCAAAGAAACTGCAAAAATCCATAGAGATGGTAGACCTGTTTTAGTTGGGACAACAAGTGTTGAAAAAAGTGAGTTATTAAGTTCACTTTTGTTTGAAGAGAAAATTCCACATAACTTGTTAAATGCTAAGCCAGAGAATGTTGAACGGGAGGCGGAAATTGTTGCTCAGGCAGGCAGGGCAGGTGCTGTTACTATTGCGACTAATATGGCTGGAAGGGGAACAGATATAATTCTTGGCGGTAACAGTGACTATATGGCAAGACTTAAATTAAAAGAAATTTTAATTCCCTTGCTTGTAAAACCTGATAATGAGCATAAGCCACCAATTCCAAAACAAAGAATTTCAAAATCTAAAGGTGGTTTTTCTTCAAAAGACGACTCAAATTTGAAAAAGAGCATTGCTAATTCTTCGGCTAGTCTATTCCCTTGTAGGCTGAATGAAGATATTGAAAAGAAACTCTCTCTTTTATCTGATGAACTTGTTAAAAATTGGGGAGATAGAAAACTTTCTGTCTTGGAGCTAGATGATAGGATCGCTACTGCTGCAGAAAAGGCACCAACCGAGGATAACTTGATTAAGCTTTTGAGAGAATCTTTATCAGATGTAAAACAGGAATATGAAAAAGTTTTAATTCATGAAGAAGAAAAAGTAAGAGTAGCTGGGGGTTTGCATGTCATTGGTACTGAAAGACATGAGTCAAGAAGAGTGGATAATCAACTTAGAGGTAGAGCAGGAAGACAAGGTGATCTTGGAAGTACAAGATTCTTTTTATCTTTAGAAGATAATTTACTAAGGATTTTTGGAGGAGATAGAGTAGCAAATCTTATGAATGCATTTAGGGTTGATGAAGATATGCCTATAGAGTCAGGAATGCTTACTAGGTCTCTAGAAAGTGCTCAAAAGAAAGTTGAAACCTACTATTACGATATTAGAAAACAAGTTTTTGAATATGACGAGGTAATGAACAATCAAAGAAAAGCAGTTTATGGAGAAAGAATAAGAGTACTGCAAGGAATTGATTTAAAGAAACAAGTAATAGGATATGGAGAAAGAACAATGAGTGAAATTGTAGAGGCTTACATTAATCCTGATCTTCCTCCTGAAGAATGGAATATTGATCAATTAATTTCTAAAGTCAAAGAGTTCATATATCTTTTAGATGATCTTAAAGCTAACGATATCAATTTACTATCAATAGAAGAATTAAAAAATTATCTTCAAGAGCAGTTGCGTATAGCTTATGATCTTAAGGAATCACAAATAGAAAAGATTCGTCCAGGATTAATGAGAGAAGCTGAAAGGTTTTTCATTTTGCAGCAAATTGATAATTTATGGCGCGAACATCTTCAATCCATGGATTCCTTGAGGGAATCAGTTGGCTTGCGAGGTTATGGACAAAAAGATCCTTTAATCGAATATAAAAATGAAGGATATGATATGTTTCTCGAAATGATGACTAATATGAGACGAAATGTTATTTACTCAATGTTTATGTTTCAACCTAAAACTGAGAAGGATGACACAAATTGAATCAAGGTTCAATCATCTCCAAGAAATTCAAAAATTTCTTTGTCTTTAAGACTTTGAGAATCACCTAGTTTAGAAATATCAACGGATTCTGAATTAGCTAGACATTGTAGAATTTTCTGTAATTTAAGAATCTCATTCTCGAGAGAGTCTATTCTATCCATTAAATTTTTAATTACATTAGCTTCTGCATCTGGTAAGGCAGAGTGAGCTAATGGATTTACTTTGACACCACTTTGATGCACTACTCTGCCGGGAATTCCAACTACTGTACTGTTCTCTTCTACATTACGAACCACTACTGAACCCGCACCAATACGTGTATTTGATCCTACGGTGATGGACCCAAGAATTTTTGCACCTGCTCCTACTACAACATTTTCCATTAAGGTTGGGTGTCTTTTCCCATGACTTTTGCCAGTACCTCCTAATGTCACTCCTTGATAAAGCAAACAATTATTTCCTATCTCAGCTGTTTCTCCAATAACAACTCCCATGCCATGGTCGATGAAAACTTTTTTACCAATGATAGCTCCTGGATGGATTTCAATTCCTGTTACTAGCCTATTAAGATGACTCAAAAAACGGGGTAATAAAGGAATTTTTAATTTCCACAATTTATGTGTAAATCTATGCATAACAATGGATTGAAAGCCAGGGTAGCAAAGAAAAATTTCTAATATTCCTCTCGCAGCAGGATCTCTTTCTTTGATAATTTCTATATCTGATTTAAAAGTTTTCAACACCATGGTTCAATTAATAACTCCAATTTCTTTTTTTAATTGATGTATCGTTTCAATGCTCAAATAATTTTTAGCACAAATTATTTTGGGTAGTCTCATAAGCTGAGATCGATTTTTTAATAACGTGTTCTCTACAACTGTTAAGCTAGGCCCATCGCATACTATATGGTTTGAAACTTTTAAAAGTGATAGTAATCTAGCATTATTATCAGAGATTGCTGTCATAAGCATTAATTCACTACCTCGCATGCTGTGAATAATAATTTCTGCAGCCCTCAATAAACCAGGGCTAATACTAACAATGCCTACACAATTTCCAGTATTTAATTCTTTCAGCATTTTCAATTCTTTTTGAAAGTCACTTAGGTCAACTGCAATAGCGCGAACTCCATGTTGCTTAGCAACTTTTTCTAAAGGCTGTAAAAAATATCTGCTTGTGACAATAGTACCATGATTCGAATTACTCAAAACTTTTTCTAATTCTTCCATAGGAACAACTTCTACTGGTACATTAACTTTTGGAGAGAGGTCTTCTGCTATTAGCATAGAAGCACCTATATCTTCTCTAGGAGTACTGACTATAATCCTTGCTCCACATTTAATACGCCAATCAATTTCATTAGTTAATACTTCTCTTGTTTCTTGTAAGGTGCAGCCAAGATTAATGAAGTTATCAATAGCCTTCTTTGCTTCTTGCTCTGGTGGTTTATTTATTTTGTCCTTTGAATAAACTGATTTGTTAAATTCTCTTTTAGCAAGATTATCTCTTACATAGATTCCTGATCCAGCTATAGCTTCAACAACCCCATCTATTTCAAGTTGTCTGTATACTTTGCTTATAGTATTTCGATGAAGTCCAGTCTGCATAGCAAGTTGTCTTGTACTCGGAAGTCGATGACCAGGGGGATAATGTCTTGCTGCTATTGCAAAGCAAATTTGATTATATAGTTGTGTCGATGCTGGGATATCACTTTCTTGTTGAATATTAAATCTCACTTTAGAAAATCCCTAAATAATTAATTTTTTATCCATAGTGACAGTTTAACATTTGTCATATTATTTCGATAACAATTTTTCACCCTTCATCTTTTTTAATAAGAGGAGTTTTTCTAGGACTTAAAAACATAATCATGTTTCTCCCTTCTCTCTTTGGCTTTTGTTGCACTTCTGATTGCTCTTCTAAATCATGAGCCATTTTAAATAGAAGTGTCTCAGCTAAATTTGAGTGTTGAATCTCCCTTCCTCTGAAAATTACAGTGCATTTCACTTTATCTCCCGACTTTAGAAATTTAGTAGCTTGACCTATGCGTACATCATAATCATGCTTGTCAATTTTGTATCTCATTTTTACTTCTTTAACTTCTGTTTGATGAGATTTTTTTCTTGCTTCTTTTGCTTTTTTTTCTTGTTCAAATTTATATTTTCCATAGTCCATGATTCTACAAACTGGAGGATTTGCTTTTTCGCTTACCAAGACTAAATCTAGTTCTCTTTGAGAAGCTATTTCTAATGCTTTTAATCTATCGATTACTCCTAATTGTTTCCCATCTGAATCTACGACTCTCAATTGAGGATATTTTATTCTTTCATTAATATTTGGGAGCTCTCTAACAGGAGCGCGTCGGTCAAATCGTGGGCGTGGTGGCATTCAGTTTTTTAAAAAATTGATTGGATGATAGACAAATTTTATTTCTTATTAAGTTAGTCTAAAAAAGACTCTATCTTAATTATTGCATCTTTTAGCAGGTTTTTGTTATTAAGCCATATAGGATTATTTTTATTACGAAACCATGTTTTTTGTCTTTTGGCAAATTGGATAGTTTTTGTAGTAGTTAATTCAATTGCTTTATCTATCGTTAAATTGCGATCTAAGACATCCCTAGCTTCTTGGTAACCAATGGTTTTTAATATTGGCAAATCAGATCCATATTGAGAAATAAGGTATTTTGTCTCATCAATAATTCCATTTAAAAACATATTTTTTGTCCTTTGTAGAATTCTTTCTTTTAAATTATCTCTATCTAATCCAAGCTCTAGTATTCTCCAGTCAGGCGGCCTTTGAATCTTTTGAGATGACAAGGGTTTACCCGTTACATAAAAGACCTCTAGAGCTCTAATTGTTCTAATATGATCAGCAAAATTTATTGTTTTTGTTGATATTGGATCGCAATTTTTTAAAAGCTGCCAACATTCTTTCTGACCAAGTTTTTCTAATTGTCTTCTTAAGTGACTTTGTGGAGGAACATCTGGTACAAAAAAACCTTTTGTAATTGAATTCATATATAAACCACTTCCTCCAACAAGAAAAGGTAAATTATTTTTTTTCAGTTCTCTTTTAATTGATTTTTGAGCAATTTCTTGAAATTGTTTTACATTTATATGATTAATAGGCTCTTCAATATCTATTAAAAAATGCTTTATTTTGTTTTGTTGCTTCTCAGATGGTTTGGCAGTTCCAATATCCATGTACTTATATATTTGTCTTGAATCAATATTATGAATATAAGTTTTAAGATAATCTGCAATGTCAATAGCTAATTCTGTTTTACCACTTGCAGTGGGTCCTATTAAAACTATTACATTAGTTGGAGAAGAAGACATATCAATTTCTGAAGAAAAGTCTATTAGCTATATAATTAAAGTGATTAAATTTTGCATAGACTACGAGCCTTTCTTTTATTGCGGTGGTAAGTTTAATTAAAGAACTTTTAAAAATAATATTTTAAAAAGTTTAATGTTTTTTTTTTATATTAAATGAGTGAGGACAAAAGATCTAATAAAATCTCAAATGACTACGGTGCGGAACAGATTCAGGTTTTAGAGGGGTTAGAGCCAGTTCGTAAACGTCCTGGGATGTATATAGGTTCTACAGGGCCTCGAGGTTTGCATCATTTAGTATATGAAGTTGTTGATAATTCAGTCGATGAAGCGCTGGCAGGACATTGTGATCATATAGAAATAGTTCTTCGAGTAGATGGATCAGCTTTAATCTCTGACAATGGAAGAGGCATCCCAACAGATATTCACCCAAGAACGGGAAAAAGTGCCTTAGAAACTGTACTGACTGTTCTTCATGCGGGGGGTAAATTTGGAAGCGGCGGTTATAAAGTTTCAGGTGGCTTACATGGAGTAGGAATATCAGTAGTAAATGCTTTAAGCGAATGGGTTAATGTATCTGTTTATAGAGAGGGCAGTGAGTTTAATCAAAGATTTGAAAAAGGATTAGCGAAGGGTGAGTTGCAATCAAAAAAGCAGTCTATAAAACCTTTTAAAAAAGGTACCACTATTTGTTTTAAACCTGATAAAACGATTTTTTCTGGAGGCATCGAATTTGAATATGCTCTTCTTTCCTCAAGGTTAAGGGAATTAGCTTATCTTAATGGAGGGGTAAAAATTGTTTTTAGAGATGAGAGAAATGAATTGTCAGATGGTTCTTTCAGAGAAGAAATATATTTATATGAAGGAGGCATCAAAGAATATGTCCAATACATGAATGCAGAAAAGGAGTCTATTCATCCTGAGATAATTTATGTTGATTCACAAAAAGAAAATGTTTATGTAGAAGCAGCTTTGCAATGGTGTTCAGATGTATATTCAGATAATATTTTAGGCTTTGCAAATAATATTAGAACTATTGATGGAGGTACTCATATTGAAGGATTAAAGACAGTTTTGACAAGAACATTTAATAATCTCGCAAAAAAGAGAGGCAAAAGAAAAGACATTGAAAAGAATTTGGCTGGAGAAAATATTAGAGAGGGCTTAACTGTAGTTTTATCAGTTAAAGTTCCGGAGCCTGAATTTGAAGGACAAACAAAAACAAAATTAGGAAACACCGAAGTAAGAGGAATTGTAGATTCTCTCATTGGAGATGCTCTTACAAAATATATGGAATTTAATCCAGGAATTTTAGACTTGATTCTTGAAAAAGCAATTCAATCATTTAATGCGGCTGAAGCTGCACGAAGGGCCAGGGAATTAGTTAGAAGAAAAAGCGTTCTTGAAAGTTCAACTTTGCCTGGTAAATTAGCAGATTGTAGTTCTAGAGATCCTTCAGAATCAGAAATTTATATTGTTGAGGGAGATTCTGCTGGAGGTTCTGCAAAACAAGGAAGAGATAGAAAGTTTCAGGCTATTTTGCCACTCAGAGGTAAAATTCTTAATATCGAAAAAACTGATGATACTAAAATATATAAAAATACAGAAATTCAGTCATTAATTACAGCTCTTGGATTAGGAATAAAAGGAGAGGAATTCGATGTGAGCTCTTTGAGATATCACAGGGTTGTAATTATGACTGATGCTGACGTTGACGGTGCTCATATACGAACTTTATTATTAACATTTTTTTACAGATATCAAAGAGAACTCGTTGAAAAAGGTTTTATATATATTGCTTGTCCTCCTCTTTATAAAGTTGAAAGAGGTAAGAATCATAAATATTGTTATAACGAGAATCAACTAAAGGATACAATTGAAGACTTTGGAGAAAAGGCAAATTATAATATCCAAAGATTTAAGGGATTAGGTGAGATGATGCCAAAACAATTGTGGGATACAACTATGAATCCTCAAACTAGGATGATGAAAAGGGTTGAAATCGAAGATGCACTTGAAGCTGACAGAATATTCAATATATTAATGGGAGATAAAGTTGCACCAAGAAGAGAATTTATAGAAACTCATAGTAGCAAATTAGATATGGCAACTTTAGATATATGATTAACAATCTTCTTAAGAATTTTTGTTTAATTACTTTTGCATTAATTGCACCCGTTACATTACCTGCAGGAGGAATTCAAAAAAGTTTAAATCAAAATAAGTTTGATAGTAATACAAAAGAAATTATATTGAGCACTAATACTTCTCTTTATTCTTTTCCTGCAATTCACTCTAAAGAATTATTAAGTCTTGATCTGGGCACAACTTTATCAGTTTTACGAAATTGGCGAGTCAGCGAAAGTGAAATGTGGGTTAGGGTTGAAATTGCGTCTAATAAATTCTTAGAGGATCCTACTAAGGCAAAAAAAGGCTGGATAAAAATGTAAATTTTGAATATTACTTCAATAATTATTGTGTTATTTGGAAGTACTTTTGGATTAATACTAAGGATGTTGATACAAAATAATTTAAAAATAAATATAGGATTTAATATTCAAAATACTTCAATAGTGAATTTCATATCTTCATTTTTTTTGGGATTTTTAGTAGCATCGAATTTTATTAATAACGATTTTTTATTGTTATTTTTTACGGGTTTTTTAGGATGTTTTAGTACATTTTCTTCTTTTGTTTATCAACTATTTGTTTTATTTCAAAAGAGGCAATTCATACGTTTATTTTTTCACTATATCGAGGTAATATTACTATCCTTTCTTTCTTTTTATTTAGGTTACTATTTGATCCAAATTATTAGATGAAAATAAAGAGATGGATACATATTTTATTAGCTTGTTATACCGCGACCTTTTTAAGGATATTTATTAATAATAATTTCATTGTTTCAATAATTGGATCTTTGTTTTTTGGTTTTGTTATAGCAAAAAGATTAAGTTACTCTAAACAAATAATTATGTTAAGTGGTTTTTTTTCGTGCTTCACATCCTTTAGTGGATTTATATATTTTTTGTACAAAATTTTAAGTCAAGGAGACTTTTTTAAATTTATATTCTGGTTCAATTTTATAATTATCTTAAATCTTCTCACAATGTATTTCGGGTTCTGGATAAGTAGAAAAATTACTTAGACTTCTTATAATAGTGTTGGTACTTTGACCGAGAATTATATTTATGAATGAAAATAATCCTGAAAGACTTACATCCACATCCTCATCCTCAGATTTAAGTAAGCGAGAAAATATCACTATTCAACTTGAAGAATTACTTATCGCAGGAAATTATGATGAGGCAAAGTTACTTTTAGAACCATCACAGCCTGTTGATATTGCAGATGCTATAGGTAGCCTTCCATTAATATTGCAGGCTTTAGCTTTTAGATTATTAAAGAAAAATGAGGCAATTGAGGTTTATGAATATTTAGATCCAATAGTCCAGCAAACTTTATTAGACAGACTTCGTTCGGGAGAAGTCTTAGAAATCGTTGAGAAAATGTCTCCTGATGATAGGGTTCAACTTTTTGACGAATTACCTGCAAAAGTTGTACGAAAATTTTTGTCTGCACTTAGTCCTGGCGAAAGGAAAGTAACAGCCGAATTGCTTGGATATGAGCCTGAAACTGCTGGAAGATTAATGACAACTGAATTCATAGATCTCAAAGAGATGCAAACAGCAGCTGAGGCTCTTTCTTTAGTCAGAAAAAGAGCTCCATTCACAGAAACAATTTATAGTCTATACGTGACGGATAAAGAAAGACACTTGACGGGTATTCTTTCCTTAAGAGACCTCGTGACTGCTGATCCATCTAGGCCAATTGGAGATGTCATGACAAAAGATGTAGTTAATATTTCTACTAATACGAATCAAGAAGAGGTCGCAAGAGCAATCCAAAGATATGATTTTTTAGCGCTCCCAGTTGTTGATAAAGAAAAAAGACTTGTTGGGATAGTAACTGTCGATGATTTAATTGATGTCATAGAACAAGAAGCAACAAGAGATATCTATGCAGCAGGAGCCGTTCAACCTGGAGATGAAGATGATTATTTTCAGAGTAGTTTGTTTACGATAGCTCGACGAAGAATTTTGTGGCTGTTAATTTTGGTTTTGGCAAATGGTTTGACGACAAAAGTGATAGCAATGAATGATCAAATATTAAAAGAAATAGTCTTGCTGGCTGCATTTATTCCACTGCTTATAGGAACTGGGGGAAATGTTGGCGCACAAAGTTCAACGGTTGTTATTAGAGGTTTAAGTACTCAAAAATTGAAGTCTCTTGGTGCAATTAAGGCAGTAATTAAGGAGGCAATAACAGGAGCTCTTTTAGGTGTTTTGATGATGCTAGTAGTATTCCCCTTCGCTTGGTGGCAAGGAGAGGGTCCTTTAATAGCCTCTGCTGTAGGGATAAGTTTAATATCTATAACGACTTTGGCCGCTACAACTGGTGCTATTCTCCCTTTGTTGTTCGATAGAATGAGATTGGATCCAGCGTTAATGTCCTCTCCTTTCATAACAACTGTAACTGACATTGCGGGTGTATTTATTTATTTAAGTACTGCAAAATGGCTATTAAGCTCACAATAAGTCAAATATCAGTAGGTATTTATTCTCATTTTTGTAAATTTGTGGATTTTTTTGTTTAACTTTACATTTCTTAATGGTATTGTTTACAAAACAACATTAAACTTTTATGTCTTCTGAAACATTAAGTGAAAATAAACTAACAACAATATCAAGTTTAAAGGCTAGTAATGATGTCGATCTAGTTAGATCCTATTTAAGGGATATAGGTAGAGTTCCACTTTTATCACATGAGCAAGAAATTACACTTGGAAGGCAGGTTCAAGAATATATGCAAGTTGAAAGAGCAGAATTAGAAATTATTGAATTGACAGGAGAAAAGCCAAGTATTGATGAATTATCCAATAAATTAAATTTATCAACTTCCATTATAAAAAAAAAGATTTAGAGCTGGACAGAGAGCTAAAGAAAGAATGGTTGCAGCAAATTTAAGGTTAGTAGTAAGTGTTGCAAAAAAATATACAAAAAGAAATATGGAATTATTAGACTTGATCCAAGAGGGAACGATTGGATTAGTAAGAGGAGTAGAAAAATTTGATCCAGCAAGAGGTTACAAGTTTTCAACATATGCATATTGGTGGATAAGACAAGGCATTACTAGGGCAATAGCTGAAAAAAGTAGAGCAATAAGGTTACCAATTCATATAACTGAAATGTTAAATAAGTTAAAAAAAGGTCAAAGAGAGTTAAGTCAAGAAATGTCTAGAACTCCAACAGTAAGTGAGCTTGCAGAATACGTGGAGCTTCCTGAAGATGATGTGAAAGATCTGATGTGCAAAGCTGGACAGCCAGTAAGTCTTGAGACAAAAGTTGGTGATGGTGAAGACACTGTTTTATTAGATTTACTAGCGGGCGGTGAGGATCTGCCAGACGAACAAATAGAGATGGATTGTATGAGAGGTGATCTTCATACTCTTTTGCATCAATTACCAGATTTGCAATGTAGAGTTTTAAGAATGAGATATGGTATGGATGGTGATGAGCCAATGTCCTTAACAGGTATAGGTAGGGTACTTGGAATAAGTAGGGATAGAGTACGAAACTTAGAACGAGATGGGTTACGAGGTTTGAGAAGACTTAGTGATAATGTAGAAGCTTATTTTGTCTCTTGAAGAAATTCGCAAATTAATCTATTCGTCTCTTCAGGTTCTTCATCATGTGGACAATGGCCTGCACCTTTAATAATATCTAATCTTTTAATATTCCTGAATTTTTCCCTCCACTCTTTTGCTTCATTTAGAGATTCCCAAGGATCTTTTTCTCCCCAAATCAACTGTATTGGAGTTTCAACCTTATCGAAAAGGTCTGTAGCCAGATAATCATCAAATAAATTAATAAACCCACGAAACGCCTCTCTCGAGTTTTTCCTTGTAACTGGTTGATATAGTAAATCAATTAATTCATTATCGACATTTTTTCCTGAGGGGTAAGCTTGTTGAAGTATTTTCTTTATAATTTTTGGATTAGCAGCTCTAGCAAAAAGTGTATTACTAATTATTCTTTGCCGAACTAACGTTTTTAATACTGGCCTAAGCAAATTCATTAAAATATCACTTTTCTTCAAGCGTTTATCATCCATGGTTCTTTGCGCACAATCAATCAAAATGACACCATTACAATTATTCTTGAGAATTTCAGCAGCTTTCAATGCAATAACACCACCAATTGAATTCCCGACCAGGTAAACAGGAGATTTTATTATCTCTGAACAAAATGTTGATATTTGACTACTCCATAAGTCAAATGAATATTTAATGGAATTTTCTTTATATGGTTCGTAATTTAATAAAGCACAAGGCTGACTGCTTTTACCAAATCCTAGTAAGTCAATTGCGTAGCAGTTAGAAATTTTGCTAAGAAAATCTTGATTATGTCTCCAATGTTTTTTAGATGCCCCGAATCCATGTATTAATAATATATTTATATTATCTTCGCAAGTAGACTTTTTTGATAAAGACCATGAAATTTCCCAACTTTTCCATTTCCAAGTTTCACAATGCATTAAAAGTCACTTTGTATACACTATTAATTAAACTTTAATTCAAAAAAAAAAAAAAAACGTTTTTGATTAATTATTCTTAAGTCAAGAAAAAAAGGTTCATTTCATGAAAAAGACTAAGGTCGTGTGCATTGGAGAGGCTTTAATAGACAGGATTAGAAATAAGTCAGATAATGGATTTACAGATTTTTTGGGTGGGGCACCGGCTAATGTTGCTTGTGCATTAAAAAAATTAAAAATAGATTCAATATTTATTGGACGTTTAGGAAGTGATGATTTTGGAAAAAAATTTATTAAGCAATTTAATGAATTGGAGGTTAATTTAGATTTTTTACAATTAGATTATGATTCAAATACTCGCGTGGTGAATGTAGATAGAGATCAATTTGGAGATCGTTTTTTTTCAGGATTCGAACCAAGCCCTCATTCAAGCTTTGCTGACGAATTTCTTTCTAAAAATTTAATTGAAAAAGAGCTTCCAAATTTGGAGAAATTTTTTCTAGAAACAAAATATTTAGTTTTAGGGACTAATGTACTAACATCCCCAATATCTGCAGAGACTATTTTTTTTCTTTTAGAACAAGCCAAAAAATTTGAAGTAAAAATAATAATTGATTTGAATTGGAGAGAAGTTTTTTGGGATTATTCAAGTTTTTCATCAGAAATAAGTAAAACAGTTAGGGTTGATTTAATTAAAAAATTTTTAAATCATGCTCATGTTTTAAAACTTGCTAAGGAAGAAGCGATTTTGTTTTTTGAAAATGAAAATCCTCTGTTTATATCTCAACAAACCTCAAAAAAACCTGATGTAATAATAACTGATGGTAAAAATCCTATTGCATGGTATATCAACGGATTACAAGGAATAACTGTAATTCCTGATTCACAAAAAATTGTTGACACCACTGGTGCAGGCGATGCATTTCTCGCTGGTTTAATTACGAAATTAATTTCTTCTGGCTATCCTTTAGATGAACTAGAAGTAGTAGATTGTGTAAAATTTGCGAGTATTTGTGGATTGTTAACTTGTCTTGGTGAGGGTGCAATTGAGCAACAGCCAGATTATGAAAAGGTTATGAAATTTTTAGGATCCCTTATTTCATAGTGTCTTCCAAAATTTTTTGCATAACTAATTTCTATTTTCCAGAAATTTTCAATAAGTGGTTCTATCAATTCTGGCCATTCAATAGCTAAGATGGCCTGGCTTTGTAATGCTTCTTCCTCTTCAGAAAAAAAAACTTCTTTTGCTGAAGAAATATTTTCTAACCTGTATAAATCTAAATGAATTAGAGGAATTTTTCCTGAATTATAGTGATGAGATAATGCAAATGTAGGACTTGTAATATCCTCAGAGATGGATAACCCCTTGGCAATACCTTGCACAAATGAAGTTTTTCCTGCTCCAATTGGACCCTTTAATAAAACAATTGATTGTGGCTTTAATTTTTGTGAGAGTTTTTCCCCTAAATTTAAAGTCTCTATTAAATTTTCAACAAACACAAAATTAAACAAAAATCAATTATAGTTTAATAGAAAAAGTATTCATCAGATATGGTTATCGCGAACTCAATTAAAACGTCCCTCCCAAATTTTGTAATTTCTGATATTTCGTTATCAGATTTTGGGCGTAAAGAAATTAAAATCGCAGAAACTGAAATGCCAGGATTAATGGCACTTAGAGATAAATATAAATCTGAAAAGCCACTTAAAGGTGCAAAAATTGCTGGAAGCCTTCATATGACAATTCAGACAGCAGTATTGATAGAAACTCTTGTTGATTTAGGTGCGATAGTGAAATGGGCTTCATGCAATATATTTTCCACCCAAGACCATGCTGCTGCTGCAATAGCAGATCAAGGAATCTCCGTTTATGCAAAAAAAGGTGAAACTCTTGATGAATATTGGCAGTACACTCACTACATCCTTGATTGGGGTTCAGATTTACCAAATATGATCCTTGATGACGGAGGTGATGCAACTGGATTATTAATCCTTGGTAGTAAGGCAGAAAAAGATTTGTCTGTTTTAGATAATCCTAATAATGAAGAGGAAATTGCCTTGTTCAAATCTATTAAGTCTAAGCTGCAAATTGATGGTAGTTTCTATTCTAGAATTAAGAGTAATATTATTGGTGTCACTGAAGAAACTACCACGGGAGTTGCAAGACTTTATCAATTGCAAAAGCAAAATGCTCTACCTTTTCCTGCTATAAATGTTAATGATTCAGTAACTAAGAGCAAATTTGATAACCTATATGGTTGCCGAGAATCTTTAGTTGATAGCATTAAGCGTGCAACTGATGTTATGATCGCTGGCAAAGTTGCTTTAGTAATTGGTTTTGGTGATGTTGGTAAAGGTTCAGCACAGTCATTAAGGGGACTTGGAGCTATAGTAAAAGTTGCTGAAATTGATCCAATTTGTGCTCTTCAAGCTGCGATGGAAGGTTATAGTGTCGTAACTTTAGATGATGTTGTTGAAGATATTGATATATTTGTTACCGCCACTGGAAATTATCAGGTAATAACCCATAAAAATCTTGTAAAGATGAAAGATGAGGCCATAGTTTGTAATATTGGACATTTCGATAATGAAATTGATGTGGCTTCATTAAAAAACTATCCTTGGGAAAATATTAAGCCTCAGGTTGATCACATAACTTTACCAGGTGGAAACAAAATTATCCTTTTAGCTGAAGGCAGATTAGTTAACTTAGGCTGTGCCACTGGACACCCAAGCTTTGTGATGAGCAATTCTTTTACTAATCAAGTATTAGCACAAATTGAACTTTACAATAAGTCAGAGCAATATGCTCAAGAGGTATATGTTTTACCAAAACATTTAGATGAAATGGTGGCTAGATTGCATTTAGATAAAATTGGTGCAAAATTAACAAAATTAACTAAGGAACAGGCTGATTATATTAATGTATCTGTTGATGGACCTTATAAACCAGAATTATATAGATATTAAATTTGAGTTTAATTTTTGTAAATTTTCTTACTTCAATCCCTGACTATATTAGTTTGGCTGTTGAAAAGAATTCAACAATTGCATACCTTACTATCTGTTTGGCTATGTTTTTAGAGAATATAATACCCCCAATCCCCTCGGAAATAATAATGCCCTTGGGGGGATTCTTTGTTTATCAACAAAAATTAAATTTCTATATTTTAGTTTTTTGGGGTTTATTTGGAACGATCTTAGGATCTTTGCCTTGGTATTACTTAGGAAGATTAGTAAATGAAAAAAGAATTTCAAACTTTCTTGATAAAAAAGGAAAATATTTAGGAATTTCCTCGAATGATTTAACTAAAAGTAAAAGGTGGTTTGAGAAATTCGGTGTTTCTCTAGTTTTTTGGGGCCGATTAGTACCAGGTATAAGAACTTTAATTTCGGTTCCTGCTGGCATAGAACTTATGCCATTAAGAAAATTTTTGATTTGGACTACATTAGGGAGCTTAATATGGGTTTCTCTTCTAACTTATGCAGGTTATTTCTTTGGAGAAAATTATCTAATTATTGAAACTTACTTGGATAAAATTAAATATTTTGTAAAGCCAATTTTAATTGTAATTTTCTTATTTTTTTTAATAAAACTATTTATTAGATTTATAAAAAAAAATAGTGCTTAAAAAGGGATTTCACTAGAGTTACTGTTGTTAGAATATTGGTTATTTTCAGACTCTTTTCGCGAGCTTAGCAAGTTTAATCTTTCTACCCTAACAACTGGTTTGTATCTATCTTCACCAGTGTTTTTATCTTTCCAACTGTCAATTTTAAAGCTTCCAGTAATTCCAATTAAAGATCCTTTTTTAACGTAATCTGCTGCTATTTGAGCTTGTTTGCCCCATATTTCTAAATTAAACCAGTCTGGCTCTTCATCTCTACTTCTTCTGTTTACTGCGATAGTGAAATTAGCTACTATACTACCGGATTCAAAATATCTTACATCTGGTTCTCTACCAGCTCTGCCAACTAGATTAATAGTGTTAATTTCCATAATTTTTTTTTTATATATTACTCATATTTTCAGATTCTGCTCAAAGTTTTACGTGCTATTCATAACTAAACTAGAGAAATGTGAGAGCTTAACAAAAAATAGATATATGATTTATAAAAAAGAATTCTTATTGTGATTTTTAACAGATTTAAATTCTCTAGAGATATTGGCATAGATTTGGGAACTGCCAATACTCTTATACATGTATCAGGTAAGGGTGTTGTTTTACAAGAGCCTTCAGTAGTAGCAATGGATTTAGAAGAGGGGGTTCCATTGGCTGTTGGTAAAGAAGCAAAGCTAATGCTTGGTAGAACTCCTGGCAATATAAGAGCCGTAAGACCACTGCGAGATGGGGTTATCGCAGATTTTGATGCAGCAGAGCAAATGATAAAAACATTTATTCAAAAATGTAATGAAGGCAAGGGCATTGTAGCTCCAAGAATAGTTATTGGAATTCCAAGTGGAGTGACAAGTGTTGAACGAAGAGCAGTAAGAGAGGCTGGATTGGCAGGGGCTAGAGAAGTTCACCTAATTGATGAACCTGTTGCCGCAGCTATAGGAGCTTCATTGCCAGTAACAGAGCCAATTGGAACTATGATTGTTGATATTGGTGGTGGTACTACTGAGGTTGCAGTCTTAAGTTTGGGAGGAACTGTATTAAGTGAATCTGTTCGAATAGCTGGCGATGAAATAAATGAATCTATTGCCCTATATCTAAAAAAAGTTCACAATTTAGTTGTTGGAGAAAGAACTGCGGAAGATATTAAAATTAAAATTGGATCTGCATTCCCAGATGATGATTTTGATAAAACTACTTTGGAGGTGCGAGGTTTACATCTATTATCTGGTCTACCTAGGTCAGTTACTTTGACATCAGGAGAAATTAGAGAAGCCATGGCTGATACACTTAGCAAAATAGTTGAAGCTGTAAAAAGAACTTTAGAGCGCACTCCTCCTGAACTTGCTGCAGATATTGTAGATAGGGGCATTATGCTTGCAGGAGGTGGAGCTTTAGTAAGAGGCATTAATGATTTACTAAGCGATGAAACGGGAATTTTTACTCACATTGCAGAAAATCCATTGCTTTGTGTCGTTAATGGTTGTGGCGAGGTTTTGGATGATTTTAAAAAACTTAAAAGAGTTGTTGATACTCCAGATTTTATAAGGAACGCGATAAGAGACTAATACTATGTTAGACATCCGACGAATTTCTACTAATCGTTGGTGGCATAAAAAGAAAAATTGGATATTCTTTGGAGTTTTTTTATTTTTAGTTTTTGTAAGGATCTCAAAAGGATCCATTTATAAAGACTTTTATTATTTTATTTCAAGGCCTTTTTGGCCAGGTCAATTTCAAAAAGAAGTTATTCTTAAGAGTATTAACCAGGAGTCTTTAATATATTTAAATCTTCTTAAAAAAGATAATATAAGATTACGTAAAATTTTATCTCTTCAAGATTCATCTAATAGTGATACTATATCCGCTGCAGTTATTTCGAGAAAAACAGGTAGTTGGTGGAGACAAATAATATTAAACAAAGGCTCAAAAGATGGCGTGGAGATCGGTAATACTGTTATTGGTCCCGGTGGATTATTAGGCAGAGTAAACAATACTTCTTTATTTACTTCGTCGGTAACTTTATTAACCTCACCAGAAAGTAAAGTAGGAGTATGGCTTGAGAGAAATCAAATTAATGGATTACTGGTCGGTCTAGGAGATGATTATCCAAGCTTAATAATATATTCAAAAGATGCTGATATACAAGTCGGAGATTTTGTATCATCTTCTCCGGCTAGTACTTTATCAAATCCTCCAACAATCATTCTTTTTAAGTGTAATTCTGTAGCTATTCTCAGATAAAGGGGAATATCTAAAGTATTGTGATGTGTAATAAATGGTCTTGCTTCAGCACCACCAGCTTCAGATTGCAGAATTGGAGTCTCTATCTCTAAAAAATTTCTATTATCTAGCCATTTTCTAATAAAACTTATACATTTTGCTCTTGTTTTAAATACATTTTTAGAATGAGGATTCACTATTAAATCTAGATAACGTTGTCTATATCTTTTTTCAATATCAGTTAATCCATGCCATTTATCGGGTAAAGGTTGTAAAGATTTGGATAACATTTCCCATTTTTTTACATTAATTGAAAGCTCTCCTTTATTAGTTTTTTTTATCGTTCCATAAACACCTATCCAATCACCAATATCTACTATTTCCTTAATATCTTCAAATGAAAGTAATTTTTGGTTTTCTAGATTGAAATTAATATTCCTTTGATCTAGATAAAGCTGAATCTGACCTTCTTGATCACTTATTGTGAAAAAGGCAATTTTACCCATCACTCTTTTTGCCATCACTCGACCTGCAATAGAAACACTAAAGTCTTCTTCTTGACCATTTTCTAAATGATCAAATTTTTCAATAAGAATTTTTGTGGTATGGGAAACATTAAAACTTTCTGCATAAGAAGCAAATCCTTTATTAACCAATTTATTAGCTTTTTGTAAGCGGGCTTCTCTTATTTCAGACAAAATTTACTCTAATATATTTGTTTTATTTATATAAAAGTATCAGACTAAGGCTCAACTTGCCAAAGATGTTGCTGTTTCACCAACTCTCTGAGATGCATAACCAATCCCTCTAACAGTTAATATTAATTCTGGGTTTCTTGGGTCAGGTTCGAGTTTTCCTCTTAATCTAGCTACATATACATCTACAACTCTTAAATCTGCGGCCCTACGAGGAGGATAACCCCAAAGCTGTTCTAAAATTTCAGCTCGTGGAACAACTTTACCTGGTTCGTCGAATAATAATTCTAGAAGGCTAAATTCAGTATAAGTTAAGCTAATTCTTTCTCCGGCTCTAGAAACTTGTCTGCGATTAGTATCAACAACTAAACTTCCAAATTTCATTACTCCTTTGCCAGAAGGGACCTCTTTAGTTTCCGTAACTGATACAGTAGGACCCATTCTTCTCAAAATAGTAGCTATCCTGGCCTCTAACTCTTTTGGACTAAATGGTTTAGATAAGTAATCATCAGCTCCTAAATCCAAACCTGCGACTCTCTCTGAAATTGCCTCTAAAGCGGTCAAGAATATTATTGGTACTACAGATTCAGCTCTAATTCTTCTGCAAACTGCGAATCCATCCATTTTTGGGAGCATAACATCAAGCACTATCAAGTCTGGAATGTCTCTATGAAAAGATTCAAGAGCTTCCTCTCCGTTAGTGGCTGAATAAACTTGATAACCTGCTAGTTGAAGTCTTGTAACTAATACCTTCAAAACTGCTGGTTCATCATCAACAACTAAAATTCTTGCTTTT
>QCGK01000016.1 GCA_003279945.1 Prochlorococcus sp. AG-388-A01
TCATTTAAAAATGAGAGTTTAACTTAATTCTTATTTTTAAAAATAATGGGAAATAAGAAAAATAATATTAAAAAGCCTGGTGTAAAGACCTTATCTATTCACCATGGAGAAACTTTTGCAGAAGACACTGGATGCGTTATGCCTCCTATTTTTTCTACATCTACTTTCAAACATGGAAATAAAGATAATTTCGACTACACCAGATCAGGCAATCCAAACTTTAGAATTCTAGAAAACATACTTAAATCTATAGAAGATTCCAAATATTGTACAGTTTTTGGATCTGGAATTAGTGCGGTAACTGCAATTACATCAACACTTAAATCAGGCGACAAGATACTCTGCGAGTCAAATCTCTATGGTTGTACAGTGAGGATGTTCGAAAAAATTTTCAAGAAATTTGGACTAGAAGTTTTATACACAGATTTTACAAACAAAAATAATATCAAAAAGATTTCAAACTTCGAGCCAACTTTGATATGGCTAGAAAGTCCAACTAATCCACTTTTGAAAGTACTTGATATTAAGGCGATTTGTGATGAAGCGAATAAACTCCAAATACCAGTAGTTGTAGATAATACCTTTTCTACATCACTCATTCAAAAACCATTAGACCTTGGTGCAACACTATCGCTTGTAAGCACAACAAAATTCATTAATGGACATAGTGATGCACTTGGTGGAGCAGTACTAACAAATAATGAGGTATGGAATAGTAAGATGCTTTTCTCTCAAAAAGCTTTAGGGCTTCAACCGTCTCCTTTTGATAGTTGGCTCATTACTAGAGGGGTAAAAACTCTTCCTTTAAGAATTGAACAACAAACGCAAAGTGCAGAATTAATTTCTGAAGAATTAAAGAATCATAAAATAATTAGTAAAGTAATTTATCCTTTTAATCAAAAACATCCGCAATTTAATTTAGCAAAATCTCAAATGAGATCTGGAGGTTCGATGATCACCCTAAAACTAAATTTAAATAAAGAGGATACCTTTGAATTTTGCAAATCTCTCAAATATTTCTCGCTAGCAGAAAGCCTTGGAGGAGTTGAAAGTTTAATTTGTCACCCCGCAACAATGACTCATGCATCTGTTGATGATGAAACAAAAAATCTTCTAGGGATAGATGATGCCCTTGTCAGATTATCCATTGGATGTGAAGATACAAACGATTTAATCTCGGACATTTTATTTGCATTAAATAAATTCTGAAAATTGAGAGATTTACTTAAAAACCCTATATGGAAAAATTTAGAGTTGGGATATGCAATTCCTGATAGTATTCATGCCGTTTCTGTAGCATTACCAACTTGGAATGATGTAATAAATTACGAGGAAAAAAATCATGAATGCATGAAATTATTGAAGTCCATTTACCCACGGTTCGGGTTAAACCCCATAGTGAAAAGATTATGCGAAAAAGTAAAAAAGGAAAATTATTACAACAATAAAAGTATCTGGCCATATCCGAATGAAAGCATAGCTCGTAAAGCTAAAAAATACATTGATAGAAATACTTCTGAAAAATTCTCATTAATAGAAAAAAGAGATAATTTAGCTTTCTTAATAACTGAAAAAGAAGGAAGTATTTATGCAAAATATTTTTGGCAACATACTGGTCTTGGTATATCCTCAAGAGCTGCTGCTATAGAACTAGGTCTTGAAGATTGCCCTCCAAAATCTTACGTAAATGAATGTTCTCAAAGAATAAAAAATAGACTTTCTAAATCTACAAAAATTAACTCTAATGATATTCACTTAACTTCATCTGGAATGTCTGCATTGAATACATCATTAGAAATAATATATAAATTATTTCCAGCTAAACCAACACTCCAAATTGGTTTTCCATATGTAGATATACTTAAATTACCAATGAATATCTTTCATGGAGCCAAGTTAATTACAGAAGAAAATTGCGCGGATATTGAACTAGAAATTAAAAAAATAAATCCATCAGCATTAATTATTGAACTACCTAGTAATCCAATGCTGAAATGTGTAAACATTGCAAAAATTTCAAAAATAGCAAAAAAGTTAAATATTCCCTTAATTGTTGACGATACAATTGGTTCGAATTTAAATATAAATTCCCTAGAACATGCAGATATAGCTTTTACTTCACTTACAAAAATTTTTTCAGGGAGTGGTGATATTCTTGCAGGATCATTAATACTAAATCCAAAAAGCAAATGGATTGATCAGTTTAGAAATGCATTAAACGAGATTAATCTTCCAATACTTTCCGATGGAGATATAGTTTATCTAGAGAAAGTTAGTAGAGATGTAAATAAAAGAGTTTTTGAACAAAATAAAGCATGTTTAGAATTAAAAAAAAGATTAGAGACCCATAGCGAGATTAAAAATATTTTCCATCCTGAAAATTGTCCAAATTTTAATTCTTTACTTACTTCTGATGGAGGATACGGCTGCTTATTATCGTTTGAATTAAATGGAGGATTGAATAAAGCTAAAAAATTTTATGATTCTCTACAATTAACTAAAGGACCTAGTTTAGGTACAAAATTCACTCTAGTCTGTCCTTATGTTTTACTAGCTCATTATGACGAGTTAGATTGGGCCGAAAGTTTTGGTATACCCTCGCACCTTATTAGAGTATCAGTTGGATTAGAAGACCTAGATCAATTATGGGAGACCTTTTCTGAAGCACTAAATAATTTCTAAATTCCTAGTATTTACCGAATAAAAACTTATATACTTTTTTTCTGAATAATAGTTAATATTAATATATATTTTCTAAATATTTAAATGGCAAAAATTTATGAGGACAACAGTTTTGCTATTGGAAATACTCCATTAGTAAAGTTAAAATCAGTTACTAAAAACGCGAAAGCTACTGTACTTGCAAAAATTGAAGGTAGAAACCCTGCTTATAGTGTCAAATGTAGGATTGGCGCAAACATGATCTGGGATGCAGAGAAAAGTGGGAAGCTTACTAAAGACAAGACTATTGTTGAGCCAACTTCTGGAAATACAGGAATTGCTCTAGCTTTTACTGCTTCAGCAAGAGGTTATAAACTCATCCTTACAATGCCAGAATCCATGTCAATTGAAAGAAGAAGGGTTATGGCAGTGTTGGGGGCTGAAATTGTTTTAACAGAGGCATCTAAAGGTATGCCTGGAGCAATAGCTAAGGCTAAAGAAATTGCAGAAAGTAATCCTTCTCAATATTTCATGCCAGGTCAATTTGATAATCCGGCAAACCCTGAAATTCATTTCAAAACTACTGGACCAGAAATCTGGGACGATTGCGATGGTGAAATTGATGTTTTAGTTGCAGGGGTTGGAACTGGCGGAACAATTACAGGAGTTTCAAGATACATTAAGCAAGAGAAGGGCAAAAATATTACTTCTGTAGCTGTAGAACCC
Organism: Prochlorococcus sp. AG-388-A01; assembly: GCA_003279945.1. GTDB lineage: Bacteria > Cyanobacteriota > Cyanobacteriia > PCC-6307 > Cyanobiaceae > Prochlorococcus_A. Next base: position 3,388 of record QCGK01000016.1, read on the forward strand.
TCACATAGTCCAGTTATTACACAGACAATGAATGGAGATGAGGTTAAATCTGGACCACATAAAATTCAAGGAATTGGAGCAGGATTTATTCCTAAGAACCTTGACTTAACAATTGTTGATAAGGTTGAACAGGTAACAAATGACGAGTCAATCGAGATGGCTCTTAGATTAGCAAAAGAAGAAGGTCTATTAGTTGGAATATCTTGTGGAGCGGCAGCGGCGGCGGCTGTTAGATTAGCTGAACAAGATGAATATGCGGGGAAAACCATCGTAGTTGTTCTACCTGATTTAGCAGAGAGATATTTATCATCAATTATGTTTACTGAAGTTCCAAGCGGAATCATTCAAGAACCAGTCAAAGCCTAAATCTATTTTTTCTCCAGTAATGATTCTGGTGAAATATACATAGCATCGCCATAAGAGAAAAATCTAAATTTTTCTTTTATGGCTTTTTTATACAAACCTAATAATCTTTCTCTACCAATCATCGCACTTACTAATAGTAATAATGAACTTTTAGGAAGATGAAAATTAGTTAATAATCCATCAACTACCTTAAATTTATAACCTGGCTTAATTACTAAATCCACGTACTTTGCTATGGGAATAAAGTCATTAATTTCTTGAGAATAACAACTTTCAAGAGCTCTTACGCTAGTTGTCCCAATAGCAATTATTCTTCTATCAGTTTTCTTTATTCTTTTTATTTCCTCCACTACTTCCTTATTAACACTTACCCATTCTTTATGAAGTTTTAAGTTACTTAAATCTTCTTGATCAATTGGTTTGAATGTTCCATAACCCACGTGCAAAGTTATCGGTAAGATTATTACGCCTTTTTTTTTTAGATTGAAAATAAGACTTTTGCTTAAGTGTAAACCAGCAGTTGGCGCGGCAACTGCCCCTGGATTAGTTGCATACTCAGTTTGATAACTGTTCTCATGAAAAGATTCTTCTTCGGCATTTTTTATATAAGGAGGGAGTGGGATTTCCCCGTATTTATCAAGAAGGTAATTCATTGAATTGAGATCATTTATATTTTCAGGAAATTTAATAAATCTCCCTCCAGTTTCTTCATCAACCCCATCAACCATCAAATTAATATCTTGTACAGAAGGAGATTTTAATTTTAATTTTCTATTTATTTTTAACTTTTTCGCTGGCTTTGCCAAACATAACCAAACACATTCATGGGACCTTTCTAAGACTAATAATTCGACTAACATCCTATTTTCTAATTCAACCTTTAACCTTGCCTTCATTACTTTAGTATTATTTACAACCACAAGATCGCCTTCTCTAAATTCATCTAAAAGATTCTTGGTAAATTTATTTGTTAAGCAGTTCTCTTTTAAAAGACTATTTCTAACTATCATCAATCTTGATTCATGCCTTATTGCAGAAGGTTTACTAGCAATTAATGAAGGATCAAGAAAGTAATCATAAGCATCAAGCTTATAATCTCTATCTTTATCATTAATTTGAGCAATCAATTAAATTTAAGATACAAGACTCTCTGGCTCACTTTCAATCAGGTAAGCCAAGTCTTTTAAGAATGAAGCACCATCAGCTCCATATATCACTCTGTGATCAGCTGTTAGATTTACTTGCATTATTTTTTTAACAGATATTGAACCATCACTATTAGCTACAACAGTTGGTTTCGATGATGCTATCGCTAAGATCGCACCGGTCCCTGGGGGTAGTATTGCGTCAAATCTATCAACACCAAACATACCAAGGTTAGATAAGGTAAAGGTACCCGTTGAGTATTCATCAGGTTCTAATTGTTTAGATCTTGATCTTTTTACGAGATCTTTCCATTCCCTAGATAATTCAAATAAATCAGTATTGCATGGTTCTTTTAATACTGGAGTTATTAGTCCACCATCTTCCATCGCGACAGCAACAGCAATATTTATATTTTCTGGATAAGAAATTCCATTTCCTGAAAAACTTGAGTTAACTTGAGGATGTTTCTTTAGTGTCTTTGCAACTGCCTTTACAAGTAAAGCAGTCATAGTCACTCCATTCTGTTTTACCTTTTTGTAGAAATTATCTAATTTATCTGTGTTAATAGAGTATCCCACCCTAAAACATGGAACATCTAAACTAGATTCCATATTTTTATTTACCGCTTTTTGAAGAGTATTAAATTGAACTGTTTCTCCAGGATTACCAAAACTATTTCCTGAAGTTTCTGGTTTACTTTCAACTCCCAAATTTGTACCAGGAATACTTACAGGAGAACCACCTTCTCCTATCCATGGTATAGAAACAGGTTGGCCTTTAGCTTTTAAAACATCATCGGCTTGAATCCTTCCGTGAGGGCCAGATCCATGAACCTTTGCTAAATCAACACCCATTTGAGAAGCTAGTTTTTTAGCTCTTGGAGATGCAATTATCCTCGAAGAAAGATTACTTGTAGCGGCATTAATTTGATCGCTAATAAAAGATGGTACTGGCTTTTCACTCTTTAAGACGACTTCTTGTGCTTCTTTTTTGATATTTTCAGTCTGGACTACTGGTTTTTCTTCAGTTTTATTGCTTACCAATTCAAGTTGGTCTGAATTAGAGACTTCGGGTTGATTTCCTTTATTTTGTTCTTGAACAGAAGCTATCTCATCCTCATTTTCTACAATGAGACCAATAGTTTCTCCAACAGGTGCAGTGCTACCCGCAGGCATTAAAACTGCTGCAAGATATCCATCTTGAAAAGATTCAACATCCATATCTGCCTTGTCAGATTCAACAACCAAGACAGATTCACCTCTTTCAACCTTATCTCCCGGATTTTTCAACCATTCCACAATCTTGCCCTCCGTCATAGTAGAACTCAAGGCAGGCATGAATATTTCGTGAGACATAAGAAAATTGTTATTGCATAAGTTTCAAAGGATTTTTACCAAACTTTCAAAAGTTTTTATAATTAAGAACCCTTTTAACTCTTGATCTAATTATACGAAATCATGTTCACAGTGGGAACTCTTCAAACTTAAGAAAGTAATAATTTAGATCGATTAGAATTTAAAACTTTTCGCAATTAAGATTTTCTTATTTTTATCAAAAATACTAAATCTTTTCTTTAATTGTTATTTATAGATTGAATAACTCCATCTTTAACAGTAATCGAGACTTGCATTTTTTCAATAAGATTATCGCCAACAGTGACATCACAGAAACTATCCACTTGCCCTTGATCAACAATTTCGTCCATTTTTAATTCGCGAACTTGACTCTGTTGTTGAAGTAGATTTCTTTTTTGTTCTTCAATTTCATTTCGTTTTGCTGCGACTTGTTGTTGCACCTGACTAACCTGTTCTTGAACCCTTGGATCTAGAGGATTAACGGATTGGGATCTAATATTATTTACTATTTGCTGCCCCTCCTGCTCAAGTTGAGATAATTGCTGGTCAATGTTTGAAATTGCTTTACTTAATTCTTTTTCAGCATCTTCCTTCCAAGTTGGCGTAACTACAGCTTTAATAGCTATTGAGCGCTTGATAGATATTGAGTTATTTGTTTCCATAAAAAATTAAATTACCTTTTTTAATATATATAGAACAAATCAAATTTTCTTACTAAATTTGTTTTCATACATATTTTCTATTTGTAATGAGTACTTTTTTTCTATTTCTTTTCTTTTTTGTTTAAGAGTTTGTGTCAACAAACCATTTTCTAAAGTAAAGGCTTCAACAAAATAGCAATCTAATATTTGTTCTTCTGATCTTGCTCCTAATCGACTTTTAAGCAAATTATTAATTTCTGATTTTAAAAATGTACCAAAATTCTTATTCAGGTTTAATTTTGATAGGTCTTCTTCCAAAAACTTGTTTTTAACCAACTCTACATTAGGCACTACAAGGGCAGTTAAACATTTCTTATCTTGTCCTACTAGTTGAATCTGGTTAATAAATTCAGAACTAAGGATTTCGGTCTCTAGCGGATTCGGTTCTATATTTTCACCACTTGAAAGCACTATTGTATCCTTGGCTCTTCCTGTAATAAAGAGAGAACCATTTGGTATTAGAAAACCTAAATCACCAGTATCAAACCAACCATCCTTGGATAAAACATCTTTTGTAGCTAATTCATTATTAAGATAACCTTTCATTACTTGTGGTCCCTTAACAAGAATTTTTCCGACTTCTCTGAAATTCAGAATCTTTTTTTTATCATCATTCACTATTTTGATTTCAGTAAATGCTAGAGGCTGACCGGATGATCCTCTAACATTTAATTCTCTTCTTCTACAGGTTAATACTGGACTAGTTTCTGTGAGTCCATATCCCACCAAAACATCTACACCTAAAGATTCAAAAAAAAGATCCACATGTTCTGGTAATGCACCTCCGCCGTTAATGGGAAATTTCAGTTTTTCTCCGCATAGTTGTCTAAGAATATTCGGCCATAAAAAAATAGTAGACACTTTATGTAAAGGATATCGGCCAATAACAGAACCAAGTAAGGGGATTTTTGATTTAAAAGTTATTTGATTGATATCTAAATTTCTTATCTTTCTTAGATTTCTTTTGAAAACTGAACTATTGATTATCAAAAACTTAATAAGTTTTTGCTTTTTGGAAGGCATTTTTTTCAACGCCTGAAAAAAACCATCATGTATTGCCTCCCATAGTCTTGGTACAGTAGCCATGACTACTGGTTTTATTTGTGTAATATCATCTTTCAGAAATTTTGGCGTTGTATAGTATTGAGAACAACCACATGAAAAAAAGAAGTATTCAGCACTCCTCTCATAAGAATGCCAGATAGGTAACACGCTTAATACAGAGGTCCCAGGTTCTGGATCAGCGATATAGGCTAAATTGATTATTTGATGTAAAAAATTTGCATGAGTCAAGGGGACACCCTTAGGTTTTCCTGTTGTCCCAGAAGTGTAAAGAATGGTAGCGACGTCATCAATTTCTGGATTATCTTTTTCAAGATTATTATTTTGTGAATCTTCTTTTTCTACTGAACTTATAAATTTACTCCAACTTATTAAACTTTCAAATTTTTCATCTTCTAAATTGATTATGAATTTCAGTCTTTTTTTTAATTCTTGTTTGTTGTTTAACTTTAGCCAAATCTCCTTAGATTGAACTATTAGACCTACTGAATTAGAGTGCTTAATAATATAGTCTAATTCTACTGAAGGAGAATTAATACCTCTTACTGCATTTATAGCTCCTAAACGCATTAAGCCTTGATCTACTACTAGCCATCTTGGAGAATTTTCAGATATTACAGTAACTACATCCCCCTTTACTAAACCAAAATTTTTAAAAGAAAAAGAGACTTTCGTTATTAAATCAGCCAGCTCAGAATAAGAGAATTTTTCTTTGTATTTCCCTCTCAAATCGCAAACAGCTAAAGTATCACCACATTTAAATTTTAATTTTTCCCAAATTTGATCTATATGATTAAGGTTCTTAATAAAATCTCTATTTTTAGCAAATTTATCTTTTTTAGAAAGAGGTTTGGCTGAAGGCCAATACGCTAAATCACCCATATTTAATTGATTTTGAAATTTTAATTTCTATTTTGATACAAAATCAAAATTAAATTCTTCCTGAATGATTTTTTTAACAATTCTCTTGACTTCTTGAATATTTAAATTTTTGTTGTAATCAATCATATTTGCCATAAGACAATTTTCTATTCCGCAAGGAACAATTTTATTAAAGTTTTCTAATTCGCAGTCAATATTGATTGAAAATCCATTTATTGTAATCCATCTTTTACAACCAATTCCAATTGAAGCAATTTTCTTATTTCCTATCCAAACTCCAGTAAAACCTTTTCTAGAGTGACAATCAATATTAAAAGTTCCAAGAATTTTTATAATAATTTCTTCAATTTTTCTTAAATACCAATTTAAATCTTTATTAAAATTCTTCAAATCTAATACTAAGTAAGTTACTAATTGTCCTGGCATATGGCAAGTAACCTCACCACCTCTATCAATCTTAAAAACATCATATTTCTCATCATTCAGAGAAAATAGTAAATTTTCGTAATTAGATCCTCTGCCTAGCGTATAACATAGATCATGTTCACCTATCCAAATAAAATCAGGGTTAGAGTTATCTAAAATCAATGCCTCCTGATATTCTTTTTGTAAATTATAAACATCATTGAAAAATGAAATTTTATCAGGTTGTTTAATTATTGCTGTTCTATTAACCATATTTAAGTAGATTTAGAAAGTAAGTAAATATTTTTAGATTTGTTATGAAAATTTTAATCCATGGAAAGAATCTTGAGCTCACTGGAGCATTAAAAGAATACACTGAGGCAAAGATAGAAAAAGCAACGCATCACTATAAGGATATCGTTAAAGAAGCCGACATACACCTCTCAATAGAAAAGAACCCAAGAGTCTCTTTCCAAACTGCAGAAGTTACTATATTTGCAAATGGTACTGTAATTAGAGCTGAAGAAAAAACTGAAAATCTTTACTCAAGCATTGATTTAGTTTCAAATAAACTTTGCAGAAAATTACGTAAATACAAAGAAAGAAATAATAAAACTATGCATATTAATCATATTAAAAATAAAGAATCTTTCCCATTCGAAACTGAGGGATCAAGCTTTCTCGATAAAGCTTTATTTAAAGAAGGAATAGAAGCAAGTCTGCCTGAGCCATCTGTTAAAAATAAATACTTTGAAATGACTCCAATTTCATTAGAAGAAGCAAGAAAGCAACTAGATTTAATTGATCATGATTTTTATGTTTTCCGAAATAAGAAAAATAACGAACTTCAAGTTATTTACAAGAGGAATCATGGAGGTTATGGACTAATTCAATCAAAATAACTTTTCAATGCCCAATATTGAATATGAATTAAACGAGAAAATTCATGCGATTATTATTAACCCCTACTTAAAATGGGATAATTTCTGCTCAAATTGCGACTTAATAAAAAAATATAACATCAAGAATATTTCTACTTCTCTTAATTATTTACCTTATTTAAAAAACAGTTTGGGTAATTACAGCTCAAATATAAACGCACTCATTTCTTATCCATTTGCAGATTTACCAGTTTCATTCATTGAAGAATTAGTTTGTTTCGCAAAAGATAAAGGTGCAAATGGAATTGAATATACCCCAAACTTTATCAATTTATCCAAAGGAAATTTAGAAACTTTCGCGGCTGAAATTGAGCAAGTTAAGTTATCGGGATTACCAGTTACTATAATCATTAATAAATCAAAGCTAGAAAAAGAAATTTTGCATATTGCAATAGAAATAATAATAGAATTAGGAATAAAAAATTTTCAATTTGGGGACGGGTTTGGGCCACCTATTAAATCTCATGATGTAGCCGAAATATTAAAAATAACAGGGGACCAAAATCAAATTAAAGTTGTAGGTGGTATAAAAAAACTTACACAAGTTATTGATTTGTTTGATGCAGGAATTAATTGCATAGGGACTTCTAATTTTTATGAGATTTTTCAAGAAGTAAAAGTTATTTAAATGTCTGGTTCCGGTGAGTACATATTAGAAGGCCTTTGTATTAAAGCTTCTCCACTAGGTGAGAATGATAGATTAATTACTATCCTTACCGATGAGCAAGGGATAGTTCGGTTAGCGGTGCCTGGTGCTAGGCGTCCAAAAAGTAGTCTTGCCGCAGCCACTCCTTTAACATATTTAAGTTTGCAGATTTTTGGCAAAAGGAATCTTAAATCTGTACGTCAAATTAAAATATTAAAAAGCTATTCTGGACTAGGAAAAAATATTGAATGTCTTGCAGCAGCGCAAGCAATAACTGAATTAACATTTTTATTAGTAGGTAATAATGACCAGCAACAAAACTATTTATCTTGCGTTCTTGCTCATTTAGATAGGATTTATTTATATGAAGTTTCTAAAGAAGAGGATATTAAAATACTCTCTATGAGTATTCAATCCTTAATCCATCTATTAGCAATCGGGGGGGTTAATTTACCAATACATCATTGCTGTAAGACGGGAGAACCTATTATTCCGCCTTTAGGAAACTGGGAATGGAGTTGTTATTATTTGCCAAATGAAGGATTTTCCTCCATCGAAGATCCTCAAAGTAATCTAAAAATAAATGCATCTGAAGTTGCTTTATTACAGAGACTTCTCTTCCCCGAATTACCAATAAAATCGAATGGAGAACTATTAGGACCTAAAAAAGTTTGGCTGAGAATATTATTTATTATCGAAACTTGGATCACTTTTCAATTAGAGAAAGATCTATCTTCACTAAAAATGTTGAGAGAATTATATAATTAACATTCTCATTAACAATTAACAAATTATGATCTTATGGGCTCTGACTGTTAATTTAATAAATAGTTCATTACATTAAAGTGGCTCACATTGCCTGGCTGGGTAAAAAATCTCCTTTTTGTGGGAATGTGACTTATGGTAATTCAACTACTGAGGAATTGAAGGCCAGAGGACATAAAATTAGTTTTATTCATTTCGATAATCACTCTAGTTCAGATTTATCAAAGCCATTATTTCTGGCAAATGATCCTGAAGTAAGTCTCCCATATTTAATTAAGTCCCAAGTTTATACAATACCCTCCCCACGAGCTGAAAAAGAGCTAAGGCTGTCGTTGGAAAGATTAAAACCTGATATTGTACACGCTAGTCTAACTTTATCCCCTTTAGACTTTAGACTTCCAGAGCTTTGTAAAGAAATTAATATTCCACTTATAGGAACATTTCATCCAGCATTTGATGCTAAAAATAGAAATTTAACGGCTAGCACTCAACAATTAACATATCAACTTTATGCTCCCTCTCTAACAAAGTTCGATAAAGTAATCGTTTTTTCTGAACCTCAGAAAAATGTTCTTGAAAAATTAGGAGTGCCAAAAGAAAAACAAATAATTATTCCAAACGGAGTTAATGAAAATATTTGGAAACCTTATTACGAAAAAAATAAAAAATATGATCAGGTAAAAAACAAGCTCGGTAATAAAAGAATCTTTTTATATATGGGAAGAATTGCAAATGAAAAAAATATCGAAGCACTTTTACGCTCTTGGCACCAAACAAAAAATAATAATTGTAAATTAGTTATTGTTGGAGATGGACCAATGAAGCCAACACTGGAAAATAGTTTTTCTAACCTCAGCAAGGAGAAATTAATTTGGTGGGGGGCCGAATTAGATTTAGAAACTAGGGTAGCGATAATGCAAATAGCCGAAGTATTTTTCTTGCCAAGCTTAGTGGAAGGTTTGTCATTATCGCTTTTAGAGGCAATGTCTACTGGTACTGCATGTGTAGCAACTGATGCCGGAGCTGATGGTGAAGTTTTAGATAATGGAGCAGGAATAGTAATTTCAACTTATAATGTATCCGCACAACTAAAAACTATCATCCCAATTCTGATAGAACACCCCTCATTTACAAAAGATCTTGGGATGAAAGCTAGAGATAGAGTACTTGAAAGGTATACAATTACCAAAAATATAAATTCGCTTGAGAAAGTTTATATGGAACTAAAAGATAATTTCAAAAACTAACTAAACTCTTTACTTCGGTTACTTGCCGAAACTATTGATTCAATTAATGCTGACCTTATACTCTTTTTTTCTAATACTCTTAAAGCAGATATAGTTGTTCCACCTGGGGAGGTTACTAAATTTTTAAGCTCCGAAGTAGTGAGTTTTTTTTCTTTTATTAAACTAATAGTTCCAATTATCATCTCCATAACAAGTTCTTCTGAAAGTTTTTTTGGCAATCCACCGCTTAACCCTCCATCACTTAATGCTTCAATAATTAAAGCAATAATTGCAGGTCCTGATGAAGTCAATGCTAAAAAGATATCGAGGTAATCTTCAGAAAATTCGTATATCTTGCTAGTATTCTCAAATAATTTTTTTGTAACTTGTTTCTGATCTTCTGTAATTTTTTTACCCCATGCAATTCCGGTTAAACCCTTTCCAATAGTTATTGGAATATTTGTAACAACTCTCACGCATTTATGATTAGGAAATGTTTTAGTTAAACTATTTATTGAAACTCCAGCAAGAATTGAAACTAATAAATTATCCTCTATTTTTATATTGTGCTGCTCTATTATATCTTTAAGATGCTGCGGTTTTACAGAGAGAAGTTTAACTTGACAATCCCAAATTATTTTTGATTCTTCAGAACCAGATTCATAAACATTTATATTATGTTTATAATTTTTTTTTATATTTTCAAAACTTTTTTTTGATTTGACAACGCAAAAAATATTCTCTGGCTGAATTAAATTTTTTTCTAATAGAGGGGTTATTATAGCATTTGCAATATTTCCAAAACCAATAATCGCTATTTTTTCTGTCACAGATTAATCATGAATAAGCACTTAATTTAGAATTACCCCATGCTGGTTCAGGAGCAATATTATTTTCCAAACTATATTGAGTTGTATTTTTTGAAGTTACATTAGAAGGGGAGGCCTCTTCAGGGGAGGAACTAGTTATATTTACACAACTTGGAGCAAAAAGAAAAATACTTTCTCCTACTCTCTCTTGATGCCCATCAATTGCATATGTTCCACCAGCGATAAAATCAACCGCTCTTTGAGCCTGATCGGGATCCATCATAGTTAAATTAAGAATCACAGTTTTTCTCTCTCTTAAAGCTTGTATAGCTTGAGGCATCTCATCAAAACTTCTTGGTTCCATTAAGCTTACTTCCGAAGATGAATTTGAGATCCCAGGCATTCCAACAACTTTTGATGATCTGTTGTTATTCATAAAATCGAATGGATTTGAATTGGCAAGAACATTTGAATTTCTTTGATTTTGCTTTGAATCATTAATATTATTTAATTCATCCTCTGTTGCATAATCCAAATCATCAAAATCATCATCGAGATACTCATCACCTGCAACAACTGCTTTTAATTTAGAAATAAGTGACACCTTTAAATCCTCATGAAATTGATTACTAATACTAAGGTTTAAGAACCTTAAGTAATAGATTCATTTTTTAAATGAATAAACTACCTATACTTAAATAACGTTACTTATACTTTATCGCAAGTTTATAGATAAAATTTTTATAAAAAAAACTAATTAGGATCTATCTCCAAAAATTAATGATCCTAATCTTAACCAAGTTGATCCAGCTTCAATAGCTTCCTCCCAGTCCCCTGTCATTCCCATTGAACAATCTGGAAGTTGAAGTGAATCAGCTAGGGCGCGACATTTTTTAAACAACTCTGAATTTCCTTTTGAGCTAAGCCCTTTAGGATTAATAGTCATCAAACCAGTTAATCTGATATTTTTCAAATCTTGAATTTCTCTCCATTTCAATATTAAAAGTTCAGGATTAAAGCCTCCCTTAGAAGGGTCATCAATCAACTTTACCTGCAACATTATTAATGGATTTTTCTTCTCATCGGATGCAATATTAGAAATCTTTTGCAACTTTTCAAATGAATCTACTGAATGAATGTACTTAAAATTTTGAACTATTTTTCTTATTTTATTACTTTGTATTCGCCCAATAAAGTGCCAATTTATTTGTTTAAGATCTTTTAGGATTAGTTGTTTTTCAAACGCCTCTTGAAACTTACTCTCTCCAAAATCATTCTGGCCTAAATTTTGAATAGTCTTGATTTCTTGACTTGTAAATCCTTTACTTACAGCAAGAATATTTACATTTGATGGAATTTTTTTTTTAATTTTTAAATAATTTGCCGGGTTCAACTTTTTTTATAAGAAAGTTTGTGTAAATAAATTTTCCCATTTAGATAGTTCTTCAGATCCTTTTCTTCTAGCTTTTTGAAGGTTTAATTCGGCCTGATTACGGGCATCTAAATAAGGTATAACTTCAAAAAAAACTTCTCTCTGTCTAATTTCTACTAAAAAAAACATTTTTTGAGCATATAAAGTCGCATAAATATCTCTTCCATCACTTCCAGGAGAGACTTGGTACAACATACCAAAAGTTGGATGGTTTAAATAACGCTCAGAACTCAAACTTAAATATTGTGTTATTTATAATGCACCATACAGTTTTCTAAGAAAAATTGCTATGCAAATAAAACAAATCGATAATGTATTAACAATTACATTGAGAGATTTTGAAGGATTAAAAGTTCTAAATCTATTTGTTTTTATAATAATTTCTTTCTTGGAGAGCAATGATTCTGCTCCTTGATCAATCCTAAGAAATATATTTTGAAATAATCTTTCCACCAAACTTAATAAGATATTAAAAGATTTCTTAAATCCTAAATGTCTGAAATTTATTGATCTAACTGATACTGATTTAAGTATATTTTGAAATTCTTCCTGTACTAGAGGAATAAAACGTAATGCAATTAATAACTGAAAAAGCCACTTATTAATTGGTAATCCAATTTTTCTTAATGGATACAAAAACCAACTTAATCCCCATACAATATCTTCTTGTAATGTAGTTAAAAGCATCAAATTAACACTATGAATAACAGTAAATATCAAAGTAGAGGTTTTTATTCCTAATTCAAAGGCTTTCCTTGATAAGTTATAAGGACCAAAATTTATAAACCATATCTTCTGAGAAGGAATTTGCAAAATATTCCATTTTTTATTGCTCTCCACTACTACTTGCAACTCATTAGGATTTCTTAAATAGCCATCAAGAGATTGAATATCAGAAGAAGCAAATATTGATATACATCCAATTAATAACGATAAACATGAGAGAAAAAACAATGAACGCCACCATACTCTTGATGGTAATAAACTTAAAAAAGTAATTAATAGTAAACAACCCACTAAACTTAATCTCCATATTGGACCCGCCCAAATTGGAGTGATTAAAAATATCATTACTATAATTATTTTTAATCTACTATCTATAATTCTTAGCCAACTTCTACTACCATAAACGTACTGACCAACTGAAAATTTGTTAAGTAAATTCATTAATCTTTTTGAATTAGCTCAATATTTTCCCTTTCGACTTCTTTATTTAATAATCTTTGCTGTTTCCCTCTCCAAAGTAAAATTAGAGGTGTGCCTTCAAAGCCTAAATTTACTCTAATTTGTTTTTCAATATATCTTCTATAAGTTATTCCAAATAATTTAGGATCATTTACAAAAAGAGTAAAAGTCGGTGGTTTGTTCTTTACTTGAGTACCGTAATAAAGCCTGCCTTGCTTGCCGCTTCTTTTCGTTGGAGGACTTTTCCAACTAATTGATTCTTTAAGAACTTCGTTAAAAACAGATGTTGTAACTCTTCTTCTATGTTGATTTACAGCGTTAAGAGCATGCTCAAAAATATTATCAACTCTCTGTCCAGTTAGGGCAGATATAAAAATCATTTTTGACCAGTGTAAAAAATAAAGTTTAGATCTAAGTTCTTTTTCTACTTGATAAATTGTTGAACTATTTTTTTCTACAAGATCCCATTTATTAATAACAATTATACAAGCTCTGCCTTGTTCTTCTATTCTCCCTGCTAACTTTTGGTCCTGATCAGTTACTCCATCTATAGCATCTATAACTAATACACAAACATCACTTCTATCAATAGATTTAAAAGCCCTATTAATACCAAAGAATTCAGTACCATATTTAACATTTTTCTTTCTTCTAATCCCTGCAGTATCAACAATTTTCCATTGATGATCACCTTTTTTAATAAGAGTATCAATTGAATCAGTCGTCGTTCCACTTATATCACTAACTATTGCTCTTTTTTCTCCAGAGATTGAATTTAACAAACTAGATTTACCAACATTTGGCCTGCCAATAATTGCCATCATTATCTTTTCTTCTTCATCCTGAAAATTATTCTCAGGGAGTTCGCTAATAACAAGATCTAGAATATCCCCTGTACCTGAACCATGAATAGCGGAAACAGGGTAAGGTTCGCCCAATCCTAATTTCCAGAACTCTGAAGCCAAAGAGATTCCAAGAGTAGTCGATTCACATTTATTAACAGCAACAATTGTTTTACAGCTTGAGTTTCTTAACCATTTTGCTATTGATAAATCACCATCAGTTACACCTTGGTTTCCATCTACCACAAGTAAGGCGAGCGAAGCCTCTTCTAGAGCCAAGAAAACTTGTGTTCTGATCTCTGGTAGGAATTCACTATCATCATCAAAAACTAAGCCTCCAGTATCGACTATTTGAAATTCCTTGCCCCCCCATAACGCATTTTGATAAGTTCTATCCCTTGTAACACCAGGTTTGTCAAATACTATTGCATCATTACTTTGGCAAAGACGATTAACCAAGGTAGATTTCCCAACATTAGGTCTTCCGATAATTGCTATTGTAGGGAGAATCAATTCTTCTCTCCAAAGAAAGTATCCATTACAACTATACCTTCAATACAATCATTTACGTTACTCAAAAAAAATTATTTGATTTCTGGATCTCCAAAATGTCCTTTTGCTGGATTAACAGGTGGTGAACATGCTATTGGAATAAGATTATTAGCATTTGAGAAACATTTATTTTCAATAGCCCAATAAATTAACCAATTTACTGCGGTCGCTCTTCTAGTTCTTCTTGGATAAAGTTCGTTAATCTTATAACCTTTAAAATTAAGAAAATTTTTCAGTCCTTGTTTATTATCCTTTGGTATTGATCGAGTCAAGTGTACTGATGCTAATCTCTCTGAAATTATTTGAGGAGCCTCTACAAATTTTTCTGACCAATAAGTAGGAGTTAATGCACTAGAAAACCAAGCATTAACAGGTATTTCTCTCATATAAAAAAGTCTTTCCCAGACTAATTCACAAACAAAAACATCACTAACTTTATCTTCAAGAACTAGGAATAATAGTTCCTTAGATATTGGCCATGTAAATTGATTCCCTACGAAATTTTCCTTTTTATTCATTAATCAAACCTTATCAAAATCAAAGAGAAATAAGGCATAATATCATTCTCATATTGAAATGCATATTGAATAATTTGATCAGGCATACCAACACTTAAAGCTATTAATGATGTCTTGAAAATATCCTCTTTTTTTAAGATTTCCCTCACTAAATTCCATCTTTTCCCAACTTTCATAATTGCTAAGACGGTTTGATTTCCTCTACTTTCCCTGATAAGGGATGTTAATTCTGAATTAGAAGAAGGGCATTCTTTTATTATCAAGGTTTCACCTTTTTTAACTAAATCAAAATCATTCAAAGCTGCTGCTGCCGAAAGAGAAGAAATACCAGGTATGGTATTGGTAATAATTTCGGGATGATCATTTTTCATTATCCTCAAAATATTAGAAGAGCTTGCAAATAGTGAAGTATCTCCAAGACAAAGTAAAACTACTGATTCGCCATTTTGTATAAATTTCACAATTTTTTCTACTGCAATAGACCATATTTCATCAGGATCAAAATCCTTCCTAGCCATTGGGAAAATGATAGGTATATTTTTTTTAAATTTGGTATATTTCTTGACTATTTCCGCAGCAAAACTCTTTTTATTTTCATCTGATACTGGAAAAACTATAACTTTTGCTTTTTTAATTGCATTTACAGCGGCAATTGTTAAAAGAGATGGATCTCCAGGCCCAACTCCAACGATCGTTAATGATGCCGAATCACTTTTATAACCTGTAAATACTTTTAAAATTTTTTTTATAAACATTATTAATTTAACTAAATTATTTTTAGCTATGGACCCTTGGCATCAGACAAGTTTCAGCCAGTATTTCTGACTCAATTTCAGACAATTCCTCTAACCTTTTGAAAGTTTCATTTTTAGAGAATTTAGTTTGCGCTAGTTTCCAATAAATTCCAAAATGTCTGGCCTCACTCTCAAGCAGAGACTCATAAAGGCCTCTAAAAGCTTTGTCTTCAGAATTCAGAGCAAGCAAACTTAGTCTTTCATGACTTCTTGCTTCAATCAGTCCTGCGATTAAAAAACTATCAAGCATTCTATTGGGCTCTTCCTTTCTTATATTCTTGGACAATTCAGCACCATATGGAGGCGGTTTTAAGGAATCAAGAGGATGTCCAAGATCCTTTAAAAAATAAAGTATTTTTTCAAAATGCTCTAATTCCTCTCTTGCAATTGGACTTAGAACTTCTGCCAGATTTGGTTCTGATGGATATCTGAACATCAATTGAATAGCTACTCCTGCCGCTTTCCTTTCACAATGAGCATGGTCAATAAGAATATCTATTGGATTAGATAATGCGAGGCTGATCCACTCATCTGAGGTTAATGAGGATAAATATTTAATATGAGAAGAAGGCCTTTTAAAATCGACTAGCATTTAATCTTTAGTACTTAAATATCCAATGATTCCTTCAAGAGCTAAGGAATAACTTAATATGCCGAAGCCACTAATTATTCCTATAGCTTTATCTGTAAGAAAAGATTCTTTACGAAATTCTTCTCTACTAAAAATATTTGAGATATGTAACTCTACAAAGGGAATTTCTGATCCAATTAAAGCATCACGAATAGAAATCGAGGTATGAGTAAAAGCACCAGCGTTTATAAGAATACCTTGGATACTATTAACAGAATCATGAATTTTATCAACTATTTCACCTTCATGATTACTTTGAAAACATTCAAGATTTACACTTTTTTCTTGAGAAACTTTAGTTAAATCTTTTTCTATATCACTCAATGTTTTATTACCATATATTTCAGGTTCTCTAGTACCCAAAAGATTTAAATTTGGTCCATTTATCAATAAAATATCCATCATCAAAAAGTTTTCTCTTTACAAATGCTATCTATAAAGAAACAAAAAAACCAAAATATTTTCACACAAAGTGTCCATTAACTGATAAGTTCAAATAGTGGGGGTCGGTGCCCGAGTGGTTAAAGGGGGCGGACTGTAAATCCGCTGGCTCTGCCTACGTTGGTTCAAATCCAACCCGGCCCACTTTTAAACTGCCCTTGTAGCTCAGCGGTAGAGCACTCCCTTGGTAAGGGAGAGGCCCCGAGTTCAATTCTCGGCGAGGGCATAGCCCAAAGCCTAACTACCGCAGGGGTTTTAAAGAATTTAGAGAGAAGAAAATATACACTCCATTTCAAGTACTTATAAGTGAATATATGGACATATTGAGTAAATCGCACTAATATTCGCACTAATATCACTAATGAAATGGCAAGTAGTAGTAATGGTTCTTGGGAAACAGACTTAAGAGATTCTGTTCGCACTAATTTTGGTCAAGGATGGCTTGTAAATGGCGAGACTAGTGGCAAGACTAAAATCCTCTATGTTTACAACGAAGGGCTTGGTAAGGCCAACAAAAGAACGTCTGTGACACTTCCTATTAAATGGAAGAAATCTTCTGGTATTGATATCCTCAATGCAATTAAATTTATAAAACCTTTAGTAGTTAAAGAGAACCTTCCACTAAGTGATGCTGGTAGAAGATGGAAGTCTCAATTTATTGGGGATGATATAACAGCACCTAATAAAGCATGGCAAGATTTTCTAATAGTTCCACCTAAACATTTCTATCCACAAAAAGAATACGATAAAGTTTTTGAAGAATATGAGGCTCAATTAAAGGCCACAAAAGTTGACCAATTTTTAGCGACTAAAAGACCACTATCAAGCGGAACAGAGAAAAAATACTATACAAGGATTCAAATATTTTTAGAGGTAATGAATAAAAGGCCAGCACCTAATACAGGGACAGAATTAATAAAATTGTGTGCAGCAAAATTAGGGGAAAATATTACCCCAGATCAGAAAAAAAGATATATAGATACTTGGTGCGACATATTAACTTATGGCATCAAAAGACATTCAATGAATGATAAAAGATGGCAACCTCCAGAAGATGATTACAGAAAAGAATTAAAAGGTGTTTCTAAGAAATCTAAAAAATCATCATTAACTCCTTATGTAAAAGAAAGTGATCTATTGAGATTACTAGATGATCTTGAATCAAGTGACCCTGAGATGTTTTTAGCTACAGGATTAATATCAATTTTTGGATTAAGACTATCTGAACTTGCAGAACTTGAAGTCAGAGGTGGGAAGTTATATGTAGGTCATATAAAAAATAATTTAAATACAACTAACCAAGACAGAGAC
>QCGK01000017.1 GCA_003279945.1 Prochlorococcus sp. AG-388-A01
TGCAAGAGAAAGGTCAAAATTAGAGCCTTTGGTTATTGATTTTAATAAGTTGATTAATACTGATAAGGAAATTGAAGATTCGAGAATTCTATTGAAAGAGAATCGAAATGATAAAGAGATGGAATTTTTGATAAACGAAGAATTAACTAATCTAGAGGAATGTAAGAATGCACTTATTCAAAAAACCACAATCGCTTTATTACCTAAAGATCCAAGAGATGAGAGAAGTGTAATGTTAGAAATCCGAGCAGGTGCTGGAGGAAATGAAGCTTGTATATGGGCGGGTGACTTAGCAAGAATGTATGAAAGATATGGACAAAAGGTTGGATGGTCTGTAAAGCCTGTTAGTGCTTCTGAGTCTGATATGGGAGGATTTAAAGAGTTAGTTATCTCCGTAAAAGGAGATTCTGTATATAGTCAACTGAAATTCGAGGCTGGTGTGCATAGAGTCCAAAGAGTCCCAGCTACAGAATCTCAAGGTAGAGTTCACACCTCTACAGCTACAGTTGCTGTCATGCCGGAGGCTGATCCTGTTGAGGTTAAGATTGATCCAACCGATTTAGAGGTTGGCACAGCAAGATCAGGAGGCGCAGGTGGGCAAAATGTAAATAAGGTAGAGACTGCTATTGATCTTCTCCATAAGCCCACTGGAATAAGAGTTTTCTGTACTCAAGAGAGATCACAATTACAAAATCGAGAACGAGCAATGGAAATTTTAAGAGCTAAACTATATGAAATTCAGTTAAAAGAATCAAATGCTAAGGAGAGATCAGAAAGACTTTCCCAGGTCGGTACTGGAGATAGGAGTGAGAAAATAAGAACTTATAATTTTAAAGATAACAGAACAACTGATCATAGATTGGGTTCCAATTTTTCACTTGAACCTATTCTTTCTGGTCAATTGGATGAAGTAATTAATGCATGTATAGCTAAAGAACAAAAAAGAATGATGGAAGATTTTAATAACGAAGTAAATTAAGATTTTATTTTTATTAGATTGATATCCCTATTACGTATTTACTCCATTCTTTATGTCTACCAGAGTCAATTTGTCTTGTAGCTTCAAAATTAAGATTACTTAGTGGGCGGTATGGCTTGCGTTTTAAAGGCATTTTTGCCTCTTCTGGGGTGCGGTTTCCTTTTTGTACATTACATCTAAGACATGCCGTAGTAACATTTTCCCAGTTATCAGTACCACCTCTGCTTCTCGGTAAAACATGATCTATTGATAGATCACTGCCTCTGTAGTTACAGTACTGGCAGGAATTATTATCTCTTAGGAGAATATTTTTTCTTGTTAAAGAAACTTCTCTAAATGGTACTTTCACGTAGTAACGAAGTCTTATAACTGTAGGTAATTTTCTGCCTGAATGTATTGAATGAGCTTTATCCTCCTCTAAGCTTTCAGCTTTACCTTTGATCATTAAAATAACAGCTCTTCTCCAAGAAGTGATGTTTAAAGGTTCATAAGATGCATTTAAAACTAGAGTCTGGCCCATGCCAAATTACAATTTACATGTCATGCTAACTGTATATTTCAAGAAGCGCATGTAATTGTGAAAAGTTATGCAAACTCGGCAATCTAATCATGGACTTAATTTTGATAAATATTCAAATTTTGAACAAGATATTGATCCAAAACAAAGAGCATGGATTGAAATTAACGGTAAAGCATTAGAAAAAAATGTAAGACAGTTAAAATCAAAATTAAATAAAGACTGTCAATTTATGGCAGTTGTTAAAGCTGATGGATATGGACATGATGCAAAAGTAGTATCTAAATTCGCTATTAAAGGTGGTGCTTCGCAATTAGGAGTTGCTACTTTGAAAGAAGGGATTAAGCTTCGTTCTGCTGGAGTTAAAAAACCAATTCTCATTTTAGGCAATATATATACAAAAAGGGATTTAATAATATCCTTTAAAAATGATCTTATGCCGACTATCAGTAGTTTAAGAGAATGTTTGATTTGCAATAATATTGGGAAGTACTTTGGGTTGAAATTTTGTTTGCACCTTAAAGTTGATACTGGAATGTCAAGATTAGGATTTGAACCTAATAAATTTGTTCAGCAATTTGAAAAAATAAAATCTTTTGAAAACATATCAATAAAAGGAATATATAGTCATTTATCATCTGCAGATGAAGATAACTCATTGGATCCTAAAAGTAGTACGCAACAACAAAGGTTTAAGTTTCAGGAATTATTAAAACAAATTAACGTTCATAGAAATCACAATATCAAGATTCATTTGGCCAATTCTGCGGGCATGCTTCTTAATAAAGATTTTCATTTTCACATGGTACGTGTTGGGCTTTCTATGTATGGATATAGTCCTCTAGCAAAAATAGATAAAAATTTATCACTTAAACCAGCTTTATTTTTGAAAGTTAAAGTAGCTTTTATAAGGATTATTGACCAAGGGGTAAGTGTAAGTTACGGAGGAAAATTTGTAAGTAGTAGAAAAACTAAGTTAGCTGTATTAAATATTGGTTATGCCGATGGAGTCTCTAGAAATCTCTCTGGTAAGATAAACGTTATTCATAATAATAAACTTTATCCTCAAGTTGGCTCCATAACTATGGATCAAATGATGGTGGACATAACAGGTTCCAGTGAAATTGAAATTGGTAGTACGATGGTATTACTAGGATCTGATGGAGATAAAACAATCTCTCCTCTTGATTGGGCAAGAGCATCTAATACTATTCCTTGGGAAATTCTTTGTTCTTTTAAAAATAGATTACCGAAAGTTCAAGTAGACTAGACATTTCGATTAAATAAATTATTTTGAATGTTTGCAAAAAAATTGATAATGTATAAGAACTGGAGAGGTGGCTGAGTGGTTGAAAGCGGCTCCCTGCTAAGGAGTTACAGGAGGTAACTTTTGTCGAGGGTTCGAATCCCTCCCTCTCCGTAATTTATTGAGAAATATTTTTTAATTTATATTTTTTAAAACAAGTCGAAATTAATATTTTTAAGTTCATTAATAGAATTTAAAATCAAATCAGCGCCAGCAACTTGTAAATTTTTTTCGTATGAATTACGTTCTTTTAATCTAGACTTTGAATGTAAATGAGGGGGAGCTATTCCAATACTAATGAATTTCTGAGATGGTATTTCCTTTTTAGCGTTCATAACTGTTTTTATATCTGCAATAGTATCTCCTACATATCCAATGGGAATATTTGATGAGCCAAATTTATCTCCAAGAAGTTTTTTTGATAAGTTAATAAAACCTTTAGGATTAGGCTTGTCAGGAGCATCTCCCATAGATATTAAAGGAGGTGATTTTAGTCCAAGTCTTTTTTCTAAAACAAACTTTGCAGAAGCAGACTCAGCACCACTAACAAATCCCCAAATTATTCCATTTTTTTCTAATAAATCAAAAAACTTTTTATCAACTAATAACTCCTCATTTGTAATGAATCCAGACCAATATCTACTATCTTTATTTGGATCTCCTCCAAAGTAAAACTTTTCAAAACATTTAACTATTTCATCTCTTGGAGGTATTTCAAGATTTAAGTTCTTTTTTTTTATAAATCTTTTTATAAATTCTAAACTTAAATCCCAGTCATTATTCCAGATACCTTCATTTTTTGCATTATCAATATCAATATAACTTGGCTCCCATCCGCAAAATTTGCAAACTGTTTTTCTTAATGAAAGTCTGTAACTATTCTCTACGCTACGAATTACTCCATCAATGTCAAATAAAACTAAACCAATATTTTTCAATGAATTTTCTTAATCCTTTTTATAAAACATTAGTCTTCTTATTAAAGAAAAGCAAAGAAAAACATCTTATTCTTAATTTTAAATTATCTAAACTTAATTTTGTAAATATCCTCTGGGAGTGAGAAATATATCATCTACTAAGGTGGTTTGAGAATTTCCAATAATAATTATTGATAACATATCAATTTCTTTAATAGGAAGAGTATTTAAAGTGAAAAACTTTTTAGATTGATTTGCTCTCCCTACTTGTCTAGCTATTAAAACAGGAGTATCTCCTTGCCTAGATTTTAAACATAGATCAAGTGCACTTTTAAGTTGCCAATTTCTTTCAATTGATTGAGGATTAAATAATGCTATTACAAAGTCACCTAGAAGAGCTCCTTCAATTTTTTTTTCTATTAAAGACCATGGAGTTAACTTATCACTTAAACTTATTGAACAAAAGTCATTCATTAGAGGTGCTCCGCTAAGCGCAGCCGCTAATTGAACACTACTTATTCCGGGATGTACTTCAAAGTAAGGTCTCCATTCTTTTTTGATTTTTTGAAGTAATTCCAAAAGTAAACCAGCCATTCCATAAAATCCAGATTCCCCTGACGAAATTAAAGCCACTTTTATTCCTTCCTCTGCTAATTTAATTGCTTTAATACATCTTTCTTTTTCCTGAGTAAGTTTACTTTCAATTAAAACCTGATCACTCCTTTTTAAAGGTTTAATTAAATCCAAATACATTTTGTATCCAATCCAAACAGTACATCTTGAAAGTGCTTTTCTTGAATTATTGGTTAGAAAGGAGATATCGCCAGGCCCACTTCCAATAATATGAATTTCCCCATTGGTTGGATAATATTGATTTTTTGATTCTGCTATAGCAATAGTTACAGCCCCAGATTGATTTTTAAAAATTTTTTTTTCCTTTAACAATTTTGATTCTTCTCCTGCTGCCAGTAAGCAAGATGCTTCTGCTACGGAAGGTGTGCCAATTTCTTTTTGAACAACATTTGATGGATTTGGGACAATTATTTTTGAGAGGTCTTCTTTAGAAAAAAACTTGATAGGAAAGTTATTTTCTTCAGCGAGTTCTAAAATTCCTTTTTCATCTTCTTTAATATCAATAGTTGCAAATCCCGCTATTGAATGATGTGATAAATTACTTGACTTAAAAATTTCTTTTAAAAAATTTGCTATTAAATCTTTGCTGGTATTTCTCTCACAACCCAATCCAACCCACAATACAGGAGGATGCCAATTTCTTTTATTATTTTCGAATATACTCACATGAAATGTTGAATCTGGTTTTTTAGTTTCTTTTTCATTAATTTGATTAATAATCTCACCTGATTCTGAAGTTTTCCATAAGTTATTACCAGATACTTGTTTGCAAAATATTTCTTCTTTCTTAGCTTGTTTAATTACTAGTTTTGACCAATCCTTTATGTTGCCAGATCTTTTCCAACCCCATTGATTCCCAAATTCATCAAGATTTAAGAAACTTTGATCATTGGAATTATTAGTTTCTATTATTTCGCCACCAAATAAATTAGCAATTTGAAATGCAATATTTTGCGCATTTGACTGATGTAAGCCAATTAAAGGAACTATCTTGGAACATTTGTTATCTATAACGATTACACCTGGATCTTGATCTTTAGAGGTTAAAAAAGAATTTATTATGCGAATTGATGCGGCAATTGACCCTATAAAAATTATTAAATCTATCTCAGGCCATTTTTTAAGTAAAATTTCTCTAGGTTTTTGTACTTGAATAAGTTCATTTTCTTCTCCATTATCTTTTGAAGAACCTGCAATATATATATCTTTGATAAATTCGGTTTTTTGAAGCCTTTTTAAAATTTCTTTTGAATTATTAGATAGACCTATTGCAATTCCTTTCAAATTAGAAACTATTGATAGTTATGTTGAAATTATATCCTGTCGCTGGATTTAAAAAATTTTCTTTGAAATATAAAAAAAAATTTAAGAAATTTATATAAAATTTGGGTAAAAATACTCATAATTTAGTCATAGACTAGAATTTAACAAAATATTCATATAGTAACAATCATTAGAACATTTGTTACGTTAATGCATAACGAAAGAATCTTTGTCTTATTATTTTTGAAACGAATATATAAAGTTCCGAAGGATTCGTTTTCTTGAACATTATCATTAAAAATAGGTTCAAGATCCGATAAATCGGCTTTAATGTCAATTATTTTCGAGGTGCTAGATGACCATCAGCCCACCAGAAAGTGGAGAAAAAAACAAAAAAGTTTTGGAAGATCCTGTTAAGGCCGATCCAAGACCTATTGATTTTGCCAAATTAGATAAGCCAGGTTTCTGGTCAAGTAAATTATCTAAAGGTCCAAAAACTACAACTTGGATCTGGAATTTGCATGCTGACGCACATGATTTCGATGTGCATACAGGCGATGCTGAAGAAGCAACAAGAAAAATCTTTTCAGCTCATTTTGGACATCTTGCAGTCATTTTTATATGGATGAGTGCTGCATTTTTCCATGGAGCAAGATTTTCTAACTATTCAGGTTGGTTAGCTGATCCAACTCATGTCAAACCCGGAGCTCAGCAAGTATGGGCAATTGTTGGTCAAGAAATGCTTAATGCTGATCTTGGTGCTAACTACAACGGCATTCAAATTAGTTCAGGAATATTCCATATGTGGCGCGCATGGGGAATTACTAACGAGAGTGAACTTATGGCTTTAGCCATAGGTGCTGTAGTTATGGCTGCACTTATGCTTCATGCTGGAATTTTTCATTATCACAAAGCCGCTCCAAAAATGGAGTGGTTCCAAGATATTGAGTCTATGCTCAACCACCATATAGCTGGTTTAGTAGGACTAGGATCTTTAGCATGGGCAGGCCATTGTATTCATATCGGAGCTCCTACTGCAGCTCTCTTAGATGCAATTGATGCAGGCTCTCCTTTAGTCATCAATGGTAAAGAAATAGCAACTATTGCAGATATGCCTATGCCGCATCAACTCTGTGATCCACAAATTATTGGTCAAATATTTCCAGGATTAGCAAGTGGTACAGGTAATTTCTTTAGTTTAAATTGGTTAGCTTTCTCAGACTTCCTTACTTTCAAAGGTGGACTTAACCCTGTGACAGGAAGCTTGTGGATGACTGATGTTTCACATCATCATTTAGCTTTTGGTGTAATTGCAATAATCGGTGGTCATATGTATAGAACCAATTATGGTATTGGTCATAGTATGAAAGAAATATTAGATTCACAGCAAGGAGATCCAATATTATTCCCTGCCCCAAAAGGTCATCAAGGTCTTTTCGAGTTCATGGCAGAAAGTAGACATGCCCAGCTAGCAGTAAACCTAGCAATGCTTGGATCAATAAGCATACTTGTATCTCATCACATGTATGCGATGCCTCCATATCCATATATAGCTACTGACTACATGACAGTTCTTGGATTATTTACCCATCACATGTGGATAGGTGGATTATTCATAGTAGGAGCAGGTGCTCATGCTGGAATTGCAATGGTTAGAGATTACGATCCAGCAAAACATATTGATAATGTATTGGACAGAATTCTTAAAGCAAGAGATGCCTTGATCAGTCACTTGAACTGGGTATGTATGTGGTTAGGATTCCATAGTTTTGGACTCTATATACACAACGATACTATGAGAGCTTTGGGTAGGCCCCAAGATATGTTTAGTGATTCTGCAATCCAACTTCAGCCAATTTTTGCTCAATGGGTACAGAGTATTCAAGCCTCTGCTGTTGGAACTTCTCTTTTAGCAGGAACTCCAGAAGCTTTACCTCACAAAGCTTTAAGTGAAGTTTTTAATGGAAGTTTAGTCGAAGTTGGTGGAAAGGTTGCTATAGCTCCAATTCCATTAGGAACAGCTGATTTAATGATTCATCATATACATGCTTTCCAAATCCACGTCACTGTTTTGATACTTCTCAAAGGAGTACTTTATGCAAGAAGTTCAAGGTTGATCCCTGATAAAGCTTCTTTAGGATTTAGATTCCCTTGTGATGGTCCTGGACGAGGTGGTACATGTCAAGTTTCTTCATGGGACCACGTGTTCTTGGCTCTCTTCTGGATGTATAACTGTTTATCAATAGTTATTTTCCACTTCTCTTGGAAAATGCAGAGTGATGTTTGGGGACTTACTGGTGGTAATTTCGCACAAAGTTCAATTACTATCAATGGTTGGCTAAGAGATTTCCTCTGGGCGCAAGCTTCTCAAGTATTAACAAGCTATGGACAATCAATAAGCATGTACGGTTTGATGTTCTTAGGAGCTCACTTTATATGGGCATTTAGTTTAATGTTCCTTTTCAGTGGACGAGGATATTGGCAAGAATTATTCGAATCAATTGTTTGGGCACATAACAAACTTAAAGTTGCTCCAACAATTCAACCAAGAGCTTTATCTATCACTCAGGGTAGAGCAGTAGGTGTAACACACTTCCTTGTAGGTGGTATTGCCACCACATGGGCTTTCTTCCATGCTCGCCTTTTCGGCTTGGGCTAATTACCTGAACTTCACCTTTTTAATTCAATGGCAACAAAATTTCCATCATTTAACCAGGGTCTAGCTCAGGACCCTACAACCCGACGAATATGGTACGGAATAGCTACCGCTCACGACTTTGAAAGTCATGATGGTATGACCGAAGAAAAGCTTTATCAGAAGCTTTTCTCTACACATTTTGGACATCTAGCAATTATCGCCCTCTGGGTAGCTGGTAACTTATTTCATATTGCTTGGCAGGGTAACTTTGAGCAATTTGTACTTGATCCAACTCATGTCCGACCTATTGCACATGCTATTTGGGATCCTCATTTTGGATCTGGAATCACAGAAGCAATGACACAAGCTGGAGCAAGTGGTCCAGTAAACATAGCTTATTCTGGTCTCTATCATTGGTGGTATACAATTGGAATGAGAACTAACGAGCAACTATTCCAAGCTTCAATATTTATGAGTATTCTGGCTTGTTGGACTTTATTTGCAGGTTGGTTACACTTACAGCCAAAATTCAGACCTTCTCTAGCTTGGTTTAAAAATGCAGAATCAAGATTAAATCATCACTTAGCAGTTTTATTTGGTTTTAGTAGTATCGCTTGGACAGGTCATTTGGTTCATGTTGCGATACCTGAATCAAGAGGACAGCATGTAGGTTGGGATAACTGGTTAACAGTGCTTCCACACCCTGCAGGATTAGCTCCTTTCTTTACTTTAAACTGGGGAGCATATGCCCAAAATCCTGATTCTTTAGATCAAGTATTTGGAACAGCTGAAGGAGCTGGAACAGCAATCTTTACTTTCTTAGGGGGCCTTCATCCTCAAAGTGAAGCATTATGGCTCACTGATATTGCTCATCACCATATTGCAATTGGAACAGTTTTTGTAATTGCGGGCCATATGTATAGAAATACTTTTGGAATAGGCCATAGCCTTAAAGAAATTACAGAAGCTCATAATACTAGACACCCAAATGACCCTCATAAAGGTAGTTTCGGAATTAATCATGACGGGATATATGAAACTGTAAATAACTCATTACATTTCCAACTTGGACTAGCATTAGCATCACTTGGAGTAGCAACTTCTCTTGTTGCGCAACATATGGGAGCACTTCCCTCTTATGCATTTATTGCTAGGGACTACACTACACAATCTGCTTTATATAGTCATCATCAGTACATAGCAATGTTCTTGATGGTTGGTGCTTTTGCACATGGAGCTATTTTCTTCGTGAGAGATTACGATCCTGAATTAAATAAAGATAATGTACTAGCGAGAGTTCTTGGAACAAAGGAAGCTTTGATAAGTCACCTTAGTTGGGTAACAATGTTGCTTGGATTCCATACTCTGGGAATTTATGTACATAATGATGTTGTTGTAGCTTTTGGTAACCCTGAAAAGCAAATTCTAATCGAGCCAGTATTTGCTCAATTTGTTCAAGCAGCTCAAGGTAAAATGATGTACGGCTTTAACGCTCTACTATCTGATCCTACAAGTTCAGCAAGTCTTGCTGCTAATTCATTACCAGGTAATCATTACTGGATGGATCTTATCAATAGACAAGATGCATTAAGTGCTTTCTTACCTATCGGTCCTGCAGATTTCTTAGTTCACCATGCTATCGCTTTAGGTCTTCACACAACTGCTTTAATTCTTATCAAAGGAGCACTTGATGCTAGAGGAACAAAATTAATTCCAGATAAGAAAGATTTAGGTTATGCATTTCCTTGCGATGGACCTGGACGTGGAGGTACTTGTGATAGTTCATCTTGGGACGCTATGTACTTAGCTATGTTCTGGGCATTAAATTTACTAGCATGGGTAACTTTCTACTGGCATTGGAAACACCTAGCAATATGGCAGGGTAATGTAGCACAATTTAATGAATCAGGAACTTATCTAATGGGTTGGTTCAGAGATTATCTCTGGTTAAACTCTGCTCAACTTATTAACGGATATAATCCATTTGGAGTAAACTCTTTATCTCCATGGGCTTGGATGTTCCTGTTCGGTCACTTAGTTTGGGCTACTGGTTTCATGTTCCTAATATCATGGCGTGGTTACTGGCAAGAATTAATTGAAACATTAGTTTGGGCACATCAGCGGACTCCAATAGCTAACCTTGTTGGGTGGAGAGATAAGCCAGTTGCACTTTCAATTGTTCAAGCTAGATTAGTTGGACTAGCGCATTTCACTATTGGAAACATTCTTACATTTGGTGCATTTGTTATTGCATCAACTTCAGGTAAGTTTGGCTAAATTTTTCTTTAAATAATTTAAATCATCACATTTGTGGTGATTTTTTTTGTTTAATTTTAATGTCCAAATTAAGTTAAAATTATATAATTATTATCAAATATAAATGTCAGATATAAAACAATTTATTTCTATTATCATCCCTGTTTTTAATGAAAGTGAGAGTATTGGTTTTTTATTGGATGAAGTAATAAATGTAATGTCAGTTCATAAATATAATTTTGAATTGATTGTTGTAAATGATGGTTCTAAAGACAATACTCATCAAGTATTAAAACAACTAACTCTCAAAATCAAAGAATTGTCAGTAATTTCCCTTCGTAAAAATTACGGGCAAACTGCAGCAATGTCAGCGGGCTTTGATAATTCTAAAGGAGATATCATCATTACTTTAGATGGTGATTTACAGAATGATCCAAATGATATTCCTATATTAATTTCAGAAATTAATAATGGCTATGATTTGATTTGTGGATGGAGGTTTGATAGAAAAGATAAATTAATTAATAGAAAGATACCATCAAAAATAGCGAATAAATTAATAGCTCACGTAACAGGTTTGAAATTGCACGATTATGGATGCTCATTAAAAGCTTTTAAGAAAGAAATAATAGATGATATTAAGTTATATGGTGAACTTCACAGGTTTCTGCCCGTTTTAGCAAATATTGAAGGTGCAAGAATCAAAGAAATAAAAGTTAATCATAGAAGCAGGCAATACGGATCTAGTAAATATGGAATCGATAGAACTTTTAGAGTTTTAATGGATTTACTAACTGTTTGGTTTATGACTAAATTTTTAACAAGACCAATGTATGGATTTGGTTTTGTTGGAATTATAAGCATACTAACTAGCCTTGCAATGAGCTCTTATTTGATAGTTCTAAAAATAATGGGTGAGGATATTGGAAATCGTCCGTTGCTAATGTTTGCATTAATATTGGGAATTGCCGGGGTTCAATTATTTAGCTTTGGATTATTAAGCGAACTTTTAATTAGGACATATCATGAAAGTCAAAGTCGTCCAATTTATAGAATTAGGTCAATAAGCAGTAGCAATCAAAATTAAATTTTTACTTAAATTTTCTTATCAATAAAGCTGAAAGTTTAATCACTTCAGGAGAAATATCTCTTAAGCCTTTTCGTAAAATAGGTAATGTTGATTTATCAGCCAATTCTTCCGCAATTTTTAATGCTCTTAATTTATCTTCTGAATTACCTTGAAAAAGACTTAACATTTTATTTCTTTGAGAATTTTTATAAAATACTGAGTATTTTTTTTCTGCGTGATCATATAAAAAACTATTTTTATTAGATATAAATTTATTATTATTTTTTTCAAATTTAACAGAATATAAACTCCCTTTATTTCTCAACTGTTTAAAGCTTCTTTTTTTTAAAACTATAAGTAATGTTCCTATAAAAATAATAAGTACAATTGCGAAAAAATTTATCATGTAAAAAGTTAATAATTTTTATATCATCAAGTAATAAAATTTACACTATTTCGCAGATAAATACTAAAGTGTTTAAAGATGTTTAAAAAACTATGCCATCTGATTTACCAAGTCTATTACCCTCAATTTTTGTTCCATTAATTGGTATAGCAATGCCTGCTGTTTTTATCGTATTGATTGGAAGATTTATTACAGCAACTGAATAAATTATTTAACACTAAACTATTAAAAAAATGAGCGACTTTCAGAAATCATTCTCAGAATCAACAAGTTCAATTAAGTTTGATGAGAAATACATAGATAATTCTGTACAACCAAATGATATTGGTGTTGCAGAACAATGGGCAGTAAAAACTGTTAGCGATCCATGTGTTGGTAATTTGGCTACTCCAGTTAATAGTGGCTATTTTACAAAAGCTTTTATAAATAATTTACCTTTTTACAGAGAAGGTATTTCTCCTAATTTTAGAGGTTTAGAAACTGGAGCAGCTTTTGGATATCTTTTATATGGTCCTTTCACTATGACTGGCCCACTAAGAAATTCTGAATTTGCTATCACTGCTGGACTTCTGGCTGCTATAGGAGCCGTTCATATTTTGACAGCACTTTTAGTTCTATATAATGCACCCGGTAAAGCACCTAATGTTCAACCTCCAGATGCGACTGTTAATAATCCACCAAAGGACTTATTTACAAGAGCTGGTTGGGCTGATTTTACAAGTGGATTTTGGTTAGGAGGTTGTGGTGGAGCTGTTTTTGCTTGGCTACTCGTTGGGACATTACACTTAGATACCATAATGCCAATTATTAAAAATATTTGGACTGCTGGTTAATTCCTTAATATAAAGAATAAGTAATATTTTAAATTACACAGTTAGCTCTACTTACTATCGTATGGTTCTATCCCATCTATAACTTCTTACTACTCTTCCTGCTGAAATTAGTTTGGATTTATAATGCAATGAGATTTTATCATTAGACTGTTTTAGAGTATCTAATCCTATTCCATTTCTACCAAACTCCTTACCAGAGCTATGGTAATATAACCCTTCCCCTTTGTAGATTCCGATATGATCGCATTTTCCTTGATTTCCAAAAAATAAAAGATCGCCTGGATGAAGAAATGCATAAGATTCTTTGGATTTAAAAATTGGCTTACAAAAGCTTTTTATTTGATAGGAGTCTCGAGGTATATAAATATGGTTCATGAAAAAAGCAGTTTGAATTAATCCGGAACAATCAAAATTTGGTCCTAATGTGCCTCCCCAAAGATATTCATTGTTTATTGCAGCTTGATTCTTGATCCATTTTAAGATTGAAGGAACTTTCTCCTTTATTAAGGAGTATTCATTTTTTGAATTCTCAGGTTTTCTAAATTCGCATTTCTCAATAATTAATCCGTCTAAATTTATCCAACAGATGTAACCATCTTCATATAGTTGAACTAGAATCCTTGAAAAATTAGGGGTATTTTGATTTATATTTGGATAAAGCAGTTTAAAAATTCTATTTTTAAAAATTTCTGTAACTAACTTATCGTCAGTTGGATTTTGATACCCAGAAATATTAACTTTTAATGTCCACCAAATAGTTTTTGAAAAATTTGTTTGTTTTAATAGTGAGATAGCGTCTCTATAATTTTCCATAAAATGTCTTTCTACTATTTTAGTAAAGAGATGGATCTTGCCTTAAATGATATCTTAGGGCGAGTATCCTCTTATAACAAAGATTTTTCTAGAGAAGATATTGCCATAACTTGGATAAACTATAAAAGTAAAAATAAAGTCGTATTTAAAGGTTTTGGATCTGGGATTAATAATAAAAAGATGTTTTATCCTGCCAGCGTGGTCAAGTTGGTTTATGCCCTTGCTTCATATTATTGGATTGAAAAAGGAAAATTATTATTATCAGATGAGATCATTGATGCTGTAAGGAAAATGTTATCTTTCTCGAGTAATAATGCGACAAGCTTTTTAATTGATTTACTTACTGGAACCACAAGTGGACCATGTATTGAGGGAGAATTATGGGAAAATTGGAAATATCAAAGAAGTATTATAAATGATTGGCTTCATGATCTAAATTGGGAGGAATTGATTGGTATAAATTGCTGTCAGAAGACCTGGGATGATGAACCATTTGGCCGTGAAAAAGACTTTTATGGAATTGAAAATAATAATAGGAATGCAATGACTACTGATTCAGCTGCACGGGTTTTGGAGGAAATTATGATTCATATTGATTATCAAAAAAAAGACTTAAATTTAAGAAGTTTTTTAAAAAGAAATTTAAATAAAGTTGTTCTTAAAAACGATTCTCTTAATCAAATAGATGGTTTTTTAGGTGCAGGATTGCCAGAGAGCATTAAACTTTGGAGTAAAGCAGGTTTAATGTCCGAAGTTAGACATGATTCTGCTTGGTGGACTAATAGTCAATCTCTACAAACCTTATTAGTCGTTTTTTGTAATGGAGAAAAATATTCCAAAGATACTTTCCTCTTACCATTAATAGCAAAAGAAGTATATGAATTTAATAAGAGATGTATTATTGAGGACTAAACTTAATCCTCTAAGAAATTAGGATCTAATTTGTCAGTATAGGCTTCATAAGGTAACATCATTATTTCTTCAAAATCTAAATCACTCATAATCCATTCTCTATATTCTGCCAATAAACTTTTTCTATCTTCATTATTTAATTCATAAATACGTAATGCAGTATCTTTAAAATTTTCTTTAATCAGATTTTCAAGTTCTTTTTTTTTCATATTATTTGTCTTCTCCTTCTAGGATTACTCTTCTTATAGTTGATAAGGCTATTCCTGTTTGTGCTCTGATTGATCGATATGAATACCCTTCATCACGCAATCTGATTACTAGAGATTCCTTTAAGCGACTAATCTTGGGCCTCCCTCCTAAATTATTCCCAGTTAATCTTCTTTTTAAAACGTTTTCATTTTTTCTTTCTCTTAGGCACTCATTATCTAAATTATCTAATTCATATAAAATATTAAAAATTATAGATGATCTATTTGGAGAATTTTTAGAGGTAAAAAATCCAGATAAAGTTCGAAACTGAACATCTTGATTTAAAAGTTTATTTATTATTCTTACACATTCATTTCTATTAGAAAACGCCCTGTCAAGCTTAGTTATGACTAATTCATCTCCTTTGGTCAAAGCTGTTAAAGCTTTGTTGAATTCTGGCTTTAGTTCTGCATCAAGACTTAAGAGTTCAGCAAATATTAAATGACAACCTTCATCTTTTAAATTTTTTATTTGTTCCTCTAAGTAAAATCTTTCACTATCTATTGCTCTAGCATATCCAATAGATTTTTTCTTTTTATTCTTCTCAGATAAAAGAGATCTTTTCCTTTTGAATTTAAAGGTCAAAGTATTTAAAGATATATTTATACTGTATCAAATACTATAAAAAAAAACACTAAATAGAACAAAATAAAAATTATTCTGAACAGTTATAACTATAAATTCTTTTGATTGGTACGTTTTTACTGTTTTAAAGATAACGTTCTAAAAACTGTTCTATTTATATTTATAGAACATATCCTTTTTAGTTTTATTATTTAATCTTTGGTAAATTAACAATATTACTTTTCACTTCAGATAATTTTAAATAGTAAATTTGCATAATTTTGATTAAAATTTAATTATGTAAAGCCGATCAAAGTAATTTTGACAAGTATTTCCAAAAATGCGGCAACAAAACCAGAGTGGTTAAGAGTAAAGGCTCCTCAATTAGAGAGGATAGGTAATACCGCAAATTTATTAAGTGATTTAAAATTAAATACAGTTTGTCAGGAAGCAAGCTGTCCAAATATTGGAGAATGTTTTGCAAGTGGTACTGCAACTTTTTTAATCATGGGACCGGGTTGTACTAGAGCTTGCCCCTATTGTGATATCAATTTTGATAGATCTAAAAGAGATTTAGATCCAACTGAACCGCATCGTTTGGCAGAGGCTGTTTCTAGGCTGAATCTAAAACATGTAGTTATTACATCAGTTAACAGAGATGATCTCGACGATGGGGGTGCATCTCAGTTTTATCAATGCGTTTCGGAAGTGAGAAAAAAGTCTCCAGAGACTACCATTGAACTATTAATCCCAGATTTATGTGGCAACTGGCAAGCACTCGAGTTAGTTTTAGATTCAAAACCAAATGTCTTGAATCATAATATTGAAACTGTAGAAGGCTTATATAGGAAAGTAAGACCTCAAGGTGATTATCAAAGAACTCTAGATTTGTTGAAACGGACAAGAGAATATTCTCCAAGTGTCTATACAAAATCAGGCTTTATGTTGGGATTAGGAGAAAGTGATGATGAGGTTTTGAATCTTCTTTCAGATTTAAAAAATCATTTTGTAGATATTGTTACTATTGGCCAATATTTATCTCCAGGTCCAAAACATTTGCCTGTTCAAAGATTTGTTAGTCCTTCAAAATTTAATTATTTTAAATTGTTTGGGGAAGATAATCTTGGTTTTATGCAAGTAGTAAGTTCTCCATTAACACGAAGTAGTTATCATGCTGAGGAAATTCAAAAATTAATGAAAAAATATCCAAGATAAGCGCATTATTCTTTAGAAATATCAATCCATTCATTTAGTTTCCAATCAACAATTTTATTTTTTATCATTGGATCTTTCTTTACTATATTTAGTGCATCTTTATAAGTTTTTACTTCTATTATCAAAAGACCGCCGGCTCCAGGTTCTTTAATTTCATTTACTAAAAATCCACTTTTTATTTTAACTCCAGCTTTTTTTAAATCTTTTATCCACAATTTATGCTTATCTATAAATTTCTTTTTAAGCTGGATATTACTAATAAATTCCTTTTTTATAATTTCTGTTTTGACAAAAATAGGCATTTATTGAATTTTCAATCCAAGCATTTCTTGTTCGCTGGGAGGTACGATAACTTTGAATAAAGTTTTAAAATACGTCCACTCTTTAAGAATACTAGCTGCCTTAGGGCTATGGGTTTTGGCATGATAATCATTAATTATTTCTAATAAAATTTGTTCTTGTTGTGGTGTCTTCATTTCATGGATGCTTACTATCTCTCTATTTACCTTTTTCTCTAAATCATTTTTTTCATCAAGTATAAATGCTACACCACCAGTCATGCCTGCTCCAATATTTCTTCCTGTAGAGCCAAGAATTACAATTTTGCCACCAGTCATATATTCACAGCAATGATCACCTGCTCCTTCTGTTACAGCAACTGCTCCACTATTTCTTACGGCAAATCTTTCACCGGATTTACCTAAAGCGTATAATTTCCCTCCAGTAGCACCATAAAGACAAGTATTTCCCAAAATAACTTGCTCGGAAGAATTATCATCTACTCTGGGAGGAATTATCGTGAGTATGCCCCCATTCATTCCTTTGCACACATAATCATTTGCTTCTCCAATTAATTTAATGATCATCCCTTTTAATAAGAAGGCTCCAAAGCTCTGACCTGCATGGCCATTAAAAATTAGATTAATTGCGCCTCCAAAGCCCTTATTTCCATAACGCTGAGCAAGCTCTCCTGAAATTTTTGCACAAACACTTCTATCAGTATTTTTGATTTCAATCTTTTTACTAAATTCTCCATGAGTAGTAAGCGCATTTATGAATTGAGGATTCTTCAAAACGTAGTCTTCCAATACAGTTCCATTGCTATGAGCATTCGTTGAATGTATTATCCATGATCTATCCTTATTGTTAATTTCGTTGTTTACAAGAGAAGTTAGATCGATATTTTTTGTTTTAGGCAGACTAATATTTCTCGTAGTCAAAAATTCTTTGTTACCAATTATTTCTTCCATTGTTTTGACACCAATGGTACTTAATATTTGTCTTATTTCTTCAGCAATATAAATAAAAAAGTTAACGACATTATCTGGTAAACCTTTAAACCTTTTTCTTAATTCTTCTTTTTGCGTAGCTACGCCAACAGGACAAGTATTTTTATGGCAAACACGAGCCATAACACATCCCTCAGCAATCATTGCTACGGATCCAAATCCATATTCTTCTGCGCCTAAAAGAGCAGCAATTACGACATCCCATCCTGTTTTAAGACCACCGTCTGTTCTCAGAAGTACTCTGTCACGTAAATTATTATCAAGAAGTGATTTATGCACCTCTGCTAAACCAAGTTCCCAAGGCAACCCAGCGTGCTTAATGGAGCTCAAGGGAGAAGCACCAGTCCCTCCATCATGGCCAGAGATTTGAATGACATCTGCATTTGCTTTACTTACACCCGCTGCTATCGTTCCAATACCAATTTCAGAAACAAGTTTAACACTTACTTTTGCTTTAGGATGAACCTGATGAAGATCATGAATTAGTTGTGCTAAATCTTCAATAGAGTAAATATCATGATGCGGTGGTGGAGAAATTAAAGCAACGCCAGGTTTACTATTCCTTAATTTTGCTATGTAAGAATCAACTTTTGGACCAGGAAGTTGCCCGCCTTCCCCTGGTTTCGCACCTTGGGCCATTTTAATTTCAAGTTGTTTTCCACTTCGGAGATATTCAGGTGTAACTCCGAATCTTCCAGAGGCTATTTGCTTTATGGCAGAGCAAGCCGTATCTCCATTTTCAAGTCCTTTAATGAAAGGCAAAGTTGCTGATTGTGTATTTTCATCAATATCGTTTAATTCATTAAAACGTGCTGGATCTTCTCCACCTTCCCCACTATTACTTTTCCCACCTATTCTGTTCATCGCGACAGCCAATACTTCATGAGCTTCTCTTGATAAAGCCCCTAAACTCATCCCTCCAGTACAAAATCTTTTACAAATTGATTCAACACTCTCAACTTCTTTTAATGGGATGCTTTTCCTATTTGAGTCTATTGTCAGTAAGTCTCTTAGAGCAGTTGTTGGTCTTTTACTAATAAGTTCTTTATATAATTGGAAGTGGTCATAACCTGGCCCTTGTTTTACAGCCGAATGGAGCGCTTTTGACATCTCAGGATTATTTGAGTGATATTCTCCATAATTTCTAAATTGAACAAAACCTAGAAATTCGAGTTTTTTTAAGTCAATTTCTGGAAAAGCTTTTGTATGAATTGAAATTGATTCATTAGCTAATTCTTTTAGTGTGATTCCAGCAATTCGACTTGTCGTTCCGTCAAAACTAAGTTTGATTAAATCAGAGCCTAAACCTACTGCTTCAAAAATCTGAGCACCGTGATAACTAGATAGCAGTGAGATGCCTATCTTAGAAAGTATTTTTCTTAAGCCATCCTCTAAAGCTTTTTTAATATTGGTCTGAACCTGATCTGTTTGTAATGAATCGATTTTTTTACTCTCTATCAGTTTTTGAGTTTTAGGGTGTTTTAACCAATGTCTTCCTGATTCAAATATAAGCCAAGGACAAACAGCGCTAACTCCATATCCAATCAGGCATGCTAAGTGATGAGTACTCCAACATTGACCAGTTTCAATAATTAGGGAGGCTTTTAATCTTGTTTCTTTTTTAAGAAGGTAATGATGAATTGCACCAACAGCTAATAGAGGAGGAATAAAACTTTTTTTTGAGCTTACGCCTTTATCAGAAATAATAATTATAGAGCATCCATTATTAACTGCTTTTTCGCTTTGCTTGCAAATATCATTTAACTTACCTTCAAATCCTTTGATTCCTTCTTTGATTTCAAACAAGGTGGAAATTGTTTGAGATTTAATTTTTGATTCTTTGATAGAAATTAATTCTTCTTCATTGAGGATTGGACTTTTGAGATGAATAAAGGGCTTAGCATCTTTCACCTTAAATGGTGAGCATCTTTCTCCAAGATGCATTTCAAGACTCATCACTAGTTTTTCACGGAGGGGGTCTATGGGAGGATTAGTTACCTGCGCAAATCTTTGTTTGAAGTAGTCATATAGAATATGTGGTTTTGAGGAGAGAACTGCAAGAGGAATATCATCTCCCATACAGTAAGTTGGCTCTTTGGCTAGTGAAGCCATTGAGTCTAGGATCATGTCATTATCTTCTGCAGAAAAGCCGTATGCAGTTTGTTGTTGCAATAAATCAAGATCTTTTAATTTGCATTCTTTGACCCAGTCATTATTTGCGATATTTATAGTTCTTTCTTTGAGGAGATTTTTGTAGTTATGTCTTTGAGCTGCTTCAGATTTTACCTCCCAATTTCTTAGAATTTTATTTTGATGAAAATCAACTGCCAACATTTGTCCCGGTCCTAATCGACCTTTTTCTATTACTCTTTCTTCTTCAAGCTCTACTACTCCTGTTTCTGAACCCATTATTACAAAACCATCATTTGTTATTGAATATCTTGCTGGTCTTAGACCATTTCTATCAAGCGTCGCTCCTACAAAATTTCCATCTGCAAATACAAGGAGAGCAGGACCATCCCAAGCTTCTTGGAGGCTCGCAGAATACTCATAAAATGCTTTAATGTCTCCTCTTTGTTCAAGTTCTGGTTGATCTCTGAATGCTTCAGGAACAAGTTTTAATAACGAATCAGTTATTGGTTGTCCTGAGCGAATATTAATTTCAAGGGTTGCATCAAGATTTGATGAATCACTTTTATTTACATCTACAATCGGCTTGATTTCACTAGATAACTCTCCCCAAAAATCATCTATATGCGTTTCTGAAGCTTTAGCCCAGTTGATATTACCTAGGAGAGTATTAATTTCGCCATTATGACCTAAAAATCTCATGGGTTGAGCTAGCGGCCATTTTGGAAGTGTATTGGTGCTAAATCTACGATGATAAACAGCAAATGAGACCTTAAAACTATCTTCTTTTAGATCTTGATAAAATTCAGATAATATTTCAGAACGCACCATACCTTTATAAACAACTGTTTGAGAACTTAGTGAGGCAAAATAAAATTCACAATCCCCAACATTGTTTTTAAAAGCTTCTCTTATTTTCTTTTCAATTCTTTTCCTTAATTGGAATAAAAGCCGCTCAATATTCTGATAATCTTTTTTATCTATATATAAAATCCACTGACTTATGAATGGGGCATTCGCTTTAGCTAAAGGCCCTAAGATTTCATTATTAACAGGTACTGTTCTCCAAAATGTTTTGTTGACTTTTAATTTTTCTGCTTCTTGATCACATATTAATTTACATTTTTCAATTTTCTCTTTTTTATTAGGCATAAAAACCATGCCTAAACCTCTATTAAAGTCTTGATTATTTTTTAGATTCATTTTTTCTTCAAGGTATTGCCATGGAATTGAACATAAAACGCCAGCTCCATCTCCTGAGTCACTATCTCCTCCACAACCTCCTCTATGCTCCATGCAATTAAGCC
>QCGK01000018.1 GCA_003279945.1 Prochlorococcus sp. AG-388-A01
ATCCTTATCAAAGGGTAGTTCAAAACATGAAGATCCGATATGGATAACTGGTGCAGATGCACTAATGGATTCTCTAAAAATTCATGGAGTAAAAGTTATATTTGGATATCCAGGAGGAGCCATACTTCCAATATATGATGCTGTTCATAAGGCTGAACAAGATGGCTGGTTAAAGCACTACATGGTTAGACACGAACAAGGAGGTTCTCATGCGGCTGATGGATATGCAAGATCTACGGGTGAAGTAGGAGTATGTTTTGGGACCTCAGGTCCAGGTGCAACAAATTTGGTAACTGGGATTGCAACTGCTCAAATGGATTCAGTCCCTCTAGTAGTAGTTACTGGTCAAGTTCCAAGACCTGCTATAGGGACAGATGCTTTTCAAGAAACTGATATTTTTGGCATAACTCTCCCGATAGTTAAACATTCATGGGTAATAAGAGATCCTCTAGATATAGCAAAAGTGGTTTCAGAAGCTTTTTTTATAGCCTCTTCTGGAAGACCGGGACCTGTTTTGATCGATATACCTAAGGACGTAGGTCAAGAGTTTTTTCATTACGAAAGAGTTTTGCCTGGTGAGATTATTCCTAAGGGATTTAAAAGAAATGGAGATATTAATGATTGCGATATTAAAAAAGCTATTAAATTAATAAAAGAGTCTGAAAGACCACTTCTATACGTTGGCGGTGGGGCAATATCTTCAGGGGCTCATGATGAAATTAGAACTTTGGCAAAAAATTATCAAATACCAGTTACTACGACATTAATGGGGAAAGGAGCTTTTGATGAAAAAGATAATTTATCTGTTGGAATGTTAGGAATGCATGGAACTGCTTACGCAAACTTTGCGGTTACAGAATGTGATCTTTTAATAGCTGTTGGAGCTAGATTTGATGATAGGGTGACAGGAAAATTAGATACTTTTGCACCTAATGCAAAAGTCATTCATATAGATATTGATCCAGCAGAAGTTAATAAAAATAGGCGTGTAAATGTTGCAATTGTCTCAGACGTATCAAAAGCTGTTCGCAAAATTAATGAAAAATCTCTGGATAACAAATTTTCTTGTCAGACGAAGAACTGGCTAAAAAAAATTGATTTTTGGAAAAATAAACATCCTTTGTATGATCCGCCTAAAGAAGGAGAAATTTTCCCTCAGGAAGTTCTTTTGAAAGTGAGGGAACTTTCCCCTGAAGCTTATGTAACTACAGATGTAGGACAACATCAGATGTGGGCTGCTCAATATCTTAGGAATTCTCCAAGAAAATGGATAAGTAGTGCAGGCTTAGGAACCATGGGTTTTGGATTGCCAGCGGCAATTGGAGTGAAGGTTGCCTTACCTAATGCAGAAATAATTTGTATAGCAGGAGATGCAAGCGTC
Organism: Prochlorococcus sp. AG-388-A01; assembly: GCA_003279945.1. Taxonomy (GTDB): domain Bacteria; phylum Cyanobacteriota; class Cyanobacteriia; order PCC-6307; family Cyanobiaceae; genus Prochlorococcus_A. The sequence goes on from QCGK01000018.1 coordinate 1,382, forward strand.
CTAATGAACATACAAGAATTAGGTACTTTGTCTCAATATGGTTTAAACGTAAAGTTGATCATCATTAATAATCGCTGGCAAGGGATGGTAAGGCAATGGCAGGAAAGTTTTTACGATGAAAGGTATTCCTCATCTGATATGAGTAGTGGAGAGCCTGATTTTGTGAAACTTGCGGAGTCTTTCGGGGTTAAAGGTTACTTAATTTCTGATAGAAAACAATTACAGAATCAATTACAACATGCATTTGATCATGACGGCCCTGCCTTGATTAATATTCTTGTTAGAAGAGGTGAAAATTGCTATCCAATGGTACCTCCAGGGAAAAGTAATGCTCAAATGGTTGGATATGTCAATTGTAAAGACTAATTTTTAAACACCTCATTTCAAAAAATTATATTTAAAATATTTTTAAAAAGTTAAATATTTCTGAATTGAAAGCTTTATCAAAAATTTTAATAATAATCTTTTTATTTGTACTTAATCCTGTAATAGTAAACTCGGCTGAAATTCTTCAAATTAAAAGTTCAAATACTATTTTGGTAGGGGATCAAAATAGGAACTTAACAATTGAATTATTTTGTGTAGATGTAAATGAAAATGATGAGCTTAAAGCTACTAATTTACTTAAGAGTGAATTCCCAAGGGGAAGCAAAGTGAAAATAAAACCTCTTGGTTTTAAAGAGAATGTATTGTTAGCTAAAGTTTTTAAAATTAAAGGTAATAAGGAGATGACCGAATTATTAGTTGCTAAAGACTTAACTAGAGAAAATTGTCCAAATTAACTATCTCTGAGAGCAAATAAAATTCCATTGCCTCGAGGTTGTTTTGTTCCTTCTCCAGGAATTAAATTCATTTTTCAATTCGTATGTGCATAAATTTGAGATGTCAATATTTGTATAAGGGATGTTCTCATTCAAAAGTTGTCTATAGGCAAATCTTTTAAGATCAAGTTGATTTAAGTTTTGCTCTTTCAGGTTATTTGAATAATTAAAGAAAAGATCTTTTTCAGTTCTAGTCAAATTGACTATTATATTTTTATTTTCGCCCTTTCTATAAAATTCTTTAAATGTCTTTTTATCGACAAGATAATGTTCCTTCGATATCGCTGGCCCTATTGCAATTAATAAGTTATTTCTAGAAGTCCCTAAATTATCGAAAATTTTAACAAGATTTTTTATTATATTTTTTTCTAACCCTTTTCTTCCGCAATGCAAGGCTGCTACATTTCTTGTCTTTTTATCTGCAAAAAATATTGGCATGCAATCAGCTGTATAAACCCATAAGTTTTGATTGAATTTATTACATACAAGTCCATCTGCATCTGTCTTACTACCTTCTTGCGAATTTGATCCAAAAGAAATTATATTACTGTGAATTTGGTTAGAAACACAATTTATGAAATTTTGATTAAAGTGATTTCCTAATACTTGAAGAAATTTCTCAGAGCTAGAATTTGTAAAGTAAGCGTGTTTGAAATTATATTGATTAAGAATAGGTGATGAATAGTACTCAAATTTTTTGTTTTGAATAAAAATTTCGGATTTTAAGAAACATATTTCTTTGTAAGGAATAGCCCCACCCGTAAAATGCATTTATGAAATTAATTCAATATCTCTCAAGATCCAGAATCCTGCAAATTTTTCGATGTATGGGGTTGGCTGAATGGAAATAAATTGATAACCAAAAGAATTTTTTTTATTCTCTAAAAACTTTGTGCTCAAAATGTTTGCATCTTTTTCTGGTAAATCTGTTACCAGCCATTTATCGTCTTCTGAAGCTTCAAGAATGAGTTGGTTCTCACGTATTATTAATTTAATAGGTTCTAAACAACTGAACCATGCAGAAAGTGCTAAAGATCTATCTTTGCTAAAAAGTCTTAACCCTGGAACTAAGTTTTTATCATCTAAATCTTGTTGAATTGGGAAAATATCTCCAAATTCCATAGGCCAGTTTTCTGCTGATTTTAATTCGGCAATTGATATTTCAGAGATGGTTAAAGCATCACCCCTAACTGCTTCTGGTAGTGGTTGAGGGGAGTTTTCCATTTTGGAAGTAAAAGTAGGAGCTAAAACTCCTCTTACATAACCTTTTTCCTTTGGATAAACCTCTTTTTCAAGAAATTCGATTCTATCGAACAAATCGTAAGTTCTTCTACTAACAAGAGCCTCAATATTAGCAGCTTCAAGGGATTTCTTAATAATCGATTTCATTGACGATCGCCAAAATCTAACTATTGAGGGTTTTGCCCAGCCTTCTTTCTTTGCCTCATTAATTGCTTCATTTAGTGCCTTTGTAAGCCATACCGAATTAACTTCATTTGCAGGGCATTTTTTATTCCAAAAAAAAATATCTTCTGCCTTATAACTTCTTTTAGAGCAAATAATTAACTCCCACCTTTTTTTTCCATTTGATTCAATAATTGGTCTTGAGTAAAAGTCTAATTCCCAATCTGAAATTTTTAATTCAAGTCCTGGTCCTGTTTTTTTATTAATATTCATTTATCTTGTTCTTTTTTATCGAAGAGTGCTTTAGTTTTAAGTGCTCTCTCTGTGGCTTCTTGCATAACTTTTTCTTTATCAATAATTAATTCTCCAGCAGAGTTCTCTAAAAGTGCTGTATTGAGACCAATGCGCCCTTTCTCGAGGTCAATTTCAGATATTAAAGCTTTTATAATTTCCCCTTCTCTAAAAATTTCTCGTAAAGATCGAATAGATCCATTTGTTAGTGAGGATTGATGAAGAAGTCCACTAGCTCCACCTAAATCAATAAAGAAGCCATATGGTTTTACTGCTAAAACTTCTCCTTCGATTAATTGACCCAATTTTAGATTTGTAAGTTTAGAGACTAATGATGCTTTCTTTTCAGAGAGAACTAATTTTCTAGATTCTGGATTTACCTCAAGAAACGCTACTTTTAGAGTTTTAGCAACAAAAGATTGATAATCTTGACCATCATTAAGTTGGGATCTTGGGATAAATCCTCTCAATCCATCTACATCACAAGTAAGCCCACCTCTGTTAAATCCATTAATTAAAACGTCAATTAATTCTCCATTTTTTGCAGAAATTGATACTTTCTCCCAACTTTGCCTGAGAATTAATGCCCTAGCACTAACTGTTACCATCCCATCAGCATTTTGTTCTTTGATAACCAGAACTTCCATTTCAAGCCCTATAGAAAATTTTTCTTTAAAGTTAGTTATGACACCCAACCCACATTCTTTTTTTGGCATATAACCAGGTGCTTTCCCACCAATGTCAACATATAGCCCATCACTTTCGATTGCTATAACCTTCCCTGAAATTGTTTCTCCAGTAGCTCCTATTGGCTCATTTGCATTCAAAGCCTCCAAAAAAGCACTTTCATCAAAATCGAATTCATCAACTGTTCTTTCTAATTGAAAATCTGTGTTTTGCTCAGAAAAATTAAGGGGTTTATTTAAGTCCTGTTGAGAGACATCAAAAGCTTTAATGTTTTCATTAGTGTCCTCAATTTCTCTTACTGACTCATCTTTAATTAATTGAGGTTTTATTACGATATTTTCTTTTTTAATTTCTTCTTGCGAATTGGTTTGCTCATTCTGTATTTCTTGAGTATCTTTCTTGCTTATGTGAAGTACCTGAAGAGGTTTTTTAAATTCTTTTTTACTGCCCTTTGGTTGGATATTATCTTGGGCATTTTTATTACTGACTCCCATTGTAGGTAAGATAAGGATAATTAATTATTAACATACTCTAAATGTTAGTACTCAAAATTAAAATTAATGAACTTTAAACCAATACCTAATAAATTTGAATATTTAAATTGGCAAGAAATTGAGAGTATTGCAAAAGACAAAAGATCAACAGTTATTTGGCCATTCGGCGCTGTTGAACAACATGGGCCGCATTTGCCTCTTGCTACAGATAGTATTTTTGTTGATGAAATTATTAGCGAAGTTTTTAAATTATTCTCTTCCGATATTCCAATAAAAAAACTTCCGACTCAATATATTGGGTTTTCTCCAGAACATAAAGGTTTTGCCGGGACAATTTCACTTTCCTCAAATTTATTAACCTCAATGATTAAGGAAGTCGGAGGTCAATTATCTGAAATGGGTTTTAAAAGATTGATATTGGTTAATGGGCATGGAGGTCAAATTTCTCTTCTAAATACAGCGGCAAGAGAGCTTAGAAGTTTAGCACCTGGGATTGCAGTTTTCCCTTGTTTCTTATGGAGTGGTGTTAATGGATTAAGTGAATTGTTAACAAAAACTGAGATTAAGAATGGGCTCCATGCTTCTTTAGCCGAAACAAGTTTGATGCTAGCTTTAAAACCAGAATTAGTAGGTGATGAACGTCCAAATGAGGGAATTAAAGGACAGATCCCAGAAGGTTGGAGTCTAGAGGGAAATGCGCCTACTGCTTGGCTTACTAATGACTTCAGTAAATCAGGAGTTATAGGGGATAGCAGAGGAGCAAATGAGTCTTTAGGAAAAAATTTAAAGGAATTATTGATTAATCATTGGTTCAAATTGATATTAAATCTGATGCAATCAGATTGGCCAAACAATACTTAAATAAATTTAAGTAAAAAATGTGACTTAACAATTGAAACTATTTTCATGATATTTAAATATTCTCACTATAATCGTGTAATATTCATGCATAATGAGCTAAAGATTACTGACATGCAAACTCTAGAATCAAATAAAAAAACTATTGAGGAATCTAATAATACGATTTCTTTAGATTTACCCGACTTTACTACAGATTCTTATAAGGATGCATATAGCAGAATAAATGCAATCGTTATAGAGGGAGAGCAAGAGGCTCATGATAATTACATTTCAATAGCAAAGTTAATACCAAATGAGTTAGAAGAGTTAACTAAATTGGCGAGAATGGAAATGAAACATAAAAAAGGCTTCACTGCATGTGGAAGAAATCTAGGGGTAGTAGCTGATATGGAATTTGCAAAAAAATTCTTTTCTAAATTACATGGTAATTTTCAAATTGCTCTAGAAAAAGGAAATTTAACAACTTGCCTTTTAATACAGGCTATTTTAATCGAAGCATTTGCGATCTCCGCTTACAACGTCTATATACGAGTTGCAGATCCTTTTGCAAAAAAAATAACAGAGGGTGTAGTAAAAGATGAATATCTTCATTTAAATTATGGTCAAGAGTGGCTTAAAGAGAACCTGTCAACATGTAAAGAGGAATTAATGGAAGCTAATAAGGTTAACCTACCTTTAATTAAAAAGATGTTAGATGAAGTAGCAGATGATGCATCTGTTTTGGCTATGGACAGAGAAGAATTAATGGAAGAATTTATGATTGCTTACCAAGACACCCTTATGGAAATAGGTCTAGATAATAGAGAAATTGCAAGAATGGCTATGGCAGCTATCGTTTAATTCTATATCAACTTAATTAGGCATTTTAATCATTAATCTTTCTATTTTAGTAGTTACCTCTGTGCTATTCTTCATAACATTGTATAGAAACCATTAATAAATTTTAAATGTTTGGGTTAATAGGTCACTCAACTAGTTTTGAAGATGCAAAAAGAAAAGCTTCCTTACTAGGCTTTGATCATATTGCAGATGGCGACCTAGATGTTTGGTGTACAGCTCCTCCTCAATTGGTTGAGAATGTAGAAGTTAAGAGTGCTACTGGAATATCTATTGAAGGTTCATACATAGATTCTTGCTTTGTTCCTGAAATGCTTTCTAGATTTAAAACGGCTAGAAGAAAAGTATTAAATGCTATGGAACTAGCTCAGAAAAAAGGGATTAATATTACGGCCTTAGGAGGTTTTACTTCTATTATTTTTGAGAATTTTAATCTTCTTCAGCATAAACAAATCAGAAATACTTCATTAGAGTGGGAAAGGTTTACTACTGGTAATACTCATACAGCCTGGGTTATTTGTAAGCAACTAGAAATAAACGCACCTCGCATAGGGATAGACCTTAAAAAAGCAACTGTTGCTGTAATTGGTGCTACAGGGGATATTGGTAGTGCTGTCTGTAGATGGCTTATCAATAAAACTGGGATTTCGGAACTTCTTATGGTAGCAAGACAACAAGAACCACTAGCTCTATTACAAAAAGAATTAAATGGTGGCACTATAATAAGTTTAGATGAAGCATTACCTCAAGCCGATATTGTTGTATGGGTTGCAAGTATGCCTAAAACTATTGAAATTGATACTGATAACTTAAAAAAACCATGTTTAATGATTGATGGTGGATATCCTAAAAATCTTGATGAGAAATTTCAGGGTGAGAATATTCATGTTTTAAAAGGAGGTATAGTAGAGTTTTTCAATGATATTGGTTGGAACATGATGGAACTTGCAGAAATGCAAAACCCTCAGAGAGAGATGTTTGCTTGTTTTGCAGAAGCTATGATTTTAGAATTCGAAAAGTGTCATACAAACTTTAGTTGGGGACGAAATAATATTTCTCTTGAAAAGATGGAATTTATTGGGGCAGCTTCTTTGAAGCATGGTTTTTCTGCGATCGGACTTGATAAGCAGCCTAAGGTATTAACTGTCTAAATTATGGCTAAACGTTACCTCCTTGATTTTGAAAAGCCTCTTGTTGAACTTGAGAAACAGATAGAGCAAATTAAAGAATTAGCTCGAGATTCAGAAGTAGATGTTAGTCAACAGCTTCTACAGCTTGAAACCTTAGCTGCTAGGAGAAGAGAGGAAATATTTAAATCCCTCACTCCTGCACAAAAGATTCAGGTAGCAAGACATCCTCAAAGACCTAGCACCTTAGACTTTGTTCAAATGTTTTGTGATGACTGGATCGAATTGCATGGAGACAGAAATGGTGGCGATGATATGGCACTAATTGGGGGAGTAGGGTCGATAAATGATAGACCAGTGTTAATTTTAGGGCATCAGAAAGGAAGAGATACAAAAGAAAATGTTGTAAGAAACTTTGGGATGGCAAAGCCAGGAGGTTACAGAAAAGCTCTTAGATTAATGCAGCACGCTGATAGATTTTCCTTGCCAATTCTTACATTTATTGATACTCCTGGAGCTTATGCAGGTTTAACCGCTGAAGAACAGGGGCAAGGAGAAGCGATAGCAAGAAACTTAAGGGAGATGTTTGGCTTAAAGGTCCCCATAGTGGCTACTGTAATTGGAGAAGGTGGTTCTGGAGGTGCACTTGGAATAGGTGTTGCTGATAGGTTACTAATGTTTGAACATAGTGTATATACAGTTGCTAGTCCTGAAGCATGTGCATCAATATTGTGGAGAGATGCTGCAAAGGCGCCAGAAGCTGCATCAGCACTTAAAATTACAGGTAAAGATTTACTTAAATTGGGGATAATAGATGAAGTTTTGCCAGAACCATCTGGTGGAAACAATTGGGCTCCTTTAGATGCTGGCAATACATTAAAAGAGGCTATTGAAAAACACCTTAATGCTTTACTTCAAATGACTAAAGATGAACTTATTGAGGAAAGATATAAAAAGTTTAGGGTTTTAGGTAAATTTATTGAAGCAAACAATATTGAAGAGATTTATAGTGAAATCCCCCAAAAAACTGAATAAATTGAAACTTGCTTTTATAACAGGTGCTACGAAGGGTATTGGTAGATCTACAGCAATTACTTTTGCTAATGCTGGTTGGGATTTAATTTTACTTTCAAGGAGCATGGATTTAATGGAGAAACTAAAGGGTGAACTATTGACTACTAAATCAAAAATTAGCTTAGTTAAATGTGATTTATCTAATCCTTTGGAAATAGGACATTGTGTTAAAGAGGCCATTGAGAAATATGGGTGCCCTTCAGTATTGATAAATAATGCCGGTTGTGCTTTTAATAGGCCCTTAGTTGAAATGGATTTAGGAGAATGGGAACAAACTATTCAAATAAACCTCACAAGTGTTTTTCAGATTTGCAGCTCAATTATTCCTCAAATGAGAAAAAATGGGGGTTTAGTCATTAATGTTAGTAGCCATGCATCTTATAATGCGTTCCCAAAATGGGGGGCATATTGCATTTCGAAATCTGCACTTGCGATGTTTACTAAATGCTTGAGGGAGGAGGAGAGATCTAATTCAATCAGAGCGTGCACAATAACTCTTGGTTCAGTAAATACTCCTCTTTGGGACTCCGAATCAATTAATTCTGATTTTGATAGAACTTCTATGCTTTCTTCCAGTGACGTATCAGATACTATTCTCTATATGGCTCAAAAACCTGAGTCACAATTGATTGAAGACTTAACTTTGATGCCTTCTGGAGGAGTTTTTTAAACATTCTGTCTCTCAACTTAATACTAAGAAAGTGATTTTTTTTAGGGTTATTCGAACCCGATTGAACAAAAGAATGTGATATAGTGTATAAGCAATTAAGCTTTTAGAAGATACAGTAAATTAAGTTGCGTACAATTTTCTGTTTAGAATTTTATGACCTCTACATTACCCAACGATAATATTAGAAACTTTGATGACCAGATTACTAATAAATTAATCTCAGAAATTATAAGAGACAGGATTAAGAATTCTGGGACAAGATATAGTGCTAATGACAATATTGCAGATTTTATAAATCCTGGAGAATTAGAAATCTTAGAAAAAGAAGTTGCTTCAAGAATTAAAGATTTACTCAAGTCACTCGTAATAGATATTGAAAATGACCATAATACCCAGGAGACTGCTGAAAGAGTCTCAAAGATGTATTTAAATGAAGTTTTTAAAGGGAGATATTATGAGCAACCTAAAGTTACAAGTTTCCCAAATGACAAGAATCTTGATGAAATTTATACTGTTGGCCCTATTTCTGTAAGATCTGCATGTTCACATCACTTAGTACCAATTCTAGGTGAGTGTTGGATAGGCATTAAACCTGGTAACAAGGTCATAGGTCTTTCAAAATTTGCGAGAGTTGCTGATTGGGTTTTTTCAAGACCTCATATTCAGGAAGAAGCTGTAATGATACTTGCAGACGAAATTGAAAAATTGTGTGAACCTAAAGGTTTAGGAATTATTGTAAAGGCCCAGCATTATTGTATGAAATGGAGAGGAGTTAAAGAACCAAATACAAGTATGATTAATTCTGTAGTAAGAGGAGACTTTAGACATGATTTAAGTTTAAAACAAGAATTTTTTGAGCTTGTAAAACAGCAATCCGCTACTAATAACTACTAATTCTTTTTTAAAAACTTAATTAAAGCCTCTGTTTTTTTAATATCCTTTAAGCCTGGAGATATTTCAATACTGCTCGAAATATCTATTCCATCTGGTTTGATGTCACTTAAAATCTCATCAATCCATCCAATTGATATTCCACCTGCTAACCACCAAGGTTTGCTAAATTTGAGATTCTTTAGATAAATAGATTTTATTTTCTTCCCTGACCCCCCATAAGTTTCTTTATTCCAAGAATCTACTAGGATAGCATCAACAAAATCTTCAAAAGGTCTTATTCTATCAAAGTCCTTTTCCGATTTTATTCTAAAAGCCTTCCATAGGCCGATATTTGGAATTTTATCCCTTATTCTTTTACAGTAATCAATATCTTCATCTCCATGTAATTGAATGATAGTTTCACTTGGTTTTCCTAAGAAATTTTTAATAATTAAATCTATAGGACAATTTTGCACAACAGATACTCTCTCTATATTTGGATAAAAATTTTCTAAGGATTTAAAGATTTTCTTCTTTATTTCAGCTGAGATATATCTTGGAGACTCTTTAACAGAAATAATACCGATAGCATTTGCTCCTAATTTAGCGACTTGAAGAGCTTGTTCTTCTGAGGTTAGTCCACAAATTTTAACTAAAGTATTAGTCTTGGGCATATCATAATCCTGTATGTAAAATTAATATTATTGCTAAATATAGCGGAGATTATTTTTGAGAAGTTGGCAAATTTTTAAATTATGGGGAATTCCCTTCAAAATTCATCCTTATTGGTTTGCTATTCTCTTTTTATTTTCATGGAGTATAAGTAATCAGGTTAATTTAACATCTGGTGATATCTACAATACTAAAGAAGCATGGATTATTGGCTTTTTAAGTTCTTTTTTCTTGTTGACATCAATTATATCTCATGAGGTTTTACATACTTTTGTTTCCCTAAATCATGGTGTAAAAATAAAAAAAATTACTTTTTATTTTCTCGGAGCAATTTTACAAATAGATAAGTATTGTCAAACTGCTATAGGTAATATAAAAATTGCAATTGTTAGACCTCTATTATGTTTTGCTACAGCATCAATCCTACTTTTAATTAGTAATTACTCTGCATCTCAAGAACTAATATCCATCAATATAATTTCCAGAGTAGGTATATTAAATTTATTCTTAGGCTTTTTAAATTTGATTCCAATTGGTTCTTTAGATGGAGGATATTTAGTAAAAAGTATTATTTGGCATTTCTCAGGAAGTAAAAACAAAGGGAGAAACTTTCTCAATAAAGTAAATTTAACTCTGTCTTTTTTAGTTCTTATATTTGGGATAATTTGTTTTTTTAGATTTAATTTTTACTATGGTTTTATTCTTTCTTTTTTAGGTTTGTTTGGGGTTAATTCTTCAAAGTCAGAAAGTCAATTTTTTAAAATTGAAAATATACTTAAATTTAGTAAAGTTTCTGAGCTTAAATTAAAGCCATTGAGAAAAATTGAATTCGATTCTAATTTCTCAAAATTAAATAAATTAATAAAAAATAAAAAGGAAACATCAGATAAATATTTTTTTGTTACGAATAATGGTAGATGGACTGGTTTTATTGATGAGAATATTTTAAAAACTGTCTCCATAAAAAAATGGGAACAGAACTTTGTTGGAGATTTTAAGAAACCAATCAAAAGTTTTGAAAGTGTATATAGTAAAGATAAATTATGGAAAACTATAGAAAGACTTGAAGAAACAAATGAAGGTTTTATTTTAGTTCTCAATGCAGCAAATATCCCTTTAGGTATAATTGATAGGTCTAAAGTTGGAAACTTTATATTGAACAAATTAGGGTTCAATTTGCCTCCAGAGGTTCTTAACAAGTTTAATTATAAAAATCAGTACCCCTTGGGAATTCAATTGCCAAGAATAATTAATTCAATGAAGCAGAAAGGAGATCTTTAAGAATCAGTATTGTGAAAACTTTTTAAATTTTTTATTATCTATGGAATATTTCTGAACTTTATGTTTGATTTATTCTCTAGAAATGAATTTCTTAAATGTTTAACTATCTCATCATTTGTGAGATCTAGATTTATTTTAGGTGGAGCTTCTTCCTTAAATAATTTTAACCATAAATCTTTTGAAGGATTTGTTTGAATCTCTCCATGTTGAAGGAATGCGCCATTTTTACGATATTGGGCACTTCCTATTCTCTTAAAACCATCCTGATCAACTAAATCAGAAATTAATGAAGTTCCAAAACAATTTGTTTTTATCCGTGATTTCCGTAAATTACCATTTTGTAAGTTTAGACCTAATTCTCTAAAACTCTTAATTAACCAATTATTTACCATTTCATAACTAAGGATCTTATAGTAAGTTTTTTTAAATGTTAATGCATATGTTATGCCCCCTGAATGCAAAACAGCTCCCCCTCCAGAGGGACGTCTAACAATGCTAATTTCCTGGTTTGATATTAATTCTTCCCAATGACGAGGAATTTCCTTTTGGTGATAGCCAATTGAAAGCCAATCTCCAGTCCAATAGTAGAACCTCAATGTGAAAATTATTTCAGGATTAGAAATTGTCTGATCTAAAGAATTTAAATCTAACGCCATTTGATCAAATCCAGGTAAATTTTTTGTCGAAAAAATTAAAGCTTGATTCCCTATTCCCAAAATTTACTTTGTAGGTATATTTATAATAATTTTGAATAAATTTTTTCTTTCAATTTATTAATTACGTAACATCATTTTGTAATAGTACGAAAATTCTCTCTTTTGGGTGGAGAATAAAAGAAATATTTTTTTTTCCATGGAGCCAACACAAACAATAAATTTAATTGCACTAAGCCTAATTGTAGTTATGCATGCAGGAGTTTTAGCACTTAGGTTAGGGATTAGTTTAGGTAGAAACTAAAATCTATATAGAATATATAAATTTTTAAGGTAATAATATATTGAGACTGAATTTATTAATTCAGTAAATATTCCAATAACAAAATTTGTCAAAATCTTCTTATAAGAAAAGTAATGTTTACAAAAAGTATCTTGGTTCTGCATTTAAAAAAAAACATCAGAAACAGGAAAATTTTGTATCTTTAGTTTTTTTGATTATAAAAATTTGCTTTTCCCTTTTAGCACTAATAAGCTTATTTAAACTTGGATATAATTCCAAAGTCAGATTAACTAGACTAAGGGAAATACAAGACTCATTTTTATACGAACAATATCGATACAATTTTCTGTCGAGTAGGTTTGATGATTTATTTTCTGCTGAAGGCGAGCAAAGATTTATGAAGGATCAGGATCAAATGATTTCTAGGGACATTATCAGAGTAATATGGCGTTGATAAGTATGATCTAGAATTTTTTTACTTATTATTTTTCTATTAACTTATTTCAAGTGAGTAAAGACATTAAGGGATTAGTCCTAATAACAGGCACAACCTCAGGAGTTGGATTAAATACCCTAAAACCTCTTTTAAGATTTGGATGGGAAATCATAGCTGTTAATCGATCAAATAATAGAGCTATATCAATAGCTGAAGAACTCTTAACAAAAGAGGAATTTAAAAATGTACACTTTATAGAAATAGATCTATCTAACTTGAATGATGTAAGAAAAGGTTGTAATGAAATATTAGATAGATTTAAAAAACCAATAAATTCTCTTATTTGTAATGCAGCAGTTTATAAGCCTAGGCTAAAAAGACCTGAAAGATCTCCTCAGGGTTTTGAAAATTCTATGGCAGTAAATCATTTTGGCCATTTTCTTATGATAAATCTTCTTATAGAAAATATTTTATCTTCAGAAAGAAAAATCGTCTTAAATGGCAAATCTACTTTATTCAAGCCAAGAATTACAGTATTAGGAACTGTCACAGCTAATTATTCAGAACTTGGAGGGAGGATACCAATCCCTGCTCCAGCGAATTTAGGAGATTTATCTGGTTTTAAAAATGGCTTTCTATCTCCAATAAGTATGGCGAATGGAAAGAAATTTAAACCTGGTAAAGCTTATAAGGATAGCAAACTTTGCAATATGGTAACCGTTCAGGAATTATCAAAAAGATATCCTGCAGAGAAAATTATTGTAAATTCTCTATATCCTGGATGTGTTGCTGATACAAAACTTTTTAGAGATACACCTTGGTTATTTAGATTCCTTTTCCCGATATTTCAAAAATTCATAACAAGAGGATATGTATCACAAAGATTGGCAGGAGAGAGGGTCGCTCAGGTGGCAACCTATAAAGAATTTGCTAAATCATCAGTTCATTGGAGCTGGGGAAATCGTCAAAAAACTGGAAGAAAAGCGTTTTCTCAAAAGTTGTCAAAAAGAATAATTGATACCAAGACCTCTCGACAAACTTATGATTTAACAAAACAATTAGTTGGATTAGATTAATTAAGACTAATCAAATCCTAATAAATCAAAAATTTCTCTATCTTTAAGTGGATTTCCTTCTAGAGGTTCTACGTTTTCAAGCATATTTTTGGCAAGAGATAAATATTCATTTTGAACCTCAATAACATCTTCAGTTGGTTCCATTTCAAAAATGGTACATTTTTTTTAGTCTTGATCTTCTAATGGCGTCTACATCTTTAAAATGGGCCATAGTTTTTAAACCTGTTCTTTCATTAAATTTATCAATTTGGTCTGTATCCTTTGATCTATTTGCGACTACCCCGCCTAATCTTACTTTATAATTTTTTGCTTTTGCTTTTATCGCAGAGACTATTCTATTCATAGCGAATATTGAATCGAAATCATTAGCAGTAACAATTAGACAGTAATTTGCATGTTGCAATGGTGCTGCAAATCCCCCGCAAACCACATCTCCAAGGACATCAAAAATAACAACGTCAGTATCTTCTAATAAGTGATGTTCTTTTAATAGCTTAACTGTCTGACCAGTTACATATCCTCCGCATCCTGTGCCAGCAGGAGGGCCTCCACTTTCTACACACATTACCCCATTAAAACCTTCAAACATAAAATCGTTTGGTCTCAATTCTTCGCTATGAAAATCTACCTCTTCGAGAATATCGATCACTGTGGGAACCATTTTGTGAGTCAAAGTGAAAGTGCTATCGTGTTTTGGATCGCATCCAATTTGTAGAACCTTTTTCCCCAATTTTGAGAATGCTGCAGAAAGGTTTGATGATGTAGTTGATTTCCCGATACCACCCTTTCCGTATACGGCAATAACTAAAGCTCCTTCTTCAATATTTATTTTTGGATCTTGCTTTACTTGAACACTCCCTTCTCCATCAAGAGGTTTATTTATAGTACTTGTCATTTAAAGCTTAAAACAAATTGTTGTTTATATTCTTGCAGTGTAAATACACATGGAATATATTTCTAAACAAATATTTATTTATTTGTATTAAAAGTCCGAACTATGTTCTTATAACTAAATTTTTAGAAATTAATTTGTTAAATTATGAGTTAAAATACTCATGTCTAAATTATAATTTATTAGTATGAATTAACTGAAATATGCTTTAGCGTCGTAAAGGGTTTCATCGCTTATTTCTGGAATTCCTCTCAAGATTGCATATTTTTCGGTATTTGTTTTAACTTTACCTCTTACAAAAAATGGAACTTTTGTTAATTCAGCTCTACCAGATTCAGTCCACATAATTCCCTCTTTACAGTTTTCATCTTTTTTCTCGTCAGAATTTATAAAATCTTTAGTTTTGGTAGCTGTATGTCCTAAGTGGCTTTGATGACCGTCAACAAACTCAAAGTCATGTTTAAACATATCAATAAGATGCTCTTCTAAGCCCATCATTAGGGGATGCACCCAGTCATCAAAAATCACATTTGCTCCTTCCCAGCCCATTTGTGGACTATATCTTGCAGGTACATCTTGTACATGCATTGGGGTACTTATTACTGAGCATGGAATGCCGAGTCTCTTGGCACTATGCCTTTCCATTTGAGTCCCTAAAACTAGTTCAGGTGCGGCTTTTTTCATCGCATCCTCTACTTCTAAATAATTATTAGTAATTAGGGCTTCTACATTTAGATCTTTTGCAGCTGCTCTTACTTGCCTTGCCATCTCCCTGCTGTAAGTCCCAAGACCAACTACTTCAAAACCCAATTCTTCCTTGGCAATTTTGGCAGCCGCGATTGCATGTGTTCCATCACCAAAAATAAAAACTCTTTTGCCAGTTAAGTAATTTGAGTCAACTGATTTTGAGTACCAAGGAAGTTTTGATTTATATTCTAATTCTTCTTTATTAGTCAAAGGAAGATCCAATTTCTGATGAACTTCATTTATAAATTCAATTGTATTTTTTATTCCAATCGGAATAGTGTTTGTATATTCCATTCCAAAATTCCGTTTAAGCCATTCACATGATGCTTCTGCAATCTCTTGATAAAGACAAATATTTATTTCAGCATCAATTAGTCTTTCAATATCATCTGGACTAGCACCTAAAGGAGCAACAACGTTTGTATCTATTCCTTGTTCTGAGAGTATACGTTGGATTTCTATTACATCATCCCTGCATCTAAATCCTAGCAGCGAAGGGCCAAGTATATTAACTTTTGGTCTCCGACCAAATTCTTTCCACCTTAGAGGACTTATTTTCTCTGAAGAACTTACTTTATCTTTTAAAAGGGTTCTTGTTAATTGATAAAAGGTTTCTGAAGCCCCCCAATTTTCTTTCTTGCTATAAGCAGGTAATTCAAGATTAACAATTGGCATATCAAACCCCATTCCTTTTGCAAGAGCTCCAGGTTGGTCTTGGATTAGTTCTGCTGTGCAACTTTCTCCAACTAAAAGAGTTTTTGGTTTGAATCGTTCTACAGCTTCCTTAATATTTTTCTTCACTAATTCAGCAGTATCGCCTCCGAGGTCTCTAGCCTGAAAAGTTGTATAAGTAACTGGGGGCCTCTGTCCCCTCCTTTCAATCATTGTAAAGAGAAGATCTGCATATGTATCTCCCTGAGGAGCATGAAGCACGTAATGTATATCTTTCATTGATGAGGCAATTCTCATCGCCCCTACATGTGGTGGTCCTTCATATGTCCAAAGAGTTAATTCCATAGTTTTTAATTCTTTACTAAAGTTTTTGAGGTTAGAATTTGATTCCTTTTTAAAGGCTTGGAGAAGAGACCTGCCAAATCTGCGGCTTGATCGATTCCATGGATTGGACTGAATACCATTTCAATCGACCACTTAGTACTAATCCCTTCCGCCTCAAGTGGGTTAGCTAAACCCATCCCACAAACTACTAAGTCTGGATTAGATTCTCTCACTCGATCTAATTGTTTTTCTACATGTTGCCCTTCTACAATTTTTGTATTATCAGGTAACAAATTAATCTCCTCTTTCATTAAATCCTTATTTAGGTAAGGAGTGCCTATCTCTATAAGATCCATTTCACATTCATTATGCAAAAATCTTGCCAAAGATATCTCTAGTTGCGATTCAGGGAGAAGAAATAATCTTTTCCCCTTAAGTATTTCTTTGTGAGATTCAAGAGCAAGTTTTGCTCTATCTATTAAAGGTGAAATAATTTCATGAACTTTTAGTTCACTAATTTTGAAAGCTTTGGCAGCAGCTGAAAACCATTTAGTACTTCCTTCGATACCTAGAGGAAATGGAGCAGATATAACTTCACAACCGCGATGTTTAAGGTCTCTAACTGTATCACTTAAATAAGGCTGAGTTAATAATACTTTTGTATTTTTACCAATCTTGGGTAATTCTGTTGATTGCCTTGGTGGAAAGCTTTCAACATTTGAAATTCCTAAATTTCTAAAAATCTTTTTAAACCTATCCTCTACATTATTTGCAAGAGTCCCAACTAATAATAATTTCTCTTCATTTGAGGACTCCATTAATGGAATTAAAGCTTTTAAGGCGCCATCCTCTCCTTGAGTAAAAGTTGTTTCTATCCCACTTCCAGAATAATTAACGAACCTTACTTGACCTAAAAATCTTTTATTTAATTTCTCTGCAACAGTTGCAAGATCAAGTTTGATTACTTCACTCGGACAAGATCCAACAAGAAAAAGAGTCTTTACTTCTGGTCTTCTTGCAATAAGATCATTAACTACTCTATCTAATTCTTCATGAGCGTCAGCAAGACCTGCAAGATCTTTTTCTTCAAGAATAGCCGTCCCAAATCTTGGTTCAGCAAAAATCATAACTCCAGCTGCGCTTTGAATTAAATGAGCACATGTTCTTGAGCCTACTACAAGAAAAAATGCATCGGGCATTCTTCTATGAAGCCAAACAATAGAAGTTAAACCGCAAAAAACTTCTCTAGGCCCAGTTTCCTTATTAAATTCAACTTTACTCATTAAAAATTTTCAAGAGCTTATATTTAAAGCTTGCAT
>QCGK01000019.1 GCA_003279945.1 Prochlorococcus sp. AG-388-A01
AAGAACTATATCCGGAGCGTATGTTTTTGTTCTAATGATATAGATATTGTTAGAAGTGAGCCAAATTATCGAAGGATCTGGATTGATAAAGTAGTTTCTCAGCTTGAACCGGTATATTTAGACTTGATAAGTAGATTTAACAGGCTCTTAAAACAAAGAAGTCATTTTTGGCGTTCAGAAAGTTTCCTAAACGATCGATCCTCAGACATTGTTGAAAGTTTTGATATTCAAATGTCAATAATAAGCACAAGAATTTTTAGACGTAGAAGAAGAGCTTTATTAAAAATCAAACCATATGTTGAGTATTGGCATAATCACTTAAGTAAATCTAAGGAGCACATAGGTATAAATTTCCTTTCAGGTATACAAAATATAAGTCTAGAAGAAGAAGAAGAAGAAGTTATAAGTAAGAAAATATTAGAGCAACTATTAAATCAGCGTTCTGTGGAAGCATTGACTGGTAAATGTAGTTTTGGCCCTCATCGTGATGATATTGAATTTCTGATTAATAATATTTCAGTGAGAAAATATGGTTCATCTGGGCAGCAAAGAACTTTTATCTTGGCTTTAAAGATGGCTGAACTAGATTTATTAACTAAAACATTAAATGTCCCTCCAATACTTATTTTGGATGATGTCTTGGCAGAACTAGATATAACTAGACAAAATTTGTTACTAAATTCTGTCGGCAAAGATAGTCAATGTTTTATAAGTGCGACACATTTAGATGAATTTAATCAATCTTTCTTAGATTCGTCGCAAATGATTTATTTATAATTTTAAAAGTGATGATTCTTAGCTAATCTTATATTCATAGAAATTTCTTTAATGGCAGTCCCAAAAAAAAATCAAATTTTGAGTTCGTTTAGTAATGATGAAAAAACAATTCATCAAAGTAAACACCTTTTGTTAGAACTTTATAAATGTGAGTACGAAAAATTAAATGATGAATCCTTTTTGCGCTGTACATTAAACAAAGCCGCAAAATTGGCAAAGGCAACAGTTTTAAATTTAATAAGTAATAAGTTTGAACCTCAAGGGGTGACAGCAATTGCATTACTAGCTGAATCTCACATGTCAATACATACATGGCCTGAATCAAATTATTCGGCTGTCGATATTTTTACATGTGGTCAAAATATGATGCCTGAACTTGCTAGTCAATATTTAATGGAAGCTTTGAAGGCTGAAGAACATTCTTTGCGTGTCATTGAGCGTAATCCACCTGTAGAGGTCCTTAGACAGATGAGGACTGTTGTTTAACTTGAAATTTTATCTGTTTAACTTTCCGCTTATTAATCCTTCAAGATCTAAGCTTGTGCAATTAAATCCTAAATTAGAAAAATATTGAACTAATTCACTAAAATTATATTTATTAAAAAAATTCTTCAATTCAGCTTTGGGAATTTCTATTCTTGCGGTTGAGCCCTGACATCTAACCCTTACATCAGATAAACCACCTGCTTTTATATATTCTTCGGCTTTCTCAACCATTTTTAGCCTATCACTAGTTATTTCATGACCATAAGGAAATCTTGATGACAGGCATGGTTGAGCAGGTTTATCCCACCAAGGAAAACCTAATGCTCTTGATATATCCCTAATATCTTTTTTTGAAAATTCAAACTTCGCTAGTGGAGAAATAACGCCTGCCTTTTTTGCGGCTTCTATACCTGGCCTATAATCTTTAAGATCATCAAGATTGACTCCATCTAAAACATTCTTTAAGTTAAGTTTTTTAGATAAGTAGGTTGTATGTGTGTGTAGCTCTTTTTTGCATGCAAAGCATCTATTTTTTGGATTTTTACTGTAACTTGATTGGTCTAATTCTGATGTTTTAATTTCTAAATGCTTTACTCCAATCCATTTTGCTTGACTTTTTGCTTCTTCACGTAGTGTATTTGCTAATGCAGGTGAAATGCCAGTAATTGCAATGGCCTTGCTACCTAGTTGCTCGAATGCTAATGATACTACTAATGTACTGTCAACACCTCCAGAATAAGCAATACAAGCGCTATCAAGACTTTTAATGTATCTTCTTATTGTATAAAGTTTTTCACTTTGTTCATCAGAGAGAATTTCTAGTTGATTGAACATGCTAATTACTTTAAAATTCAGATTACCTATGTATAAGGTTTAATTTATTATTAAATTTTTAATAATATACTTAACTATATCTTAGATTAATTTTATTAAAGTTATTCAATTGACGAATAGAAGTAGAAATAGAGGAATTGGAATAGTCACAGCAAGTGACAGTCAAGAGAGGTCACAAGGTCAATTGCATATTTATGATGGGGAAGGAAAGGGCAAAAGTCAGGCTGCTTTGGGTGTTGTGCTAAGGACAATAGGATTAGGAATATGCGAAAAAAAACAATCAAGAGTTCTTCTTCTCAGATTTTTAAAAGGTCCTGAGAGGTCATATGATGAGGATTCGGCTATAGAGGCGTTGCAAAGAGGCTTCCCACACTTAATTGATCATGTAAGGACAGGAAGATCGGAATTCTTTACTGCTGATCAGGTTACAAAGTTTGATATTGGTGAGGCTGAAAGAGGTTGGAATATTGCCAAAGGAGCAATCGCTAGTTCTCTATATTCTGTAGTTGTACTAGATGAGTTGAATCCAGTTCTTTATTTAGGAATGCTTGATATAAAGGAAGTAGTTGATTCTCTTCAGAATCGTCCTGATGGACTAGAAATAATTATTACAGGTAGGGCAGCACCTTCTTCTTTGGTACGAATATCGCAACTCCATTCAGAAATGAGACCACGTTTAACAGAAAACTTATCAAAACAAATAGGACAAAGAAGATGTAATGGTGGAATAGAGATTTATACAGGTGAAGGAAAAGGGAAATCCACAAGTGCACTTGGAAAGGCTCTTCAAGCTATTGGTAAAGGAATATCTCAAGATAAAAGTCATAGAGTTTTAATATTGCAGTGGTTGAAAGGTGGTAATGGTTATACCGAAGATGCTGCCATAGAAGCTTTGAGAGAAAGTTACCCACATTTGGTAGATCATTTACGTTCAGGGAGAGATGCGATCGTGTGGAGAGGTCAGCAACAACCAATTGATTATGTTGAGGCTGAGAGGGCTTGGGAAATTGCTAAAGCTGCTATTTTAAGTGGATTGTATAAAACAATCATTTTGGATGAATTAAATCCAACTGTTGATTTAGAGCTACTACCAGTGGAATCAATACATCAAACCCTCTTGAAAAAACCAGCAGAAACAGAAGTTGTTATTACTGGGAGATGTAAAAATGAACCATCATACTTTGAACTTGCCGATGTTTACTCCGAAATGGTCTGTCATAAGCATTATGCAAATGTTGGAGTTGATTTGAAAAGAGGTGTAGATTACTAAATTTTTTATAAATATTAATTGCACAATATTTTTTTTACCTTATCAATGCCACCCTCAATAGATCTCGATTGAATTTTGAATTTAGATAATATTCTTGACGCTTCTTCAGAACGTTTCCCCGATTTACATATGGTGAAAACTTCTTTAACTAAACTTTCTTTTTGAATAAATTCTAAATCAGATTCTTGGTTCAAATGACTTAGAGGGATTGATATAGAACCCTCTAGTGCTAAAGAGGAAAATTCTTCATATTCCCTAACATCAATTAAAAGAATTTCGTTGGGTTTTGATTTGTACAGGCTATTAAATTCGTTAGCATTAATTTTATTATTTTTTTCAGAAGATACTTCTTCATTATAAAATTCCATAAACTGAGAAAGATTTTTTATTTGCTTATTTACCTGATCACTTTTTAGATGTAATTTTTTAATATTCATATTCAAAAGATCAATAGTTAAAATTTTTCCATCTAAAATTTCACCTTTTTTTAAAATGATTTTGATAATTTCATTTACTTGAAGAATTCCTATTAAACCTGTTGATAC
This sequence comes from Prochlorococcus sp. AG-388-A01, assembly GCA_003279945.1. GTDB lineage: Bacteria > Cyanobacteriota > Cyanobacteriia > PCC-6307 > Cyanobiaceae > Prochlorococcus_A. The sequence continues at coordinate 3,913 of QCGK01000019.1, forward strand.
TCCCACGACTCCATATTCTGCACAACTTGGGACAGCATTTATTGAAGGTGATTCGGGAAGCAAGTCTCTTAAATTAGGACTCTTTTTATTTAAATTAAAAACACTTACATGCCCTTCAAAGCCTTGCACACTACCAAAGACAAGAGGTTTATTTAGTATTAAGCATGCATCATTTATTAAATATTTAGTGCCGAAGTTATCAGAGCAATCACAAATAACATCAAACTCTCGAATAATCTCTAAGGCATTATTAGGAAAAATTCTCTCGGCAAATGTTAATAATTCAGTATTAGGATTAAATTTTTTTATTCTTTCCCGGGCAGAATCAATTTTAAGATTGCCTATAGTATTTGTTTCGTGAATGATTTGTCTTTGGAGATTAGACTTCTCAACGTGATCGTTGTCTACTATTCCTATTTTCCCAATTCCTGCTGCCGCCATATAAAGTAAAACAGGAGAACCTAGCCCACCTGCTCCAATACATAATACAGAGCTGTTTTTTAGACTTATTTGCCCCTCATAACCTATCTCTTTGAGGCTTAAATGTTTTTGATATCGTTCTTGTTCATCGGTATTTAAGAAAGTAAATTTAATATCTTTAGGCATGCTATTTATTTGATTTACAAAAATAAACTATGAAAATATAATAATTAGAAAAATTTTTTTAGCCTTTAAAAAATTTCCTAAAACTTGGATTTATTAATGTTTTTGTTAGAACTAGAGGATAATGTGAAGTTTTTATAAATCAATTTTATGTTTAAATACCTTTAAAAACTTCATATATCAATACATCTGAAAAATACAAAATGTTTCGGTTCGGAATTTTGCACAACAAAAAGGTAGTCAACGGGCGTTTTTTCCGATACTGTCTGGTTCATATATTAAGTTTACTGAATTCATGAGTGATAACACTCCAGAGTCAAATCAAGACTCCGGCTCCGATACAAGCTCAGAAACCAAAAGCTTTTCAGAGAAGTATTCTGATGTTATGGGTAAAGTCAACGAAACTCTTGGTAATGTTGATTGGACTCAAATGGGTAAGTATGGCAAAGCGGCAGGCATAATTGCTGTTGTCGTAATTGCTCAGATCATAATAAAAGTTGTCATTGACACGATTAACTTTTTCCCAATTCTCCCTGGTTTACTTGAACTACTAGGTGTAATTGTTGTCGGTCAATGGAGCTGGCAGAATCTTCGAACTAGTGAAAATCGTGAAGCTGTTTTAGATAAGGTACAAAATCTTAAAAAAACATATTTAGGTTAGTTGAATCTTACATTTTCAGTATTGCGTTTACGTAATCTTTGACTTGATTAAAGTATGCTCCTCCAAACATATTGGCATGATTCAATATGTGATAAAAATTATAAATAATAATTCTTTTTTCAAAACCTTTTTTTAAGGGGAAGATTTTATGATACTCTTCATAAAATTCTTTTCGAAAACCTCCAAATAATTTTGTCATCGCAATATCCACTTCATTATCTGCCCACCAACATGCTGGGTCAAATATAACTCCTTTTCCGCTTTTTTCTGATCCAATATTTCCTGACCATAAATCACCGTGAACTAATACATTTATTGGCTTATGATTAAGTAATTCTGATTTAATTTTTTCTTTAAGTTTTTTTATAGTTTCGTTGTCTAAGAAATTATTCCCAAGAATTGATAATTGAGGTATTATCCGTAAGCTTAAAAAACAATCTATCCAATTATTTTTCCAGCCTTTCTTCTGATTTGTTGTTCCGATAAAACCCTCAACCGGATATCCAAACATTTTTGGATTGGACTTAGTTGAATTTAAGTGCATTTCTCCTATACCTTTTCCAAGCTTTTTTTGGTCAAGGTTTTGGATATCTATCCATTCAATCAAAAGAATTTCTATATTTTTTATATTTTTATATGCAATAACTTCAGGAACAACTAGGTTTTTTTCATTAATATACTTCCTCAAATTTTGAAGACAATACTTTTCAAATTCAAGAAATTTTTTGTTTCTATAGTTTCTTTTAAGGAATAATTTTTTGTTCGCGAATTCTATTTGCCATGCACTATGAATATCGCCCCCCTGTACTTTTTTAATACTTTTTGGATAGGCTTCACCTAATTCATCACAAATTTCGTTAACTTCAATATGGGATAATTTTTGCATTTCTAATGAGAAAGTCCGAAATTGTTGTTGTTGGTGCTGGTATAGCAGGACTAACTGCTGCAGCAATTTTATCAAAACAAGGATTATCAGTGACTTTAATTGAATCTCATACTCAATCAGGAGGATGTGCCGGTACTTTTAAAAGAAAGAATTATATTTTTGATGTTGGCGCTACTCAAGTTGCAGGTTTAGAGAGAGGGGGAATACACTCTAGAATTTTTGATTTTTTAGATATTCCATCACCTGAAGCCACAATTTTAGACCCTGCTTGCATTGTTGATTTAAATGATGGTGGAAGGCCGATACCTATTTGGTATGAGAAAAGTAAATGGATTGCTGAACAAGAAATACAGTTTCCTGGGAGTCGTAGATTTTGGAAACTTTGTAACCTAATACATCAAAGTAATTGGATATTTGCTAACAATAACCCAGTATTACCTATTAGTAGTTTTTGGGATTTTTCTCAACTTCTTAAAGCACTTGTGCCTTCAAATCTTGTCACAGGTATCTTACTTAAATCTACTATTTTTGATTTATTGCGCATATGTGGATTATCCAAGAATGAGCGTTTGATTAAATTCTTAAATCTTCAACTAAAACTATATTCTCAAGAAGACGTTTTTAATACTGCAGCATTATATGGTTCTACTGTTCTTCAAATGTGTCAACAACCACATGGTCTTTGGCATCTTAAAAAATCTATGCAGTCCTTAAGTGAAGCATTAGAAAGTTCATTGATTAAAACAGGAGTTGATCTAATTTTTGGTCAAAAAGTTAACTCTATAAATTTTGATGACCTAAATATGTGTTGGAAAGTATCTGCTAATTCGAAAAAAAATTCTTTTATTTATCAAGCAAAAGATTTGATTTACACCGCGCCTCCTCAATCTTTGCTCAGGCATTTAAAAGATCCTTTAAAAAGAAAACAAAGTTATAAAAATCGACTGAATAATTTGCCTGATCCAAGTGGAGCAGTAGTTTTTTATTCAGCGTTAAAAAAAGAAAATATTAAAAACACTTCTTCTAATCATTATCAATTTGTTTCGAAAGAATTTGGTTCGTTATTTGTATCAATTAGTGATGATGGTGATGGAAGAGCGCCCAAAGGTGAGGTTACTTTAATAGCGAGTCTTTTTACAAAGACAAAAGATTGGTTTGATCTAGATAAAAAAATTTACTTAAAGAAAAAAAATTATTTCATGAAAAAAATATCGCTTGAATTGGAAGGTCAATTTGATATTGATCCTGAAAATTGGCTACATAGGGAATTAGCAACTCCATTGGGATTTGAAAAATGGACAAATAGACCTAATGGAATAGTAGGCGGGCTTGGTCAAAATCCAGATATTTTTGGTTTATTTGGATTATCAAGTAGGACCCCTTTTGAAGGTTTATGGCTATGCGGAGATTCAATTTATCCAGGAGAGGGAACTGCAGGAGTTAGTCAGTCTGCATTAATGGTTTCAAGGCAAATTTTAGCTTCCAAAGGCTTAGAAAATTTTAATTTATAAAATTTTCTCTGATTTCTTTTGCTTCAGCAAGTTTTTTAGACAGTAAATCCCAATTTTTTTCTTTAATAAGATATTCCAATGTATTCAGCTTATTTTTAAAATTATTAATGGCATTTAAAACATTAATCTGATTATTCATAGCTAAATCTAAGCCTAGTTTTTCATTACCACCGCCAACTCTCGAAGTGTCAGCAAATCCTGTAGCTGCCAGCTTTTGTGTAATATCTAATAAAGATTGATTATTTTTTGTATGTGCAGTTTCAATTAGGGCGGAAGCTAAAAATATAGGCAAATGAGAAATTAGAGATACTGATTCGTCATGCTCTTTTGGCGAAGCTTGGCAAATTTCACAATCTATTGATTTTATTAGCTCGGTAATAGTTCTAACTGCATTAAGGTTGCTGTTTTGTGTCGGGGTAATAATCCATTTTGCATTTTTAAAAAGACCTTCAAAACCTGAATTAACTCCTTTTTTTTCTGTTCCTGCCATTGGATGTGATCCAATAAATAGAGGATGTAGATTTTCCCATGTATTCACAATTGGTTCCTTAACAGAGCCTACATCAGTTACAATTGTTTGTTGAGGTATTGATGCTACTAATTTTTGAGATGGATTGATCAAATCATTGATGGGTAATGCCAAAATTATGAGCTCACATTTTTTTAATAAGCTCAGATCACAGCTAACAAAATTTGCAAGCTTTTTTTCCTTAGCTTTTTTTTCATTAAATTCATTATTTGCTATTCCATAAATTGTATGGTTTAGACTTTGGAGTTTTAAGCCTAAAGAACCGCCAATTAAACCTAATCCTACTATTCCAATTTTCATAGATTGATTAATTAAAGACTTTCCAATATTGATACCAATTTTTTGTATATTAGATTCATAGATTTTGTATTTATTTGAAATTAAATTAATTATAAATGCTTGAAATTGTAAGTCATCAATATTTAAAAACTTTTTTGAGACATCAAAGTATTAATTGGGAACACATATATTCTTTTGGGAGAATAGTTTCCAAGTGTATTCAAAATGATTCTACATATCTAATTAACTCAGAAATTTTCTCTAGCCATGATTGGTTACCTCCAATTTTGATTTCTCTATTTTTAAAAGAAGAAGATTCAACTTTTATTTTATCTGAAGAAAACATTAAATATATAAGCGAATGTCAGATTGATTTATTCAAAAATCAAGGCTTTAATTTTATCTTTAAGAATGATCAACTTATTTTTGCAAATCATCATGTTCGTTTGATAACAATCCACGATTTACTTAATGATCAAAATTTCCTTAATCTTAGAAATCATCGAATAGTTTATTCTGGAATTGAGGATATAAAACAAGATCTAAAAAATCATTTTAGTATTTCTCTAGAAAAAAAGGATTGGACAAAAAATTTCAAAGAATTTGAATCCATTAATCAAAAATTTATTAAAGTATATGATTCGTTGAAGAAAAAGTTCTTCATGAGAAAGGTTTTAGGAAATAATTACATCAATTTAGATGAAAATGAAATTAGTTTCTTTACAAACTTTTTTCATGAAAATTCCTCTTTTTCTGATAAATTTTTAAGCGTTAACAAAGCATTATCTCAAGGCTGGGCATGCTGGGTAAAATTAAACGATACGAATTTAGATTGGGATTTGTTTTTACAGCCATTAGATGAACTATCTCAAATTAAAGAATTTTTTTCTAATAATAAATTTGTTTTTTTATCAGCGTTGAGAAAAGATAATTTTTTCCAAATTTATCTTAAAAAGTGCAGTTTAGATATTGACTTGGTTATTAATTTTAAAAGTAATTTTGAAGAGAAAAATATTTCATTGTATATACCTTCCAAGCAGTTGCTTCCAAATAATCCTCTTTTTACTAATTCAATCTTAGAAAAATGTAAAAATTTAATACTTTTTAGAAAGGGTTTAACTCTAGTTTTGTCTGACGATATTGATTTGAAAATTAATCTTGCTACAGAATTAGCTTCTATGTACGGGAAGAGGGTTTTGCTAGAGACAATTCCCATTTCTAATAATGAAATTCTTTGCTCTAGTTATGATTGGTGGATTATGAATTCTTATTTAATACAAATTCCAGAACAAATTATCATTCCTTTACTTCCCATTCCGAATATGTCAGAACCTATTAATGCAATTACAGTCTCATTTAAAAAAAAGCTTTCTCAAGATTGGTTTAGAGACTTCCTTCTTCCTCAAGCCACATTAAAACTTGAGAGATCTATTTCACCTCTAAGACGAAATTCAGGTAAGTTGATAATTTTAGACGGAAGAGTAAATAAAAGAAATTGGGGAAGATTACTTTTGCGAACCATTCAACCCTCAAAACAAATTAACTTTATGCTACCTTTTGATTAGGTTATGATTTTTAAAATAACTTAAGAAAATATGGGAGAAGCAAAAAGACGTAAAACACTTGGTTTACCTCCAAAAAAAAATAATATTAAAATTAAATTTGATGATTCACCAAGATTATTTGAATGGCTCCCTTTTACAATTAATCAAAGAGACAGCCTAATTAAGTTAAGTATTAAGGCTAGTTGGTTTGGAATTGGGGGGTTAGTAATCTTATGGGTTTTAGTGAGATTTATAGGCCCTGCTGCTGGGTGGTGGACTTTGGCTGATTCGTTATAGATCTAAGCTACTGTTTTTATATCATTTACAGCGATTGTATTAGTAGTATTACCATTTAATGCTTTCATTGAATTAGAACTGACTTCAGTACCTTCTGTTAATTTCTCTTTAACCATAGATTCTACTTTATTTCTAATTTCTAAGTTTTGATCAAGCCAAATGATTGTATTATCTCTTCCTTGCCCAATATTTTCTCCTTCATAACTATACCAAGCGCCCCTCCTTATTATGATGTTAGTCTCTTCTGCCAAATCTAATAAACATCCTGTTGTACTAATACCTTTTCCGAAGAGAATATCAAACTCTGCAATTCTAAATGGTGGTGCAACTTTGTTTTTTGCTACTTTCACTTTTGCCCTTATGCCGTATTCTTCTGTACCTCTTTTAAGAGTTTGAATTCTTCTGATATCAAGTCTCACTGAGGCATAAAATTTTAATGCATTTCCTCCTGTGGTTGTTTCTGGATTACCATATGTAACACCGATTTTTAAGCGTAACTGATTCAGGAATATTACCGTACATCCAGATTTGCCAATATTTCCGGTTATTTTTCTCATTGCTTGACTCATTAGCCTTGCTTGGCTTCCAATTACGTGATCTCCCATCTCTCCTTCTATTTCAGCCCTTGGAGTTAGCGCTGCTACCGAGTCAACAACTACAAGATCTACTGCACTCGATCTTATAAGCTGGTCAACTATTTCTAGGGCCATTTCACCAGTATCTGGTTGTGAAACTAATAAATTTTCAACATCAACTCCTAAAGAGGCTGCATAAACTGGATCTAACGCATGCTCAGCATCTACAAATGCAGCTACTCCTCCATTTTTTTGGACTTCTGCAATCGCGTGAAGCGTTAATGTCGTTTTTCCTGAACTTTCTGGTCCGTAAACTTCTACTACTCTTCCTTTTGGATAGCCTCCTCCTAATGCCAAATCTAAGGTGAGCGCTCCAGTAGAAATTGTTTCTACTTTCATTCTTGAGGCGTCACCAAGTCTCATTATTGATCCTCGTCCAAAATTTCTTTCTATTTGACCTAAGACGAGACTTAATGCCTTGTCTTTTTCTTTTGATTCAGTTTTTTTCTTTTCTTCAAGACTCATTGTTTGATTTATTTATAAAAGTTCTTGTAATTATTCTAAATTTGGAATTTGTTATTTAAACCAATTTTCATAAATACAAAATATAGTACATACGTACCCTAGCTAATGATCTTTAAATTGCAACTGATTCTTTAAGGTTACTTAATTTTAATAATTTGATTTCATTACTTAAATTATATCTATCTGATTTTTTTAAATATCCCCAATCAGCTAGGAAGCATGGAATATGAGAGGTTTCTCGATTTTGTTTAATATTAATTAGAGTTTTTTTTCTATCTTCTATAAAACCTAAAATTTCATAAGCTTTTGTAAGCTTTTCTGCTATTTTGATTTTTGTTCCGGATTCATAACCAAAAATAAATTCTGGAAAAATATTTAATTCTTTAAGAATTTTTTCTGCAAATATTTTCCCTTTAGTGGTTATTATTACGGTTTTTATTTCTTTCTTCCTTAATTCTTCCATAAAATTTAAAACTTCAAAAAATGGATTGTGTAAATTCACCCACGTTTTAAAGTTTTTATCAATTTGGTACTTTCGAGACTTATCTAATATTTTTTGTAAATCTTCGGCAATCCAGGAATTATCTTTTAATACCCTCTGGCAATTTTGATGATAGTTATTAATAAAATCACCTTTATTATGAGTTTTTATTGGATTTTCTGTTTTTATAATTTCGTGAACAATTATAACCATTTCCCAACCATATTTAACCCAAGGCCTGATTTCTTTGAAAGTATTTGGTACTTTTTTATAAAGTTTTTGATCAACAGATATGTAAGGTGAATTTAAATATTTTTCACAGGCTAGCAAAGAACTATGCCAATATTCATGCATCCCATCAACTATAACTCCATCAAAATCAAGTAGAAATATTTTTTGAGAAGACACCAATAGAATATTAGAACTGGGCCGCTAGGATTCGAACCTAGGAATGTCGAGACCAAAACCCGATGCCTTACCACTTGGCGACGGCCCATTGAATTTATAGTTTAATACATCAAAAGATTTTTTTCTATCAAAAAAAAATACAAAGTTTTTATATAAACGGCTTAGGCTTAAAAAATAAAATTTTATTTGAATTAGATCGATTTCCATGGCTTTAGAAATTTCTGAGCTTTTTTGATTGCTAAAGCCATTGTTTCAGGATACTCGTAGAGTCTTTTGTTATTTTTGTGAGCAAATTCAATAAGGGGCTGCATAATTTTTCTTGCAGCACTGCCAAATGCTATTCCATCTGGAAGATTTTTTGACTTCAAAAATTCAAAAGTTTTTTCGTTTGTTCCTCCTGCCAACTGAATTAATCCTGGTGGAAGATCTGAACCGATTCTTTCAAACAACTTAACTGTATCTTTACTTGTTGTTGAAGCAAGATCACCAGACATCGGCCTTCCATCTAACTGCCAAATAAGGGGAATGTTAAGTTCATTCAGAATTTCATATCTTTGCCAAAGAGCTTTCAAAAGATCTTTGGGCTCTTGTGATTTTTTGAAAGATTGATTTAATCCACAACTGATAGATATCTTGTCTAATTTCGTTTCAGAGCATTTAATTATACTTACAACTTTTGTAAAAGAATCTAAGCGATTGATTTCTGTGTGAATTTCTACTGCATTAGGCTTTATTTTTTGAAGTGTTGAGGCTAAATCATCTTTTGACAAATTATATTCATATTCACTAATTAGATTTAGGGGACAACTATTTAAACATCTTCCACATCCATAACATTTACTTTCTTTGATCCCAGAATTATCAATTGCAAATGTGGGGCATACTTTTTCGCATGGTCTTGGACAATGAGAGGGACATTTTAATGGATCAAATTTTGCTTTACGAAAGTGTATATCATTACCATCACTAATGCTTATCATTAATCCAGGGGAGTTTTTAAAGCCTTTTTTCGCCCATGCGATTCCTTTTTTCGCTGCATGAACTATGGATTCTTCTGCGGCGACATCTATGTAGTCGACACCAGCAGCAGTATAAATTGCACATAAATCTTCGATAGCAACAATATCTTCATTACTGGCACCACAAATCAACTTAATCCATTTATCTTTTCTGTTATTGGTTTTAATCAAACAATTTAACTTACGAATTCATCCAAAATATAATCACTTAATGGCTTCCATTCAAGTTTTCTTGAACCCCCCATTTCAACAACAATTGTTAGTTTGTTATCTTTAGTGCAAATCTCTATTAAGCTCTCTAATTCAGATTGAGACAATACTTGACCTTCTAACAACCAAAGTAATTTATTTTGATCATTTTCATTAAATAACTCAGCAGCTTGGGGGATTACTTGTTGAACTTCTCCTAGTGCTCCGTTTCTTCCTACACTTTGATGACCAAGGTGAGGTGGTCTAACGCCATGCAATTTGAGCAAGAAGACTTCTGGATCTCCAAGCCCTCGTGCTGAGGTTATAAAAGTCTTAAAACCCTTTGCTCTCATTCTTCTCAAAAGACGAGTTTCATAACCACCTTCAAGAGGAGCAAAGATTGCAAGACATTTGTTAGTTTTTAAATCGTTATGAAACTTTTTCCCTGTGAGAAGTAATGGCATAAAAATTTCCTTTATTTCTATTTTATTTTATTTTATGGTACTTGATGATGTACAATTGTAATTCAGTGGATTTTTAAGCTCGCAAGCTAGCGGAGCCTCTACAAAATTTCACATTTTTTAGCGTTTCGTTAAAAAATTCAGGTGGGTTTACCCCAAGAGAAACTATCTATGTTTTTAGATAAGTCTCAACCTTATTAATTGTTTTTTTATTAACTTCACCTTAATAAATTAAAGGGTTTAGATAATTGAAAAATCATTACGAGCTAGCCTAATTTAGTCTTATGTCTATAGGAATTTTAGGAAAGAAATTGGGCATGTCCCAACTTTTCGACGACAAAGGTAATTCGGTACCAGTTACTCTTATTGAGGCTGGTCCTTGCCGTGTCACTCAATTGAAAACAGATGCTTTGGATGGTTATATTGCCGTTCAGATAGGTTATGGCTTGTCCAAAGAGAAGCATGTAAGTAAACCTGAAAAGGGACATTTGTTGAAATCAGGTGAAGAACTTTTAAAGCATTTGAAAGAATATAGGGTTGAAGAAAATTCATCTTATGAAATCGGAAATCAAATAACTGTAAAAAACTTTGAGGTTGGTCAAAAAGTTGATATCAGTGGCAAATCTATGGGTAGAGGTTTTGCTGGTTATCAGAAAAGACATGGTTTTAGCAGAGGTCCTATGAGTCATGGTTCTAAAAATCATAGAGCACCTGGATCTACAGGAGCAGGAACAACTCCAGGCAGAATTTATCCTGGTAAAAGAATGGCAGGAAGATATGGAGGAAAACAGATAACTACTAAAGGTTTGTTAGTTCTAAAAATTGATGATCAGAAAAATTTGCTTGTAGTAAAGGGTTCAGTCCCAGGTAAGCCTGGCTCAATTGTCAACATTAAGCCAAATAATGTTGTAGGTAAAAAAGGAGGTGAAAAATCATGACAACACTCGAAACTCTTAAGTGGGATGGCAAAAAATCCGGCAAAGTTAGTCTTGATTTAGCAGTTGCTAAAGAAACTTCTTCTTCAGACTTAATCCATAGAGCAGTCCTTAGGCAGTTAGCAAATAAAAGACAAGGGACAGCATCGACATTGACAAGATCTGAAGTGCGTGGGGGCGGTAGAAAGCCATACAAACAGAAAGGTACAGGAAGAGCTCGTCAAGGATCAATAAGGACACCCTTGAGACCTGGTGGTGGAATTATTTTTGGACCGAAGCCACGTTCTTACAATCTTGATATGAATCGAAAGGAACGTAGATTAGCTCTTAGAACAGCACTTATGTCCAGAGTATCTGATATGAAGGCTGTTGAAGATTTTGGATCTACTCTAAAGCAGCCTAAAACAAGTGACATCATCAATGGCCTTGCTCGATTAGGTATACAAAAAACTGAAAAAGTTTTAGTTATTCTTGATAGTCCATCCGATGTTATAAAAAAATCCATCAATAATATTGAAAAAGTAAAATTAATCGCCGCCGATCAATTAAATGTATTTGATATTCTCAATGCTAATAAATTGGTAATAGGTCAATCAGCGATAGATAAAATTCAGGAGGTTTATGCATCATGAGTAAATTATTCGATTCTCGTTTAGCCGATGTAATACGAAAGCCAGTTATTACTGAGAAAGCTACAAATGCACTAGATCTTAACCAATATACTTTTGAAGTAGATCATAGAGCGGCAAAACCACAAATAAAGGCAGCTATTGAAGCCTTGTTCAGTGTTAAAGTCATAGGAGTTAACACTATGAATCCTCCTAGGAGAACAAGAAGAGTCGGGAAATTTTCCGGTAAACGTTCTCAGGTCAAGAAGGCAATTGTACGTCTTGCTGAAGGAGACAAAATCCAACTATTTCCAGAATCTTAGGGAGTTTTAATCATGGCAATCCGTAAATTTAAACCTTATACACCTGGCACTAGGCAGAGAGTAGTTACTGACTTTAGTGAAATAACAAGTACAAAACCTGAAAGATCACTAGTAGTTTCAAAACATAGAGTTAAAGGCAGGAATAATCGTGGAGTTATTACTTGTAGACATCGTGGAGGTGGTCACAAGAGGCAATATAGATTAGTCGACTTTAGAAGAGATAAAAGAAACATTAACGCTAAAGTTGCAGCTATTCATTACGATCCTCATAGAAATGCAAGGTTGGCACTTTTATTCTACGAAGATGGGGAAAAAAGATATATTATTGCTCCAGCAGGAGTAAAAGTCGGACAAAATGTTATATCTGGAGAAAGTGTCCCAATTGAAGATGGAAATGCAATGCCACTTTCGGTTATGCCATTAGGATCTAGTGTTCATTGTGTTGAGTTATATGCAGGTAGGGGCGCTCAGATGGTTAGATCCGCAGGAGCTAGTGCTCAAGTTATGGCAAAAGAGGGAGATTATGTTGCATTAAAACTCCCATCTACCGAGGTAAGACTTGTAAGAAAAGAATGCTATGCAACTCTTGGAGAAGTTGGTAATTCTGAAATTAGAAATACTAGCTTAGGTAAAGCAGGAAGAAGAAGATGGCTTGGAAGAAGGCCTCAAGTAAGAGGTAGTGTAATGAACCCATGTGATCATCCACATGGAGGGGGAGAGGGAAAAGCACCAATTGGTAGAGCAGGCCCAGTTACTCCATGGGGTAAACCAGCTCTTGGATTAAAGACACGTAAAAAGAATAAACCTAGTAATAAATTAGTAGTTCGAAGACGTCGTCGCATTTCTAAGAGGAGTAGAGGAGGAAGAGACTCTTGATTACTTCATCTATTATTTCAATTTCTATTACATAATCATGGGACGTTCACTAAAAAAAGGACCTTTTATAGCAGATAGCTTGCTCAAGAAGGTAGAAAAACAAAATACTGACAATGACAAGTCTGTTATCAAAACTTGGTCGAGATCCTCTACGATTTTACCTTTAATGATCGGTCACACAATAGCTGTACATAATGGCAAAACTCACATTCCAGTATTTATTACTGAACAAATGATTGGTCATAAACTCGGTGAATTTGCTCCTACACGCACTTATCGAGGTCATATACGAGATAAAAAAGGAGCAAAATCATGACAAAAACACCTGAAACACAAAAAACAGCAATAGCACATGGGAATTATGTTCGCGGATCAGCCTCTAAAGTGAGAAGAGTTTTGGATCAGATTAGGGGTAGGTCTTATAGAGATGCATTGATTATGTTGGAATTTATGCCTTACAGATCTACAGACCCTATTACTAAAGTTCTGAGATCTGCAGTTGCTAATGCAGAACATAACCTTGGGATGGATCCATCTACCTTAGTTATTTCATCGGCATGGGCTAATAGTGGTCCTGTAATGAAGAGGTATAGGCCTAGAGCTCAAGGAAGAGCTTTTTCTATTAAAAAACAGACTTGCCATATAAGTATTTCTGTTGAATCAGTTCCTACTCAAACTAATACGGAGGTACAAAACTAATGGGACATAAAATACATCCTTCAGGACTAAGATTAGGAATTACACAAGAGCATCGCTCCAAATGGTTTGCTACTTCAAAGACATATCCTATTCTTCTCCAAGAAGATTTTAAAATTCGTACTTTCATACAAAAAAAATACGGTGCGGCAGGAATTAGCGATGTACTAATAGCTAGAAAAGCTGATCAATTGGAACTTGAATTAAAAACAGCAAGACCAGGAGTTATAGTTGGAAGGCAAGGAAGTGGTATTGAAGAATTAAGATCTGGAATTCAAAAAACTATAGGAGATAGGACAAGGCAAGTCAGAATAAACGTTGTTGAAGTTGAGCGCGTTGACGCTGATGCTTTTTTACTTGCTGAATATATTGCGCAACAACTTGAAAAAAGAGTCGCTTTTAGAAGAACTATAAGGATGGCATTACAAAGGGCTCAAAGGGCTGGAGTTTTAGGACTTAAAATACAAGTAGGGGGAAGATTAAATGGTGCAGAAATTGCTAGATCAGAATGGACTAGAGAAGGTAGAGTTCCTTTACATACTTTGAGAGCTGAAATTGACTATGCAACTCGTGAAGCTAATACAACTTACGGTGTTCTAGGCATTAAAGTTTGGGTTTTCAAAGGAGAAGTTCTTCCTAAAGAAGAACAAACTATCCCTGTGGGGGTCAGTCCTAAGAGGAAAGTTAGTAGAAGACCTCAGCAATTTGAGGATCGTTCAAATGAGAACTCATAGGAGGTATAAAAATGCTTAGTCCAAAACGCACTAAATTCCGTAAACAACATAGAGGCAGAATGAGGGGGGTAGCCTCAAAAGGTAATACTAT
>QCGK01000020.1 GCA_003279945.1 Prochlorococcus sp. AG-388-A01
GGAGTTATTAGAGATGTTTCGAATAGCTATAGAATGGCAATTATAAAAACAGTAAAGCATTATTGTTTTTGGGAACCAAGTATTTTCGAAATTGATGAAATAAAAAATGAAGGGATTTGGAACAATGACTGGGATTTAAGTTTAGAACTAATAAAAAGACACATAGTAAGCAATAGATTAACTATTACACCTCCAACAAGGAAAGAATTAGTTTGCCATTTTGAAAATTTATATTTTGGTTTGAAATCACCTCTAGAATCAGAAATTTGGACAGGATTTATAAAAAACGAAAAAATTCTTATCGAGAAAAATATTTTTAGCGAACTAACTAAAAATAGTATTTTGTGGGGTTTTGTAAGTGGAGCAGAAAGGGCATCAGCTGAATATATATTAAAGAATAAATTAAAACTTCTGAATCCTCCGCTAGTCGCGATGGGAGAAGCTCCAGATAAACCTGATCCTAAAGGTTTCATTTATTTATCTAAAAAATTACTTAATCAAGAGCTTGGAAGATCAGCTCCTCCCATAGCATATATTGGAGATACGGTAGCAGATGTTAAAACAATTATTAATTCAAGAAAAATAATTCCAGAGCAGAAATTTATAAGTCTTGCTGTCGCTCCACCACATTTGCATTTAAAAAACAGTTTAAAAGCGAGAGAAATATATGAATCCAAACTAAAGATTGCAGGAGCAGATTTCATACTGAATTCAGTAAATGATATAAAAAATATTTTTAAAAATTTATTTTTTTAAAATAAATTAGTATTTAGATTAAATCATAAACTTTAAAAAAAAAGGCTATCGTAGCTGAATCTTTTATTACTCCAGAGTAAATTAAATCTCTGATTTTCTCTTTACTAAAAAATAAAACTTCGATTTCCTCATCATCATCTTTATCTAATAAATTAGCCTCTTTAAAAATATTGTTAGCTAAAAACAAATGTATTCTTTCATTAGAATAAGATGGCGACTCAAAGATTTCTCCAAAATATTTGAAACTTTTTGAAGAATAGCCAGTCTCTTCTATGAGTTCTCTTCTTATAGTCGATATTGGCTTTTCATTATTTTTAATAGTACCTGATGGGAATTCTAAAATATATTCTTCAACTGGAAATCTATATTGATTTAAAACAATTATCTTTTCTTGTTCATTCTTAGCTATCACCATTGTTGATCCATTATGGTCAATAGAACCATATCTCCCTATGGAGGAATTATTTAGCTTTAAATGTTCGATTTTTAAATTTACATTTTTAGTGGTTTCAAAAATTTCTCTCTTAAAAAAAATATGATTTTTTCTGGATTCGGAATCTGATTTCATTATTTCATATTATATAAATTATTAACCTTTATTTTAATAAGATATATTTTAAGGAAATGGCACATCTTAATTTGATGAAAAATATAAATTTAAAGGATAAAAAAGAATTCTTTAGAATGATTAATTATTTATTTTCTCAGAAAGGTAAAGAACAATATGCAGGTGAGGAAATAACAGTCTCAGATCATATGCTTCAATCCGCTACTCATGCGGTAAATAACGGTTTATCAGATGAAATCATTATCGCATCCCTTTTTCACGATGTAGGTCATTTACTTCTTGATCAAGATATCTATTCTAAATATAATGATCATGAAAAAATAGGTGCAGAATTTATTAAGGACTTTTTCTCAGATAAAATTTTTAATTGCGTAAGAATGCATGTTGATGCCAAAAGATATCTATGTACAAAAGATTCTTCTTATTTTGCAAAACTTTCATCAGCTTCATTAGCATCATTGAAGGTTCAGGGAGGTGAAATGAATAAGGAAGAAATAAAAAGTTTTGAAAAAAATCAGTTTTTTAATGAAATTTTATTGGTTAGAGAATTAGATGAAAAGGCAAAAGATACTAATTTTAAAAACCTAGAATTGGAATTTTTTATTACAAAAATTGAAAGTATTTTTTTAAGCTAAAAATTTAAATATTCTTCAGCTATTTCTTCTGCGAGTCCAAATGATTGGGTCATTCCAGCACCGCCCAAACAATTGACTATTAGGATTGAATCATCAACTTCTTTTATTAACTCAGTTCCTCCTATTAACTTAGGATATATTCCGTTCCATCTTGAGGCTATCTCAATTGAAGGAAGACTTATAAAACTCTTAACTTGATCGACAATAAATTTATTTATTTCTTCATTATTAAAAGGATCAAAAGTTAATCCATACTCATGAGAATCTCCCAAAATAATTTCACCTAATCCATTTTGAGAAATCATAATATGTATTCCGTTTTCAATTGCAAAAGGGAACTCTTTTTTATATCTATCTTTTAAAGAATTAATTGATGAACATTCAGCAAAAGAATCATAATGCGTTAATGTAAAACCTGAACAAAGTGCAGGTCCTAACTTAAAGTTTTTAGGTTGAGTAATTGTTCTTAACATTTGAAGCTTGCTTTTGGTTGTATGAAATTTCTTATATTCTTGAGGAAATAATGATTCAAAATCGGCTCCTGAACAAATTATACTTTTTTTTGTATTAATCTTATTACCATCACTTGTAACTACTAAATTTGTCTCAACACTTGAAACTGTTGTACCAAAATTAAATTCAACTCCATATTTATTCTTTAATAAAATTGTAATCTTTTTAATTGCCTCTCTAGGATCAACAATCATTTCAGTAGGACTCCACAATCCTCCAATTAATCCTTTACTTAAAACATAAGGGCTAAGATTAAAGATTTGCTTTATTGAAAGTAATTCTGCACTTGAATTTTTAAACTTAGACAAATCACAATATTCTTTCATAACCTGATATTCATCTTCTTTATATGCCAAAATAATTGAACCAACTTGATCTAAAAAAAAGTCGCTGCTTTGGGCTGTCTCAATCCATATTTTTCTAGAATTAAGAGCTCTACTATATAGCTTTCCAAAAGGTTGACCAATTGGCCATATCATTCCAAAGTTTCTTATTGAAGCTCCAATAGCTTTTTCTTCTCTCTCAAAAACTTTTACACTAAAACCTCTTTTTGCAGCTGACAATGCATGAGCAAGACCTACAATACCTGCTCCAATAATAGCTATATCAGTTTTACAATTTTTAGACATCAATAAATTGATTTAAGTAAGATGAAAATTCATTTAAGGAAGAAAAAAGTCCATCATTTTTATAAGCCTCAAGCTCTTCTTTTGAATGAGTTCCATTTGTTACTGCAAAAGATTTTAAACAGCCTGCACTTACTCCTGATTTCAAATCAGATGGGGTATCACCTATAACAACTACTGATTTAGGATCATCAATTCCTAAAACATACATTGCCTTTTGAATCATATATGGAGAAGGACGGCCTTCGTTATTATAAATTTCTGAAGGGGTTACTGATACATCAATAATTGAAGATGAGCCTCCCACATAATTATCATTAAGTCCTAAATCCCATCCAAGATTTTTAAGTATTATGTTTGTTACTTTTCTATAAAAACCTGTGTTTAATCCAATAAAAATATTTTTTGTTTTTAAGGATCTAAATAACTCAAGACAGCCTTCTGTTGGTTCAATATCAGTAGATAAATAGTGACTTTCTAAGATATCCTTAAAAGTTTCAAAAGATTTATTCACATAAGTTTCAAATTTATTACTACCTTTACCAATTCTCTCTTCCCATAATAATTGAAAGACCTTCTTTTTTGGAATGCCATGTAATCGATCAACTTCATTTTTATTAGTATTTAAACCTGTTCTTGAGGCGGCCTCTAAAAAACATCCAGTAACTTCATTTTTATCCTTCACAGTAGTGCCAGCCATATCAAAAATAACAAGTTTTATTTTCATATTTTTTTTCTTCATAATATTGATTTTATTCATTTAAGTTTAAGTAGTGTTTAAGTTTCTAATGGATTAATCCAAACAGAAGATTTTTTCGAAACATTCCTAGAAGTAAATTCATAAATTAACCTTACGAATAGACTTGTTAAAACGATAAGAGTAGACATTGCAGCCGCTGATGCTGTATCTCCTGCATCATCCATGTTTACAATTGAAACAGATGAAACTGGTATTTTTGCTGGGTAGAGAAAAATAATAGCTGATACAGTTATCATTGAATTAACAAAATAATAACTTCCTATCTCTAAAATTGTTGGGAGTGATAATGGTATCGTTATTCTTAAAAAGGTTTTATAAAAAGGAACTTTTAAAGACTCTGATACCTCTTCAAATTCCTTATCAATTTGTTTTAAAGTTGTTGTTGCTGATATAAAACACACTGTGAAAAAATGTATGATATTAGCTAATACAAGGATTCCCATTGTTCCATAAAGTAATGAGAAAGGATTAAATATTTGAAAATCTAAAAAGGGTACAGAGAAAGAAGGTTTATTAAAAAAAAGAATATAGGATAAGCCAAGTACTAAGCCAGGAATTGCAATTGGTAATGTTGAAAAAAAGTATATTAGCATTCTTATTTTTTTTAATGGTTTAAATTTTTCTACTAAATAAGCTGTAAAAAATACAAATATAGTCCCAAATATTGCAGTATAAATTGACATGAAAACAGTATTAAAATAAGGTTCATAACCATTTCCAGCTACATTAGAAAATCTAAAGTTTTGTAATGATAGAGAAATATCGTATGGCCATATTTTTATTAGCGAGGCTAATACTATAGATGAAAAGACCCCAATTACTAAAATCAAAATTAAACTGCAAAAAATAAACATTATTGAATCAACTATCAGATTCTTCCTTGGTTTAAACGGTATAGATTTTCCCGAAATTAGAGATGCTTCATTCTTTCGGAAATTTTTATCAATTAGAAAAGCCAAAATTGAGGGTACTAAAAGATAGATGCTAATAGTTGCTCCCATGGCAAAGTTTTGTTGACCAACAACTTGTTTATAAATATCTGTAGCAAGTACATTAAAGTTCCCCCCAACAACTTTAGGAACTCCAAAATCGGTAAAAGATAGAATAAAACATATAAAAAATGAATTCATCAGTCCATATTTGATATTGGGTAAAGTAATAGTTAAGAATTTTCTAAGTGGAGATGCTTTCAGAGATTCTGCTGCTTCATATAATCTTTGATCACTAAGATTTAATGCTGACACAAGAATAATTAGAGCTTGAGGAAAGCAGTAAAAAATTTCACCTATAATTATTCCATTAAAACCATATAGATTTATATCAAATCCAGGAATAGTGCCAAAAAATCCTTGAGTAATTAAACCTTGTTTTCCAAAAATATAAATTAAACCTATGGCAACAGCCAGGGGTGGAATATATAAAGAAAATAAGCTAAAAGTATTGAAAAATTTTTTTAATGGTAATCTTGTCCTCGTGAGAGCATAAGCATAAATAAATCCAATTAATACAGAAAAAAAAGTCGTAGTAATTGCCACCTTTAAGCTATTTATAAAGGATTGCGTTAAGGATGGATTTTGAATATAGTTTATAAAATTTTCTAATCCTATAAAATTATTTTTGTTATCACTAAAGCTTTTTAAGAATAATGGAAGTAAAGGTATTATGATAAAAAAGCTAACTAATATAAATACAAAAATAATTAAAATTCTTAATAATAAGATGTTAAAACTTTTGTTAAAATTTTTTTTAAAATGCATTGACTTATAAATTACTTTCAAATAATTTAATTTTTTCTTTTTTTAATTTAATATCTATAAAATCTCCAATTTTTAAATTATTAGAGATCACTTGATTAGAAATAACGTCTACAAAAATATTTTCTTCTAGCTTAGATTCTAAAACTACTGTTAATCTAAAAATTGTTCCTAAATAAGTAATTTCTTTTATTTTTACTCTAAGAATATTTTCTTCCTTTTCTATATTTTTTCTGAACTTAATAATTTCAATATCTTCAGGTCTAATACCAAGCAAGCAGTTTTCTAAAAATGAATATTCTGTATTCTGTGAAATTAAAAATCTATTATTAAGATAATAAAAAACACAATTTTTCTTATCATATTTACCTTTTAACAAATTCATCTTCCCTATGAAATCAGCAACAAACGGTGTAATTGGATTTTCATACAATTCAAAAGGTGTTCCAATTTGAGCAATATGACCTCTTTCCATGACTACAACTCTATCTGCCATAGATAAAGCTTCAGTTTGATCATGGGTAACCATGATAGTAGTTAAATTAAGTTTCTTTTGTATTAGTTTAATTTCATTTCTTAATTTTGATCTAACTTGAGCATCTAGGGCTGAAAGAGGTTCATCTAATAAAAGTAAACCAGGAGATAATGCCATGGCTCTCGCCAAAGCCACTCTTTGTTGTTGACCTCCAGATAATTGAGATGGAAATTGGTCAGAATATTTTTCTAATCCAACCAAACGAAGTAAATTATTAGTTCTTTTTTCAATTTCTTTTTTATTTATTTTTTTATTTTCAAGACCATAAGCTATATTTTGTTTTGCATTAAGGTTTGGAAATAATGCATATGACTGAAAAACAATTCCAAAGTCTCTTTTCTCAGTGGGGGAATTAGAAATTAAAAGCCCATCTTGAACAATATCGCCATTTGTTTGTCTCTCTAAGCCAGAAATTATTCTTAGCAGAGTTGTTTTTCCACAACCACTTGGTCCTAATAAACATAAAAATTCTCCCTTAAAAACATCCAAGTGAATATTTTTCAAAACGAATGTTTCCCCAAAGTTTTTACTGATATTTTTGATTTCTAAATATTTAAAACTTCCTTCTTTTTTAATCATTAAATTTAAAATAATTATTCATCTAGATGATAAATTCCATGAATTGCTAATTCATGGAATTTATTTATATGCTTTTAATTTTTACTTAGGAGCAGATTTGCCATCATAGCGTTTTGCCCACTCTGCTAGTATTCTCTCCCTATTTACAGCAGCCCATTGTAAGTCATTTTTTGCGAGCTGTTTCTCTGGATTAGAAGGGAAACCTTTAGGAAGCGGAACATCAGTTTCAACAGCTGTTATTGCAAAACTTTTTGCATATTCTCTTGAGACTTCAGGAGAAATTGCCCAATCAAGAAAAGTCTTAGCAGCAGGTTTTATTTTATCTTTTTTGATAAGGGCATTAGCTTCTACATCCCATCCAGAACCTTCCTTAGGAAAAACAGCCTCAATTGGTTGCCCCATATTTACCTGTTTTACAGCTCTGTAACCAAATGAAACCCCTATTGGATACTCTCCTTTACCTGCAGCCTTACAAGGCTTAGATCCAGAATGCATATACTGAGCAATATTTTTATGAAGTGCATCAAGGTAATTCCAACCATCCTCTTCAGAAGGTAAATTTTGTAATCTTGAAGCTACTGACAAATAACCTGTTCCAGAGGAAGCAGGGTTAGACATAACTATGTGACCTTTGTATTCTGGTTTTGTTAAATCTGCCCAAGATTTAGGTATTGATAGCCCGTTTTTTTGAGCCTCAATTTTATTAACACAAAAAGCAGAAATCCAAGAATCAATTCCAACCCATGAAGGTTTTTTTGCAGGATCCCTAAAGCTTGGTTTAACATTCGAAAGGCCTTTTGGAGCATAACCTTGAATCAAACCTCTATCATTAGCTACTAATAAACTTGAAGCAGCTAAACCCCAAACCACATCTGCCTGTGGGTTTTCAGCCTCAGCCAATAATTTCGCAGTAACTATACCTGTTGAGTCCCTAACAATATTAACTTCTATATTAGGGTAATCTCTCTCAAAGGATTTTAGATAATTTGGTATTTGATCATCTTCTAGAGCAGTATAAACAGTAATTGAAGCCTTTTCAGAACCTTTTTTACCCCACCACCATGCATTTGCTGAAGGTGCAAGTGCTGTTCCTATAACAGCTGCCCCCATTACAAAAGAAAATAACTTTTTCATTTAGTTTGTATTACTAATTACAATATGCAAAATTGTATGATTTTTGTTTTAAAGAAAAATATAAATTCTATATAAGGTTTGGTTAAGTAATTTCTAATCTTGTTAAATTTCATTTAAGCAGTAAGCACAAATAGATTGATTAATAAAACTTTTTTCAGATTTAATTGCATATTTTTTAGTTTAAAAAAACCGTTTATATTTTTTGTTTATCTATCAATAAGAAGGCCCGCTTAATTTATCAAGTAATTCATATTTATCTCTTTTTTCATACCAATCATTTAAATCTTTTTCACTTATTGTTCTGAATAAAAATAACGATATCTTCTCCAGGTAATCAGCAATATAAATTCTTGAAATTGGATTAAAACAAATAAAAACAACAAAAATTGAACCTAACAAAAGTATTGTTTTTAATAAGCGTCCCCTCAAATTTCCCTCAAATTTTCTAGTTAAGCAGCATCTAGATTTAATTCTTCTTGTTCAAAATTTGCTTTATTTTCCTTAATTTCTTGATTAGACCATTGCAATAATCTTATAGATAATATTAAGTCTCCATCTAACCATGCTCTAATAGCCATAGCTCTTCTAGGATCATAAAATTTTTTCTTTCTATACCAATCAAAAACATTCTCATCTGATTTGTCTCCATTGCATGAAAGACAAGCTGGAACACAATTTTCTGTTAAGTTTAAACCTCCTTTACTTCGTGGCAATATATGATCAATAGATTCTGAAGGTTTTCCGCAATATATGCATCTTTTGCTCGTAAATGTATGAATAGACTTTCGCCAGAATCTTAATTTGAGCTTAGGGCATAAATCCTCTAAAAACACTGCATCATCAATATGCATTAAGATTATTCAATTATCTATATTTATGTCATATGAAATTTAAAAATAATTTAAGAAAACGTTATCTTTAAGAAATTAAATTATTTTCAAAAACCAATCACAAAATAATTAATTTCAAATAAATTTTTAATTAATTTTCTCATCACTTTTTCTACTTTTTAGTTTGAGCTTTTCCTCTTCAGAATTTGGTTATGGGATTAACAATATACATTTAACTTTATAACTCACCTTTTATTTATGTGGAGTCTAGTTATTTAGTTGAATATAATAAGCTAAGAATTTCAAAAAAAATGTCTGATAAAAAGAAAGATACAAAAAAAGATTTTAAAAAGAATAAAGCTATGCTTGCTTACGGAGTGATACAACTAGGATCAGCAGTTGTATCAGCTGTTGCCTTAGTAGCTATTGCACTAAGCTTTTGCTCATTAAAAAAAGAATCAAAGTTCTTTAATGAATGTGTTGAAGAAATGAAAGCGACTGGTTCGCCAACAGCTGATTCGGTTCGTTTCTGTACTGGTGGTTAGCATTAGGTAAATTAAGTGTTCCGATATTTTTATAAATAATATTTAATTTGTCTTAGTTCATATTAACCATAAATTAATTTTTTCTTATTTTCCCCTTAGTAAAACTAATAAATAAAGTAACTAAAATTTAGGTGGTTATAAATTTAGGAAAATTTTATGAGTGGAGATTATGAGACATTAGAAATCAATCAACCTAAGATTTCTTATTTTAAAAAGAGATCAGAAGATAATACTTTATGGCTAGAGGAAATGATTAAAGAGATTGAAAAGATTGAAGATACGAATAACAATATATCTGATGCTGCTTAATCTACGATGGTTTGTGATTAATGATATTTATTGAGTAATCGATTATAAATTACCAACAATAATATTATTCCACCTATACCAAGAATTGCATGGTATGGGTCATAATGATTCTGCCAAAGCTCCTTTAAAAATTCCATTAATTTAGTCTTTGGGTCGAGTTAATATCAAGCGTTTCATTTATTTGTTTTATTGGAAGAATTACCTAAGGAAAAAATATTAGAAGAATTAGCAAATTTATTAGATGGATTTAAAATCCTTTATATAACTTTAAATAATAAATAATTTCTGATAAATCATTAATTTTTTGAATCTTTTCTTGGTTAAATTCATTTATTAATTTATTTAGTATTTCAATATCTTTTGAAAAAAACATTAAATTACATTCCGCTTTAAGTCCTGAGATAGATCCTGCATATGAGTCTTCTATAACCCATGATTTCCTAGGATCTACATCCAATATTTTTAATGCTCTCAAATAAGGATCAGGCGAAGGCTTGCCATCAGAAATGAATTTATCATCTCCAAGAACCTTTGTATTGAATAAATTTAACCAGGGATTTGCAGAGCTTTTTATTTTAAAACTTTCACTACTACTACTTGTTACTAGTGCAATAGGTAATTTTGTATTTATACAAAATTTGATTAATTCTATTGCTCCTTTAAAAGGTTTTGCTTTAGTAAGTACTTTATCTACTTTTAACTTTTGAGTAATGAGTAATTCTTCTATTGTGATTTCTTCATTTATCCATTTGAAAACTTTTTTTGCGCAATCTATTCTTCTTCTTCCTTTTAATTCTAGTAATTTATCGTTTGATAAATAGTAATTATATTCTTTTGCGGTTTCATACCAGGCATTAGCTAGTAATGGTTCTGTATCTAGTAATACCCCATCTAAATCAAAAAGAATTGCTTCTGGTAATTCCATCTTTATAGAAATATTTTTTTATTTGCTTTTAAAATTTCGAATATCTTTTAAAGATAGCTTATTAAAAGGAGATAATTGCCCCTTATTTTAGATCGACTTTCAATCCTATTTAATTTAGCTGCCAGTAGTAAGCGTTTCATTTAAAAACCATAAGTGACCTAATCGCATTTTTTCTTTCGATATATTTTCTGCATTTCTTTTTGTTCTGATAAATAATCTTCTTTTGCTTGTTTATTAATTTGATCATATTTTGCTTTAAATTCTTCTTTAAGATCTTGAGCATTTTGTCTTCTTTCTTCTGGCATAAAATCAAAATCATCATCACTATAATTTCTACTTTTTAAGATAGTTTCAAACAAATAACATTCACTAGATAAATCAATATCAAATTCTTTTATTAAGAAATATTCATTACATAAGCTTTCTATTTCATAAGGACTATCAAAAAGATCCTCCCATTTTGTCTCTATGGCATAAATTTTGGTAATTTTATCATTAGCAAATTCTTTGCTTTGTTTCGCAAATGATATTTTTTGCTGATAATCATTTTTTGATTTATTTATTTCAAATTTAAGGTCTTCGCATAATCTTGCTTTATCGTTTCCAAAACCAAATATAAGTGGGAAAACAATAAATAAAGCTAAGCGTTTCATTTAATCGTTGACTTTTTGGTCTAATAATTCTTTTAATTCCTTTGGTAAGTTTAAAAAAGAATCTCTTAAATTTTCATTCTTTTCTCCTATATGCAGTATCCACTCTCTAAATTCTTCTGCTATTGCATAACTGTCTTCATATCTTTCTAGATTATCCATAACAGAAATTCTTTTAGTAGCCCAACAAGTCGCTATATCAATTCTTTTTTTTTGTTTAGTATTTACTGCCAAAATTCATCTAATGCATCAAACACTCTGTTGAGATAATCGTTTGCTCCTATACATTCCCATTTCCCCTTTTCACCAATCGCACATTTGTAGTGCAGTTCTCTCTTGAGTTGCATTAGTTTATTGGTCATAGCAACCTTGTCTAGTCTTCCGTTCATAGTAACTCCTCCGCTTCCGTCAATATTTGATTCTTTAAAAAAACAAGCGCGTCTAGTTTTTCTTCTTTTTCTTCATAATTTTCAAATTTCATTTCCGCAATTTCAACAATTGCTTTATCAACCTTTTTAAGCTGTTTCTTAATAACTCCCTTTTTAAGTTGTTTTTTAATAATCATTTTTGGGATTTTGGTTGATTCCATTGGAATTACCTTTTTTCTTTATATTCTCTTTCTTTTCTTCAAAATGCGAGTCCCTCACTTTAAATTCTGGTTAAATTATCTACATAATGTCGTTAAGAATATAGTTACCGCTCTTTCAATTTAATTTAATCAATTATTGGGTTTTTCATTCTTTCTGATCAGTTGGTCTAAAGTTTTTTGATCTGAGACAACAATAAAATCATCAAAATGGATAGATTGATCGGGGTATTCAATTCCAATTTGTTTTCCCGAGTCTCTATAAACACCTATTCTTACGTTAGTACCAGTGTATTTTCCTTTCCAGTCAGATGTTATGCCTTTGTAGTCAAATATTAATTTATTATCTTTGAAGACTTTTACAAAACCATCATCATCA
Source organism: Prochlorococcus sp. AG-388-A01 (assembly GCA_003279945.1). Lineage (GTDB taxonomy): Bacteria > Cyanobacteriota > Cyanobacteriia > PCC-6307 > Cyanobiaceae > Prochlorococcus_A. The sequence continues at coordinate 12,085 of QCGK01000020.1, forward strand.
TTTGTATTATAGATTCCAATTTTATACGTGCTCCATTCACCTAATTGAGTCACACTAAATGTTTTGTTCGGTGTGAGTTTAAAATTATTTTTTATTTTTTTTTCACCTCTAGTTTTTTCATTACGCACAAACCAATTTGAACCATTTTTTTTATATTTTATATTAATGCGATGCTTAATATTATCTTCTTTACTCCTTCTATTGAAACCAGTACCAGCAGTATTACCTGTTATTTTTAATGTTTTTCCAGCATCATCAAAACTTATTCTTACAAGAGGATGCGTTCTAATAGATACAAGTCGATTTTTAAATTCAAAAAATGTTACTCTGCCATCTGTATGTTTAAAATCTTCAGGAAGTCTTGTTTTAAAACCAATCCATATTTCTTTATTTAAAGTGCTTCTTTGCTTTGTCTCAAATATTGCTCTTTCTGTTTCTTTTCCTGTCCCTTCTTTAAGAGGATCATTATTCCATCTATGTTTCACTGTAACTTCAAGATACTTATTGCCATCAAGATCTTTTTTAACTGTATATGGTTTTAAACCTGCTCCCTTATCGTAGAGTCGAAATATTTGGTTGAATGATTTTTCTATACCCCCACCAGAAGGAGGATTTGGGGATGAAGGGTTAGGATTAGCAACTTTTAATTTTCCTTCTTCTTGATTTTCAAAGTCCTCAGAAAAATTCCAAGGAGATTTTGTTTTTTTATCTACATAGTCTGGAACAAGTACCTTTTCCCATGAGTATGAATTACCAGTAGCAAAACACATCAACACTAGAAAAATGTATAATAATTTTTTCACAAAAAAAGAGGATTTTATCTCTCCAATTTTATATCGACTTTCAATCACCGTACCTAGTCTATTGGCCATAACAAATACATTTACCCCCTTTCCAGTTTGAACATTTTTTCTTTTTGCATTTCTTTTTCTTTTTCTTATTAGCCATCTCAAAAGCGCTTACTAGTATTCAAATCTTTTTTTAATTCTCTAATTTTTTATGTTATAAATCTTTTCAGCATTCAAGTAACCAATCTTTTTAGAAACTTCTTCAGGTAATTGATTTAAAATATCACGATAAATCTTCACTATTTCTGAATATTCTTTCCAGCGGTGCTTTTTATGCGCATCAGTGGCAAATAACAATTTATCTTGATACTCGATTAAGATTTCTTTCCATTCATCTTTTAATTGATTTTCATCATTTAAAAATCCAGACCCAAATTTAGATTGTTTAATAGGATCACAGATGTTTCTTTTATCTTTATTTTTTTTCGATATCGTCATATATACATTGTCATGTGTTGAAAGGATTAATTTAGCCTGTTTTGGACTCCCAAAACCCATATGAGGTATTATGAATTTTTGATTTGGGAAATCAAGGAAAAGTTTAGAAAATTTAGGCCAATCCCTTTCCCAATCATAAAACTCCCAATGTGTCATAACAGGAATATTCTTTGAAGAAACCTTCACTAAAAAGTCAGCAACCCCTTTTCCTGATGGGTCTAAATATGTTTCTCCTGATTCATGCTGGCGCCCAATACCACCTCTAGAACTAGTATTACACTTGTCTGCATGAGTGAATAAAATTTCTCCTACAAAAGAATATTTATATTTATCAATATTTTTCAAAGTTCGCTTTGTGAAGGATTTACCAATGTCATTTTCATGCAAAAAATACTTTGGTGCACCAAGTACTATTAAATCTTTGTTTTCTCTATGCAAATTGAGTAATGCTTTTTCATTTTCACCTAATTTTTTACTTCTAGCAAAAAGAGCAATCTTATAAATTCCAGCATCTCTCACTCTAGAAATAGATTTTTCAAATCCTGGTCTTTCATCTTCTGATTTATGATTTAATTGAGCCATTGCATCAAAAAGAGGACCGTCATAACCATAGACTTCAAAGGGGGATAAAAGTGCAACTAGTAGTGAGAGTAATAAGCGTTTCATTCTTTTATGCATGCTGTTTCCCAAGTCTCTTTCAAAATAGGATTATATATTCATAATCTAAATCTCTAAAAAATAATTACCCTGAGAATCCCATTTTCTGTTCTGCTGCCATTAATGAACCAACAAGCTTATGCTCAGCAATTTTTTCATCGTCAGTCATAACTGGCTTGATATCAAAATCTATATCAAACTTAACTTTCCAAGGAGCAAAGTGTTCTGTCATTTTTATACCTTCTGAAGCCTGGACAATAATATAAACATTATTTGAGTAAGAGGCATGATACCTCCCCAAAACTTTAAATCCTTCAAACTCATCATTCAAAGTTCCATCTTCAACAACCTTTAAAAAAAGATCGTAAGCTGCACCCATGAGAGCAACATTTTTAAAAGTTGCAGTAACAAAATAAGTATTCATTTAATTAATAAATCTAAAATTATTTCTAGGATATATTATTTAAAATTGAGTTAAGGATCTTGAATTGAATACTTGTACTATGGAACTTTTAAAATCGACTATTAATCATGATAACCAACTTTAGAAACAATATTTAATTTAGAAATTTAGAAATTTAGAAATTTTTTAAACAAATTTATTTTTTACTTAATAACTTCTTAATCCAATAATCTTAGGTTATATAAAACTTCTATATTTTTACGCCTTGAATATTGAAGACAATCATATAAAAAAATAATAAATGATTAAAAAAAATTCACCTTCTCCCAAAAACTCAAATCAAGCCCAAGAAATAGGGCATATCAAATATTCTTATAAAGAAAGTTTTAAAAGAGAAAATATATCTCTTTTGGATGACTCGGAATTTATTGAAAATTACAATAACGCCCTTAAATCACCACAATCAAGAAGATTGTATAAAGATGCAGAGAATGAAATTCATTTGGACTCAATTGAGGCCTAGAATATTTCACCTCTAGAAAAATTTCTATTTAAAATTTTATTAAAAACTACTTTTAAAGATTTTTTAAATATATCTTAAATCCGAACTTCTTTTTTTAATGTTAGTTTACTTCTACGTTCATCCAATTTATTTGGACGCATGATATGAGAATAGGGAACGGGATTCTCATTAACTGCATAAGATCATGAATGAGCTCTCTCAAATAAGAGAAAAAATTACAAAAGCCAATAGGCTTTATGAAGCCCAAATCTTGGCAACTAAAAATGGAGAAGTTACTCCATATAGAAGATCAGTCTTTGAAGAAAGAATTAGGGAAGCACAAAAAGAAATGAGATCGCAAGACACCAAAAAATAAATTCTTTTGTAAAAATCTATTTTGTATCAGCTACATTCTTGAAGAAATCACAGTAAGCCATTAATTCTGATTCGGTTTCAATTTTTAGATTTAAATCATTAATTGCTTTCTTGGTATCAATTCTGTAGCCATACCAATCTAGACAAACTTCTCTCTGCTTTTGGGTTTCAGAAACCTTTTGAGTACCTATTTTGTTTGAGTTACTTTTACAACTCGCAAGGAAAATAGTTGAGAGAGCTAGTAGTGGGAATAGTAGTCTTTTCATTTGTTAATCACAACAACTTTCCGTTTTTGCTGAAGAAGTCCAAGATGATTCTTCCATTGTTGATAAGTCAACTCTATGAGTTGCCATCCAGTCACCATTAGCTTCTACAAACTTTTGAACATTACCTTCTGGAGCTTGATGAATAACAATAACTTTTTGAGGATCTTTCTTACTTACTCCTCTAAAAAGTGGCTTAATATCAAATTCTGAATGCCTTTTATCTGCTTCTGCACTATCAAATATTGCTGCCCATTCATCGAAAGTGCTTTCAATTTTAAAAGTAAAAACAGATGTTATAGAACAAGACATAATAAAATATTATTTGTAGCCATAAAATAAGTCTGTTTAATTAAGGTTTGGTTAATTATCTTTAAACGGAATTAAAATACCTTTTTTTTCAAATTTGAGCCAACCTTTTTTTTCTAGTATTTTTAAATTTCTTGTTACGGTTACTCTTGTTGAAGAAATTGAATTACCTATAATTTTATGGGTAAAATTAAATTCTTTTAAATTTAGATAAAAATGTTTATCTTTTTTTAAGCCAATTATTGAGGATAAGTATAAAAGAAATTCTTTTAGTTTTTCTTCTGATTTTTTTATATCCCTTATTAATAAAAGTTTTTCCAATTGATCAATTCTTTTTAGACTTTTTGTTAATAAGTCTGTAGATGAAAAAAATAGCCCTCTTTTAATTGTTTTAATTTCGCAATTTGTCAACGCAATTAATTGAATATTTTCGTAGTTACATAATTCCAAATTTATTACAACATTTTCATTTATTATCCCAACAATATTTTTCTTATTCTTGATTTTTGATTGCATTATTAATATTCCTGATTTGACTTCTAGAATTGTATTTTCTTTAAATTCTATATTTTGCTTTTCAGGAATTATCATATTTATTTCTTAAAATGCCTTCACCCTAAATTTATAAAGTTAAAAATAAATTAAAAATTATTTAATTCCCTAATAAATCTGATTAAAAATTGACTAACTCAAAATAAAACAATTAATCAGAATTTAAACTCTTTTTGGGAAAAAGTTAATCTCTTTAGAGCAAGTTAAATATGAAGAATAAATTCAACACTAATGAAAAATTTATTAAAGATAGTCTTAGGTCTATCAATAATCAGTACAAGTATTTCAAGTTGTGGAAACAAATCAAATGATTT
>QCGK01000021.1 GCA_003279945.1 Prochlorococcus sp. AG-388-A01
TAGAAAAGATTGAACGAATCTTAGATTCAAAAAATAAAAGTATGAATAAAAATTAATTTTAAATAATCAAAATATGATGAAAATAAAAACAAAAATTGAAGCACTAAATATTATAGAGACCTCATATTTAGCATCTCTTTCTTCATTATTGTGGGTTGCCTTATATTATTTGCCGATTGGGGGAGCTTTATTAAGGTTGATTTTACCCCTACCAATGATACTTTTGCACTTAAGAAGAGGAACTAAAACTGCATTGGAAGGACTAATAATAAAATTTCTTCTTCTATTCATACTTATGGGTCCTGTCAGAGGAACCTTATTTTTATTTCCTTATGGGATTTTGGCTTTTTGGTTGGGCTGGTGTTGGCTTAAAGAAAAGAGTTGGAGACTAAGTTTAACTATTGGAGTTATTATTGGTACAGTTGGGTTCTTCCTACGAGTAATATTATTATCTACTTTGGTTGGAGATAATCTTTGGGTGTTAATCTCTAGAGCAAGTTATGGACTAATAGAAAAGTTTATTGGACTATTAAATTTATCTTTTTCCCCATCAATTTTAATTATCCAATTAGGCGCAATTTTATTAATAATTTTTCAAGAAATAGTTTATGTTTTAACGGTACATATAGTTGCCTATTCTCTTTTCCCAAGATTTAAATTAAATATCCCAGATCCTCCAAAATTATTAAATAGTCTAGTTGATTTCAATAATTGAAAAAAATGTATAGTAAAGAATTGGGGATAAATTTTTTTGGCAGTGAATCCAATAAAAAAATACAACTCAACAGAATAAAAATCCTGAAAAAAAATATTAAAAATTTTAAAATATTTCTCATAATTGCAGGTACTAATACTTCTCAAATTCCAGGAATTTCTGCTGCCGGTATTGATGCAAAATCTAGGAAAATAACCGCACTCGCAGATGCCGAATTTTTGCTAAAGGGTGCTTCAAAATACCATAAATATAAATTGCCTCTCCTCAATGCTGGAGTATCTCCCGCACTAATAAGTTATGTTTGTTCAAAGCTTATAAATGTTTATCCAGTTGTTGTTCCTTTGGGAATAGGAATAAAGCCTTATTTTAATCATTTGGCTGTAGAAGATATGAATTCGGGACCATCAAATTGTCTCACTACTGGTAAAACTATGACCCAAGAGAGAGTGTTAAATCTTTATGAGAGAGGTCTTGCGATAGGAAAATCCTCAAAACAACCAATTTTAATTTCTGAATCTGTTCCTGGTGGCACTACAACTGCTCAGGCAGTAATGGAAGCTTTTGGGTTGCGGGTGTCTAATTTAGTGGGTAGTAGTCTATTTAAAGCTCCAAGAGAGCTTAGAAGAAAAGTAGTTCAAAAAGGACTTTCAAATGCAAATCTAAAGATTGATTTTGACTCTTTTGATGTTCTTGTATCAGTGGGAGATCCTTTCCAAGCTTTCTCAATGGGTTTATTAATTGGTGCTAGGTTAGCAAGACAACCTGTAATATTGTCTGGAGGAAGTCAAATGTTAGCTGTTATTGTACTTGCATTAGAATTGTTAGGTTTAGAAAATAAAGATGAGTTTATTGAGGATGTTTTTATTGCGACAACTGGATGGCTTGTAAAAGATAATTCTCTAAATGATTTATTAAATTTGATCAATGGAAAATATGATGTGAACTTATTAGGTTTAGCAAGCCCTTTAAATTTCAAAGCGTCAACATACAAAGAATTGAAAGATTATGAATTGGGTCATGTGAAAGAAGGAGTTGGTGCTGGTGGAATATCAATACTTGCTTTCTTGAATGGATTTAAAAATAAAGAAATAGTTTCATTGTGTCAACAAAATCTGGAAATTATGAAGGCTCTGGGTCAAATTTCATTAGAGAAAGATTGCTGAATGTTATCTAAATTTGCTACCAGAAGGGAATTTTTAAATTGTGGTAAGCTTTCGCTTCTATTTCTCTTAAACTCTTGCAGTAATCTTCCTAATAAAGTAAAAATTGCACTACAAAATTCTTTTTATCCACAATCATTTAAAGATACTTTTCCAAAAGACTGGAAAAAGGAAAAAATAAATTTTGAAAGTATCCAGCTACAAAAAAATAGAAACACAATTTTAAATTCTGACTTTACTTTAATAAACGATGGATGGATTACCAGTATAGATTTTGCAGAATTTGAAAAAATAAATGAATATCCATTGAACGAAAATTTGGATAAAAGATCGATAGAATTTTTGAAAGGTTTTAATCAAAATCAGAGAAGTAAATTATTTCCTATTGGCGTAGTACCTTATACGATTATCATTAAAAATAATAAAGATCTAATAAATTCAGCAAAAACTTCCTGGGATTTTCTTCTTTCTAAAAAATTAACTGGGAAAATTATTTTTCCACAAAGTCCCAGAATAATATTGTCAATTTCGCAAAAAATTAATTCATCTAATTCTTTAAAAAAAATCAAAAGCCAAGCAATGTTATTTGATGATAAGAATATGCTCAATTGGTTGATTAATTCTGATGCTAGTGTCGCAATAGTTCCTTATAGTCTCTGCTCAAAATATTTAAAAATAGATCCAAGGCTTTCTTTAGTTTTCCCAAGCCAAGGTGTACCTTTGATGTGGCATTTTCTACTTAGTAGATCAAATCTAAATAATGCAATATTAATTAAATGGATTAAATCTTTAGAAAATAAATCAATAGTAGATAAATTAGTAAGCCAGGGTTGGTATCTACCATTCAATAGTGATTATTTGCAAAGTAAATATAAATCTGAGATGTTCCCCATCTCAGGGCCTTCTGAGAAATGTTGGGAAAATAGTTGGTCTTTCCCTGTCCTAACAAATGAACAAAAAATTAATCTTAAAAATTTCTGGAATGAGTCTTTAACCCCATAATCTTTTTGTCGGAGTTTCAATTAATAAGTTATGGGTTTGCTTTAATAAATTTGGTATATCTAATTGACTAGGACATTTAGGAACACATTCATTGCATTCTTGACAAAATGAGGAATTTTTTTCTTCCCACCAGTGGCCAGCTTTTCCTATTAAATTGTATCTTTCTTTTGAAAATTCTAATTGGCCATAACCAATAGATATATTCCTTAAACGAAGTATTTCTGGAATAGGTATTTCATTGGGGCATGGAAGACAACATCTGCATTGTTCACATTTGGTTGAGTTTAATCTTTCATTAGCAACTTCTTCAATTTTATTCAGGGCGCTTTTTTCAAGTTTTGTAAGCTTTTCGAAGGAGTTTCTAAGTTTATGAGCAAATTCAAAATCTTTTTTGTTTGTCGCCCCCAAGGACAAAGTTGTAATGCCTTTTGCCAGTAGAAATCGATACGCTAATTCTAATGGATGAAAAGGCTTAGAAGCCTCTAACAAAATATCACTTGGAGAATATAATCTACCGCCTTTATCAGCAGGCGATATTGCTAACACTCCCATACCTTTTTTTATAGCTTCCTCTGCCAAAGCAATTTTAGATTGATCTAAATAATGTAAATGTAAACTACAAAAACTAAAAACTTCACAGTTAATTGCATCCTTAATAAGTGAATAACTTCCGTGTGAACTAAAACCAACTTGATCAACTAGTTCCTTCTCAAGTATCCAAGATATGAATTTCTTACCTTCTCCAGTTATAACCCAGTCTAGATGTTTCTTTAAGTTCAATCCATGAATTGCAAGATTATTAATTTTCTCGCGATTTAAATTTTTAAGAGAATTTTTAAAATTATTTTTTAAAAAGTTAAAATCACCTTTTGGTAAAACTTTGGTAGTTATCACCCAGTTTTTCTCGAGTATGTTATCTTCTAATGCTAGTTTTTTTATTGAATTTCCAATAAGTGATTCAGCATCACCATAAGAAGCTGCTGTTTCTATGTGGTTAATTCCTACATAATGTGCATTTTTTATTATGTCATACATTTTTTCGAGACTTTCAGTTGCTCGCATTGTACCCAAAGTGAATAAGCTCACTTTCGCCCCTCTACCAAATGATCTTTTTTGTGAATTAATAATCATCTAAATATAATCAATTTCTTTTTATTTACTATTTAATTTATTTATAGTTGAAAATCATTTAAAGTAAATTAAAGTAAATACAAAATTTTGCAAAAATATTTTTCTTAAATCTATGTTCACAGGAATAATTCAATCAATTGGAAAACTAAAACAAGAAAAAAATATTTTAGAAATTGAAATATTAGATAACTTATTTGATATGTCAATCGGTGACAGCATAGCTGTTGATGGAATTTGTTTGACAGTTAAAGAGATTTTTCAAAATAAATTTACTGTTGACGTTAGTGAGGAAACATTAAAAAAAACAACTTTAGGAGTAAAGTCGAACCTGAATAAGATTGTTAATTTGGAGCCCGCTCTTAGAGTTTCTGACCGTCTAGGAGGGCATATAGTTAGTGGACATGTTGATGGCCTTGGAACAGTTGAGAATGTAGAAAAATTAGAGAAATCTTGGCTATTATCCATAAAGTGGAGAAATAATGATTTTTCTAAATATGTAGTTGATAAAGGCAGTATTTGTGTAAATGGTATAAGTCTTACAGTTGCAAAATATGAGCAGGAAGGAGAAATATTTACTATTGCGATAATTCCTCATACTTGGCATAACACAAATCTGAATAAATTAAACGTTGGTGATAGCGTAAACCTTGAGGCAGATGCACTAATTAAATATGTAGAGAAATTACTTTTGTTTAATAAAAAAAGTAAAGAAGATTTCTCTTCAAATAATATTTCTTCGGAGTGGCTTAAAGACAACGGTTGGTAAAATATATTTTTTAATTTAATGGAATCAGATAAATTGTTTTTGACTCTTTTTTTAGATCGATTTTAAATTCCTGACCAGGTTCTAGACCTAATTTTTTGGTATAGGCATGACCAATTAATAGGTTCCCATTGCCATGAACTTTAGTTTTGAATTCTGCCTGTCTGCCTCTTGAAGCTCTATTACCATTTTTCCCCTGACGACCATTTCCTATTTTATAACCCTTAGCTTCGAAGAGCGCTCTGTAAAAACTTTTTCTTAAGACTCTACCGCTTGGACTAACGTAACCACAGCCTTTGGCTATCTCATCTTCAGATTGTTTACTTAATAATTTTGCTTTCTCAAGAAGTTCTTTTCCTTCTAGCATTATCTAACAAATTTCTAATTATATATTCTTACTAAAAAAGAGAACTGTGGCAATATAAATTAATAAAAAATATATTTAATTTTTTAAATTTAGTTTTTTATAAAAGATACAAAATAATAAATAAAATAACCCATATTCCATCTACAAAATGCCAGTACAATTCAACAGCTTCTAATGGGAACATATTTTGACTAGTTATTCTTCCACCATTGATTCTCGATTGCCAAGCAATAATTAAAATCATTAAAGTGCCTAAAGTGACATGTAATCCATGAAAACCAGTAAGAGCATAAAAAGTACTTGCAAATAAATTATCGGTTAATCCAAAAGGTAAATGAAAATACTCAAATAATTGACATATTAAAAATATAATTCCAAGAAAAGCAGTAAAAAACAACCATTTTTGGGAATCAGAATTTTTATCTTTTAAAAGTGCTTTACCTGCTTTATGGAAAGTTGCACTACTAACAAGTAATAAAATTGTATTGAGTGTAGGTATTGGTAGTTCTAATTCATAAATAGCACCATCAGGTAATGGATTTACTGCTTTATAAGTTAAATAAGCAGCAAAGAATCCAGCAAAAGTCATTCCGTCTGCAATTAGGAAAGTTATAAGACCAAACATTCTGAAGTCTTCATGGGTTTCATTAACTTCAGAATTATTTTTTTGAATTTCTTTTGAGCTATCTAGAGTTGTCATATGTTTTTTATTTTTGTTCACAAAATTGTTTACCATAACCATAAGGTTCTTCAACTAATGGAGCTTCTCCTTCCCAATTTTCAACTGGAGGGGGAGAAGATGTTAACCATTCAGGTGTAAGAGCATTCCAAGGGTTATCTCCAGCATCTTTTCCATTTCTCAAACTAAGGAAAACATTAATTAAAAAAGGAATTGTACTTATAGCCATCAAGAGAGCCCCAAGACTACTAATTTGATTAACGAACTGGAATTGAGGATCATATTCTGCAACTCTTCTAGGCATTCCATTTAAACCGAGCCAATGTTGAGGAGCAAAGCACAAATTAAATCCAATAAAGGTAATGATAAAATGTAAAATTCCTAACTTTTCATTAAGCATTTTCCCAGTTACTTTGGGGAACCAATGATATATAGAAGAGAAAATAATAAAAACAGTTCCCCCATAAACTATATAATGGAAATGTGCTACAACAAAATAGGTATCATGTACATGAATATCAAAAGGTACCTGTGCTAAAGCAACTCCAGTAATACCTCCAAATACAAAATTTATAATAAATCCACAAGAGAATAACATTGCACTATTGATGGAAATTTTACCTCCCCATAATGTTGCAACCCAATTGAAAAATTTTATACCTGTTGGAACAGCTATAAATGCTGTCGCGATAGTAAAGAACAATCTCATCCAAGGGGGCGTTCCACTAGTAAACATGTGATGGGCCCAAACAACTAAACCTAAAACTACTATCCCCATTATTGAAAAAACCATTGTTGTATATCCAAAAAGTGGTTTTCTAGCATGTACAGGAAGTATTTCACTAACTAAACCAAAGGCAGGAAGGACCATAATGTAAACTGCTGGGTGAGAATAAAACCAAAATAAATGCTGATAAACTACGACATTGCCACCTAAAACAGGATTGAAAAACCCTGTATTAGCGATGATATCGAAGCTAAGTAGAATCAATGTCCCTGCCAAAACAGGAGTTGATAAAACAACTAATAGACTTGTCCCAAGCATTGCCCAACAATACATTGGCAATTGCATGAGTTTTAATCCTGGCCTTCTTAATTTGATAATGGTAGCGATAAAGTTTATCCCACCAAATATAGAACTTCCTCCGAGCAATAGAACACTCAGAATCCAAATTATTTGTCCCGATTGAGGAGTAGTTATGCTCAAAGGTGGATATGCCGTCCATCCAGCCTGAGCAGCACCCTCAACAAAATAGCTTGCTACTAGCATCAAACCCGAAGGAGGAATTAACCAAAAAGCTACTGCATTTAATCTTGGAAATGCCATATCTCTTGCACCCACATAAAATGGAATTAAATAATTTCCAAAAGCACCGTTAACTACAGGCACTATCCAAAGAAATATCATTATCGTTCCATGTAAGGTTAAAACCTGGTTATAAACATCTCTTGGCATAAAGTCAGACATTGGACTAGCTAGTTCAATTCTTATAGCGCTCGCTAAAGTTCCTCCAATTAAATAGAAAAGAAAACCGCAAACAAGATATTGTATTCCAATTACTTTATGATCAAGACTAAAACTAAAGTATCTAAGCCAGCCTTTAGGTTGAAGACTGTCATTATTAGTTTTTTGTGGATCAATTGATATTGTCATAAATTCACCTCTGTTTTTTTATTTTTGTTAAACCAATCGTTATAGTCCGATTCTTCTTCAACAATAATTGAGGCTCTCATTCCTCCATGATATGGGCCACATAATTCTGCGCAAATTATTGAGTATTTTCCTACTTTTGTAGGAGTGAAATTTAGAATAGTTGGTTGTCCAGGAATAATATCCTGTTTAATTCTGAACTCAGGTACCCAAAAAGCATGAATGACATCTTTAGATTCCATTTTCATCGATACTTTTTTATCAACAGGAACGTGTAGTTCTCCTGTTATGAAGTTGCCTTTGGGATAATTGAATAGAAATGCAAATTGCATAGCAGAAACTTCAATTGATAAATTGTTTTTTGATATTTCATTATCAGAAGTTTGACTAATTCCAGCCCATATTTTGTCAGGATTTGAACTCATCATTTCGTGGTTATGATTAAGTTCCTTCATCCCGCCCATTCGGTCGTAGATGTTGTAACTATATAAACCTATTAATAAAACAATTATTGAAGGGATAATTGTCCATACAATTTCTAATCTCAAGTTACCCTCTAAAGCTATACCATCGCCTATCTGATCATTTTTTTTCCTAAAATTAAATAAACTATAAATAACAGCTATTGTCATTCCTATAAAAATAATTAAGCCTATGATGAAAAGAATTTTAAAAAGTTCATCGTAAATTGGCGCATTAATACTTGCTTCAGCTGGGAGCAAATTTACATTGAAACCGATCCAAAAAGATATAGCAAAAACGAGTGAAATAATTAATATTAAATAAATGTTCTTATTTAACAAGTGATTTCTAAAAATTTGTATTTATATTTTTAAGATATTCAATTTTTTGAATTCTGCATGCTTTGTTAAAAGAAAATCGTTTAAATTCATAACTTCTTAAGATTTAAGAAATAAAAGACGTATGAATAATAACTTTTTAGAGTTAATTGTCAGGGAAAAAAATTATTTTAATAAATTATTTTTTAAATTAAACATATTAATTTTTAATTAATGTTTGGTTTCTGAATCTAAATTATTATGCAAAATAATAGGTTCTATCCATTTGAGCAATAACCAAATATATAAATCAAGATATCTGCCAATTTTTAAAAGATTAGGAATTCATAGTGTATTCGCACTCATCGCACTAATCGTAATTGGAGGTGCTACGAGAGTTATGGAGGCTGGCCTCGCTTGTCCTGATTGGCCATTATGTTATGGATCTTTTTTGCCTTTTAGTCATATGAACTTAAGAGTTTTTCTAGAGTGGTTTCATCGTCTAGATGCTTTTCTGGTTGGAGTATTAATTCTTTTTAAATTTGCCCTTTCAATTATCTGGAAAAAAGAAATTCCAAATTGGTTGCCTAAAACTTATTCATTACTACTTTTTCTTGTTATTGTCCAAGGATCTTTTGGGGCTTTAACAGTAATAAACCTGCTTGATTCATATACTGTTACGGTTCATCTTTTAATAGCATTTCTTCTTCTCATTTCAACGATTTCAATAAATCAAAATTTAGAAAATGAAGAAATAGAAGAGCCATTAATCTGGTGGAGATTATTATTGTCTTTTCCTCTTTTACTCACTCTGATTCAATCTTTTATTGGAGTAAGGCTTTCATCAACCTGGTCAGCACATATATGCTTATCTTTTAATAAACAATGCCTAATTCTAAATACTCATAAAGTATTTGCTTTCCCAATCGCTTTTTCAATTCTATTGATTATTGCTACTGCAATTTATAAAAGAAGTTTGCTTACTGAAAATTGGAAATATCTCTCAGTACTTATTTTTCTTTTATTTTCTCAAATTGTTTTGGGTGTTTTAAGTCTTAAAACAAATTTGAATGAACCTATTTTTATTATCGGTCATCAACTTAACGCCTCTTTATTTATTGCGATACTAACAACATTAATTTTTCGAAATCCTATTACCAGAAAAGGCTTAAACCCCTCCCTAAATTCTCAAATGGTTGGTATCAATTCATGAACAGTAGTAACTTTGAAAACTTGAACTATAAACCTTCAATTAGGGATGAAGTTGTACCTTCAAGAAAAAGATTAACTTTGCCACCTTGGCTTGAAGTGGCAAAACCAAGATTAATCCCACTTTTACTGGCAACAACTTTGGGAGGAATGGCTTTAACAGAGGAATGGCCTTTGTCTTCACCGAAACTTATCTGTACTTTAGGAGGCGGAGCTTTGGCAGCAGCAGCAGCAGGAGCTCTTAATTGCTTGTGGGAAATGGAACTAGATAAAAGGATGACAAGAACTAGCAAAAGAGCTTTACCAGCTGGAAAATTGTCATCTGAAACTGTATTTTTAGCTGCCGTATCATGTACTTTGGCAGCTTCGATGCTTTTAGTAAGTGGTGTAAATTATTTGGCTGCGGGATTAACTCTTCTTGGTTTATTTAGCTATGTAATTTTATATACAGTTATTTTGAAACCTCGTACAACAAAAAATATTGTTTTCGGAGGAGTTGCTGGTGCGATACCACCTTTAGTTGGAGCATCTGCTGCTACAGGTCATGTAGGTCTTAGTGGTTGGTGGTTGTTTGGTTTAGTAATGTTATGGACTCCAGCTCATTTTTGGGCACTTGCAATTTTGTTGAAGGACGATTACGCGTCTGTTGGGATTCCTATGCTCCCTTCTGTTAAAGGATCTGTTTTTACTGCTAAAGCGATTTCTCGTTACGGATTGGCAACAGTTTTAATGAGTATAATGGGAGTCTTTGCTTTGCCTGAAGGGGGTCTCTTATACGGAATTATGTTATTGCCATTTAATGGCAGACTTTTGCAATTAATAAACGAATTAAAGAAATCTCCTGATGATCTTTCAAGAGCAAAGTCTCTTTTTAGGTGGTCTATTTTATATATGTTTGGTATTTGTCTTTTGTTATTAATTTCCAGAACCCAACTATCCGTAGAATTTGAGCAGCAATCTATGCAAATATTTTTCTCTATAGTATCCCTGCTTAGTAATTAAATAGATGTAAAATGTTTTTTAAGTAAATAGCAAGTTTGATGAATTATATAAAAGTTAAAGGGCTCTCAAAATCTTATTCAGATATCAAGGCATTAAAAAATTTATCGATGGAAATTGAAGCTGGCACATTATTTGGCATACTAGGTCCAAATGGTGCTGGCAAATCAACACTTATAAAAATACTCGCTACTTTAATAGAGCCTGATAGTGGAGAAGTTTTTATAAATAATATTAATCTGATAAAAAATTCAAGGAAAATTAGAGAATTAATTGGTTATGTTGCCCAGGATATTGCACTTGATAAAATATTAACTGGACGAGAGCTTTTGGATTTTCAATCAGATTTATATCACATCAATAAAAACAAAAAATTTGAAAGGATAAAAAAATTAATAGATCAATTAGAAATGAATGATTGGATTGATCGTAAGTGCGGAACTTATTCAGGGGGAATGAAAAGAAGAATAGATCTAGCAGCTGGACTTTTACATTTGCCCCAAGTATTAATATTGGATGAACCTACAGTTGGTTTAGATATTGAAAGTAGGAATATAATATGGCAACTTTTGAAAGATTTGAGACATAATGGAATGACTATTATTTTAAGCAGTCACTATCTTGATGAAATAGATAAATTGGCAGACAGATTAGTGATAATTGATGATGGAAGAGTTATAGCACAAGGGGCTCCTGCAGAACTCAAAAATAAATTAGGAGGAGATAGAGTAACTTTGAAAGTAAGAGAATTTAGTAATCAGGAAGAAGCAAAAAATATAAGTGAAATTTTATCTTCAATAGATGGAATTAGTCAGGTTATCATAAATGAAGCTCAAGGTTTCTCGATAAATTTTGTAGCAGATAAGGAAAAAGATTTACTCACGAAGCTCAAAGTGGAACTGGCCTTCTCAAAGTTTGAAATTTTTTCTCTTACCCAAAGTCAACCAAGCTTGGATGATGTATATCTTCAGGCAACCGGGAAAACATTGTTGGATGCTGAAATTTCTATGGCAGGGAAAAGAGACCTTAAAAAAGAATCAAAACAATCAATGCGATAAAAAAACTTTTGGTTAACTAACTATAATGATTACTAATTACTGTTAATTATGGAATTACAACAATATAATTTAATTTTTTTATATCAAGAAACATTTGCCTTAACAAAGAGATTATTTATTCAATTAAAAAGAAGACCATCAACTCTTTTAGCTGGAATATTACAACCCATAATTTGGCTTTTTTTATTTGGGGCATTATTTTCTAAAGCTCCTGAAGGTTTTTTACCAGGAGTTGATTCGTATGGGAATTTTTTAGGAGCGGGACTTATTGTTTTTACTGCTTTTAGCGGTGCCCTAAACTCTGGTCTTCCTTTAATGTTTGATAGAGAGTTTGGATTTCTTAATAGATTACTTGTGGCTCCTTTAACCAGTAGATTATCCATAGTTTTATCTTCTTTTTTTTACATAACAACCCTGAGCTTTGTTCAGAGTATTGTAATAATGGTTGTTTCATACATTTTGGGTTATGGATGGCCCAACTTATATGGTTTAGGAATTGTGTTTACAACACTAATTCTATTAGTTCTTTTTGTGACATCAATAAGTTTATGTTTAGCGTTTGTTTTGCCCGGACATATTGAATTAATCGCTCTTATATTTGTAATAAACTTACCTCTTCTTTTTGCAAGCACTGCTTTAGCTCCAATCTCTTTCATGCCAAATTGGCTTGGTTGGTTAGCTTCATTAAATCCATTAACTTTTGCGATTGAACCTATTAGGACTGCTTATACAGAAACTATGAATTTAGAATTAGTGGCTTTACATGCCCCATATGGTGATTTAACTTGTAAGAGTTGTATATCAATTTTATTTTCTTTAACGGTTTTTTCCTTGATTATCATAAGGCCTCTGTTAAATAGAAAGTTAAATTAATAAATTTATGCTTTTAAAAAATCATCTAATAGAAGTTTTAAAAAAAGCCTCTTCAGAAAATAATATTTTGCTTAAAGAAAATATTATTCTTAAGTGGGTGCATAGATTTGGGATTGATTCTTTAAATGATTTATTAATCCATACCCCAGCTCTAAAGGAATATCAGCTTGAAGAAGAAAATCAAGAACAAACTACTTTAATGA
>QCGK01000022.1 GCA_003279945.1 Prochlorococcus sp. AG-388-A01
GATATAAGCAAAAGTTTGAGGAATTCCCATCATTAGCTATTGGCTCTTACGGAGATAATCTTTTAAATATTACAAATGCATATTCTGCAATAAATAATAATGGGAAGATTCAAAGCGCTAGCATCTTAGAAAAAATAGAATCATTTAATAATCAATCTATTTGGAAAAACAAATTTATTTCCAAGAAAATATTAGATTTTAAAGTGAACAAAAATATAAATAAACTTCTTAGAAATTCTGTAAAAGAAGGGACTTCGAAAGCAGCCTCTATAAATGGAAAGAAAATTTATGGAAAAACGGGAACATCTGATGGTAATAAAGATCTTTGGTTTATTGGTTCGCTTGATAACCTTACAACAGGTATCTGGATAGGTTACGACGATAACAAAGAATCTAAATTATCTAGTGGAAATGCAGCTTATTTATGGAAAAAATTTATAGTTGAAATTTATAAACTCCCAATTAAAAAATAAATTTTATTTTTAGGATTTATAAGAAATTATCGCAGAATAAAATCCATCCCCAGGATATTCTAAGCTAGGTAAAATTTGCTTTTGGCTAACCAATTTTAAAGCTTTGTTTTTTTCAATAAATCGTTCAATTAATAGATCGTTTTCATCAGGACAGATTGTACAAGTTGAATAAACTAAAGTTCCATCTTTTTTCAAAAGAGGAAAAATACTCTCTAATAGTTTTTCTTGCAATAAAGTTAAGGATTTTATTTTTTCTTTACTTAAAGACCATCTAGAATCTGGATTCCTAGACAGAGTTCCGATCCCAGAACAGGGAGCATCTAATAAAATCTTATCAAAATAAGATATAAACATAGGATTCAATTCAATCAAACTGGTTGCATCAGCCTTGAGGAGTTTTACAGATTTTAAATTTAACCTATCTAAATTTGATTGAAGTATTTTTAATCTTTTTGCAGATCTATCAACAGCAAGGATTTCGGCACTATCATTTACCAATTCTGCTAGGTGGGTAGACTTACTTCCTGGTGCTGCACAAGCGTCTAAAATCTTTTCACCTTCTTTTGGATTTAAAAGAGGTGCTACCCATTGAGAAGATCTATCTTGAATTGTCCAAAATCCATCACTATATCCTGGTAAGTTTTTAATAGATCTTGGATTAGATTTTAAAGTAATTCCATTATTTAAATCTTTAATAATTTCAGCATCAATTTTATTTTCATGAAGTACTTTCAAAAATTCATCTGAATCAGTTTTTAGTTGGTTAATTCTCAAATCAATTGAAGGTTTTTTATTAAATGCCTTAACGATATTTTCACCCTCGCTATTACCTACCCATTTATAAAGATCATTCACAAGCCATAATGGTAATGATTCAAGAATTGAGATTCTTTCTTTTACATCAGAAGATATTTTTGGAAAACTGTCTTTTTCTAGTTTTCTTGATGCATTTCTCAATATCGCATTTACAGTGCCTGCTAAACCCTTTAAATCTGTTTTTTTAGCTACTTCTACAGTGCTAGAAATAGCTGCAGGAAATGGAATTTTATCCATTTTCAATAGTTGATATAAACCTATATGTAAAAGCCATCTTAATTTTGGAGGCTGTTTTTTATGAGTAATCTTTGATGTATGATCCGTCCAAAGATCAAGAAATTTTCTATACCTTATACATCCAAAAGATAATTCTGTAATAAAAGCTATATCAAGAGGATTAAATTGATAATTTCTTAAAACCTTTTCAAGGGCATGATCGGAAAAATCACCATAACTAACTTTTAATAAAATTTCCCAAGCTGCTTTCCTTTGTAAATAACCTTTGCTCAAAGTATAAATTATTTTTAAAGATAACTTTAATATACAAAAAATTTAAAAATTTAAAATACTTTTTCAATTGAAGAATTGAACCACATAAAACTTAAGATAGAGATCAGTGTCAGATTAAATCCTAAAAAAAGAAAGATATTTAAAGAATGAACTCTTTCCCGAAAAAATAACTTTTTCTCTTCTTGATACTTCATTGATAAAATAAAAACTTAATCAGGAATTTAAACGGCAACCTATATTGATAGATCCTTTATCAAGCATTCTTCCTAACTTAATGGCTGTAGATTCCTCCAACCTTGTAAAATTAGATTGGTGAGAAGTTATCCAATCTAATTCAGAAAAAGTGATAATACCAGTCAAATTGCTTTTTAAAAAAAGGAGTCCAATATTCATTTTCAAGTTGATTTTTTTTAATTTAACATCAGCCTGTAATATTTCGTAGTTATATAATATTCTTTTAATTTTTTAAAAAGTAAATATTGATTTTAGTCTTAATTTATTGAATATCTCTTAAAAAATTATCGGCCGTTTTTAAGTGATTATTTAATTTTTCCTCTGACATTTTGTCAAGATTTCTAGTTAACATTGCCAATCGATATTGCTTTCTAAAAAAGCTTTCATTATCTTTAATAAATTTCCAAAATAGGCCATCCCATATTGAACACCACGGGCCACTTTTAAAATTTGACATTTTTTTTACATAATTAGAGCTTGATATATATGGTTTAGTTGAAAAAATACCTCCGTCACTAAACTGACTCATTCCATAAACATTAGGAACCATAACCCAATCATAAGAATCAATAAACATTTCCATAAACCATTTATAAACTTGATTGGGGTGAATTCTGCAAAGAAGCATAAAGTTACCAATAATCATTAGCCTCTCAATATGGTGACAATAACCAAATTTAATAACATTTTTTATAACAATGTCTACTGGTTCAATTCCTGTATTTCCTTTATAAAAAGATTCTGGAATTGGTTTATTTTCAAAATTCCAAAAATTACTATTTCGCATCTTTGTTCCATACTTCTTATAGACAAGGCAAATGAATTCTCTCCATCCAATAATTTGACGAATAAAACCCTCTAGAGAGTTAATCGGGACATTATTATTTTTGGCATAAAGTAATGCTTTATTTACTACTTCATATGGTGTTAACAAGCCACTATTTAAAAGAGGAGAAAGTAAACTATGCCATAAAAAAGAGTTTTCTTTAGAAATAGCATCTTCATAATCTCCAAACAAGGAAAATCTATGTTTAAAAAAATCATTTAACCATTCATCTGCCTCCTCAAAATTAGTTGGATATAGAAAGTTATCACTTTCTCCAATAAAATTAATATCAAGATTGGCTAATGACTTTTCGGCATGAACTACAAAGTTATTTTTTGGTAATTTGAGTATTTCAGGTATGCTTATTTTTTTTTGTATTTTTTTTCTATTCATTTCATCGAAACTCCACTTTCCTCCTTCAGGTGTACCATCAGGATTAACTAATATTTTTTGGTTCTTTCTTTGATTTTCATAAAATCTTCCCATAAGTGGTTTTTTTGTATTTGAAGCAAATAACTCTTTTAAATCTTCACTGCTCATAAACATTGGCGAGGGTAAAACATTTAAAGCTAAATTATTACTTTCAACAAAATTATTAATCCGCTTTATTATTAAAAAATCATGAGGGTCAATGAGATTTATTTTCTGATATTTATCTTTAATAAATCCTGATAAATAGTCAACTGTAGAAATATTATCCTTGTTTTCGATATAAAAAACTTTAAAGCCAGATATTTCTAAATATTTTTTATAAGCGAGCATAGATGCTCTATGAAAAACTAACTTGTTTTTATGGTTAATTAATTTATGAAATTTATCATTCCCAAAAAATAATGAGTCTTCCAAAATTAAAATTTCACAATTTATTTTTAAGATTGGGCTTTCTCTAAAAAGTTGATTCGGGAAAATAATTGATACTTGTTTCATCTTTGCGACTTCCTGTTACTGCATCTTTTTGAACAGTAGATAACATCATCCCAACAGTTTTTCCATTTTTTACGCCACTCGAACGGTCTATTGCAAACTGGACAAGTTTTAGTAGAAAGATTTTTCAAAATTTATAATTTTCTTTTATGAGTAGATTTAAATCTAGTTGAATCTTTAAGCACCATATGTTTTGTATTTCTTCCCGATACTCTTTTTCTCCAGACTTTGAAGGATTTAGGTTTAAGATTCTGACGCATAATTTTTATCGCATCTTCCTCTTTTAAACCAAATTGATACTTAATGGCTTCAAAGGGTGTTCTATCTTCCCAACACATTTCTATTATTCTATCTATATCAATATTTTCCATATTTATTGTTCACATTGAGAGGTACAAAGTTTTTCAATATTGGATCGACCTGTAATTTGAAGTCTATATTTTGCCCAATATCTGTAAAACAGCCTTAATATGCGAGATAAAAATTTAATCTTCAAAGGATAATAAACCCAACCTAAACCAATTAATTCATAAGAATATGCAAGTACATCTAATCCCCTAATAATTTCACCATTTTCCATAATCCCATGCAGGTTTGACATGGCGTCTGAATATGAGATGTCATTAAATAGGCTTTGATCATAATCATTATTATTAATATCTACAAATGCAATTTGATTTGAGATATCTCTTTTTTTTAGAAAATTTGTTTCTTTCAAACAAAGTGGACATCCACCATCGAATAAAAAGGTTAATTTATTTTTCATATTTTTTATACAAATATAGAATTTAAATAACTTTTTTGTGGAATAAAAAAAATATCTAGTACGAAGAAACTTTTAAAAGTACAAGCTTTATAAAGGCTTAATAATTACTAGTTCTAATTTAGTAAAATTACATTATCTTATAAATAATGAACCATTGATAAAGGGATACATCAATGGTTTAAAACTATTTATGATCAATCATCTAAAAGATGAACTCCTTCTCCAACATCAGGAGTAAATTTACAATATTTTTCAAAAACAATTCCAACACCTCTCATTTTTTCTCCCAACTCATCGTTAAATTTATTCCATTCTTCAGATTCTCGCTCAGGCAAATCCCATCCTTGTTTTTCTACCATACTTGTGATTACTGTATAGTCCCATTCTATGTATGCCATTGAGTTAATTCAAACTACCATAATATTATAAACTAAGAGATTTAATAGGTAATCAATAATTTTTGAATATAATTTAAAAGTGTGGAAAAATTATAAATGTCAATTTTGCCAAGAAGATTTGAACGAATCAAAAAAGTTTTAGATAGCAGAATGAAAAACTTGACTGTTTTAGTTGAGGATGTCAATAAACCTCATAATCTATCAGCGATATTAAGGACTTGTGATGCAGCAGGAGTTTTCGAAGCAAATTTTATTAGCAAAAGGAATAACGTTAAGACTTTTAATAGTACTGCTCAAGGAAGTCAAAAATGGGTCAAACTAAATAATCATGAAAACATTATCACGGCAATATCTGATTTAAAGAATAAGGGTTTTCAATTATATGGAACGACTCTTAATAGTGAATCAGTAGATTATAGAAATTTTGATTATTCTCAAAATACATGTTTTGTTTTAGGAGCAGAAAAATGGGGGTTAAGTAATGAACTCATATCAATGGTTGATCAATCAATTTTCATACCTATGAGAGGTATGGTTCAATCCCTGAATGTTTCAGTTGCTGCATCCATATTATTATTTGAGGCTATTCGCCAAAGAAAAAATAAAGGTATATTACCCACTAATGGAGAAGGTTTAAATATGGATGAATATCAAAAGACACTTTTTGAATGGTGTTACCCAGAATTAGCTGTGATGTATAAAAAATCAGCTAAAGAATATCCAAAGTTGAATGAGCAAGGAGAATTTGATCCTATTACAGATAACTAAATTTATTCAGACTTTTGACTATCAAAAATTTCTTCAAGATCCTCTCCTATAAAAGAAAGACCTAAAACTAAAAAAAACATTGCCAAACCTGGGAACAATGCTGTCCACCATATACCTGTAGGTAAAGCGGCAAGAGCAAGATTTAAATCACTTCCCCACTCAGGAACATCTGCAGGAACACCAAGGCCTAAAAATCCTAAACTTCCTAACACCAAAACAGCATCCGCAGCATTTAGGGTAAGAAGAATAGGCAAAGGTGTTATTACATTTGGGAGAATATATTTAAAAATAATTGTTTTAACATCAGCTCCTGAAACTTGAGCTGCCTCAACGTAAGTTTCGGATTTAACCAATATTGTCTGATTTCTGATTAATCTAAAATATTGAGGCGAGTAAACAATACACAATGCCAAAGCTGCGTTAAGGATACCCTTACCCAAGACAAAAGCCACAACAACTGAAAGCAAAATTACAGGTATTGAAAAAATAGTATCCATTATTAGTGATAAGCATTTATCAAAAAAACCACCAAAATATCCACTTAATAATCCTAATGGCAAACCCAAACTTAATGAAAAAAGAATAGCTAAGAAAACAACTTCTATCGCTAAAGATGATCCTTGCAAAGTTCTTAAGCAAACATCTCTTCCTAATCTATCTGTGCCACAGAAATGATTAAGCGAAGGAGGGGCAAAGATATCATTGCTTAAAATTGAAAATGAATAACCAAAAGAATTATTAGCCTCTAAAAATTTCATTATTAAAACAACAAGAAGATATAAAAGTACAATTATAAATCCAGATTTTCTGATATTTGCGCCGACACGATTGAATGAGTTAATATCCAAAATCTTTTTTTTACAGATATGACGTAAATATACCCAATTCTTTAAAAAAAAATAGCTATTAATTTAAAATTTTAAAAAAATTACTGGTTTAATTTTAGGACTGCCATAAAAGCTTCTTGAGGGACTTCAACTTTACCCATTGCCTTCATCCTCTTTTTACCTTTGGCTTGTTTCTTTAAAAGTTTCTTTTTCCTAGAAATATCTCCTCCATAACATTTAGATAAAACATCTTTTCGTAAAGCACTTATACTTTCACTTGCAATAATCCTGCTACCGATTGATGCTTGAATAGGTATTTTAAATTGTTGTTTTGGAATAAGTTCTTTTAATTTCTCAACTAAACTTCTGCCAATTCCATAAGCCTTATCTTTATGCACAATAGAAGTTAATGGATCTGCTCTTTCTGAATTTATTAGAACATCTAATCTAACAAGGTCATTCTTTCTATAGCCTATCAAATGATATTCCATTGATGCATAACCTTGGGTCCTACTTTTCATTTGATCAAAGAAATCTGTAACTACTTCTGCTAATGGAATTTCATAAATTAAAGTAACTCGATCTGTTGTTATGTATTTCATATCTATAAATACACCCCTTCTTTCTTGACATAAACCCATTAATGTTCCATTAAATTCATTGGGAGCATAAATTTCCATTTTCACATAAGGCTCTTCTATTGATTCTCTAAGTTGTGGATCAGGAATTGTAGAAGGATTATCAATAAAGATATGTTCGTGCTGATTTAAATTAACCTTATAGATAACTGATGGTGCCGTTACGATTAGATCCAAATCATATTCTCTTTCTAATCTTTCTTGAACAATCTCCATATGAAGAAGTCCTAGGAATCCGCACCTAAATCCGAAGCCCATTGCACTACTAGTTTCGGGTTCATATTTTAAAGCTGCATCAGATAATTGTAATTTTTCAAGAGATACTCTTAAATCTGGAAATTGATCAGCATCAGTCGGGAATAATCCACAAAAAACCATAGGATTTGCTGTCTTATAACCAGGCAAAGGATCATTTGCAGGTGAATTTAAAAGAGTAATAGTATCTCCTACTCTCGCATCAGCAACTGATTTTATAGAAGCAGCTAAATAACCTACTTCTCCTGCATGTAATTCATCAACTTGCTGCTGATCAGGTGCCATTATTCCTATCTCATCCAGTTCATAATTTTTTTTACTCGCCATTAATAATATCTTTTCTCTCTTATTAAGAGACCCAGACATCACCCTGAAATAAACAATAACTCCTCTGTACGGATCATAATAAGAATCAAAAATTAGTGCCTTTGTTGGTAGTTTAATTTCATCTTGAGGAGGAGGTACTCTTCTTACGATTGCTTCCAAAATATCTTTAATACCAATTCCAGTTTTTGCTGAACAATTTATTGCATTAGATGTATCAAGTCCAATAATTTCCTCTATTTCTTGTTTTATTTTTTCAGCATCAGCACCTGGTAAATCAACTTTATTTAAAACAGGAATTATTTCAAGATTATTTTCTAAGGCAAGATAAACATTAGCTAAGGTTTGAGCTTCTACTCCTTGACTTGCATCAACAACGAGTAAAGCGCCCTCACAAGCTTGAAGAGATCTACTAACCTCATAAGAGAAATCAACATGCCCTGGTGTATCTATTAAGTTCAAAACATATTCTTGAGAATCGTCAGCTTTATATTTCATCCTAGCGGCCTGCAACTTGATAGTAATTCCTCTTTCTCTTTCAAGATCCATACTGTCCAAAAATTGTTCTTGCATATCCCTTTGCTGCACAGTACCAGTATCTTGAAGCAACCTATCCGCAAGGGTAGATTTACCATGGTCAATATGAGCGATTATGCAGAAATTTCTAATTTTTGAAACCGATATATCAGTCATATAGAAAGAAAAATCTCCTCTTATTACATCTTGATTTATACTAGCTAATTAGAATTATGGATGGAAACCAAAAATGGAATTATTTCTTTTTTTGATGTCTTTTATGAAGGTACTGTGATTTTCAGAGTCCGATAGTTCTGGATAAATTAAGTCATTTATTTTTTTCTGAAGATTATGCTTGTCGTTTAAAAATAAAACAGATTTTTCTAGAACCTCGACCATAATTGAAACCGCAGTACTTGCTCCCGGAGATGCTCCTAACAAAGCAGATAATGATCCATCAGATGAATTCACAATTTCCGTTCCAAATTTCAAAGAACCACCACCTTCAGTTTTTTTAATTATTTGGACTCTTTGACCAGCATTTTTTAAATACCAATCTGAAGGATTAGCTGATGGCATCATATTCTTTAGATTCTCAACTCTTGAGTTATGGTTCTTTAAAGATTGTGATATGAGATAATTAATTAAATCTTTGTTTTTGAAACCAACGTCTAACATAGAAAAAATATTATTTTTTTTAATTGAACTAAATAAGTCAAAGTATGAACTTTGCTTTAAAAATTTTGTAGTAAATCCAGCAAAAGGTCCATATAAAAGAAGTTTTTTATTATCAATCCATCTGGTATCTAAATGAGGCACAGACATTGGTGGCGATCCAATATCAGCCTTACCATAAACTTTTGAGTTATGTTTTTCTGTTAGATCTTTTTCCTCGCAAATAAGCCATTTCCCACTAACAGGAAATCCACCATAACTCTTTGCTTCTGGAATTTTCGATTTTTGCAAATAATTTATTGTTTTTCCACCAGCACCAATAAAAACATAGTCTGTTCTAATTGAAGTTTTTCTACCTTCTGAACCAATTTCTAGTTCCCATTTTGTTTTATCAATTTTCTTTAAATCTATTAATTCCGTTTTGTATCTAATTTGAACATTTTTGTTTAAAGAAACTAATGACAAATACTCTTTAGTCAAAGCCTCAAAATTAATATCTGTTCCCCGTCCTATTCTGGTAGCTGCAATCTTGGTAAATGGATTCCTTTCTTTTGTTATTAGAGGAGCCCATGATGAAATTTCATCAAAAGATGTAGAAAATTCCATATCGATAAATTCAGGATTTTCGTTCATTTTCTGGAATCTTTTTTCTAAAAAAGAAATATTATCCTGGCCAGACACAAAGCTAATATGTGGAATAAATTTTAAAAACTTTTTAATGTCAATTTTCCCCGCTGCATACAATGAGGCCCATAAAGACATGGATCTTTCAAAAGAACGATTTATTGAGAGCGCTTTATCTATTTTTATATTTCCTTTTTTATCTAAAG
Source organism: Prochlorococcus sp. AG-388-A01 (assembly GCA_003279945.1). Classification (GTDB taxonomy): domain Bacteria; phylum Cyanobacteriota; class Cyanobacteriia; order PCC-6307; family Cyanobiaceae; genus Prochlorococcus_A. The sequence goes on from QCGK01000022.1 coordinate 9,781, forward strand.
GAGTATAGTTTAATTCGCAATTAGCAGCATGTCCTGTACCTGCATTATTAAAAGCTCCAGTACTTTCACTCCCTGGAGAATTTAATTTTTCTATAATAAGAATTTTTTTATCGGGTAAAACTTCTGTAATTAAGAGAGCTAAAGTACTGCTCATTATCCCTGCTCCTACTAAGACTGCATCAAAGTAGCTATTCTCATGAGTAGGATTTTTAAATGAAGTCACAACAGAAAATTATCTTTTTTGCAATTAATCAAATTTCTTTCTAGGCTTATTATAAAGTTAATTCAAAATTATGAGTACTGAAACACTCTCGCTGACAAATGAAAATGTAGAAAAAGTCCTTGATGAGCTCAGACCTTTTTTAATATCTGATGGAGGTAATGTAGAAATTGCAGAAATAGATGGTCCAATTGTCAAAGTCAGACTTCAAGGTGCATGTGGTAGTTGTCCAAGTAGCACTATGACCCTAAAAATGGGTATTGAAAGAAAGTTAAAAGAAATGATTCCTGAAATAAGCGAAGTTGTCCAGGTTTTATAAAAAATTTTTAACTGAAAAATATATTACTTAGTTTTTAATTCCTTCAACAAAGATGATTCCATATCAAGGCAATCAATAGGAAGTCCTTGACCAATAGCGATTAAGAGAGGTGCAAGAATTCCTAGAGTAAAAACTAAATTTGATTGGCTTACATCATATTTACTCAAAGTAAAAGTTATTAAATAAATAATTGAAAAATAGGCATGCAGGGAAAAAAATTCTTTTGGGTTTAAGACTGGCCACCTTAAAGTATTTCCCAAGAAATATAAAAAACCTGTCATAAAAAATAGTTACATGAAGATTAAACCAAATATAAACATAATCCTTTTTAGAGACTATTTATAAAAAAATTTACCTAAAATAATAATTAAAAAAACATTAAAACTTCGTTTCTATTTGTAAAAGCTAGACATCCTCAGGGAAATACGCTTATAATGATTTGGTAGCAATCGCTACTTTTTCGTTCACCCTCATTTGAGGGCGCAGTTCGAGTCATACCATGGAACGGGGGATGGCCGTGTTGTCACATCGAAACATGACTACTTTAACTTACAGAGGTAAAAACTACGTTCAAAACAAAGAAGCTGCTAAAAAGCAACTTGTTGAACTTACCTACAGAAGAAACGTATACACCAACAGAATGGATGACGCTTCTTCAAGTAATGAAAAAGCTGAATTAAATTACAGAGGTGTAAATTACACTAAATAATTTAGTTTAAAAATAAAAGCCCCTTACTCAGGGGCTTTTTTTTTGGCTATATTTATCTAAACCCCTTAAAAAATATGTCTGAAAGTTGCTGCAATACAAACACCTCGAATAAAGCACCTAATAAATTGGATCATAAAGATGCGATTCAAGAAAGATACGGCTCTGCCGCACTAGAAAAAGAAAGTTGTCTTTGCACACCAGTTGGGTTTAATCCCGTTTTACTTGAAGCAATTCCTCAAGAAGTTATAGAAAGAGACTATGGATGTGGTGATCCAACAAAATATGTTAAAAAAAATGATATTGTTTTAGATCTTGGAAGTGGTAGCGGCAAAAATGCATTTATTTGTGCCCAAATTGTTGGGAAAGAAGGGAAAGTTATTGGTGTTGATCAGAATCCTGACATGCTTTCTTTATCTAGATCAGCCTCTAAAGAAGTTAAAAA
>QCGK01000023.1 GCA_003279945.1 Prochlorococcus sp. AG-388-A01
AAATAAATTAAATATTTACATAATTGATGATGGCAGTTCTGATAAGACGCCTTTAATTTTAGATCGATTATCTAGACAATTTGAAAAGCTAAAAGTAGTAAGTCGTTCTCCTAATGCAGGAGGTGGAAAGTCAGGAGCTTTAAATTATGCCTTGAAGTTTACTCATGGTGAGTGGTTATTAGTTTTGGATGCGGATGCTCAATTAAAACAAGATTCTTTGATAAGGTTATTTAGTTTCGTAGAGGAGGGTGAGTGGTCTGCAGTTCAATTAAGAAAATCAGTAACAAATGTAAGTAAGAATTTTTTAACTTCATGTCAGTCAATGGAGATGGCTATGGACGCAATCTTTCAATATGGAAGATTATCAGTTGCTGGAGTTTCTGAACTAAGGGGCAATGGTCAATTAATTAAGAAAGATACATTATTAGCATGTGGTTCTTTTAATGAAGATACAGTTACAGATGATCTCGATTTAAGTTTAAGGTTATTATTATCAAATTCTAGAATTGGAATCTTATGGGATCCTCCAGTCATGGAGGAAGCTGTTGAGAATTTAAATGCTTTATTAGCGCAAAGGCAAAGATGGGCAGAGGGCGGTTTGCAAAGATTCTTTGATTATGGTGATCAATTAGTTACTAATAAAATTGATTATTTGCAAAAATTTGATTTAACTTACTTCTTCATCTTGCAATATGCACTGCCAATTATTTCTATTTTTGATTTAGTTCTAAGTATTGCTTCATTAGATTCACCAATTTACTGGCCTATTTCCTTCACAGCTTTTATGTTATCTGGAATTGCTTTTTGGTATGGTTCTTCTTGCAAAAGCGAAGTGCCTGTGTTGCAAAAAAGCAATTTTTTGATGGTATTTGTATCAGTTTTTTATTTATCACATTGGTTTCTAGTAATCCCCTGGGTAACAATAAAGATGTCTATTTTCCCCAAAAAGATACTTTGGCGAAAAACTCTTCATACAGGAGTTTAATTTATTCATCAAGGTCTATAATTTCTCCATTAAAAAAATTTGCTAAGTTTTTTGAACTATCATTATTAGTTTTCTCGTAAGGTATTTTTCTTGATGAATTAGTTTTTGGTTCTATTTTTTGTATTGGTTTCAAATTCTTTACTTTATTTTGGGTTATTTCTGGAGTGTTTGTTGGGTTACTTTTAGTTACTTGTTTGGTTGAAAAAGAAAGTATTATTTGATCTCCAAATATCTTTTTTACTGTATTTTCAATTATAACTTTTCTGCTTTTTATCATATTCTCCCAGTTTGGAGATAATGCAATTGTGATTTTATCCGAATCAAAACTTTCAAGTTCGGCTTGTTGTGAAAGTAACATTCTTGTTGATGGTAACTCTAATTTAGAAAGAATTAATTCCCATTTATCTTTTAAGTTGTTTGACCCAGGATTATTGTGCCTATTATCAGAAATCTTTCCTATATTTTCTTTTCCAAGATCATTAAAATTTTCTAATTTTTTTTCTTTATTTGAAATCAATTTTTCTCCACTTATCTTATCTTTATTACTTGGTTTTTGAATTTCATTAGAATTTTTTTCTTCATCAATTTTTTCCTTGTTTTTTATATTTTCATGCGTATCTTCAATTGATTTTTTTTGATTTTGTTGCTTATGAACAAGACTATTTATCTTTTGATTATCTAAAAGGCCAGTTAAATGTATTTCCAGCCAAAGCCTTGGATTATCACTTGTTTTGATTTGATATTCAATATTTCTTAGATTATTATGCCAATTAATTATTATTGATTTATTTATTGTTTTTGAGATTTTATCCAATTCATCTTGAAATCCGTCAGAAGTATAATAAAGATCTGAATATTTATTATTTGTAGTGTGAAGAAGTAAATCTCGTGTTATGCTCAGTAACCCAATAATGATTTGATATGGTTCGTTTCCAGCGTCATATAATTTGTTACAGGTGATAATTAATGATTCTGAATTATTCTCAACTAATGATTTGATAAGATTTGTTAATTCAATTTCTGATACTTCTCCAAGCATGTTTTGAATATTATTTATTGTTATACCGTCCGGAAGAAGATTAAGTTGTTCAAGGAGGCTTTGTGCATCTCTCATACCTCCATTAGATCTTTTTGCAATAATCTTTAACGCCTGAACTTCATATTTAATGGATTCTTTTTCTGCTATTTCTGATAAATGGTGAAAAATTTCACTAGGGCTTATTCTTCTAAAATCAAACTTTTGACATCTACTTTGTATTGTATTTAATACTCTCTCAGGATTTGTTGTTGCAAGGATAAATACGACTTTGGATGGCGGTTCTTCAATTGTTTTTAATAAAGCATTTGAAGCTGCTGTTGAAAGCATATGACATTCATCAATAACGTATACCTTCCATCTCGCTTGAGTAGGCGCAAATCTAGCTCTTTCAATAATTTCTCTTATATTTTCTACTCCAGTATTCGATGCTGCATCAATTTCGATAATATCTAGAGCGTTACCATCTGTGATTTGTCTACATAAGTCACACTTACCACAAGGATGTATTGTTGGTTCTTCGAATGCTTGGCAGTTTAAAGATTTTGCAAATATTCGCGCACTTGATGTCTTACCAGTGCCTCTTGGACCATTAAAAAGATAAGCTGGAGAAATCTTTTTTGTTAATAGTGCTTGTTTTAGAGTAATGGATATAAAATTTTGACCAACCAGTTCATCTAGGTTGGTTGGTCTATATTTTTGATGAAAAGGCTTATGGATATTAGTCATTATTACTTCATTAATTAGAACAATTAGGGTTAAAATTGCAAAAATTAAACTCTACTTTTACGCAGACTCTTTAATGATTCTTTTTGATCCTGAGGGTAGTTTAACAATTTTGGAAGAGAATAAATTATCTACCATTTTTTTTGTAATTGTGAATTCTTTTATATTTTCCTCAGAAGGCAATGTGTACATTACGTCCAGCATAAGCTCCTCAATTATTGATCTTAATGCTCTTGCACCTGTTTTTCTTTTATATGCTTCATTAGCTATTGATTCAACAGAATCAGGATCAAATTTTAATTCAACGTTATCCATACTTAGTAATGTTTTGAATTGCTTTACTAATGCATCTCTTGGTTGAGTCAAAATAGATTCTAAAGTTTCTTTAGTAAGACGATCTAGTACAGCACAAACTGGAATTCTTCCAATAAATTCTGGAATGAGGCCATATTTAACTAAATCATCTAACTGTAAATTTTTTAAGGAATCTCTTGGGTCTATTATTTTTTTTGCATCAACTTTGTTTTGATCTGAATTGGTGGTAAATCCTATAGAATGTTTACCCATACGCTTTTGAACTATATCCTCTAAACCTATAAAAGCTCCCCCGCAAATAAATAATATTTGACTAGTATCAATTTGGATACAGTCATGATAAGGATGTTTTCTGCCCCCTTGAGGAGGTACATTAGCAATTGTTCCTTCAAGCATTTTTAATAATGCTTGCTGTACTCCTTCACCTGAGACATCTCTAGTAATTGAAGGATTCTCGCTTTTTCTTGCAATTTTATCTATTTCATCTATATAAATTATTCCTTTTTGAGCTAGTTCTACATTCATTTCTGATTTTTGTAGAAGTCTTAAAAGTATGTTTTCAACATCTTCTCCAACATATCCAGCTTCTGTCAAAGTCGTTGCATCAGCTACCGCAAAAGGAACATCTAGAAACTCAGCTAAAGTTTGCGCCAATAATGTTTTTCCACTTCCAGTAGGGCCGATGAGTAAAATATTTGATTTTTGTAATTTCGTTGCTTGTGAATCTTTTGAATTGCTATTTTTACTTTCTTCTTTAACTTTCCAAGCTAATCGTTTGTAGTGGTTGTATACGGCTACTGATAATATTTTTTTTGCAGATTCTTGTCCAACAACTTGATTATCTAGAAAACTTTTAATTTCTAATGGCTTAGGAATTGAGGTTAATTCTAAAGGAACAGATTTTTTTGAATTGTCAGTTGGCAATTTCTTTTTTACTTGCGGAGAGTTGTTTATGTTCGCTTGATTATCAAGTAGTTCCTCATCGAGAATTTCATTACAAAGGTCTATGCACTCATCACAGATATAAACCCCAGGACCAGCTATAAGCTTTCTTACTTGGTCTTGTGATTTCCCGCAAAATGAGCATTTAAGATGGGCGTCGAATTTAGCCATCGATTATAAATTTTAATGTGAAAGGTGATAAATATTCCCTATTTACTAGGATTGCTCATAAATATCGATTCGTCATCATATTCTTAAAAAATCAGTATTCCTTGTCACTTTTTGATAACTTTATCAATTAATCCATATTCGACTGCTTCTGAGGGCGATAAAAAGTAATCTCTTTCTGTATCTTCATTAATTTTTTCCAAAGGTTGACCGGTATGTTCTGCTAAGAGCGAATTTAATGTTTTCTTGAGAAAAAGTATTTCTTTAGCTTGTATTTCAATCTCAACTGCTTGACCTTGGGCTCCTCCAAGAGGCTGATGGATCATAATCCTAGAATTAGGTAAAGCCAATCTTTTCCCTTTTGCTCCTCCGGAAAGTAGAAATGCCCCCATACTTGCAGCTACTCCAAAGCATATTGTAACTACATCAGGAGATATTTGTTGCATAGTATCATATATAGCCATTCCTGCAGTTACTGAACCTCCAGGAGAATTGATATATATTTGTATGTCTTTTTCTGGATCTTCAGCTTCTAGAAATAATAATTGTGCAACAAGAGAGTCAGATACTTGATCATTAATTCCAGTACCTAAAAAAATTATTCTCTCCCTTAATAGTCTTGAATAAATATCAAAAGCTCTTTCTCCTCTACCAGATTGTTCTATAACGGTAGGTACAGAGCCAATAGTTTTATTAATACTTTCGTAAGAACTTATTGAGCTTTGAATTAAATGTTTTTTTTCTGAGTTCACAAAATACTTTTTGTCCTATAGGTAATTTAAGGGGTTTTTGTTTAATTAGTAGGAAATTTCATAAATTATTTTTTTTCTTTTTTGTTTTGAAGATTGAGAGATTGCGTCTTCATAATCTTTCATTTTTGAATCAATTTCATCTTTTTCAACTTTTATGTTTTCTTTTTCAGCTAATGCTTTTAGAGCTAAATTTCTTTGAACATTTTTTTCAGCCTGAGGCCTTGTGGACTCTGCTAATGACTTAACTAATTCAGGAGTGAAAGTAGATTTAACATCTAGACCTTGTTGAGCAAATCTTTGTGCGGTTTGTTCAATATTATTCCTCACTTCTATATCTATCATAGATTTTGGAATTTCAGCAACCAATTCGTTTGTTAAGGCATCTAATAAAGCTTCAATTTTGATATCTTTTTGAGTTTTTTCAAAATTGTCTCTAAGTTGCTTTTCAATATCTTTCTTTAACTCTTTTAATGAGGCTTTGTTTCCAGACTGTTTTGCAAAATTGTCATTAAGTGCAGGTAATTCTTTTTCCTTAAGATCCTTAAGATTTAATTCAAAGATTACCTCTTTGCCTCTTGAATCCTCATGAGAATAATCTTCAGGAAATTTAAGGTTAAGTGTTTTAGTATCACCAATTTTCATCTTTACAATTCCCTCAACGAAACCGGGAATCATTTTGTTCTTTTCTAACTCAAGATCCATTGATTCACTTGTCCCCCCATCAATTTCTTTACCAGAATCTTTATATATTCCTTTGAAACTAACTACAGCAATATCCCCTAATTTCGCTGCTCTATTGGTTACTGGAATAATATTTGCAAACTGAGATCTAGATTTTTCTAGCGCTTCATCTATTGACTTAGGATCAAAATTAGCTTTTGAGATTTCAACACTAAGTCCTTTGGATTTTTTTAATTTTAATTCGGGAGCAACATCTGTTTGAAGAGTAACCTTAAGTGATTTTTCAGGACTAAACTTTGCGAGTATAGATTCAAATCCATCTACCAATTCTGGCTCACTTAGTGGCTCTATAGATTTTATTTTTAATGCTTCTTGCCATGATTTATCAATGATCTTTTCAAGAGCAGAAGCATGTAATTGTGTGATGCCAATTCTTTGGATTAAGACTTGTTTAGGAATTTTACCAAGTCTAAATCCTGGAATTTTAGCCGAACGACTGATAGTACTGATTGTCTCATTTACACACGTTTTGCATGTCTCAGATGGTATTTCTAATTCAAATGAAATTCTACTTTGAGGCAGAGGAGTTGTTTTGACTATTAATGCTTCTTTAGCCATGTTTTTGTAATTATTACTATAAGCCGAATCTTAATTATTTCACATTATGTGATTTCCTTGAAAGTTAATTTTTTGGTAAAGTAAAAAAAATAGTCAATCTATTTATAAAAATCCTTTTAAAGTGTGAGACAATCTCCGTTTTTGCCAAATAGGCCATTAAAAGTTGCTGTTTTAGGATCTTCAGGTGCTGTGGGATCTGAATTACTCAAAATTCTTGAAGAACGTGATTTCCCAATATCAGAATTGGTCCTGCTTTCATCGGAGCGGTCAGAAGGAAAAAAAATTATTTGGAAAGGTGAAGAATTAGTTACAAAAAAAACCACCAAGGCAGAATTTCTGAATCTTGATTTAGTTTTAGCTTCAGCTGGTGGAAGTATCTCAAAAAAATGGTTGTCTACCATTATGGATCAAAATGCTTTACTGATAGATAATTCAAGTGCTTTCAGATTGGATAAGAATGTACCTCTTATAGTTCCTGAGGTTAATGCTGATGATGCACTCAATCATGATGGGGTAATAGCGAATCCAAACTGCACCACCATTTTGTTGACATTAGTTTTATCTCCATTAAATAAACTCTCGACTATTCAAAGAGTTATTGTCTCAACATATCAATCTGTTAGTGGTGCAGGCCAATTAGCTATGGAGGAATTAAAAATTTTAACTGAACAATATCTTCAGGGTAATCCTCAAAAAAGTAAAGTTTTGCCATACTCGCTGGCTTTTAATTTGTTTTTACATAATTCACCCATGCTTGCAAATAATTACTGCGAAGAAGAGATGAAAATGGTTAATGAGACCAAGAAAATATTAAATATTGCTGATTTAAAGCTCTCTGCTACATGTGTTCGTGTCCCAGTACTGAGAGCACATTCTGAATCTGTCAATATTGAATTTGCTGGTGTAGTTGAACCTAAAGATGCTCTTGAAGAATTAAGAAAATCTCCTGGAATTGAAATTATTGAGGATTTCAAAAATAATAGATTTCCTATGCCAAATGACGTTAAGGGAAGGGATAATGTTGCTGTTGGTAGGTTAAGAACTGATATAAGTCAGCCTAATGGATTAGAATTATGGTTATGTGGAGATCAAATAAGAAAAGGAGCAGCTCTTAATGCTGTTCAAATAGCTGAGTTATTAATTCCAAAAAAATGATTTTAGACAAAACTAAGTGTACTAATCCATTATTTGGAAGAATATTGACAGCAATGGTTACTCCATTTACTGAAAATGGAGATGTAGATTATGAACTTGCTATAAAACTTTCAAATTATCTTTTTGAACACGGTTCTGATGGCATTGTGCTTTGTGGTACTACTGGAGAATCTCCGACCCTTTCATGGGAGGAACAACATGATTTATTTATTGCAGTAAAAGGATCTTTGGATTCAAGCTGTAAAGTAATAGTTGGTACTGGTAGTAATTGTACAAGCGAGGCTGTAGAAGCTACAAAAAAAGCCTACGAATCTGGGGCCGACGGTGCTTTGGTCGTTGTTCCTTATTACAACAAACCACCTCAAGAAGGTCTTTATAGACATTTCAGTTCTATTGCTAATTCTGCAAAGGATTTGCCTTTAATGCTCTACAACATACCAGGAAGGACAGGGTGCAATTTATTACCTGATACTGTGAAGAAACTTATGGATTTCTCAAATATTCTCAGTATTAAAGCGGCAAGCGGTAGAATAGAAGAAGTAACAGAACTAAGAGCTATTTGTAGCTCCGCACTCTCTGTATATAGTGGCGACGATTCATTGTTGCTTCCAATGTTATCTGTGGGTGCTGTAGGAGTAGTAAGTGTTGCAAGTCATTTGGTTGGCTTGCAATTGAAAGAGATGATTGAATCCTTTCAAATTGGAAAAGTCTCTAATGCACTTGCTATTCATGAAAAACTTCAGCCTCTTTTCAAGGCACTTTTTATGACTACCAATCCAATTCCAATAAAGGCTGCTTTAGAGCTGTCTGGATGGAATGTAGGTAATCCAAGAAGTCCTTTGTCACCATTAACTTCGGAAATGAAAAAGCAACTATCTTTTATCCTGAAATCCTTATAATAAGGATTATATTTAACTTGATAATTAAATTAAAATAAACCTTATTTGATTACAAGCAGACCTTCATAAATTTCAAAATTATGCAATCAAGTACCAATTCAACTGAAAATAGATCAACCAACGATTCATCAAGATCTAAAAGTAGTAATAGCCCGACTCTAAGGGTAATACCATTAGGCGGCTTACATGAAATAGGAAAAAATACTTGTGTATTTGAATACGGAGATGAACTAATGTTGGTCGATGCTGGCCTAGCTTTCCCTTCAGATGGAATGCATGGTGTGAATGTTGTTATGCCGGATACAACTTTTTTAAAAGAAAATCAAAGAAGAATAAAAGGAATGATTGTCACTCACGGTCATGAAGATCATATTGGAGGTATTTCTCATCATTTAAAGCATTTTAATATTCCGATTATTTATGGCCCAAGACTAGCAATGTCAATGCTTAGAGGAAAAATGGAGGAAGCAGGTGTATCTGATAGAACAACTATACAGACAGTAAATCCAAGAGACGTTGTAAAAGTTGGACAACATTTTTCTGTTGAGTTTATTCGAAATACTCATTCTATTTGCGATAGTTTTTCTTTAGCAGTTACAACACCTGTTGGCACAATTATTTTCACTGGAGATTTTAAGTTTGATCATATGCCAGTAGATGGAGAGCAATTTGATATTGAAAGAATGGTGCATTATGGAGAGAAGGGCGTTTTATGTATGTTCAGTGATTCTACTAATGCTGAAGTTCCAGGTTTTTGTCCTTCTGAGAAGACTATCTATCCCTCTTTAGAAAAACATATTGCTGAGGCAAAAGAACGAGTTATCCTTACCACTTTTGCTAGTTCTGTTCATAGAGTGACAATGATCTTAGAGTTGGCTATGAAACATGGAAGAAAGGTCGGTTTGTTAGGTAGATCGATGATAAATGTTATTGCTAAAGCTAGGGATATTGGTTATATGAAATGCCCAGATGATTTGTTTGTTCCTATCAAACAAATTAGAGATTTACCTGATAGAGAAACTTTATTATTGATGACTGGTAGTCAAGGAGAACCTTTAGCTGCTTTAAGTAGAATTTCTCGTGGGGACCATCAACATGTACGTCTTAAGACTACTGATACTGTTATATTCTCTGCTAGCCCAATCCCAGGAAATACTATTGGTGTAGTCAATACAATAGATAGATTAATGAAAATGGGAGCAAAGGTTGTTTATGGAAAGGGTGAGAATATTCATGTTTCTGGTCATGGTTTCCAAGAAGATCAAAAATTAATGTTGGCGTTAGCTAAACCTAAGTTTTTTGTACCGGTTCACGGAGAACATAGAATGCTCGTTTGTCACAGTAGAAGTGCTCAGATCATGGGAGTTCCAAAAGATAATATTTTAATTATTGAAAATGGAGATGTTGTTGAATTGACTCCTGATTCTATTAAAAAAGGAGATCCTGTAAAAGCTGGAGTAGAGTTGCTTGATAATTCTCGAAATGGAATTGTTGATGCTCGAGTATTAAAGGAAAGGCAGCAATTGGCTGGTGACGGTGTTGTAACTGTTTTAGCACCTATAAGTACTGATGGAAAAATGGTTGCACCTCCTAGAGTTAATTTAAGAGGAGTTATCACTACTGCAGAACCAAGAAAAATGTCTATGTGGACAGAACGAGAAATAAGCTGGGTCTTAGAAAATAGATGGAAACAATTATCTAGGCAGACTGGACCTAATAATTTTGAAGTAGATTGGATTGGTGTTCAAAGAGAAATTGAGAATGGTTTATCTAGAAGAATGAGAAGAGAATTACAAGTTGAACCACTTATTTTGTGTTTAGTTCAAC
>QCGK01000024.1 GCA_003279945.1 Prochlorococcus sp. AG-388-A01
TCGCAGTTGTAAAACCTGGAAGAATACTTTTTGAAATGGGTGGTGAGGATATCACTGAGGAAATTGCAAAGGAAGCTATGCGTTTAGCACAATATAAACTTCCTGTGAAAACTAAATTTATCTCCATTGATAAAAATCTTGATAATTCCTCACAAGAAAATAATAAGAATAGTAAAAAATCACAAGAGGAGGTTAAACAATGAAAAACTCAGAGTCTTTTAAAGAATTTAAAAAATTAAATTCTGATCAAATTACTGAAAAGATTAACCAATTACGAAAAGATCTTTTTGACTTGAGATTCAAGCAAGCTACTAGACAGCTCAATGAAACTCATAAATTTAAAATCATCAAGAAACAAGTTGCGCAATTACTAACCCTCAGTAAGAGTCAATCTGCTTCTAAAACTACTTCTGCTTAATTATTAGTTATGGCACTTAAAGAAAGAATTGGTACTGTTGTCAGCGACAAAATGGACAAAACAGTAGTTGTTGCTGTTATTAACAGATATCCACATCCCACTTATAAAAAAATTGTAAGTAGAACTACACGATACAAGGCGCATGATCCTGAAAATACATGTGTTTTAGGTGATCGAGTTAAAATTAGAGAAACTAGACCGCTTAGTGCTCATAAAAGATGGGCAATAGAAGAGATTCTCAATAAAAAAAGTCAGGCTAAGGAGGTTAAAAAATGATTCAACAAGAAACTTATTTAACAGTTGCTGATAACAGCGGAGCTAAAAGACTCCAATGTATTAGGGTTTTAGGCTCAAATAGAAGGTATGCTCATGTTGGGGATGTAATCGTAGCAACTGTAAAAGATGCTCTTCCTAACATGGGAGTTAAGAAATCTGAAGTTGTTAAAGCTGTTATCGTCAGAACTAAAGCAACATTAAGAAGAAATACTGGTAACTCAATCAGATTTGATGATAATGCTGCCGTTTTGATTAATGAGGATAAAAATCCAAAAGGCACTAGAGTTTTTGGTCCTGTAGCTAGAGAGCTGCGGGATAAAAATTATACAAAGATTGTTTCTCTTGCTCCGGAGGTGATTTAAATGTTGGATTCAGTAAAACAAAAGAAAAATTTCCAGAGAATAAAAATGAGAATCAAAACTGGTGATTTGGTAAAAGTAATTAACGGCAAAGACAAAGGGAAAACTGGTGAGGTTTTAAAAACTATCCCTCTTGAAAATAGACTAGTAGTTAAGGGAATTAACCTTAGGACTAAACACGTAAAACCAACTCAGGAAGGAGAAACTGGAAGAATACTTACAGAAGAAGCATCTTTACATGCATCAAATGTAATGTTCTTCTCAAAGGATAAAAATCTTACAAGTAAGATTGAATACTTTATTGATAAAGAGGGGGTTAAAAAAAGAAGATTGAAGAAAACTGGTGAAGTAATTGATTAATTTTTCATCAGAAACCAGATTTCAACTTTTTCTAATTTATCAATTCTGACAAAGACCAGAATTAACAAAAAATTATGACTCTAAAAAATCGCTACAAAGAATCAATAAGACCAAAACTTTTAAAAGATCTTGGTCTTAAAAATATTCATCAAGTACCTAAAGTTGTCAAAGTCAACGTTAACAGAGGTCTTGGTGAGGCAGCTTCAAATTCGAAAGCCCTAGAAGCCTCTTTAAATGAAATGGCAACAATTACAGGACAAAAGGCCTTAGTAACAAGGGCTAAAAAAGCAATCGCGGGTTTTAAAATTCGTGAGGGCATGCCGATTGGTTGTACCGTAACTTTGAGAGGTGACAGGATGTATTCTTTTTTGGAAAGATTTATAAATCTAGCTTTACCAAGAATAAGAGACTTTAGAGGAGTTAATCCAAAAAGTTTTGATGGGAGAGGGAATTACACCGTTGGAGTGAAAGAGCAATTAATTTTTCCTGAAATCTCTTTTGATAAAATAGATTCAATAAGAGGTATGGATATAACTATTGTCACTAGTGCGAGATCTGATCAAGAGGGTAAAGCTCTCTTGCAAGAGTTAGGAATGCCTTTTAGTAAGAATTAAATTAAAACCATGTCAAATCACGATCCTATTTCAGATATGCTTACTCGAATTAGAAATGCGAGTCAAAAAAAGCATACAACCACAACAATCCCAGGTTCAAAAATGTCCTTAAGTATCGCTAAAGTGCTTCAAAAAGAGGGTTTCATTTCTGATATTAATGAGGAAGGTGAAGGTTATAAATCACAAATAATACTCGGCCTCAAATATAGTGGTAAAAACAAATTCCCTACTATTCGATCTATGCAAAGAGTTAGTAAACCTGGTCTGAGAATTTATAAAAATACTAGAGGTTTACCAAAAGTTCTTGGAGGTCTTGGAGTTGCCATAATATCAACTTCTAAAGGCGTCATGAGTGATCGCGATGCCAGGAAGCAAGGTATTGGTGGTGAAGTACTTTGCTATGTTTACTAAGGAGAATTAATCATGTCAAGAATCGGAAAAACACCAGTACTTATTCCAGATAAAGTTACAGTTGATTTTGATGGATTAACAGTTACAGTCAAAGGCCCAAAGGGTGAGTTAAAACGTCTCATGCCTGAGGGAGTTAGTTTTGATAAGAAAGATAATGCTGTTGTCGTAAGTCCTACTACAACCAAAATATCCTCAAGGCAGAGACATGGTTTATGTAGAGCCTTAATTGCAAATATGGTTGAAGGAGTTACTCAAGGTTTTTCAAAGAAACTTGAAATTGTTGGCGTTGGATCAAGAGCCCAAGTAAAAGGTAAAAATCTTGTTGTAAGTGCAGGATACAGTCATCCTGTAGAAATGATCCCCCCTGATGGTATAACATACAAAGTTGAGAGTAATACAAACGTTACCGTATCTGGAATTGATAAAGAAATTGTTGGCAATGAAGCAGCAAAAATCAGATCAATTAGACCTCCAGAACCATATAAAGGTAAAGGAATTAAATACCATGATGAGAGAATTCTCAGAAAAGCTGGTAAATCTGGCAAAAAATAATTCCAATTAAAAAAATGACCAAACTTTCCAGAAAATTACAAACCCAAAAAAGACATAGAAGATTAAGGAGATTCTTAATTGGAGATGCAAAACGTCCAAGATTGTCTGTTTTTCGTTCTAATAACCATATTTATGCCCAGGTTATAGATGATAGCGCTCAAACAACTATTTGCTCAGCTTCAACTGTTGATAAGGAACTAAGAGAAAAATCTGAGAAATTACCTTCTGATTGTAATTCTTCTTCCATTGTTGGCAAATTACTAGCAACGAGAGCGATAAAAAAAGGTATTAAGCAAGTAATTTTTGATCGTGGAGGTAATTTATATCATGGTAGAGTTAAGGCACTTGCTGATGCTGCTCGTGAAGCTGGCTTAGAATTCTAACTTTTAATTTTTACTATGACTGACACTCCCACAAAACAAGAAATTCAATCCAAGAATGAAAACGTTCCTGGAGCCATGCCTGGCGAACAAAAAAAGAATAATCGTAATGATCGAAAAAGAAATAGAAGAGGTGATGCGAAAAATCTTGAGAGGGATTCTGATTGGCAAGAAAGAGTTGTTCAAATTCGACGCGTTTCTAAAACTGTTAAGGGTGGGAAAAAAATGAGTTTTAGAGCAATTGTTGTTATTGGCAACGAGAAAGGTCAAGTTGGAGTCGGTGTTGGAAAAGCTGGAGATGTGATTGGTGCTGTTAGAAAGGGAGTTTCAGATGGTAAAAAGAATCTTGTTAGGGTCCCCTTAACTCCAAATAATTCAATACCAACTTTGTCTAAAGGTCGTGATGGTGCTGCCAATGTACTAATTAGACCAGCTGCCCCAGGTACAGGTGTAATTGCTGGTGGTTCAATAAGAACAGTTTTAGAATTAGCGGGCATAAAAAATGTCTTAGCAAAAAGATTAGGTAGTAAAACACCTTTGAATAATGCAAGAGCTGCTATGGTTGCTCTTTCTCAATTAAGAACACACAAATCTGCTTCAAGGGAGAGAGGGATCTCACTTGAACAGCTCTATTCTTGAAAATTATGACTTCAACATTAAATACACTTAAATCAAACTCTGGCTCGAGAAAGAAAAAATTAAGAAAGGGTAGAGGTATTGCTGCAGGCCAAGGTGCTTCATGTGGTTTTGGAATGAGAGGACAAAAGTCACGCTCTGGAAGACCCACACGTCCAGGTTTTGAAGGTGGTCAAATGCCTCTTTATAGAAGAGTTCCAAAATTAAAGCACTTTGAAATAATTAATCAAAAGAATTTTTCTATAATTAATTTAGAAAAATTAAATGATTTCAAAGATAACGATACTGTTAACCTAGACTCACTAGTTAAGAAAGGATTAATCTTCAAGCCAAAATTTCCTTTAAAAATTCTTGGTAATGGAAAAATTAATGTAAAGTTAAAAGTTCAAGCTCATGCATTCACAAAAGTTGCAAAACAAAAAATTGAGGACGCAGGTGGTTCTTGCGAGCTTATTAACAAAAAATAAATTTGTTAAAAATTTAGGTAATCTTCAAAATGTTTGTCAATAAAAGTAGAAATCCTAGCGCTTCAGAAATACTCTCCCAATTGTTTTTAAATAAAGAGCTAAGGAGTAGAGTTTTAACAACTTTAGGACTTCTTCTTTTAGTAAGACTTGGTATCTATATTCCAATGCCAGGTATTGATAGAGTTGCTTTTAAAAGTTTTATAGATCAAGGAGGTCAATTAATAGGTTTCCTAGATATTTTTACTGGTGGAGGAATTTCAACCCTAGGAATATTTGCGTTAGGCATCCTTCCTTTTATTAATGCATCAATTATTATTCAGCTTCTCACAGCTTCATTGCCTGTTCTTGAAGATTTACAAAAAAATGAAGGAGAAGCAGGTAGAAGAAAAATTGCTCAAATAACTAGATATGTTTCTTTGGGATGGGGGTTGTTGCAAAGTATTATTTTTTCTCTAATTCTTAGACAATACGCAATTCAGGGCATAAGTGAAACTTCATTTGTTTTGCAAACCTCTATAGCCCTAGTTACTGGATCAATGTTAGTGATGTGGTTTAGTGAAATTATTACAGAGAAAGGAATAGGGCAAGGCGCTTCATTGGTAATTTTTTTGAATATTGTTTCGACTTTACCAAAGGCTCTAAGCTCAACTATTGAAAAAGCTCAAACTGGTGATAGAGGAGATGTTGTAGGTATTGCAGTTTTACTTGGAGTATTTTTACTGACAATCGTAGGCATAATTTTTGTCCAGGAGGGAGCTAGACGTATTCCTATTGTTAGTGCAAAAAGACAAATAGGAAATGCAACATTACTTCCTACTAGGCAAAGTTATTTACCTTTAAAATTAAATGCAGGAGGGGTAATGCCAATTATATTTGCATCTGCTTTGATTTTTTTACCAATAACTATTGCAAATGTCACGGGAAATCCAGTATTAATTAAATTAGCCAGTAGTTTAAATCCTGGATCTTCAAATCCATGGCCATATGCTCTTACATTTTTCTCCTTGATTTTGGGATTCTCCTATTTTTATGCATCCCTTACAATTAATCCAATTGATGTGGCATCAAATTTAAAGAAAGGAGGGGTTGCCATACCAAGTGTTCGTCCAGGATCTAACACGGCAAAATATTTATCTGGCATACAGAATAGGTTGACTTTATTGGGAGGTTTGTTTCTAGGATCTGTAGCTATAATACCTGCTGCAGTGGAAAGAGCGACAAATGTTCAGACTTTTCAAGGTTTGGGAGCAACTTCATTACTTATTCTTGTGGGTGTTGCTATTGATACTGCTAAACAAATTCAAACTTATGTTATATCTCAAAGGTATGAGGGACTTATTAATAATTAATGAAAAAACATTTACTATTTTTAGGAGCCCCTGGAGCAGGTAAAGGCACTCAGGCTGAATTATTAAGTAAAGTCAATTCTTATTTGCACCTTTCCACAGGTGAATTATTAAGAAAAGAAATTGAAGGGAATACTACCCTTGGTAAACAGGTAAAAGATATTATTAACCGGGGAGAACTCGTTAGTGACGAACTAGTATTAAAAATAGTCAGGCAAAATTTAGATAAGGATAATAAAGGTTGGATTCTAGATGGCTATCCAAGGAATTTATCTCAAGCCAATTCATTGAATGATGTTTTAATTGAAATAAATCAACCTCTAGAAGTAGTCTTTTACTTAGATATTCCAGAAGATGTTTTAATTAATCGTTTACTTATAAGAGGAAGAAAAGATGATACAGAAGAGACTATTAGGACAAGAGTTGACATTTATAAAAAAACAACAGAACCATTAATTCAATATTTTAAAGATCTTTCGTTGTTAGAATATATCGATGCGGATAGAGATTTAAAAACTATTTCCTCTGATATCAAACAAAAAATGGCTTGATGATGATGTAGAATATAGTATTAGCGTTTATTCGTAAAACCCCTATGAAGGTCAGATCTTCAGTCAAAAAAATTAGTCCTGACGATCAGATCGTGAGGAGAAGAGGTAAAATCTATGTTATTAACAAGAAAAGGCCTCGAAATAAACAACGTCAGGGCTAATTTTTAACCCTTTATTCAAACTTTTACTTTATCAAAACACGTGGCAAGGATTGCAGGAATTGACATACCTCGCGAAAAGCGAGTAGAAATTTCACTTACATACGTCTATGGAATTGGTTTAACAAGATCAAAGCTAATTCTTTCTAATGCAGGCGTGAACCCAGATATTCGTG
>QCGK01000025.1 GCA_003279945.1 Prochlorococcus sp. AG-388-A01
CAATAGGTGAAAAATTAGGAGTTGGTGGTTGGGCTCTCGTTCTATGGGGAATTCCATTGAGACTTGTAGTCGTTTATCACATTACTTGGCTAGTAAATTCCGCAACACATTGTTGGGGTAAAGCACCATTTGAAAGTGGGGATTCATCCAAAAACAATGCATGGGTTGCTGCATTAACATTTGGAGAGGGTTGGCATAATAATCATCATGCATTTCCTAATTCAGCAAAACAAGGATTATTCAGTGGTCAAATAGACATAACATGGGAACATATTAAAATTCTTGCAAAATTAGGCCTCGCAAAAAAAGTAAAATTACCCTCTAGGCCTTATTATTAATAATATTGTTCAATATTTTCATGGCTAAAAGAGTACAAGTCGCATTAACTGAATCAATCGTCTCACTAGGTAAAGAAGGCGATTTAGTTGAAGTAGCACCTGGATACGCAAGAAATTTTCTATTACCATACGGGAAGGCAATGAATGTAACACCAGCTGTTCTTAAACAAATCGAAAGGAAAAAAGAAAAAGAAAAAATTGCTGCTGATAAATTAAAGCAAGAAGCTTTAAATTTCCAAACTGCATTATCTACAATAGGCAGATTCACTATTAAAAAACAGGTTGGAGAAGATGGTGTGCTTTTTGGAACAGTGACCAACGGGGATGTTGCCGAAGCTATAGAAGCGGCAACCAAAAAAGAAATTGATAGAAGAAACATTACAGTTCCTGATATTCATAATTTAGGTTCCTTTACTGCAAAAATAAAATTACATCAAGAAGTAAATGCAGAAGTAAATATTGAAGTAACAAGTTAATTAATTTGTTGCATTATTCTGAAAAGTAGCCAGAGTATATATCTAAGTAATTATAGATATGGTTTCCGTTCCTTTTCCAAATAATGGGCAAAATAAAAATTTTAAAAAAGATTTTAATAGTGAAAATGCTGGATTAGTACCTCCTCAAAACATTCAAGCTGAGGAAGCAGTTCTTGGTGGCATACTCCTTGATCCAGACGCGATCGGGAGAATTGCGGACTTAATTAAACCAGAAGCTTTTTATATTAATGCTCATCAAGAGATTTATAGAACAGCATTAATGTTGCATACCCAAGGGAAACCAACTGATTTAACATCAATGAGTGCATGGTTAGCAGATAATGGATCACTTGAAAAAATTGGAGGTAACAACAAACTAGTAGAGCTAGTAGAAAATGTATCCTCTACAGCCTCCATAGAACAAGTTGCTAATTTAATTAACGACAAATATATGAGAAGGCAACTTATTAGATCTGGAAATGAGGTGGTTCAACTAGGTTTTGATCAGACGCAAGATACTAATGAAGTTTTAGATAAAGCAGAGCAAAAAATATTTGAAATCAGCCAAGAAAAACCTTCAAAAGGTCTGACTCAAGCAGCTGAAATCCTTACAAGTACTTTCAATGAAATAGAGTCAAGATCTTTAGGTACTTCAGTAGCTGGGATTCCGGTAAATTTTTACGACCTTGATGCGATGACTCAAGGCTTTCAAAGAAGTGATTTAATAATCGTTGCTGGTAGGCCTTCAATGGGGAAAACTTCAATGGTTCTTAATCTGGCTAAGAATGTTGCTCAATCTCAAGATTTACCTGTTTGCATATTTAGCCTTGAAATGAGTAAAGAACAGTTGACATATAGATTACTTTCTATGGAAGTTGGCATCGAAAGCGGCAGGCTAAGGACAGGAAGATTACAACAAGATGAATGGCCTTTACTTGGAGAAGGTATCAATTCATTGGGTCAATTACCAATATTTATTGATGACAAACCTAACCTAGGTGTTTTAGAAATGAGATCTCTGTGTAGAAGATTAATAGCTGAACAAAAAAAAGAACTTGGATTAATTGTTATTGATTACCTCCAATTGATGGAGGGAACGACTCCTGATAATAGAGTGCAAGAACTTTCACGGATCACAAGAGGTCTTAAAAGCATGGCCAGAGAATTAAAGGTACCAGTAGTTGCTTTGTCCCAACTTAGTAGAGGAGTTGAGTCTAGAACAAATAAAAGACCAATGTTAAGCGATCTAAGAGAATCAGGTTCTATTGAACAAGATGCAGATTTGGTATTAATGATTTATAGAGATGAATACTATAATCCCGAGACTGAAGATAGAGGAATAACAGAGATCATTGTCACTAAACATAGAAATGGACCCGTAGGAACTGTTAAATTATTATTTGAACCTCAATTTACGAGATTTAGGAATTTAGCTAATTAAATCAATCCTGAAATGCAAGATCATCAATCAACCAATGAATCTTTTGACATCATCGTCATTGGAGGAGGACATGCAGGATGCGAAGCAGCTATAACAACAGCAAAATTAGGTTTTTCTACAGCTTTATTCACAATCAATTTAGATAGGATTGCTTGGCAACCTTGTAACCCTGCAGTTGGGGGACCAGCAAAAAGTCAGTTAGTGCATGAAGTTGATGCATTAGGAGGTATTATTGGACAATTAGCTGATAAGACATCAATACAAAAAAGAATATTAAACGCCAGTAGAGGGCCAGCTGTATGGGCATTAAGAGCTCAAACAGATAAAAGAGAATACTCAAGAAGAATGATCGAAATACTACAAAATACAGATAATTTATCTTTGAAAGAAGCAATGATTACTGAACTGGATATTACAAAAACTGAAGCAATTGGATTGAACTCAAAAAAAATCATACAAAAAAAAATAAAGGGTGTAAAAACTTTCTTTGGTAGTTATTACTCAGCTAGATCAGTTATCATCACAGCTGGCACATTCTTAGAAGGAAGAATATGGATAGGAAATAAATCAATGTCAGCTGGTAGGTCGGGCGAACAAGCAGCAAAAGGACTTACTCAAAATTTACACGAAATTGGTATCAAAACAGAACGTTTAAAAACAGGAACTCCAGCAAGAGTTGATAAAAGAAGTATCATTTTTGATGAATTAGATATACAACCAAGTACTGCAGCAGATAAATATTTTTCTTTTGACCCAGATATAAAAAATAATATGCCCCAAGTTAGTTGTCACATCACAAGAACAACTACCGAAACACATCAACTAATTCGAGACAATTTACATTTAACTCCCATTTACGGCGGTTTTATTGATAGTAAGGGGCCAAGATATTGTCCTTCTATTGAAGATAAAATCGTTAAATTTGCTGATAAAGAATCACATCAAATTTTCTTAGAACCAGAAGGAATTAATACTCCTGAAATATATGTGCAAGGATTTTCTACAGGTTTACCCGAAAATATTCAATTAGAACTTTTAAGAACCTTACCTGGATTAAGTGAATGTAAAATGTTGCGTCCAGCATATGCTGTAGAGTATGACTATATACCTGCAACACAGCTCCAAACATCACTCGAAACGAAAGAAATTGAATATTTATTTAGCGCCGGACAAATTAATGGGACTACTGGTTATGAAGAAGCAGCAGCACAAGGGTTAGTTGCAGGAGTCAATGCTACAAGAAAACTAAACAAAAAAGACCCAATAATCTTCACCAGAGAAAGCAGTTATATAGGAACAATGATCAATGATTTAATTACCAAAGATCTCAAAGAACCATACAGAGTTCTCACTAGCAGGAGTGAATATAGGTTGACCCTTAGGGGAGATAATGCAGATAGGCGATTAACCCCATTAGGTTATGAAATAGGGTTAATTGATGAGAAAAGATGGTCGGTCTATCAAGCAAAAATGAAACTCCTAGAAGAAGAGAAATTAAGATTAAAAAACACTCGATTAAAAAACACGGATGAAATATCAAAAAAACTAGAATTAGCCACGGGATCAAAAATCAAAGGCTCGATAACTTTGAAAGAACTCTTAAAAAGACCAAACTTTCATTATTCAGATTTAATTAAATATAATTTGACTGAAAAAAATATAGCTTCTTCAATACAAGAAGGTGTTGAAATAGATATTAAATACGAGGGTTATCTTAAAAGACAAAAAAACAATATTGAACAAATAAATCGTCAAAGCTGTAAATCTCTGCCTCTAGAAATAAATTATGAAAAGATAGATACATTATCTTTAGAAGCTAGAGAAAATTTGAATAAGATAAAGCCAAAAAATTTTGGTGATGCTTCAAAAATTCCTGGGGTTAGCAAAGCTGATTTAACTGCTTTACTTGTTTGGCTAAAAATAAGAGAGATAAAAAAAGATAAGGCAAATATTTTTGCTAAAAAAAAGTTATCATCTTAAAAGCACTCGGTCAGAGCACTGAATAATAAACTTTTTAACTCTCCAAAAATTTTATGGGAAGAAAAAGCCTCTAATTTTTTAGTGAAGAATTCACTACCAAAAATATCTGGTCCATGGAAATTAATGCTGCTTGGGGATGGAAGTCCAACTAGACATCTGCAGCTTTTAACTAATCAAGAGACAAAAATTAAATTAATTTCAATGCAATTAGATCCTCTATCCACTAAAGAAGGCCCTAAAGAATTGAATCAGTTAAATGGCCCTTTAATTAGAAGACAGGTATGGATCAAAAGCAATAATAAAAACCTAGCATGGGCAGAAAGTTGGTGGAATGCAGATCAAGTGAATGAAAATTTAAAAGCCAAAGAAGAGCCAATTTGGAAGAATTTGACACAAGACAGATCAGAATTATTTAGAGAAGTTGATCGTATTTCCCTTGTCAATGCAAAATGGTTAGAAGATCAATTTTGCTTTAAAGGTCCATTCTGGTCAAGAAATTACAGATTTTTTCGAGACAAAAAACCCTTAACAATTATAAGGGAGGTTTTCAATCCAAATTTAGAAACTTTACTGGGTTATTCAGGAATTAAAGAATTTACCAAACTATACTCTTCTTCTTCTTGATTTAGGAAGATTTCTTGATTTTGATTGAACTTGTTGGATTGATTGATCTCTCGAAGTATTATTCTCATTTTCTGAAGCTCTTTGCCATCTTTCAACTTTGAAATCCATTTCATCTGGCCAATCTTCATCCTTACTCTCTTTCAAATAGGGTAATTTTTTTTGCTCAGTTGTCTGTAAATTTTTTGGTTGCCTTAAAGATATTGCTTCTAAAGGTCTTTTTGAATACTTTGTAGTAGATTCATAAGAATTTGATTCTCTGGAAAATGTCTTAATATCGCTTTGATCATCATAAATATTCTCATCATTCCAATCATCATTTTCTTCATCAAAAAATAAATCCACTTTTTTAGATACCCATCTTCCTACTTTTTTAACACTCTTACTTGTTATTCCTTGAAAATCTGAGTTCCTTCTTTTACCTGGCCTAGC
>QCGK01000026.1 GCA_003279945.1 Prochlorococcus sp. AG-388-A01
AGCAACTGTTGTTGGCTTAGTTGGAGCAGGAGGTATAGGGATAGAATTAGATGCTCAAATAGGAGATTTAGCTTGGGCTAAGGTATCAGTTATTTTATTAGCAATAGTAGTGGCAGTAGTTTTTAGTGAATGGATTACAGCAAAAATAAGAAAGGCTATTATTTAGACTAAATTAAATACTAGGATGAATAGTTAAGTAAAGATAAATTAAATGCAATTTTCTGATAGATATCTAAGTGTTTGGGTTTTCTTAGCAATGTGTATTGGATCTTTATCCGGTTATTTATTTCCTAATTTATCTCAATTTATAGGCGAATTAGAACTCTCAAGAATAAATCTTCCAATAGCAATTCTTATCTGGGGAATGATTTTTCCAATGATGTTATCAATAGATTTCAAGTCAATAATAAATTTGAAATATAAGATTAAAGGATTTTCTATTGTCCTTTTTATTAATTGGTTAATAAAACCAGTTTCAATGGCAATCATTGCAGCCTCTTTTTTATATTTTTTATATGGTAATTTTATAGATCCTGTACTTGCTAAAGAATATGTTTCTGGAATGATTCTATTAGGAATAGCGCCATGTACAGCAATGGTTTTTGTCTGGAGTAATCTTGTTAAAGGCGATCCTTTATTTACTTTAATCCAAGTAGCTATTAATGATCTAATATTAATTTTAGCCTTTCCATTATTGTCAAAAATTCTTTTAGGATTTAACAGTATAGATATCCCGTTAGATACTGTTTTCGGTTCTGTAATAATCTTTATTTTGGTACCACTTTTTCTAGCAATATTTTTAAAAAATAAAATCTATTGCGAAAAAAGAATAAAAAGTATTTTGAATAAAAGTAAAAGTTATTCGTTGTTTTTTTTAATTCTTACAGTCTTTTTATTATTCTTTGTTCAATCAAAATCTATATTACAAAATCCTATTCATATAATCTTAATTTCAATTCCATTAATAATTCAGACTCTTTTTATTTTTTATTTAACTGCTTTTTCAATGAAGTTTTTTAGGCAAAAGTTTTCTATTTCCTGTCCAGGCTCGATGATAGCCGCTTCAAACTTTTTTGAACTTGCAGTAGCTGTATCGATAACTCTTTTTGGTATTAATTCAGGAGCTGCTTTGGCTACCATCGTTGGGGTACTAGTAGAAGTTCCTTTGATGCTTTATTTAGTAAATATTTCGAAGTCTTCCAAAATATTATTTATAAAGTAATATTTTCTTCTTCAAGTTTTTTCTTAAGTTCTAGTGGCATATAAGCAATATCTTTTTTAACTGCATCTATCGCATCTTTATACTTTTCAGGATTAGATAAAAGCGTTTTTATCAAGTTGTATTGACTTTCTATTTCCTGAGAGGAAAATTTACTCATTTTTAAAAACTTATCACTTTTTTTATTTTAGATTGACTGTCAATTTAATCTGTCTTTAAATATCAACTCCTAAAATAAATTTAATTTTTAAATTATTTTGGGTTACTTAAAAAAAGAATTTATTAAATCACTTAAAATTAAAGGGTCGATATTTTTAATAGTGTTAATTATTGGATTTATTTACTCAAGTCCAAAATCAAAAGTAATTATTGCAAATTCTTTGACTTCTTCCGCTAAATTTTTAAACGAAACTGTAGAAATAACAGATAAAGATAGTTGGTTTTCTGAACCTGATTTCATTTTTAGTCTTAGGTTAAAATTACGAGAATTATTGAGAGGAACTCAAAGAGGTTGAGAAGGAGCTAAATGCTAATTATGGTAGATCGACTCTCAATCGTGATATCCAACTTTAGAAACAATATTTCCTGAAACAGGGTCAGTAACTCCAAGTTCTGGAGACAACTCTTCCATAAATCCTCTAACCTCATCAAGGTGAGCAATCATAGCTGGTCTTTGAGCTGAAATAGCTTCTGCACTTTTCCAGATCCCAACAAAACAGTAATCATAATCTCCAGTTTTAGCGATATATCTTTGAGTCATCCCCTCAAAACTTGTTTTATCTATTACTTCGAAATACTTATCTACACAATCAGACTTTAATTTAAATCGAACAACATTCATGAAATTTTGAGCAGTCATAAAAAAAGAGGGTTTTTATACCCTCCAATTTTAGATCGACTGTCAATCAATAAGCAGTTCCTCCTAATTTCTCAAGTAATTCATACTTATCTCTTTTCTCATACCACTTATTTAAATCTTCTTCACTTACTGTTTTAAATAAAAATAAGGATATCTTTTCTAAATAATCAGCAATATAAATTCTTGAAATTGGGTTTAGAGAAACATAAATTATGGTAATTAAAACTAATAAAAGTTCAACTAGGAGTATGCGTTTCATTCAGAAATTTAAATTGAAGTTCCTTTTTTGAGCTTTGACGAGGAATCATTTTCTGGAAAAATCTGTTTTATATTTTCTGGAAAGAAAAACTCTAATTGCCTCCTTAAATCACCTTCATATAAATAGTCTTTTGTTGAGAGTTTAAAAGTATCTCTTACTAATCGAACATTTATTTTTTCCTTTTTACCTGCCTCATTAATTCTTGATAAAACTAATTTAATTGGCTTATCTTTTGGTCCTTTTATGAGAGAAACAGCCTCCCTTAAACCCATTCCTTTAGTTGATTTGCCATCTATTTTGATAATTACATCATTTGGTTGAATGTCAGCTGTAGCGGCGGGAGAGTTATTTATTACAGATTGAATAGTTAATTCAGCAGTATCACTATTAAGAAAAAGCCTTATTCCTATCCCAGATATTTCTTTATCTTTTTTGCGAGAAAATTGTTTATTAGTATTCACGCAACCTGCATAATCTCGTGCTTCTAAACATTTCTTATGTAATTCATCAGATATTCCAGCATTAACAGCAGTAGGTAAAGCGAGGGCTGCTAGTAGTGGGAGTAGTAAGCGTTTCATCTAGGAAGTATTCTATTTAATTCGGGATATTCAATTCTTAATTCTTCTATAAATGCATCAACGGTCTTTGATATCTCGTCAGTAGTATTCAAAATAGAATTTTTATATTTTAGATATTCGGAAACTTGAAATAATTTCATAGTTGATTTTGTTAAAAGTAATGTTGCAAGAGGAGATTTATCTGCCAATTTAGTTGAAGGAAAATATTTTATAGTTTCAGGATAAGTTTTTTCCATATCCTCAATATAGTCTTCTATCTTTTCATTTAATTCATCATATTTTGATGATAAAAACTTTTTGGTATTTAAATATTCAAAACCTGCGAATAAAAAACCAATAGGAAAACTTAAAAATAATATTGAAAGAGAAAGCCTAAGAAGATTTTGGGAAAATTTTTCCATAGAAATAATCAATTAAATTTATTTAAAACATATCAAGGTTAAAAGTAAGTAAAGCATGTAATATTTTTGCTTTCTTCTTCCGATCTACTGAAATATTTAATTTTTATAATTTCTATATCGACTGTCAATCGTATTTAATATAGCGGTGCAATTAGTAAGCGTTTCAATTTTTATTGTTAACTAATCCATAGATACATAAAAGAGGATTCACTATTAAAACAATCCAGAAAGGAGGAGGGGGTCCTCCATCAACAATTGTCCCAGCGTTAAAAGTATTAAATAGAGCTACTGCCAAAAAACAAAACATCAAAGCTAATTCACCTGATAAAACTTTTCTTAAGGAGGCTTTATCTTTAATGGAACTACAAATAATCAATAAAAAACCTATTCCTAAATTACTAGCAGCTACAACATCTGCAGTACCTCTAACAAGAAGCAATGTTTCACTTGAAGCGTTGCCTGCAATAGTTTCCACTGAAAAAATTAGTAGAGAAATAATTAACAACCCCAACAGGATATGAAGCGCTCCAGTAGTTTTTAAAATATTTTTTAACTTCATAAAAAAAGGAGCTAATTGCCCCTTATTTTAGATTAATTGTCAATAATGCACTAGTTATCGCACTATTTTGCTTCTGAAAGATCAGAAGTAAATTCATATCAAAGGATTAAAGAGATTAACCACTCCCTAGATAAGGGTGGGGTTTTTATTATTTAACATATATTATTTACCTTTTCTGGCTTCTTTTAGAGCTTGATCAGCAGCCCTAACAAATCTTCCTCTTTCATGGAAAGCATCCATTACAGCATTAACATTCCATTTAATAGGTGCTGTTCTACTAGCACCAAGAATGTAGTGTTCTCTTTCTAATAAAAAGCCGTCCTCATAGCAATCTCTACATTGCTTTAAGTACCATTGGCTGACTCCGCAAAAATGTGCGGCATCCGCAGTTTTAAGCCATCTATCTTCGACTTGTCTTTGACTAGACATACCAACCTCTCTTCGGTTATTCCTTCTCTCCGCAATAATTCTTGGCAGACTCTTGGAAGTCTATGAAAAGTTGTTGAATAGATTTGTAGATGAAACTGGTCATCAGTTTCTATGGCAAGTTTTACCTTTCCAACTAAACCAGCATGATCAAATCTTGCTTGTTTACCAAATCTAAGTTTTTTCCTTTTCGCCATGAATCTTTTACAGATTAAGGGTGTACTATATGGCCGTCTTCGAAAGAGCTATTATTGGCTTCCGTCTGGTGGACTACCAGAGTTATCACCTTGCGTTGTTATGGATAATATAGCCTCGTTTATCAGTTCTTATAAGTACTAAGTTATACATTCGAAATATTTAATTTTTTATACTGTAATCCTCTCTTTGTTATGTAGATCAAATGCTCTTTCAACACTCATTTCATCTGTATAACTTGCGTAACTTCCATTGTGAACATCAACTGTGTGACCCATTGCCTCGGCTGCATCTTTAATAGATATTGGATACCTAGAACCTGTATGACATTGATGGGCAAATCTATGCCTGAGACTGTAGGGAGTTATATCAGAATTAGTCTTTTCA
>QCGK01000027.1 GCA_003279945.1 Prochlorococcus sp. AG-388-A01
AATCAATTTACGAATATAAATTTGAATAAAGAAAACAAAATTAAACTAGAAACTTTATTAAAAAAAGTTGCCAAGCCATGGAATTTTGAAATCTGCAATTTAAAGATGCAAACCAATCAAAATCCAATTGTTATAGAAATCGTTATAAAAAAGACTAATGGTGATGATATATCACTTGATGATTGTGCACTATTTAATACCCCAGCATCCGAAGAAATAGAAAAATCAAATCTTTTAAATTGTTCATATGTGTTAGAAATTAGTAGTCAAGGGGTCTGTGATGAATTAACCTCAGAAAGAGACTTCAAAACTTTTAAGGGTTTTCCAGTTAATGTTGAATTAAACCAGAAGAATTCAAAAATAAAATTTCTCAATGGTTTACTTTATGAAAAGTCTAAAGATTATTTAGCCATTAACATTAAAGGTAAGATTAAAAAAATACCTTTTGATGAAGTACTAAAGATTAGTCTTTGTACATTAAAAGATTAATTATTTTCAACCATTATTCAATTTTCCCATCATAGATGGCATTAGTTATTCTCCCAGGTTTAAACAATCTCATTGAAGACATTAGTGAGGAAAAAAAGTTACCTCCTAATATCGTTGAAGCAGCCTTACGCGAAGCTTTATTAAAAGGATATGAAAAATATAGAAGAACTTTTTACATTGGACTTAATGAAGATCCATTTGACGAAGAGTATTTTAGTAATTTTGATGTCGGACTAGATCTAGACGAAGAAGGATACAGAATCCTATCAAGTAAAATAATTGTTGATGAAGTTGAGAGCGAAGATCATCAAATATCTCTAGTTGAAGTTAAACAAGTTGCTGATGATGCTCAAATAGGTGACACGGTTGTTTTGGACGTAACCCCAGAAAAAGAAGATTTTGGGCGCATGGCTGCTTCAACAACAAAGCAAGTATTAGCCCAAAAATTGAGAGATCAACAAAGAAAAATGATCCAGGAAGAATTTGCAGATTTGGAAGATCCTGTTTTAACTGCAAGAGTTATTAGATTTGAGAGACAATCAGTCATAATGGGAGTTAGTTCGGGTATTGGTAGACCTGAAGTAGAGGCTGAACTTCCCAAGAAAGATCAATTACCAAATGATAATTACAGAGCAAATGCAACTTTTAAAGTATTTTTGAAAGAAGTTAGTGAAATAGCTAGAAAAGGACCACAACTTTTTGTAAGTAGAGCAAATGCTGGTTTAGTGGTTTACTTATTTGAAAATGAAGTGCCCGAAATTCAAGAAGGTACAGTAAAAATTGTTGCTGTTTCAAGAGAAGCAAACCCCCCTTCAAGAGCTGTTGGGCCAAGAACAAAAGTTGCTGTTGACAGTGTAGAGCAAGAAGTGGACCCTGTAGGGGCTTGTATTGGAGCTAGAGGAGCAAGAATTCAACAAGTAGTTAACGAATTAAGAGGAGAAAAAATTGATGTTATTAAATGGTCATCTGATCCAATACAATACATTTTAAATTCTTTGAGCCCTGCGAAAGTCGATCTAGTAAGACTGGTTGACCCAGAAGGGCAACATGCGCACGTATTGGTTCCTCCTGACCAATTGAGTCTCGCAATTGGTAGAGAAGGTCAAAATGTAAGACTTGCAGCAAGATTAACTGGTTGGAAGATTGATGTAAAAAACTCACATGAATACGATCAAGAAGCAGAAGATGCTGTAGTCTCTGAACTAATAACTCAAAGGGAAGATGAAGAGAATCTCCAACGAGAAGCTGAGCAGAGATTAGAAGCAGAACAAGCTGAGCGTGCTGCAGAAGATGCAAGATTAAGAGAGCTTTATCCCCTTCCTGAAGATGATGAAGAATATGTAGAAGGACAATACGAAGTAGAAGAATTCTCAGATAATGATCAACTTGAGAGCGTTCATGAAAGTGAAAAATCCACCCAAGAGGATAGAAAACGGTGATACAACAAAACCCTGTAATGCGTATATGCATTGCATGTAGAAAAACATATGATAGAAAAAATCTTTTAAAGATTACTAAAGATCATAAGCAAGGCATCATGTTTCAAAAGGGAATGGGGCGATCAGCTTACATTTGCAAATCAAAAAAATGTTACTCAGATTCCAAGATCAAAAAAAAGCTCCAAAAAGCTTTAAAAACATTTTTAGAACCTGAATTTATTGATATTTTTGAAAAAGAAATTTCAAGCTACAATGACTATCCCAATAAGGGAATATAATTAAATTAAACCCTTTTTATTTATTAAAAGAGTAAAAATCAGATTAAATGACTATCAGCGATAAAATCAGAATTTACGAACTTTCCAGAGACTTAAATCTGGAAAATAAAGATATATTGGATGCAGCTCAAAAACTTTCAATTTCAGTAAAAAGTCATAGCAGTTCTATTAGCGCAGAGGATGCAAAAAAAATAAAAAATCTTATTAATAAAAATAATCCAGATAAAAAAATACTTTCAATTAATAAACCCACAATTAAAAAAGATAACTACAAACAAGATAAAACTACTTTTAACCCCTCTATAAAAGGAAAACCTCTTGAAGATAATTTAAACAAAAAGCCATTATTGATAAAACCTCAAAATAAACACGATAGTCAAAAAACAATTTCAAATAAACCTAAAAATCCTAATGGACCTATTATTGTTGATAGTCCACAAACTCAAGCAAACCTTATAAATCAAAATATAAAAAAGAGTAAACCTTCACAAAATTTCAACCAAGATAAAAAAACTTTCCGAAATAATTTAACCCCTCCTATAAAAAGTCCGGCAAAACCTCCTATTCAATTAATTGCAAAGCCTAAAAATATCAATAATAATGTTGAAACTTCTAGTAAAAACTACAACTCAGGCGACAGAGGAAAACTATCTAACAAACCTAATCAAAATACTAACAATCCCAAGAAAAATAATTTTAATAATAGATTAAATAGCCCTGAGCTCGTAGGGGCTCCAATAAGAAGACAAGATTCAAATATACCTAATAAGCAAAACATTTCTCTTAAACAAACAGCCCCCAATAAACCTGGCACCCCCAATAGACCTGGTATGCCCAATAGGCCTGGTTTTAGAAACAAACCAACAGATCAAAGCAGACCTAACTCATTCAACAGACAAGGCAATCCTAATAGAGCTGGTGCTCCCAATAGACCTGGTATGCCCAATAGGCCTGGTTCTAAATTCAATGGCCAAAAGTCCTCTGGTTTCAGGAAACCAGTATCTCCTAATGAACTTTTGCAACTTCAAAAAACTAATAAATCTGAGAAAGACAACCTAGGTGTAAAGAATAATGAAAAACAAAATGCTGAATCAACTAAGCAGAAGGCAAAAGCTCCAAATAATCGTCCAAATGCAACTCCTAGTTCCAAAAAACCAGCTTATAGAGCTTTTTCAAATAGTTCAAAAAAACCTGGAAAGACAGATTGGGATGATAGCGCAAAATTAGATGCATTAAGAAACAAAAATCCCAATAAACAAAGACAGAAAGTTCATATTATTGGTGAGAATGATGACTCATTAACTTCTGAAACTAGTGGATACTCAGGCGAGAAAATTTCAATTTTATCAGCTAGTTTAGCTCGTCCTAAGAAGGAAAAGTCTGATGAAACAAAATCTCAAAAACCTATAAAACAGGTCAAAAAGAAGAAAAAAGAAACCACAAGACAAAGGCAAAAAAGAAGGGCTATGGAATTAAAGGCTGCTAAAGAAGCCAAACAAGTGAGACCTGAAATGATAATAGTTCCCGAAGATAATCTAACAGTTCAAGAATTAGCTGATAAATTAAGTCTTGAAAGTTCGGAAATAATCAAATCTCTTTTCTTCAAAGGAATAACGGCAACTGTAACTCAATCACTTGATTTGGCAACTATCGAAACAGTAGCAGAAGAATTTGGAGTGCCTGTTTTACAAGATGATGTCCAAGAAGCCGCTGAAAAAACAGTAGATATGATTGAATCTGAGGATATTAATAGTCTAATAAAAAGGCCACCTGTCATTACAGTAATGGGTCATGTAGATCATGGCAAAACAAGTCTTTTAGATTCCATCAGAGAATCAAGAGTAGCTTCAGGAGAAGCAGGCGGTATAACGCAACATATCGGTGCTTATCAAGTTGAATTTGAACATGAATCTAAAAAGAAAAAATTAACTTTTCTTGATACCCCTGGACATGAAGCCTTTACAGCTATGAGAGCAAGGGGTACAAAAGTTACTGATGTAGCTGTTCTTGTCGTAGCAGCAGATGATGGTTGTAGGCCTCAAACACTCGAGGCCATTAGTCATGCAAGAGCTGCAAAAGTACCAATTGTTGTTGCAATAAATAAAATTGATAAAGAAGGGGCCTCTCCAGACAAAGTCAAGCAGGAACTTTC
>QCGK01000028.1 GCA_003279945.1 Prochlorococcus sp. AG-388-A01
TAAAGTCCTGAATAATCAAGAATCCTGTCAGAACCAGTTCGAAGTGAGAAAAGTATTACACAAGAAAATGCACCTAAATTCATAAACAAATAAGCAGCTAAATACAAAACAGCAGCTGATAAACCATCTTGAGTTCCAGATACTATCCCAATCATTACAAATCCTGCTTGTCCAATAGAACTATAAGCTAACATCCTTTTCATTGAAGTTTGCGCGAGGGCTACAACATTTCCTAGAGCCATGCTCAATATTGCTAATATAGTAAATAAAAGTTTCCACTCTTCGTCGAATGATGAAAAAGTAGTGCTTAATATTCTTATCGCAAACGCGAAACCTGCTGTTTTTGAACCAACAGATAAAAAAGCTACAACAGGAGTAGGTGATCCTTCATATACATCTGGAGTCCATTGATGAAAGGGAACTGCAGCGATTTTAAATGCAACGGTTGATAAGACAAATACAAGAGCTAGAGAAGTAATGAATGATGGCTTGTTGATTATCTCCAAACCAATAGTTGCTAAGTTTGTTGAGCCACTTAATCCATAGAGAAAGGAGGAGCCATATAAATAAACAGCAGCAGCAGCTGATCCAACTAGAAGGTATTTTAAAGCTGCTTCTGAGCTTCTTGGATCTCTTTTGAGATAACCAGACAGTAAATAGCTTGCTACCGACAAAGTCTCAAGAGATATAAATACACTTATAAGGTCAGTAGATCCACACAAAAACATTGCACCTAGTGTCGCAGAAAGAACTATCGCTGCGAACTCACCAATAGGACTACCACTTTGTTCTGTATAACGCCAACTTATTAGTAAAGAAACTAAAGTTGATAATGATATAATTGCTCTAAATGCGATTGCTAAATTATCTGAATTAAAGGAACCAAGAAATGCACTATTTACTGGGTTGCTCCATTGCAAAGCCAAACTAAAAAGAGAGCTGCCAATTGAAAGATAGCAAATAATTGGGGCCCACTTTGAAGCAGTTTTTTCACCGGCTAAGTCTACAAGAAGAGTCCCAACAATACCAAGTAAAATGAAAGCCTCTGGAATAATAGCTTGCGCATTTAAATTAATTGTAAAGATTTCGTTGGGCACTTTATTAAATAGGATTAATTTTGATGTTTGATTGTAGGAGTGAAAGAGTTAATCTTAACTTGATTATAATTTGTGGGTATGATTTTTGAAATTTTCAAGAGAAATTACTTGAAAAGCTTCAAATAATAATAATATGCCCTAACTGAACAAAAACACCAATTTTTGAAATAAACCTTGGATCACACACTTGTAATTGTTGAAAGTCCCACTAAAGCAAAAACTATAAGAAAGTTTTTGCCATCTAATTTTGAAGTTCTGGCTTCAATGGGGCACGTAAGAGATCTTCCAAAAGGAGCGGCAGAAATTCCTGCTTCAGTTAAAAAGGAAAAATGGTCAAGGATAGGAGTTAATACAACAGAGGATTTTGAACCACTTTACATAGTTCCAAAAGACAAGAAAAAGGTTGTTAAAGAGTTAAAAAATGCTTTAAAGGGTGCGACCCAATTATTACTGGCAACCGATGAAGACAGAGAGGGAGAAAGTATTAGCTGGCATCTCCTGCAAATACTGAAGCCAAAAATACCAACTAAGAGAATGGTTTTTCATGAAATTACAAAAAAAGCAATTAATAAAGCGTTAGATCAAACTAGAGAAATTGACATGGAGCTTGTTCAAGCTCAAGAAACTAGAAGAATATTGGACAGGCTTTTTGGATATGAATTATCTCCACTACTTTGGAAGAAAGTAGCTCCCCGATTATCTGCTGGTCGCGTTCAATCCGTATCTGTAAGACTACTTGTGAAGAGAGAGAGAGAAAGAAGATCTTTTAAAAATGCTAGTTACTGGGGGATTAAAGCTTCTTTAGTAAAAGATAATATTACTTTCGAAACTAAATTATTTAGTTATAAAGGGCAAAGAATTTCCAATGGTTCCGATTTTGATGAACAGACTGGCAAATTAAAACAAGGTAATAAATCATTGATAATTGGAGAAGAAAAGGTAAGTGAATTGTTGAAGTCTTTTTCTTTGGAAGATTGGTTGGTCTCAAAAATTGAAAAAAAACCATCCATTCGTAAGCCAGTTCCTCCATTTACAACTAGTACATTGCAACAAGAAGCAAATAGGAAACTTCGCTTGTCTGCTAGAGAAACAATGAGATCTGCACAAGGTCTATATGAGAGAGGTTTCATAACATATATGAGAACTGATTCAGTTCATCTTTCCGAACAAGCTACAAGAGCGGCTAGAGAATGTGTAAGTTCCATGTATGGAAAAGAATACCTATCTAATTCACCAAGACAATTTAATTCAACTTCAAGAAACGCTCAAGAAGCACACGAAGCTATTAGGCCGGCAGGAGAGGTATTTAAAACACCAAAGGAAACCAACCTAACTGGTAGAGACTTATCTCTCTACGACTTAATTTGGAAAAGAACTGTAGCTAGTCAAATGGCGGAAGCTAGGCTAACAATGATTAATGCTGAAATTAGTGTGGGGGATGGATTATTTAAATCAAGCGGGAAAAGTATTGATTTCGCAGGATTCTTCAGAGCTTATGTCGAGGG
Organism: Prochlorococcus sp. AG-388-A01; assembly: GCA_003279945.1. Lineage (GTDB taxonomy): Bacteria > Cyanobacteriota > Cyanobacteriia > PCC-6307 > Cyanobiaceae > Prochlorococcus_A. The sequence continues at coordinate 2,603 of QCGK01000028.1, forward strand.
AAGTGATGATCCGAATTCATCCCTTGAACAACAAGAAATAACTCTCCCAAACTTAATAACTGGAACATGTCTTGAAGTTACTGATAAGGAATCTACTTTTCATGAAACTAAACCACCTGCAAGATATACAGAAGCTGCTTTAGTTAAGGTCCTTGAAAAAGAAGGTATTGGAAGACCCTCTACTTATGCAAGCATTATTGGGACAATTGTGGATAGAGGTTATGCAAATATATCTTCCAATACATTGGCTCCAACGTTTACAGCTTTTGCTGTAACCGCTCTATTAGAAGAACATTTTCCTGATCTAGTTGATACTACTTTTACTGCAAAAATGGAATCTTCATTGGATGAAATATCCTCAGGTAATCTTGAGTGGCTTCCATACCTAGAGACTTTCTATAAAGGTAAAAATGGTTTAGAGGTTAAAGTTCAGAAAACAGAGGGTAATATTGATGGTAAAGCTTATAGACAAGTTGATTTCGAAGACCTCCCTTGCGTCGTCAGAATAGGCTCTAACGGACCTTGGTTGGAGGGTATAAAAATTGATGAATCTGGTAATGAAATTCAGGCTAAAGGTAATCTTCCCATGGATATTACTCCTGGGGATTTAAACAAAAAGCAAGTTGATCAAATTCTAAGTGGCCCTTCAGATCTTGGAACTGATCCAAAAACTGGGGAAAAAGTCTTTTTAAGATTCGGTCCATATGGACCTTATGTTCAATTGGGAAATAATGATCAAGATAAGGCTAAACCAAGAAGAGCTTCATTACCGAAAGAATTAAAAACTGATGATCTAACTCTTGATGAGGCTCTAGTACTTTTAAGTTTGCCTAGATTGCTAGGAGTTCATCCTGAAGGAGGTTTTGTTGAAGCTGATAGAGGAAGATTTGGACCTTATATTAAATGGATTAAAAATGAAAATGAGTCTGAAAATAGATCATTAAAAAAAGAGGATGATGTTTTTAATGTTGATATCAAACGAGCGTTAGAAATTCTTGCGATGCCAAAAATGGGTAGAGGTGGTCAAGAGGTACTTAAAGACTTTGGAAAACCAAAAGAATTTAAAGAAAAAATCCAAATATTAAATGGAAGATATGGGGTCTATTTAAAATGTGGAAAAACTAATGTTTCTCTTGCGAAAGATACTGATTTGGAAAAATTATCCATAGATGATGCTGTATCTCTTCTGGAAGAAAAACTAAAAGATAAAAAAGGATCTATTTCAAAAAAATCACTAATAAATAATAAAAAAACTACAGGGAAAAAGAAAAGTTAAACAAATATGATTTTAAAATCAAAAGAATTTTTTTTATTAATATTTTTAATTTTATTACAATCATGCTCGGGCGGGAGGATTGGAAATT
>QCGK01000029.1 GCA_003279945.1 Prochlorococcus sp. AG-388-A01
GAGGTGGAACTTTTCACAGGTTCTTGCAATTCTCATATTGGTGTTTCAGCTGACATTGAAAAAAATTTTTCTAATTTTGTAAAAGAGCCAGATAACAGAAATGTTGAATACATTACTACACCTGATAAAGACTACATGGTTTTATATGAGAAATTGAATACTCCAAGAAAACATTTAAGACAATGGCTTAAAAATAAAGGGTTAACAATTATTCCTTCATCCACGCTTTGTTTTAAACATGATGTTCAATTTCAACGCTCTGATATTGATAATATTTATCATAAATTTATACAAGATAATTATGGAATATCTATTGCGACTTCAAGTGTACATATAAATATAGGAATAGATGACTTAGATAAACTTTTTGCTGCTTTACGACTAATAAGATGTGAGGCAGCCTTATATTTATCCATAAGTGCTAGCTCACCTTTTTTAAATAATAAAATTACAGATAATCACTCTCAGAGATGGATTCAGTTTCCCAAAACACCAAGTAAAGTGCCTTTTTTTGTAGATCATAAGTGCTATGTTGATTGGATCGAAGAAAATATATCCAATAAAAAAATGCAAAATATAAGGCATTTTTGGTCTTCAATCCGACCAAATGGACCTAAACGGCCCTTACTTCTTGATCGTTTGGAATTAAGAATTTGTGATTACGTTCATGATATTAATTTGTTACTTAGTATCACGGCCTTATTAGAACTGAGGATTTTAAATCTGTTTGATAATATAGAGACATTAGATCCCTTGACTGCAAGTTTTTTTTCAATTGATGATTTATCAGAAATATGTGACCAAAATGAAATTAATGCTGCTAAAAATAGCCTTAATTCAGAGTTAATTCACTGGCAAGATGGTAAAAAAGTAATTTGTAGTGAGTGGATTCAAAATTTATTATCAGATTTATCAGCAACAGCGGAAAAATTTAATATGGAACATCTTTTGAAACCTATATATAAAGTGCTTGAAGAAGGTAATCAATCTATAAAATGGATAAATCAATATGAGAAAGGACTTTCTATTGAGCAAATAATGAAAATTTCTATCGATGATATGATCAAGAATGAAGAAGAAAGTGTTTGATCATTTAAACAAAAATTTGATCTGAACATTTTCAATTGTGACATAATGATTATATGGAATCTTTTGAACAGATTAAAAATAATAATGTGGATCTGTTAAGTAATAATGATCCACTTGATAAAAATCGTCTTTTAATAGAAAATCTTTGGGAGTCTGTTCTTAGAGAAGAATGCCCGGAAGATCATGCAGATAGATTGATACAGCTTAAAGAATTAAGTTACTCAAAAAAAATTGATGATGATAGTTCAAAAACTTTTAAAAACGAAATTGTTGATATTGTGAATTCTATGGATTTGGCAGAATCCATAGCAGCAGCAAGGGCGTTTTCATTATATTTTCAACTAGTTAACATTTTGGAACAAAGAGTTGAGGAAGATAGATATATACAAAGCTTTACCAATAAGAATGTTCAAAAATCGCCTGATAATCTTGATCCTTTTGCACCAGCATTGGCTAGGCAAAATGCTCCAGTAACATTTAGAGAATTATTTTATAGGTTGAGGAAATTAAATGTTCCTCCAGGTAAATTAGAGGCTTTATTGCAGGAAATGGATATTCGCTTAGTTTTTACTGCACATCCGACCGAGATAGTAAGACATACAATTAGACATAAGCAGACAAGAGTAGCAAATTTGTTAAAAAAAATACAAGTTGAGCAATTTTTAACAAAAGAAGAAAAAATCTCTCTAAAAACCCAACTAAAAGAGGAAATAAGACTTTGGTGGAGAACAGATGAATTACATCAATTTAAACCTTCAGTTTTAGACGAAGTAGATTATGCTTTGCATTATTTTCAGCAAGTTTTATTTACTGCGATGCCTCAATTGAGAGGCAGAATTTCTGAAGCACTTGCAGAAAACTATCCAGATGTTCAAATGCCCTCTGAGTCGTTTTGTAATTTTGGTTCTTGGGTTGGTTCCGATAGAGATGGTAATCCATCGGTTACTCCTGAAATAACATGGAGAACTGCATGTTTCCAAAGGCAGTTGATGTTGGAAAGATATATTATTGCAACATCTAATCTTAGAGATCAATTAAGTGTCTCAATGCAATGGAGTCAAGTAAGTTCTTCCTTATTAGAGTCACTAGAAACAGATAGAGTTAAGTTCCCAGAAATCTACGAAGCAAGGGCGACAAGATACAGGTCAGAACCTTACAGATTAAAATTAAGTTATATATTAGAAAAGCTAAGGTTAACACAAGAAAGGAATAATTTATTAGCTGAGAGTGGCTGGAAATTTGAATTAGAGGGAGAATTGGATAATAAAAATATAGATAAAGTTGAAAACCTATATTACAAATCGGTAAACGAATTTACGTATGATCTCGAATTGATTAAAAATAGCCTGATTAGTACAGATTTAACTTGCGAGGCGGTAAATACGCTACTCACTCAGGTTCATATTTTTGGATTTTCTTTAGCAAGTTTAGATATTCGTCAAGAAAGTACAAGGCATAGTGATGCCATACAAGAGCTTACAAATTATCTTGATTTATCTTTGCATTATGAACAAATGTCTGAGGAAGAGAAAATTAAATGGCTTATAGATGAATTAAATACAAAGAGACCTTTAATTCCTTCTGACATCAACTGGACTAAAACTACCGAAGAAACCTTTTCAGTTTTTAAAATGGTTAAGAGACTGCAGCAAGAATTTGGAAGTCGTATTTGTCATTCTTATGTAATTTCAATGAGTCATAGTGCATCTGATTTGCTTGAGGTTCTCTTACTAGCAAAAGAAATGGGGCTACTTGACCAAAATTCACAAAAGTCCAAATTACTAGTTGTTCCTCTTTTCGAGACTGTTGAAGATCTTAAAAGAGCTCCAGAAGTAATGGAAAAATTGTTTAAATTAGATTTTTACAAATTATTATTGCCAAAAGTTGGAGAATCTTTTAAACCTCTTCAAGAATTAATGCTTGGATATTCTGATAGTAATAAAGATTCAGGGTTTGTTTCAAGTAATTGGGAAATTCATAGAGCCCAAATAGCTCTTCAAAATCTCGCAAGTAGAAATAATATATATCTAAGACTATTTCATGGAAGAGGCGGTTCAGTAGGTCGAGGAGGAGGTCCAGCATATCAGGCAATATTAGCTCAACCAAGCGGAACTTTAAAAGGAAGAATAAAAATTACAGAACAAGGTGAAGTTTTAGCTTCTAAATATAGTCTTCCAGAACTGGCTTTATATAATCTAGAAACTGTTACTACAGCTGTTATTCAAAATAGTTTAGTAAATAATAGACTTGATGCTACTCCAGAATGGAATCAATTAATGTCGAGACTGGCAGAAACATCAAGAGCTCACTACCGAAAATTAGTCCATGAAAATCCTGATTTATTAAATTTCTTTCAAGAGGTCACGCCAATAGAAGAAATAAGTAAATTGCAGATATCTAGCAGACCTGCGAGAAGAAAAAAAGGTGCAAAAGATTTGTCAAGTTTAAGAGCAATTCCATGGGTTTTTGGTTGGACTCAAAGTAGATTTCTTTTGCCAAGTTGGTTT
>QCGK01000030.1 GCA_003279945.1 Prochlorococcus sp. AG-388-A01
GGCAAGAACATTAAATGCGTTTCCACCATTAATTTTGCCAAAAGTTATCACTACTGGATCTAAAGGGTCTAACTTCCGTGTTATTAATTCTTGAATTCCAGAGATAACTTTAGAGGCCACCCAAATAGCATCAACCCCTTCATGAGGTCGAGCACCATGACCAGATTTCCCTTTAATCTCTACCTTAAGTTCTCCAGCAGCTGCAGTTAAACTTCCCTCCTTAATCCCAATTGTCCCTACAGATAAATCAGGGTAGACATGAACGCCCAAAATATGGGTTAACCCATTAGTTACACCATCTTTAATCATCCATCTAGCTCCACTCGCAATTTCTTCAGCAGGCTGAAAAATTATCCTGGCCCCAAAATTAAGTTTTAAATCTTTAAGAATTTTTGCTACACCCAGCCCAATCGCTATATGCAAGTCGTGACCACATGCATGCATAACACCATCTATTTTTGATGAAAAACTTAATTTAGTTTCCTCAAATATTGGTAAAGCATCCATATCAACTCTTAAACCTATAATGCCTTTATCTAATGGGCCAAAATCAGCTACAACCCCAGTTCTTCCAATAGATTCTGTAACATTCCAACCAATATTTTTTAAATAACCACTTATCAAAATTGCTGTTTGATTTTCAAGTCCACTTAATTCTGGATGTGCATGGATATGTCTTCTTATATTAATTAATTCATCATTAAACGAATCAATTTTTTCAAAAAACTGATCTCTATTCATGACTTATTTTAAATCGATAAAGTTCATTAAATCTTTAGTTGGTTTTGGAGGCCATCTTCTGACTGTTTTCAACCATTCTTCATCACTATACCTAGGATCTAATTCAGTTACTGCTATCCAATTACTCTCTGCTTGGCCAGATTCACCTTTGGACCAATTCAAAGCGGTTAAAGCTGCCCTAGCATCTGCAAAAGTTGGATACCGTCTAATTAATTTTTTTAATTCTTTTTCAGATTCATCAATGTTTCCCAACTGAAAATCAGCTAAAGCCATACTGGACCTTGCCATAGCAAATCCAGGATTGTATAAAGCAGCTTTTGAAAACAAATCTCTTGCTTTGTCCCATTGTGATGTAGAACCTTCAACATTAGCCAAATTATATAATGCAGAGAAATTTTGACTATCTTGCGAAATAACGAACATATAATCTTTTTTCGCTTGCGGCCATAAACCCAATGCTTCCTCTGCTATCCCCCTATTTATATAAGGATCTATTTCACTGGGATCTAAACTTATTGCCTTATTTTGGTCATCTATTGATCCTTTTACATCTCCAATAACAAGTCTTACATTTCCTCTATTACTCAAACCTGCTGCATCATCGGGATAGACATCTAAATATTGATTCCATTCTTGTAAAGCGAGATTAAATTTTCCTGCTGAACTTAAATCTAATGCATTTTTAAACAAATCCTCTCTTGCAGATAACGAAAAAGATGGCGAAATATAAAAAATATTGATAAAAACAATAATTAATAAAATAAAAATCTTAACTTTTTTAAAAGTTATCATGTTTTGAATCAATGTACTTTTTCCCTAAATCAGTAAGTAATCTTCCTCGAGGAGTCCTTGTGAGTAAACCAATTTGGATTAGATATGGTTCAACTACAAATTCTAACATTGAAGAATCATCACCCAATCCGGCTGCAATTGAATCGAGGCCAGAAGGAATATGATGGTTTCGGTTTAAAAAAGACAAATATCGCCTATCTAAAGAATCCAATCCTTTTTCATCTATTTGAGAGGAATTTAAAGCTTTTTTTATTAATTTCAAAGAGATATTATTAGTTTTTTTTACAACTTGAGCATAATCTCTAACTCGTCTTAACAATCTCAAAGCAATTCTTGGAGTGCCTCGAGATATCTTTGCTAAATTATAAGATGCTTCATCATCTAAATTCAGATTTATTAATCGGGAGAAATTTACAATTATTTGTTTTAATTCATCATATGTATAAAATTCAATTTTCTGAGATATACCAAATCTATCTCTTAAAGGGGCGCTTATTGACGCTAACTTAGTTGTCGCGCCAATCAGAGTAAACCGGGGAAGATTAATTGTTCTGCAACGTGCTCCTCTATTAGCTCCCATAGTTAAATCTAGTCTAAAATCCTCCATTGCGGAATATAACAGCTCTTCAGTTAACCTATTTAAGCGGTGTATTTCATCGATAAATAAAACTTCACCTTCTTTTAATCCAAGCAATAAACCTACAATATCTCTAGGTCTTTCAATTGCAGGTGCAGTAGCTATCCTACATTTTGTATTCATTTCATGGGCTATCAAAAAAGCAAGAGTAGTCTTACCTAAACCAGGCTGTCCATATAAAAGAGTATGCTCCAAAGGTTCTTTCCTGTAAAGTGAAGCATCTATAGCTATTCTTAAAGAAGACTTGAGTTGTTCTTGACCAATAAATTCCTCTAAATTAACAGGGCGAGCTAAGTTCAGATTATTTTTTCTTTTTTCTTCTGGAATGATTTTTGAATCTACTATCCTAAGCTCTGTTTTACGAGGAGAAAATTCATTATCGCCTATATTCGATGAAATTATTGCCATAATTAAAGGTTAATTGCAATTGTTCTGAGAAGAAAGATTTTTTACAAGTAAAATGTCAAAAAATTCAAAAAAAATTCAAAATAATTCAAAAAAAGAAAATAATTTTAAACGTCTAGCAGAAAATAGATATGCAAAATTTCAATATGCAATATCTGAAACAATCGAAGCTGGAATTGAACTTTTAGGGACTGAAGTTAAATCTATTAGGAACGGAAAAGCAAATTTACGAGATGGGTACTGCTCATTCAGAGATGGTGAGATTTTATTATTAAATGTTCACATTTCACCACACAAAAATGTGGGGCCTTTTTTTAATCATGATCCATTAAGAAATAGAAAATTACTACTCCACAAAAAAGAAATAATAAAATTGAAATCCAATACCGAAAAAAAAGGAATGACTATTGTTCCATTATCTCTTTATTTAAAAGGATCATGGATAAAGCTAACTATTGGAGTCGGTAAAGGGAAAAAATTACATGACAAACGTCAAGATGAAAAACAAAAAAGCATGAAAAAAGAAATTAATTCTGCACTTAAAAGGTAAAAATATTATTCAAACTTATAAACTATGAATCTAAACTCACTGAACTTGGAGGAGGAGAAGGATCAGGATCTGCAATTAACATATGCTGTAGGACAGTTTCAGGTCTCTCACTATCTCTCCAGCGAATTTTATATGCAGGCATTTTTGTGCCCCTACTCGTAGTTTGCTCTACTGGTTCCATAACCCATCCTCTTCTTGATCGGCCTTGAGGATTTCTTTTGACTACTGCATCCGCATGTTTGAAACGGAAACCAACACGTTCACCACTCATTTAAAAAATTCGTATTGGATTAATTTAATTATTTTACTTCATCCAAGGGTAGTTTTTCATTTTTAATAGAAGTTATTTCTGGTTTTAACAATGGGAAAGGGATTACATCTCTAATTGATGGACTATTAGTAATTAACATAATTAACCTATCAATGCCT
>QCGK01000031.1 GCA_003279945.1 Prochlorococcus sp. AG-388-A01
ATTATTACCTCTTAATCCAGAAAAGATATATTTAAATTCCTTTGAAAGATATTTTAAAGATTTTTTATTTATGTGGTTTATCCCTCCAAAAGGAAAAGCAATTGAATCAAAAGCCTTATCAAATTCGAGATTTTTCTCTAACAAACTCTTTGAAAAGTTAATATCCATTTTTAAACATTGTGATGATAAATTATTCAATTGAAAATGAAAAGATGAGTGATTTCCAATAGAGTGTCCATTATTCTGTAGAATTCTTAGATCATCCCAATCCAATAATATCAAATCTTGATTTTTGGAATTAATTTTATAAAGATTGTTGGCAAGTATTGGGAAAAGTAATTTTGTTTTTTGGAGTTCAATTAAACCAGGGCAAACAAAAAAAATAGCTGATATGGAAAACTTTTGAAGAATTGGAATTGTATACAAATTATCCTTGAATCCATCATCGAAAGTTATTAATAAAGAGGGCTTAGAAATTTCTTGATTACTATCTATAAATTCAAAAAATTGATTTGGAGTTATGAATTGCCAACTTTTACTTAAATGATCTAAAAGTTCAGAGAAACTTTGTAAATCTTTTAAATCATGGAAGATTAAAACTCTCAATGGTATTTTTTTCTCAAAGTTTAAAAATGAAAATAAATTTAGTTTTTCAGAAATATTAAAATAATGATTCCGGAAAATATTTTTTATAGTTGACATGATTAATTTCTTATAATTTTAATTAAGAAAGCAGTCAAATGTTTAAGTAGAGTAAGTAAGAACTCAGAAAGGGTTACATAGTTATGATACCTAAAAAGTACTAATATTAAATTTTTCATTCTTTTAATTTGGTTATTATTAGTAATAGATTTCTGATTATAATTATCATAAAATCCTAAAGGTTTTTTTATATAGTGAAGTCTAATTTTTTGAGACATGGCTAACCAAAGTTCATAATCTTGACATGATGATAAGTGGGGATCAAATAAAAATTCTCTAACTAAATCATTTGAAACCGTACATGCTGAAGTTGATAAGAAATTTCGCATGAAAAGTTGGTAAGATAAATCTTTATCTTCATTATAAAAATAGGAAATTTTACAATTTTCTACTTCAAAATTTCTTTTATAACTAAATTCATCATGGGCCACAAAATTAACTAGATTATCTTTCTTAATCACTTTGATAATATTCTCCAATTTTTCAGGAAGCCAATAATCATCTGCATCTAAAAAAGAAATCCAATCTGAAGTAGATTTTTGAATAGCTACATTTCTTGCGTGACCAGGTCCAGAATGATCTAGTGTTATTAATTTAATGATGCAATCTATTGAAAGATTATCTAATAATCTAGTTAATATTTTATAAGATTCATCTGGAGAATTATCATTTACAAAAATAATTTCATCAGGAAGATGTGTTTGAGAAAAAATACTTTCAGCTGCTCTTACTATATTATTTTCATTTCTATGAAATGGGCAAACTACGCTAATAGAATTATTTTTAACCATTAGAAAATTTCTTGATTTACAAACCAACTATTCAAAATATATAAACTAAAAATTAGATTTTTATGATATCCATTAAAGGCATATTCTTTCTGATTTTTTAAAATTGAGATATCTATTCCCTCTGACTTAAACTCTTCGGAATAATCTAAAATATACTCCAAAAGCTTACGAACCATAGAATCAGGCCAATTATGTATTGAAGCATCAAATCCCTCCTTTGTTCTAATGAAGAAATCTTTTTTAAAATATTTTTTAGAAACCTCTCTTATAAATGGTTTGGTATTAACTAATCTAGTTCTTTTATCCAAAAATTTAAATAAATTAGGAGATAATGATTTAGAAAGATAAGGGACTCTAACTTCAATAGAATTAGACATAGAAATTTTATCTGTATAAGCTAATAAAGAATCTGGCAAATAATATTTTTGATCACAATGTAGAGCAAAATTGTTAGGAAGTTTTCTTTCATATTTTGAAAAAAAAGGGGTTCTTCTAATAGGATTTGTAATTATTGATTGCAGTAAATCAATAGGCATAGCAGAAACCGAAAGGAAATAGTTTGTAATAGGGTCTATAATTCTTTTTCCTAATGAAGGGTTTAATAAAGTTATTGCTGAAGCTAAAGGTTTCCTAATTAAAGCTGGACTTTCTGAGAAGAATTGAGAAGAGAAATATTTTGGGTAAAAATGACGATAGTATCCAGCAAATAATTCATCTGCACCAGTCCCAGATAAAAGAACCTTTACTCCATCCTTATTCGCTGCTTTACAAATAATATCGGTACCTATAATCCCAGAATCTGCTATTGGTTCATCAAGATTTTTTAATGCTTTTTCTAGGAAATGCATTGACTCTGCAGAATCAATTTTGATAGTTCTATGCTCCAAATTTAAATTTCTTGCTAAGTCTTCTGCATAAAAAGAATCTCTTGATTTAAGCTTATCTAAATATTTAATGCTATATGATTTAATTTTTTCTGGCCTTCCTTTATCGGAAGCAAGATAATTTGCCAATAATGAACTATCAATACCACCGCTAAGCATTATTCCCATCGGGACTTCATGAGATATTTGTTGTGAAACAGATTCTTTTATTAGAAGATCAATATTTGATTCGCTAAAATCGAAATCATGAAATCTTTTTTTATCTATAAAAGATTCGAAATGGCTTGTAAAAACAACATTATCTTGGAATTTGAGATACGAAGATGGCGATAACTTGTGATAGTTAGAAGCTATACATGTATTAGATGAACAATAACCATGAAACAAATATTCTTGTATAGAATTCACATCTATCCCTTTATTACCAAAACATTTTATTAAAGATGTTAGGTTTGAGGAGAAAGCAAATACTCCTTCCTGGTATGTCCAATATAAAGGTTTAATACCATATGGATCTCTAAAAATATTAAAACTTGAATTGTTATAATCAAATATTGCTATTACATACATTCCATCAAGATAATCTACGAATTTTTCTCTATATAATTTATACAAATATGCGATTACCTCAATCTCAGAATTACTCCTAAATTTTATGCCTTCTCCAATTAATGATCTTCTTAAATCTTTATAGTTATAAATTTCACCATTGAAAACTGCTATGATTCCGCTACTTTCTAAGTTGAAAGGTTGACTTTCATTATTTATATCTACAATTGATAATCTTGAGATCCCAATAGTATTGTTTTCGAATGATTTATAACTAAATGAATCAGGACCTCGCAAATATAGGTTACTTCTGAACTTATTAATAATATTTATTC
>QCGK01000032.1 GCA_003279945.1 Prochlorococcus sp. AG-388-A01
ATATATTTTATTAAGTATGTAAACTTATAATAAAAATGAAGAAATCGCACGCTTTTCTTCCAAGATTATTTGATAATAAATTATTAATCTCCATTAGAGAATATTTTGTAAAAGAATATAAAAAATTTCCTGAAAAAACCTATTGGAAAGATATTCATGTAAGTCATCCATCTGTATTAAAGATACTACCTTCTAATCTTGATGAAATTTTAACTAACTTATTAAATAATGATAAATACGAAATAGAGACAGTTGAATTACATATACAAAATCCAAATTCCGAATCAATACCACCCCATCAAGACAATTTTTATCACTGTACAGAATTTGACAAGTCATTAAAAATTCTTGTGCCTTTGCAAGAATTTAATAACAATAATGGCGCACTATTTTATATTGATACAGATTATGATTTTCCGATATTACCTCATAAACCATCAAAAACTCCAAATTTTTCATCTTATATAGAAGAAAAAGATATTTCAAAATTAAATTTCTCCACTACTTGCTATAGCTATAAACTAGGCGATGCAAGTTATCACTTTATCAACAATATTCATTATTCAATAGGAAACAAAAGTTCATTTCAAACTATCTTTATAGTTTATAGATTCTTAACTAAAGATGCTAAAAAGGATAAAATTGCACTATGTAACTACAAAAAATGTTTAGACTCACATAGTAGATTAATATAAAATTATTGAAAAAAAAGATTAATAATTTTATATCCATTATTATTAAATATAATAAAAAATTTAATGCCAGGTTTCGAACACATAGATAAAAAAGAATTAGAAGAAGTACTAGACGTTTTTAATAGTGGAGGTATTTTATTTCGTCATGGTTTTGATAATCTAAGAAATGGCTGCTATAAAGTAGATGAATTTGAAAAAGCATTCGCGGCCAAAATAGGTACTAAGTATGCTTTAGCTGTTACTTCTGGTACAGCTGCTCTTAGAGTTGCCCTTGCTGCATTAGGAATAGGAAAAGGAGATGAAGTAATAACTCAATGTTTCACTTTTGTTGCGACAGTTGAATCTATAGTTGAATCAGGGGCCACCCCAGTTTGCACTGAAATCGATAAAACATTAAACATGGATCCTAAGGATCTTGAAAGTAAAATAACCTCAAAGACTAAAGCTGTGATAGCAGTGCATATGCTTGGTACACCTGCAAGATTGAAAGAAATAAAAAAAATTTGTGAAAAATATAATCTTTTCTTGATTGAAGATACTGCATGGGGCTGCGGGGGCAATTTAGAAAACATCAACCTTGGGAATTGGGGCGATATTGGTACATTTAGTTTTGATTTTGCAAAAACAATAACTACTGGTGAAGGGGGCATGATTACTTTTAAAGATGAAAAAATTTATAAAAAGGCAGCTGCTTGGCATGATCATGGACATGAAAACAATCCAAAATATCCAAGATGGGAGGATACAAGATCTTCTAGTGGATTTAACTTTAGAATGATGGAATTACAAGGAGCAATTGGACTTGCCCAATTAAAGAAACTTGATTTTATTATTAATTTACAAAGAGATATCAAGCAAAAGTTAATAAATAAACTTGCAAATATAAATGAAATCGAATTAAGAAACAGCCCTAATGATTCTTATGAAACAGCGGATTCACTAATATTCTTTGTTGAGAGCAAAAAAGAAGCTTTAAAATGTAGAGAAAATTTACTACAAAATAATTTTTCGACTAAGATTTTACCTGAAGCATATAGTTGGCATTTTGCAGGAACATGGGAACATATTTTAGAATTAAATAAAGCTCATAAAAATAATCTTAAAAATCAATTTCATGTTTCCAAGTCAATTTTAAGTAGAGCAGTTTCCTTACCAATATCAAGTAACTTGAATAATGAAAAAATTGATATTATTGGGGATATTATTTTTTCCACTTTAAGAAAATAAAATATTACATTTTCAAATAGCGATCTATGGAGATTACTGCAACTATTCAAGCAAGAATGGGCTCGAGTCGATTACCCGGTAAAGTTCTATCTAATATTTTTGGGAAACCAATGATAATTAGACAAATTGAGAGATTAAAAAGAAGCAAATTTATAAACCGCATTATTGTCGCCACAACTGAGAATTCAATAGATAATAAAATCAAAGAAGTATGTGAGCATTACAACATTGAATATTTTAGAGGCAGTGAAAAAGATGTTTTAGAAAGGATAACTTCTCTTATAATTAAAAAGAATATAGATATACATGTTGAATGTTTTGGTGATTCTCCGCTAATTGACCCCAAAATAATTGATAGAATGGTAAAAATTTTTCTGAAACAAAAAAAGGATGGAGATTTCATCTCAAACTCTGTTAAGACAACATACCCTCCTGGTATGGAAGTAAATATTTATAAGGGATCTACTTTAATAGATGTAAATAAAAGAATTAATATATCTGACCCACTTAGAGAACATGTTGGATTTAATATAACTAGATTTCCAGAATTTTATAAAGTTATAAATATTGAGGCTCCTAAAAGTGTCAATTACCCTAATATATTTTTAGAGGTTGATACAAAAGAAGATCTAAAATTAATAGAAATTATTTTCAGGCATTTTTTAAGTAAAAATATAGAATTTTTTTCTTTAAAAGATATAATTTTATTCCTTAAAGATAAACCTGAATTAATTTCAATAAATAACCATATAGAAAGAAGATGGAAAAAATATAGACTCGATTGATTAAATAAATTTTTCAACGTAAATAACTTATTTAAAATAATTATCAATAACCTTACAAAAAGTTATTATTTTTAAACAAAATCGTTGCCAATATTAAATAATTGATATCTTATAAATTTATCTGCTTACTTATTAGTCTTAGAATATTTTTTGTTTAATATTATTTTTTAAAAAAATTTTAAAGAAGAACCAAAGGATATTTATTATCTTAATTTA
>QCGK01000033.1 GCA_003279945.1 Prochlorococcus sp. AG-388-A01
TATTATCTTCTGGTTTTAAATATTTAATTTTTGGTTGATTAATTTCAAGAGTCTCAAAATCTCCACTCATAAATTCTCCTTTGTATATTCGTTTAACTACCTCTTTGTTCTAACTGATTTGACTAAAACACTGCGTATCTAATGTGTGCGGTTTGAGGAACATTTAGGTACGGAAAGAGGTATGTTTTTTTAGCCATTTAAATCTGTGGCTGACCTAAATTAGAAATATGGTTGTCATGAGTCGGTTGCGTTGCTGCAACTGAAATCAACCATAAACTTTAAATTACATTTAATAAAATGACTTACTACAGTTGCTTTGATAAAAAAGGAAACATAATTGCTCGCTGTCAGACTAAAGAAGATATAGATGTTCTTAAGAAAATGGGCAGACCAATAATGGAAATAAAAGAAATGAAAAAAGAGGAATCAGTTGTTTGTTCTTTAACTGGTAGTCCATCCGATTACAATGAAGAATATTAAGAGTATGACTCAAAGATCACTTCAATTAAATCAACATGGAAGATCAGTAGTTCTTTTGTTGGTTGCATTGAATAGCATTTGTACTTTCTTTTTTACTTTTGAAAAAGCATTAACTGATCGCGAATGAGCGAGATAAAAATATTTAATTATTTGTGGATTAACAGTCAATAAATTAAATTTAAGACATAAAAAAAGACCCTTTTACAGGTCTTTTTTTAAATGGTGACGACAGAAAGGAGATCTATTTAATAATCAGATTAAGAATTTTCTTAGAAATTAGTTTTGAAAGTAAAAGTGATTACTCACTTCTTCATGCTTTACAAACGACTTTATTTTTAAGATAGTTCAGAATTAATCCCTAAAGTTTAATTTCTGATCACTTAACTTTCTTTCCGTAAAGGTTAGATAAGTTAATTTACCTTGGTGTTGCAGACCATGGATTAGAGAAGATCTAGTTGGTCAACCTTGGTCGAGTCGATCACCAGAACTGTCGTACATATAAGTTAATCGGTCACAAAAATTTTGCATGAATCCTTAAGAATGATTTAATCATGATTAATTAAATCTTTAATCCTTGGACCACATGATTTCTTATTAGCTAAGCATTTTATTTATTTTGTTTTACAAAGAATATAAAGCCAACCAAAGAAAGTAGCAAAAGCAATTATTAAAGCAATATTGTTATTCAATGGACTTAAATATCTTTCTATTAAAAGAGGCACATGGAGAATAACAAAATACCAATATAGAGCAGATAGTAATCCAAACAATAAAGCTAGAAGAATATAAAAAGGCAGGATATATAATCTTCTTTTTTTTATTCTTTCCTCTGTAATATTTTCGGCTAAACCAATTCTTGACCAATAACCACCATTTAATTGAAGAAAAAACTTTAAAAATATTCCGTAAATATTTATAAAAAACCTAGATAAAGCAAATAACGGTGAAATTATAAATCGTTGCATTAAAGCTTTAAAAATTTAATTTGTTCAGTTATGGAAATCTGGCTTATATTATTAACTTTTTTTTCTCTATATTTCGTTAGGAAAAATACCATTGAGCTAAAAACAACTAAAAATCCTATTAATGATATTCGATAGAAAAGGTCATCAGACATATCAAAATAAGCTGATCTTTTATATTTGTTTTTCATTAAAAAAAAGGATTGTTTACTCTCTAATGTAGATCCACAATCAATTGCTAGCTTTTAGTTATGCAAGTAGTAAGCGTTTCATGAAAAAAACAGCTAATGAAAATAGATTTTATTTAGGATATAAAAAAAATTTAGGGAGTATTAAATGTCTATCATTACCGACAATACAGTATTAGTTCATATTTACAGCGGTTTAGAATCCAAAAATAAAATAACTTTAGGTTTATTGGTTGCCCTTACTGCAGAAAAAAACGATCATAAAGTAACTCTTTTTCTAGCAGGAGACGGAGTACAAATATTAAATTGCAAAAAAGCTGGTGAAATAGTTGGTCAAGGGACTGGAGATTTATACGAACATCTTCAAAATTTAAAGAATTCAAAAGTTACCGTATATGTCTCAGGAATGTCTGCTAAATCTAGGGGTTACGATGAGAAGCTTCTAGATGGATATACAGCAGAATTTGTTATGCCAGATGTTCTAGTTGAAGAATCAATTAAAGCAGATAGCGTGCTTTGCTATTAAATTATTTAATTGCTACTTAGTGAATCTTCCTTTTAAGATAATTATGTATAAAAAGTCTTGATTATAAAAAGAACTTCTTTCAATAGTATTTTCTTTAACTTTTCTGTCCTCATGCAGAAATGATAAAGATTTTTTCTAACCAAAGGAAATGCATTAATTTAGTTGCGGTGGAAAATCTCGTATTATTGAAAATGAAAATGAAGAGATAATCAATATAGAAGTGAAGGATTTAATAGATGGAATATGCAAGTATGTGGAATTTACTGCAAGAAGCAAACAACAGTTTCATTTGGAATTGATAGAGGGAATTGTTAATTCTGTACTAAAAGATTTAAATGGAAATCGTAAGAAAGAGCAGAAAGTTCCACAAAAAGCTTTTATTGGTATTGGGGCGGGAAAAAATTATACTCTTTATGATGTAGGGACTGACAATACTCAATTCGCACAAGCAGGATATAAATTAGAAAAAAGAATTAAGGGATTTGGAAAGCTATAAAATCATGGATATAACTTCCCAATAGCATCTTTTTGTTCTTCCTTTTTTATTTCCTCAGCATCTAAAACAGGGCAAGAGTTTTGATTTAGTGATGAGAGGAAAGTGCTTTTGTTGAAAAGTTTGAAAAGTGGTACAAGTAATAAGTTTTTCATTTATTCCCAAGTTTTCATATCAGAAAAGTCGCTTGCTATTGCATGAAGCATTCCTCCCACAAATGATCGAGGACAACCAAGTTTATTAACTAAAACCTCTGATTGTTTTTTGATAT
>QCGK01000034.1 GCA_003279945.1 Prochlorococcus sp. AG-388-A01
AAAATTCCTTTTGGCTTGTTCTATTTGTAATTGAATGGATTCAATTTCCTCTTTTATAGAGCTAACTTCATCAATTTCATCTTTTTCTTTTTTCCATTGAGCGCCTAATTCTGCCTGTCTATCTTTAAGTGATATAAGTTCACTATTGATTTTTTTTAATCTTTCTATAGAAAAATCATCTGTTTCTCTTTTTAAAGATAATTTTTCCATTTCAAACTGTAGAACTTTTCGATCAATTTCATCAATTTCTTCGGGCTTGGAAGTTATGACCATATTTAATCTTGACGCTGCTTCATCGATTAGATCTATTGCTTTGTCAGGAAGAAATCTATCGTTAATATATCTTTCACTAAGGGTGGCAGCTGCAACTAAAGCATTATCGGAAATTCTCACACTATGATGAACTTCGTATCTTTCTCTCAATCCTCTTAATATTGATACAGTATCATCTATTGAAGGAGCATCAATTTTTATTTTCTGAAATCTTCGTTCTAGAGCAGGATCTTTTTCTATATTTTGTTTATGCTCATTAATAGTTGTAGCACCAATACATCTAAGTTCTCCTCTTGCAAGCATTGGTTTTAATAGGTTGCTTGCATCTAAAGAACCTCCACTGGCGCCTGCACCAACTACTGTATGAATTTCATCAATAAAAAGAATGATCTTACCGTCTGATTCTTTCACTTTCTTTAGGACATTCTTTATTCTTTCTTCAAATTCTCCACGATATTTTGCACCAGCCAAAAGTGAACCCATATCTAATGAAATCAGTTGCCTATTTTGTAGCGCAGTAGGTATATCGCCATTAATAATTCTTTGAGCCAACCCTTCAACTATTGCTGTTTTACCAACTCCAGGTTCTCCAATAAGTACTGGATTATTTTTTGTTCTTCTACTCAATATTTGAATTGTTCTTCTGATTTCTTCATCCCTACCAATAACTGGATCTAAGACCCCATCCCTTGCTGATTGGGTTAGATCAATACCATATTTATTTAAAGACTCATTAGAAGTATCAAAGTCATTTTTTAATGCTGGATCTGACTTCATTTTCTTTATAGTTTCAAGAAATTCTGGAATACTTTTTTGATTTAAAATTTGAAATCCATATTTTTTATCATAAGTGAAACCGTAAACTAAGTGTTCTGTTGATATCACTACATCATCTAAAGTATTTTTAATATTTTTCGCTTTTAAAAAAATTTTGTAAAGATTATCACCAATATATAAATCATCTTGTTTATTTTTCATTTTTGCTTTCGAATTTAATGAAGATATTATTTCTTTCTCAAAATCTTTGATATTTATATTATTTTTTTTAAAGATCTTTTTTGTAAGGTTGTCTTGTTTAACAAGAGCTAATAGTAAATTATCAGAGTCTACGTTTTGTTGATGATTTTTATAAGCTATTTCTTTGGCAAAAATAAAACAGTTCCAAGCAGAATTTGAAAATTCACTTGGAACTATTTTCATTAATCAAAATATAGGTATGACTTAAATAAATAAATATTAAGTAAAAAGATTACCTAACAACTAGAAGATTTATTCAACAATAACTTTACCTACCATTCCAGCACCTCTGTGTGGCTCGCAATAGTAATCATAAGTTCCTGCAGTATCAAATGTTTCTTCCCAAGACTCTCCTGGAGCAAAAGCTAAGTCTGCATGACTTAATTCCTCATGCCCATCAAAAACAGCATTGTGAGGGGCAAGTTTATTATTGACAAATTTAACTGTATCACCAGCACTTATGGTTACTGTGCTTGGTTCAAATGCAAGCATTCCAGCGTCCGTACCAAGTTTTACTTCAACAGTCTTAGCTGAAACTGATGAAATACCTAGACCTAGAGTTAAAACTATTGCGAATAACCCTGCAAAGATTGAACGTAACATAATTAAAATTTACTTTTCTATATATTACAAGGCTTTGGGAACCTAACTGCGAGAATTTTAATTGTTATTACAGCTTGGTAACTTTGATAACCTTAAAATATCATTCAGTGACTTGGCATAACTTTTAAGTTTGAATGTCTCAGGATTAGTGATGGGCACATGATTAAAGTCATATTTTTTGATACTGAAGCTATCCCACGGGGTGGTTTGTATGGGAAGAATTCTTAATAATATTTTTAGAATTTTTTTTGTAAGGGGTATTGCAAAATATCTCCTCATATAATTTCTTTTTAAAAGTGTAATTATGGCCTGATCAATTGAAATGAATTTCTGACCTAATACAAATTTTCTAAAGCCTTTATACTGCTCTGCTTTATGATTTTTAATTAGAAACCCGCAAATTTGAGCGATATCATTGGCGTGTATGAAGTGAAATTTAGAATCGAGTTTTAGAAATCTTGCTAACCAAAGCCATTTCACAATTTCTTTCAATCCACTAGTCAAGTAACTCACAGGATATTTACTTTTTTTGCCAAGATTTCCTCCAAAAACCAAGGTAGGGAAAACAGCGAATGTTTTTTCTGCAAATGAGCTTTCTCTAAGTCTCTGAAAACATTTATATTTTGTTTGTATGTATTCTGTTCCATAAATTAATGATTCCCTCATTAATTCTGTTTGTTTATCAAGAATGCTAGCAGTTGAAAAATAAATAATCTTTTCTAACTTTTTAATATCAAGCATTTCAAGTAATTCTTCAAAAGCTTTAATATTTACTTCATAGGCTCTTCTTGGATCTCCCCAGGCTGTAGCAGTATGTATTAGGTAATTAATTTGACTAATTTCCTTCTTGTATCTATTTGATTCCCTGATATCGCACACTATTAATTTGACTTTTTTATTTTCTTGAATGGAAATTGGTAACTTTCTTTTATCTCTTACCATGAGATAAAGCCTGA
>QCGK01000035.1 GCA_003279945.1 Prochlorococcus sp. AG-388-A01
AATTTAATTAATAAGGCAAGGCTCTTATATTTTTCTTTCATTAGGTTTTGGTACTAAATCTTTAAATAATTTACGCCTGATATCTTTAGATTCAGGGAATGAAATCATATTAGGTTTTTTAAAGTTTTTACTCCATTTTTTTATTATATTTTTATAACTTTTATAATCGCAAAAAAGAAATTTTTTTTCACAAACTGTTGGGAATGAAGAAAAATAAACATACCTAAACGGTAATTTTACAAAAAAAAGATAATGTCCAAAACTATTATAGAATCTAATAAAGAACAAGAATTGGTATTTTTTGTACTCCACATTCAATCCATCAAACATTGTTTACAAATTGAAAGGTCAAATTTTCCTAGAAAAATATTTCTTCTGATCGCGATATTCATCGGATCATTCCATATATCTATAATATGTCTTTCAGAAATATTGCCCAGCTGATAATCGCTATTAAAATCTTGGCAACATAATACCATCGAACCATTTACATCTATAACAGGGTAAAGAACATAACCGCACATGATGGGAGGTTTTTTTTTGATTTCAATATCCAAGTTTCCTCCCCTATTACCAAACATATTCCTATCTTTATTGAAATCAGTATAAAAATCTAAAACTTTAAAATTTAAATTAAATTTATTGTTAGTGATATATTTAATAGTCTCTCTAGCTTTTGAACTCAGTATTGGAGAATGTTTAGATATGTACAAAATTTTTAATCCTGAAACGATTAATTTATCCAAAAGATCAATAGTTAAATAATCTCCATTAGTTACTATTTTAGGAATTGCTCCGATACTAGAAATCCTACTAATAATATCAACAATTCTTGGATCTAAAAGAGGTTCACCATACATATGAGGTGAAAAAATCCCCTTAAATTTAATTGATCTTAATTGTTTAAATATTTCATCTAATACATCATCTTTCATTAAAACAGAGCCAGAGGTGTCAAATCTATCAACTGTGACATTAGGACAATAACTACATTTTCTATTGCAAAACGATATTGTCTCAACTTCTATCTCCTTAAAACTATTTTTTATTCTACGCAATGAAAAAGGAAGAGCTAAAGATCTTTTGATAAAACGCTTCATTTTAATCAATTAATTTAAAGAAATTTTCATTATTTTGTCCAAAAAATTCAACTGCACGTTCTAAAGACACCTTAAGTGGATTTGAATACTCCGAGACTAATTCATCATTCACAAATTTATCAACTATCCCTAATAGTGCATTTTTATTTATTATATCGTATTTTTCGGTTTCCATTATTGGAATAAAAAATGATGGCCAATCCTTAAAGGGAGTTTCATATACTGCAGATGATGAGTAAGTAAGAGTTAATGGTCTAATTTTTAAATCATACCCCTTATTTTTGGAAATTTTAATTGAGTTAAGTGAATAAATATAAATTAAGAGTTGCTGAACAATATTTATTTTATAGGAAGGATGGAGCTTTATATAGATATCAATATCCGGATAAAATTTTCTAATTAACCTAGAAGATTTTAATGAAAGCTGAAAATCTAAATTCAACAAAGAAGGTATAAATAATATTGAATCTTTTTTATTTTCACTTAAATTTGAATCACAGTAAATTTCATTTTTAAAATTTTGATTTTTAATATTAAAAATATAAGAAAATCTTTCAGTGGCGCAAAATTTAATTCTATTTTTTGGCCACCCAAATTGTATTAAATGATTTTTGGATTCATTAGACCAAACGTAAAAATTGCTTGGTAAAAACTTTTTTAATGTTTTTTCTTTTAAGTTAAATAACAATCTCGTTTTATGTATTAAGGCATGTTGAAGAGTTATTGATTTAGCATTATAAGCCTCAGTTACTCCATAAACAATTCTGGAATAAGGATGCATCTCATGCAAACATATATGTTTAAGTTTATTTTTGTGAATACATATTCTATGAATACCAATTGCCAAATAGTAATGAGAAATAACCTCTAATGAAACAAAATATGATAAATAAATTAAGCTTAGCGTTATCTTTTTAGAAATATTTTCATCTCTTATAAATTCTAAGAAAAAAGGAGTTATTTTCCTAAATAGCTGAAAAAATAGAAAGAAAAAATTTTTTTTAATCTTAACTTTTTGATCTACAATAAAAAAAGAAATATTATCTGGAGCGTTAGGAAAATAACTACATTTATTATCCTTTAGATCTATAAAAATCTTAGGGCTATAAATTACAAATTTGCTATCTTTTTTATTAATAAATTTTATACCATCAATTTTATTATTTACTATTTTCTTTAATCCAGATAGAGTTGATCTAAAAAAAAATTTAAAAGCTGAGAAAATATAATTTCTATTCTTCTCATTTTTTATAAATAAATAGTGATAATTTGATCTTTCAGGATCTATA
>QCGK01000036.1 GCA_003279945.1 Prochlorococcus sp. AG-388-A01
CAGGATTTTTATCATCAGTTACTTTAACTTTGCTTACTTCGATTTTTCTTTTAACTTCAGTTCGAGTTCTATCAGATGAACTTACAGCTGATTTGCCATGGGTAGACATTGCTTTTCTTCTTTCAATGACAATCTCTTTACTGGATAAATTTGTAGAAGAGAATTTTGCACTAACTTGAGTGTTTGGAGTATGTTTTTTTGCAGTACTTGAAACGTTTAGATTATTTGAAGATTTCATCCCAGAATCTTGCATATCGTGAGATGATCGAACTCTGTCTTTAGTAGTAGAAGAATAGGCAGCAGCTTTTTTCCCGCTATCACTCATCGCCTTCCTTCTTTCTAATGCAATTTCTCTACTAGTTTTCGTTGACATAACCTTCAATTGTGAAACTCTTTAAAAAACTTTTTAAAAGACTTTCTCCAAAAAATTAAGTTTTATGGAGAAAGTTATTTACTACCATAAGTAGCTTTAACGTCCTTGGAAAACAACAAAAGCTGTTCCTTGACTTTGAGTGTAAGCATCGTATCCGATGATTCTTACATGATGATCAGGGTATGCTCTATGACATGCCTCTAATTCGCTCACAATCAAGTTAAGATCTTTTTCCCCAAAGAATGGGAGTTTCCAATAAGACCAATAAGTTTGCATACATCCACTTGGATGAACATGCTCAATGACAGGACTCCATCCTTGAGCAATTATGTACGCAATTTGATCGTAAATTTCTTCCTGGGTCATCGGTGGTAAGAAACCGAATGTTTCCAGGGTTGCAACTGTTTGATAGTCACCGACTGTGCTCTGGAAAGGCATAATTAATCTAAATGTGAATGTAATTTCTCGTATATAAACGAGATTAATAGAAGTTTGAGGAGAAAACGAATCTCCTCAATTTCGAAACCTGAGTTAACCTTGAACGTCAAGCTTGTCGACGGTATCAAACTCAAACTTGATTTCCTTCCAAGTTTCTAGAGCAATAGCTAATTCAGGACTATGCTTCGCAGCTTCCATAAGAATGTCTCTACTCTCTTTTTCGATTTCGCGACCAGCATTACGTGCTTTTACACAAGCTTCTAAAGCAACTCTGTTTGCTGCGGCTCCAGCAGCTGAACCCCATGGATGACCATGTGTTCCTCCACCGAACTGAAGACAGGAATCATCCCCAAAGATCGCTAGAAGTGCAGGCATATGCCAAACGTGAATACCACCTGATGCGACTGCAAATACTCCAGGCATTGAACCCCAATCTTGATCAAAGAAGTTACCTCTTGATCTGTCTTCAGGGACAAATGACTCTCTTAAGTTGTCAATGTAACCTAAAGTTGTTTGACGATCACCTTCTAGTTTTCCAACAACGGTTCCAGTGTGTAATTGGTCTCCTCCGGAGAGTCTCAAACATTTTGCAAGAACTCTGAAGTGAATACCATGCTTTGGATGTCTATCAATAACAGCATGCATAGCTCTGTGAATATGCAGAAGCATGCCATTTTTACGACACCAATTAGCTAATCCAGTATTTGCAGTAAAACCACCAGTTATATAATCATGCATGATGATTGGCATATCTAGCTCTTTTGCAAATTCAGCTCGTTCATAGAGTTCTTCAGGGGTGTTAGCGGTACAGTTTAGATAGTGACCTTTAACTTCTCCAGTTTCTTGCTGAGCAAGTTTAACTGCCTCTGCAACAAACTCAAATCTTTCTCTCCAACGCTGGAATGGTTGAGAATTAATATTCTCATCATCCTTCGTTAAATCAAGACCGCCTCTAAGACATTCATATACAACTCGACCATAATTTTTACCAGATAATCCTAATTTAGGTTTGATGGTACAACCAAGTAGAGGTCTTCCATATTTGTTAAGACGATCTCTTTCAACTACGATACCGTTTGGTGGACCACCGCAAGTTTTGATGAAAGCAATTGGAAATCTAATATCTTCTAGACGTAAATGTCTCAGAGCTTTAAATCCAAAAACGTTTCCTACAAGAGATGTTAATACGTTTGTAATTGAACCTTCTTCGAAAAGATCTAAAGGATATGCAATAAAAGCATAAAAAGCTTCTGAATCTCCAGGAACGTCCTCGATTCGATAACAACGTCCTTTATAAAATTCTAGGTCTGTCAGTAACTCGGACCAAACTGTTGACCAAGTACCTGTTGAAGATTCAGCCGCAACAGCTGCTGCAACTTCTTCTCTTGGAACACCTTCTTGACCTGTACATTTGAAACAGGCTAGTAAATCGGTGTCTAGGGGTACGTATTCTGGAGTCCAGTAGGTATCTCTGTACTCCTTTACCCCTGCGTCATACTTCTTACTCATAAGGATAAATTTAGGTCTGTATAGGGAAAATAATTATTTTGCAAAATTTAA
>QCGK01000037.1 GCA_003279945.1 Prochlorococcus sp. AG-388-A01
TGTTGTTCACATTCAAAGTACATTTAATAACACTATCGTCTCAATTACTGACACTTCTGGCCATGTAATTTCTTGGTCCTCTGCGGGAGCAAGTGGATTTAAAGGCGCGCGTAAAGGGACTCCATTTGCTGCTCAGACAGCAGCCGAAGCTGCAGCTAGAAGAGCACTTGATCAAGGTATGAGACAAATTGAAGTATTAGTTAGAGGACCAGGCTCAGGTAGGGAAACGGCCATAAGAGCTTTACAAGTGGCCGGTTTAGAAATAACTCTAATAAGAGATGTAACTCCATTACCTCATAATGGATGTAGAAGACCTAAACGAAGACGCGTATAGGTCTTAACCATTCTCTACCCCCCCCCCAAAAAAAACTTTTAACCTTATTTTTTCCGTGTTGCAATACCAGATTGACAGAATCGACCATCAAATAGCAGATGATCGCTCCCAAACAGGAACATTTTTAATTGGCCCTTTAGAAAGGGGACAAGCTACAACTTTGGGTAATTCGCTGAGAAGAGTCCTTATGGGAGGACTTGAAGGAAGTGCAGTGACTGCAGTAAGAATAGCAGGAATTAACCATGAATATGCCACTATTCCTGGAGTTAGAGAAGACGTTTTAGATATTCTTCTCAATTGTAAGCAACTTTCAATTAATAGTACTAATCCAGAACTCGAAATCGGCAGGTTAGTTGCAAGCGGTCCAATGGAGGTGAAGGCGAATGATATTCAATTCTCATCTCAAGTTGAAATTGTTGATGGTGAAAAACCAATTGCAACTATTCAGGATGGTTATAACTTAGAGTTAGAAATTCATGTTGAAAAAGGAGTGGGATATAGACCCGTCGATCGTAAGAATGAAGAAACAACTGCTATTGATTTACTTCAAATAGATGCTGTATTTATGCCAGTTAAGAGAGTTAATTTTACGATTGATGAAACTGCTGTAGCAGAGGGTGGAACTGGAAGAGAAAGGTTAAAAATGGAAGTTGTTACAGATGGCTCAACAAGTCCTGATGATGCGATCGCTGAAGCTGCAAACCAGTTAATAGAACTCTTTCAACCACTTGCAACTGTTACAATGGTGGAGGAAATCCCTGAAGAACCTGAACCATCTCCAGAAGCTCAAATTCCTCTTGAGGAACTAAACTTGTCCGTTAGAGCATATAATTGTCTAAAAAGAGCGCAAGTTAACTCAGTTTCGGATTTAATGGGTTTTAGCTATGAAGATCTTCTTGAAATTAAGAACTTCGGCTCTAAATCTGCAGATGAGGTTATTGAAGCTCTTGAGCGCATAGGCATTTCTATTCCACAAAGCAGAACCTCCGTTTAACAATTTTTAAGATTATGAGACACCAACTTAGAATTCCATTATTGAGTAAACCTGCTGACCAGAGGAAAGCTCTTTTAAGAGGTTTGACTACGCAATTAATTAAAGAGGGTAGAGTAACCACAACAAAAGCTAGAGCAAAAGCCTTAAGAAACGAAGCCGAAAGGATGATTTCTCTTGCAAAAGAGGGTAGTTTGGCTTCTAGGAGAAGAGCTATTGGATATATTTATGATAAAAAATTAGTTCATTCACTATTTGAAAAAGCAAGTGAAAGATATGGGGATAGAAAAGGTGGTTATACACGTATAGTTAGAACCGTCTCTAGAAAAGGTGATAACGCTCAAATGGCCATAATCGAACTAGTTTAGATCACTAAATTAAAGAGGTTTCTTAATATAAAATAACTTTTGAAAAGGGTAGCTCTACTAGTCCAATATGATGGATCTTATTATTCAGGTTGGCAAAGACAAAACAATGCCACAACAGTCCAGCAAATTCTTGAGAGAGCTCTTTTTAAAATTACCAATCATGTAGTAAAAACTTTTGCAGCAGGTAGAACTGCTGGCCTCAGGTCAAGTTGTCCACTTTGATATAAATTATGTTATTCCAGGAGATAGTTATTCAGATGTGTTGAATAATCTTTTACCTTCAACAATTAGAGTTTTGGAATCGGTTGAAGTTAAAGATAGTTGGCATGCATGTTATTCAGCAATGTATAGACATTATCGCTTTGTCATTAATAACAGTAAATTTCCTAACTTGTTTATAAATAATTGGTCATGGCATAGATACCAAAAAGTGCTAGATGAAGTTTTAATGTTAAATGCATCAAAAAGCATGGAAGGAGAGCATGATTTTTTTGCTTTTCAG
>QCGK01000038.1 GCA_003279945.1 Prochlorococcus sp. AG-388-A01
TAAATATTGATTTATGTAGAGAAAAAAAAATTATTGTTATTAATACTCCCGATTATGGGGTTGATGAGGTTTCAGATACTGCTTTAGGAATGATTCTAAATCTAACAAGAAACATTAATGGATTTCAGGTTCTTGCAAAGTCAGATCCCAATTATTGGGTTGGAAAGAAAATAACTTTAGAAGCAAAAAGAATAAATACCTTGTCACTTGGAGTTATTGGATTAGGAAGAATAGGAGGTTCATTACTAAGAAAATATCAATCATTATCAAATAATACTTTTTTCTATGATCCTTATAAGCCAAGCGGTATTGAAAAGATTTTTCAAACTAATAGATGTGGAAACCTATCTGAACTTTTAGAGAAAAGTGATATTGTTTCCATTAATACGCCTTTAAATAACGAAACAAAAGGTATGGTTAACGAAAGTTTTATTGAAAAGATGAAAAAAAAATCCTATCTTATAAATGTATCAAGAGGATCAATTGTTGAAGATCAAGAAATAATATTTAAGAATATTAAGTCGGGAAAACTATCTGGATATGCTACTGACGTTTGGACAGAAGAACCTCCTTCTGAAGAAGATGAAAATTTTAATGAATGGATGAATGACGCAGAATTATCATCTAGAGTCATAATTAACCCTCATACCGCATATTATAGTGATGATTCATTATATGAATCAAGATTAAAGGCCTGCAAAAGCTGCTTAAATATTATTAATGGTCAACGAATAATGAATAGAATTATTTGATTTATTTAATATAAAATTCTACCTCGCCAACTTTTTCAATTTTATGCTTAATTTTATCCCCCGATTTAAGAAAATTATTCTGCCAACCTTTTGGAGTGCCAGTTATAATAATATCTGATTTCTTTAGTTCTGTAATATTTGATATGTAAGATAAACTTTGAGATACATTAAGGATCATCGATGAAGTTGATCCTTTTTGGGTAACTTTCCCATTGATTTCTGTAATCATATTTAGATTATTTGTATCAATAAATTTGTTTTTACTAACTTTACTTGTAGGGCAAAATGATTTTCTACTTTTTGAAAAAGCTAAATGATGATCTCTTGAGTAAATATTACTGCAACTTATATCTCCACAAACAACAAATCCTTCTACATATTTAATGGCCTCATCTTCAGTAATATTCTGACAATCTTCTGATATCACAATACCAAGTTCAACTTCAGTCCAAAATCTAGATACGTTATTTGGGTATGAAATAATTACACCATTAGTTGCATATGCTTCGGAGCTTTTAATAAAATATAGTGGTTCTTCATGATCTGAGGGACCTACTCCAGAATAGTTCAAAGCAAGACAATGGATAGTTGAGGGCCTAACCATATTAGTTCTGTGTATTTTTGTGGTGTTTTAAAAATTGATTAACATAATCAGGGAATTCTTCTTTGGGAGCTTTTTGATTCCTATTTTTAAGTTCTGCTATGTATTCTGCCATTCTGAAATCTTCAGGATAATCGATATCTATTGATGCCATCTCAGAAGTTATAAAAAATTCTATTTTACCTGTATAAACACCATAACCATTATCCTCATAATTTTTGATGAATTTTTTGCAATTCCAAATAGAAATTGCAAAATTAAGAGCATAAACTGGATCGATATCTTGAGATCTTGGATGCTTTCCATTTATTGAGAAATTTATTGCTTTGCCTGATTTAAAACAATGCGTTTGGATTTTTTCGCAAGATAGTAGCGTGTCACAATCTGATTCCGCATAAGTAAGCCAAGCTTTATCAAGTTCATTTGATGAAATAAAAGGAGAAGTTGGATTTACAACTGCAAGATGCTCAGGATTCTTAGATTTTATATATTCATAAATATATTCATCTATCAAAGACTTACTAGTTGCTAAATCTTTTGGTCTAAGATAGAGATCAATATTATTCTCTAATGCAATATTTTTAAATAATTCACTATCAGAATTAATTTCAAAGTTATTTAAATACTTAGTTTTTTTTAAAGAATCGATTATGTGTTGAATGAGTGGTTTTTTATCCAACAATCTTAAATTTTTTATTGGAACCCTATTACTCCCAATCCTGGCAGGTATTATCACTTTAAGATTTTGATTATTTTTTTTCAT